>NZ_JAHKRA010000011.1 GCF_019345525.1 Flavobacterium sp. NKUCC04_CG | reverse complement strand
GCGTCACACGGGAATGTTGTTTATAATAATAATATATCATTTTCGTATAACCCCGTAGGGGTGACATGATTGTAGATGATGCGTCACACGGGAATGTTGTTTATAATAATAATATATCATTTTCGTATAACCCCGTAGGGGTGACATGATTGTAGATGATGCGTCACACGGGAATGTTGTTTATAATAATATATCATTTTCGTATAACCCCGTAGGGGTGACATGATTGTAGATGATACGTCACACGGGAATGTTGTTTATAATAATATATCATTATCGTAGAACCCCGTAGGGGTGATATGATTATAACCCCGTAGGGGTGATATGATTATAACCCCGCAACAAAACGGAAGGGTGTGTGTTAATGCTTAAAACGGTTTTTTCTCTATATAAACTTTGCCCTTTACTTCGGATTAACGGGCATTTGTATCATCGCATTTTATTAAGTATTACGGCTCTAGTGTACCATGCACGAATCGCTATTCGGGGATAGGAAAATTAATCTCAAAGCCGACAGCGCGTATGGATTGAATTACTATGCTTTTATCATATTGAAAGTATTTGCGCAAACGGCTGATAAATACATCCATACTTCGACCGGAAAAGTAGTCGTCTGAACTCCATATACTGTTTAATATTACATCCCGCTTTATTAAACCGTGGTTGTATTGTATTAATAATTGTAATAAATCGGCTTCACGTTGCGTTAAGCGAATTTTTTCATTTGGATGTAATAGAACTAAGTTTTCATAGTCAAAGCTATAACTGCCTATTGATATGGGTTTTGGCAAGTGAATAGGTTTGGATCGCTTGAGTATGTTGTGTATGCGTAGAATTAATTCATCGGGATCACAAGGTTTGGTTTGATAGTCATCGGCACCAATTTTTAAACCGGTAAGTCTGTCGATTTTTTGATTTTTAGCTGTCAAAAATATAAAGGGAAGGTTGGGGTGTTTTTCCTTGATTTTTTGTGCCAAACTAAAACCATCTAAATGCGGCATCATTACGTCGAGTAGGATGATATCATGATCGAATTTTTCCTCTATTAAAGCTAAGGCATCTAAGGGGTTTTTAATCCAAGTTACCTTGAAGTCCGATAGTCCGAGGTATTGTTTTAGAATGATTCCAAAATCTTCATCATCTTCAATTAAAAGCAGGTTAATTTTCATACGGAATGCTGATTTTGACGGTTGTACCTTGGTTTATTTTGCTCTTAAATGTTATGGAGCCTTTGTGTTTTAGAATAATTTTATGAACAAGGTAAAGACCGAGTCCGAGTCCTTTGGTATTTTGGATGTTGTTTTTTTGTATGCGGTAAAATTTCTTCAAAATGTGTTTTAATTCTTGATGTTCCATTCCTATACCGTTGTCACTAATGGATATTTGGAGTCCAATAGGGTCGCTGTCGATTTGCAAGTTTATCTGGTTAGCTCCGTATTTGATACTGTTGCCAACCAAATTACTAATTAGCGTTTGCAATTCGGTTCTGTGTAATGTTGGAATTTTCGTGATGTGAAATTGTAGTTGGAATTGGATAGTGGGATTGCTAAAAGCAAAATCGTTCCATAGATCTGCTATGTCTTTTTCTTGCACTCGTTCAAAATCGTATGGTTGTTCGTAATCGTACTGTATGGGTATTAAGAGGTTTTCAAGTCTGTTGATTTGGCGGTCAATTAACGGAAGTATAGCTAATGAATTCTCTTTAGAAAGTGTCTTAGAAGCTATTTTTAATGTGGCAATAGGGGTTTTAAACTCATGTGAGATGTTATCTACGATGTCGTGTAGTATAATGGATTCCTGACGGTGTTTAATCAAGTTTTTGTAGGTGAGATAATAAAGTATTAATACGGAAGCCAATATTAATATGGAAGAAAGCATAAGTGGAATTAATTCCCATAAAACCACTGTTGTTAAATTAGCGACGTCGTATGTTGTCTTTCTGTTGATTTGAAAATGAAAGTTTGGTTTTTCATTTTTTGACTGCTTGCCCAAGTCAATAGTATCACGATCAGAATTGAAACTACTAGTCACCCACTTGCCATCAGTCACTGTGCGTGGGACAGTGATTGGAGTAGCGGTCTGATACATTACAAACGGTGTTTTAATTAAAGTGTCGTCTGTGGGTAGTGCAATAAGATTAACGAGTTCTTTTTTAATAGCTACTTGGTAATTTTGTTTTTTAAATAGGCTGTCGATATAGGCTGTAATACGTGGACTTATTTTTAAGTTTCTATTATTAAAGTATTGAACTAGCTCCTGATAAGCAATTTCTTTTCGTTGATATTTTGAAAAAAGAACTAGAATTTCGTCTTCTGCTATGTCGGACTCTTCAAAGTAGGGTATTTGTTCTTCTAAATCGAACAATTTTGAATGTACAGAATTGAGAATTTCCTTCTGTTTTAATTGGTACGAATTATAGAAATAGTATGCATGAATTGCCAGTAGAAGCAAAAAGAGTAGGGTTGAAGCGCCTATGTATAAAAAGTTTTTGTTTTTCATCAAAACAAATATAGTCAATTCCCATATAGCCGCTTTGCATTAACCCATCGTTAACCGAGCATTAACCCATTTTGGATATTAAAAAGCGCAATTTTGATAAAAATACGAATTATGAAAAAATTACTATTTCTATTGCTTTTTCCGCTTTGTGTTGTCGGACAAAGTTTGGAATGTGAAGGCAAGGTGGTTAGTGAAAGTGGGGAAGGTCTTTCTTTTGCAACCATTCTACTCATAGATAATCTACAAAATCAAAAAGTAGAAGCGACAAATTTTGATGGAAGTTTTTATATAAAAAATCTAAGTGATTCTCCATTTTATCTCGAGGTTTCGTATGTGGGATACAAAACTTACAAACAAAATTTGACCGTTGATGATTTGGAGAGAAAGTTGACTATAGTTTTACAGATTGAGGAGCGTGAATTGAATGAGTTAGTAATCGAAAGGAAGGCTCCTCTTGTAAAGCGCAAAATTGATCGATTGGAGTTTGATGTGGAGAACAGTGCATTAAGCGCTTTAAGTGGCTGGGAAATAGTAAAGCAGACCCCTGGAGTGACGGCACAAGGGAGTGATTTAAAAATTAAGGGTAGTCAAGCAATATTGGTAACTATAAATGATAAAAGAGTGATGTTAACAGGAGATGAGCTAAAGAACTTGTTAGAGAATACTCCGGGTAAAGACATTAAATCTATAGAAGTTATAACCAACCCTCCGGCAAATTATGATGCTTCTGGTAGTGCTGTTTTAAATATTGTGATGACTAAGAGTAATGTAGAAGGATATAGGGGTATATTATATGCTAAGTATATACAAAGCAAGTATGATAAAGAGTTATTTGGTTTAACCCAGTATTTTCGGAAGGGTAAACTTTCTTTAATGGGTTCCTACTATCGAGGTATGGGAACATATGTAAGAGAAGGATTTGATGCTGTGCACTTTGTTGAAAATCAAACGACTTGGGAAAGTGAAATGGTACGTAAGGATGTCAATCGGAATCAGCATACTTATACATTTAGTATGGAATATGATTTGGACAGTTTGACTAATTTTACCTTTGGTGCTAACGGATTTATTAATCCTAATAGCCAAGGGGTTTATTTGGTTCCAACCTTAATTTACGATAAAGATAGACAAGTAGAATCATCCTATTTGACAAAGAATGATCATTTTAATGATACAGATTACCATAATTTTTATTTGCAGATTGATAAAAAATGGGGAAAAGATCATCGGATTATTTGGACTAATTATCTGACTAATAATCATCAAAAAAAGTTTCAAAATGTATTTACTCGTCTTAATTTTAAAGACAAAGACCCGTCTGAATCTACTTTTGAAAGTGACAACAGCAGTAAGGTAACTCTGTTTTCTACTCAAATAGATTATAGTTTAAAACGAACAGCATGGAAGTGGGATAGTGGCGCTAAATACAGCACCGTGACCACTAACAGTATTTTGGATTTTTATGATGATGAATTGGGGAGCTTAAATTTCAGAGCTGAAAAAAGCAATGTATTCGAGTATAAGGAGAAAAATTTAGCCGCTTATACTACTTTGGCATACACTTGGAGCCAATGGAGTTTTAAAGCGGGGATTCGTGCAGAATATACAGATTTAACTGGGTTGGTTTCACAAACGTATGAGCATAATAAACAAAATTATTTGGAATGGTTTCCTACTTTTTATGCACAATACGAAACTGAAAATCATCACCAATTTGGTGTTTCTTATGGAAAGAGAATTAGCAGGCCAGGTTATTCGTGGTTAAATCCTGCGAAATCATATTATAATTTGTTTTCCTATTTTCAAGGAGATGCTCAGTTAAAGGCGATGATTGTTCACAATTTAAATTTGACTTATTCTTGGAATAATTGGAATGTGGATTTATATTATCGCAAAGAAAATTTGCCCGCCATGGAAATCTCTTTTCAAGATGTGGAAACGCATAATTTGATTTATAGATATACCAATATTAAAGAAGGGAAAATGGGAGGTTTAGATCTTAGTAAAAATTACGATTTCTTTTCTTGGCTAACGTGGAATGCCTACGCTTCGATACAATACAATGAAAACTATTTTTTCGGATTAGACGAACAGCTGTATAAGAATGATAAATGGATATTTTATGGTAGAACCAGCGCAAGTTTTCGATTGGATAAAGCTACAGATTGGAATATAGAATTAGGATATTATTACCAGACACCGGCCATTCAAGGTACTTTTACGATTAGTAAAGAGTCGAGTACTTACTTTATCATGAATAGAACGTTTTTTGATAGAAAGATGGAGTTGAGTTTGATATTTAACGACATATTTAAAACAGAAAAATCTAAGGTTAGTACAAATTATAGCAATCAAAACAACTATTTTTTGGACTATCAAGATTCTCAAAAGGTGTCATTTTCTGTAAAGTATCATTTCGGAAATCAAGTTGTTAAAAATAAAAGAACGATTGAAGCTACGGAAGAGCAAGGTAGGATATAGAAACGGTTTGAAAAAAAATCCCGTCCTAAATTATATAGGGCGGGATTTTACATTTTTGTGATTAGTTATAGAAGTTCTAAAATGCGTTCTAGTGCCATTCCTCTGGATCCTTTAATGAGTAATAAAGATTCTTGGGGAATCATATTTTTTTGAAAAGCTTTTGAAAAAGAATCGTAATCTTTATAAAAGAACTCACGGGATGAATCTTTTTGATGTTCAAAAAAATGCGTTCCGATATAGAAAGTAGTGAGGTTATCAAGGCCTTCAAGTTTTTGGATTAAGGCTAAATGTTCTTTTGAACTTTCTGCTCCTAATTCAAACATATCTCCTAAAAACAAAACTTTAGAGGTTTTGTTCTCTAATTGAATAAAGTTGTCTAGTGCTGCTTCCATGCTACTTGGATTGGCATTATAGGCATCTAATAGAATTTGATTTCCACCTTTCTCGATCCATTGTGAACGGTTATTCGTTGGGGTGTATTGATTTACGGCTTTTTGAGCATCTGCGATAGGAATTTTAAAATATTGTCCAATCGCTACAGCCGCCGCTATGTTGGTGGCATTATAAATTCCCGTTAGATTTGAAGTAAATAAGGTCTTTTTAGTTGTAATTGACGCCATGGGTTGCGCATCGTACTTTTCAATGACCAAATCGTTCTGTTCGTCTGTACCAAAGGTATATCGAGCAAAAGTCATGGTTTTGGCATCTTGTAATCCGTCGTCTGTATTGGTAAATGCCAATTTGTAATTGTTCTCTAAATAATCATAGAGTTCACTTTTGGCTTTAATAACGCCTTCAAAACTGCCAAATCCTTCCAAATGTGCTCTTCCAAAATTGGTTATATAGCCAAAGTCTGGGTCGGCCAATTCGCATAAATGGGCGATTTCCCCTAAGTGATTGGCACCCATTTCCACCACACCTATATCCGTTTCGTCAGTAAATGATAATAAGGTTAAAGGCACGCCAATATGGTTGTTTAAATTTCCTCGGGTTCCTTTGACGTTATATTTTTTAGATAATACAGCCAGTATTAATTCTTTGGTTGTTGTTTTTCCATTACTACCTGTTAGGGCTAGGATTGGTAAACCCAATTGTTGACGATGGTATTTTGCTAATTCTTGTAAAGCCATTAAAGCATCAGCATACCAAAACATTTTGTCGGGATTGCTTAGTTTTTTCTTGTTGTCCATAACAACAAAGCTGGCACCTTTATCTAAGGCTTCTTGAACTAGGTTATTGGCATCGAAGTTATCGCCTTTTAAAGCAAAAAAAAGCGAATTTGGAGTGATGTTTCTCGTATCAATTGATATCCCATCACACTGTAAAAAACATTGGTAAAGCTCTTCTATTCTCATGATTCAAAAGTATAAAAAAAAGCCCTAAAAAATTAGGGCTTTTTTTAAAAGAGTATAATAGTATTAATTTTTAGATCTTTTTTTAGAAGGTTTTGCTCCAACTTTCGTCATGGCACAACGGAATCCAATATAATCTGTCGCTTGGTCTTCTGCAAAGAATCTTCTAGTTGCAGGATCTAACCAATATGCTCTGTCTTTCCAAGAACCTCCTTTGTAAACACGAGATTGATCGTTAACTAGAGAAGTACGTTTGTTACTATCGTATTTTCTAACCATGTCTCCATTTTCATCAGCCAATAAGGTGTGTTCTGGAGCATTGTAGCCTTTAGTAGTACCTCTTGATGCACCATCTCTATAATCTCTATTGTCGCTTGAATCAAAGTTTTGTCTTAAGAAAGTATCTGAGTCATCAACCAATACTTGAGCAACTTGTCCTGGTAGGTTACGTGCTTTTATCTTACCGTTTGGCAAGGTATCGTATACAATGGTTTCTGCAGTTACAATTTCCACTTTTCCGTCAGCGCCAATTTTATTTTTGTAATAAACGTTTCCTCTGAAATAATTAAAATCATTTTCTTCACTTCCAATAGAAGGTCTGTAAACATCCGCTACCCATTCTGCAACGTTTCCAGCCATATCATATAGTCCAAAATCATTTGGAGGGTAAGATTTAACTTGGTTAGTAATATCTGCACCGTCAGTTGACCATCCAGAAATTCCACCATAGTCAGCACGCCCTTGTTTAAAATTGGCCATTTGATCTCCTAGAACTTTTCTTTTTCCGGTTCTAGTATGTGCACCATCCCACGGGTATTTTTTTCTTCCTTTATATGAGTTATACTCTCTATTGCCGATTAAACCAACAGCAGCGTATTCCCATTCAGCTTCCGTAGGAAGTCTAAATTCAGCGGTAAATAAACCAAACTCTTGTGTGGCATAAATATTTTTCTTACCATCTTTTGCTTTGTTTCTTACACCTTGGAAAACGATATCTCTATTTCCTCCGTATAAAGCATCTGGAGCTGCTAAGTACGTTTCAGTACTAAAGTGATTATCTCCATAAGCTTCAAGAATTTTCGCGTTCTTTTTTAGATATCCCGATTTTTCTAAAGTGGCTTCATTAACACGATCTGTTCTCCATTTAGCGAAATCATTTGCTTGTACCCAACTTACTCCTACTACAGGATAATTGGCATATGCAGGATGACGTAAATAGGAAGTCGTTAAACTCTCACTAAATCCAAGTCTGTTTCTCCACACCATAGTGTCTGGAAGGGCTCCCTCATAGATATGTTTGTAGTTTTCGTCACTTGGAGGAAAAACAGTTTTAAGCCAATATAAGTATTCATTATACATAACATTGGTTACCTCTGTCTCATCCATGTAGAAAGACTGAACATATTGTTGAGTAGGGTTATTATTCCAGTCGTACATTACATCGTCTTGGACTCTTCCCATGGTAAAAGTTCCCCCTTCAATAGTCACCATTCCCAACGGCGCCTGTTGGTCTCCGTAGTTGGTGTTGTATTGAAAACCTCCCTTTTTGTCATTTATTTTCCAGCCAGTTGCAGTTGATACTCCTTTAGTACTTGTATTGCTACAGCTAGTAATACCAAGTGATGCTATAATTCCGGCAATCACTTGCAATGTCATAAGTCTATTAATCTTCATGTTTAAAGTGGGTAATTAATTTGCTCGCAATATAATAATTAACGATTAATTAGCAATATATATTTCGTAAATATTTAAAAAAAACTTAAAATTTGTTCGGTGTTCACAAATTTATAGTCCTATAACGCGTAATTTTGCTGAATATTGCCCTCTAAATTATTTATTTTAGCGGAATGTACTATTATGGAAAAATTAACGTTTACTGTATTATGAAGAATATCTTTTACCTCTTTGTCTTTTTAATTTCGATACATCTCGTCGCTCAAAATCGCGAGATTAAATTGTCGTGGCAAGATCCGAAACCTTATGCGCAAGCTTTAGAACCAAAGGTAATTCCGTTCTTCGAATCACAAAATTATAATTTTAATCCAGTTTCCAATACTTTATTATATATTGAAAGTGTTAATGTTTCGGCAGCGGTAAATCCAGCATCCTTAATGATTACCCAGGTTAATTATGAATCCATTGGGATTTCTGAATTAAAAGACCTGCCTGTTAATGATTTACCTAGTTCCATCGACGCAAAACTACAAAATGTATTCGCTAGAGATCGCGTACACTTGTCCTTTTCCTTTGCCCCAATTATAAAAGAAGGGCAACAAGTAAAAAGAGTTACTTCGATTTCCTATACTTATAAGGAAGGAGGGTATGTTGCAAATGCCAATAGGAATGCAGCCTATAATTTTCGTTCCAATTCCGTTTTACAATCGGGAAATTGGTTCCAATTCTATATAGAGAAGTCCGGGGTTTATAAAATATCCAAAGCTTTCTTGAGTAGAATGGGAGTTCCAGAAGGGGTTGATCCCCGTACTATTCGAATTTTTGGAAACGGCGGTAGTATGCTGCCCCTAGTAAATTCAAAAGCAGCTGCCGATGATTTACAAGAAAGTAATATACAAGTTATCGGTGAAGGCGATGGTGCCTTTAACGATTCGGATTATATATTGTTTTATGGAGAAGGTGTTGATCAGTGGAGTGAAGAGAATTTGACTCACCTTAACTTATATGACAACAAATCCTATTATTTTCTAACCTATGGAGGGGAACCGGGTAAAAGGATTTCGGAATTATATCAGCCTTCTGGCAATGCGAGTAAAACATATACTACTTATGATGGCTATGTGTTCCACGAAAAAGACCTGACTAATATTGGGCGTTTGGGGCGTAAGTGGTTTGGGGAAAACTTTGGAGTACAACAGCAGCAAAATTTTTCATTTAATTTGGTTAATCTAGACCCTTCCCAACCGGTTAAGGTTAATATAAATGCTGCATCAGCTTCTTTTGGAAACACCAATTTTTCCTATACTTTGAATAATCAAAATTTAGGATCGGTAAGTTTTAATAGAATAACTGGGCAAACCGTTTCTGGATATGAGAATTTTTTTACTAGAAATGTCTCGATAAACACTAATGCTGTAACAGTAGCGGTAAATTATAGTAATGGTGGCGTTCCCTCGTCTATGGGGTATTTGGATTTTATCGCATTGGAATATACAGCAAACCTTTCTGGTGGTAATGCTCAGTTGCTGTTTAGTAATAAGGCTTTAGCCATGGAGAGCGGCAATGTATTATACGTGATGAACAACGCGAGCCAAGTGGCACAAATATGGGATGTAACCGATACAAATAATGTACAAAGTTTGTTTAATAATGGACAAAACAACATCAGCTTTAAGGCCACTGGGGGAAGTATTAGAAAATATGCAACAGTAGTCAACAACGATGTTTATGAGCCACTGCTTTTGTCCAACTCAAAGGTGGCGAATCAGAATTTAAAAGGAGCCGTTTTTAATGAGGGAGATGTCGATTATTTAATTATCACGAATAATGCTTTAAAAGCTTCGGCAGAACGTTTGGCGAATTTCCACAGAAGTTCAAATAATCTAAAAGTAAAAGTAGTTACCGTTGATCAAATCTACAAAGAGTTTTCATCCGGAAAACAAGATGTTGCTGCTATACGAAATTTTATCAAATACGTATATAAAAATGCGTCTAGTACCGATACGAGACTTCGTTTTGTCAATATGTTTGGAGATGCTTCTTTTGACTATAAAGACCGTATACCTAATAATACCAATATGGTTCCTGTTTTTTATGGAATGAATTTGGGTTTAAAAACTTCAACTGGTGGAGATGGGAGTAATTTTTCGTCCTACACGACTTTTATGTCTGATGACTTTTACGTATTGATGGACGATGACGAAGGACTTATGGTAGATACAAATTATGGTTTAGATTTGGCTGTAGGAAGAATGTTAGCAACCCATGCTGATGAAGCTAATGCTATGGTCGATAAGGTTTTGGATTATAATGGTAAAGAGTCTCAAGGTCGTTGGAGGAATGTGGTAGTGGCACTGTCGGATGATGTTGATGTTGCTGGCGACTTTATACTGCAAAATGGATTAAATGACATGATTGATAAAGTTTCGGTAAAAAAACCGTTTTTGAACGTAAAGAAAATTCATATGGATTCCTATTTACAGGAATCGGCAGCAGGCGGTAAACGTTATCCGCAGGCCAAAAAAGATTTTATCGAATCGATTGAGAACGGGGCGTTGTTTGTCAATTATTTTGGACATGGAGGGGAAGATGGACTGGCACATGAACGTATTTTTGCCATTGATGATGCACAGCGATTAAATAATTATAAAAAATATCCACTCTTTGTTACAATTACTTGTGAGTTTACGCGTTTTGATAATCCATACCGATTGACCGGAGGGGAAAGTATGTATAAAAATAGACGTGGTGGTGCTATTGCATTGATTGCAACAACTAGAGAAATCGGTATAGAATCAGGACGACAAATCAATGCGAGTTTTAGCGATTATTTATTTCCGGATTCCGATAATTACTCTACAATAGCAGAAGCGTTGATGAATACTAAAAACAATTCATCCCAGCGCGATAAAAATGTGGTGTTTTACATTGGTGATCCAGCTTTAAAATTAGCTATTCCAAGGCCTAAAGTTGAATTGACAAAAATTAATGATATACCTTTTGCTGAATTTACAGGAAATTTAGAAGCCTTGGGATATGTGAAGTTGACAGGTGAACTTAGAGATGAAAATGATCAGTTTCTAAATCAATTTAATGGCGCTTTAGCCGTTCAAATTTTTGACAAGGAAATCGATCGTAAAACCTTAGGAAATGATGGGGTTCTGATTAATGGTGTTTTGGGGATCATGGATTTTAAAACCTTGGGTGAAACCATTTTTAGAGGAAATGCTACCGTAAAACAGGGTGTTTTTAGTTTTGATTTTGTTTTACCTAAAGACATTAAAATTGCTGTAGGACCTGGGAAAGTTAGTTTCTATGCTGCTCAAGATACGGGATTAGATTATACAGGAAGTAACAATCAGGTGAGTATTGGAGGGATTAATAAAAATGCTCCTGAAGACAAAATTCCTCCTGTAGTGAAGCTTTTTATGAATGACGAATCGTTTATTTCTGGAGGTGTCACATCGGAATCGCCTGTATTTTTGGCTTTTCTCGAAGATGAAAATGGGATAAATACCTCTAGTGGTATTGGTCACGATTTAACAGGGATATTGGATGGTGATGAATCCAACCCGTTAATTATGAATGATTATTATGAAACGGAGCCCGACAATTTTAGAAAGGGAAAAATTAGTTACCCCTTAAAAGATTTAGCCAACGGTTTGCATACGCTTTCTTTTAAGGCTTGGGATGTTTACAATAACTTGACGACTTCTGAAATACAATTTACCGTTTCAAAAGAAGAAGGGGTTAGTTTGGAAAAAGTATTGAATTATCCAAATCCGTTTGTGAATTATACCGAATTTTGGTTTACGCATAACCGACCGTTTGAAAACTTGGAAGTACAAGTGCAAATCATGACGGTAACTGGAAGAATAGTTAAAACAATTAATCAACTCATAACGACAAATGGCAATTTGTCACGAGATATAAAATGGGATGGATTGGATGATTTTGGAGATCGTATAGGTAAAGGTGTGTATATCTACCGTTTAACTGTAAAATCTACCGTTACAAATCATAAATCAGAGAAAGTAGAAAAACTTGTAATCCTTTAAGAAAAGAGTATATTTGTTCAATATAAATAGTGATAAATGAAAAAAACGACAATAGTTGCTATGGTTGCGATAAGCTCACAATTCGCAGTAGCACAAAAATCTATGCCGGTTCCCGCAAATTATCAAGACTCCCGTGCAATCACTACAGGAGTACCTTTCTTGCAAATTGCAGCAGATGCACGATCAGCAGGTATGGGAGATATGGGAGTAGGGACTACAGTAGATATTTATTCTCAACAACACAATCCAGCTAAATATGCTTTTGCAACTCAACAACAGGGATTTGCAGTTAGTTATACACCTTATATGACCAGTATTGCCAGTGATGTTTCATTAGGGCAATTGAATTATTTTAATAAATTTAATGAACGAAGTGCTTTTGCAGTTAGTTTAAGATATTTTGGATTAGGAGATATTGAACTAAGACAAAACTATAATGATGTTCCAGTTACAAGAAGTCCAAATGAATTTGCAATCGACGGGTCGTATTCTCTAAAATTGACCGAGCGATTCTCTATGGCGGTGGCAGGTCGTTTTATAAGTTCAAATCTAAAAGTCCCAGAAGATATGGGAGGAGGAGATGCCTCAGCAGCCAATACTTTTGCAGTTGATGTTGCTGGGTACTATGAGTCTGAACAGATGTCATTTAACGGATTCGACGGCCGTTGGAGAGCGGGATTTAATTTTCAAAATTTAGGTCCAAAAATCAAATATGATGATAGTTCGCTTGATGCGAGCTTTATTCCTTCTAATTTGAAATTGGGAGGAGGATTTGATTTTATTCTTGATGCTCATAATACGGTTAGTGTATATGGAGAGGTTAATAAGTTATTAGTACCTACACCACAAATACCGAATTTTATAGATTCAGACGGGGATGGTATTTTGTCTGAAAAAGAAATCAACGAAGCTAGAACAAAATCAAGACAAGATTATAATGATATAGGTTGGTTTTCTGGTGTTTTTAAATCATTCGGAGACGCTCCTGGTGGAATGTCTGAAGAAATGAAAGAGTTTGCTTGGGCTTTAGGTGCTGAATATTGGTATGAAGATGCTTTTGCTTTTAGAGTTGGATATTTTAATGAAAATGAACTTAAAGGAGCTCGAAAATACGCTACTTTAGGAGCAGGTTTTAAATACAATACCATTACTGTTGATGTATCTTATTTGTTTTCAACATCAAAAATCAATAATCCTTTAGAAAATACTTTACGTTTTTCTTTGGCTTTCAATTTTGGAGGAAAATACAGCAAGAATTAAACAAAAATCTTATAAAAACATTAAAATCCAAACTTATATTAGTTTGGATTTTTTGTCTAAAATAAATAGCAGATGAAGGAAATTAAATCGACCTCTACTTTTTTTGAATACGAAAATATGGCAGAGTTAACTCTGATTGATCAAGAGTTGATGCAAGCGGCCATTGAAGTTAGAAAACGGGCATATGCACCCTATTCCAAATTCCGTGTTGGTGCTGCCATATTGCTTGACGATGGCACTATTATCGTTGGGTCAAACCAAGAAAATGCGGCTTTTCCGTCGGGACTATGTGCCGAAAGAACCGCTATCTTTTATGCGGGTGCGACACATCCGAATGCGGTGATGCTTAGCATTGCGATTTCGGCTAGTTCGGACTTAAAACCTACGGTCACCCCTATACCGCCTTGCGGGGCTTGTAGGCAAGCAATTTTGGAATATGAAAATAAACAAGAGCAACCGATTCGAATGTTGTTTATGGGTGCTGAAGGGCCTGTTATTGAGTCGCCCTCATTAATCAATATACTACCTTTCCATTTTGATAAAAATTCTTTGTGATTAAATTGTAATTTGTGGTTGACTGATACGGTATTCTACTGTTGTTTTTAATTTATATATAAAAAGTTTTGAGTAAGCGAATTTTTGATATCACATTGGCCCTGTTGCTGCTGTCTATTATATGGATTCCATTGTTGTTTGCATGGGTTTTAGCTTCCTTAGATACCCGTTCAAATGGATTGTTCTGTCAGTTGAGAATCGGACGATATGGACGTCCCTTTACGATTTACAAATTAAAAACCATGCGGAAAATTGACGGGCAAAACATACAAACGGTGAGTGGACTAGGTCGATTTTTTAGAAAATCTAAAATTGACGAACTTCCTCAGTTAATCAATATCATTAAAGGAGATATGGCTGTAGTGGGGCCTCGCCCAGATTTACCAGGCTATTATGATTTGTTAGTAGGAGAAGCACGCCAAGTATTACAACTAAAACCCGGATTAACCTCTGAGGCTTCATTAAAATATTTTAATGAAGCTCAATTATTAGCGCAACAAAAAAATCCCAAACAGTACAACGACGAAGTTATTTTTCCTGATAAGGTTAAAATGAATTTGGACTATCTCCAAAATCAATCGTTTCGCTTGGATTTGACAATCATCTTTAAAACCTTTTTGAGGTGAATAATCAAAGACGACTTTTAATCTCTTAAATATTGCTTTTGATTAGACCGATTTAAAAGAAGAAATTACAAAAGTAATACCGGTTTAGTGTTGTTTTTTGAGTTCTTTTTTAGTTAGTGTGCTTATTATCTATAAGTTAAAAAACAAGAAAAGTTTGTTCTTTTTATTTAAGTTTTTTATTTTTCGTATGTAAACTTTAAATATATATATTATGAAAAACTTTTTGTATGTCTTTATTGGTGTGTTTATGTTTGTCTCGTGTTCTTCTTCGGACAATCAATTAGAAGAAAAATTAAAAACAAATCGAATTTTTCAAAACCCAATGGAAACTGTAGGTGAAGATCATAATTTCATTTTAAATGACATCATGATGAAATGGAAGCGGTCTGATAGTAAAGAAGGAAATTTTAGAAGTAATTAATTTATTGGATAAAAGCGAAGGTAATCTTTTTAGGATGCTTGAAGAAATAGATCAACGTGAACGATTAGTGGATTTAAAATTTCAGGAAAATGACTTAGAAGTGATTTATAGTTTCTTTGTTACTTTAAGACATTCTTTGATTTTTTGGTCTCCTATTACTGAAGGAGAGGAAGGTAGATTTGAACAGTATTGTTTTGAATTTGAAAGTGATAAGTGGTTATTGAATAATAGGATAAGATGGTGGAAAGTTGCTGCATGTGATGCTGTAGGAGCTACTGTAGGAGCAATTCTAGGTGGGGGTAAAGGTGCTTTGGTTACTGGTATAGGCGCTTCGTCCATTTCTATAATAATGCAATGGTAGAAATTATGTATATACAATTTTTAAAATTTTTTGTTTTTTTTTCCTTTAGTTTGTTTTTTTCGAATATACTGGTTGAATATGTTTTTGAAGGGCACTTGGGTAATTTGCTAAATCTTAAATTTTTAGTCGTAAGTATAGTTGTTAGTGTCTTTTGTAGTTTAATTGGTGTTTATGCTAAAAAGCGTATGCTCAATAAGAAATAGAGATTTTATAAATGTGGTTTTTAGAATTAAAAAACGCTTGCAGCCTTGTTTTTTTATAGGAAGTACAAGTGTTTTTTTGTCATATTGATAAGTGTTATGCAAGTTTTTTTACTAGAATCACCGCATTTAGATTGGTTTTTTGGATTTTGTTTTTTTAAATTAGTAATTAATTAACAGGAGTGTGTTCGATAAAAAGGTAATTTTAGAAGACTAACCAAAATACAAAACTTATGAATAAGCTCGAATTAGAAGGAAAATGGAATCAAGTTAAAGGCGCTTTTAAGCAAAAGTATGGAGAATGGTTTGATAACGACCAAGTACTTGCCGAAGGGAAGTTTGATGAAATTATAGGTAAATTGCAAGAGAAAACGGGTAAAACAAAAGAGGAATTAGAAGATGAAGTCCGCAATTGGAAATAATTGGAAGGATTAAATTTTAAAAACAAAAAAGAGAGTAGTCCTATCGGGCTACTCTCTTTTGTTTTTAAATGTATTTTACGAAGATTTCTAAGGCTTTTTAGCACTTAACATCTTATTCATGATTACGGATAAAAAGATATACAACATGATGATGATAGGAATGGCTAAATATTGAAGCCATAACAGCATCACTGCTGAAGAGATTAAAAACAGGTATTGTATTTTGTTGGTTGCCCAGTTTCCGTATTTTACTTTTAGAGAAAATAACGGAATCTCTGCATTCATTATAAAAGCACTAAATAAACTGATAGCAACTAAAACGTACGGATTGCTTAATAGCGTTATAATCCATTCTAGATTGGTTGTAGATGTAATCATCGGCAAACTCAAAATGAACAAGGCGTTGGCGGGTGTAGGAAGGCCGATAAAAGAATCGGTCTGTCTGGTATCAATATTGAATTTAGCCAATCGGTAGCAAGAACCTAAAGTGATGATAAAGCCCAAATAAGGAATAACTCCCATATAATAGGTTTCTGGAGATAAATTATAAATCTCTTGATTTTCTTGTATGCTCGCTAAAAGTCTGTACATAATGATTCCTGGAACAACTCCGCTGGTTACCATATCCGCTAACGAATCCAATTGAACTCCTAATTCGCTTTTAACATGTAAAAGACGCGCCGTAAATCCATCCCAAAAATCAAAGAATATCCCCAAACAAACCCAGAAAAAGGCCATATGTAGGTTATCGTCAAAGGCGTAAATTGCCGCGATTAAACCGGAAGTAAGGTTTAATAAAGTAATTGCATTGGGAATGTGTTTTTTTATACTCATAGCTTTTTGTTTTCAAAAATGGGTTTGACAACGATTATAACTGTTTAATGCAAATGTATTATAAAACTTATGAATAAGTAAAATTAAAATGGAGTTTAGTATTTGAGATTTTTATTACATCTTTGTATAAAATGATATTCTTGTGAAAAATATATTACTTTTAAGCCTGCTGTTAGTGACAGGAACGATTCATGCTCAAAAAGTTAGGAAATATTCTAACGAGTTTATGAATATTGGAGTTGATGCTGCAGCCATGGGAATGGCCAATAGTGTAGTAGCAAGTACCGACAATGTTAATGCAACCTATTGGAATCCGGCCGGATTGATCCATTTAGATACCAAACAGCTCAGTTTAATGCACGCGAGTTATTTTGCAAATATAGCGCAATACGACTACGTCGCTTTTGCCATGCCTATAGATGAAAAAAGTGCCGTGGGGCTTTCCTTAATCCGCTTTGGTGTGGACGACATTATGAATACTACCGAGTTGATTGATCAAAACGGAAATATTGATTACAATAGAATAAGCCTTTTTTCAACAGCAGATTATGCCTTTACAGCTTCTTATGCTCGTAAATTACCTATAGAAGGACTTTCGATAGGAGTCAATGCAAAAATAATTAGAAGAATTATTGGAAAATTTGCTAATTCATGGGGATTTGGTTTTGATATTGGTGCTCAATATCAAACGAATTCCGGTTGGAAATACGCTCTTATGGCAAGGGATATTACAACCACTTATAATATGTGGTCTATCAATAAAAAAGAGTTCGAAAAAATTAGTAATGCTATTCCTGGACAGAATTCAGAACTACCAGAAACAACGGAGATTACAATGCCTAAATTACAATTTGGGATGGCTCGTAAATTTAATTTGACCGACGATTTTTCAGTACTGCCTGCTGTGGGAATCAATATGGAGTTTGCAGAAACTCAAGCTTTAATTTCAACTAAGGGTTTTAGCGTTAGTCCTACTATTGGGGCTGAATTTGCTTATACAGATATGGTATTTGTTCGAGGTGGTATCGGTAATTTTCAGAACACTACACAACTAGACGGTTCAGAAAAAATTGGATTTCAACCCAATATCGGTGTTGGATTCCAATATAGAGGAATACAAATTGACTATGCGCTTACCGATATCGGAGATCAAAGTGTCGCCTTGTATTCTAATGTTTTTTCTTTAAAACTCAACTTAGATATTTTTAGTCGTTAAAACATGAAAATTATTATATCCCTTTTCTTTGGACTACTTTCAATAGTTAGTTGGTGCAAAGATTCTACTAACTTGTATCCTGAATTAACCAATCGAGCCGAGATAAGCATCCTAACTGTTGGAACTGGCAGCCAATTATATACACTTTTTGGACATACGGCATTGAGAGTTTACGATCCCTTGATGCGTGTTAATCGGGTGTATAATTATGGTTTGTTTGATTTTTCTACTCCGAATTTCTATGCGAAGTTTATTAAAGGCGATTTGCTCTATTATGGAGGTTATGAAGACTATGGTGATTTCGTGATGGGATATGCCTATGAAGACCGACCGGTTTATGAACAGCATCTGACTCTTAACGAAAATCAAAAGCAACAACTTTGGCAATTGCTCAATCGATCATTAGAAGACGATCAGAAGGCATATAGATATAAGTTTATCCATCAAAATTGTACTACAAAAGTAGTTGATTTACTCAATAAAGTATTACTACAGCCCATCGAGGTTGAAGAGGTACAACATGATGAATCCTATAGATATATATTAAATCAATCACTTCAAGGGCATTTTTTTGAAAAACTAGGAATAAATTTGGTTTTTAGTTCTCAGTTGGATCAAAAGGCAGCTTTACTTTTCTTACCTGATAAGTTTATGCAAGGATTGGCAATTACAACGGTTGATGGAAAGCCTTTAGTTGATAAAACTACTGAGGTCTTTAAGAGGCAATCAGAACAAACAGAGAACTGGTGGAATACTTATACTTTTTTTGCAATAGCAATTTTTATTTTAGCTTTGTTGTTAAAATATACGTGGGTTCGCTATGCTTATTTTGTAGTTATAGGACTTTTGGGGTGTTTGCTGGTCTTGATAAGTTTTTATTCCTCACATGTGGAACTCGCATATAACAATACACCCTTATTGTGTAATCCGTTATTATTGTTGTTGCCTTTTTTGAGTAAAAGAAATAAATGGGGCAATGTTCAACAGGGAATTTACGGACTTATTGGATTAACAGTCATCCTTTTTATAATTGTCAATTTAACGTCTGAGAAGCTTGTGTTGACTTTACCTTTGGTAATATTAACGCTTTGGGCGTTATTCAAACAGATTAATGTGGAAAAGCGTAAAGCATAATATGAAATTGGTGTGATATTTGTATAAATTACCATTACGCATATAAAAACTCACTAATTTATGATTTCATTTTTTAAGTCAAAACCGATTTTAAAAGATTTGATTCCTACTGGATTTGTAGATATACATTCCCATCTACTATTTGGTATAGATGATGGTGCCAAAACTCCAGATGACACCAAGTTTATAATAGAATCAATGGTGAATTTTGGTTTTGGAAAAGCAATTACAACACCTCATACTACACCATATATTTGGGATAATACGAAAGAGATGATCTTGGAAAAAGAACTTGAAGTGAAACGGGTTTTGCCTCAGGAAACACTAGCTCTTAAACTGAGAGTCGCTTCTGAATATTTGATGGATGATAGTTTTTCTAAACGAATTAAATCCGAACGATTACTTACTTTACAAGACAATTATGTATTGGTTGAAATGTCGTATATCAATCCACCCATGCAATTATTTGATATTTTATTCGAATTGAAGTCAGCGGGATACGAAATTGTATTAGCACATCCAGAGCGCTATAACTTTTATCACAATAATTTGGATGTGTTTAGAAAATTAAAAAGAGCCGGCTGTTTATTTCAATTAAATTTGTTGTCCGTGACGGGTTATTACGGTAGTAAAATTGCCGAAACAGCAGCATATCTTTTAAATTCGGGATTCATCGATTTTGTAGGTTCCGATATCCATCATGTCAAGCACATCAAAGGGTTTGATTCAAAATTAACGATAAAAGACAAAGTGCCCTTAGTAGAAGCATTTGCAAAAAATGCATTATTTGATATTTAGTATCTAATAAAGGTTTATAAAATTGCCTTTTAAAACAAGACAAAAAAAAAGCTGTCTTAGAAATAAGACAGCTTGAACTTTATATAAGTTTAATTATTTAGTTTCTACAACTTCCCCTTTGATACGGATAGCAACTTTACCATCTGTATAGTTTGTTGCATTGGTCTCAACAGTAAGTGTTCTACTGATTCTTCCTACTGACATGTTGTATTTCACATCAATTTTACCAGTTTTACCAGGCATAATTGGAGCTTCCGGTTTTGACGGAACTGTACAACCACAGGTAGATTGAACATTAGTAACAATTAAAGGCGCATCACCAGTGTTTTTGAATTCAAAAGTCCTCAACCCACTATCTTGACCACGAACTACTGTTCCATAATCAATAGTGTTGTTTTCTGCAGTAAATTCAATTTTCGGTCCTGTTTGAGCGAATGAAATTGCACTTACTAAAAATAAGGCAACCAATCCTAGAAATTTTTTCATTGTTATCGTTTTTGTTATTGATTCGTAAAATTAAAAATTTTTGACTAACTCACAAATTTTTTTTCATAAAGTACACTTGAAACTTTGTTTTTATATTTGGAGACTTATCATTATTTTTGTACATTAAATACAAAAAACATACCAAAGACCTCGAATTTAAAATTATTGAAATTTTTAAACTGGTTTTTGGAAGTATAGGAATATATTTAAAATCCGAATTTATTAAATAACAAGTATATATAGATGACAATCCCGACGCAATTTGACGCTAAACAAGTAGAAGAGAAATGGTATTCCTATTGGATGGAAAATAAGTATTTCCATTCCAAACCCGATCATAGAACTCCGTACACCATAGTCATTCCTCCACCAAATGTCACGGGAGTATTGCATATGGGGCATATGTTGAATGTAACCATTCAGGATGTATTGATTCGTCGTGCTCGTTTAAAGGGATTCAACGCTTGTTGGGTACCGGGTACCGATCATGCTTCTATTGCGACTGAGGCAAAAGTTGTTGCCAAGTTAAAAGCTGAAGGGATTGATAAAAATGATCTTACTAGAGAAGAATTTTTAAAACACGCATGGGATTGGACCGAAAAATACGGTGGAACCATACTGGGGCAACTGAAAACTCTAGGTGCTTCTTGTGACTGGGACCGAACCAAATTTACTATGGATGCTGAGTTATCAGCGGCAGTTATCAAATCTTTTGTTGATTTATATCAAAAGGGATTGATATACAGAGGATATCGTATGGTTAATTGGGATCCTGAAGCACAAACAACCCTGTCCGATGAAGAGGTGATTTATGAAGAAAGACAAGGGAAATTATACCACATAAAATATCAAATAGAAGGCAGTTCCGAGTTTTTGATTGTTGCGACTACGCGTCCAGAAACCATCTTGGGCGACACCGCTATTTGTGTTCATCCTGATGATGAGCGTTATACTCATTTAAAGGGAAAAAAGGCCATAGTGCCAATTTGTAACAGAGTAATCCCAATTATTTTTGACGATTATGTAGATGTTGAATTTGGAACGGGTTGTTTAAAAGTAACACCCGCTCATGATATCAATGACAAAGCTTTAGGAGAACGTCATAATTTAGAAATTATTGATATTTTAAATGCCGATGCTTCTTTAAACTCATTGGGTTTACATTATCAAGGTAAAGACCGTTTTGTTGTACGTGAAGAAATTGCTCAAGAATTAAAGAGTATAGGAGCTTTGGAAAAAGAAGAGTTTCACATGAATAATGTGGGGACTTCTGAAAGAACAAAAGCAGTTATTGAGCCAAGACTTTCAGATCAATGGTTTCTGAAAATGGAAGAGTTGGTAAAACCAGCCTTAAAAGCGGTTTTGGAAACAGAGGAAATTAAATTATATCCAAGTAGATATAATACCACTTATAAAAACTGGTTGGAAAATATTCGCGACTGGAATATCTCTCGTCAATTGTGGTGGGGGCACCAAATTCCTGCCTATTACTACGGTGATGGGAAGGAAGATTTTGTGGTTGCTGAAACAATTGAAGAAGCACTTGTCCTAGCTCAGAAACAATCGAATAATCCAACGTTAGCGCTAACCGATTTAAGACGGGATTCCGATGCATTAGATACTTGGTTTTCTTCTTGGTTGTGGCCTATGTCTGTTTTCAACGGAATTGCGGAACCGGAAAACGAAGAGTTTAAATACTATTATCCAACGAATGATTTGGTAACCGGTCCAGATATTATTTTCTTCTGGGTGGCGCGAATGATTATTGCAGGTTATGAATATACTGGAGAGAAACCATTTTCAAATGTCTATTTTACGGGTATTGTTAGAGATGCACAACGTCGTAAAATGTCCAAATCATTAGGAAACTCACCAGACCCTTTAGGATTGATTGAAAAATTTAGCGCTGATGGTGTTCGAGTGGGACTGTTGTTAAGTGCTTCTGCAGGTAATGACATTCTTTTTGATGAAGAATTGTGTAACCAAGGTAAAGGCTTTACCAACAAAGTGTGGAATGCTTTTAGGCTAATCCAAGGTTGGGAGGTTTCAGAAACTATAGTGCAGCCAGAGGCTTCTAAAGTCGCTGTAGCTTGGTATGAAGCCAAGGTTCAGGCGGTGTTGCTCGAAATTGAAGATCATTTTGAAAAATACCGTATTTCGGATGCCTTAATGACCATCTATAAATTGGTATGGGATGATTTTTGTTCTTGGTTCTTGGAAATGATAAAACCGGGGTATCAACAACCAATAGATGCTACGACTTACGGTAAGGCTATAGAATTGTTGGAGAATAATCTGAAGTTGTTACATCCATTTATGCCGTTTATGACGGAAGATATTTGGCAGCATATCAGTAAGCGAACTCCAGAACAAGCTTTGATTGTTTCGACTTGGCCAGAGATGAAAACGGTAAATACAGCAATCATCAAAGATTTTGATTTTGCACAAGGAGTTATTGCGGGAATTAGAACGATCAGAAAAGATAAAAACATCTCTTTTAAAGAGTTAATCGATTTAAAAATCATCAACAACGAAAAAGCATCTACTGCTTTTGATGTAGTGATACAGAAATTAGGGAACATCGAAAACTTGACCTATGTTACCGATCAGGTTTCAGGCGCTTTGTCTTATCGCGTGCAGGCCAACGAGTACTTTATTCCTATTTTAGGAACGGTTAACGTTGAGGAGGAAATCGAAAAATTAGAAGAGGAATTAAAATATTTAAAAGGCTTCTTAAGGTCGGTACAAGGGAAATTAGCAAATGAAAAGTTCGTAAGTGGAGCTCCTGAAAAAGTGATTGATATCGAACGCAAAAAAGAAGCTGACGCCCTTTCTAAAATCACGGCTATTGAAAATAGTCTGCAAGGATTAAAATAAAGTGCGATGAAAATCAATCTTCATACACATCAGTTATCGAATAAACGAAACGTTTTGGATATTGTAAATCAATATCCAAACGATTTGGGAGAAGAACCAGCTTTTTTTTCCATTGGAATCCATCCTTGGTATATAGAGCTAGATGAGTTGCCCGAAAATTTGATAATTATTGAAGACCATTTAAAAAGTGATTCTTGTTTGGCTTTGGGGGAATGTGGATTGGACAAGCGTATTGAAACAGCTTTATCGATACAAATAAGTGTTTTTGAACAACAATTACTATTGGCTGAACAATATCAAAAGCCGGTGATTATTCATTGTGTAAGTGCTTTTCAAGAACTGTTGGAAATCAAAAGTAGACTTCAAATAACAGTACCCTTTGTGATTCATGGTTTTTCTAAAAATGTGCAAGTCATGGAGCAATTACTCGCTAATAACTGTTATATATCCTTTGGTAAATACTTGTTGCGCAATGAAAATTTAGCGGCTGTTTTTCAAGCAGTTCCCCATAATCGTTTTTTTTTAGAAACCGATACCATGGAAGAGTCATTATATGAGGTATATGAGAAAGCGGCAGAAATTAAAGCTGTCAAAATAATAGAAGTAGAACAACAAATTGTCAACACCGCTCTAGAAGTATTTGGGTTTTCAAAAAAATTAAGGAATGTATTAGCATGAGTCAATGGCAGGAAAGAGCAGCCTTGTTATTTAAGGAAGAAGGATTGCAAAAATTAAAAAACGCTAATATTTTAGTAGTCGGATTAGGGGGCGTTGGTTCCTTTGCCGCTGAATTTTTGGTTCGTGCAGGAATAGGTTCGATGACTATAGTTGATGGAGACACCGTTGATGTTACCAACATCAACCGCCAGTTACCGGCATTACACTCAACAATCGGACAAGCCAAGGTAGATATAGTGGGGGATCGTTTGTTGGATATTAATCCAGATTTACAACTAACGCGAATCAAAGAATTTCTTTCTCCTGAACGCACCCATGAGGTAGTTACTACAGAATACCAATTTGTTTTGGATTGTATCGATAGTGTTACGCCTAAAATTCATCTGATTTTGGCAGCCAAACGGAAAAAAGTTAAGGTAATTAGTAATATGGGGGCTGGTGGTAAAATGACTGCAAGTAAAATTGTTGTTAGAGACATTAGTAAAACGGAGGTTTGTCCGTTGGCAAAACAAATTAGGAAACGATTGAAAAAGGAAGGGATTTCGACAGGTGTGAAAACGGTGTTTTCAATGGAGACTCCAGATGAAAATAGTTTGAAATTGACAGACGGATTGAACTATAAAAAATCTTTTTTCGGAACCAACAGTTGGATGCCTGCATTGTTCGGCTTGCATTCTGCCGAATATGTCATTAAATATTTATTGGCTAAACCATAAGTGATAAAAAGAAGCCCAGCATTGCTGGGCTTTTTTATAGCTTTAAAAGAAGTGATTCACAATGACATATAAAGAGGTTATGGAAATAAATAACCATAATAGAACCCCTTGTAATAAAGGTTGAATTCCTACGCTTTTTAGCGATTTTAAGGTTAAACCAGCCCCAATAAAGAATAGAGTAAGGGTTAAACCTTTTTTAGAGATAAACACAATTCCGTTGGTTATGGTTTCGGGGATGGCTATATAAGTATTGATCACGATGGCCAGTACAAATAAAAAAATAAAATAGGGGATTTTTATTTTGCTTTTCTTCTGTTTATAAAATAAGCTGATTAACAAAGAAATAGGAATAATCCAAAGGGCACGCGCCAGCTTGACTGTCGTAGCGATATGGAGTGCTTCATCACCGTATTTTTGTGCGGCTCCGACTACTGAACTGGTGTCGTGTATAGCGATGGCGGCCCACAACCCAAAGTCTTGCTGAGACAGTTCTAAAAGGGTTCCTATATAAGGGAATAAAAATAAGGCAACGGAGTTAAGTATAAAAATGGTAGCAAGTGAAACAGAGGTTTCTTCTTCGTTGGCATCGATAACTGGAGATATAGCAGCAATAGCACTTCCGCCGCAAATTGCCGTACCTGACGCAATTAGCAGGCTGGTTTTCTTTTTTACTTTTAGTTGATATCCAATTAATAAACCTACCGTCAAGGTTAAAAATATACTTAGTACCGTTAACCAGAAACCAGTTTTACCCGTTTTGGCTGCTTCGTAAATATCCATACCAAAGCCTAGTCCTACTATAGATACTTGTAATAGTATCTTTGTGACCCTGCTGTTGTACTTTATAAAAGGGTGTCCAACAACTAATGAAAATGCGAATCCCAATAAAAGCGCTACAGGCGGTTCTATCCAAGGGGTTAAGCATAAAATTGCTATGGCTATAAAGCTTGTTTTTTTCAATTGAGTATTCATAGTGACGTTTTATGAATACAAAATTCCGTTTAAAAAAACTTACATACCAGACGTAAAAAGTTATTTGATATAACTATAAGTTATGATGACTAAGGATAAAATGGATTAATTTCTCAATATAAGGTTTGTTGTTTCCATGGGAAGTGATAAAATAGAAATTGCGCTCAAAACTGATGTCGTCCAAATCAATTATTTTAAATGTACCTTCTTTTAATTCACTCTGAATGGCTTGTATAGATACGATTCCCAGGCAATGAGAGTGTTCTAGGTATTTTTTGATACTCTCTGTACTTCCCAAATGCATTTCAATAGTCAAATCTTTTAACTTGATTTTTTGGGCTTCTAAAAAATGTTGTATTACTTGAAGACTTCCTGATCCAATTTCTCGTAACACTATGGGAGTCTTTAAAAAGGCTTCTCTACTTAGGCTGTCTTTTTTACTGATTGGGTTGGAGTGGTGAGCAATCACAACCAATTCATCTTTCATGAAAAACTGATACTTCAGTTGTTTGTTCTGCGATTGCCCTTCGATAAAACCGAGTTCAATGTTTTGTTTTAGAACTTCTTTTTCTATCTTTTGGGTATTTCCATTGAGCAGTTCCAATTCGATAAACGGAAAGGTTTTTTTTAGTTGAGGTAAGAGCTGTGGCAATACATATTGTGAAATGGTTGTACTAGCACCCAGTTTAACATGAGTGGGGAAGGAGTTTTTTAGTGAGGCGACCTGACTATACAACTCTTGATATTGAGAAAGAATGGTATCGACCTGCTTTTTTAAAATTTTACCATCGTGGGTTAGGGTTATTTTATTTCCTTTTCGATGGAAGAGCTGTAATCCAAATTCCGATTCGAGTTCGCGTATTGATTTGGAAATAGCTGGTTGACTTACAAATAATAAATCAGCTGTTTTGGAGAAACTTAGGGTTTCTGCAACGGTTCTAAAAGCGATTAATTTCTGATCTCCCATAAATACAATGATTGTAATTTCAAAGATAAGATTACTACAGCATAAAGCGATGTAAAATTTCCGCTAACTTGCAGTTCTGATTGGGGAATCTAGTGTTATTGTTTTTAGTAAAATACGTATAAATTCAATTTTGTTATTTGTAGATACCATAAAACAAGTAGAGGTAGTCAGAGAAACTGCTAATTAAATAATACTTTAGCCACCCGTTACTAAACTAAATTTTATATGGCTATACCCGATAAGGATTTAAAGTTTCCTTTAACTGATTATAAGCGATTGTGTTTTTTAAAGAACATTATAACTAATCCCAATATCGTTGTTGGTGACTATACGTACTATGACGATTTTGAAGATGTTTATAATTTTGAAAAAAATGTAAAATATCACTTCGACTTTATAGGTGATCGATTGATTATTGGTAAATTTTGTATGATTGCATCTGGAGTCGTTTTTATTATGAATGGAGCGAATCACATGACTTCGGGACTTACGGCCTATCCCTTTGCTATTTTTGGCGGCGATTGGGCAGCTGCCATGCAAGGTGCTGCTTATCCTAGTAAAGGTGATACTATAATTGGGAATGATGTTTGGATTGGTCATCAGGCTACGATTATGCCTGGTATTACCATAGGTGATGGAGCAATTATTGCAACAAATGCAACAGTAACTAAAGACGTAGCACCATACACCGTGGTAGGAGGGAATCCAGCACAATTTATCAAAAAAAGGTTTACCGAGGACCAAATCACTAAATTACTCGAATTTCAGTGGTGGAATTGGGATATAGAAAAAATCACGGAACAACTTCCATTTTTGATTAAGGGAGAGCTAGGTTTTTAATCTTGTATATTACAATAAAATGGATGCCATCGCCTGACTTTTTGTTTTTAGTCTTTTTTTTTAGTCATTTGGTTGTCGCCAGAGTAAGATTAAAAACAAAAAACGTATTAAATTTTTAAATATTAGCGTATTTCCAAGACAACTGTATCTAATAAATAGATATGTTTAGTTTGTAATTAATCATCTTTTTTCTTTTGGTCTATTTCTTGAATATTTGGTTTGGAATCAGTTAGTTCGAGCTGATTGTTGTTGTTGTTGTTGTTGTTGTTGTTGTTGTTGTTGTTGTTGTTGTTGTTGTTGTTGTGCTCTGAATAGGCAACTACAAATGTGTTTTTAACACGATCTGAGAAATAAACATAGCTTCCCCAAATTACACAAAACGCAATTTGTTTTAGATTATCAGTTAGTAAATTAGGAACCAGATGGAATATTTCTATGTGATAGGCTCCGTAACTAATTATTGAAAGACCAACTATTTTTACTATCATAATAAGAAATAAGGTTTGTGGAAAAAGATCTCTACGGTTGATAAGCAAGTAAATTGCGTAACTAAATCCGCAAATGCTAAATAAATTGAAAGTGAATTCACAAATTAATAGAAACTTATAGAAGTAATGAATATAAGTCCCTTCAATTTCGAGAGTACTCCATATTTCCTTGGTAAATATTCCTGAAATACACATGATGTAAATTTGGATTAAGGTCGATGTTATCAGTGTAATCAGCAACAGTATCAGCCAACCACTAATGGTTTTATACGGTGTTCGTTTGTGGATTGGAATTAAGTTAGAAGCGGCTGTTTTGTTGTAGCGTATTATAGCGAATCCCATGACGCCAAGGCAAATTAGCGCGTAGGCTATCATGACAAAGCTGAACGATTTGTCGTTATTTGAACCATAAATTACACCGTTTTCTTCCAAGTAAAAACCAGTGTATAAAAGTTCGTTGCGATTTGAAAAATCACTGAGATATTGTTCCTTTTCTTCTAGGGGAACATAAGATGTTTTGGGCTCAAATTGGTAACGAATCAATAAGGTGTCGTTAGAGTTTTGTATAACTTTGCTAAAGTTGTACGCGTTGCGATTGAAATGAGTAGCTTTTTTTATTTCGTAAAAAGGAATCTGACCGGAATTGACAATTTTTATGGTATACTTAAACGTAGATGGATAATTCAGAGCAATGGGCGCTACGCTTTCGGTAGGGTTGACGTGCAGTAATTTTTCGTCAAGTTGATTGGCATAGATTCTCAGAAGACGCTTGCCTTTTTCTTTTTCGAATTCTCCGATTTTCTCAATATCATAGTTTTCAAAGACCGCGATATTGTTTTGCAGTAGATGGTCCTCGTACTTTAGTGGGGTTCTAGTTTTAACTTTTGGGTGGATTCGCTGATAGTAGCTTAAGTACTCTTTTTGAATCAGATTTCTAGCATTTGTTTTAAAATACGTTCGTATAAAATCTGCGTCTGAACCTCGGTATACAGTTTTGACTTCGAGTGTAGCGCCTCCTTTTTCATTCAATATATAGGTTTCAGTAACGTCTGAGGAACCCGGATGACTCGATGGTAATTTCGTTAGATATTCCGAATTATTAAGTACGAGTACACTGCCGTAATTCGGGAAGTATCGTTCGTTGATTGCTCCGCTTTGATCGGTAATAGTAGGGTCTATATATAGACTATTACCAGCTATTTCAACCCATACGGTCATGTGGTTAAAAGCCATAGGAGTTGGTAGGAATCTTGCTACGGTGTGTTCCAAAACGGTGCTGGCCAATACAAGAGAGCTCTTTATACCCATATGACTTAACATAGATACCATCAATACTGATTTGTCTTTACAATCGCCATATCGTTGTGAAAATACTTTTTCTGGTAAATTGGCTCTATGGGAATATTCACCCATTTCAACACCCATATAGCGGACATCATTTTGTACAAAATCGGTTACTTTTTGTACAAATTTATAGGAATTACCATTTGATTCATTCCAATATTGAATAACTAAATCGGCCAAGGCGGACCCCTTTTTTAAAGGAGTTATAGGATTAATTGTTTTCGCCCATTGAGCCACTTCGTTCCACGAAGTGTATTCGCTGCATTCGCCCCATGGTAAGGCTGTGTACCAAGATGGAGCGTAATCGGGAAATTCGACTGCATCTTGTGAAGAAACCTCCCAATAATAAGAGGTGGTATTAGAGGTTTTCTCAAGATTGGGTTGTGGGGCGCCGTTGTGCATTTTGAAATTTAATTTTCGACCTTCGGGTACCACATAATTCACATGTACCAAGCCCACCGGTTCATACGATCGCAGGTTGAATTTATCGAAGAATTTTTGAGAAAATACAGGATTGACTCCTACTAAACTATAAGATATAACTATTTTATCACCTTTTCGCAAGTCATCTAGAATCAGATAAGCAGAATAGGTGCCGTTGTAAATAAACCGAGCTAGGTCGGTTTCTGTTGCCACCACTTCAAATTTATTGATGTCAAGTTTGTCCAAGGGATGACCGTCTCGAATCACCTTCAATTCATGCATGATTAACCGCTGATAATTAGGGTCAAAAGGGATATAAACCTGACCGGCATTTTCGGCTCCATTACTGTCAAATAAAACCTTTGTCTCTCGGAAAAATTTGGTATCAAGTCCTAGATTGACTTGATATTCAATCCGCTCATAATAGTACCCCTGACTAATATCTTCTAGGTTTACATCTTTAGGTGTCGTAACTGTTGTACGTACCCAAGATGGAATTGGCCCACGGGAAATTTTGGTATTAGCCTTACTTTGGGGAATAAATGCTAAGGAAAAAAGAATTATGGCGTATAAGAAAGACTTAATTTTCATAAAATAATAATTAAACGCAAATCTAATGGTTAAAATAGTATATTCAAATAAAAACCAACGATTATTGCCGTTTTTTTTTGGGAATAAATTAAGTTTTCCGAAGGCTAAAGTTGAGCCGTTGCTTTTAATTAAAGTGAAGAGAGGAGGTAGGTGGATGTAACTACTTACACAAACGCGTTGAGTAAATAGTAGGAACAAATTTTTTCACTTTGATAGATTAATACTATGAGATAAAACAGCTTTAGCGCTTTTTTGTCGGGGTGGCAGGATTGCCTTCGCTATGCTGCGGCATCCTGTGGGTGGTGAATAGAGACAAAAAAGCAACTTAGTGCTAGACGCACTAAGCCTTTTTTTATGCGCTTTCACGGCACTTAAGCAAGCTTAAGCCGTTTTAGCGCATAAAAAAAGCCCTAACTTTCGTTAGAGCTTTTTTGTCGGGGTGGCAGGATTCGAACCTGCGACCTCCTGGTCCCAAACCAGGCGCGATAACCGAGCTACGCTACACCCCGTTTGTTTGCCTTATTGCGGTTGCAAATATAGTAATTAATTTTTATTGTACAAGATTAATTGTGTTATAATTTTTAATTATGTTACTATTGTTAATTCGAATCAAATTATAAGGAATACTTTTCAATAAAAACTTACATTTGCTAGGATGCTAAATACTAATTAAAGTAATAAGAACATGTCAACAATAGAAACGATTAAGTGCTTGATTATAGGCTCTGGACCAGCGGGATATACCGCAGCAATTTATGCAGCTAGAGCGAATATGAATCCGGTGTTATATCAAGGAAGTCAACCAGGAGGTCAATTGACTACTACGAATGAAGTCGAAAATTTCCCGGGTTATCCCGAAGGAGTAACCGGACCAGAGATGATGATTCAATTGCAAAATCAAGCGGAAAGATTCGGTACTGATGTCAGAGATGGGTGGGCTACTAAAGTAGATTTTACCCAAGCTGTTAAAAAGGTATGGATAAACGATACCATTGAAATTCATGCAGAAACTGTAATTATTAGTACAGGAGCTACAGCAAAATATCTTGGATTAGATTCCGAACAACATTATTTAAAAATGGGTGGAGGGGTTTCAGCCTGCGCCGTTTGTGACGGTTTTTTCTATAGAAATCACGAAGTGGTTATCGTTGGAGCAGGAGATAGCGCTTGTGAAGAAGCACATTATTTATCTAAATTGTGTAAAAAAGTAACCATGTTAGTGCGTAGTGATAAATTTAGATCTTCGCGTATTATGGAAGATCGTGTTCGCAATACACCAAATATCGAAATATTACTCAATACAGAAACAGAAGAAGTACTCGGCGACGGTCAAGTAGTAACGGGAGTTCGTGTTAAGGATAGAGCTACTGGTGCATTAAAAGAAATTCCAGCTACAGGATTTTTTGTCGCAATCGGACATCAACCTAATACGCAAATTTTTGAAAGAGAATTGGAAATGGATGAGGTTGGTTATTTGATTACTCAAGGAAAAACAAGTAAAACCAACATCCCAGGAGTATTTGCTTGTGGTGATGTACAAGATAAAGATTACCGTCAGGCGGTAACAGCAGCAGGGTCGGGTTGTATCGCAGCCTTAGATGCAGAACGTTATTTGGCGAGCTTAGATTAATCAAGTAGCTTTAATAAACAAAAAACGGCTGGATTTTCATTATGAAAATCCAGCCGTTTTTATTTATCGGTCATCGCTTTATAAACTTCAGTGTTTTATAGTTTTCAATTTTAATTAGGTAGATGCCGGGATTTAAGTTACTAACGCTGATGGGAGATCCAAGGCTTTGGTAGACTCCCGATTGAACTGTTTTTCCCAACATATCAAAAATGGAATAATTCACTCTATTGGTGTTGTTGTCTAAAGAAATATTTAAATAATCACTAGTCGGATTGGGGGATAGCACTATGCGTTCTGTAGTTTTTTTAGCGGTTTCTAAGCGAGCCTTTTTAAACTGATAGACCGTGCCGTTTTTTGGATAAGTACTCAAGGTTCCCAGTTTTTCCACTGAAAAACTTCCCTTAGGGTTTTCACTAGTTCCCGACAACGAATAGGCTGCGACTAATTCGTTTTCTTCATCAGCAAATTCGTTGCGAATAGCGGCTGTTTTAGCTATCATGACTTCGAATTTTGGAGTTTGTACTTCAGAAATGGAATAGTCATTAAAAAACAAATTAAAGTTGGTCATGGTGTTTCTACCATAGCGGTATTCAATCAAATCATTGTTTTCATAAAACCAAACTTGAAAATTAATACGCATAGTTTTGGTGTCTTTCTCAAAATATTCGTTTCCATTGGCTGCATTTGGAATCTCGATTTTAAGTATTCGATTTCCCGTTTCTCCTTCAACTTTATATTTTAAAAAGGTTTCACTCGAACTTTCAGGCGCACCAGGATTAAAAACATAACCCGGATCTAGAAGTTCTGCACTTTGTGCAATTAATTGATATTGAATTTTAGCTGTGTTTTTGGAATCCGCATAAAGGATTCCATTGTTGAGGTAGATGTTTTTAACCTCATCCTCCAAAATAGTGATTCTAAAGGGAATTGGTATGTGGTAGTTGTTGTAAAACCAGCTATTGGTATTCAGCGTAATTGCTGAAGTCAACTCATTATAGGGTTGCTCTACATGGCTAAAAATGTAGTTTTGGGCTTGACTAATAAAACCCGTTGTAAAAAGCATTAAAAAAATAAGTAGAAGTTTTTTCATAGGTATATATTATTTTAAAAGTTAGCATAAAAGCTATCGCTTTGTCTTAGTCTGTGTCTCTATTAAATACAGCTTAAGTTATAGACGATTTTATAAAAATAAAAAATGGGTTACCTTCAAAAATACTGATTTTTAAATGATTATTTCCTACTGTGAGTTGAATTAGTATATCTTTAGTGCTTCATTAACAAAGTGTTAGCTAATAAATCGGACTAGTCATTGTTTAGTTAATTCAATGTTTTTTATTGATGAAATAAGAGTCCTATAAAAACAATAGACTATTGCGAATCGAACTGAAATAAAAAGGGCTGCTTCGTTATTTGAAGCAGCCCGGTTTTTATTTTTTTATAAATTTTAATGCTTGACTTTGGTTGTCTAACTTCAGTATGTATATACCACTTGATAATAGGGAGACGTCAATTGTTTGGTCTGTTACTTTGCCCTGTTTTAATTTTTTTCCACTCATATCGAAAATACTATAAGAAACGTTGACATCAAAATCACCATTTATACGTAGTAGGTTTTCGGTCGGATTTGGAAATAAGGTAATGGTAGTGGGGGTTTTTTCTTGATGATCAACACTTAGTGTCTTTGGTGTAAAACGGTAAATGACACCAGTAGTAGGATAATCTAATAAAAAGGCATCTTGGTTTATTTTTAAAAGAGGTGCATTGCTACTTCCATGTAGCAAAAAACTCTTTTGAATTAGATTAATCAAATTATCATCTTCAATGCCTTCGTAGCTTATTTCTGCTAGACCACATCCCATAATCCCATCATATGCAAAGTCTTCTAAATCAACAATGTTATTTGGTCCGTAGTGATACGAAATTACGTTAGTTGTTTCGTGTAACCAGATTTGGAAATCTACAGTCTGGGTTGAAGAGTCAAATTCAGCAAATTCGTAATAACTTGCCGCGTTACTTACCTGAATTTTGAGAATACGGCTTCCAACAACTCCTTCAAGTTTTGTAGTTACTGTAGTCTGTGGATCTGCCGTAGGGTCTAAAGCAGCAAGGTCAATTAATTCTGGGCTAGCGAAAAGAACGCTAGAATAGAATTTGCCTTCAAATTCAAATTCAGTTGCTAAGCCATTTCCAGTAAAATAGACTACATCGATGGGTTTGCCAAATAATGAAAAATTAAAAGGGAGTGCGATAGAAGGGGCATCTTCTATTGAGTTCCAGGGTTCCGTAAATACAGGAGTAGCATTAACAAGTGTGGCATAGGTTTCATTTTGCTTTTCAAAATTATAATCCTGCGCATAAATGATAGGGGCGCAAAGGAACAACAGCAATGTAATCAAGTAGTTTTTTTTCATAATGGTTTAAAATTAAATTAGGTTATAAAAATAATGCTATTACGGTATAAAACTCTAATGTTTTGATAATATTAACTAATCTTTCAAAATATATTTTTTTATATGTATATGTTTATGTTTTTTTTAATGACAATTCTCTACTTTTTTTACCTTTAGACAAAGCTTACTTGATAGGTGAAAACACGAGAAAAGCAATCGCTTTAGTGAAAAATATTTTTTTAATGGTATAGAGTGTGATTTTTTTAGACTGATTTAATTGGTCCTATTAAGTCATAGGGGAAATAAAAATTACTTTTAATTTAATTGTGTTTTCAATGATTAAAAATTTAGGGAACGGTTTGCAAGTATTATATTTGTCTAGAATCAATTTTAAAAAAAGAAAGCATGTTGCGAATTGAAGCGGTTGGGTTTGCTTATGGCGAAAAGCGTGTTCTAAATGACATTAATTTACGCATTAACCCGGGTAATCACGTTGCTCTTTTGGGTGAAAGTGGTTGTGGGAAAAGTACGCTGTTGCAATTGATTTATGGTTTACACGATGCTAACGAAGGAAGTATTTATTGGAATGATAAAGCGGTTTTAGGGCCTAAATTTAATTTGGTACCTGGTGTGGATCAGATGAAATATTTGGCACAAGATTTTGATTTAATGCCGCACATTACTGTTGCAGAAAATGTAGGTAAATACCTTTCTAATATAAATATTACAGCAAAAAAAGCACGCGTTGGCGAATTGTTGGAACTGGTAGAAATGAGCGATTTTGCGGATGTAAAGGCTAAATTCCTAAGTGGGGGACAACAACAAAGAGTTGCTTTGGCTCGGGTATTGGCCGTAGAACCGGAGTTGTTATTGTTAGACGAACCTTTCAGTCATATTGATAACTTTAGGAGAAGTGCGCTTCGCAGGAATTTATTTTCGTATTTAAAATCAAAAGGAATTTGCTGTATTGTAGCTACGCACGACAGTATAGATGCTTTGGGATTTGCCGATCAAACCATCATCATGAAAGACGGACAAATTGTAGCTGCGGGTAATTCAAAAGACTTATATGAGTTTCCTGAAAGTAAATATATCGCCTCCTTATTTGGAGAGGTCAATGAATTACCTCTTTCTGATTTCGACCCCGAAATAGAGGGGCAGGATACGATGTTGTTGTATCCGCATCAATTGATGGTGTCGTCTAAGGGAGTTTTGGATGTAGAAGTAAAAGAATGTTATTTTAAAGGAGATGGTTATTTAGTTAAAGCGGCATTAAATAGAAGAGCGGTTTTCTTTGATCATCCTTTAGAGTTGGAGAAAGGTTTGCAACTAAAATTGGCCCTTAAAACATATCAATAAAAAAATCCGGAAATATTCCGGATTTTTTGTCTTTATCTATTTAAGATACTTTTCTAAGAATTGATCTTGTTCCCACAATAAGTGTAAAATGTTTTCTTTGGCAACATAACTATGACTTTCTTTGGGTAGTATGACCATTCTAACTGGAGCACCTAAGCCTTTAAGTGCTTGAAAATAACGTTCTGTTTGAAGCGTAAATGTTCCGGGATTATTATCGGCCTCACCGTGTACTAATAACATAGGAGTTTTCATCTTATTAGCGGTCATAAATGGCGACATCGCATTATAAACTTCAGGTGCTTCCCAATAGTTTCGTTGTTCGCGTTGAAATCCGAAAGGAGTCAAGGTTCGGTTATAAGCCCCACTACGCGCAATACCAACGGCAAATAAGTCGGAATGCGTCAGTAAATTGGCTGTCATAAAGGCACCGTATGAATGACCACCTACACCTACTTTTTTACGATTGATATACCCCAAATGGTCAACCGCGTCAATAGCGGCTTTACCATTGGCTACGAGTTGCTTTATATAAGTATCATTTGGTTCTTCTGTTCCTTCTCCAATAATGGGAAAGGAAGCGTGGTCTAATACGGCATAGCCCTTGGTTACCCAATAAACAAACGAACCGTAGTATGGAAAGGTAAATTCATTAGGATTGGAGCTGGTTTGGCCAGCGCTGTTCTTGTCTTTATACTCTGTTGGATACGCCCAAATTAATAAAGGCAGTTTCTCTGTTTTAGACTTACGGTCATAATTTTCAGGTAAATACAGTGTTCCAGACAGTTCTACACCATCTTCCCTTGTATATTTTATAACTTCCTTATAAACGTTTTTAATGCTTTCAAAAGGGTTTTTAAAATGGGTAATTGCTTGTAAATCGTCTTTTTTATTAATATTTCTAAAATAGTAGTTCGGGTAGTCACTACTGGACTCTAGGGCAACCAATACTTTTCCTTTTTTAAAATCTTCTATGGAATAAATGGTCTCCTTTTTATCTTTTAAAAGGGAAGTATAGCGTCTTTTTGTTTTTAAGGTATTAAGATTGAGCTCGTCTATAAAGGGGTTTTGTCCTTTTGCAGTATATCCTTCACCTATTAAAAACAAATGATTGTTTTCTATGGCTAAAACATAACGATCAAAAGAATTTTTTACCGTTTCAAAATTTCCCGGATCCGAATATACATCTTGTGAATTTCGATCAAAAACCACTTTTAAGTTTTGCTCTGTTTTTGATGGATCCAGTAAGTAGGTTTTTAAATTACGAGTATCATACCAGTGGTCATATAATATGGCGGTTTTTTTATCGCCCCAAATAATTCTATTATATCGTTGCGGCGTTTTTACTAAAGAAGTCGCTTCTTGATCGAATGGAGCATTCCAGGTGAAAACCTCGTCTCTAAATGGAACCGACGCTGCCGGGTCGCCCTGGTCTAGCGCCATCACATAGAATAAACTAGCGGCTTCATCGGCTCTCCAAGCCATATTTCGCTTACCTTCCCGTACAGCCATAAATCCTTTGGGTATGATTTCGTTTAAGGGAATATCATTTACGATTTTAATTTCTTCACCATTGCTGCTGTATACAATCGACTTCATAGGAAAGCGGCTTAGGGGAACTATATAGGAAAAGGGACGTTGTAAAGTGGTTACCAAAAGGTAATTGCCGTCAGGTGAAAAAGATTCGCCAACATACATGTCCGATTTTTTAAATAACTTTTTACTACCGTTTAAATCGATACGGTATAATTCGGAAGTAGTTAGGTTCTCAAAATTAACTTCATCGGTTTTGTTTTTTAATAAATCTTGATAGGTTCGGTTTTGAGACACCGTGCCTTCTACTGCAGTAGAAATAATTGGTCCTAAAGGAATATCGTTTTTTGGATTAATCAAGGGCGGACGGTTTGCGGGTAACATCCGTACTAATAAAGCTTTACTGTCTTTAAACCAGGATATCGGATTACCCACATTGGCATTTAAATGATGATCGGATATTTTTTTTGCTGTAGCAGTTGCTATATCCATTAACCACAATTCAACGCCTTGAGTAGAAGTATGTGTAAAAGCTATTTTAGATTCGTCGGGAGACCAAGATAAGTTGGTAATTCGGGGATTGGTAGGTAAATTTTTTATTTGTATTTCGTCGGTATCTTTAATCTTGCGTATCTTAAGATTATTGATATAAGTCACAGTGCTGGAAATATTGGTAATCGGATTGATTCGCAATCCCGCCAATTTCATTTCTTCCTCATTGAGTTCTTCTAGTGTTTTATAAGTATTGCGATAGCTCAATAATAAGTATTCTTTTTTTGAATCCATAGAAACCGTAGGGGCTCTTTCAAAGTCAGTAAGAGCTAAAATCTCTTTTGATGGTTTCTGATAAGTGATGTTTTCTTGTGCAAGCATAGTAGTTGATAGAAATAATCCCAGTAACGATGCGTAAAATATCTTCATGTAGCGTTAGGTTTAATTGATGAAAAAGGCAAGTTACTAAAAAAAAACAGCATTCCATTTTTAAGCAAAGGACATTTAAGAGAATCATAACTGAGTAGTAGTAATTCGTGTCTTTGCAGAAGGAATGGCGTGCTTATTAAAAATGGAGAATCGCTTTAAATCGAAAAAACTCCTAGGGAATAACCAAATTTCAAATATGTAAATCCAAAAGCTAACTGGTATTCTAAAAAGTGTACTTTTGTTTTATAAACAAACTAAACTCACCATAATGTTTCAATCAAAAATAACTGGATTGGGATACTACGTACCAAAAAATGTAGTCACCAACAACGATCTGGCTAAGATCATGGATACCAATGATGAATGGATAGTAGAGAGAACCGGTATTCACGAACGTAGACATATAATAAAAGGAGAAGATACCACCACTAGTATGGGGGTTAAAGCGGCAAAAATAGCTATAGAAAGAGCGGGTATTTCTAAAGATGATATTGATTTTATCGTTTTTGCAACCGTAAGCCCAGAATATTATTTTCCTGGTCCCGGTGTATTGGTGCAAAGGGATTTGGGGATAAAAACCATAGGTGCATTGGATGTTAGAAATCAATGTTCGGGTTTTTTATATGCACTTTCCGTTGCAGATCAGTATATCAAAACGGGAATGTATAAAAACATTTTAGTAATCGGTTCCGAAGTGCAATCAACGGGTCTAGACATGACCGATCGTGGGCGTTCCGTATCGGTGATTTTTGGAGATGGCGCTGGAGCAGCAATTTTAAGTCGTTCCGAAGAGAAGGACAAAGGAATTCTATCCACCCATTTGCATTCAGAAGGTGCGCATGCTGAAGAATTAACTGTATTGGCTCCTGGAATGGGTAGTCGTTGGGTTTCGGATATTGTAAAGGATAATGATCCTGAAGATGTTTCTTATTTTCCACACATGAATGGACAATTTGTATTTAAAAATGCTGTAGTGCGATTTAGTGAAGTTATTAAAGAGGGATTGGAAGCCAATCAATTAGAGGTAAAAGATATCGATATGTTAATTCCTCATCAAGCGAATTTAAGGATATCGCAATTTATCCAGAATAAATTTGGACTGTCAGATGATCAGGTCTTTAATAATATTCAAAAATACGGAAATACTACGGCAGCTTCTATTCCAATAGCATTGACAGAGGCATGGGAAACCGGAAAAATAAAGTCTGGCGATTTACTTGTTTTGGCTGCTTTTGGAAGTGGATTTACTTGGGCAAGTGCGGTAATTCGCTGGTAGATAAGCTGCCACGGAAACAGCGGTATCCAAAATAGAAATACCGACAACGATTTACAATCGAGCAAATAAAAAAAAACACTACTTTCTAAAGAAGGTGGTGTTTTTTTATGGCACTAGGTAGTTTTACTGTATATTTTGTTAAATTTAATCAAAAATTAAAAATATTCGTTTTTAAATACTTATAATTAATTCGATTTGTTGGTTTTTTTTAATATGTTTACGATTAACCAATTTTATTATTATGAAAAAACTATTAGTACTGGGAGCTTTTATGTTCTCATTAGGAATCTTCGCACAGCTTACATCTGATCACACTTACATTATGACTGATTGTGGAGTGGCTCAAAAAGCTTACGTTTCGGAATTTAGAACACAGGCTGGGTTAGAGGCTTTAAAGCAATCTGCAAATAACTGGTATTGCGTTCAAAACAAGTATTGTACACTACCATCGTTAAAGACAAGATTAAGCTTTGATGATATTTTTATGATGAAACACGGTAGAACGCCAACTGTAATGGAAAGAATCAGGCTCGATAGATGTACGCCAGTTGATTTTGATCCTGGTATTGTTATCTATAATTAGATTTTTAGTATTTACATTTTCAAATAAAAAAGCGACCTAAGTGGTTGCTTTTTTATTTATCTTGTTAATAGTTCCTTCGAAATATGCTACTTATAACTATTCATCTGCTCCGGTTAAGTATGTCGTTCACAAATTAGGCTTGATTTGATTTCTTGTTTACGCATTTCTGTATAAGGCTATGATATTTACATGTTTATTTTTAAAAATAAATATTTGAAAAGAAAAAATATTTATGGATATTACAATTCTTATTTCGATAGTAGCCTTAGTTCTGACATTAATTAGTGTTGTGAATACAAATTAGTTTTTCGTCGTTCTATTTGCTTAATAATCTAAATATGGTTTTGTATTAACAGCATATAAATTTTAAAGAAAATATTCCTAAGTTTGTTAGAGCACCTTATTCTGCTGTCCTAAAGTTTGAAACTCACAATTAATTATAGCTACGCTTAAATGAAAAAAATAGTATTAATTTTCACTTTATTTATTTCGGTTTTTACTGTATTCGCTCAACCAACGCTGATTAAAGGTGTTTTGTTATCTAGTAATGATGGACTGCCTTTACCGGGAGGTATAATAGAAGAGGTGGGAAAAAAGAATATGGTATCGACAAATTTAGAGGGTGAATTTGAAATTTTAATGAATCTCGATAAAGAAGCCTGTTTAGAGTTTGCTTATATGGGATTTGAAAGTAAAATGGTAAAAATCACTCCAGATGAAAGTTATTACAAAGTATCTATAGCTGAAATAACTGAAACTATGGAAATAGTAATAAATACTGGATATGATGTTAAGCCAGAACGAAATATAGGCTGTGCTGGGCTGGGTAGGATTAGATACGAGGATTTAAAAATAGAAGGAATTCCACAAGTTAAATTGAAAGTACAATAGGAGTTGGAAAAATTGAAGATACGTAAATGATAGGTTTACAGTAGCTTTAGTGAAGTTTTACGAAGTAAACAAAACAAATACTTTAATAATTCAACAAAAAAGGCTTTGAGATAACAGGGCGTTTTTTTGCAAAATATTTAGAGGAAAAAAGTTGGTTAACTATGTGCGAAATAAAACGAATTATTTAAAAATGTAGAAGATTGTATGTCTTTAGCTGCGTTAAAGTACGTGAGTGGTCGAGCTGATGCAGGGATAAAAAAAAGCCCTTACATTGTAAGGGCTTTCTAATCAAGTAATTGTAAAATAACTCAGTGACCTCGACTGGACGTTAGACCAATACTTAACTTGTTGATATACAGTTTTTTGTTTTATTTCTGGAGGCCTTTTTGTGCCAAAATTTCCTGGATTTTCTCCGTATGTTGTTGGATAGCATTTAAATGTATATTGATATCCATTTTGTTTTTTTCTTTTACCAAATTCAGGTGGTCCTCATTATTATACTTGATCACTTCATCTCCCTTCAATAAATAATTTAAATCTATCTCCGGAAAATGTTCCAATAATAGGTAGAGAAAAGACTTACTTATAGTATCAGCATTCATCCATCTAGATACTAAACCTTCGTTGTATTCTAGTTTTGTGGCTATGTCTCGATTGTTCATGCCTTTGGCATCAAAAAACGCCTTTATTCTATATTTGTACATAATTTAGAATCATTATAAATTACACTAAATAGTAAAAGTTTTAGGGTTTAAAGTTTTACTAAAAAGTAAAACTTTTTTATGTTTGTTATAATTAATGACAAAAATATTAATACTATGACAAAAGTACTAAAAAAAAACGCACGCCAAAATAGTCATTTACAAAAATCCATAGGTATTGACATACATATCAAAAAAGCATTTGAAATTATTGAAGAATTTCTTCCAGACAATTATGTACACCTTGTACAGAATAAGGTGTCTTTCTCTCCAGGGACCATTAGAAACGTCAAATTCAAAAAGAAAGGTAATGTGATAATCATCAATGCTTTGTTAGAGGTCTCTTTAGAGAATATGGAGGCAATTGAAAAACTGAAGTGTTTAACCAATAAAGGCGACATACAATGATAAACCTAGTAAAACACCAGGAAAAAGGGCTATTTGAAATAGGGATTCCAAGGGCGGATTATAATATAAAGGCTATTCATTAAGAGATGTTTTATCCTTCTAATTGAATAGCCTTTTGTTTTTTTAGTATGCTATGGAGTGAAAATTTAATGTTTAACTAAAAAGTAAAATGATTGTGATTGAAGTTACAGCAAAATTTACTCAAGAAAAAAAGTTATTACAAAAGTAAGCGAATGATTCGTGCAAGAAATTGCAACGGTTCTAAACTTATTTAGCGGGTGCGCTAGATACACGTTCTTACACTTTTATTGTACACCTTAGGCCGCTCTCGTTTTGACGAGCGGTCTTTTTAAATACACTAAATATGGACAAAATTAAACAATCAACTATAAATGTAGTAAAGGCGAGAATAAAGCAAATAGCAAACAGTCATTTGTTTTCTAAATCAGAAAAACAACTCTTATTGCTCAAGTACAAAGTGGAACTAAAAAAGCTTGAAGATGGGATTAATTAAAAAAGAATTTATCGACAAGCTTTTAGATCGTATCATCATCCAAGATGTAATTGCAGACTTTGTAGTGTTAAAAAAGGTAGGTGTCAATTTTCAAGGCAAATCCCCTTTTGTAGAGGAACGTACACCTTCCTTTGTCGTATCGCCAGTTAAGCAAATATGGAAAGACTTCAGCTCCGGGAAAGGAGGAACTGCTTTGGGGTTCTTAATGGAATTCAACAAGTTCACTTATCCTGAGGCTATCGAATATTTAGCTCGTAAATATTCTGAGGAAATTGAATATGAAGATCCTGAAATAGCACTGATAAAAAAAGAAGCACTTGATAAAAAAGAGAAAATTAGACCGGTTTTGCAATCGACTTTACGACAATATCAAGATCAACTAAATAAGCTTACCGACGATCATGCAGCCTTACTTGAAATTCAAAAAAGAGGGTATTCCAAAGATATCATTATCGAATGGGGGATCGGTTACGCTCCTGAAAATATAATTTATGAATTACTCAAAAATTCAGCAAGGGTTAATGATGGTTTGGCTTTGGGACTTATTCGGGAAGGCCGTAACAAACATCATTACGACTTTTATAGCAACCGGTTAATTTATCCGATACACGACGAAAATGGTTTATTGATTGGTTTAGCCGGTAGAGCTTTGTCTGATACAGCTAAGGCCAAGTGGATTAATCCAACCGTAGAACCATCAAATGTGTTATACAATAAAAGTAAAGTTTGGTTTGGGCTGCATAAAGCCAAAAGTCAAGCTCGGAAAAAAGAGGAGATGTATATTGTGGAAGGCTATAACGATGTAATCGCTTTTCAAGAATTCGGGCTTCAAAATACAGTAGCCCCCTGCGGGACTTCGATTGCTCCCAATCAGATTTATATATTGAAAAGGTATTGCGAACGCGTTGTTTTAGTCATGGATCCAGACAATGCGGGTAAGGCTGCTATGTTAAAACAAATCCCGATCTTCTTAGAGCACGGTTTTCGAGCCGATATAATCGTTTTGCCAGATGGTGATCCCGACGAATTTTGTAGAATTCATCGAGAAAATCTTGCGGAAATTGGTTTGGAAGAAAGGTTTAAAAAAGATGGAGTGCGTAAGGATGGGTTTCTGGCCTTGATGGAAGCCAATCTCGTTGGAGATGCTTTAGACGTCTCTAACGGAGCTAAAAAGCTCTCAGAGATAATATCTAAAATTGAAGACGATACCATGCAGGAAATCTACAGTGGTTGGTTGTCCAAAGAATCGAAAATTACGTCAGCCACCATAAAAAAATGGGTTAAGGAGTTCATCGATAAAAAGGCTGAATCGGCCAAGGTGGAAACAAAAACAGCTACAAAATACGAATTGCCAAAAGACGTCAAAATTCCCCTTAAAGATTTAAAGGATGACATTGTTCAATATAATCTCTTTATGGCCAACAATCAAATTTATATGACGTTGCCAATAAGTCCAGATGGAGTAGTCCGGTTTTCTGCTATTTCCAATTTCCAGATTGAGATTTTACAACACATGAACGACGAAAAGTTTCCGATGAAGTTGCTGCGAGTTAAAAACATCTTTGACGATGAGAAGATTTTCGATGTGCCTTCAGATAGCATAAATAATCCCCAATCGTTTGAGAAAATTGTTACCGACCAGGGCAATTTTAGATTTGATGGAAATAGAACTGCTTTACAATTTCTAAAAAGGTATTTGTTTGATAAAATGGGCAACGGTCGTAAGATCGATGTATTGGGATGGCAACCCGACGGTCAGTTTTGGGCTTGGAACAACCGAATATTAGCCATAGATGGAACGGAGATTCCCATGGATGAAAACGGAATTTTTCAATATGGTGGCGTACACTATTATATTCCTTCAGCGAATAAGATTTATCGGCATTCCAATCTGAAGTACGATGCACAAAAGCGCTTTCGGATGATTGAAAGCAAGATTCCTATGGAAGTGTACTTTTCCAAAATGAGAGAAGTACATCGCGATTTCGCCATCAGTGCCATACTCTTTGCAATGGCCTCTTTGTTTCAAGATATCGTGGTTGAAAAACTGAATAGCTTTCCGCTTTTATTCTTTTACGGACCAGGATCAACGGGTAAGGATGAATTGTCAAACATCGTACAATCATTCGTAGGTATTCCTCAAGTAGCGATTAACCTGGAGGGAAATGTATCGACAATAAAAGCACAGGTTCGAGAGTTTGCCCAGTTCAGAAATGGGATATCTCATCTTTCAGAATACAAGCGAAACAACGATCAGTTGGATGGCGTACTGAAGGGACTTTGGGACAGACGCGGTTATAAAAAGGGAAATATCGAATCGCATATTGGAACCGATTCGGTACCTATAGAATCATCAGCCATATTAACGGGAAACCATTATCCAACTGCAGAACCGTTGATATTGCGCTTGATATGGAATGAGATGGACAAAAGCCAATTTGATCAAGAAGAGATGAAACGGTTCGACGAACTCAAAGACATGACCTTGCAAGGCGTTTCGGGCTATAGTCATCAAATACTAAAACACCGGCAGTTGTTTATAGACAAATTCGATTCGGTTCAACGCGCACTCAAAGTGATGTTGGAACAAGAGTTACCCGAAGCTCGGAGCCGGATAATTTCTAACTTATCGGTGCTTACTGCTGTCTATATGATTTTTAAAGATTTGATTATCTTTCCTTTTACCCAACAAGAAATGTTTACACATTTTAAAAAAGGAGTTGAACAACAATTGAGAAAAATCAGCTCGTCTAGCGTTACCACGCGCTTTTGGGAAATGTTTATCACCTCGCTTCGCGGCCATAAGGACGATCGTTTGCAGGTGGGGTTTATTGTATCAATCGAAACCCATAAACTCTATCTCCAATGGACACATACCTACGCCAAGATCCAACGCATGTGGTTTGCTCACTACCAAGAAGCAGCACCTTCCAAAACGAGTTTGTTGGATGCTTTAGAAAAACTAGGAGTGGTTGCTGGCCGTGTTGACTCCCATTCTTTTTCATCGGGCCGCCAAGCCAATCGTTCCTCTGCTATAGTGATTAATCTGAATGCCCTTGATGAAACGACAAAGAATGACATCGTGGGGTCGATTCTTTTTCAAATGAACCAATTGGTCAACGAAAACGAACTTGGAGGTCTTTTTGGCCCCCCTGCCACCCCCAATGAAGTAAAAGAATTAGGAGAAAGTGAAGAACCTACTTTTTAAAGTCTCAACATTCTCGACATGATTTTTGTATTGATAATCAATGGCTTAGTGTTGAGAGAATGTTGAGATTGTTACAGAATGTTGAGAATCACTATAGTGCTTTCTGTAACATTCTCGACATGATATATTGTAACTAACTGATATTCAGAGGTTGCGATGTCGAGAAAGTAAAAGTGCAATTTTGAGTTTAAAAAATGGATTTGTATAAAATAATCGAGATAAAATGGATATTTCAACACTGTGAGACAGTAGAGGAAGTATTCGAAGCCTGTGAGGTATTTAAATACCTACGGGAGAAGGATTTACTGAGCAACCTTGGAGCACTGGCAGTAGCGGCATATTCGTGTAAGCGCTTTAGAGAAATAGAAAAAATATGAATCATGTATTTAGAAATTCAGGCCAAGTTCCGATTAGCAATATTTGAGGATCTCTTTTATGGAGATATGAATGATTGCGCTAAATGTCAATTTCTCAAGGGAGGGGTAAGTTTTTTTATTAAACACAATCAGGAACTAAAAGGACCGTTTAAAACGCACGACAACCACTACTGTATCTACTACTTTACGGAGATGTACCGAGGAATTCTGAATCAATGGATATATGTTCAGGATCAAAATAACAGCCAGTCAACAATAAAATTCCCTTTATATTTAAGAACCGCAGATGTAAGTGATCTAAGTCGTTTTTCAACTTGTATTTTATACATCAATAAAAATTTGAGTAACCCCTTCGAACTTCCCAATAACTGGATTGATTTCAATCAAAAATGGAAGAAATTTTTTGACAATAGACAACTATTCGTCATCTGTGAAAAACAAAAGTTGATGACGTTTAATTAATAATTTTAACATTTCATTTATAATTGGTTAAATTCGCTTTTTAAAACGATTGCTATGCTTGTAATAAATAACAGTGAAGATTTACATAGAGTTGGTAATGAATATTATGATGCTGAGAAAAATATTTTACATTTTAAAAATATCCATTTTAATACTAAGTTAGATTTTAGTACTTTTTTGGATACTATTGAGGGGGCTTGTAATGCTAAAATTCGTGACGAAAATTCAAGTAATGAAATTCGCATCTATACTTTTGGACTTGAATTTAAAAATATAAATATAAATATAAATATAATTTTTGAGAGATGTGTTTTTGAATATAAATTCGAACTCTTTAAAGTACAGTTTCATAAAGGAATTACTTTTAAAAAAGTAACTTTTAAGAATGATTTTGATGTTACTTCTAGTGAAGGCAATATTAATTTTTTACGTTTGTCTATCTTTGAAGGAGGTTTTAATTGTTTTAAATCGGAACTTAATATTGCTGATTTTAGTTTTATTGACAATATTGTTGTTGAAGAAAATTTTAAAATAATAAAAAGCGTTTTTAAAAAGACATTGATTTTGGACTATATAGAAGTTAAGAAAACACTGTTATTAATAGAAAATAGTTTTGGCGAAAATGTTACTTTTAAAAATTCTAAGTTAGAAAATGCTTTATTAGAAAATAATAATTTTGAAGATATTGATTTAGATAAGTTACCTTCATTAAATTTTTCTCAAGCAATTATTAATTCAGGACTTAATGTATATGAAAACCGTTGGAAAACTATAGATATTAGTAATTCAAATTTTAAGAGTTATTTTTATTTAGAATCTACACAATGTAAATCTCTTAATGCGATAGCAACTACTTTTGATGATTCTGTACTTATTTTAAAGTCAGAGTTTATTTTAGGACTAAACTTTACAGATTCAATTTTTAACAGTACAATAAGTTTAGTACATAATAGAATGCTTGACGCAAAGATTCATTTTGTCAGAGTAAAACTTTACGGAGAATTGTTTTTAGGGAATGATAATTCAGAAAGTAAAATGATGTTCGCAGGTGAAATAAATTTTGACCAGGCAACTATTTATGATACTGCAATTGTCAGGTTTCAAGACATAAATAATAAAGAATTGCCTAATGGAATTATAAAGTTAACAAAAGCGGTAGTAAAAGGGGGAGTTTATTTTAATGATGTTTTTATTAGAATGATTCATTTAAAAAGTGCTGCCGTACCTGGATTTATAAATCATGAATCTAATCAGTTATTTACTGTCGAGGACTGGGAATCGGCTTGTATTTTAAAAAATGAGTTTAAGAAAAACAATAATCAAATTACATATAATGCATATTATAAAAAGGAAATGAAATGTTTCTCAATATCTGAGGAAGCAAATTTTTGGGATAAAGTGATCTTATATCTAAATAAGTGGTCTAATAATTTTGGAACCAGTTGGGCTCGAGGAATCTTATTTACCTTCTTATCCAGTTTACTTTTTTTTGCGGCATATTATCTTTTAACATTTGATCATTTTTATTATGGAGGGGATCCTAATACTTTTTTTCTAATTGAAAGTGATTTTTGGTGTTCGTATCTCAATTACTTTTGGATTCTTGCAGGATTTAATTTGTTGCTAGAAAATTTAGCTGCTGGTTTTACAGGAGGTTTTTGGATAATTTTATGGGGAGTTACTCTAAGCGTTCTTTCGATCTTATCTTTCGTTATAGGTAAAATCATGATTGGTTACGGAACTTTTCAAACGATTAAAGCTTTTAGGAAATATATTTAATAAAAAAGGGAGGAATTAGTTCCTCCCTTTTTTATTAGCAAATGATATACGCATACGTATTACAAAGACATTCAAAATCAAAAAGTTTTGAGCGATCTACACGGCGTAGATTATGAAACGCCCATCCGATTTTTTTAATATCATCTCTAAAGGATTCTAGAAGCGCTTTGTTCTTAAATGACTCTTCAATTTTTAGGTCATCGTCGATGGCATATAACAATTCCCAATAATAATAGTCTCGTCGAGGATTTCTCTTTCCATCCTGCAACTTCGCAATGGTATTCTTCATAATAAACAGTTTTAAATTAATTACAAAACTGCACTATAGGCCAAAAAATAAAAAGGACATACCGTTTTAGGGGGTTAAAGTTAGTTTTGTTTTACTGTTTAGTAAAACTTTATTATATTAGTGTGTTTAAAAGTGCAGTTATGAGTTTGTTTTCAAAAATCCATAGAGCCCCTAGTTTAATTTCCGTTTACCTTGACTTTGACGGAAACCTCCTTCCTGTGAATTCATCAACAACTGCAGCTTTTTATGATAGCGTTGAATTGGGAACCAATTGGATTACCACCCATTTTGGAAAGGGATCCGTTCAGTTTAAAGAAACTTCCGCGACAGCTCGAGCAGGAACCCGATACCAACAACGATTTGTAATCCGATTTCCATCCTTTGATGCGATGCGGTCCGTGCGAACGGAAGTTTTTCACTTAGTTCGAAACATCAAATTGGTTTACAACAACGGTTTTGAAGTGGTAATCGGTAGAAACGATTACATCCAAAACCGCAACCCCAAAGTAACTACAGAAACCATCGGCAATTTTTTGCAAGTGGAGTTTTATACAGAGAGCATTACACCGGCCGGTTTCTTAAAACCCAATACCGATTTATTGGGATTTCCAGAAATATTACCCATAAACTTTTTGAGTCATGACTAAGATGAATTTCCCTTTAGCATTTAAAGATAAAATCAATACTCCCGAAAGAGAAAAGTCGCTGCGTTATCTAAGCCAGGAGAAAAAACTTGATGCTCGAGAAGTTAACTTATTTCGTGATGCGATTAATGAATTGTATAATCGATTGGAAGCTGCTGGTTTGGAAAAGCAAGAAGCATTAATTAATATAAAACCGATTCCAACGGGATTTTATCGTTATATGGTGGCTAATGAAGGACGTTATACGCATTTTAAAGATGCGGAAGACGCGGCTATTGAGGTCAATTCTGAAGATTTAAATCGTGGCTTGGTAGAAATTTGGGTAACTGACAACGTAGCTAAAAAGGTCGTGCTATATCAAGACATACAAAACCAAGTAGAAGCTGGGATTCAGGAAATTGTGGGTAATGAAGATTTAAAAATTATTGTTGAATCTTCTGCAGGAGATTTTTTAGATCCCAACTTTATGCAAACCACTTTAACGCCAACAGTAACCAAATACTTTCGACCTTATAACGACGATGTGGTTTCCTGGCAATGGTTTCGGGAGTCGGGTAATACGGATGAGGATCGCGACAGTGATCAAATTTGGGCACTGGATAAAAACCAACCCATCTTACACTTAGAACCGGAAGATTTTACACCCAAGGTTTTCGATCATGGTGTGACCTTTATTTGTCAAGCCATCGTAAATGGTAACGAGATAATTACTGAAGTAAGCTTATGAGAACAACAAACAAAATGATAAAACTCGTTTACAAGCCCTTTTCTACCTATAGAAATATTCGTTTTTTAAGTGGATCGGAAAGGCAGTTTTACGACGCCAATACACAATATTTTAATCCCGATCGGAGACTGGATCCATTGGTAATTTTGGTAGAATGCGGTGTTACCGATCCACACGGATTTAAGACTGGGTTGGTCAATCAACACTTGACCGATGTCAAATGGAAAATATCGGAATCGGGTGTTTTAAAAGATATATTACCAACCGATACTGAATTTGTAATTGGAACTGGAGTAGATAAAGGGTGGTTGAAAATCTTTAAAAATATAGCCGACACCGAATCGGCCACCTTGATTTTTACAGCTAAATATTTTGATATTGATTCAAAGAGAACGGCGCATTTTCAACAATCTTTTGTATTGCTGACAACGCCAACTGCGGTGTCTCCTGCCGTTTTAGAAACCAACTGTCCGCATGGTGAAAATCTTTTTTTAACACAAAACAAAGCGGGTTTGGTAGTACAGGCACAATTGTTTCGAGAAACATCGGTTTTACCTGCGGCTTATTACTGGTACAAAAACGGTGTCGAAATTACAGATTCAGGAGGGTATTTAAATTCCAAAAGCAGTCGACTATTTGTGCCTGCGTCGGAAATTTCACAGACTGGAACCGTTATTACTGTAGAAGTAGCAGATTGTTCCAACGACCTAAAGAATTTAAACCAAGACGGGAATCTTCCTCCGGAATTACCGGCTAATTACCGACCTGATCAAAAACCGGCTAAGGTTTACAAAGGCGATTTTTTATTGATGAAAAAATATCCAAAATATCAGGAAGAAATCCTCATCACACAAGGGGGAATCAATCCATCGGTAACCTTTGTAGAAGCGGAAATGATTATCAATACATGTGAAGGAACCTTAAAGAATCCCGAAAATGCCTTTTCGGTAGGATGGTTAAAACAACCTGATGGGAGGTTTTTATACAAGGGTTTTAAAATTAAAATTCCCATAGAAAAAATAGTGGAGCTCCACAGTCAAAACAAACAATTAGATGTGGAACTGCGAGAAGATTTAACCTTAAAAGAGTAAGTGATGAAATATATATTAATGAATGAAAAATTGGCGATAGAAAAGGGAATTATCAACGCGAAGCATCACTTTAGAAAAGAAGGAGAGTTGGTTTTATTCAAACGAGATATTTTGACTTTTTGGGAGCAGCAGTCGGGAAATACCACCGACGAATTTGGAGAATTAACCACGCCAGAGGCGTTAAAAACAACAGAAAAATGGAAATTGTAAGAGGGCGTAGAACCATAAGTGTGATAAAAAGAGGTGATAGTTTAATGACCGGACTAATAGCCACTAAACCACTTGTTTCTAAATATCAAAACAATTCGGTTATCGGCAGTTGGACCTTGGAGGAAAACCACCGAATCATTTACGTACAGATATTGACAACTTTGACCAATACACCTATTGCGTCAAATAATATCACTTCTCAGATTTGGAAATTTAATGGAGTTGTGATTTCGGATACGGACAGCCGCTTTGAAAAAACAGTACAGCAGTTGGGAACTGTACAAGTACCTGCTATCAAAATAAAAGCGGATATCATGCAGCAAATCGAAACCACAAGCAGTATTGAATTTAGTGCGTCGGTATTTAGTGGCGGGCATACGATGACCATTCACGCCAACATCACGGTGATAAAGGAAAACATAAGTGCCAATACTTATACTGCCTATATAATTGATCAAAACAGTCGAGGAGCAACGATAACTCAACAATTTCCAACGGTTGTACTCGAAGCGGTATTAGAGAAAGGGGGGATTATTCAAACAGCCAATACCTACCAATGGTATAAAATGACTTTAGATCCTAATTTGGATTTGACCAACGACAATGTAGCTGATCACAGAATGTTGTTACCGGGAAAAACGACCAAGACTATAACACTCACTGCAGCCGATATTGCTACTTACGATACCTATGCGGTGGACATTTTTGAAGCAGGACAGTGGGTCAAAACCGCATTAATATCCGTACGCGACGAAACCGATGTATTGGAATTGATGTTTAATGTTACGGGTAACGAAAGTGCATTGGACATAGGCGAGACTGTTGTTTATACGCCTAAAGTGGTATTGAGAGGAACCACAACTCAAGCAGCCGGTAATTGGACGTACAAATATCAAAAGATAAAAACCGACGGAACCCTTGTGGGCACTCAAACAACGGGGGGTTCCTATACGGTAACCTATGCCGAAGTAATTGCTTCAGGCGATGGGATAGATGTTTTATTTGAAGCAAACGAAGTGTAAAATGGGAGCAATAGTTAGATCAAGACGAAGTATTCAATTACTTCAAAGGGCTAAGTTTATACGGATTAACTGTACCGGAAATCAATTTCACGGTGCGGTTCCTTCAACTATAACCTTATCGGTTGTGCACAGTGGAATAGAAGTAAATACTTACCGATGGTGGCGTGGTAACACCTCTGTAGGAGCTAATCAGAGTTTAATTATTGCCAATGATCAAGTCACTCAAGCTGTTGTTTTTAAAGTAAGGGTTACCGCCACAGATGGCGCTATTTACGAAGATTCGATTTCAATATCAAAAGTGACTAATGGAGAACCAGGTCGAACTGGTGTAATCCCAGTACAGCGAGAATGGATTAGGGGAGAAACCCACCGCAATAATGTTGACGTACTTGACTATATCTACCATCGCAATACCAATTCGTGGTGGCGATTAAAAGATGGGTATAACAATGTTGTGGCTCCAATAAATCCGAACAGCCATTATATACGATTAAACGCGATGGAACAACTAGCAGTAAACTTATTAATTACGGAAGGAGCGAATATTGCCGGATTTGTTTTTAAAGATTTAAAGATGATATCGCCGACTCCAAACTTGCACAACTCCAATTTGATTATTGATGGTAAAGAAGGGAGTATTTACTGTCGGAAAGGGGTGTTTACGGGAATACGTTTAATGAATGTTATTGCAGAACGATTAAAAATAATGACAGATAGCTTAAAGATTCCCGGATTAGAAGCAACGGTGGTGTATCTCGATACGGATGAAAACGGTTTATCTATTGGTTTGGATAGTCCCGATAGGCACACAATTGGGAGTATTAATTTTACGGCTGTAGAGCTTAATGGCATTGCTCATCCTGCTATGCAATTTAAAGATATTATACAAGAGAAAGATGTTATGAGAAACGAGCGCATCAGTCCAGGAACGATGTATGTAGACTCCAGAGGATTCTTAAAATTAAAAATGTAAATCGGGGAAGCATGACAACATAACGATTCTTTTTCCACTAAAACTAAACAAATGAAAACTAATGTCCCTGTACATATTAGACCTCATTTAGTTTCCTTTTTCTTTCACGAGATACAAGGTAAAGAAATTCACTACCTTAATTTTCGATCCAAGTCTTTTGGATTGATGTTTTCCTCATCACTCAGTAAAATCATTCGATTGCTTTTGGTCAAAACTCCAGTTCCGATAAAACTGACTGAGTTAAAAATTTTACTGACCATCAATGAAAGCCATAATCAAAAACAATACAGCGGATCGGTGTTTCAAGTAGTCTCTGGCAAATATCACTTTTTAGAACTTCCTGAAGAAGCCACGGAAGTCATTAACGATTTGTTTGAAGACATCTTTCGAATTGCCTTTGTGTATTATGTAACCGGTCATACCGAAAACAGTGCTTTTCCTCATATTATCCGAGCCATCAATTCTTTTATTGACAAATACGAACTGTTGGAGTTTGGTTTCTCTGTAGAATCGTTAAGGCGGTTGTACTATCGCGAAATCAAGAAAAATACCAAACTCTCCCGTTTGGGACTTGTTTCCAATCGAATTGCGAAGTAAAAAGCATGTCACAGTTTTAGAGATACAATCCCTTTAGTTTTACTAAAAATAAGCCGAATGAAAAAGTTCTTCGACCTAATAGGATTGGAAATGATACTGTTTTTTGCAGGGATTGCTGGCGGGATCACTTCTCTAACTAAAAAACCAAAAGAGATGACACGCGGACAAAAAATAATCACAGTACTCGCCGGAGGTTTTGCAGCCAATTACTTAACCCCGTTGTTAGGCGATTGGTTGGATTTAACAGATAAGTCGTTGTATGGAATTGCTTTTTTGTTGGGCTATTCGGGTTTAAAATCGGTAGAGTTATTTATTCAAAAACTTCACACCAAGTTAGATGATGAGCAGGGCAAAAAAAATTAAGTATATAGTGATTCACTGTCAAGCCGGTCACGGCACCTTGGAATCCATGCAGGCCTTTTGGAAAACAAAAGGGTGGAATGCGCCTGGCTACCACACCTGGGTAAATTACGACGGTACTCGCGAAAAACTGACCAATTACGAAGATATTACCAACGGTGTCAAAGGATTTAATATCCAGTGTATCAACATCTGTTATAGAGGAGGTGTACAGAGAGAAAATGTAACTAAGGCTTTAGATACGCGAACCGTTGCGCAGAAATCGGCCTTGTTAGAAGAAATTTTTGATGCGATAAATTGGTTAACGGAAAACGGAAAAGATTGTACGGTAGATTTGATGATCTTGGGGCATCGAGATTTTTCAAAAGACTTAAATAAGAGTGGAACCATTGAGCCGTGGGAACGCATTAAAGAATGCCCGTCATTTGATGCTATTCCAGAATACAATTGGTTGACCATTTCAGCAGAAAACCCACCTTCTAAACAACTATTACCCCATAATCGATGAGAACCATATACTTGCTTTCCATGGTGTTTTTACTTTCCGGATGCGTTTCGTTAAAAGACCGCGCCGGAAAGTTTTTAAAAGCCAATCCGGATTATTTAGCCGAACAATGTGCGCTAAATTTTCCGCCAAAATTTCAGATTGTAGAAGGCAAGACACGAGTAGATACCCTACGAGAAATACTCCCGGGAGTGGAGATACCCTGTCCAGAGGTAAAGGACTCGGTAGGAACAATGATAAAAAACAAAGTCAAGTGTCCCGATCAACAGATTCAAACCGTTTGGAAAACACGGGTGGACACTTTAAAAGTAGAAAATACTGCCAATATAATTCGCTTGCAATCGGAGATCCTTCAGTGGCAAGCAAAAAATAAAGATTTACAAAAGGGAATGCAATGGAGGAATTGGACATTGGGAGTATTGGCAATATTCTTAGTGTTAACTTTTATAATCAAACGATGAAAACAAATACCTTAGTCATGGAATTACTTCGCGGCATTTGGGCGCTTCAAGTAGAGGCTTTACCGATTTATGGACCCTTGGCCTACCGTTTTTTGTTTGAAAACAGCACCGATGAGTTTGTCAAACCCCAATCGCTTTTTACGGTATTCGATTCCAATTTCCAAGCTGTAAAAGCCGCTAAAAACGAAAAAATCACCATTCCTAAAGACAGTATAGCCGTAGTTGATGCCATTGGATTACTGACCAAATACGGCGATATATGCAGTTATGGAGCCTTGGATATCGTTCGAGCTTTGGATTTTGCGAATCAGCATCCCAATATTATCGGAACCGTTTTAAATGTCGATGGTCCTGGCGGATCGATTGCGGCGATAGGCCCTTTGGTAGAGTTTGGCAAGCGAAAAACCAAACCCGTAGTCGGATTGTGCGATCAAGCTTGTTCAGCGCATTTGTTTGGAATGTTAGCGGTGTCTGATTACATCATGGCAGATAACAATATCAGTGCTCAAATTGGGTCGATTGGAGTGATGTTGTCTTGGATGGATAACAAAAAATACTTAGAAAGTATTGGTTACGAATTTCACCAAGTATATCCCGACGAATCCAAACACAAAAACGAGTCCGTCCGTTTAGCACAAGAAGGAAAATATGAAATGATAAAAAAAGAAATGTTGTCACCAAAGGCCATACAGTTTCAAGACTTTGTCAAAGAAAAACGACCGCGTTTAAAAGCGAATCATCCAGGGCTATTAACCGGAAAAAGTTTTGGAGCGGAAGAAGCATTACAATTGCAGTTGATAGATAGAATAGGAAGTATGGGAGAAGCCATGGAAATGGCCAAATACCTCAGTGAATTGCAACATATTAAAAAGAATTAATAACCCTTTTATACATACTATTATGGATTTTAAAATTTTAGCCAAAACGGTTGCTGCAGTAAAAGCATTTTTGGGAATAAAAGAAATACCCATAGATACAGATGCACTAACCACTCAGTTTACAGACGCGCAAAAAGTACAACTCCAAGCGCATTTTGGAGACGATTTTACTGAAAAGATGATTGATGCCATAGATATCGAAATCAAAAATGTGTTGCAAAACAAGGCCGATTTAGAAACGATACAGGAAGAAATCAAAGCTTTAGAGGTCATGGTCAGTGCCAATGAAAATATGGATGAATCTGATCCCCCAGTTTCTACGGATGTGTTGGAATCTCTAAAAGAATTGAAAGCACAATTTAAACAGCAAAAAGAGCTTATGGCCATTCTTATGGAAGAGCCGGAAGTTGAAACATCACCTTTACAAACCCAACTGATGAAAAACGTCGCTTTATTGCATTCACCTACCCATCTTTTTGCCTCGGGCAAATCGTGGGATGCCTTTGAAAAGAGAAGTTGGAACGCGCGTTTGCGCGACTTTTCTATGAAGGCTACAGACTTTAATAAGGAGGGAAACATCCCGCTATTACAAGATGACGTCGAGCATTTTGTACGACAAAATCCAGAAGCCTTAAACAGTTTGTTTAACGATACCTATAGTTTACCTGCAGAATGGTCTAGAAGAACTGGAGTATTGGATCGTGTGGCCGATGGTTATATCATTCCTGCAGAAATTGTACAAGGCAGATCCAAGGGATGGAAACCTAAAAATCGATTCCATATTGCAGCAGAAGAGGGTAGGGTATTTCGCAAAAAAATCGATATTACTTTTGACGGTTACGAGCTTCAAAAAATTGAAAACACCTGGATCCGTTCCTACAATAAAGAAGGATCGCATCCGTGGAAAATGTCGTTTGTCTTTTTCCTTTTAAGCGAATTGGTAAAACGCCAAGCTGCAGACGATCGTATTGCCCAAATTAACGGAATCTATGTCGCTACTCCAGATGGCGATGGCAATCCAGGGGCTGCTATCAATTCACAAGACGGTTTGATGTACTATTGGTATTACTTTAGAGATGTGGCTAAAAAATACCGCGCCTTTGATATTGGTCGTCCTACGCCGGAAAACATTGTGGATTACATCAAAACCATGATTGAGAAAATACCCGAAACCGAGCGCAACGAACAAGGCAATGAAATTCAGATTTCGTCAACCTTAATGCACTGGTATCGCGAACGTGCCGGTTTCTTATACCAACACCATTACAATACCGATTCGGGAAAACAAGAGTACAAAGAAAACCATCCGATTGACTATCCCAACTTTAAATTTCAGGTTTTGCGCGACATGACGCAAACCGAGTTTATTGGCATCACCCAATCGACAAACGTCGAAGTCTTGGACTATCAAGTGGACGAAAAAGGAAAGTTTACCATAACCCACGAAAAAAGAGATACTCACATATTTGCTGATTACCGTTTGGGAATCCGTTTGGTATTCGTTGGTACCAAACTACAGGACGAAGATCCTCGCGAGTTTGAAGTACAAAAAGTATGGTCCAACAGCGTGCCGATTTTCCACAGCGGAGTAAAAATTCCTGTATTTGACGATACCAGTGGAATTATCCAATTGCATTATCCATCGATTCAAGTCGACGCCGACTGGCGAACCGACATCACAAGTATAGAAGAGGCTTTACCAGGACAAATCATCCGAATATTTGGAAACAAAAAATTGCAAACGGCCAAGAAAGTCAAGAAAAATACGTCGCTCTTACTAACCTCCGACTATCCGCTAAACACCGATGGGGTATTGACTTTGTTGGTAACTGATGAAGGTAAATTAAAAGAAGTGTCGAGAACCACAACAGCCAAGCTTCTGGTAACCGATGTTCCGTTTGAAGATGATGTCATTGACGTTACTTCCGGAAACAAATTTGTATATCAAGGCGAAGTATCCACAACTATTAAATCGATTATAGGAGGGGTGGAAGGCAAAACCATCAAGGTGTTTGGAAATGACAAAGTGGATGTTGTGGTAACTATTAAAAATACGGACAGCATCAAAATAAGCGAAGCGGTTGAACTAAAAACGAGCCAACACTATATCGAGCTCGTCTTTATAGAAAATGTGTGGATTGAGCTAAAACGTGCCATTTAAAATTAAGAGTTATGTATATCAAAACATCAGTAAAGAAACCCACTGGCGCATCGCCAGGGGCTTCTGCTCCAAAAGAACCCAACGTGACTATCATCGATATCGACGACGTACTGAGTTTTCCCCAACGCGACTTCAACGGCGTAAAAATGGAGGGAAATTTTGTGCTAAAAGCAGACAGTTCGATGATTCAGGTTTATATGACACCGTCTAAATCCAAAGCCTCCTACGAATCGGAAGGCGAAGAAGATAGTGTGCAATTTAAACAAAAGTTTGAAGGCGAACACCCGGGAAACGATTTGGCTATTAACGAATTTATTCAGAATTGGACCGGGAGAAATGTGATCATTATCTACGGATCCTGCACTGATAAATTCCGCAAAGTATTGGGAAGTAAATGCGCCCCTTTACAACTAAAACCGTCCATGCAAGACGACAACGATGCGCGCAAGCAAATGTTGGTTTTTGAACAGCACGCTGCCACGGGGTTTGTACCGGGGCATTATCTCGGAGACTTGGTTTTGCAAGAAGCACAACTAACCGGTTCCAAAATAACGGCTACTTTGGAAAGGGGAACCCAATACCGACTCACGCCGTTAAACACCACCGAGAACATTGAGTTCAATCAAGTTGATCATGCCGATGGAACCATCATCACCTTAATAGGCAATGGCGACGAAGATCCTCCAGTACTAAAAAGCGGGCCGGGTACCAACGCAAATATCGTAGTACTGCTTAAAAACGGCGCCGATTGGACGGGTTTTCGCGATGCTGCAATCAACTTACAAGTGTTTGACGGAGGTAGTAAAAATTACATTTTGGAAGTTTCTAGGAGTTGAATTTTTGTGGTTAACTGTTAAAGGTGTTTTTTTGAAATACCTTTAACAGTTTTGTTTTAAAAAACGCAGTATATTTATCCTATACAATACATTTGATTATAAGTACATTACTGCTTAAATACTACTGATTATGAGTGTGACCTTGCAAAATATTGAAGAAACGATTCGCATAACTGAAACTAAAATACAGTTACACTTTGTTGTTATCGAAGGTCGAGAGGAAGCATTTTTTTGTATAATTGCGCCAACTCTGATGATTAGCGGATATGGAAATACTCAAAAAGAAGCAACCGAATCGTTTCAACATAATGTAGATGTTTTTATCGATGATATCGCTACGTTTACCGACCAAGAACGTGAAGCATTCTTTACGAATTTAGGATTTAAAAAAGATACTTTGCTCAATTTCTCCAAGGCGTATAGAGACGAAACCAAGGTTTTACAGGGTTTTACCAGCACCACAGTCAAAACGGCCGAAGTTGAAATTATCAGCTAAGCGATTATGGGGAATAACAGGCCAGTAAAAACCAAAGATTGGATTGCCTTTCTCAAATCAAAAGGATGTATTTACCTGCGTACAACAGCTTCACACGACCATTACAAATGCCCAAACTGCCTACGTACCATTACCCACCGCGAAAAAGACAAAGAAATTCCCGCCCTACATTGCCGAACGAATCTACACACTTTAGGATTAACCTTAAAGGATTTATACGATTGGATAGAAAAAAATAGATAATAAGCACCGAAAGGGTGTTTTTTTGGTTTTTAAAGGCTAGATTTGGCAAATTTTAAATATGAATTTCTCGTCAAAATATATAAGAACTGCTGTTTATAGTGCAATATTTCTTTTTACCTACTGGCTGTTCTATACTCCCATTAATGACTTTATCGATACTTGGTTTGTAAAAAACACTTGGGGACAATTGAAATTTGATTCGTGGCTAACTAAGATATTTCCGTTGGTTATAACTGCTTTAATTGCCTATGCAATGGATTTAGATTTTCTCAAAAAAGTAAAATACATACTTTTATTGTTACTAGTCAATATAATCATTATTGTTTTAGCGGATTTATTTCTGTTCCATTTTTGGAATCATTTAAGTATTGGAATAGTACCTGTAATCTTTTTAGTATTAATGCTCTTTGACTTTGTAATTGCTTGTAAGTGCCATACATTTCTAGTTAGAAAAGCTACAAGTAGTGATATAGCTAAGATATTGAAAGAAAATTTACATGGGCCTATTTGGAATAAAGAACAAGATACGTTAGATTTTGGATACCAAGTAGATCGTATGTTTCAGTATATACAAGGGATTAAAAATTCACAGTCGTTTGTAATTGGAATTAATGCAAGTTGGGGAAAAGGGAAATCTTCTTTTATCAATCTTTTAAAAGAACGGATCACATGTGAAGAAAGAGATAAACATGTAGTAATCGAATTTAACCCGTGGAAATCTAATAGCGCGAATGATGTAATTAGTGACTTTTTTGATGAATTTCAGAGAATATTAGAGAAGAATGGCTTGCAAATAGGCTCGAAGTTGGATTATTATAAAAAGTTGTTATTGGGATACGAAGGAGCGGGTGTAGCAAAAAGTATTGTAGGTTTTTTTCAGATGTTTTTTTTAAAAGAAAAATCTACTTTAAAATCTCTATATGATAGTATCAATTTAGCAATGGAAGAAGCGGGAATACGTTTTTTAATAATTGTTGACGATATTGATCGTTTGAATAACGAAGAGGTTTTTGAAGTATTAAAATTAGTGCGCAATAGTGCTATGTTTCAAAATGTAATTTTCCTTTTAGCCTACGACAAACAGTATGTGATTGATTCTTTGAAAAGTTTAAAAATTCCGAAGCCTGAAAATTATTTAGAAAAAATCATCCAAAAAGAAGTAGGGTTAATATATTCGGATGAGTTAGATACATTTCAATTGTGTATAGACTATTTAGATAAATATTTTAAAGGTAATTATGACGATAGACTCAAGAAGACATTCCGTGAAATAAAAACAGATATTATATTATTCCCTGAGAACGGAGAATCTTCTTTTCCTGAGCAGTATTCCGTTGCTAAAATGTTGCGTTTTAATAACCTAAGGGAAATTAAAATGTTTGTTCACAATTTAATGTATCATTATTTAAACTTAAAAGAGGAGCTTAATTTTGAAGAGTTTTTTATTTTAAATTACATCGAATTTAGGCTTCCCGAATTTTATAAGGATTTTACTGCGTTAGTTTTGCAAGAATTAGATTTGAATTCATTTAGTTCATTAACCGAGTTCAGGTTGCCAGTTATTGTGGATTTAACCGTTAAACATAAATTAGATATTGCTACAGATGTTAATTTAAAGTTATTTCATTATCTAGATCAAATTGACCCTAGTTTTAACTCATTTAGAAATCCACATAAAACTTATCTGTACTTTATATTACAAGAGAAAACAGATGATATTACGCAGAAACAAATAAACGAGCTTTTGGTTAAAGAAGACCTAATGATTGATTCATATATTAATACATCTAAGCAGATAAATAATTTATTATATTTTATAAAATGGGGTCTTTCAAATTCAGACGAAAAACATAAAGTTGTAGAGATTTTTAGACAATTGCTAAATAAAAATTTAAACTGTGACTTGCTTTTACCGAGTCTCTATAGTGAATATAATCTTTTAATCGAAAAAGTAATTGAAATTATAGAAGAGCAAAATAGTGCACTCGATCTACATATTAATAATTTAAATATCGAAATTAAAGCTTTTTTTGTGACGGATAAACCTTGTATTTTTAGGAATAATTTTATAGGAAATCATCTTAGAAGAGGAGTTAATTTTAAGAAAGTAAGCAATGAATATTTATACAAAATTCAGCAATGCTATTTGACACAAGCTTTAGAGAAAAAAATATCTTTAGAGAAAATCACTACATTTTATAGGCCATCAATTATTATTGAAAACAATCAACCTATGTACAAAAGCTTATTAGGTCTTGTAGCAGAAAGTAGAACAGGATTTTGGAAGTATTTAGAATCACATTTAGAAGAATTGTTTTACAAATTAGCTAGTCCTCAAGATAATATAGGCAAACTATTTACGTTGAGTGAAGATAATATGAGATATTTCTTTAAAGATAAAACACAGTTTGATGAATTCTTAGGAACATGTGTTATTAATAATAAAGCTCTTAATGATCTTTTAAAATTAAGTGAGCCAGGAGTACATTCATTTGAAAACATAAATGGTGAAAAAATAGATAAGTCATTTAGAGTGAATGCCGCTTGGTAATTTTTTTAACACCCCAACCCAACTACCATTAACTTGATTTTTATATATTTATCTCGGATAAGGTAAAAGCAAGTATCATTTAATTAGAAATATCTTGATGAAACATTGTATTATCATGTGTTTTATGGCCACTTTGTTTTCATTTTCGAGTTATGCGCAGGAAGTTATTTATGCCATAACCACCACTGGAGATCGAGTAGTTTTAAAACCCGACCAAACCTGGTATTACGCCGATAAGGGCGAGAAAAAAACAGAAGAGTCGAAGCCCCTCCCTTCGACAACCCCTTCAACCACGAGGAGCAATTTCACTTCTACATCCTCGAAGACGACGCCTACTGCTAAAAAACGCAGCAGTAGCTCCCGTTCCTATACCCGCGGACCGCGAGGCGGCTGTTATTACATCAGTGCCAGTGGTAAAAAGGTATATGTCGATCGAAGTTTATGTAATTAAAAAGTAGAAATATGAAAAAATATTATTCAATTTTGATAGTAGTTTTTCTTTTTATGTCGTGTACTCTTAAGTCCGAAATAGAGTCTTTAAACGATAAAATTAAAAATTTAGAAACGGAGTTGGACAACTGTTTACATGGAGCAGATAAGCTGTATGCAAAATTGATAGAAGCCAACGAAATGAAAAAGTATGGGCATGTCCAAGACCTATACAACGAGCTAAAAACGAGACATCCCGAGTTTAACAAATTAAAGGAAACTACGGAGATTTATGAGAAAGCTTTTTTAGCTGAAGAAGAGGATTTAAGAAAAATTGCTTTTGAGAAGGAAAAGGTAGAAGCAGAAAAGAAGATAGCGTTGGATAAGTTAAAGAAAAACTACGATGATGTGTCGGGTTGGACTTGGTATGAAACGCCATATTTGATTCATTATAACAACAGACATTTGACATCGCTTTATTTAGGGCAAAAAGAAAATACTATATTGTTGCGTTTAAAAATGTCTTATAACGGTATTGGTTGGATATTTTTTGAAGATGCGTATTTGTCCTACGATGGAAATACCCAATATATTTATTTTGATAAATATCAAAATAAAAAGTCAGAAATCGGTAGCGATGGAACAGTACATGAGTGGATTGATGTTAAAGTTTCAGACTTGACTGTAGATTTTTTGGAAAATCTTGTAAAAAGTAAAACTCCAAAAATGAGGCTATCTGGGAAATACACAAAAACACGAACACTATCTAAGAAAGAAATCGATGGCATCGATTTAGTACTAAAAGCATACGCCTATTTGAAAGAAAATAATTAGTGTACAACCTTAAAACACCTAGTTATGGAAGAATTCCAAAAACCTTATGAAGAACTAGAAGGAAACGAGAAAATAGTTCGCAAGTTAGAACATATCGAATCAGATATTATACGCATTAGAAACAATGTTGTTTTCTTTTTTACAATCACAGTTATAGCTTTATCTATTGGCCTTATAGTGCTTGTTGGAATTATACTGAACTCGATATAGATTCTTGAAATTTTAGAAAAAAAGGATATACATTTGTATGTCCTTTTTTTGTGGAATAAAAATATTTTTGTAGGTTTATGTTGCAAAACAATACTAGGAGAAATCCTTTTTAAAATTATTTCGTATCATAAGCGAGCCCTTACAATGGTGAAGGAACGGGAAACCGTCCTAACTCAATCCTAGATTGTTTTGCACACCTAAAGTAAGGGCTTCGTCTATTTAATATTTTCTAGTATGCAAAAAGAAAATGTAAATGCGACTTCATCGCAGGCTGTGATGAGTGCTGCGGTGCGGTATCTACAAGATACCGCACGATTGTCCAACTTTCGAACATTAGACCATGATGTTCATGAACTCATAGAAGTTCTCCTGATGACAGATTTTGTCGAGGAAAAAGAACTGCGTAATAAAGTAGTATTACTGTTGCGCCATGCCAAATACTTTACACAGGCATTCGAACCCTTTTCCGATCAAGAAATTAAAAATTCTTTTGCCGATTACCTCCAAGTAGAATAGGTTTTTTATTCGGAATACTTTTAACCCTCATAGTTGTATTGGTTTACAGTTGTGGGGGTTTTCTTATGGTTTAGCTGTATTTATAGTACATAAATTGCACCCAAGCTTTGATGTCGTGAGGGTAAGCTAATAATGCATCATCTTTTTTTACAAGGGTTTTTCCGTAGAAGTATATTTGAAAGTCTTGTATAAAAACCGCCGGTATTGTATCCACATTAACCAAGTTTTTCGTTGTGGATAATACATTAAGGGCGAAGATGTCTTGTTTAGTAACGAACATTGTATAAATGTATAAAATGTTGCTAAGAATTGGTTGTTATTCATGTTAATTTATATGAACGAATTTTGATTATTTCTAAAGTATTAAACTCTATAAGATTAAAAAGAACTCCTGATAATCCTAGGAATACTCTATAATCATCCGACCGAGGAGTTTCAGTTTGCGTTTTTAATAATTCTATTGTTTTCGATTCTATAATTGTTTCTTTGCTTTCAATAAAAGTATCGATGACTCTTCCGTTATTTTCGTTATATAAATATAATTCAAATAGAATATCGTATAATTCTTTATGACGACTAAAATCAATTAAAATTATGATTTGGTTTAATCTTTGTTGAAAAACTTTAAATTGTAAATTGTAATTCTGTATTTTAGAATTTAATAGACCATAACCCACTATCATTGAGGGGTTATACATAAATTGTAGATTGCTGTATTCAAGATCGATACTGTTTTCTGTGAAATCTGTAAGATTTTCACTCATTAAATCTTTTAACGAAATCAATAGATTATTGGATGCAACATTTAGTGTTTTAATGGCGTTAGAGACTTGTATTTCATTTCGTTTTCTCGCAATATTGATTTCAGCTTTCTCTCGAATTTTCTTTAAATAAATTTCAACAATAAATAATGTAATTAATAACGTCATATTACCACAGGCGATACTTCTGCAGTAGGAGCTTAGAGTCTCGGTTTCAGCTGTAATATCTATAGCTATACATAAAACAGTAAATAATATAAGGATTACTATTATAAGAGTAAAGTATTTCATAAGGTTGTAATTTGGTAGGCAAATGTATTTTAATTTTCCATGTCACAATCAGATTTTCTAACAATAAGCAACTTTACCTAATAAAGTTCTTGAGTTATGAAAGATATAGTAATACAGTTTTTAAAAGCGTTACCCAAAAAGCGCGAAGATCAGTTTAATGAAGCTTTTGTGTTGCTCCGAAAATCAGCAGGAATCAATTCCAATTTATTAAGGAATTACAACCTCATCGGAGCAACAGAAAGCAATGTTGCCAACCTGCTATACGATTTAAAAAAAATCTATGGAATCAGTGAGGCATCCTTGTTAGCTACGCCTAAACTAAAAGAAGATTCCAAGGAACCTGTAAAGGAACCCGTCAATACCGTGGATGAAGAAACGGTTATTAAAACCGATTTACATACTTTATTTCCTTTTCTCACCGATAAAGATTGCCCCGCAGAAATGCATATTGTTACCGGTAAATTGGTCGCATCATGGAAAAGGTACAACGCCTTACATGCCAAACTGGAGCAAATCAGAAATGGAGCGTTAGAAGTCGCACCGGAGGAAGATTTGGCTATAACCGCCCAGGCTTCGGAGGAGTTTAACAACAATAAAAAGTTATATTACGAACTGGAGCATTACCGCGATCATAAAAAGATATCGGCACAACACCAAGTGCTCAAGGAGTATCGAATCCAAAAAGAGGTGGAGCAAATGAGTCAAGCTGCTATGATTAAGTTTAAAAGCGGTACAGCTTCTTATCTGTCTAAAAATAAAAAGCAGTTGGAAGAAACCGCTGACGAGTCTAAAAAAGTGCAGATTCAACAGCGTATAGACGAAAGGGAATTACGCCAGAAATTGATTGATCTGCATTTGGGATTAAAAGCTTGAGGTTATGGGAAGTTTGGCAAACAATACAGCAGTGAAAAACAACATTTCCGAAGAGCAATTGGTGATGATTGAACACTTGGCGGGTTGTAATTATTCGCCAAAACAAATTGCAACCTTTCTTAAAATTCCCGAAAGAGATTTTTTAAGCTTGTGGCGCGTGTTGCAGTCGTCGGTCCGATTGGCTTATGAAAGGGGGAAATTGATATCCCAGTACGAAATCGCAAAAACCCAACAACAAAGTGCCATAGCGGGAAATATTACTGCAGCACAGGTTTTTCTAAAAGAAAGCAAGGAACTGGAAAACAAAAACATTTTAAACCAAATTCTCTTTGACGATGACTATTGAAGATATCGAATTGTCGGATGTTTACGAGTTTATGGAGCGGGGCAAACTCAGTCAGGCTCCGGAATACATAGTGGTGTATTTGGAATTGTTGGATAAGATTCGAGGAATGCACTTGCGTATCGATCAATTTGGATCAAAGGATGCTATCGTTAAACATTTAATCCTGGTCGATAAGTTGTCGCGTTACCACGCCTCCAAAGTATATGATGAAGCCATGGAATATTTTTATTGCGACAACCGAATTTCCAAACAGGCCTGGCGCAATATTTATGCCGATAAAATGGACAAGATGATTCACTTTGCTATGCAGGTAGTCAAAGATGCTACAGATGCGCAAAAAGTAGTCAGAATGCAAAAGGATGCTGCAGAACTTCGTGGAGTCAACGAACCGGATAAAGATACGTTGCCCGATGAATTGTTTAGAGCGCCCTTCGTGGTTTATGCTGCAGATGCGGAATTTTTAGGTCTCCCGAAAGTAGATCGAAACAAACTCGGAGCGATGATCGATCTCTTGCCGGAACTGTCTGAAAAGGAAAAAATACAAATCAAACGCGAAGCCCAGGTGCTTCCCTTAAAACTCTTTCCAGATGAGCAGGAGGACCCACGTAAGTCTTGACGATAGGGATGTAGAAGGTCGTTTTGCTTCCTGGCTTAAAATGACGATTGATTTAATCGCTCCTAAGGATTTGTATTTAATTGCGGGTAGAGCAACCGCGAAAACAACGGATATCATTGCAGAGCGCTCCCAAATGATTATACGAGACATGCCTCGCAGTATGCAGGTATTGGTTTCCGATACGTATATGAATGCCATGCGCAATATTGTTCCTTCACTCCTGGAGGGATGGGAACGTAAAGGTTGGAAACGTGGAATCCATTATGTAACCGATCAAAAACCACCACCTTATTTTAAATTGCCATTTAAGCCGGTAGAAACATACAAGCACACCATTTCCATTTACAACGGTGTCCTTTTTAATTTGGGCTCGCTTGATCAACCCACGGGTTTGGCGGGTGGTTCGTATCAGCATATATACGGGGATGAAGCTCGGGTATTAAAATTTGATAAACTCAAGAAACTCACGCCGGCTATTCGCGGAGAATATGTGCATTTTGGACATTCGGTGTTTTATCGCGGTCGTACGTTTACTACAGATATGCCCAACATACTGGAGGGAGACGACGATTGGATTTTACAGCAAGAGAAAAATTTCAATGTTGAACAAGTAAAATTAGCGTTGCAAGTCGCGTTGGTGCTGAACGAAATCAAAAAGGAGGTTCTAGCGGCCAAGCAAATCAAGGATTACCACAAAATTGGAAATCTCAAAAAGAATTTGGTTCGATGGACGGAACGTTGGGTTCGGGTTCGTAAGAATCTGACTTTTTTTTATATCGCTTCATCCTTTGTCAATGCGGATATATTGACAGAGGGCTACTTTCAAGATTCTTTAAAAGCTCTGGGAATTGAGGAGTTTAAATCGGCAATCTTGTCGCTGCGTATCAACCTTAAAAAAGGAGAAAAGTTTTACAGTCACCTCGGAGAACACCATTATTTTGACGACGGAATACGAACGGGGTTCTATGATCACATTAAACTAACGGAAGCAAACGAAATCGAAGAAACTTCACTGGCTTTAAAATACCTCGATTGCGAACAAAAGCTCGAGTGCGGTGTTGATTTTGGCGATATGACTAGTATGGTTATCGGCCAACCTCGAGGCAATTACTACTATTTATTAAAGGAATTTTACACGCTGCCACCAGAGAGTTCAAAGGAACTCGCCGATAAGTTTCGTTCGTTTTTTAAACACCAAAAAGTAAAAATACTCGATATGTACTACGACCGATCGGGCAATCAATACCAACAAATAAACCGAGATTGGGCGGCGGAAATTGCGGGTTTTATCGAATTTGAAAACGGTATTGCAACGGGTTGGAAAGTCAATTTGATGAACCGCAATCAGGCTACAATTTTGCAGAGTGAAGAATATAAGTTGGTCAACAATATTTTAGGAGAGCAATTTCCGGAATTGCCCAAATTAAAGATTGATCAGTTTCAATGTAAATGTTTAAAGTCGTCTTTAGAGCTCACCAAAATTATTGTAAAAACCGATCGTAAAAATTCCAAAACCATCCACAAAGACAAGAGGTCCGAAAAACTCCCTATGCTGTTACGGCCTATGTTTTCAACCAATTTTTCGGATGCGTTTAAATACCTGGTATGTAGAGCGGCCTATATGAAAATTACGAAAGCGATAACCCCATTTGATACAATGGAACCGAGTACGCATTAAATGTGTATATTACTGAAAATTTAAATGATGAAAATGGAAGAAAAAAAGTATTACTTAGATTTGTTAAACGAAACATTCTTGTGTAGCAATATAAGAAGACAAGAAATTTATAAACTATTATCCGGAACTGGGTCAACTTTTTATTCAAGATATGATGTTTTAATTGGATTTCTTGAGCAGAAGGAATTTAGTAGGGATGGGGTTCTAGCTAAAAAACTGTTTTCTCAAATGAATTATTGTTTTACAAATGGTTTATCATGCAAATTAGATTTAAATTATTCAATGAATGAGAGTAGAGTTATTGTTTCAATTGTAGAAGTTTTACAAAATTTAAAAATATGTACATTAGGTAGTGATGGAATTTTAAATATACATTCTATCAATTTTATAGATGCGATATATAAATATTATTCGAATGATGAACAGAATTAAAAACTATTTTACATTTTCATTTTTACAAAAGCCTTTTTTTAGCTTGTGTAGGAAACGTCTCATAAATGTTAAATTTTAGTGTAGTTTTGCCGAAACTAACATTTTTATGAAAGAAGCTTTTGATTCCGTTTTCGATTCCGTTAAAACTAGATTTACCAATCCGTTTTTAGCGACATTTCTTGGCGTTTGGATTATTAGAAACTGGTATCTCGTTTATGCGTTTTTTATCTTCGATGCAGAATGTACAATGGATGATAAGATTAATTATTTTAAAACTTACTTTAAGAATTATGATATACTAAAGGAGTTTTTGATAAATTCAAAATGGACTTTTATAATTTTACTAGTAACATTTTCTCTATTACTAATTTCCCATATATTGCAGAATTGTTATAGTTTCTTAATAAGAAAATCTAGTGAAATACAAGATAGAATTCCTGTTAGTACAAATGATTATCATAAGAAATTAATTCTTAATTTTAAAATTCTAACTAAACAGATTAAGGAAATTAATGCTAGTAATGAAAATCTTTTGGTTAATGAACAAACACAAATTGTAAAAATCGGAGAACTTGAGAATGAAGTTTTAGGTAAAGTAAATGAATCAACTTTATTATCTAATGACATTGATAAATTGAAAGATATTATATTAAATCTAGAAAATAAAAGCGAAGAACTGAATAAGCAAAAGGAGAGTGTATTAGATAGAAGAAAACGGGATTTGTCGTTTATTCTACGACTGGAAAATCTTGAAAATCTCTATAATGACAAGAATAGTAGACATTATGTCTCGTATAGTATTCAAATTTACAAAAAAGAGGTAGATGACTATGTTTATGAGAGATTTATTTATAAAAGTATTATGAATTTGCCAAAATCTGATTACTTCGAGAAGTTTTTTAATGAAAGTTTTTCTCAGATACGTGAAGAAAACACGATATCTTTAGCAGATGTTTTAAATATTTTGAATAATAAGATAAGAACTTTGGATTTACCCGAAGATGAGAAAGAAGAGATAAAAAATCATATAGTAAAATTAGAATACATAGGATTGTTTACAGGTCTTTTTAAAGATATAAATTATGACAAAAAACCAGTATTAACAGACGAAGGAAAGGAAATCCTAAGAAGATTTAGTAGTTATCGTTAATACTTTTAAAAATCACTTTAAAAGGGAATATTTAGTGCAAATTAATATATAAAATAAGATGTGTTACGTTATTTGGAAATTATTAATAAGTGTTTTGTAAAATTTTTAAATATAAAGTATGGATAGTCAAGTGAGAGGTAGTGAAGGTGAAGAATTCGTAAATGAACTCGCGTTCAAGTCGTTTTTTAAATACTGGTGTTATCCTAGTCCAAAATACGAAAATGGAAATAAAAAAGAAATTTGTGATTTACTAATTATATTTGATGAAATAGTTATAATATTCTCTGTTAAGAATTATGTTTTTAAAGGCAATCACTTTAGGTATTTTAACAATACAATAGATAAAGCATCTAAGCAAATAAAAGGGGCACACAGAACGTTGTTTAGTGAAAAAGAAATTATAATTAAACATCCAGACAGAGATAAAGAGCTTTTTCAGAGAGAAAGAATTAAGAAAGTTTTTCGTGTGATTGTCAATCTCGGTGAAAATCTCAAGTTTTATCCATTTAATACCGCAACAAATAATGATGATTTTATTACGTTATTTGATCGGGATACATTTGAGACAATATTATCGGAGTTAGATACTATTCCTGATTTCATAGATTACCTAGAGAAAAGGGAAAAAATATTTAAAAACAAGCGTACTTTTTTATTACCTTCTGACGAAGATGATTTTCCAATTGAGGCACAGGAAGAGTTTTTTCAGTTATCAGCTAATATAGCCAATTTTGACTTTACAACTGTTTTTATTTCTGGTAAAGAAAAAGATTTGTTGGCTCATTTTATTGAAAATAAGAGAGTATTTCCAGATATTTTAAATAATAGTAAAACAGATCATTTTTATCTAATAGTAGATGGGAAGTGGGAGACTTTTATAGAGAATAAAAGTTTTAAGCAAAAAAAAGAAGCTGACGAAATTAGTTATTTCGTTGATAGATTAGTAGAGAATGAATTTTTAGTTAATGTTACTCCTTCACGAGAAATAATAGCAAAACATTTGCTCTCATTTGATAGATTAACAAGACGTTCTTTCGCTAAAAGTTATTGTGATTTTTATGAAAAATACGGATGTCTTAAAGGCCTTTATTTTGGAAGAAGATTATTAAAATTTAACAATATAGGTGTAATTTTTACAAGCTATACAGATGAAATGACGGAAGAAATGTTTCAAAGGTTAAATGCATTAACTGTAGAATCATTTAATTTATATATAAAGTATAAGTATAAGACAATGATTCTTATTTCAACAAATAAAGATCATTGTTTTAAATTTAGTTTAATTGATAATATTACGCCTTATTCTAAAGAAGAGGAAGATTTAATTATAGAAGATGTTAAAACTTTAGGGTGGTTTACAGAATTGACTGAAGGTAAATTAACGGAAAGGGAATTTCCAATTTAAGTAAGTAATCCCTCATCAACAAAACTAAAATAATCATCTTGAGTTAATATCAAATGATCGAGAAGCGGGATATCCAAAAAGATACCCGCTTCTTTTATTTTCTGAGTTAGCGTAATATCTGCTTCACTTGGAATTAGTGACCCACTGGGGTGGTTGTGTGCAATAATTATAGAAGTTGCTAAACTCTGCAGTGCTACGGTAAACAGTATTCGTAAATCCACTACAGTACCGGTCATTCCACCGACACTCAATCGGTAGAAACCAATAACACAATCTTCGTTGTTGATACACAAAACCAAAAATTCTTCACGCAATAAAAAAGTTTCGGAATCAAAACATTGGAGAAAAACTTTGTAAGCATCACGGCTAGAAGTTACTTTTTTTAAATGCTCAGAATTCCCTTCCAATCGCACTGTAATTTTAATTTCAGGTATTTCCAGCATAAATAATTAGAATAAAATCCTTGATTATCCTGTTTCTAAATAGGATGAATGAATAATAAATATAGGTGTTTTCTGTGTTTTTATAAAATAACAGAAATTTATTTGTCTTGTTTATACGAACTAAATCCCTTTTTTATAAAAATTAATGTTTTTAATGAGTTTTTAGACCCCGCCCCGCTAAGTTTTAAAATGGCAGTTGCCAATCGATGCTTTTTTTTAGAGATATGAGTCGGGGTGGGAGTCGCGCGCTTCTGGTTTAATGTCACACTGTAATATTTTACAAGTATGTAAACTTGTGTATGATTACAAGTGAAGTGAAACTATTCGAAGCGATTAAGATGATGCGCCAATTAACCAAAATAGGCGTGCCCTTCTCTTTTGAGTACAAGTCTTTCGATAGTACTCGAGGGCAAACCGATGGAGTAAAGGTCATAGAGAAGGCACTGTTACGCCCAGGCTTGCGCACGGATCAATCGGACTTAGCGGAATCCTTAATTGGTTACATAGTATATCCGAGTGGTTTACCTCGCTTTTTTCATGTCGAATTGCTATTGCGATTTAATGGTAAAAAAGTAATCCCATGATAGAATATGTTAGAGATGGTGCCATCATAACCACCGAGAAAACGGTGTTTACTTACGAGGAGCGATCGCTTCCCAACGAATTGAGTATGCCGATTATCGGTAGTCAGCAATACTTTATTGGTGACTATATCGTGCATCCCTATGGCTATAACAACGACTTGCCTTTAGAAATTCGGAATGTTGTACAAAACAACTACCTCGCACCTGGACTATTGTCTAAGAAAACGCAATTGCTTTGGGGAACAGGACCTCAGTTATATACCAATATTATAAGAGAGGGAAAGGTTTATAAAGAATGGGTAGAAGACCAAGAGGTTTCCGATTGGTTGGACTCATTTGATGCGGAAAATTATTTGTTACAATCTTGTATAGACTTTAATTATATCGAAGGTATCTTTTCAAAAATCATCCAAGGCAAAGGCGGACGTATTGGTAAAAATAAGATAGCGGGATTAGAAAAGATTAACCCAAATGAAGCTCGTTTGGCAACTCATAAATCTAAAGGGAATTTTAAAAAGGCAGACTCGGTAATCATCACCAATTACAAGTTTAGTACTCTAGACTCGATTGTAAACTACAAGCGCTATCCTTTATTTGATTTCACAAAACCATTTGAACATCGTTTTACTGTACTGTACAGTAATATGTATTCGTTCTGTACGGATTATTACACCATTCCGGATTTATATGGTTCTTTAGAGTGGTTGCGTAGGAGTACGGCTGTTCCGCTGATTTTTAAAGCATTATCCGAAAATTCGCTGAATGTCAAATACCACATCATATCACCGCATGAGTTTTGGATTGCTAAACGAGAGGAATTAAAAAACAAATGCACCAGTCTGGGAAAGAACTACAAAGAAAGTATGTTGGAGGAATACAAAGAAAAACTCCTAAACCAAATATCCAAAGTATTATCTGGAGACAGCAATGCCGGTAAGTTTTGGCATACTACTAAAAGTTTTACAGTAGAAGGTACAAACCTGTTAGAACACGGTTGGGAAATAAAAGCCATAGACCAGAACATCAAAGACTTTGTAGCTGCGCAAATCAAGATATCACAACGTGCCGATCATGCGCTTTCCGGTGGAATTTCCTTGCATTCAGCCTTAGGGAATGTTTCGGAATCCGGTAAGAGCGATTCCGGTTCCGAGCAAATCTATGCCTTAAAAAACTATTTGCAAACGGGAGTTAATATTCCCGAAATGATAGTGACTAAAGCCATCAACTATTGCATCAGAGCCAATTGGCCTAATAAAAAATTGAAATTGGGATTTAATCATGAAATCGCTCAGAAAGAACAAGATATAGAACCAAGTCAAAGACAATTAAACATCTCGCCATGAATACACTATTTAATAGAAACAACAAAGGATCTACAGAACTCAAGAGTTTATTGGGTTTCATAGATGTAGATATTAAATATCAAACGATAAAACCCGAAATTCAGTCTGCAACACGAGAAGTCGTAGAATTAATAGGTAGGGAAATATACGGTATGGCCTTTCAAGCGTATGGAGAACCGGAGGGCAACAAACAAACATTAATCGAAATGATTCAATATCCGATTGCCATAAACGCTTATAGGTTATTTGCTCCAAATAACGATTTAGCGCACACCAATAACGGCAGACGCATGCGATTAGAAGAAAACGAAAAGCAGGCTTTTGAATGGCTATTAGATCGAGATAATGATGCTTTGGAGCGAAAATACTATCGAGCATTAGACGACTTAATCAGCTATTTAGAAGAAAGGATTTCAGAATGGAAACAAACTTCGAGTTATAACAAACTGCAGGATTCCATCTTTAGAACTACGGCAGGCTTTGACGAAATTTTTCCAATCCATTCGCGTTTATTGCTTTTAAAACTTCAACCTGGTATCAAACAATGTTTGACGCACGAAATTAAAAGCAGAATAGGAACCGATCATTTAAACGATTTTTTAAAACAAAAGATTGACGACGAACAGCAAGAGTTGTATTACTATGTAAAAAATGCTTGTGCTTTTTATGCCTTAGCCTGGGCAATGCCTCGTTACTCAATACAGCTTTTCCCTGAAGGAGTCTTGCAGGCTTATGTTTCCGATCGCAATACCACCAAAGCTAAAAAGCCTAGCGAAAACAATGAGCTTGCTTATGCACGAGAAGCTTTTTATAGTGATTTTAAAAAGAATATCCAGCAAATAGAGCAGTTGGTGAAACCCATTTTAAAAGAGGACGAACATGCTGTTGATATGAAGTTTTTTGAGGGAACTAAGTTTATGTCCACCTAGAAAATCAAGCTTATGAAACATATTGAAATTCCAGAGGTTCAACGAAGTTTATATATTCCAGAGAATTTAATGGAATGTAATGGGTTGGAGTACGTAAAAATATGCCACCATCTTTATGAATTTTCATTGGGCCACATAACCTACGAAGATTTTAAGGTTCGGGCTATAACCGAGTTATTAGGCTACCGCTTCCATCCAAAAAAATCATCAAAGAGCGCTTTGGAGAATTTGTGTTTACTCAGTTCGATTATGGAAGGATATTTCGAAGATTACGACGGTGCAAAGCAAATAAAACTAGACTTTATCGATTTAAAAATCCGACATATAAAATCCTTTTATAGAAAGTTTTATTCACCAGGAGAAGTTTTTCAAGAAATGATTTACGGACAATATGCTGATGCTTCCAGACTGTTTTTGCAATACAGCCAAACTCAGGATGAGGAGTTGTTGTATTTAATTACTGCTATTCTTTATTTAAGAAAAAAGGAAGTCTATAATTCCAATCTTATCGAGGCCAAAGCGAGCATCCTTAAAAGCTTTGTTTCTAAAGCAGAAATTTACGGGGTGTATTTGCAATTTGCAGCCTTTCAAAAATACATTACTTCAGCAGAAGTGGAATGGGGAAATCAACAGTTGGATTTCTCAATTATCTTTGATGTTAATGAAGTGCAAACAGAAAAGATTCCAGGGCTTGGAGCCGATGCTATTATTTTTACTTTGGCTGAAACCGGGGTTTTTGGAACGGTAAAACAAGTTCGCAAGTCCAAGTTTTGGGAGGTTATTTTGCGAATGTACGATTTAAGAAAACGAGATTTGGACTATCAAAACTTACAAAATGTTGAAAATAAATAAACTAAGAGAATTTGTAGCTGTTTGTGTAGCTACTTTAGAACCTGTGAGAAGCGGAAAATTGGTGGTAACCAAGGACGAAGTAACAAAATTCATGAAAGACCATGAAATGGACGACAATATCTTGTTGTTGGCAATTGTCCCCGAACACGATTTAGGAGGACAAGATGATGCGCTGAAATATCAAAATATGTTAGGATTCTATTTATTCGAAAAAACCGACTATTCCGAGCATGACCATGATAGTTATTTAGACATCTTTGTCCGAACTCAGGCAGCAGCTAAGTTATTAGTTGAGAAAATACTGGAGGAACGCGAAAACCAATGTGGCTTTCTCGGAGGTATGTTTCTCGATTTAAACACTTCTAGTATTACTATCTCTCCAGTAAAATGAATGAATTCCTGCAATGGTTATTTCGTGGGACTGAGCTTTAAAACGATTTAGAGATGAATGATGATATTTTAAAAGGGCGATTTATCCAACGTGTCTTTAGTGAAACCGCGGTGGATATTGAAAAGGCACAAAATCAATTGATGAGTGAACGCGGATTTTCCAATTCCGATTGGGGAGATCGTCGCTTTTTGGTTTCCGACTCCGCTTTGGTATATCAGCATCTGGGAAAACACCGTTTTGTAGATATGAGAACTCGAAACACCGCTCAAGGAAAAATAACTAAGAAATCACATCCAATCCATAACAAGATAATATACGGGCATTACGGAAATATTGTTAGGGAATTGGGGTTTGGATATACAGATGCGGTGCGAGAAGAAATGTTTTTGATTGAAAAAGACTTTTAAAGTTTATGATACGAAAACTGGACTAGAACTATATCTTTAAAAATTTGAAAGAGAGTAGCTTTTGATAACCTTAATAAATTCCGAAATAGGATTATTTGTTAAATGTTATGCGCGATCCTTTATCTAAAAACTTATTTTATATATATTTGCGTATATTTAAATTATACTGCATATCGATACTAATTTAAATTTCTCAATTATGAAAATAATTTTTTCCCTAATGAATGGTATTTCTAGCACTGTTAAACAGATGCGAGAAAATGTTAGTTACTTAGAAATGGAATCTAGATTAGGATCTAAAGACTTGGAGGATATTATAAAAAATCCGGAAGATCGAGAAAAGCTAGATAGAACGCTTCAAGAGTTACGAGAGAATAAGAATAAGACAAAAACCGTTGATTTTTCTGATAGGACTTTAGAAATTTCAATAGAATAAGAACTTAAGTTATGAATCTAAATATAGCTTTAAATACCATTATTTATATAATGGTATTTTTGTTTCCAGGAGTGATTTTTCGAAGATTTTATTTTTTAGATAGTAATAAAAGCCAATTCTCTCATGGGCATTTGTTAGAAAGATTTTTAATGATTATACTCTCGAGTATTTTCTGCCTAATAATTACATTTGTTTTAGGTTTTGTACTAGGCGAGTATTTTGGTTTAAGGTTTATAAATAACATTTCGTATGAAGATTTTAAAGAACTTTTTAAATCTTTAGCAAAGAATGAACTTCCTGTCTTTTTTGATCAAAAGGAAAATTTCAGAGATTTTTCCATCTTATTTATTTCAACATATATTTTCTCGGGTTTAATTGGTTGGGTTTTTTATGTTATCGTTAAAGCATTTCGAGTAGATGATGTTTTTTTGGTATTGAGATTTAACAATGAATGGGACTATTTGTTTAAAGTGCCGAAAAAGAATTTAGTAAAGAGAAAACCGTTTCAAAAATTAAATGTGTCTTTAGATATATTAACTAAGGGGCAAAATCAAGAAGTTTTGTACCAAGGTTTCTTATATAAGTTATTGTATAATAAAGATAACGAGCTGGATAGTATTGCAATTTCTAATGTGAGTAGGTTTATAGAGATAGATAGAATACCTGAAAATGAGAATAAAATTACAGATATTCAAGATTCTATTGCTAAAAAGGAATATAAATTCAGTTTGTACAAGAAGTTTCAAAATAAAATAATTTTCAAAAAACACATAGAAAGTGACATTTTTGTAATTGATAAAAAGGATATTATAAATTACAATTTAATTTTTGTAAAAGATTTAAATTTTGCTTTTTTTCAAAAAAAATGGCTTATTCTAATAATACGTACTTTTATTATTTTGTCATTATTAATTGTGCCGACTTTAATCATTTTCATTTTTGTTGAAAGTAGTAGTGAATATTTTGAAAGTATATGGAAGCGAATAGTATTTGCACTATTAAGTATAACTCAACTTATTGCTACAATTGGAGTTGTGTCCAGTTTAGTAAAAAAAGAAGACGGTGTCTTAATATTGAAATCAGTTTGCTTATTTTTGTTTTTCGGAGTTTTTTACTTAAGTTTTTTTAGTATAGTGCCTTGGTACGTGGTAATAGGTTTATCTATATCAATACTAATTGTAATCGGAATATTAGAAAGAAAAGGTAAAGAAATAGAGAGATTAGCAAAAGAGAAACTAGCAAAAGAGAAATCAGCAAAAGAGAACGAAGAAAACTGAAGATAGACAGTTTTTTTCATCTATCCCATGTCACAACCCAACTAAACAAAGCTTTGCACATTTGAAGAAAATACTTTCAAATGGCAAAGCGAATTGTAGACGAAGAACTAAAACTATCCATAATCATTGACGGCAATGCCGCTCAAAAAGAATTGTTGAATTTAGAGAAATCTACTCGTTCTCTAAATACCGAAAACAAGGAATTGCTAACCCAAAAGCGACTCCTTGAAAAACAAGGAAAGAAAAATTCAGATGCCTATCGGAATCTCAACCGCACCATAAGGCAAAACAACTTGCAGATTACCGCCAATAAAAACCAAATGAGCCAACTCCAAAAAGAGATTGGCTTGACCGGTTTAACCACGGCTCAACTCGACACCACGGCAAAACAGCTCAAAGCTACTTTAAGACATTTAATCCCCGATTCGACGGATTATGTACGTTATAAAAAGGAACTTGCCGATGTCAATAAACGTTTAGCTGAATTAAGAGGCGGTGCCGAACAGGCCGGTTTTTCGTTGAATAAAATGGCAACAGGCTTTAATAAATATAGTGTAATGGGAGCATCGATTGTAGCTTCTATCGCTGGTGGCGTAGTTTCGATACAAAAGGTGATCGATTACAATGGTAAATTATCGGATAGTCAGGCAGACGTGATGAAAACTACTTCGTTAACCAAAAAGGAAGTGAACGAACTAACCGCCTCATTTGGATTGTTTAAAACCCGAACGGCACGTGTGGAACTTTTGAAATTTGCGGAAGAAGGAGGGCGATTGGGAATCCAAGGTATTGAAAATGTCAAGGCATTTGTTCGGGTAGCCAATCAGATGAAAGTAGCTCTGGGAGATGATTTGTCCGAAGTACAGATCCGAGAAGTTGGTAAAATGGTCGATATCTATAAAGTGGGAACTGAAACCGGACGTGATTTTGAAGGTGCTATGCTGTCTTTGGGATCAGCTATTAATGAAGTGTCCTATTCTGGATCCAACAATGCCGGCTACCTTGTGAACTTCTTAAAGCGAACTGCGGGAATTGCGAGCCAAACCAAATTATCGGCAACGGCTAATATCGGCTATGCGGCTACTTTTGATGAAATAGGACAATCGGTCGAGGTTTCGGCAACCATGATGAATAAGGTGTGGATCGACATGTTTAAAAATCCCGAGGAATACGCTAAAATTGTCGGTGACTCGCTTAAGGATTTTAAAGATTTATTAGAAAAAGATGCCAACCAGGCGATGATTAAATTCCTAAAAGGATTAAATGGAAACTCAGAGGGATTGTCCGTCATGACTCAAAAACTGGAAGACCTCGAGGTTGGAGGAACCAGGGGAATAGCCGCGCTATCTGCCATAGCCTCCAATACCGAAAAACTAGAAGCAAGACAACGCACAGCCATGACAGCCATGATGGAAGCGACTTCATTAACAAACGAATACAACATCAAAAACGAAAACCTAGCGGCTAGTTTGGCCAAAATAAAAGAAACTGTAATTCGTTGGTATTCGTCTGAAGGAATTATGGATTGGTTAATCGCCGTTGTCGGATGGTTTGAAAGATTCATTGGCGTTACAGACGAAAGCGATCAGAAGATGGTCAAATTCCGTAATCGTTTAATGATTACGGTCAAAGTTTTTGCAATTCTACTCGCTTCGCTTATGACCAACGTAACTTGGCAACGATTGGTGCTTTTATGGACTTCACGCAATACCCAATCGACCTTATTATACAATTTAGCAGTCAAAGCTCGAGCAGTTGCCGAAAGGGCGGCAACGGTTTTTACACAGGCGTATGCCATGGTTACCATGTTACTGAGGGGAAATATTGTTGGTGCTACACAAGCTTTTCGGGCGATGACTCTCGCTATGGCTACGACACCTTGGGGAGCTTTGTTGGTTGTACTATCGGCGGTTACTACGGCTTATTTTCTGTTTCGAGATAGTGTGGATAGTGCGACTTTAGCACAGAAAAAACTAGATGAAATCCAAGGTGAAGTAAACAAGTCGATTAAGGGGCAGCGAGATAAGATTGATGCGCTATTAAAAGTAGCTCGGGACGAGAACGTCGAAAAACAAAAACGTTTGGATGCGATTAAAGCTTTGGTTGATATTAATTCGGAATATTTAAATGGGATCAATTTAGAAAATATAAATACCTTAAAGTCCACGGAAGTAATTGAGAAGTATATTACAGCATTATCCAAAAAACTTAAACTTCAGGCAACTGAACGTGCTTTACAGGAAAGTTATGAGCGCGAGCAGAAAATTAGGAATACTGATTTAGACGAGTACGGGAAATGGTATTATGATTATCCGCTTTGGCATATTTTTGGGAAACGAGTAGTTTCAAAGATGAGGGAACTTCGTAAAAATGAAGAGCTTAATAAGGAACTCGAAATCCAAGAAAAACTAAAAAAATCCTTTGAAGAACAGATTGCTGACGACCCTACTACTGCAAATCCAGATACTAATGGAACAACAGGAGGACTCACTGATGCAGAAAAAGAAGCGCTAAAAAAAGCAAGAGAAGCCGCTGCTAAAAAAGCTGCCACTGCTGCTAAAGCCCGAGCGAAGGCAAGAGAACAATTAAAAAAAGAAAGTCTCAGTTTAAAACGTGAATTAGAAGACGCGGCTTGGAGTAATCAATCGGACAGTTATCAAAAAGAATTGGAAAAGTTGGATACCGGCTTTGAGCGCAAACAAGAAGACTACGACAATAAAAAAATCAAACAACCGGAGATTGACAAAGCGATTAAAGAATCTCAAAACAAGAAATTGCTCAAAGAACAGCGGGAGTTTTTAGCCGAACAAGCCGAACAATGGAAGGCGCAAAACGATTTTTACGATCAGTTAAAAATCGTTCATGAAGAAACCTATCTATTAAACAAACAAGCCTTAGTCGATAAGTATTCTAAAACGGAAATTGATAAATTCAACGAACAGGCCGAATTGGAAAAAGCCGAAAGGGAAAAGGCTTATAACGAAAACCTCCAAGCTGTAGGCAACGATCAAAAAAAGCGCCAGGCGCTAAAAGAGGATTTTGATAAATCGGAATTAGAGGCCGAGCAGAAAAAGCTCGAAGACTTGTTGTTGCTATACAACAAACTGCTTTCAGGAGCTGAAATCGGAGGTATCGATTTCTCACTATTGACTCCCAAACAGGAAGAAAAGCTAAAGAATGATGTAGAAAAAGTCGTTCAAAGCATTGAAAAGATTAAAGCAGCTAAGAGTGGAGAAAAAGATGATTCTGGCAAAGAGAAGGACTTAGGCTTAGGAGAAGTCGATGTATTGGGATTTACTCAAGGTCAATGGGAAGTTTTCTTTGAGAATATTGAAAAGGGCACCATAGGAATTCAAACGATGAGTATGGCTGTACAAGCGTTGTTAGATATATGGAGTCAGTATAATCAATATGTAGAAGCCAATGAAAATGCCCGTTTACAGCAATTCGAAAAGAGTTCTGATTCCAAACAAAGAAGATTAAAAAGACAACTAGACACTGGTGTTATCGATCACGATCAATACGGCAAGGCTGTAGAGTCTATCAATGCAGATTTTGATAGAAAAAAAGCAGAGTTGGAATACAAGCAAGCGAAACGAAAGAAAAAAATAGCAATTGCGGAAACCATAATTAATACTTCCATAGCTATTATGAAAGCGTATTCCGATTTAGGGCCAATAGCGGGCACCGTTCTCGCAGTGCTCATGTCTGTTATAGGAGGGTTACAATTGGCTACAATCTCGAGACAACCGTTACCAAGTGTTGGTTACGAAGAGGGATATTATAACGATTACGTAAAGCGAACTCAAGACGGTAAAATCTTTAAATCCACCTTTGGAGGAACAACCAAGTCCGGAGTAGTACGAAAACCCACTCATTTTCTAACGGGAGAAAATGGCCCTGAAATGATCATCGATGCCAAAGCTTTTAGGCAGATGAATCCCGATTTGCGCGATTCCTTGATTCGGGAATTACGAGGTATAAAAGGTTTTGAAAACGGTTATTACAGTCCAGAATCCATGAGGGTTGAAATACCCGAAAAAGGGATGGATAATGAACGATTAGAGCTTGTTTTGATTCGCATAGAAGTCTTGTTGAGCAAATTGGAAGAAAATGGAGTAGAAGCCTTTATGAGTAATAAGAATATGCGAAATATGAAGTATTTGCGAGAAGGATTAAGAAACTTCGAGCGGATGCGAGAAAACAATAAAATATGAGAGCCTTTAGAGATAATTTGGTGTTTTCCAATTACCAGGTTAATAGCATCTGCGATGAAATATACAACTTGGTGAAAGGGATTGAAGTTCCCGAACCGATGTTACTACTTACGGGTTTAGCGGCTTATTTTCTGCAAAGAGGAACGGATCATAGGCCGCTAAATAACGTCATATTCACGACGTCCAATATTGATGTGTATAACGAACTTATATTAAATATCAATCAATTGGGTGTGCTAAATATACTCAAATACGACAATCGCATTCTTTTTGAAGGTAAAGCTCAATTTCAAACCGTGTATTTTGAAATATGGTTGGATCCAGTTGCTACAGAATCGGTCGATATAAATGGAGTGTTTTGTCAGAGATATAATCTTATAAAAACGGAATTGTTATGAATTTAGTTTTATCAAATACTCCGCAATATATTCAAACAGTTGATTTTGTCCGAATGCAAGATTGGGGATGGACAAGCCCTGTAAATGAACTTCCGAAATTTTCTTATACTAAAGGCGATCGTCTTCCTGAAGTAATTCCTTATCAAATTTATGTCCGGGATATTTATATGAATTCGTTATTGTTGGGCTATTCCAATTTAACTTTAAAGGCAACAGTAATATATGAAACAGCTACTCAAAACTGGATAATATTACCTCAAGAAATTAGGGAACGTGCCATCAATAGCTCGGCAGTAATTTTGGATTTGGCTTTACAGCCTATCGTTTTTTCCGATTTAGCAACGGGATATCATCGCGCCTATATTAAGTTTTCCATTTTTGCTACTAAGTCAGATGTTGAAGAAGAACTAACGACATATAATTTCCCGGTAGAATTTAGGGTTTTTGATGAGGGACATTTTTTCTATCCTCATGAATTTGTCTTGATAAAAAGTCCGTATCAAATTAATTTTCAAAATTTTTTTATAAAAGGGAATCAGTGGAAGGTGATTGTACCAAAGGGAATTCGTGTCGGTAATTTTAATGGCGAAATAATCGGATTGGAAAATGGAGGAACGATGATACAAGGTTCAGGAATAGCGGAATTCTTTTTTAGTTTGGACTACGATACTATAATGGATATTCTAAATCAATCTCCTGATTTGATTATGGGAATTCAAGTGCTTTATACCCATAGGGAATATACCATACCAGTGCGTATTATTTTATCTGGAGATGTATATCCAAACCAGTTGTTTTTTAGTGTTGCAAATGGTTTTACAGATGGAGAAAAAAGAGTTTATATCAATCACCAAGGGACTTATTCCATTACGCGACCAAGCTGGTTGAAAATTATAAAGGTATCGGGTAGTCAGCGCTCCATATTAGTTAGCGTAATTAGTCCAGACTCCTTTGGAACAGGTGTGTATCAAGGGGATATTAAATTGAGATTTACGGATAAGACTATATCCATACCGGTTACTTTAAATGCTTATGACGGTTTTAATTTGGGATTAAAAAACGATGAAATTGTCTTTTCAAAATCAATGGTTCCTTTTGAATTTTATACCGATAGAACGGATACGCATATCCGTTTATCATTGCTGTTAGAAGGGGATGCTACAAAATCGTTCCGTTTTGAATACGAAATTCCATTCTTTAAAAAGAAAGCTATATACGACATCAGTTCCATGTTGAGTAGAATGATGATGTTTGATGATTTTCAAATGGCGTCTTACCAAAAGAGAAGTTTGAATTTTTTGTATTTGACGGTACAGGAAATTAAACAAGGTCTGCCAATACGGGAGTATCGTACTTCTGGAATTCCCATAATGAAAGGACTTAAACCCGCTATTTTTTCTGGCCAAGCCATATTACAAGGAAAAGGTATTTTGAGTCGTTTTACCAAATATGGAATTGGAGTTGTTAATGTGATTTCTAAAGGCGGTGCGTTTTCTTATTTTATCAGAAAGAATAATGATATAGTTCGTGAAGTAGAGCAGGAGAACGCTGCAATTGCAACTATCTATATCCACTTTAAAGATTTTGAAGTACAGCCTGGGGATTTGATAGAGTTTGTGCTTCAGGCGGGAACGACCACGCTAGAAAAAGTTTTTTCCATAGTCCCTGATAAGGGACGTAGTACGATGATTTTTTATGAAAATGAATATGGATTAACTTCATCTATAGAAATGACTGGAGAAGTTAGAATAGAAAGGGAAATGAGCAAACGGAATGAAAAGAATAGTGTCCAGGATTTTCTTTTTACGCGCTCATTTAACACGGCCTACGAAGAAAAATTATGGATAAATACCGGTTATCTTTTTGCCGATCAGCAAGTGGAAATTGCCGAACTAAACGCAGCTGTACACGCCTGGTTTTATCAGGAAAATGAGCGGGTAGATATGGTTCCCGTTTCCAAAAAACAAGTAAAAGTAGATACTGAGGACTTTTTGTTAGACTACGATTTAGAATTCATTATAAATAGAAAAAATCATGCACAAGATTATTACTTCTGATTTCGAGCTAGATTTAACTGACGTGAAAATCACCATCAATGAAGAAAACTCCTGGTTTTCCGATCGTTTTTTTACAAAGTATTCCTATCCCTTTGAGTTCGTCGCTACCAAAGAAATCAATACGGTTTTAGGTGATTTAATGTCTTACAATTCGGTAACTCAAACCTATATAGATTGTGTTTATGTATTTTATAATAACATACAATCTGCTGTATTTATTATTGAAGAAATAAAGGGAGATTTAGTTACAGCTTCCATTCGTTATGGTTTTGATGAATTTCCTAATTTTGATAAATACCTACCGGAATTCGATTTGATTAAAAAACAGGTGAATGATATATATGTTCACGCAAATGCTGTAGTGCACCAGAACTACCGACAAACCAATTACAACTTTCCGCAAATTCATACCGATAAATACGATCCCCAAGAAACGCAGTTTAATGCTTTTTTAAAGATTTTGAATAATCGAGTTGATGGAATATTTATCCGAAATTCAGTGAATGACGACGATGCTATTCTAAATAAAAACATCATTCAGCCAGTGCCGTACTTATTGTATTTGCTAAAAACAGGTTTTTTATCGGCCGGTTATGAATTAAGAGGAGAGATATTGCGGGACGAATTGATTGCGAAAATTTTGATTTACACCAATAAAGATTATTTTACTAAAGTAGCCATCGAGCCTTTGAATGTGAGTATTTCTACAGAGGAGCATTACGATCAAAAAGTAATCAATTGGGAATATTCCTTTTACTTTTTCTATAAACAAATACAAATTCCTCGACCTGGGAAGTATAACCTTATTGGAGATCTGGCCTTGCATTCCTGGACCATCAATGAACAGTCGGAAATATATATCAGACACAACGGTGTAGTCATTTATGAGTGGAGGCGTCGATCAGCCTTTTCGAATACACATGTCGATTTGACTATCCATGTAAGTGCTCCAGATGAAATGTTGGAATTTTTCGTAAAATCAGCAGTGAGACGTGAAGATGTGTTGGTAAACGTCCAAGTTTTACCCATTTATTTTTTAAATTCTCAAGGTCAAAAAACGGGGTCAATCGTCAATGAAAATATAGTTGATCTAGCCAAGGTGGTTCCAAATATTACGTTTGGCCAGTTGGTAACCGTAGTAACCAATCTGTTTAATTTGGATTTGGTAATCGGAAAGGATTTCGTTACCATGGATTTTATAAATACTGCATTTCAAAAGAATACCATTCATGATTTTCGAGATTGTGAAATAGTTAATCCTCCTAGAAAACTAAAATCAGGAGTGAAATACTTGTTGCAATACGAGGATGATTCCTTAGGGTACGATAGGGTTTTTGTGGATATAAACGGAATGAGTGTACTGAAGAAAGAACAACGGCTTGCATCTGAAAAAACAATAAGCATTGGAGCTGCTCCTTTACTTCGTGAATCGAGAGGGGTAACGACGGTAAAGGCAAATGATGGAGGGGAAGACAGTATTTCTTTGGTGCTTTATAGTGGTCTTGTCGAAGGAAAAAATACAGCTCTAGATCCTTCGCCCTTATTGCTTTCGAGTATTTACAATAAGTATTATTCAGCTTGGCTTAGAAATCGAATTTTGTCGCAAGAATTTCACGTCGAATTTCTAACCCCGATTGAAAGAATACTCAACTTGAAAATCAAAGATCGAATCATGATGTACAACAATATACATTTGGTAAAAAATATTGGATTAACTCAAATAGCTAAAGACTTATTCCAAGTAGAACTGGAAACGGAGATTTTAAAAGTTGGTGAGTAACTCTGTTTAAAATAACTTATCCAAAAGAAAAATCTCCTTATTGGCTTCTGCGGCTAGTATATGTACGTAAATCATCGTGGTTTCCATTTTAGAATGTCCCATCAATACTTGTAATTTGGCAGCTTGTCCTCCCATCCTCAGGAAATTGGTTGCGAATGTATGTCGTGAAATATGGTAACTAATGTGTTTGCGGACTCCGAGTGTTTTTGCGATTTCTTTTAAATCTCGATTCATCACGTTGGGATGAACCCGCGTTACAAATAATTCTGGATCGTGATGGATGATTTCCAATGCCTTGTTGTTTAGGGAGATAATTTGGTCTTTACCGGTTTTCGATGCTTTGAATTGTATTTCGCTTCCCAGATCTTTTCGATTGAGTTCTAGGATATCACCAAGACGTAAACCCGTCATACAACTAAATAGAAAATACCCAAGAGTAAGTTTGGTACTGCCGTGTATAAAGCTTGAAAAATAATATTCATCAAACTTCTTCAATTCTACAGGGTTTAATGCGGTTCGGTTTCCCGTGGTACTTCCTCCGGTAATTAAATCAATATCCATTTTTAATTTGATCCCGCTCTTTCGTGCTTCGCGCAGGTATTTCTTTAAAACAATAATGTTAGAGTTAATGGTGGTCGTGAGATTGCCAATACTTTTAAGGTGCTTTCTGTAATCTGTAATGAATTTTAAGTCAATATCGTGAAAGGGAATTTCTTCTTTATAGGCTCGAAGTTTATTGAGTACAGCTACATATCTGCGGTAGGTTCCGGGTTTCAATAAAATCTCATCACCTTTTAAGGCTTGTTCAAAAAATAAAACAAAATTGATGCGAGGCACGCCGTCGATAAACTCCTTTTTAAGCATTTCGACACTCAGCGGCTGATCGTTTAATCGATAAACTGTTTTGATATTGGTGATTTTCGCATTGATATTGTCCAAAACCAGATTGAAGTCTCGCGCTTCCTCGGTTTTGGAAATTATCATTTGTTTGGATTTGCTCCAGTCTTTAGGGTGAACATATAAATCTAAACTGATACGCTCTCGTGATCCTTTGGAGTAAAGTATGAGATAAAGCAGTGATTTACCATCTTTGTTTTTGGTTGCTCGCAGAGCAAAAGTCGAATTAATTGCCACAAGGAATTTTTTTTGTGTCAAGTTTGTGTCAAGAAACCCGTTTTGTGTCAAAAATTTCATAGAATTCGAAAAATAGTTAAACGAAAAAAGGTGCACATTATCAAGCTTTTACGCTTAATTGTACACCTTTTTAAGTTTTAAGATTCTTCATCTTCGTGACCTCGACTGGATTCAAACCAGTAACCTCTTGAGCCGTAATCAAGTGCGCTATTCAGTTGCGCCACGAGGCCTTGTTGCTTATTGCGAGTGCAAATATAGAAACAAATTCGTTATCTACAAACTCTAGTGGAAGTTTTTTTTAATTTTTTCTAGGAAATTCAGTGCTTAGGACGTTAAGTTTGCTGTAATCAGTCAGTTGGGGTGTGAATAAAAATTGATATTTTTTTCAGTTTTTTTTCCAGCATTTTATTAGAGGCATTTTTAAAGCTGTATTTTTGCTTAATTGAATTACAAACCAAACTATGAAGCTTTTTGGATACATTACATTTTTGTTGAAATCGTCTAATCAACACGGCATACATTCTCCTTTTGTTTTTAATTGGATTACGCAGGGCTTATATAGTAAAAATTCGAATTGGGATGCTCTTCCACAAAAGGAAGTCTTTACAGAGCGCGTTTTTGCCTATTTCAAACCAAAAACGGTTGCTTGGATATCTACTAAAGCGGTGCCGGTAAAAATATCAGGTCTTTCCATTTTTTTTCCTTCCCTAGATAGTATGCGAGAATCGGCAACTACTGTTCAAATGATTTATATCGATGAAAGCTGTTTGTTGCCGGCAACTAAGGTTATAGAGACTTTGTTGGTTATGGGTAATGATGCTTTTGTGTTGGTTGATAAAAGAGCTGCTACAGCCGAATTGAATGCGCTGTGGGATCAATTGATTCGCAATGACAAAACTACGGTAAGCATGGATTTTTACTTTTATGGTTTGGTGTTTATCCGTAAAGAACAATTAAAGCAACATTTTAGAATCCGCTTATAAACCTGTAACAATTAATTTGTTTATACTACTAATAGTTAAAGTTTTTTTGTTTATTTGAATAATATTCCAACTTCTATAAAGAGTAAGTACTAGTACAGTTGTAAACTAATCTAGGATGTACTGATATGTTGTTGGAAAGTAATAAGTATTTATCTATGAAACATCCCATTATTAAAATACAAGGTATTACGCGTAATTTTCCTTTGGGCAGTGAAACCGTTTATGTTTTAAAAGGTATTGATTTGGTCATTGAAAAGGGAGAGTATGTGGCCTTAATGGGGCCTTCCGGTTCTGGTAAGTCAACCTTGATGAATTTATTGGGCTGTTTGGATACACCGTCGTCCGGTACGTATTTTTTAAACGACAAGGATGTGAGTAAGATGAATGACGATGAATTGGCAGAAATTCGAAATAAAGAAATCGGTTTTGTATTTCAAACCTTTAACTTGTTGCCGCGTATGACAGCTTTAGATAATGTGGCCTTGCCAATGGTTTATGCCGGATATTCCAAGCAAGAGCGAAATAAACGAGCAGAGGAAGTTTTAAATCAAGTGGGCTTGTCTGACAGGATGGATCATCAGCCGAATCAGTTGTCGGGAGGACAGCGACAAAGAGTTGCTGTAGCTCGAGCACTAGTAAACAAACCTTCTATTATCTTGGCCGATGAACCTACAGGAAATTTAGATACCAAGACCTCTATAGAAATTATGGGGTTGTTTAACGAGATTCATGCCAACGGGAATACGGTTATTTTGGTTACACATGAGGAAGATATTGCAGAACACGCTCACCGAATAATTCGCCTGCGCGATGGGGTGGTGGAGAGTGATACAAGAATTAAATAAAGAACATTTTTTATGAAAGTTTATACAAAGACTGGTGATAAGGGAACTACGGCACTTTTTGGTGGTACACGTGTTCCTAAACATCATATTAGAATAGAGAGTTACGGAACAGTGGACGAGTTGAATTCGTATATAGGACTTATTCGCGATCAGGAGATAAATGTTTTATATCAAGAAGCCTTGATCGAAATTCAAGATCGCTTGTTTACCGTTGGAGCTATATTGGCAACAGATCCGGAGAAAGCAATTTTAAAAAATGGCAAGGAACGCTTGAATATTCCGAAGATAACAGAAATGGATATCGCTTTTTTGGAAAACGAAATCGATGTTATGGAGTCTTTTTTGCCTCAGATGACTCATTTTGTATTGCCAGGTGGGCATACGACCGTGTCATACTGTCATATTGCACGCTGTGTTTGCCGTAGAGCAGAACGGTTGTCAGTACAATTAAACGACTTAGAACCGACAGATGAATTTGTTTTAAAGTATTTGAACCGACTTTCTGACTATTTGTTTGTACTGGCACGAAAATTGACTTTTGACTTGCACGCAAAGGAAGTGAAATGGATTCCTCGTCAAGAAAAAGAATAGTTAAACATGGGGCTTTTAAGGAGCTTTTCTAAGGTGAAATAATAAATGTTCTTAACTTTATCATAAAAAAAACAAAAAAGACTTGATTATTTCAGTAATAAAATTATTTTTGCAAAAAACTTAAATCGATATAAGATGTATTGGACTTTAGAATTAGCATCCTATTTAAGCGATGCTCCGTGGCCAGCCACGAAGGATGAACTTATTGATTATGCAATTAGAACAGGGGCTCCACTAGAGGTGGTTGAAAACCTTCAATCCATCGAAGACGAAGGAGAAATCTATGAGTCAATGGAAGAGATATGGCCGGATTATCCTACCGACGAAGATTATCTTTGGAACGAGGATGAATACTAAATAATAATAGAAAAAGTCTCAGCTGAGGCTTTTTTTTTATTTAAATTTGTTTACAAAAAATATAATATAATTAACACATAATTTATGAATCTCATAAACACCATATTAAAGGCTTTTGTCGGTGATAAATCGCAAAGAGATATCAAAGAAATTCAGCCTTTGATTGACAAGATTAGATCTTACGAAGGTTCGCTTTCGGGTTTGTCAAACGACGAACTTCGTGCGAAAACGTTCTACTTTAAAGAAAGAATTCAACAATCTAAAGCAGATAAAGACGCTAAGATTGCTTCTTATAAAGAGGAAATTGAAAAAACAAATGACATTGATAAAAGAGAAACGATTTATTCTTCTATTGATGCCTTAGAAAAAGAAGCATACACCTTGACGGAAAAAACCTTGATGGAAATTTTGCCAGAAGCATTTGCTGTGGTGAAAGAAACAGCAAGACGTTTTAAGGAAAATGAAACTGTTGAGGTTACTGTGACTGAAAAAGATAAAGAATTTGCTTCAGAAAAACCGTATATCACCATTGATGGGGATAAGGCTTATTGGGCAAATACATGGTCTGCAGCAGGTAAAGAAGTAACTTGGGATATGATTCACTACGACGTTCAGTTGATAGGTGGAGTTGTATTACATCAAGGTAAAATTGCAGAGATGCAAACAGGGGAGGGTAAAACCTTGGTAGCTACTTTGCCACTTTATTTAAATGCTTTAACCGGAAATGGCGTGCATTTAGTTACGGTCAACGATTATTTGGCGAAACGTGATAGTGCATGGAAAGCACCATTGTTTGAGTTTCACGGGATGTCAGTAGATTGTATCGACTTGCACCAACCCAACTCTGCTGGAAGGCGTAAAGCTTATATGGCAGATATTACTTATGGAACAAATAACGAATTTGGTTTTGATTATTTGAGGGATAATATGGCTCATACGCCAGAAGAATTAGTTCAGAGAAAACACAATTATGCTATAGTCGATGAGGTCGATTCGGTATTGATTGATGATGCAAGAACTCCGTTGATTATCTCAGGTCCGGTACCAGAAGGAGATCGTCATGAGTTCAATGAATTAAAACCAAAAATCCACAATCTAGTTGAATTACAACGCAAATTGGCTAATGGGTTTTTGACAGAAGCTAAAAAACTTATTAGAGAAGGAAATACAAAAGACGGAGGATTTCAATTGTTGAGAGCTTACCGTAGTTTACCTAGAAATAAGGCATTGATTAAGTTTTTGAGTGAAGAAGGGGTAAAACAAATTCTTCAAAAAACAGAAAATCAATATATGGCAGATAACAATCGCGACATGCATAAAGTGGATGAAGCCTTGTATTTTGTTATCGAAGAAAAAAACAACCAAGTAGAGTTAACAGATATGGGAATTAAATTCCTTTCTCAAGATACCGACGAAACCTTTTTCGTATTACCGGATATCGGAATGGAAATGACTCGTATCGAAAAAATGAACTTGAGTAAAGACGATGAGGCGGAACACAAAGAGCGTTTATTTCAAGATTTTGGAGTAAAAAGCGAACGTATTCACACCTTGAGTCAATTGTTAAAAGCCTATACTCTTTTTGAAAAGGACACCGAATATGTAGTTATCGAAAACAAAATTTTAATTGTTGACGAGCAAACTGGTCGTATTATGGATGGCCGTCGCTATTCAGACGGGTTGCATCAAGCGATTGAAGCAAAAGAAAACGTAAAGATTGAAGCAGCTACCCAAACTTTTGCTACAGTAACTTTGCAAAATTACTTTAGAATGTACAAAAAACTTTCTGGTATGACCGGTACGGCAACGACGGAAGCAGGAGAGTTTTTACAGATTTATAAATTAGATGTTATCGAGATTCCTACCAACCGTGGTATTTCACGTGTCGATAAAGAAGATTTAATTTACCGTACTGTACGTGAAAAATTTAAAGCGGTGATTGATGATGTTGTTGCGCTATCAGAAGCGGGAAGACCTGTATTGATCGGTACGACTTCCGTGGAAATTTCGGAATTGTTGAGTCGTTCTTTAAAAATGCGCGGAATTACGCATAATGTTTTGAATGCGAAAATGCACAAACAGGAAGCGCAGATTGTAGAAGAAGCAGGAAAAGCTGGAGTCGTAACTATTGCTACGAATATGGCTGGACGTGGAACGGATATCAAGCTTTCGAAAGAAGTTAAAGAAGCAGGTGGTTTGGCAATCATTGGTACTGAACGTCATGATTCACGTCGTGTTGACCGTCAGTTAAGAGGTCGTGCTGGACGTCAAGGAGATCCGGGAAGCTCACAGTTTTATGTGTCTTTAGAAGATAACTTGATGCGTTTATTTGGATCGGAACGCGTTGCTAAAGTGATGGACAGAATGGGATTGAAAGAGGGAGAAGTAATTCAACACTCGATGATGACCAAGTCTATTGAAAGAGCGCAGAAAAAAGTAGAAGAAAACAACTTTGGTATTCGTAAACGTTTATTGGAATATGATGACGTTATGAATGCGCAAAGAGAGGTTGTATATAAGAGAAGAAGACATGCTTTATTCGGCGAACGTTTGAAAGTAGATATCGCCAACATGATGTATGACTTTTGTGAAAATGTAGTTGTTGAAAGTAAAGGTGCAGGTGACTATAAAAATTTTGAATTTGAATTGATTCGTTATTTTGGAGCCGGTTCTCCTTTTACAGAGGATGAATTTAGAAAGATGTCCGAAGCGGAATTGACGGATAAATTATACGATTTCGTATTTAAAAATTATGGAGAAAAGTCGGTGCGAAGCGCAGCGGAAGCTTTCAAAGTAATTAAAAATGTTTACGAGAATAATAAAGGGCAATTTGAGCGTATCGTAGTTCCTTTTACAGATGGAATCAAAAATCTAAATGTGGTAACAGATTTAGAAAAAGCTTACAACTCAGAAGGGATGAGTTTGTTAAATGATTTTGAAAAGAATATTACCTTGTCTATTGTTGATGAGGCTTGGAAAAAACATTTGAGAAAAATGGACGAACTAAAACAGTCTGTTCAATTGGCGGTTCACGAACAAAAAGACCCGTTGCTTATCTATAAATTTGAAGCGTTTAATCTGTTTAAGAAAACCCTAGGTGATATTAATCAAGAGGCGATTTCATTTTTGATGAAGGGCGATTTACCGGTGCAAAATCCACCCGTACAAGAAGCTCCAAAAGAGATTAAAAAAGCAGAAAATTATAAGGTTTCCAAAGAAGAAGTGTTGAACATTGAAGAGACTGTTGAAAAAGTACGTCAAAATCAAGCTGGTGAAACAGTACAACACCAACAACCGGTTCAAGAAACCATTGTAAGAGATGCTCCGAAAATCAATAGAAATGATACCGTTACGCTTAGAAAAGTGATGACTGGTGAAGTGGAAACCATGAAGTATAAAAAAGCAGAAGCTTTATTAAGTTCTGGAGAATGGGTACTTGTTGAAGAGTAAAATCATTGAGTTACTATAAGAAAAGGGATTGTCTGTAAAGACAATCCCTTTTTGCTTTTAGAGCGATGTTAGGCTGGTTTATTTGGAATCATATAGAGTTTTAAGGATGTGTCACTAAGTGTGAAACAAGTGCTCGTATTGGCGCTGTTCGTGGTAGATATGCAAATGTTATTATCGTAGTGGTTTTGTTTTGAGGACTCATTGCAATCATAGGTATTGGGGAAATGAGCTGGTAGAAAGTCTAAAGCCATATTTTAAGGTATAAAAAAAAGCGCTTTAAAAGCGCTTTTTAAACATTATTTTTGAGATTCTAAAAGTTGTAATTCAAAAACCAAATTGGTATTTGGAGGAATCATTCCCATTCCGCTTTCTCCGTATCCCAAATGTGGGGGAATAAAGATGATGGCTGTATCTCCGTAACTCATCTGTTCTATGCCTTCGATGAAACCAGGGATTAAACCTTGTTTGTTTCCTAATTTAAAAGGAATTGGAATGTATTGCTTGGCAGCAGCTCTTCTCGGATTAAAAATGTCAAATTCTTTAGAAAGATCTTCTCTACTGGTGTCAAATAATTTTCCATCTTCGAAAAATCCAGCGTAGTGAACAAATACGTCTTGCCCGTGTACGGGTTTTTTTCCGTTTCCTTTTTTAGTAATCACGTAAGTTAGCCCCGAATCGGTTTTGCTAGTTTTGGTTTTAAGATCGTTAAATAGAGCAGCATATTTTGCCTGTGCTTTAGCTTGACTGTCTTTTTTGTCTTGTTGGGCTTTCGCTTCTTCTTCAAAATATTTTTTGAATTCTTTAGCTCCATTAAAATTTTTAGCCGCTTGTCCTTCGCGGATAATGGTTATTTTTTCGATTTTATCACCTTGTTGAATTGCATTTATGACGTCCAAACCTTTAACGGTATGTCCGAAAACGGTATGCACTCCATTTAGATGTGGTGTTGCTCTATGAGTGATGAAGAATTGACTTCCGTTGGTACTAGGACCGCTGTTGGCCATAGATAAGATTCCCGCTTTATCGTGCACAAGACCTTCCACTAATTCGTCTTTAAAAATATAACCCGGACCGCCTTGTCCATCTCCATTGGGATCACCTCCTTGAATCATAAAGTTATTGACAACTCTATGGAAAGTTAATCCGTCATAATAAGGTTTTCCTTTGTATTTTTTATCGACATAAGGATTGGTGCCTTCTGCGAGTGAAACAAAGTTTGCAACCGTCATAGGTGCTTTTTCGAATTCTAATTGAATCACGATTTGGCCTTTACTAGTTTGGATGTCGGCATATAAACCGTCTCCGTATTGCTCCTTTGGGGAGCTACAGGCTGAAACAACAGCAATTAAGCTAAGAAATAAACTTGTCATTTTTTTCATTTTATAGTTTTTATTTTTCATTTTGTATAGCAATCAGGCGAACCCGGTATACAAGCGGTTGGTTGATTCCTATTTTATCTTGATCACCACTATAGCCGTAAGCTAAGTGAGACGGAAAAACAAAGCTTACCACTTCGTCCTTTTTCATTAATTTGAGTCCTTGTCGTAAACCGATTAAAAGATCTTCTTGATCGACTAAATAACTTTTTACACCTATATTGGCTTTGCTGTACAAGATGTTTCCGTCTAAATCGGTTACTTCATACTCATATTCTACTAAATTTCCTTTTATGGGACGAACTGAGTCCCGAACATTTTGATGTTCGTAAATATACCAAAAACCTTGATTTGAAGAAATATATTGTTTTAAACTGTCTTTAGCCATAAAATCCTTTACGAGTAATTCTTCGGCCTTATTCTGTTCTTTATTTCGTTCTACGGATGATTTGGTCGCTGATTCGGTACTTTTAGCGAGTGGTTTCCGTGCTTCCGTTTTTTTGCAACTGCTGAGCAAAGCTAAACTTAGGATTAAACTCCATAAAATAGGGTTTTTCATAAATTAGGGTTTTGAAGTGGCTATAATACTTTTAAATCTCTCAAGTGTTGCCTCTAAGGGTAAGGTCGATTTACCTCCAGCGGCGTTGATATGTCCACCTCCCTCGAAATACGTTCGTGCAAATTCATTCACATCAACATCTCCCTGAGAGCGGAAAGAAATTTTAATAATTCCCTCTTCTTTATTTTCTGTAAAAAAAGCAGTAAAATCAATGCCATCTATGGAAAGTCCGTAATTGACAAAACCTTCGGTGTCGCCTTTACGGTGTTGAAATTGGTTGAGTTCTGCTTCGGTTAGATAAAGATAGGAGGTTCTGTATTCGGGAAGTATAACCATATTTTGTAGCGCTCTTCCCAAAAGCTGTAAACGGTTATAACTGCTGTTGTTAAAAAGGGCATTGTGGATTTCTGGATTGTCAACTCCTTTTTCGATTAATGCAGCTACTACTTGGTGTGTTTGTGCTGTGGTTTTAGGAAATCGAAACGAACCAGAATCGGTCACTATACCGGTGTAGATACAATTGGCAACCTCTTTATTGATTAAGGAGTTTAGTCCAAGCTCTTGTAAAAGGATATACAGCAATTCACATGTGGACCCATAAGTAGTATCAGAAAAAGTATATTTAGCATAATTGGCCGGCATTTGGTGGTGGTCAATCATGATATAAGTGGTGTTTAGTCCTTCTAAAACTGAAGTCATCTGGTCTCCAGTTCGAGACAACACATTAAAATCTAAGGTAAAAACCACATCGGATTGCTGTAGGATTTCGGTTGCTTTTTTTCTGTTCTCCTCAAACACTAGAACCTGATTTGATTCCGGCATCCAGGCTAAGAAGTCAGGAAAAGCATTAGGGGAGATAACGGTTACATCGTGATCTAACTGCTTTAAAACATGGTACAAGCCTAACGTTGATCCCATTGCGTCACCATCTGGATTGCGGTGTGGGATTATGCTTATTTTTTTTGGCGAAGCAATTAATGATTTTACTTCTTCTATATCATTTTTATTCATCATACTGCGAAAATACATTTTTTTATCATTTAAAAGATAAACTGCTTCGCTTTTTAGGATGAAATTCAAAAGAAAAAAGGACTTTGCTTACTCTGCTAAATTTTTTAATTGATCAAATCGCTTAATGACAATTTTTTTACCAGATAGCTCTATAAAACCGTCTTTCTTAAATTCCGATAATAAACGGATACAACTTTCTGTCGCTGTACCCACCATATTAGCTAAATCTTCTCGAGAAAGTTGAATATTGAGCGAACCGCTGTTCGAATCGGTTCCTGCAATTTCATGTAGTCCTAATAATACAATAGCCAAACGTTCTTTTACTGTTTTATGCGTGTGATTGACCAATACTTGATCGGCATCTTTTAAATGATTACAGATGTCTTTGGTGATCAGTAAAGAAAACTTATTGTTCTCTGAAAAATACTTCATCACATCATTCTTGGGAATAAAACACACCTTCATGTCTTCTAAGGCAACTGCACTTAAGTTTGAAGCCTCTTCATTAATCATCGAGCGTTGTCCCAATAACTCTCCTTTAGTTACCAACTTTAAAATAGTGTCTTTTCCATTTGAGTTGAGTTTAGTCAATTTACAAACGCCTTCTTTTACACAGTACACGCCATTTAAGTTTTCACCCTCGTTAAAAAGAATATCACCTTTTTTTACTTCAACAGAACTTTTTGAATCTGAGATTGTTAAGAGTTCTTCTCTTGTTAAAGCTTTTAAAGAACTAAATTCTCTTACAATACATTGTTCACACTTCCCCATAACACTAAATATTATTGTTTGCTCTTATACAAATATAATAAATTTTTATGATAAATGTCATATTATATTCTAGCTAATAAAAGGAAATTTGTATCAGGTAAAATAGAGCAAAAATGGGGAAGTTAAGTTGTTATCATTGTGGGAATGAGGTAACTAAGTTTAATCGAGTCGTATTCGATGAGAAAGAGTTTTGTTGTAAAGGATGTAAAACAGTATATGAAATTTTTAACGAAAATGACTTGGGTAGTTATTACGAATTTGAAGTTTCTCCTGGGGCCACACCCGAGGTGTTTTCAACCCAATACGATTTCTTAGACAATCCGGATATTCGAAGTAAATTGTTGGATTTTGAGGACGAAAAAACATCGGTGGTAACCTTGTATGTTCCTCATATTCATTGTAGTTCTTGTATTTGGATTTTGGAAAACTTGCAAAAACTCAATGCGGGAATTTACCGTTCTATGGTTAATTTTCCAATCAAAAAAGTTACCGTAACCTTTGATTCATCCGTAATTAGTCTTAAGGAAATTGCTTTGCTGCTCGGGAAAATTGGTTATAATCCCTATATCAGTTTAGAAAATTTTGACCCTAAAAAACAATCAGTCGATAGGAGTTTAGTTTATAAAATTGGTATTGCATTCTTTAGCTTTGGAAATGTGATGATGTTGTCGTTTCCTGAATATTTTAACATTGACGATTATTGGATTAACCAATATAGAGACTTTTTTCGATGGTTAATTTTATTACTGTCTTTACCGGTCTTTTTTTATTCTGCTTCGGGTTATTATATCGCAGCCTGGAAGGGAATTCGCTCAAAAATGTACACTATTGATATTCCCATGGCATTGGGAATTATTGTCATGTTTATTCGCAGCGTAGTTGATATCGTAATAGGGCATGGGCAAGGTTTTTTGGATAGCATGTGTGCTTTGGTGTTTTTTATGCTCTTGGGTAAGTTGTTTCAGCAGCGTACTTATAACTTTCTGTCGTTCGAAAGGGATTACAAATCGTATTTTCCCATTGCAGTAACAAAACTTCATGCAGATAAATCGGAGACGTCAGTTCAAATATACGATGTGGTTCGCGGTGATCGTCTATTGATTCGCAATCAAGAATTACTACCTGTCGACGGAATTTTAATTTCGGAGCGTGCATTTATAGATTATAGCTTTGTAACAGGTGAAGCGGTACCGGTTGAAAAAAAATCGGGAGACAAACTTTTTGCAGGAGGTAAGCAAGTCGGTGAATTAGTAGAAATAGAAGTTGTTAGTTCTGTTTCCCAAAGTTATTTGACTCAACTGTGGAGCAACGATGTTTTCCAGAAAAAAGTCAATCTAAAATACAAGACAATTACCGATCAAATTAGTCATTATTTTACTCCGGCCCTAATTCTATTGTCTTTAATCGCATTTACATACTGGGTGTTTATTGATATAAATGCGGCTTTCAACGTTTTTACAGCCATATTGATTGTAGCTTGTCCTTGCGCTTTGGCGTTGACTGCTCCATTCACTTTGGGTAATGTGATTCGAATTATGGGACGTAAGAAATTTTATTTAAAAAATGTTACCGTGGTCGAGCAATTGGCAAAAGTGGACACGGTTGTTTTTGATAAAACTGGTACGTTAACCACTCAGATCGCTTCGCAAATTAATTATGAGGGGGAAGCCTTAAGTGTACAGGAGCAGCATGCTATTAAAAATATTATTAGGGCATCAAATCATCCATTGAGTCGGAGGTTATATAGTTTTTTACCTCAAGGTACTATAAAAGTAGTAGCTCATTTTGAAGAAATCAGCGGCTCCGGTTTAATGGGAGTGGTTGATGGAATTCATTATAAAATTGGATCGGCTCATTTTCTGAAAGTTGACGAAGACGACAAAGTGATACAAACTCGAGTATATATTCAGGTAGATGGTGTTAATAAAGGAAAGTTTGTTTTTGAAAATCAATACCGTCAAGGTTTGGAGGTATTGTTTTCGGAATTAGCTGCAAAGGGATATCAACTACATGTGTTGTCTGGAGATAATGAAGGAGAAGCTGTGTATTTAAATACGGTCTTACCTCGTGAAACCGTCTTGGTTTTTAATCAAAAACCAGAGGAGAAACTCGACTATATAGGACAATTGCAAAAACGCGGACGCAACGTGATGATGATTGGCGATGGTTTAAATGATGCGGGAGCTTTAGCTCAAAGTAATGTGGGGGTTTCCATTGCGGAAAATGTCAATGTTTTTACGCCTGCCAGCGATGCTATTTTGGACGCTTCTCAGTTTAATAAAATTGGGTATTTCTTAACATATTCAAAAAAAGGGATTAAAACCATTAAGATGAGTTATGTTTTGGCACTGACCTATAATGTTATCGGCTTGTCGTTTGCGGTAAGCAACCATCTATCGCCTTTAATTGCTGCAATTTTAATGCCTATTAGCACGGCTTCGATGATCAGTTTTGTGACAATAATGAGTAATTATTATTCACGTCAAAAAAATTAAAAAGCAATAAATAAGGTAGTAAAAGTGATAATTATCATGTTTTTATTATAGCAGATACGTTAATTTTGATGTAAATTATAAAGGTATGGGTGTTATGTATATATTGATTTGCATCAGCATTTTTGTTGCTGCTGTCTTCTTGTACTTGTTTATCAAGTCGGTTAGAAATGGCCAGTTTGATGACGATTATACTCCTTCCGTTCGCATGCTCTTTGACGATGAAATTAAATCCAAAAAAAAAGAGCAAACTCCTAAAAAAACTAATGAAAATCAAATATAAACAACTATGGAAGTGCAACAATTTTACTATGACAACAAAATTGTAAAGAAGTTTCTTTATGCTTCAATTCTTTTTGGAGCAATAGGGATGTTAGTGGGATTGCTCTTGGCTGTAATGTTTTTGTTCCCAAACTTGACCGATGGAATTCCTTGGTTAAGTTATGGTAGATTAAGACCATTGCATACCAATGCGGTGATTTTTGCGTTCGTCGGAAATGCTATTTTTGGCGGTATCTATTACTCTTTACAGCGATTACTAAAAGCGAGGATGTTCAGTGATGTACTGAGTAAAATTCACTTTTGGGGGTGGCAAATTATTATTATCTGCGCGGTAATTACCTTGCCGTTAGGATTTACATCATCAAAGGAATACGCCGAGTTAGAATGGCCGATTGATATTATGATTGCTATTATTTGGGTGATTTTTGGTATCAATATGATCATGACTATTATGCGTAGAAGAGAGCGTCACTTATATGTGGCAATCTGGTTTTATTTGGCCACATTCGTTACTGTTGCGGTACTACACATTTTTAATAGTTTAGAATGGCCAGTGCATATGTTGAAGTCTTATTCTGTTTATGCTGGTGTTCAAGATGCTCTTGTTCAGTGGTGGTACGGACATAATGCGGTAGCTTTTTTCTTGACTACTCCTTTCTTGGGATTGATGTACTACTATTTGCCTAAAGCTGCAAACAGACCTATTTATTCTTATAGGTTATCGATTATTCACTTTTGGTCGTTAATTTTCTTATATATCTGGGCAGGACCTCACCATTTATTATATTCTGCTTTACCGGAATGGGCACAAAATTTAGGAGTTGTTTTCTCTGTAATGTTGATTGCACCATCTTGGGGTGGTATGATTAATGGTTTGCTTACACTTCGTGGAGCATGGGATAAAGTACGAGTGGACCCGGTTTTAAAATTCTTTGTTGTGGCAATTACCGGATATGGGATGGCTACATTTGAAGGACCGATGCTGTCTTTGAAAAACGTAAATGCTATCGCTCACTTTACCGACTGGATTGTAGCGCACGTTCACGTAGGTGCACTTGCTTGGAATGGATTTATGACTTTTGGTATGGTTTATTGGTTGATTCCAAGAATGACTAAAACAGAATTATATTCTAAAACTTTAGCAAATTTCCATTTCTGGATTGGTACATTGGGAATTATCCTATATACAATTCCGCTTTATGTAGCTGGATTTAATCAACACTTAATGTGGAAAGATTTTAATCCTGATGGAACTTTAAAATACGGTAACTTTTTGGAAACGGTAACTGCTATTTTACCGATGTATTGGATGAGAGCAATTGGAGGTTCTTTATATATTATCGGAATGTTAGTATTGATTTATAACGTATATAAAACAGTACGTAAAGGAGAAACTATCGTTGATGAACTTGCAGAGGCTCCAGCTTTAGCGAAAATTTCACCAAAGAGAATTGGTGCGGAAGGTTTCCATAGTTGGTTAGAAAGAAAACCAATTCAATTAACGATTTTGGCTACGGTTGTGATTTTGATTGGAGGGATTGTGCAGATTGTTCCTACGATAGTGGTCAAATCCAATATACCGACAATTTCTAGTGTTAAGCCTTATTCTCCTTTAGAGCTTCAAGGACGTGATTTATATATCCGAGAGGGTTGTGTGGGATGTCACTCACAAATGATACGTCCGTTCCGTTCGGAGGTAGAACGTTATGGCGAGTACTCTAAATCGGGTGAATATGTTTATGATCATCCATTTTTATGGGGATCTAAGAGAACTGGACCGGATTTAATGCGTATAGGTGGTAAATATTCAGACAACTGGCATTTTAACCATATGTATGATCCACAGAGTACATCACCAAATTCTATCATGCCAGCTTATAAATGGATGTTTGATAATAAGCAAATGGATCATTCGGATATTGAAACCAAAATGAGAGTGATGGTTAAATTGGGTGTACCTTATACCGAAGAAGATATTGTAAATGCTCGAGCTAATATGAAAGCACAGTCCGAGCAGATTGAGAAAAACCTTGAAAATGACCCTGACTTTGTGAAGAGTTATGAAGAAAGTAAAAAAACAGCAGCCTTACGTGGTGAAGAGTTTGTTCCGATGAGCGAACGTGAAATCACGGCTATGATTGCTTATTTACAACGACTTGGTACGGATATAAAAGTGAAAACAACTGAAAAATAATCGACTATGTTAAAGTTTATTAAACACAATATGGATACGATTTCAGGGATTGAGATTTATCCGATTATCGCCTTGATTATTTTCTTTGTCTTTTTTGCGGGATTAACCGTATGGGTATATACCTATAAGAAAGAGAAAATTAAGGAAATGAGTCATCTTCCTTTTGAGGAAGAATTAGAATTAAATAATCTATCAAAAAATAAGTAGCCATGAAAAAGTATTTTCCAGTATACGTGAGAGTTCCCGTGCTCTTTGCCTTGTTCTTTTTGGCATTGGAATACGGAATCGATTCGGGAGAACAACCTGCATTTATGGAATATCCGATCGTATTAGTGCTTTTGTTTTTATTTCTTTTTGCTTTGATTGCTGTGGAAATTGTTGCCGCAGCTACGGATAAGGTGATGAACAGATTGATGACAGAAGAGGAGAGAGCCGAAAAAGTGCGTTTAGAGAATAGACCTTTTACGGAATCCGAATTCTATAAAAAAGTGATGAAAAAATTAACACGTACCAAAGGTATTGATGAAGAGGGTACGCTGTTGTTAGATCATGATTATGATGGAATCAAGGAGCTCGATAATGAATTACCGCCTTGGTGGGTTTATTTATTCTACGCTACCATTGTGTTTGCTGTGGTCTATATGGCTCGATTCCATATGTTTAATGGCGATAATCAAACAGCAGAATTCGATAAAGAGATGTTGGCTGCCCAACTAGCTGTTGAGGAATATAAGAAAACGGCTCCAGATATGCTTACTGTTGATCAAGTAGTTTTCTTAGACGATGCAGCTGATTTAGCGGCAGGAAAAGCACTCTTTGAAACCAATTGTGTGGTGTGTCACCGTGCAGATGGAGGGGGAGGTATCGGACCTAATCTAACTGATGACCACTGGATTTTAGGTGGTGGTATTAAAAATGTATTTAATACAATTATGGAAGGTGGTCGTGACGGTAAGGGAATGGTAGCTTGGAAAGGCAGTATCAAACCATCGGACATTGCTAAAATTGCCAGTTATGTTTTAACATTGCAAGGAACTAATCCTGCCGATGCTAAAGACGCAGAAGGAGAAATTTGGGTAGATAAAACCGAAGCGACTCCAGCTGAAACGCCTGCAGTTGAAGTAGCCACCGATTCAGTACCTGTTACAGATATTGATGCAGTAAATTAACTGAAATTATTATCATTCGGTATAGGCTGAAATGTAAAACATTTCGGCTTATACCGATTTAAATCTTGAATTGCTATGTCAAAATTACCTGATGAAAGTTTTAGAGATTCCATTGGAACAATCAGTGAGGAGGGCAAAAGAGTTTGGATATTTCCCAAAAAGCCTTCAGGAAAATTTTACAATCAGAGAAAAATAGTTAGCTATGTATTGCTCGTACTATTGGTTTCTTTTCCCTTTATTAAAGTAAATGGAAATCAGTTTGTACTGTTAAATGTAATTGATCGTAAATTTAATATTTTCGGCTTTACATTCTGGCCGCAAGATTTTTATCTCGTGGTCATATCAATGATAGTCGGGGTCGTATTTGTTACGCTCTTTACGGTAGCATTTGGACGTATTTTTTGTGGGTGGATCTGTCCGCAAACCATTTTTATGGAGATGGTTTTTAGAAGAATAGATTATTGGATAGACGGAGATCGTGGTGCTCAAATTCGATTGAAAAAGCAAAAATGGGACGGCGAAAAAATTAGAAAAAGAATGTTCAAATGGTTTCTTTATTTTATCATTTCTTTTCTAATTGCCAATGTATTTTTGTCTTATATAATCGGAAGTGATGCTGTTTTGGACATGGTTAAGGAAGGTCCGACAAATAACATGAGTACGCTTATTGCGTTATTGATTTTTACAGCCGTATTTTACTTTGTATTCGCTTGGTTTAGAGAGCAGGTTTGTATTATTGCCTGTCCTTATGGCCGATTGCAAGGAGTTTTGTTAGATAACAAATCCATTATTGTAGCCTATGATCACGTTCGCGGTGAAAGAGAATTGGGTCGTGCCAAGTTTAAAAAAGATCAGGATCGACAAGAATCGGGAATTGGTGACTGTATAGATTGTAAACAATGCGTAAATGTTTGTCCAACAGGTATTGATATTCGAAACGGTACTCAGTTAGAATGCGTTAACTGTACAGCTTGTATAGATGAATGTGATCATATAATGGAAAGTGTAAACTTACCTAAAGGATTGATTCGTTATGCTTCTGAAGACGAAATTGTTAAAAAAGAAAAGTTTGTTTTTACGCCGAGAATGAAAGGTTATACGGCGGTATTGGTTATCTTGATTGGTATTCTATGTGGATTGTTGTTTTTAAGAAATGATGTGGAAGCTACTATTTTGAGATTACCAGGACAAACCTTTGAACACAAAGGCGAGCGTATTAGTAATGTTTATACCTTTAAAATAGTCAATAAAACGGCCAAAGATTTTGAAAATATACATTTTAAATTGGCAGATCCTAAAGGGGAAGTAATCTTAGTAGGCAAGCCTATAATCAGTATTGAGAAAGGAGAGTATGCACAAGGAACTTTGTTCGTCGAAATTAGTCCTGCTTTTCTAAAAAGTTACAAGACAAATGTTAAGATAGAGGTTTATGACGGAGAGGAATTGATCGAGACAACGACAACCAACTTCTTAGGTCCGCGTACATTTAATTAAGCTTGTTGAAAATAGCTTTATTTCTGTCGGTTTTGCGACCGAATATAGTGAAGCATAACAACAAATAAATAGATTTAGATATGAAATTTAATTGGGGAACAGGAATCGTTATCGCTATCGTATTGTTTATGGCTTTTATATTGCAATATGTTATTAAAGTACAAATCAATCCGGATTACGATAATGAGTTAGTAACAGAGAATTACTATCAAGAAGAAATTGAAGTAGATGGGGAGTACGATAGAGAACTAAACTCTAAAGGTGTTAAAAATGCCGTACAATTAATTCCGGCTGAAGATGGATTACACATCCAATTTTCAGACGAGTTCGATTATAATGATATTAAAGGTACTATATTCCTTTACAGACCGTCTAACCAGAAATTAGATTTTGAAATCCCAATTTCATTATCTTCTTCAAATTTGCTCATACCTAACAAAGATCTGGTAGACGGTCGCTGGAATATAACGGTAGAATGGGTATATAATGGTAAAGGGTATCGATATGCAGAATACTTAAATTTAAAATAATTATATTTTGATTTCAGCGCTTATTTTTGGGTTATTAAGCAGTTTGCATTGCATCGGGATGTGCGGTCCTATTGCGGTAATGCTTCCGGTTTCCAAAAATAATTCGGCTCAAAGGGTTCTACAAATATGCACCTATCATTTAGGGCGAATCACGGCTTATGCCAGTTTGGGTTTGGTGTTTGGTATTTTCGGAAAAGGATTGTTTTTGGCCGGTTTGCAACAACAAGTATCGATTATTGTTGGGGTGTTGATGATTGTCTATGTGTTGATACCACAACAAAAGCTTGGAAAATTTAATTTTTTAATGCCGTTTTATCGATTGGTTTCCAAATTAAAAAGTGCCTTGGGTAAACAATTTAAAAGCAAATCTAAAGGGTCCCTTTATTTAATTGGTTTTTTTAACGGGTTTTTACCCTGTGGAATGGTATATGTAGCTTTGTTTGGCGCCTTAGCAACTCAAAGCGTCGGTTTAGGTACATTATATATGGCGCTTTTTGGTGTGGGTACCATACCATTAATGAGTGCCGTTATCTATGTTAAGGATTTGTTTTCCGTATCGTTTCGCTCAAAAATTTTAAGGTACTATCCGTACGTAATAGTGCTTTTTGGAGTTGCTTTTATAATAAGAGGATTGGGTTTGGATATCCCTTTTTTATCACCCAATACTTTAAACCTATTTGTAAAAGCAAATGCAGATTGTTGAGAGCTAAATTTGCAACAACTTTTTTTAACCGATTTCAATTAGATATTGAAATCGGTTTTTTATTGGTTTTTAAAGCTTCTCCAACTATTTAGCAACAATGACGTGCTCCTTACTCTCTAAAGTTTTTTTTGTTTTTTAAACTAATTTTAGCACAGATTTTCTTCTGAATTGCCCTGAATATTGTAATATTGTTGTCTTAATTTAAACAGGGGATGATGCACAATATTCCGGTATTTGATTTTGATAAAGCGATTGTATTAGAAGATGAACGGGTGCTGTTGAGACCTTTGGCAGCGAATGATTTTGATTTTCTCCTTCCTTTTTCGTTGAATGAACCCGAACTATGGAAACATTCACCTATTGGTGCTGCGGGTTATGAGGGTTTAAAAAAATATATAGATATAGCCCTGTTATCAAAACAATCTAAGCAAGCCTATCCTTTTATTATATGGGATAAAGCCACTCAAAAGTATGTTGGAAGTACGCGCTATTATGATGTGAAAATCATTAATAAAAGCTTGTTACTTGGTTTTACATGGTATGGAAGCGCCTTTCAGGCTACTGGTATTAATAAGCATTGTAAGTTTTTACTCTTGGAATACGCTTTTGAAAATATGAATATGGAACGTGTCGAGTTTAGAGCAGACAATACAAATCTGCGCAGTGTTGCTGCAATGGAAAGCATAGGTTGTGTAAAAGAGGGTGTTTTGCGTAGCGAACTGCTTTTACCGTCAGGTCGTCGTAGAGATACCGTTGTTTTGAGTATCCTAAAAGACGAGTGGATTTTAAGTGTAAAAGATAAGTTGAAAGCCAAACTATTTATATAGTAATTGTTAAGATAAAAAAATGGAAATAGAAAACATAGATTTTGTTAAAGTGACTGCTGATAATGTGGATTTAGTACAACCGCTGGCGCAATCAATTTGGGAAGTGACGTATAAAGACATTATAACAGCGGAACAAATCGATTATATGTTGAATCGGATGTATTCCGTACAAAAAATCAAAGAAGAGATAGCCAATGGATATGTTTGGGAATTGGCGGTTGTCGATCAGCGGATTATTGGATATCTCGATTATGTTTTACAAGCGGATGCTAGGGTTTTTCTGTCGAAAATTTATTTGAATCCTCAAGTTCAAAGTCGTGGTTTCGGATTGGAATTTTTAAACAGAGTTGTCAATTATACTAAAGCTGCTAATGGAAAAAGTATTTACTTAACCGTAAATAAAAATAATGTAAAGGCGATTTCTTTTTATAAACGAAATGGTTTTAAGCAGATAGGTGTAGAGCGTTTTGATATTGGAGCAGGGTATATTATGGATGATTACATCATGCAATTGGATGTTTAGTTTGAAGAAAGAATATAAAAAAATCGAAGTCCCAATTTATAATTTGATAGAGGTTAAAAAAAAGCAACATTTTGTTGCTTTTTTTTAACGAAAAAACACTTACTTACTAATAAGTATTTTTTATATATTTGAAAAATGAAAGATACAAGGCATGAGATTGTAGTTTTGGCTGATCAGTTAATTCGATCTAAAGGGTTTAATGCTTTTAGTTATGCGGATATTTCAAAAGTATTGGGATTAAAAAATGCAGCTGTGCACTATCATTTTCCGAGTAAGTTTGATTTGGGGTTGACGGTAATTAAAAAAACAATTGAAACATTCGAAGTTTTATCCACCAGTTGGAGTGGGTTGGAAATTCCGGAGCAGCTGGAGCAATATATGGGTATTTGGGATCGTACAAAGGCTGAAAATTGCGTTTGTTTGATGGGGGCTTTGGCGCCTTCTTTTGATACCTTATCAATAGATATGCAGCAGGCATTAACAGTACTGGGCAACACGATCATTGCCTGGTTGAGTCAGCTTTTGGAAAAAGGAAGGGAAGCCCATATTTTTAATTTTAAAGGTTCTGCTAAGTCGCAGGCCTATCTTATTCAGTCCTCTCTAATGGCTTCTTTGCTATTAGAAAAGGTGTTACAAGATGATATTTGCCATACAATTACGGCGGGAATTCTCAAAAATTAAATTAGGTTCGAGAGACAAGTTAAATAACTAATAGAAAGAATTTTCGGTTCGAGCTTGGATTTGCCAAAAGATACCGGATAATATTATAAATAAGGAAAAAACAAAACATAACTATATGAAGAGAGTTGTTGTAACAGGCATGGGAGTTGTTTCTCCATTGGGTAATGATGTGGAGACTTTTTGGAAAAATGCCGTTTCTGGAATTAATGGTGTAGGACCGATTACCCGATTTGATGCTTCAAAATTTAAGACGCGATTTGCCTGTGAGGTAAAAGATTTTGATCCAACTATTCATTTGGATAGAATTGAAATCAAACGCAGTGATTTATTTACGCAATATGCATTATACGCTGCGGCGGAAGCTATAGCTGATTCCGGTTTTGATATGAATAGCTTATCTCCTTATGATGTTGGAGTAATCTGGGGCAGTGGGCAAGGGGGAATGGAAACCTTAGAAGTTGAAATTAAAGATTATGTTGAAAATAAGTATCAGCCGAGATTTAATCCGTTTTTGATTCCCAAATTCATTGCGAATATGGCTCCAGGTATGATTGCGATTAAGTACGGATATAGAGGAATGAGCTTTACTACCGTTTCTGCATGTGCTTCTGCAAATACAGCGATAATGGATGCTTTAAATTATATTCGTTTAGGTAAAGCTAAAATTATGGTTACTGGTGGCTCGGAAGCGCCTATTACTGAAGCATCGATTGGTGGATTTACATCGATGAAAGCGATGTCAAGTCAAAATGACAATGCAGAAGAAGCGTCCAAGCCGTATGATGCAGACAGAAATGGATTTGTAATTGCTGAAGGTGGTGGTGCATTGATTTTGGAAGAGTATGAACACGCTATTGGTCGTGGCGCTAAAATCTATTGTGAAATTGTGGGTTCTTCGATGACTACAGATGCCTATCACATGACTTCTCCACTAGAAAATGGGGAAGCAGCAGCTTATGCCATGAACTTGGCCTTAAAAGAAGCCGGTTTAAAACCAGAGGATATCGACTATTTAAATCCACATGCTACATCAACACCTGTTGGTGATTTGTGTGAGATGGAAGCCATACGTACTGTCTTTGGAGACAATCCGGAATCATTAGCCATAAGCGCAACCAAATCAATGACAGGACACTTACTTGGAGGAGCTGGAGCTGTAGAGTCAATTTTATGTATAAAGGCGATTGAAACAGGAGTTGTTCCTCCTACCATAAATATCAAACAGTTGGATGAGAAAATACCTGCTGGTATTCCTATCATATTAGATAAAGCTTTGGAAAAGGAGGTTAGATTCGCTATGAACAATTCTTTCGGTTTTGGCGGTCACAATGCAATAACCATTTTCAAGAAATTGTAAAATAAAACGATTTCAATAAGCGTAAATCAATCCTATCGAGATGTAATTTTTAACGGCGGTATAGCCGTCAAAATCAAAAATGATCTAGGCTGTTACAAACGGCAGTCTAAATCATTTTTATAACTTTTTTCGCAAATGTAATCCCCTCCAGACCAAATAGAGTAGTGCTAATACGATTACTATGGCGGAGCTGTAAATAATAAGTGGAATTCGGCTGATGATGTCTTGGTAATACCAACCGGCAAATAAGGCTCCTCCACCGATAGCCGCTTCTAAGGCAATATACATCGTGGCCATAGCTTTGCCTCTTTCGTTTGGTTTACTGAAATCTATAGTCCAGGCATTTAAAGCGGGTGATAAAACACCTAGGGAGATTCCATATACAAAGGCTCCGCTTATTATGCCTTCAACGGACTCAAAAAAACCAATAATAATAAGTGCAATTAACAACAATACAAGCCCAGCATAAATCACTTTTACCCTACCGTATTGATCGGAAACTTTTCCTGCTACGAAGCGGACTAGTAAAGAAGATATAGTAAAGACCATAAAGAAAGTACCTTTATTGGTGAGTCCCAAATAATCACTCCAGTCGGGTATTAAAGTTAAAATAGTTCCATAGGATATATAAGACAAAAAAGTGATTAAAGCAGCTGGAAATACTTGCCTGTCAAATACATCTGCCCATGATATTTTTAAAAAAGACCATTGGAATCGCTCTTTGTCAACTAGGGTTTCTTTCATGTTCATTAGAATAACGATAGATAATAGGGCTAAAGCAGAAGAAGCATAAAATAAGACATCCATAGAGCTATATAGTTTAATTGTACTGCCTAAGGCGGGACCAATAGCCATACCGGTACTAAAACATATTCCGTGCATACCTAAGGCTTCTCCCCAGCGTTCTTTAGGAACGATATCTGCTACATAAGCCGCGGTGGCTGTAGGTTTAAAACCTGTCGAAAATCCGTGAATCAAACGCAATAAAAGAAAACCCGAAACAGTGGTTAATACAGGATATAAAAAACCACATAGGAAACAAACGATGGAACCAATAGCCATAATGGGAACTCTACCTACTTTATCGGTCAGTTTTCCACTAAAAGGTCTCGAAATACCTGCTGTTAAAGTAAAAAGTGCGATAATGAGTCCCTTGTATTCACTTCCACCTAAGCTAGTTAAATATGAAGGCAATTCCGGTATTAACATATTAAAACTCGCTGAAAATAATAGAGAGCTCAAGCAGACTAAACCAAATTGTATATTATAAATAGGGTGTACTGTTAATGTATCTTGAGGGGGATTCTGGTTCATGTGAAGGCAAGAGATAAATAATGCGGCTTTAAAAGCGGCAAAATTAACCATTATTAAAACAATTTGAGCAAATTTTTAGCAGTAAAAATTGCTAAATCACCTCACAGCAGTTGGAATAGGGAAACTGCGGATTAAGGTAATAAAATAGGGTAAAAAGAACGCTACTCGTAATAATAAGTACCTTAATAATAGTTGTTTATATAAATAAGTAAAAAAAATACCCCTTTCGATTTGCGAAAGAGGTATCATTTAAAAATAAAAACACACAATTTAATTATAATAAAAAAATCAATATCATTAAGCAACTATTTTTTAGTCTTGGCCTGATTTTTTTGTATACATTTTAATATTATTTGAACTAAATAACTTGATAAGTTAAAAGTAGTAAATATTTTCAATATATTAAAGTTTTACGGAAAAAAAAACTATTGTTTTACGCTTTGTGAGAATATTAATAAGAAACGGAACGTTGTGGTTTATGGTTCGTATTGTGCTATAAGCTTTTGACTAAGTTTGATGAATGGAATTTTTTAAAAATTATGCTTTTTAGTATTTTTTCACACTGTATTCTGTGTTATTTAAGAATATTGTATATTTGATAGTAATTGGGTGTGTTAGTTCAATTAAAGCTTAATCTGTTTTATGGGTAATTTATGGAGGGATTTGTATTTTTAATGATTATTGTTTTTATAGCAATCATCGTTTTGTTTGTAGTAGGCTTGCTTAAAATTTTGTCAACTGCTTCAAAAATGGATGATTTATTTCTTAAGCTTACCGCAGTGGAAGTGGAACTTCAGAAACTGAGAAAACACTTAGTAAATGCGCCAGCTATGGAAGCGGAGGGTAGTATTATATCAAAAGATTTAATTCCTTTAGATGAAAAACAGTTAGAAGACTCCATACAGCATCCGCCAATACCGATAATTACCGTAAATCCTTTGGCCGATGTAATAACTAAGGCGGTTCCGATTTCTGAATTGGAGGAGAAAGAACTCGGGCAATTACCTATAATAGGTAGAACCACAATAGCAACTGCTGATGAGCTGGAGTCGTTAGCTACAGTGGAGTCTGAAGGACCTGTTGCTTCGGCTGTGCAAAGTGGGCCTATTCGGACAGTACAGATGCCGAGGAAAAAATCTGCCTTAGAGCGTTTTTTGTCGGATAATTTATTGACTAAAATTGGGATTGTTACCTTTGTTTTAGGTATAGGTTTTTTCGTCAAATACGCTATAGATCAAGATTGGATTAACGAAGTGGGAAGAGTAGGGATTGGAGTATTGACAGGAGCCTTGATGATTGGAGTTGCTCATAAATTGAGAAAGAGCTTAAGTGTTTTTTCCTCTCTACTTGTCGGTGGTGGTATAGCTGTTTTTTATATTACAATTACTCTAGCGTTTAGGGAATACGAATTATTCAATCAAACCGTTGCCTTTTTAATTCTCATACTCATAACGGTTTTTTCTGTAGCCTTATCTCTTTTTTACAATCGTAAGGAATTAGCTGTTTTTTCATTGTTGGGTGGATTTATGGCGCCGTTGATGGTCAGTACTGGTATTGGTAATTATGTCGTATTGTTCTCTTACATCTTCATTTTAAATTCGGGAATGTTGTATCTCTCGTATAAGAAAAATTGGGTAATCATCGGATATATTACTTTTGTTTTAACGGTGATTTTTAAAATGACTTGGATAGGAAATGGCTTTGTAGATCAGTACTTTGGGGCCTCTTTATTTGCGATTTTGTTTTTTATGCAGTTTTATATGGTAGCCCTGGTCAATATGGTCAAGGGGAAGCGCATTGTATCGCATATCGTTTTGATTATTTTAAATAATATGGTGTTTACAGCTGTGTTTTTGTATTTGTTTGATGATTATGCTGGGGGAAATTGGAAGGGGCTAATTGTAATGTGTTTTGCTTTAGTTAATGCCGCGGTTTTGGTCTATCTCAGAAAGCAGCAAAAAATCAATTCACTCTATATTTATGCCATATCGGGAATCGTCGTGTCACTAATTACATTAGCTATACCGATACAGCTAAACGGTTATTTTATTACTTTATTTTGGGCTGCAGAGATGGTTGTTCTGCTTTTGTTGTATTTTAAATCAAAATTTAAAATATTTTATACCGGATTTCTAGTTGTTTCTATGCTAGCTCTCTTGTCTTATGTCATAGATATAAGTGTACTAAATCAAGAACAGTATGCAACCTTGATATTTAATAAGGTTTTTATTACGGGCTTAGTAGTGTTTGTAGCTTTTTATGTGACTCAATTCTTATTGAAAAGAAATAATATTCAGACTTTTGTGACTCGTTCCTTTACTTATATATTGCGAATATTGGGGTTTGTTGTGCCTCTTTTAGAGTTAAGTAAAGAATTGCATTTTTTAGAAGACGGTAAAACAATTGATTCTTTTGAGTCTCTGGTTTATTTGGTTTATATAATAACTTATGCAGCTATTGTTTTTTGGATATCAACTAAAAGCCTTTTGAATTTTGTGATTAACTGGATGGTTCTCGGAATTTCTATTTTGGTATTGGGCGGATTGATGGCGGAATTTAGAATAGCAGTATTTGTGTATCAGTTGCTGGGGGTGTCTTATTTTTTTATACTTTTTCTTGCGATTCCAGGTTTGGTTGCCTTGTTGATGTTTTTATATAAAAATCCAGCTTATGGAAAAGCTCCGAAAGTTGTCCGCTGGTTGTTGCCTGTGTTTTCGTTGATTTTACTTTGTTATTATATCGATAATACAACTTTGTTGATTAATGGATGGAAAGGAATAATGACTAATAAGGAATACAATGCTGTGCTCATTGCTAGTCATATATTGTTTTATCCAATAGTTTGGGGGGCTTTAGCTCTCTTTTTGACATATCTCGGTATCAAATTGCAGCATATTTTTTTACGACAAATTGGTTTGGCTTTATTGGGGCTAACGATTGTGAAGTTTTATGTTTTAGATGTATGGTCTATGAGCGAAGGTGGAAAAGTATTTTCCTTCGTGTTGTTGGGGCTTATTATTTTAATTGTCGCTTTTTTATTAAATCGAATCAAAGGAATATTGGGACAGCGGGAACCGCATGATGTAATAGAGTCAGAAGAAACTGAAGATGGCAACTTATGATTTGGTACTTATGATTTGGTACTTATGATTTGGTACTTATATGGGGCTAAATTCGTTGATTCACCCATTTGCGTATTGCTTCGCCTGTTCGGCTGACGCCTCGGGTTGCTTATTCGCGAGTGCTCTTAATTTATATACCTCAATTTTAAACCCACAGCTCTCCCGAGCGAATTTGCCCATCCGCCCATCCGCGTATCCGCATTCACAAGCTCCCAAGCGAATTCGCCCATCTGCCTATTCGCGTATCTGCTTTCATGAATAAATAACCAGAGACAGCAATTTTAAGCCCACAGCACTTTAAAGCGAATTCGCCTATCCGCTCATTCGCGTATCTGCATTTATAAATAAATAACCGAAAAGAGCCATTTTACACCCACAGCCCTCCCAAGCGAATTTGCCATCTGCCTATCCGCGTATCCGCATTCCTTATATATAGGTATGGTTTTTATGAGCCTATTCGCTGATTCGTCCATTCGTCCATTCGTCCATTCGTCCATTCGTCCATTCGTCCATTCGTCCATTCGTCCATT
>NZ_JAHKRA010000010.1 GCF_019345525.1 Flavobacterium sp. NKUCC04_CG | reverse complement strand
TTACAACGAAACAACCAGACTTGTAAAAAACAGTGAGTAAATCTGCTCCTTACAACAAGCCATCTAAGAGACAAAAAACAACACCGCTTTTTGCGCATACACAAAAAGCGGCCGTAAAACTGAGTTTACGACCGCTTTAATAAAATAGTTAGACTTATCATATCATGGAAATAGCGCGTAATTTCCTATTATAAATCCTTACTAAATCCCTTATTCTTTATACGAGCGACCTGCTAGAACAGCACTTCCACATAATCAAACGACCAAAACTTTCTTTGTTACTGAGAAAAACTGGAACAAGATGTTTGAGATTGAAATTTTAGACAATTAAAAAACCAAATACCGATCGCTAAAAAACGAAAAGAGCTCTACATAAATTGCTAGAGCTCTTTTTTTTATAAAATTTATCTGCTTAAATAAGCTGTTCCGCTAATTTTCAATGGGTTGTATAAAATTTACCCCAATCTTGTTTCGACTTAACACAAAATCCCATACTGTATCACTATCTTAGTTAATTCTGTCGCATTTTTGGCACGAAACACATTCATGATATTCTTGCGATGGGTATCGACAATGGTAATCCATCTACACCACAAATTCCCGGTTTGGAAAGCAAAAATGTTAAGTTGACAATTACCATTGACGGGGAAGGAAAAAACTATTCCCTCGATTACACATACTAAGAAGCAGTTAATCATCAAAAAAAGGGATTAACCAATGTTAATCCCTTTTTTTGATTGTTATTTTTTAATATCTATATCCCAAAATCAATACCTACTCACCCCATTTGCATCGGTTGTCAGCACTTCTGACATATAATCAAAGAAGGGACGCATGGCTTTAAAAGTACGAATAACTTCATTTTCAAATTGATCACTAAGCACTTCAGCGTCGGTAAAAGACCGCATCACCAAAAATTGTTTTTTACGCAATAGGTCAATGGCTTTATGTTCCTTATCGAATCCCTTTGGTGCTGTTTTGAGTTCTTCACCCGATAATTCTCCAAAATATTTAACAAACTCTGGCGCCTGTACCAGGCTACGCAATTCCGAATCGTCTTGTTCAATATCTTTACGAATACGCAATAAATCTTCTTTATCCGGTTCCCAAAAACCACCACCGACAAATGATTTTCCCGGTTCAATACTGATATAATACCCGCCTCTCAATAAAGGTTTTGTACGTCCGAGATGCAATCCAAAATAATTCTTATACGGAGTTTTATCTTTAGCAAACCGTACATCCCTATAAATGCGATGCACGTGAAAACGCTCTAAATGATCACTTGCCTGCATTTCTTCATAAATGCCTTTAAAAAAGCTTTTAACGTCGTCAAAAACCCGGTCAAATTGGTCTTTATTCTCTAAAAACCAAGGTTTATTATTATTCTGACTTAAATCGTTCAAAAAATTAAAAGCCGTTTCTGGTACTTTATTCATAATTGCGTTATTTTTTTCCAATTTTCTATCTTTTGATCAAGGCGCATAGTCGCATTTGCACCACTAGGAGAGGGTAAAGTTACATACTCGAGTTCTGGTGTTTTTGTAAAATATTTATAAAAGTATTTCTCCGCATTTTTACTGGAGAACACGATGTATTTTATGTTGGGGAATTTACGTAATAGTCCCATTAAATCATTGGGTATTTCACCTTTTATTTTACTATCCAAACTTCCCTGTCTTTCACAGCGCTCCAACACATCCCATAGTGCTAAATCAAACTCCTCCAATAAAATCTTCTTTGATTCGTAATCGGCAGTAAATGTTCTATCGAAAACCTTAAATAAAATTTTCCAAAAATGATTTTGTTTATTACCATAGTATTCTTGGCATTGCAACGATTTTTCACCCGGCATCGTACCCAAAATCAAAATGCGTGAATTCGTTGTAATCAAAGGTGGAAACGAATATTTCATAGAGGCTACTTTAGACAATTTATTACTATTTAAAGTTACGAAAATTATAGTAAACTACGTATTGCTACTGATTTTCAATAGTGAATTAAACCGTTTTTTAATATACGATTTTATATAAATCCCGTGCATTAGCACGCTAAGAAAATTGATTTTTAACAGCCGAATGTAAAGGTAAAAAAAAACCGAACTGTTTCCAGTTCGGTTTTAAAAGGTTATTTTAGTTTAAAATTACTTTACTTCTTCGTAGTCCACATCTTGAGTACCGTCAGCAGCTTGGTTTGGTTGTGCTTCTTGAGCACCTCCAGCTTGACCGTCGGCTTGTGCTTTATACATTTCTTCAGATGCCGCTTTCCAAGCTTCATTGATTTTATCTAATGCCGTTTGAACGGTATCAGCATCTTTCAATTCATAAGCTTTTCTCAACTCTTCCAAAGCTGCTTCGATGTTAGATTTGTTGTCCGCAGATAACTTATCACCAAATTCTGATAATTGTTTTTCTGTTTGGAAAATCATAGCATCCGCTTCGTTGAGTTTCTCTACTTTCTCTCTTATTAATTTATCAGCATCAGCATTAGCTTCTGCTTCTTTTTTCATTCTTTCAATTTCAGCCTCAGTTAATCCTGAAGAAGCTTCGATACGAATATCATGTGATTTACCTGTTCCTTTATCCGTAGCAGATACTTTAATAATTCCGTTAGCATCAATATCAAAAGTTACTTCAATTTGAGGCACACCTCTTTGTGCTGGTGGAATTCCATCTAAATGGAAACGACCAATTGTTTTATTGTCTGTTGCCATCGGTCTTTCACCTTGTAATACGTGGATTTCCACAGAAGGCTGATTGTCCGACGCTGTAGAGAAAACCTGAGATTTTTTGGTTGGAATGGTTGTATTAGACTCGATTAATTTAGTCAATACTCCACCCATAGTCTCAATACCTAAAGAAAGTGGTGTTACGTCTAACAATAAAACGTCTTTTACCTCTCCTGTAAGTACGCCACCTTGTATAGCTGCACCAATAGCAACTACCTCATCTGGGTTTACTCCTTTTGATGGTTTCTTTCCGAAGAATTTCTCCACCTCTTCTTGAATTCTTGGAATACGAGTTGATCCTCCTACTAAGATTACTTCGTCGATATCTGATTTAGATAAACCAGCATCTTTTAAAGCTTTCTCACATGGAATCATTGATCTACGGATCAATTCATCTGCCAATTGTTCAAATTTAGCTCTAGTCAATGTTTTCACTAAGTGTTTTGGTCCAGAAGCAGTTGCTGTAACATACGGCAAGTTGATTTCTGTTTGAGTAGAAGATGACAATTCTACTTTTGCCTTTTCAGCCGCTTCTTTCAAACGTTGTAGAGCCATAGGATCTTTACGTAAGTCTAAACCTTCTTCAGATTCAAACTCAGAAGCCAACCAATTGATAATTACTTGGTCAAAATCATCTCCACCTAAGTGAGTATCACCATTAGTTGACAACACTTCAAAAACTCCATCTCCCAATTCAAGGATAGAAATATCGAAAGTACCACCACCTAAATCGTAAACAACGATTTTTTGATCTGTACCTGCTTTGTCTAATCCATAAGCCAAAGCTGCTGCTGTAGGCTCGTTGATAATACGTCTTACTTTCAATCCAGCAATTTCACCAGCTTCTTTAGTCGCTTGACGTTGTGCATCGTTGAAATAAGCAGGAACTGTAATTACCGCTTCCGTTACTTCTTGTCCTAAGTAATCTTCAGCTGTTTTTTTCATTTTTTGAAGCGTCATTGCAGACAATTCTTGAGGCGTATACAAACGACCATCGATGTCAACACGTGGCGTATCATTATCTCCTTTTACAACTTTATACGGAACATGAGAAATTTCTTGAGAAATTTCACTGAATTTATCCCCCATAAACCTTTTGATAGAAGCTATAGTTTTTGTTGGATTCGTAACTGCTTGTCTTTTTGCAGGATCACCAACTTTGATTTCTCCACCTTCTACAAATGCAATCACAGATGGGGTTGTTCTCTTTCCTTCTGCATTAGGGATTACAACGGCCTCATTACCTTCCATTACAGAAACACATGAATTCGTTGTTCCTAAATCGATTCCAATTATTTTACTCATATTATATTAGTTAAATTATTTTTACTATTTTAAACTCAATTACTAATAGTCAATCTTTATGCCATTACTTTTTTATGATAATCTTGTCATTTATTTTTACAAAATGAATCTGCTAAATGACAATCTGTCACAACTGATTGATTTTATTTAGAATCCAACTAAATAAACCTCCCTAAACTGTCATAAAAAATACTAGAATATAGTTAAGGCCTCTTGCAACTGTATGGATTTTGACTATCTTCGTAATAAAATATCCCCCACAATAATATGGAATGTATTTCAGTCTTTGATATGCTTAAAATTGGAGTTGGTCCATCGAGTTCCCATACGCTGGGTCCTTGGCGGGCTGCGGAATCCTTTTTAAAAGAATTGCACAGCCAACAGATTTTTGCCCAAATCAGTCGAGTTCAAATTGACCTCTATGGTTCGCTATCACTTACTGGAATTGGTCACGCGACCGATTTAGCAGTTATGTTAGGTTTAACGGGAGCCGACCCAGAAACCGTACCAATTCACAGTTTGGACCCTACGATTCAAAGTATAAAAAACGACCAAGTACTTTGCTTGGACAATCAAAAAGAAATTCCCTTTCACATCCAACAAGACATTATCTTCAATAAGGAGTTTTTACCCTTTCATGCCAATGGAATGTCGTTTACGGCCTATTACGAGGACAAACAATATAAAGCGACTTATTATTCTATAGGCGGTGGTTTTATTATTAAAGAAAATCAAATAGAAAACATAGAAAACGAGGCTGTAAAAGGCGCATTCCCTTATCCTATCGATTTGGCAACAGAGCTATTGGCTTATTGTAAGGAACATCAAATGAGCACTTCTGAAATCGTATATGAAAACGAAAAATCTATGCGTTCTGAAGAAGAAATCGATTACCAACTCTTGCGCATTTGGGACACCATGCTTGAGTGTATGTATATCGGCTGTCATAGCGAAGGAATCCTCCCTGGCGGATTAAACGTACGTCGCCGTGCTTTTGACATGCATAAAAAATTAATTGGTGACGGTGTTTACAACAGTCATCAAGAATGGATTACGGCTATTCGAAAAACCAAAGTTTACTTTAGAGAAATATTAAAATGGGTCAGTTGTTTTGCCTTGGCAGTCAACGAAGTCAACGCCTCATTAGGTCGTGTAGTTACTGCGCCTACCAACGGTAGTGCTGGAGTAATTCCAGCTGTATTAATGTATTATTTAGTTATTGAAAACCATAAAGCCGGTCCAAAAGAAATCAAACAGTTTCTATTAGTTGCTGGAGAAATTGGTAGTATCTTTAAAAAAGGAGCTACTATTTCTGCCGCTATGGGAGGATGCCAAGCGGAAATTGGCGTATCCTCTGCTATGGCTGCTGGCGCCCTGTGTGAATTGATGGGCGGATCTCCAGAACAAGTACAAATTGCAGCAGAAATTGCGATGGAGCATCATTTGGGAATGACCTGTGATCCGATAGGAGGATTGGTACAAATACCGTGTATTGAAAGAAACACTATGGGCGCTATCAAGGCGATTAACGCTGCCGAATTGGCTATGGAAACCGATCCTTTAAACGTTAAGGTACCGCTGGACAAAGTGGTTAAAACCATGTGGGAAACCGCTAAAGATATGAATAACAAATATAAGGAAACCTCTGAAGGAGGATTGGCTGTAGCAGTAAACTTAGCAGACTGTTAATTCAGCTAAAACCCTATTTTTAAAAATAAAAAGAACTACTTTTACACATCATTATAAAAGCAAAACACTATGTCAATTGCAAAAAAAGACTATAAAAGAGTGACTACCAAGTCCCTTATAGACATGAAAGCTCATGGAGAAAAAATCTCTATGCTTACTTGTTATGACTATTCTATGGCTCGCGCATTAGAAGCGGGAGGTGTAGATGTGATGTTGGTTGGAGATTCTGCAAGTAATGTTATGGCCGGCCACGAGACGACCTTACCCATAACCTTAGATCAAATGATTTATCACGCATCGTCAGTAGTACGTGGCGTTGAAAGAGCTTTGGTTATAGTAGATTTGCCTTTTGGATCCTATCAATCCGATCCGAAAGAAGCCTTGCGTTCTGCTATTCGAATTATGAAAGAAAGCGGTGCTCACGGTGTTAAAATGGAAGGTGGACAAGAAATTAAAGAAGGTATTAAGCGCATTTTAGGCGCTGGAATTCCCGTTATGGGACATTTGGGCTTAACACCTCAATCCATTTATAAATTCGGTACCTATACCGTTCGCGCTAAAGGCGATGAAGAAGCGGATCAGTTACTAGAAGATGCTAAAATGTTAGAGAAAATCGGATGTTTTGGTCTGGTGCTTGAAAAAATACCGGCTAGTCTAGCTAAAAAAGTTGCCGAGAGTATTTCGATTCCCGTTATTGGAATTGGAGCTGGTAATGGTGTAGATGGACAAGTTTTAGTTACCCATGATATGATTGGATTAACCCATGAGTTTAATCCGCGTTTCTTGAGAAGATACCTAAACGTATATGATCAAATGAAAGAAGCGGTACAACAATATGTGGCTGATGTAAAATCAGTGGATTTCCCCAACGAAAATGAACAATATTAAAAACACTTAATTCCGATACAAATATCCTTAGTTCACTAAGGATATTTTGGTTTAAGAACCTAATCCAGTCTCGTGAACAATTGGTTTATAAAAAACAAACCAATTCAGCCAGGTAAAGTATACAGGTAAATCACTTTACCTTATATAACCTCAACAACTATTTCTATGAAAATTCTTTCCACACCAGATAATTTACAAATCCTATTTGAAGATAATCATCTTATAGTTATTAACAAAAGAGTTGGTGATATCTCTCAAGGCGATCAAACGGGCGACCTCCCATTGAGTGAAGTCGTAAAGCTCTATATCAAAAAAAAGTACAACAAACCCGGAGCTGTTTTCTTAGGCGTTGTACATCGATTAGACAGGCCCACTTCTGGATTGATTGTCTTTGCAAAAACATCAAAAGCCCTGACGCGTTTAAACGAATCATTTAAAAAAAGAGAGACTCAGAAAACCTACTGGGCTATTGTAAAAAACATCCCTGAAAAACCGTCAGCTACGCTGGAACACTATCTGGTTCGAAACCCAAAAAATAATACATCTAAAGCACATATCAAAGAAGTACCCGAAAGTAAAAAAGCCAGTTTAACCTATACATTAATTCAAAAACTTGATCGTTACGGCGTATTGGAAATTGATTTACACACGGGAAGACACCATCAAATTCGCGCACAACTCGCGCTGATCGGTTCGTCAATAAAGGGCGATTTAAAATACGGTTTTGACCGTAGCAATCCCGATGGAGGAATCCATCTCCACGCCAGAAAACTGCGATTTGAACATCCGGTAACTAAAGAAATAATATCCATTATTGCACCAACGCCTCCTGATGTCTTGTGGAACTTGGTAAAATAAACACCGATAATCAATGCCATTTTACAACAATAAGGCTATCATAACGATAGCCTTATTGTTGTAAAACATATTGCTTTTATCCCCATCTCTATAAAACTACCTAGCACACAACTAATTCCCCTAGTTAAACTGTAAAAACACCCAAAATTAGGTCTTTACATCCTAATACATTACCCTCCTTTATCTATATACCGTAACCTTCAAATACCCGGTCTCGATCCTTCTTTAGCTAACGGAGACTGTAATTTTCTTCTGCATCATAATTAATGGACTGATTTTTCAGAACCGTAGAACTCCCTAAATTGACAAAACGATTAGTATTTCGGCTCAAAAAAACTATAAGTACATTATTGTTCGTTTTTTTTTAGAATAATTTTAATCGTAAAACAAACGAGCTAAACACCTTATTATCTGACAATTATCATATAAAGTGGTTTTAATAAAAAATAACTTTGGTTTATAAAACTACTGTATATGGCGATTATAACTACCAGGATTTTTTTTATAGTACTACTACTAACTAATATATCACTCTGTATGAGTTGTATTGAAAAAGAGGAACCCAAACAGGAAATCTATCCTACTATCATTGTTGGAATTCCAGGTGAAGAGCCCAAAGAAAAACCAAAAGAATTGGTTTCTTCTAGTGTCGCAGCCTCAGAAAAAATAGATTTAGAGAACAAGGGGGTTGGTCCCATAAAGACAGTAACATTAGAAGCCATTAATGCCGGTTTAGTAGAAAAGGGTCAGGAAATTTTTAAAATGATGTGTACTGCATGTCACAAACCTGAAAAAAGATTTATAGGGCCTGCACCTAAAGGGATTTTACTGAGACGAAGCCCAGAATGGGTGATGAACATGATTTTAAATCCCGAAAATATGATTAAAGACGATTTGTTAGCCAAAGAACTTCTTATGGAGTTTAATGGTGCACCTATGGCCAATCAAAATTTAACCGAAGAAGAAGCACGAGCGGTATTAGAATACTTTAGAAGTTTATAAAGTTGCTGCCTCGTTGAGCTATTAATAGGTCTTAATTTTAATATATACATTATGAAAAAAGTTTTAAGAGTATCCATTTTGTGTGCTGTTTTAGGGCTTTTGGTAAGTAGTTGTAACAAACAAAAATCAACTAGTTCCAAAGGAGCCTTAAGCTCCAACGCTGCAGAACGCGTATATGTAGCACCGGGAGAATACGATGAATATTACGGTTTTTTCTCAGGAGGATTTAGCGGGCAGCTTTCCGTTTATGGGTTACCATCAGGAAGGCTTTTTAAAGTAATTTCGGTCTTTTCTCAAGATCCAGAAACAGCCTATGGTTATAGTGAAGAGACCAAACCGATGTTAATGACATCTCACGGGTTTATTCCTTGGGACGATTCCCATCATCCTGATATTTCACAAACCAATGGGGAATTGGACGGCAGGTGGATTTTTATCAACGGTAATAATACTCCACGAATTGCTCGAATCGATTTAGAAGATTTTAGTACAGCAGAAATCTTAGAAATTCCGAATAGCGCTGGTAACCACAGTTCTTCTTTTGTTACTGAAAACACGGAGTACGTGGTTGCAGGAACTCGTTTTTCAGTTCCTATTCCCCAGCGCGATATGCCTATTAAGGACTATAAAGGAAATTTTAAAGGATCACTATCCTTTATTAGTGTCGATCCAAAATCTGGTGAAATGGATTTATCCTTTCAAATTATGATGCCTGGCTTTAATTATGATTTAGCACATCCAGGTCGTGGAAAATCGCACGGTTGGTTTTTCTTTACCACATATAATACGGAAGAAGCTCATAGTCTGTTAGAAGTTAATTCGTCTCAGAACGATAAAGATTTTATAGCTGCCATCAATTGGAAAAAAGCGGAAGAATACATTAAAGCGGGAAAGGGTAAAAAACAAGCAGCCAGATATGCTCATAACAAACATAACAATGCAACACATACGGCTACTTCAACTATAAAAGAAGAAGTCTTAATCCTCGATGCCAGTGAATTACCTGGATTAGTCTATTTATTACCAACACCAAAATCACCACATGGCTGTGATGTTGATCCGTCTGGAGAATATATTATTGGGAACGGAAAATTATCGGCCAATCTTACCGTGCACTCTTTTACGAAAATGCTAAAAGCCATTGAAGAAAAACGATTTGATGGGGAGGCTTACGGTATTCCTATCCTAAACTTTGACGAAGTTTTGGCAGGTGTGGTAGAACAACCGGGCTTGGGTCCTTTACACACCGAATTTGATGGTAAGGGAAATGCTTATACCACTTTTTTCATCTCATCTGAAGTTGTAAAATGGAAATTGGGGACTTGGGAAGTTGTAGACAGAAAACCGACTTATTATTCGGTAGGTCACTTAATGATCCCCGGAGGCAACTCGGCTAAGCCAGATGGAAAGTATCTTGTAGCCATGAACAAAATAACCAAAGACAGGTATTTGCCGGTAGGTCCTGATATGAATCACTCTGCACAGTTATATGATATTTCAGGGGACAAAATGGAGTTGCTACTCGATTTCCCAACCATTGGAGAGCCACACTATGCTGCGGCAATAAAAGCGGATAAAATCATGCATAAATCGAGACAGATTTATAAACTAAATGAAAACAAACACGCCTATTTTACAAAATCTGCTGCAGACGCCAAAGTGGTTCGAAATGGAAAAGATGTACATGTTTACATGACCATGATACGCAGTCACTTTACTCCCGATAATATAGAAGGTGTTAAAGTCGGTGACAAAGTATATTTTCACGTAACTAACTTAGAACAAGATTTTGATGTGCCTCATGGTATCAGTATGCTTGGAGCGACTACTACTGAGCTGTTAATTTCTCCTGGTAAAACCGAAACTTTTGTATGGGAACCCAAACAAGTTGGTGTATGGCCTTTCTATTGTACCGACTTCTGCTCGGCACTTCATCAAGAAATGCAAGGTTACGTTAGAGTATCTCCAGCAAATTCCAATATAGAATTATCTTGGTCTTTAGACGATGAATAGTTTAAAACACAACAAAAATGGTAAAATCTAGTATATTAATGATTCTTGGGTCTGCCATATTATTGGGATTATTTGTTTTTCCTCTATGGAACATCATGTTAGGTGCACCACAATATCCTGTACCCTTAGGTATGAATATCCACATTACTGGAATATCCGGAGTAAGTGAATTTGACCTTCAAAACATAGACGGTTTAAACCACTATATAGGAATGCAAACAATCCCAAAAACAGAAGAAATGGTGGAATTTAAAATTTTTCCCATCGTAATAGCTACTATGAGTTTAATTGGAATTGCATTAGGTGTTGCCGGGTTATACGCTAAAGCAAAACCCTCTTATTTTCTAATTTGGCTTGTAGTAATGAGTATCTTAAGCTGTATAGGAATGTATGATTTTAATTTATGGTTAACCGAATATGGAACCAACTTAGATCCGCAAGCCATCATGAAAATGGTAGATGCACAAGGAAATCCATTAAGCTATAAACCTCCCCTGATGGGACATCGGAAAATTTTAAATTTTGATGCCTATTCTTATCCACATACAGGTGCTTACCTTATGATGGTTGCTTTAATTTTAGTTTTGACATCCTACTTTATAGGTAAAAGAGCCCTAAAAAATGAATAAAAGTTTATTAATTCTATTACTTAGCACTTGCTTACTAGGTGCTTGCAGCAAAAAACCACAACCGATCACGTATGGACGTGACGGTTGTGACTTTTGCCGTATGACGATTGTTGATAAAGGTCACGCGGCACAACTTGTAACTCAAAAAGGCAAAAATTATAAGTTTGATGCCATCGAGTGTTTGGTACACTATCTAGCCGACAAAGAGCAATCCAATTACTCTCATATACTGGTGGCATCACTTAATGAACCCGGAATATTGCTCCCGCACACCGAAGCAGTATTTATTATTTCCAAAAAAATACCCAGTCCGATGGGTGCTTTTCTATCGGCTGTAAGGGTTGGTGAAGATGCCGACGACATCATCGATAAAAACGGAGGTAGCCTGTATAATTGGGAAGAACTAAACAAGGTATTAAATCCCTAATAAACGTTATAAAAGTCACTTACAAACATCAAAATACAAACTATTGAAATCGATTTATAGTATTATTATATGCGTATTTTTATTTTTTCATCCTTTGACTATTTTCTCTAAAACTATTGAAGTTGGTCCAAATTGTAAACATACTAACCTACAAGAAGCCATAAAAACAGCAAAGGCATACGACACTATTATAGTAAAAAAAGGCACTTATAGAGAAGTCGAAATCCGAATTGACAAAGCCCTAACTATTACAGCAGAAACGGGAGCGATTATCGATGGAGAAGAAAAAGGTGAAATCATAATCATCACGGCAGACGATGTTGTTGTTGACGGATTTACCATTATAAATGTCGGTACCAGTTATATCAAAGACTATGCAGCCATACGCGTTCGCGGAAGTAAAAACTTTGTCATTTCAAATAACCTTATCAAAAACTTGTTTTTTGGAATTTATATAGAAAAATCTAAGAACGGTAGAATTGTCCATAATAAAATATACGGCAAAGCCCTCAATGAATTTAATTCCGGCAATGGAATCCAATTGTGGTATAGCAACCAAATAGAAATAGACAACAATTTAGTATTGCAAGTACGCGACGGTATTTATTTGGAATTTTCAAACTACTGTACTATCACCAACAACCAAAGTATGAAAAACGTGCGCTATGGTTTGCATTTTATGTTTTCTAACAACGATTTTGTACGTGGTAATACTTTTGACAACAATGGCGCTGGAGTCGCTATAATGTTTTCCAAAGACATGAAAATGTCTCACAATACATTTAAAAACAACTGGGGCTCGGCCGCATACGGCGTGTTGCTAAAGGAAGTCAATGATACCAAAATACACAACAATCTTTTTTATAAAAACACTACCGGAATCAACATAGAGGGATCCAATAGAGTCGCATATTATAACAATGATTTTACGAGTAACGGCTGGGCTATTAATTCAAGAGGTGCCAATTACTACAACAAAATAAACCACAACAATTTTATGCACAATTCTTTTGATGTCGTTTATCACGGTGGCCTTAATCACAATTCTTTTAATTCTAATTATTGGAGCAACTACACGGGATATGACTTAAATAAAGATGGCATTGGAGATGTCCCCTATCGACCAGTAAAACTATTCTCTTATATAGTCAATAGAACTCCCGAAGCCATTTTATTTCTAAGAAGTCTATTTGTAGATATTATCGATTTTTCCGAAAAAGTATCTCCTGTATTTACTCCAGACCATTTGACTGATGCCGAACCACTAATGAAGAAAATAAAACATGATTAAAATTGAGAAACTCCATAAAAAATTCGGTCAAAATCAAGTACTGAAAGGAATTGATTTGGACATAGATCCAGCCAGTGTTTGCGCCATATTAGGCCCTAATGGTTCCGGTAAAACGACCTTGACTAAATGCATATTAGGTATGGTTTTCCCAGATTCGGGTCAGGTTTATTTTAATGGCAAATCGATTTATAAACAGTGGGAATATCGACAAGAAATTGATTATTTGCCACAAATTGCCAATTTCCCCAACAATCTTACTGTCCAAGAATTAATTACAATGATTAAGGATTTGCGTAACACTACAACAAGCAAGGAAAAAGAACTAATTGAAGTCTTTAGACTGACTCCTTTTCTTTACAAAAAACTAAGCAATTTATCTGGTGGAACCAAACAAAAGGTCAACCTGCTGCTCACTTTTATGTTTGACAGCCCTGTATTGATACTCGACGAACCGACAACGGGTTTGGATCCTGCAGCATTAATAGTATTAAAACAGCTGATTACTCTGGAAAAAGCGAAAGGAAAAACCATATTGGTAACCTCTCATATCATGAGCTTTGTCGAAGAAATTGCGGAGGAAATCATCTTTATACTCGAAGGGAAAATTTATTTTAAAGGAACCATATCCGCCTTAAAGACATCTACCAACCAAACTAATTTTGAACAGGCAATCGCCTCAATACTAACCAATCATTAAATTATGCTTAAAATACTCAAATACAGCTTTTACGATTTGATACGCAGTCGATGGAGTTACATCTATTTTCTCTTTTATTTATTGTTGGGCTTTGTTTTGCTTTTTCTAAACAACGACCTATCCAAAGCTGTCATTACTTTGATGAATGTAATTGTGATACTAGTACCATTAATAGGTACTTTGTTTGGTGTGATGTATTATTACGACTCCAAAGAATTCACAGAGTTGTTGTTGGCACAACCCCTAAAGAGATCTTCCATTTTTTTAGGTCAATATTTGGGCGTTGCCCTATCTTTATCCATGAGTTTGGTTATCGGTTTAGGAATACCGTTTATATTTTACGGATTGTTAGAATCTAATGCCATTTGGGATTTCTCCTTATTGTTACTTATCGGCATTTTTCTAACCGCAATTTTTACGGCGCTTTCCTATAATATTGCCCTATCCAATGAAAATAAAATTAAAGGATTTGGACTTTCTATATTAATGTGGTTGTTTTTAGCCGTGATATACGACGGTATTTTTTTAATATCGCTAATTATTTTTGGCGACTACCCCTTGGAAAATGTTTCCCTAATAGGAACGCTCTTTAATCCAATTGACCTCTCTAGGATTTTAATCCTCTTAAAATTAGATATTTCTGCTTTGCTCGGTTACACTGGAGCTTTATTTAGAAATTTTTTCGGAAATATCTCAGGATTTTTTATCTCCTTAACCTCCTTACTGCTCTGGGTAATTTTACCCGTTTTGAGAATAGGTTATATATCGAATAAAAAAGATTTCTAAAACCCTTACTATACAAGTACTTAAGCTCATTTACAACAAACCCACACTGTGAATACATCAATATTTTAGCTTTAGCATTATTTAATATTTTAGTTTTTACAAAAAAGCTCTACATGTAGAGCAACCAATTCATTATTTGTTTAAATTTATTAAAAAAACAACTTATGAAATGGAGAGGTTCAGAAGAAAGTAAAAATGTCACCGACCGACGGGGAATGTCTGGCGGGGGAAAAGCAGTACTAGGCGGTGGAGTTATCGGGATTGTTATACTGTTAATTAATCTTTTTGGCGGCGAATCAGTACAACAATTGACCCCCATTTTAGAGCAATTTAATCAAGGTAGTTCAACCACGACAGAGGAAACCCGTACAAGAACATTAACCCAACAAGAGGTAGAAATGGGCCAAATGGTCAAAGTGGTTTTTCGCTATACAGAAGTCACGTGGAGTCAAATCTTTAAAGAACACAACAAAACCTACCGTGAACCTAAAATGGAATTGTTTGAAAACAACATCAATACCCAATGTGGAGCAGCTACAGCGGATGTAGGTCCGTTTTACTGTCCGGCAGATGAAACGGTTTATATGGATCTCAATTTTTTTAAAGAATTACACAGCCGATTTGGAGCAAAAGAAGGCGATTTTGCTATCGCTTACGTCATTGCTCACGAAGTTGGACATCACATACAAACCTTATTAGGTACCTCTAATGAAGTTCGAAAACTACAGAGTAAAACCGATACCAAAGGCGCTAATAAACTATCCGTTGCCTTAGAGTTGCAAGCCGATTTTTATGCGGGAGTATGGGCAAAACACAATCAGAAATACCTAGATGCAGGCGATATAGAAATTGCACTTAGCGCAGCCCAAGCCGTTGGTGACGACGCCATCCAAAAGCGTACTCAAGGACAAGTTACACCAGACTCTTTTACGCACGGGACATCTGCCCAGCGAAAAGAATGGTTTATGAAAGGGTATAATACCGGAGATATCACCCAGGGTGATACCTTTAATGCTTTAAAATAACAAAAGAAATTAAACCGAATCAGCGTCTGCAAATACATTTGTTTACGCTGATTCTTTGTTTTTAAATTAGTATTTTTGTCGCTTAAATTTAACTGAGCCAAAAAATACGCCTTCATGAAAGATATTCAAAAAAGATTAAACACAATTCAAACTGATGGAATTGAGATTTCGACTTTTAAATTATTAAGTGAAGCCAGTAAAATTTATCCCAAAATAGCATTGATGGCAGGACTTGCAACACTATTAGTGGGAATTATCTGTTCTATTCTATTTAGTATCGGTTTATTTTTATATACTCAAGAACCGAAGGTGATGGTATCGCTATTAACAAATTTTGACCCGCTTTTCTTATCCTTTGACGGATTGATTACCTACACTTTAGCCCTGAGCATAGGAACAGGAATTTCGGCAATATTTAGTGCTGGTTTTGTAAAAATGGCTGCAGATGCCTACCAAGATAAGCTCGTTTTGTTAACTACCACTTTCACCTATTTTAAAACTAAAGCCTGCTTACAATTGTTTGCAGCACATTTTGTGATTACCTTGCTTTTTACTGTTTTATCATTATACCTACAGCTGCAAAATTTACAATATGTAGCTTTGGGAATCAATTGGCTGGTAAGTTCATTGACCGTATTGGTAACTCCTTTAATTATCTTTGGGAATCTATCTGCTTTTTCAGCGATCAAACACAGCGTTGATATCGTCAACAAACAACCTTTACAAATAATTGCACTATTGCTGTTTAGCAGCCTTTTAGCCGGTGCTGGTTTATTATTATTTATAGTAGGTGTCATCTTTACCTTACCGTTTATCTATTGCGTTTATTTTATACTTTATCAAAACACTGTAGGCTATGTTGACGAAACTAAATAATCACATCCAACCTTCACGGTCCAAGCTGCGGTATTGAATTGCTTCGGCTATATGATGGGATTCTACGGTAGAAACCCCCTCTAAATCGGCTATAGTCCGCGATACCTTTAAAATTCTATCGTAGGCCCTAGCGGATAAATTTAAGCGCTGCATGGCCTCTTTTAGCAAATCTAAGGAAGTCTCACTCAGGGCACAGAACTCTCGAATTAAGGCATTTGACATCTGTGCATTATAATGTATACCCGAAATTTCGCTATAGCGGTCGGATTGAATTACTCTTGCCTTAATCACCCGTTTTCGAATGGCCTCACTAGGTTCGGACAAGTGGGGCTCTGCCAATTTTTCAAAGGGTACTGGATTTACTTCTATATGTATGTCGATACGATCCAACAACGGACCAGATATTTTACTCAAATACCTTTGTATTTCCAAAGGGCTTGATTGTACAGGTGCATCTGAATCTTTAAAATAACCTGTCGGACTCGGATTCATACTAGCGACTAACATAAACGAAGACGGATAAGTAATGGTGAACTTGGCACGAGCAATCGTTACCTCTCGATCTTCCAACGGCTGACGCATTACTTCCAAAACCTCTCTTTTAAACTCTGGCAATTCATCCAAAAATAAAACACCGTTATGCGCCAACGAAATTTCTCCCGGCTGTGGATAACTGCCTCCTCCTACTAGTGAGACCGATGAAGCTGTATGGTGTGGATTTCGAAACGGGCGATGCCTCATCAGTCCCATATCCTTAACCCTTCCTACAACACTGTGAATTTTGGTTGTTTCCAAAGCCTCGTCTAAGGTCATGGGTGGTAATATACTGGGCAACCTCTTGGCCAACATGGTTTTTCCTGATCCCGGAGGGCCGATTAAAATAATATTATGTCCTCCTGCTGCGGCTATTTCCATACAGCGCTTTATGCTTTCCTGACCTTTCACTTCTTTAAAATCCATACCTTCGTACTGCTGCTGTACTTGCTCAAAAGTGGCTTTTAAATCTATAACAGTTGGTTCTAAAACGAGCTTTTCTTCAAAAAAATCAATAACTTCCTGTATGCTATCAACCCCGTAAACCGTCAATCCATCAACTATTGCAGCCTCTAAGGCATTATCTTTAGGTAAAATCACACCTTTAAACCCCTCTAATTTAGCTTGAATAGCTATCGGCAAAGCTCCTTTTATCGGCTGCAAACCACCGTCTAATGACAGTTCGCCCATAATGATATACTCCTTTTGAGTAGTAGTCCTGATTTGTTTGGAATCCATCAAGATACCCACAGCCAAAGTTAAATCGTATGCAGACCCCTCCTTTCTAAGATCGGCTGGTGCCATATTCACTATAATCTTTCGTCCCGGCCATTTGTAGCCGTTATTTTTTAAAGCCGCCGCTATTCGATAACTACTCTCCTTAATTGCATTATCGGGTAAACCTACCAAGTGATAACCGATACCTTGTCCCATACTCACCTCTACAGTAATCGTTGAAGCTTCGATACCAAAAACGGCACTACCATATATTTTTGTAATCATAAACCGCACCTTTTTAATAAACTAAAAACACCATGGTTTTTTAAAAAGCTTTATCAATTCGTTGATAAATTATAAAAAACAAACAAACTCTTGTAGAACAGCTCTACGGTTCGAGAACAATGTGCACAAAGAGCACCACTTTTTAAAAACGACCTAAATATCGCTTTCCATTATTTCAAAAATAAACATAAAACATTAACAAACAACTATTTAACATATTGTTTTTTTATAAAAATCCAAATGGATTATCCTTTTTTACCAATTAATATCCTCGTGGCACTGTGATTGAATATAGCCCTATAGCGCGATCGAAATCTCGCTACTTTATATTTTAACTCCGAAACATCACACGCCATACCATGATAACAAAAAATAAAAATATAATCGTTGGTCTTTCCTCTCTCTTATTAATTGGAACACTAATAAGTCTTAGCAGATGTAATATGATTACACCCAAACCAGTGGATCCCAAAGAAAACGCATTGTCTTTACCCGTTATAAAAATCGATACCGCTACGGCGATAACCGTAAAGAATTACATTGGCAATATTGAGGGTAAAATCAATGTAGAAATACGTCCTCAAGTAGAAGGTTCTCTCGACAAAATATTTGTAGATGAGGGAGCTTTTGTCAAAGAAGGACAAGCTTTATTTCAAATCAATCCCATGCCGTATCAAGAAATTTTAAACAACGCTATTGCCAATGAAAACGTTGAGAAAGCCAAATTAAAAAATGCTCGACTGGAGATTGACCGACTGAAGCCCCTTATTGACAACGAAGTCATTGCCGAAGTGCAATTGGAAACGGCAAAGTCCAATTATGAAATTGCCAAAGCGTCACTTGCTAAAGCTACCGCTGCCGTAGGTAGCGCTAAAATCAATCTCGAATATACCTTAATCAAAGCTACTGTTAGCGGTTATATCGGTAGAATTCCGAAGCGAATCGGTAATTTAGTAGCTAAAAACGATAATCAACCTTTAACGGTATTATCCGATGTTAGCGATGTTTATGTCTATTTTGGCATGAGTGAATCCGATTTTTTATATTTTACCAAAGACGCTCAAAAGGCAGACACGGCACGTATAACCTCATCGGGACAAATCTTACCCGAGGTTTCATTAATCTTAGCAGACGGTCATGAATACGGTGAAAAAGGTGTCGTAGATGCCATCGACGGTCAAGTTAACCGCAGTACGGGTGCCATCTCCTTGCGCGCCACGTTCCCAAACTCCAAAGACGTTATGCGATCAGGTAACACCGGTACGGTAAAACTACAAGAGTCTCGTAATCATGTCATTTTAGTACCTCAGGTTGCTACCACAGCAATACAAGACAAAACCTTCGTATATCTTTTAGATTCCGAAAGCAAAGTAAAACTACAAGCCATCACTACCGATGGCACCTCTGGTGATAATTACATCGTGAGTAGCGGCTTACAACGCGGAGATATTGTGATAAAAACCGGATTTGATAAATTAACTGAAGGCATGTACGTCAAACCACAATTATAACGCTCTTCCTCGATTAGAAAAACTTTCTTTCAACCAAACGACAAACCATGTTAAAAGCCATCATCAACCGCCCCATCCTAGCAACAGTCATTTCGATGATTTTTATATTACTCGGACTTGTTGGTCTAAAGATGTTGCCCATTACAAGATTTCCCGAAATTGCACCTCCCAGTGTCACCGTTTCCATGTCCTATCCCGGTGCCAATGCCGAAACTATGGCGCAGAGTGTTTTGTTACCTATAGAAGAAGCGATTAACGGTGTAGACAACATGACCTATATTACTTCAAAAGCCAGCAATAGCGGATCGGGTTCGGTTACTATATATTTTGAAGCAGGTACCGATCCGGACCAAGCTGCTGTCAATGTACAAAATCGAGTTTCCAAAGCATCCAGTCAAATTCCAGCAGAGGTCAATGAAGCGGGTATTTCCGTTACCCCTCGCCAAAATGGAAACATCATGACTATCAATTTCTATAGTGATCACCCACAGGGTATCTACGACGAAACATTTCTACAAGCCTACTCGCAAATCAATCTCAATAGAGAACTACTCCGCGTACCTGGAGTAGCCTCGGTTGGACGCATTGGCTCTAGAGATTATTCGATGCGTACTTGGTTAAATCCAGATAAATTAGCGGCTTATAATTTGGTCCCCCAAGATGTAATTAGTGCAATAAAAGACCAGAACTTTGAAATTGCTCCGGGAAAATTTGGAGAAACTTCCGATGAAGTTTTTGAAACTGCTCTAAAACATAAAGGTCGATTTAGTTTACCCGAAGAGTTTGAAAATCTAGTGATTAAAACCAATGACGACGGTTCTATTCTCTTTTTAAAAGATATAGCACGTGTAGAATTTGGAGCTTCTAACGTAGGTAGTGACAATCGCGTAAATGGATTTCCGGGACTTACGATGAACATTACCCAAACCAGTGGGTCTAATGCTCGAGATATTGATATTGGCGTCCGAAAAGTATTAGAAAAAGTTTCACTAACTTTTCCTAAAGGCATTAAATACGATATTAGCTATTCCGTAAAAGACCAGATTGACGAATCGATCAGCCAAGTAAGAAGTACACTTTTCGAAGCTTTTTTCTTGGTATTCCTCATCGTTTTTCTCTTCCTACAAGATATGCGTTCCACTATAATTCCAGTCATCTCCATACCGGTGTCCTTACTGGGAACCTTATTTTTTATCTATTTATTGGGATTTTCTATCAATGTATTAACCATGTTTGCCCTCGTATTGGCCATAGGTATTGTGGTTGATGATGCCATAGTGGTAGTCGAAGCCATACACGAAAAAATGCATCAAACGGGAATGAAAGCAAAAGCAGCTACAGTCTCAACAATGAGTGAGATTACCCGAGCGATCCTCTCGATAACGATGGTGATGGCAGCGGTATTCCTACCTGTAGGTTTTATGGAAGGACCCACGGGTTTATTTTATAAGCAATTCGCTTATACCCTAGCGATTGCTATTCTAATTTCTGCTGTGAATGCCTTAACCTTAAGTCCCGCTTTATGTGCCTTGTTTCTAAAACCTCCAAAGGATTTTGAAAAACTCGAAGTAGTCGATAATCGCAATAAATTTGAACGTATAAAAGGCCGTTTTTTCTTTGCCTTTAATGTGGCTTTTAATCGATTTACAGACAAATACGTCCTTTTGATTAGAAATATCATCAAACACCAAAAAACTTCCTTAGTAGCACTAAGCTTAGTCATCGGTTTGGGTGTATTAATCATGATTAAAACTCCGTCTGCTTTTATTCCCACCGAAGACGATAGTTTTATTACTTATTCCCTTGCCTTGCCTCCTGGGGCTTCTTTGGCCCGAACCAAAGCAGTACTGGCTAAAGCAGACAGTATTTTACAAAAAAGACCAGAAATAGAAGGCATGACTAATATTTCCGGATACAATACCATAGATGGCAGCAGCAGTCCGTCATTTGCTGTGGGTTACATCAACTTAAAACCTTATAAAGAACGAGGTAAAGTAAAAAACATCAATACTATTATTGAAAACATCCATAGTGACTTATCGGTATTAAACGAAGCTACATTTAACGTATTCCCACGACCTACGATGGCTGGTTTTGGAGATTTCAGTGGCGTGGAATTCGTTTTACAAGATCGTTTAGGAGGCGGTTTCGATAAATTTAGTAGTACAGCAGATGATTTGATCAAGCAAATTAATCAACGTCCAGAAATCGCTACTTCTTTTACCTCTTTTAAGTCAAATTTTCCGCAATACGTATTGGACATTGACAATGTAAAAGCCAAAGCACTGGGCGTTAGTGTAAAAGAATTGATGACTACCATTCGATCGTACTACGGACGTGTGCAAGCAGGTGATTTTAGTCGATTTGGTCGGCAGTATCGCGTATATATGCAAGCCGATGTTGATTACAGAAATGATCCTCAATCGTTTAAATCAATCTATGTCAAGAACAACAAAGGAGAAATGCTTCCAGCCAATACCTTGGTTAAACTTCGAAAAGTATTGGGTCCTGAAACAGTAAGCCGTTACAATTTATACAATGCCATTTCTATCAACGTAAACCCAGCAACAGGATATAGTACTGGCGATGCCATCAAGGCCATTGAAGAGGTAGCTGCAAACTTACCTGGTAATTATTCCTACGAATTTACCGGTATGAGTCTAGAGGAAAAATCTTCGGGTTATCAGGCCATTTTTATCTTCGGACTAAGCTTGTTGTTTATCTATTTTTTATTGGCAGCGCAATACGAAAGTTATTTATTACCCCTGGCTATACTACTGTCGGTTCCTACTGGTTTACTTGGTGTGTTTCTGTTGATCAATATAGTCGGCTTACAAAACAACATTTATGTACAGGTCGGTTTAATCATGTTGATTGGCCTTTTGGCAAAAAACGCCATTTTAATAGTCGAATTTGCCTTGCAACAACGCAAAAACGGTCATAGTATACTCGAAGCCGCCTTGCTCGGTGCTAAGATGAGACTGCGCCCTATTTTAATGACCTCATTAGCCTTTGTCGCTGGATTAATTCCTTTGATGTGGACTGTTGGCCCATCGGCTCAAGGCAATCATTCTATCAGTTTTAGCGCTGCTGGCGGTATGCTGTTTGGCGTTGGATTGGGGGTATTATTTATACCGTTATTATTTTTTGTTTTCCAGACTATAGACGAAAAATTAAAGTCCAAATTTATTAATGATTAAAAGAGCATGGGCTTATAACAGCTTTGAAAACCATATTTAATGAGCGCGTAAAACCCAAAACAAAAATATTATCTAGATATGAAAAAACTAACACCGCCTTTTATACCCTATATCGTTGCAGTTATTGGAATCGTACTGAGTAGTGCCTGTGTATCTAAATCCAATTATACTACTCCTAAGTTTGAAATTCCTACTACTTACAGAACTTTGGATTCGATACAAAACTCGACTGATTCCGTTGGTATAGCCGATATCGATTGGAAGTCTTTTTTTGAAGACGAACAACTCATTCAATGGATTGATCAAGGTTTACAGTATAATTTTGACATGCAGAAAGCACTCAAAAACATCGAAATTGCCAACCAAAAGGTCCTGCAAGCTAAGATGGGATGGCTTCCATCAGTATCGCTTGATGCAGCCAATGTTGCCTATCAATACCGTTCTGAAAACTACTACGGTTCTGCCGCTTCCAATTGGTATGCTCACAAGAGTGAAACGGCTCCAGATAATATGTACGTCAATGCTGCACAATACATTTCTGCGTTACAAGTCAGTTGGGAGGTTGATATTTGGGGAAAAATAAAGAGTCAAAAAACCGAGGCATTAGCCCGCTACCTACAGACTTTTGAAGCACAAAAAGCGATACAAACTCAAGTAATTTCTCAAATTGCCGAAGGCTATTATAACTTATTGTTGTTAGATGCGCAATTGGAAGTGGCACAAACCAATTTTGAGCTGAGTAACAACACCTTAAAAATTGTGCAATTACAACGCGACGCAGGACAGATAACCTCTTTAGCCATTCAACAAACCCGTTCACAAATGTTGGTAGCCAAAGCCTTGATACCTTCTCTAAATCAGCAAATTGCCCTGCAAGAAAATGCTTTGATGTTGTTGATGGGACAATTGCCAAAAGGGGTACAAAGAATCGCCAAACTGAGCGACCTTAGATACGACGAAACACTAAGCGCTGGAATTCCGCTTTATATGGTTGGAAAAAGACCCGATGTCCGTTCTGCAGAACTGGAATTAAAGGCGAAAAACGCCGTTGTAGGAGTTTCACAAGCCAATAGATACCCGAGTTTAAAAATCGATTTAAGCGGTGGTTTAAACAGTATGTTAGCTGAAAATTGGTTTCAAATTCCCGGTTCCCTTTTTGGGAGTCTTATCGGTAACTTAAGTCAACCCTTATTTAACAAACGAAAATTAAAAACAGATTTTGAAGTAGCCAAATTAGAGCGAAATAAATCTGAAATCGACTTTCAAATGACCGTTTATACCGCAATTAACGATGTTACCGATGCGTTAATTACCCTGGATTTATTAAACAAACAACTCGAAATTGCCGAAGAGCAAGTAGCCACTTCCAAATTGGGTATCAAACAATCCAATTTATTATTTAACAGTGGCTTTGCCACCTATTTAGAAATCATCAATGCCCAAAGAGTCGCTTTAGATAGCGAACTCAACCTCAACAAACTCAAGCAAAATAAACTATTGGCCCGAGTAAAATTATACAAATCCCTTGGAGGAGGTTGGAAATAGTTTTCTATAACGGCTAAAACAGTATTATACGAACCTTAGAGGTTAAAATAAATAAAAAATCCGCAAATAAACATTTGGTTTATTTGCGGATTTTTAGAATGTGAAGGGGTTTTATAAACTACAAAACCTATAATTCATTTTTAGCTGAAAGTTCAAACCAACGTTCTTCTTTGGCTTCCATTTTCTTTAAAATACTCTTTAATTCATTCGCTTTCATTTCAATAGAGGATTCGTCGGTTACTTTTCCTTCAGAAAACATTTTTTCAATTTCTATTTTTTTCTGCTCTAAATCTTTGATTTCGCGTTCAATTTTCTGAAATTCTTTTTGTTCTTGAAAGCTTAGTCCCACTTTTTTCTGAGCTTCTTTCCAATTTACCTTTTCTTTGGGCTCTTCCTTTACCGGTTCTGCACTGTCTTCATAACTTCTAAAATCAGAATAGTTTCCTGGAAAATCTTCTACTTCACCATTTCCTCTAAAGACAAACAAGTGATCGACAATTTTATCCATAAAATAACGGTCGTGGGAAACTACCAATAGACAACCCGGATAGTCCAATAAAAAACTCTCCAATACGTTTAATGTCACGATATCTAAATCGTTTGTAGGCTCATCGAGTATCAAGAAATTTGGATTCTGAATCAATACCGTACACAAATACAAACGCTTTAATTCTCCCCCGCTTAATTTTTCAACAAAATCATATTGTCTTTTTCTATCAAATAAGAAACGCTCCAACAACTGAGCTGCAGAAATCATACGTCCTTTAGACAACGGAATATACTCTCCGAATTCCTTGATGATGTCTATTACTTTTTGACCTACTTTCGGTTGAATACCACTTTGGGTATAATACCCGATTTTGATGGTCTCCCCAACAATGATTTTTCCTGTATCTGGTAAAATCGTTTGGGTAATCATATTTAAAAAGGTTGACTTTCCAGTACCGTTTTTACCGATAATACCGATGCGTTCTCCCTTGTTAAAGTTGTATGAAAAATTATCTAACACCTTTTTCTCTCCAAAACTCTTGGAGACTTTTATCAACTCAATTACATTGCTACCAATACGTCCCATATCGATTTCCAACTCCACCTTATGTTCCTTTCTTCTACTGCTAGCCTTCTCTTTAATCACATAAAAATCGTCTTGACGTGATTTGGATTTCGTCGTTCTCGCTTTAGGCTGACGACGCATCCAATCCAATTCTTTTACAAATAGATTTTGCGCTTTATCTATACTGGCATTTTCAGCTGCAATACGCTCTTCTTTCTTCTCTAAATAATAAGAGTAGTTTCCTTTGTATTGGTATAATTTTCCGTTTTCTAATTCAATGATTTCATTACACACTCGTTCTAAGAAAAAACGGTCGTGAGTAACCATAAACAACGTAATGTTCTCTTTGGCAAAATAGTTCTCTAACCATTCAATCATTTCTAAATCCAAATGGTTGGTAGGCTCATCCAATATCAAAAGATCGGGTCTGTTGATCAATATAATAGCCAAAGCCAGACGCTTTTTCTGACCTCCTGAAAGTGTTTTAACCTTGAGTTTAAAGTCTTCCAGTTTTAGTTTAAAAAGTATCTGTTTGTATTGCGTTTCAAAATCCCAAGCATTGTGCATGTCCATTTGTTCAAACGCTTTTTGATAAGCATCTGCGTCTTCCGGATTTTCCAAAGCTTTTTCATAATCCGAAATTACCGTAAGGATTTCATTGTCCGATGCAAAGATGCTTTCCTCAATGGTTAAATCATCTTGCAATGAGGGCTCCTGAGACAAAAATGCCATACGAATTCCCTTTCTGATAACTACTTGCCCTGTGTCGGGAGTATCTTCACCAGTAATAATTTTTAAAATGGAGGTTTTTCCAGAACCATTTTTAGCTACAAAAGCAATTTTTTGATCTTTGTTAATTCCAAAAGACAAATCTTCGAACAAGGTTCTTGCTCCATAAGATTTGGATAAGTTTTCTACTGATAAATAATTCACGGGTAATTTCTTTTTTTACAAAAATAGGCTTTTATTTCTCATAAAGAGAATTGTAGCTCGTATTTGGGGATTTCGATTGATTTTACCACACACACCGCTACTGTAGTACATTTATTTAAAAGCAGAAACCAACGATAAAATTGTGCATAAAGACCTATCTAAAGCTGCTTCTTTACTTTTTTTAACTGAAGTGAATTCATAGGATTGATTCCCAATCCCTGAATATTTTTTTGAGAAAAACGAGCGACGCGGTCATAAAACAAAACGATTATAGGAACCTCTCTATATATCCATTGATCCATTTCGCTATAGAGTTGTGCTCTCTTAGCTGGATCAATCTCCGAAAAAGATGCGTCATATATTTGATCGTACTGCTGATTGGAATATCGCGTATAATTGGGTCCATTAGGCGCTTTGTTATTGGAGTAAAACAACGATAAGTAATTTTCTGCATCGGGATAATCAGCAACCCAACTGCCTCTAAAAAACGATACTTTTCCCGTTGCTATTCCCTGTCTTAAAGTAGCAGGCGGAGAAACATCAACTTTAACTTCCACTCCTATTTTTTGCCATTCGCGTTGTAGGTATTCGGCAATATCAATATAGGATGCATTAGTAGAGAGCGTTAAAACGGGTTTTACACCTGTTTCTCGGACAAAATCAGCAACCAAACTTTTGGCTTGATCCGCATCAAAAACAACTTTATTCTTAGTATTATAACCCGCTAATCCCTCTGGAATAATTCCACTGACATGGGCACTTCCCATACCGTTGCGCAAATACAACAACATCTTATTACGATCAAAACCAATATTTAAAGCTTTTCTAATCCTAATATCTCTTAGAGCCTTTTCATTTGAATCCAGATTAAATCCCAAATACTCTGTATTGAGATAGGGCCCTGTAACCATTTGGATCCTATCGGCATATTTACTTCTTAACTGTCCTTCTTCAGTAATAATTTCATCGGTATAAGAAGGATCAAGTCCTGAAATAAAATCCAACTTCCCCTGTATAAATTGTAAGAAAGCACTCTGTTTATCCGGTAAAAAAGTGATGGCCACCGATTCTAAATACGGCAGGGCCTTACCCTGTTGATCCTTTTCGAAATAGCGCGGATTTTTGCGCAATACCAGTTTGATGTTTTCTTCCCAAAATTTAAAATAAAAAGGACCTGTACCTATAGGATGAGATCTAAAATCCTGGGTTTCGTCATCAAGCACTTCACGAGGAACTACCGAAGCATATTTCATGGTTAACAAGCCTAAAAAGGCCGGAAAGCTCTCTTTTAATTCGATTTCAAAAACACTATCGTTTACCGCTTTATAACCGGCTACTTTCTGTAAAATCCACGCACCAGGAGAGGCAGTACTTGCTGCCCGCAATCGATCAAAACTATAAACAAAATCGCTAGCAACAACAGTTCTTAAACTATCTTTTCCAAAATTGATATGCGGGTGGAAATAGACGTTATTTCGCAATTGGAAAGTATATTTTTTTCCCGTGGAATCGACAGTCCAAGATTTAGCGATATCTGCTTGAATTTGCAGGGAATCATCCAACTGCACCAGACCGTTAAAAAGTTGATTACACGGCCATAAAATAGCTTGATTTCTCGCAAAAGCGGGGTCTAAAGTCTGAATATTAGCACTCTCATTATATCTAAAAACTAAATTTTCTTGATTTGAAATGGCGCTTTTCTGACAAGATTGCAGCGTCAAAAGGATACAAATTATTGATATATAATATGTTATTGATTTCATCAAATGGAATTTTGTATGTAAATTTGCAGACCTTTTTATTTTTAAAAGAGTAAATATAATTCAAAGTTACCATTTAACGTGTAGCTTACAACTATGGAAAACAGAAAAAAAGTAGCTTTTTATACTTTGGGTTGCAAACTCAACTTCTCCGAAACATCAACTATTGCTCGAAACTTCACTACAGAAGGTTTCGATCGTGTCGATTTTGAAGAAGCCGCCGATATCTATGTCATCAATACCTGCTCGGTTACAGAAAACGCAGACAAGCAATTTAAACAAATTGTCAAGAAAGCTTTAAAGAAAAACGACAAGGCATTTATTGCAGCGGTGGGTTGTTATGCCCAATTGAAACCCGAAGAACTCGTAGCTGTAGATGGAGTAGATTTGGTATTGGGTGCAACTGAAAAATTTAAAATTACCGATTACCTACACGATTTGACCAAAAACGATTTGGGTGAAGTTCACTCTTGTGAAATCGAAGAAGCGGATTTTTATGTTGGTAGTTACTCTATAGGTGACCGAACGAGAGCCTTTCTAAAAGTACAAGACGGTTGCGATTATAAATGTACCTATTGCACGATTCCGTTGGCTCGTGGAATTTCTCGTAGCGACACCATGGAAAGTGTACTAAAAAACGCCAAAGAAATTTCGGAACAAAACATTAAAGAAATCGTTTTAACTGGAGTCAATATCGGCGATTATGGTAAAGGTGAGTTTGGCAATAAAAAACACGAACACACTTTTTTAGAATTGGTAAAGGCACTGGATCAAGTTGCAGGTATAGAACGCTTGAGAATCTCGTCGATTGAACCCAATCTATTAAAAAACGAAACCATTGATTTTGTTTCAAAGAGCAGAACCTTTGTACCCCATTTTCATATTCCATTACAATCGGGAAGCAATGAAATCCTTAAAAAGATGAAGCGTCGTTATATGCGCGAACTCTATACGGAACGCGTAAATAAAATCCGCGAAGTGATGCCCGATGCTTGTATAGGCGTCGATGTGATTGTTGGTTTCCCCGGTGAAACAGAAGAATTATTCTTAGAAACTTTTAACTTTTTAAACGAGTTAAACATATCTTACCTACACGTATTCACCTATTCAGAGCGCGACAATACGGAAGCCGTTTTAATGGCAAATCCAGTTGCCATGAATGTCCGTCATAAAAGAAGTAAAATGTTACGCGGATTATCGGTTAAAAAACGACGTGCTTTTTATGAAAGCCAACTGGGAAAAACCAAAACCGTTCTCTTTGAAAGTGATAACCGTGAAGGTTATATACAAGGTTTTACTGAAAACTACGTTAAAGTAAAAACACCTTGGAATCCGGAATTAGTCAACACCTTACACCAAATTGAATTGACCAAAATTGACGACGACGGTATGGTGCGAATGAATTTTATAGAACAACCCATCTTTTCTTAATTCGTTTACGAATTGCAAACACCGTTTTATTATATCAAAAAAACGCGTTTCACAATGATGAAGCGCGTTTTTATAATTTTATTGTTGTGTGTTAAAAAAATAATTAAATCCTAATTCCCGGAGGTAATAGCTCTTTGTAAGCAGGATTACTTCTAAAAAAGGATACAATCTTCGGATGTGTAGGTACTACGCGCCACTTGTTTTTCTCAGCAAGAGACAAAACTCCTTTGATTAAAAAAGCACTTTGTTCTTGAACGTCATTTTCCCAACCCTTTAATTTGGTAAGAAAAATCTTTCTCTCCTGAAGTGAATACTCTACGCTCAGCATCCCGTTTTCAGTTTGCAGCTCAAATTGGCGTAAGAGCTCATTGTTCTTGATTTCCATTATAAATAGTTTTTGTGTTTTCAATAATCTCATCACGGATTCATTAGGTTTTGAACTAGAAAAAACGAATTAATAGTAACAATACTTCATAATATATTCAAAACAAAACCCTTGACATTTAAGACAAATTTAATCTTTCAGAAGTGTGAATAGCTAAATTAATAGCCTATATTTAGAACAAATTTCGCTATTTTTTTTGACAATCCTCCCCTTTTAAAAGTTAATTTATTTAGAATGAACAAAATACCTGTTTATTTCATGCCGGGAATGGCTGCCAGCTCTAGAATATTTGAAAAAATTCAGCTACCCGAAGAGCGTTTTGAGATTTTCTATTTAGAATGGCTTAATCCCATTGCTCAGGAAACATTAACGGAATACACGGCGCGTATTGCCGCCAACATTCATCATGAAAACCCCGTAATGATTGGAGTATCCTTTGGCGGAATTATCGTACAAGAACTGATGAAAATACGCCCTAGTTTAAAAACCATTATTATTTCTAGCGTTCGTTCCAATAAGGAATTTCCATTAAAAATAAAATTGGCTAGGTCAACAAAAATTTATAAATTGTTTCCGACTAATTGGTTGTCCGAAATTGAAGGAACTCTGGCCAAATTTGGCAGTGCAAAACAAAAGAAAAAGCTCAACTTATATCAGGAATACCTATCGATACGCGATCCCAAATATTTGGATTGGGCCTTTGAAAACATCATAAAATGGAATCGTAACGAAGCCGACCAAGAAGTTATCCACATCCACGGTGATCAAGATGAAGTATTCCCCATACAACGCATCCATCGCGCCATAGTAGTCAAAGGAGGTACGCATGCTATGATTATTTACAAACACCATTGGTTTAATAAAAACTTAAGCCATATTATACTCAACGATACAGATGAACAAATCGATTAAAAATGCTCTGGTTCTAGGAGCTATAGCCCTAGCATGCAGCTCGTTTATTTATGGAACTGCCACCGGAACCAACACCAACAGCGTAGATGTCGCAAATCACGTCTATTTACCCAATACCATCAACTTTGCTGGGGAGAAAGCCCCTTTAAACATAGTCGATGTAAAAGAGCGCTTAGACCGAGAAATGATTGTAAACATCAACTTACACTCCTCCACTACACTCGCTATCAAAAGAGCCAAAAGGTATTTCCCAATTATTGAACCCATATTAAAAAAGAATGGCATACCCGAAGATTTCAAATACCTAGCGGTTATTGAAAGCGGTTTGGCCAATGTAGTTTCATCTGCAGGCGCTAGGGGTTTCTGGCAATTTATGCCAGCTACCGCAAAAGAATTCAATATGGAAGTTACGGACTATGTTGACGAACGTTACGATGTAGCCAAAGCCACAGAAGCCGCTTGTGAATACTTCAAAAGAGCTAAAAACCGATTTGGCACTTGGACATTAGCAGCTGCTTCTTACAACCGCGGCATGGCCGGTGTCAGCAACCAACTAACCGCTCAACAGGTTTCAGACTATTATGACTTGCTATTGACTGAAGAAACTTCCAGGTATGTATTTAGAATTTTGGCTTTAAAGGAAATTATGCAAAATGCTGAGAAATATGGATACGCACTTCCAGAATCAACCCTATATCAACCTATAAAAACCCGTAATATTACCGTTAATACCGATATTTTAGACTTGGCTGCTTTTGCTAAAGAACAAGGTATTAATTATAAAATATTAAAACTACACAACCCATGGATGCGCGACACCAAACTTATAGTAACTCCTCAAAAAGACTATATTGTAGCCATTCCAACTGAAGGATACAACTAATAAATAGTACCTATAAAAAAAGGGATTCACATTTGTGAATCCCTTTTTTTATAATATAGTCCTAAGTTCTATTAAATCTTTTTCAATTGATCCTTCATCATCTTGATTTGATCTTTTAACATATTTTGCTTATCCAATTTCTTAGCTTCACCCAATAGTTTTGTAGCCTCAAGCTTTCGTCTTCTCGTCATCGCTATACCAGCCAACTGCAATTTGGTCATCGCCACATCTTGATCCATATTTAACCCCAACTCTAAAGCTCTCTTTAAATACTTTTCTGCAGCGTTTAAATTGGTCTGAGAAATCATGATTCCTTGTAAGTAATTATAATACCCATTTTGCTTTCTAATCAGAGCCGTATTTGGGTTCTTAATATAACTTAACCACTTTTGAGCTCCTTCAAAATCTTGTTTTCTCAACTTTAAAAAAGCCAATAAAATGAACTCATTTTTAAAGTACAACAAGATAAAAATTAAAGCGATAAGTATTAAGAAAATACCGTTTCCAATATTGCTCTCTGTAAATTGCCAAACAGCTACTGCAAAGATCAATCCTGCAATAATTAACTTGATATTTCTATGAAACATATTTATAAATTATTTTTAAGAATACAAAGGTAATAAAAATCTATGGACGGAGGAAATACAAAAAACAGAATCCCAAAATATATCCCTAGGGTTTTACCCCTATAGTTCTGACCCGACTACTATCCTTAATTTTTAAGAGTTTCATTCTTTTTTGCATGATTGCCAATGTCTTGATAAATTTTTGCCGTTTGCAACATTTTATACGACCGAAATTTTTTATCCATATACAAGGCATGTGCACTCGTTGGCGCTGCAATTTTTAAATAATTTCGCCCAGCGTCTTTCCATTCATAATAATACATTTTGTTATTGCTGTATGAAATAGCACCAATGGAATCAGCCATATAATCGTATTCGTTAATAGCAAAACGGTAGCCTTTTTTAGCCGCAAACAAATTATCACCAGAATATACATAAGGCTGATTGGACAAACTCAAATTAAATATCGTTGGAAAGATGTCTTTATGAGCAGCAAATACATTTTTATCATAGACTGCAGGCTTGTATACTTCAGGTATATACATTAAAATCGGCACACTTCGCTTTAAAAAAGAAGTCTCTTCGTTATATTCAAAAACCTGTCTAATGTTGTGATCTCCCGTAGCTACAATAATCGTGTTTTTTCCCAATGGTGAATTGCGCACATCCCGAATCAATTTAGCTAACTGCGAAGCTGCATATTGATGGGCAGCAAAATTATCGTACGCCATACCCTCATCCACTCGAATGCTTTTTCTCAAAGAATCATTCATCTTAATCGGATATTTTTTATAGTGTTCTGGAATTTCGTAAGGGGTGTGATTACTGATTGTCATTGCAAAAATAAATTGCGGCTGTTTGGTATTTTCCTTTAATTTATCTTCGATATAATCAAACAGATACTCATCGTGAGCCCCCCAAGCAAACTCCTCTGCTTCGGGATATTTTTTTAAAATATGTGCTTTACCCTGTACGCTATCAAAATATTGATGCAATAAGAAATTATCTACGTTTCTCCACGATGTATTGGCTCCGGAAAGAAAAGATGTTTGATAGCCTTTATCTTTAAAAGGTTTTGCTACCGACGAAGAATAATTTACATCAAAGTACTCCGATTGTGAAATGATATTTTTGGGGGTGTTTATCGCCAAATTTTCCAAGGAATAAATCGTCCCATTAAACGACGATAAAGCCCGATTAAACTGATACAGATAAGGCAACTCGGCCTCCAAATCACCAAGCAAGTTAAGCTCTTTGGAATGCAATTGAAAATAATGAAAACTCATACTTTCCATCATGATAAAAACCACATTGGGCGGATTTTCCTCCAAAAACGCATTGGTTGAAGTTCGGGCTATAAAATCATTGTCAAAACTATCCACTGCCTGAGGACGATAATCGCTATACGCTTCTTCTAAGTTAACATAGTTATTGACCGCTAATTCTGCATTGATATCTGCTGCAAAACTATTGGTACTCAATTCCGATTTAGCAAATTTTAAAGCAAAAACCCCATTATAACTCAAGGCGTTAATAAAAGCTACAGGTGATACATTGGTATGATCTCGTCTTAAGGTAAAAAGACCTACACTTCCACGTATTCCAACAAAAAACAACGGTATTACCAACAAATACAACCAATTGGTTTTAGCGGTATTTACAAACGAAAAATGCGCGATACTGCTTTTGTAAATACGTTTAGCACAAAAAAAGTAAACAACGATAACGACCAGATAAATCAAGACGATACCCAAAATTGGATAATCTTTCCAAACCGAATTCAAAACCGCCTGCGTATCATCTTTAAAAATTCCAAAGAAAAGTACATTAATATGCGACTGGAAAAATTGATAAAAGAAATAATCTATCAGTAATATGCTCGTAAATATAACGAGGGGAACTAGCAAATACCATTTAGAAAAAACACCTACAAAACGCAAGTATGCCTCACTCTTAGAAGTAGGCACAAACAAACCGCCAATGGCCATTAGTAAAACAGGCACAAATCCATAACATATAACAGATACATCAAAGCGTTCGCCTATCCAAAAAGCCATTAACACATCGGAATAATTCGCCCACAATTCCCCATAGTTACCATAAGACAACATAAAAAGAATTCTGCTTATTAAAAAAAGTGCCACAAAAAAAACAAAATTTTTCGACAGCAATTGTATTAAACCCTTAAACAGATTTATATTCATAATTTGTTAATTTTTATTTTTTCGATTAAAAAGCACCGCTTTCTTGATATCGCACACTTCAACCCAACCGGTTTAAAACGCAATCTTAACTATAAAATTATTGTGCGTTTTATACAAAAAAACACCGCAGCACTCAGATATCAAGGCGCGGCCCTGATTTTATTTGATGCAAAAATAACAATTACCCCAACACCGTTGTATAATCGGTAATTGTTTTTTATTTTTAATCCAAAAGCATAGCGATATAGCACGTGTTTTTTGACGGAAAAACAGCAAAGAAACACGAGTAGCTGCAGCAAAGCCACTGCAAAAGGAAACTTGAGCCGCTTTGCCAACAAACCATTTACGTTATTTTCTCTTGGAGTTAATACCTCTAAAAAATCAGTGAACGAAGCTATTCTATTAACAATGAAGTGCTTTAAATCCCAAACCGACAGTTGCCAACTTCGATAAATCACGAATAACTAAAATTAAATTAAATATTTATGCAAAAGGATTTGTAAGAGAGAAAAGACTTTGTATATTTGCACTCGGTTTTGAGGTGACTGACTTTCAAAGCTAAAAATTTGTAAAATTCTAAGATTTAAAAATAAAAGCAATGAGTAAGAGAACGTTTCAACCATCGAAAAGAAAAAGAAGAAACAAACATGGTTTCATGGACAGAATGGCTAGTGCTAACGGAAGAAAAGTGTTAGCTCGTAGAAGAGCCAAAGGAAGACACAAATTGACTGTTTCTTGTGAACCAAGACATAAAAAATAATGTTTTTCTAAAACATACCTAAAGGTGTTACTATTTATTCGTAACGCCTTTTTTTATACATTTTTTTGCCCTACATTGTTCTTATACTGGTTTAAAGGGTACTTTTACAACAACCAACGCAACACACATCATTGAAATGCCAAAAGATACAACTATCAAAACCGTCTTAATAATTGGTTCAGGACCAATTGTTATTGGTCAAGCTTGTGAGTTTGACTATTCTGGATCTCAATCAGCTCGCTCGTTAAGAGAAGAGGGAATCAAAGTTATTTTGATTAATTCGAATCCAGCTACGATTATGACCGACCCCTCCATGGCGGACCATATTTATCTAAAACCTCTAACTACAAAATCGTTAATCGAGATTCTAAAAGAGCATCCGGAAATTGACGCAGTACTTCCAACTATGGGGGGACAAACTGCTTTAAACCTTTGTTTAGAAGCCGATGAAAAAGGGATTTGGAAAGATTTTGGCGTGCGTTTAATCGGTGTTGACATCAATGCTATTAACATCACTGAAGACAGAGAACAATTCAAGCAATTACTTCAAAGAATCGATGTACCTACTGCCCCTGCACAAACGGCTACTTCATTCTTAGAAGGAAAAGAAATCGCTCAAAAATTCGGATTTCCACTCGTTATACGCCCGTCGTTTACCTTAGGAGGTACTGGAGCTGCTTTTGTACACAAAGCAGAAGATTTTGACGACTTATTGACACGCGGACTAGAGGCTTCACCTATACACGAAGTACTTATAGACAAGGCACTATTAGGTTGGAAAGAATATGAATTGGAACTGTTACGCGATAAAAATGATAACGTCGTTATTATTTGTACTATTGAAAACATGGACCCTATGGGAATCCACACGGGAGATAGTATTACCGTAGCACCAGCCATGACACTATCAGACAGAACTTTTCAAAGAATGCGCGACCTATCTATCAAGATGATGCGTAGTATTGGGAATTTTGCCGGAGGATGTAATGTACAGTTTGCCGTATCGCCAGACGAAAAAGAAGATATCGTTGCTATAGAAATCAACCCTCGTGTTTCTCGTTCATCGGCCTTAGCTTCTAAAGCTACGGGTTATCCAATTGCGAAAATCGCCACCAAATTAGCCTTGGGATATTCCTTAGACGAATTGCAAAATCAAATTACCAAATCCACTTCAGCTTTATTTGAGCCGACCTTGGATTATGTAATTGTAAAAATACCGCGTTGGAATTTCGACAAATTCGAAGGAGCCGACCGTACTTTAGGACTTCAGATGAAATCTGTAGGAGAAGTTATGGGAATCGGACGTTCGTTTCAAGAAGCGCTACACAAGGCAACACAATCATTAGAAATTAAAAGAAATGGATTGGGTGCAGACGGTAAAGGTTATACCAACTACGACCAAATCATCGACAAATTAACTCATGCTAGCTGGGATCGAGTATTCGTTATTTACGACGCCATCCAACACGGCATACCGTTGAGCAGAATTCACGAAATCACGAAAATTGATATGTGGTTCTTAAAACAATATGAAGAACTCTACTTACTCGAGAAAGAAGTCTCTAAATACACTATAGAAACCCTTCCGAAAGAATTGCTCTTAGAAGCCAAACAAAAAGGTTTTGCCGACCGTCAGATTGCGCATATGCTAAATACTTTGGAGAGCAAAGTACACAGCTTACGCGACGAGATGAAAGTAAACCGTATCTTTAAATTAGTAGATACTTGTGCCGCAGAATTTCCTGCAAAAACACCTTACTACTACTCTACTTTTGAAGCGGAAATCGAAAAACCAGACGGTACCCGATATGTAGCTAACGAAAGTATTGTTTCAGACAAAAAGAAAATCATCGTTTTGGGCTCTGGTCCAAACCGAATTGGTCAGGGAATCGAATTTGATTACTCTTGTGTACACGGTGTATTGGCCGCAGAGGAATGCGGATACGAAACCATCATGATCAACTGTAATCCAGAAACGGTTTCAACCGACTTTGACACTTCAAATAAATTGTATTTCGAACCGGTTTTCTGGGAACATATATACGACATCATTCGTCACGAAAAACCTGAAGGTGTTATCGTACAACTCGGAGGTCAAACCGCTTTGAAATTAGCAGAAAAACTAGAACGCAACGGTATTAAAATTATCGGTACTAGTTATGATGCCTTGGATTTAGCGGAAGATCGCGGAAGATTCTCTGCTTTACTTGAAGAATTGGAGATTCCTTTTCCTCAATTTGGTATCGCTCAAACAGCTGATCAAGCTTTAGAATTGGCAGACAGCTTAGACTTTCCTTTATTAGTACGTCCATCCTATGTATTGGGAGGCCAAGGAATGAAGATTGTTATCAACAAAAAAGAATTGGAAGAGCACGTCATCGACTTGCTGAACTCGATTCCCGGCAATAAACTCCTTTTAGACCATTATTTGGATGGAGCTATAGAAGCAGAAGCCGATGCTATTTGCGACGGTGAAAACGTCTATATCATAGGGATTATGGAACACATAGAACCTTGCGGTGTTCACTCCGGTGACAGCCATGCTATGTTGCCTCCATTTAATTTAGGGGAATTTGTTTTACAACAAATCAAAGACCACACACATAAAATCGCTATTGCCTTAAAAACAGTAGGTTTAATCAATATTCAGTTCGCTATCAAAGACGATATCGTATATATTATTGAAGCCAACCCTAGAGCCTCTAGAACCGTTCCTTTTATCGCAAAAGCTTACGGAGAGCCGTATGTAAACTACGCAACTAAAGTTATGCTGGGAGCCAAAAAGGTTACCGATTTCAACTTTAATCCGCAATTAAAAGGATACGCCATCAAAAGCCCGGTATTCTCTTTTGACAAGTTTAGAAATGTCAATAAAGCACTAGGTCCTGAAATGAAATCAACAGGCGAAAGCATTTTGTTTATAGACGACTTAAAAGACGATCAATTTTACGAGATCTACTCCAGACGTAAAATGTATTTAAGTAGATAAACTAACGTTATAATTTCTAAAAAAGGTTGCCCCGAAACGGGCAACCTTTTTTAGTTAATGCAATAATTCACCCTATTGATTTCCCATAAAAAAACCAGCAATACAAGGCCATTACAAAATGAATACAAAACAGCGACTACCCCACTACAGGCTAGGACAGAAAATTACAAATCTTGTACAAAACCATGACAAACCATTAAACCTACAATAATAATCAAAAACAACAAAAGGCTGTCTTTTTTAGACAGCCTTTTGTTGTTTTACAGCAATTTAAAATATCTTAATTAGTCTTCCCCCAACTATTTTAGAGGGATATCCCCATAGTGTTGGTTTTAAAAAACTTAATTCCCCATGGGATTGTAGGCCTGAATTGTCCATTGTCCCTTACTCAAATCAACATAAAAATAATCAATCGCATCATTTTTATCAAAAGCACCATTTTTGTTGATATCCTCTATCGTTCTAAAATACAATCTGTTTTGAGACTCAATAACACTCCAATCCAAAAGCTCATGCAAATCTTCAGAAAGCTTAGTAAATCCAGTACCATCAATCATACTGATGTACAATGACTTAATATCATTGGAATCGATTTTCCCATCTTGATTCGTATCTAAATCAGCAATACTGTAAACCAATATTTTCTTTTTCGTTTTTTCCGCTATGGTATTTAGATAAGTAACCGTTTGAATCTGCATTACTTGATCGGTTAAGGGACGTAAAGCAGTAGAATCTATATGTTGAAACATCAGATTCTGAAAATAGCCCGTTAACTCATAGCGGTTGTAATTGGAAATAGCATAAGAAACCTGATTGACTTTAGTTGAACCATACTTTGAAGGCACATCGTAAACCCTTACATCACCAATAGGATGAATCAAGTAGTTGGTTCCCTCCATTACAATAGGTAAATCAGCTATTTTAATCTGAGTACTATCTATTTTTTGAGGTTCGCGTACCGCTATCTTCTTCGCTTCATAAATCACTTTGGGTTGTTCTTCTTCTTTTTTACAAGAATACAAACTCATCAATACCAAGACTGCAATTGCACCTTTTAAATTTTTCATCAGTTAAATTTTATCCTATTCAAATATAAAAATAATTACGCTAGCTTTCCAAAAAAATTACAGGCGCATATTCACTTTGAGATTAAACGTTCTCGTCGTCATATAATTCGGAATACCATATTGTACTTTGGAATACACATCGCGCACCCATGTATTGGTTATAGCATTTTGATTGTCAAACAAATTATAAATTTCAAAGCCCAATGTTAATTCATCAAAAACCGTCAACCAACTTTTATCTAATCCGATTTTAGCATCTTTAAACACATAAGAAAAACCGGCATCGGCTCTTCGATAATCCTTTAAGCGAGTTTGATATTCATAAGGATCAGCATAAGAAGGCGAGCCTCCCGGCAATCCGGTATTATAAACCAAGTTTAAATACATTTTTAAGTTGGGAACTTGCGGCATATAATCCTGAAACAACAATCCAAACTTAAGCCTTTGATCGGTTGGCCGTGCAATAAACCCTCGGTCGTTATAATTTTCTTCCGTCTTAAGGTATCCAAAACTCAACCAAGACTCCGTACCGGGCACTATTTCTCCATTCAAACGAAGATCCGCACCATAGACATAGGCCTCCGCATTATTATCTGCCTGATAGCGAATTCGCACGTTTTCCAAAGTATAGGTATTTACAGCTGTAAGTTTTTTATAATACACCTCAGTCGTCAATTTAAACGGACGTTGCCCTAGCTTAAAACTATAGTCGTTACCCGCAACCAAATGAATCGATTTTTGAGCATCTAAATCAAGATTTAACGTTCCATCCATTGCCCTCATTTCTCTATAAGATGGTGGTTGCGCATATAAACCTCCTGAAATTCGAAACACCATATCCGCTTCCCACTTCGGTTTAATCGAAAACTGAGCTCTTGGACTGACTATCATTTTAGAATCGGCCTGTACTACGCCATTATCCGCTTGCCACCAATGTGCTCGAACTCCAACATTCATCCATACTTCTGCCTGTCCTATTTCCGTTCGGTAATTCCATTGCGCATAACCCGAAAATCGATTGATAACCAAGTCATTTCTCGATTTTACATTCTGAAAGGGCTCTAAAGGCCCATAATACGGATTATACGGTTGATCATTACGCAAATCCAACACGGGATTAGGCAAAGAAAAACCCGCAGAATCCACCATTTCCCATTCTAATAAACGGTCAATAATATCTTCTCTAGTATATTTAAAACCCCATTCCAACTGCTGCTCGTCCTTATCGTGAAATCCTTTGACCTCGGCATTAAAAATAAGTGCATCGTAGTCGTTTCTAGCATGGTTTAACTGAGAACCTACACCCCGGCTATAAGTTACTCCTCCAAAATTTTCAGAACCTATATTGGTATCTATTTCTCCTAAACGATAAGAAGCCAAAATATCAAAGTGCTCTTGTTCTTGTGTATGATAGCCCGAGGCTATAAATTTTAACTTGGTACGATCATTCCATTGATAAGCCGCTTTTATCGCTCCAAACAAAGTCAAATACTCATCTTTCTCTTGCCCTTGATAAGCGACCAACAAAGCAGTTGGATTGTCGATCGTTCCAAAATTAGTTTGTCGCGACAATGGTTCGTAATGGTACTTATTTTGCGAAATATTCCCCAAAAAACTCCATTGCCATTTTGTAGAAGCATTAAAATTAATCAAGGTTTGAAAGTCCATAAATGTAGGACTAAAATTGGTTTCAGTTTCTTGACTGTTAACCAAAAGCCTGTTGTCGCGATAGCGAACGCCTGAAATCGTATTCCACTTTTGATTCTTAGAAACCCAATCAACCGTAGCCGATCCACCTAAAAAACTCGCCTCAACTGCAGCTTTAAAGATCGTTGGGTTACGATAGGTAATATCCAAAACTGACGACAATTTATCGCCGTATTTTGCTTGAAATCCTCCAGCAGAAAAATTTACGTTTTCCACCATATCGGTATTGGTAAAACTCAACCCCTCTTGTTGCCCCGAACGAATTAAAAAAGGCTTGTAAATTTCAATTTCATTGACATACACCAAGTTTTCGTCGTAATTACCTCCTCGAACAGCATATTGGGTACTCAATTCATTATTGGAGTAAACCCCCGGTAGGGTTTTTAAAATATTTTCGATTCCCGCATTGGCTCCGGGAATTCGTCGCAGCAATACTGGAGAAACAACCGTAGCTCCTAACACGCGATGACGGTCATCCTTAATAACAATTTCATTTAAGGTTTGAGAATCGCGATAGAGAATCAAATTCAATTCGTAATCTTCATTGTTTTTTAACTCAACAGCAACCAAAGCCCCATGAAATCCACTATGCGCAAAACTCACTTGCTGTTCCTTCTCTGCATCAATAGCTACTAAATAGAAACCGTTTTCATTTGTAACTACCGTAAATTCACCTACCACCACTGTAACACCAGCTAGAGGAAGTTGATTTTCATTTAAAACAAGGCCTTTAATTCGAGCTTGTTGCGCATAAATACTCATACTTAGCAACAAACAAATCACAGTCGAAAACGCTTTAATTTTTTTCAATAGTTTGATTTTTTATTTTATAAAAAAGTGACTTTCAAATGTGGCGGTATTTCCCATTCGATCCGTCGTTATTATTTTAATGTCATTTCTACCCACAACGGCAACACCATCACTGAGAAAATGTTCCACTATATTGGTTTTATAATCGTAGTCCAACAACACCCATCGGTCATTGATATAGGCGTTAATCTTATCCAAGCCAGACAAATCATCTTCAACAAAAAAGCGAATACTACTCTTGCTTCCCAACTGGGCGCCCGCTTCAAAACTCGGTTGGTAAATACGAGGAGCCACCTTGTCTTCCATAATTTTGTATTGCCCAAAATCTCTTGTTTTTATAGAGAATACCTTGTTGTTCTTCCGAGTCGAAAAATACTCATTTTTTCCATTGGAAACCCTACCTATAAAAGCTTTTTCTAAATCTATATCCTTAATTTGACTTAAGTCAAATTTGATGTTAATATTTTTATGCAAGGGAACGCTTTCATCATGTAAATTCAAAACATTATTAACTACATCCCATCTTAAATAAAAATCCTCATAAAAAACATTCGCCGGAAATTCTATTGTTACATTTTCCTTTTCAAATATATAATCGCGTTCCGTTTGAATCAAGAGATTTGAAGTTTCCTTGTCGGCCTTTACCACTATGCTTTCTTCAACGTAATCAATCGGCACATGAACCACGGTTTTATTGCCACTAAAATCCGAAATCTCAATTCTATAATTAAAACTAGTTCCCGGAGCAATTACTAGCTGCCCATTGTTTTTATACGAATTGATCAGCGATAACCCATAGGGTTTTCTATAAAATAATTTTTGAAAGCGTTGTTTGGTTTTATTATAACGCTCATAATCAATTAAAGCATTTACATACCTCGATTCATCAAAGGCAAAAGTATCGAATTGAAAACTGTAAAATACCGAACCGTTTAAAAAAGTCTTGATTGAATAAATACCGTTTTTCGCATGATTGTTATCAGAACTATCATGTGTATTTACAGCAAACCCGATTGTTCCCATAGCCCGTACCTTTGCAGCCAAATATGAGCCGTCTTTTTGTTTGGACAAAGCTACCGCTATTGGCTTTTGAGACTGATTGACCAAGGCAGTTTCAGTTAATGGATAAACCAACAAACTATTCAAAGTAGGCGCCTCTGTATCTTTGACCTTTACAGCAGTCCCAAACTGTAGGGGGTTTATTATTTTTTCCGTTTTGGTGTCTCGAAATTCAAAGTGTAAATGAGGACCTCCTGATCCTCCAGTATTACCAGTAAAACCAATAATTTCACCTTTTTTCACTTTTAATTCTCCAGCTTTTGAAAACATTTCGACTTCAAATTTCTCTACTTTATACTGTTGCCGCCTAACGTAATCACCGATTGTTTCATTATAAGCATTTAAATGTCCGTAAACCGTTGTATAACCACCAGCGTGATTGATATACAAAGCTTTTCCATAACCAAATGTCGAGACTTTGATCCGAGAAACCGTACCGTCAGCAGGAGCATATACAGGTAATCCAATGCGTTGTTGAGTACGAATATCCAGACCGGCATGAAAGTGATTATTTCTTAATTCTCCAAAGGTACCCGAAGGAATAATTTCTATTTTTAAAGGACTTGAAAATTGCTCTTTAGGATAATTTTGGGCAAAAAGCCAAGAAGTTGATAGTAAAAATATAAAAAATGGTTTCATCATTGCAATTTGTGCTAATTTATAAAACAACAGACGATTAAAAAAGTCCATATTAAAAATTAATGTTAGCTTAAATATCTGAAAATTATTTAACAATAAAGAATTTTCGATTTTTTATCTTATTTTTTTTTTATTTAGAGATAGTAATATTAACTTTGTACAATCATGTAATGAAGAATAGCACAATGAGTGAACTTAATGAAATCATAGATTCTCTGGAAAATAAGTTTACAAGGCTTGTGCAAAAGCTTGAGGCTTTAGAAGTTGAGAATGCAACACTGCTGCAAGAACTAAATAAAACCAAGGGCGAAATCAACCAATTGAAAGATACGCAGCGCGGCTTAGAAACGCGATACGATTCCCTCAAAACGGCCAATTCATTACTGGGCAATGACGAAAACAAAAGAGATACGAAACTCAAGATAAATTCATTAATTCGAGAAATAGATAATTGTATAGCGCAGCTCTCTGAATAACAAGAGTGAATATGGAGGAGAAATTAAAGATTAAAGTTTCAATAGCCGACCGAATTTACCCCTTGACTGTCGATTATTCGCAGGAGGAAGGATTGCGTACGGCATCAAAAAAAATTGAAACAATGATCCATCAGTTTGAAGAGAACTATGCCGTTCGCGACAAACAAGATGTTTTAGCGATGTGTGCTTTGCAATTTGCAGCACAGACCGAGCAAAAGAAAATTGACAGCTCCGATAACTATACACAGGCCATCGACCGATTGCAAGAAATGGATAAAAAATTGACTCAGATTCTATCAAAATAACACGTTCTTTAACATAAAACTAAGATACTGCCCACATTAGTACCTGTTTGATAAACTCAACGCTAACAAATTAAAATGAGTGAATCATTGCTTCTAAAGCACGCTGCCTTGCGCAGATCCTTGAACAGCAAGATAGCTCAAAACTTGTCATATTACGAGTTTATACAACCACCCCTAATGTGGGCTTTTTTTATATAATTACACAAACAACTATGGATACGACTATCATATTAATTATCGGTGGATTAATACTGGGAACAGGAATAGGCTTTGCCGTTGCAAAGTACTTGGAAAAAAATAACGCCTCTTCGATTTTAAAAAATGCGAAGAATGAAGCCAAAACACTTTTAAAAGATGTTAGAGCAGAAGGAGAAAGCTTGAAAAAAGAAAAAATTCTACAAGCAAAAGAAAAATTTATAGAGCTTAAAGCAGAACACGAACAAGTTATTTTATCTAAAGATAAAAAAATAGCTGAAGCTGAAAAGAGAACTAGAGATAAAGAATCTCAAATTTCGAGCGAATTGGCTAAGGCTAAAAAATCAAACGAAGAAGGAGAGAAAAAGATAAAAGATTACGAGCTTAAATTGGAGTTGGTAGAAAAGAAACAAGAAGATGTTGAAAAACTACACAAAAGCCAAGTTGAACAATTAGAAATCATATCAGGACTTTCTGCTGACGAGGCTAAAAACCAAATCATCGAAAGCTTAAAAACAGAAGCCAAAGCCAATGCCATGTCTTTTATACAAGACACCATTGAAGAGGCGAAAATGACCGCACAACAAGAAGCTAAAAAAATCATCATCAACACTATTCAACGTGTGGGTACTGAAGAAGCGGTAGAAAACTGTGTATCGGTATTCAACATTGAATCAGACGATGTAAAAGGGCGAATTATCGGTAGAGAAGGGCGAAATATTCGTGCTATTGAAGCCGCTACTGGAGTAGAAATCATTGTAGACGACACACCGGAGGCCATTATCCTTTCTTGTTTTGATCCAGTTCGAAGAGAAATCGCTCGTTTATCACTACATCGCTTGGTAACAGACGGTCGTATTCACCCAGCTAGGATTGAAGAAGTGGTTGCTAAAACAGCCAAACAAATTGACGAAGAAATTATCGAAATTGGTAAACGTACGGTCATCGATTTAGGGATTCACGGATTACATCCGGAGTTGATTAAAATCATCGGTCGTATGAAATACCGTTCGTCTTATGGACAAAACTTATTGCAACACTCTAGAGAGGTGGCTAAGCTTTGTGGATTGATGGCTGCGGAATTAGGCCTAAACGTAAAACTGGCTAAAAGAGCTGGACTATTGCACGATATTGGTAAGGTTCCCGAAACAGAAAGTGAATTACCACATGCTATCTTAGGTATGCAGTGGGCAGAAAAATACGGAGAAAAAGAAGAGGTATGCAATGCTATTGGAGCTCACCACGATGAAATCGAGATGACTTCCTTAATTTCTCCTATCATCCAAGTATGTGACGCTATATCTGGAGCTAGACCTGGAGCTAGACGCCAAGTATTGGACTCATACATACAGCGATTAAAAGATTTAGAAGGTATCGCACAAGAATTTAACGGGGTTAAAAACGCTTATGCCATTCAAGCAGGACGCGAATTGCGTGTGATTGTGGAAAGCGAAAAAGTTTCCGATGAAATGGCTTCGACCTTATCTTTTGATATTTCGCAAAAAATACAAACAGAAATGACCTACCCGGGTCAAGTAAAAATAACGGTAATTCGAGAAACTCGAGCTGTCAATATCGCTAAATAAAAATAAGCCTCATGCAAATGGGGCTTTTTTTTTGATCTAAACCGATACAGATTCGCCCATAATACTCCCTTTAAAATTCTGGAGTATTACGAGGATGACATTCGCTCAAAACCTTGCGTAAATGCGCTCTATTAACATGAGTATAGATTTCCGTAGTGGTAATTGATTCGTGCCCCAACATCAACTGAATAGCCCTTATATCGGCACCGTTCTCCAACAGATGCGTTGCAAACGAATGACGAAAGGTGTGCGGACTCACGTTTTTGCGGATAGCTGCCTGTAGAACCAATCTTTTGATAAGTGTAAAAATCATTGCCCGACTCAACTGTCCTCCTCGTCTATTGAGAAAAACAATATCTGACGACTCTTTCTTTACAACTTGATGCACCCTAATTTCACCTATATAACGGTTTATAAAACCGATGGTTTCCCTTCCAATAGGAACAAAGCGGTGTTTACTTCCCTTGCCAATAACCCGAACAAACCCTTCATCAAAAAACAAATCGGACAAGCGCAAACTAACCAATTCAGTAACCCGAAGACCACAACCATAAAGCGTTTCTATAATCACGCGATTGCGATATCCCTCGGCAGTACCATGATCAATTTGATGGACAAGCAAATCGATCTCTTCCAACGAAAGTACTTCGGGTAAAGACCTACCCAGCTTTGGAATCTCTATCAACTCCATAGGTGATTTCTCGATGTATTTCTCCAAAATAAGAAAATTAAAAAACCCCTTTAGACCTGAAATAATCCGAGATTGTGTATTTGCAGCAATCACCGATGAAACCGCATACAAAAAATGCTGCACCTCTTCCTCCCCTACTTGATCCACTGCTATTAACAAATCATTATTGCGCAAATAATAATAAAACTTTAATATATCCAATTCATAACTAACGATAGTATTCTCAGCTAATCCGCGTTCCAATTTCAAATAATTCTTATACAGTCGAATATGTTGATTCCAATTTTGTTCTTGTCCGTGATTGACCTTCATAACTTCGATTAATGATTTACAAACTCTTGTAAATTTCCAATAAAAAAAACACTAAAACAAAAAAAGGCTTCTCAATAGAGAAGCCCTTTGTAAAAAGTAATTTTTTATTAGAATTTGTAAACCAAACCTAACTTAATATTTGTCAAGTCAACACCTGCATTAAAACTAGAAGAAGTCTCAGCTCCATCCGTATCTTCTTTAACACTTCTGTAGTTAATCAATCCCCAAGTAGCTTCTATAGCGAAGTTACTGTTTAAGAAATAACTTACACCTGGTGCCAATTCAATTCCAAAACCATCCGCTTTCACGTCTCTGGTTTTCATATCAACATTAGTATAATCAACTCCTAATTGACCAAATAATGAGAATTTACTTGCTGGTGTAAAATAATATCTACCGAATGCCCCAATAGACAATTCGTTAACTTTTACAGCATCACTATTTTCTGTAATAGTAACTTTAGAGTTCGATACTCCCAATTTTAATCCCACTGCAATGTTGTCATTTACAAAATAACCCGCTTGTGGTGAAAATGAGAATGAATTATCTTTATAGGCACCGTCAGTATATTTGCTTGAACCAAATCCAATTGAACCTGACAAAAATACATCTCCTTTAGAATATCCAAATCCTGACTCTACTTCTTGCGCTTGTGCAGCAAATCCAAATGCGAATACCGCTGCAACTGATAATACAATTTTTTTCATTGTTAGTACTTTTTAGATTATTAACAAGACAAATTTACCCATCTTGCACAGGTAACGATGTTTTTTTTACTTAAAAATAACATTTACCTAACCTAAAACGTCTTTTTTTGCTTTAACACATTATCAAACAATACCTTATAAGTATAAGTATAATTCTTAAATTTTAGTTAAAATAGACATATAAGAATCTTTATTTATCAAAACAACACTTATTTGACCCTAAATTAACTTTCAAAATCTAGATTTTGGATCTCATCGTCAACCTGAACCAACTTGTCCTTAACCTACATTAGATTCAAATGATTCTTGAGATTACCGATAACAGGAGCTAAACCAATAAAACCTTAACTACAGAAAAGGAAATAGAACGAATATCCGTCTCCCACAACCAACAAAAAGAACAGCTAACAAGCCGTTCCTAATCACAGCAATAACTAATAGACTCCAAAAAAACACTTATATATTATGAAGCTTGCGTTTTTTTACTATTTTTACAATAAAACACAATGAGAATACTGATCCTCAATGGCCCTAATTTGAATTTACTAGGCACTCGCGAACCCAACATCTACGGCAGCCAAGATTTTCAAAGTTATTTTGAGCAATTAAAAAGTAGCTTTCCACAGGTTGAGTTGCTTTATTATCAAAGTAATATAGAAGGAGAATTGATTGATAAATTACATGAATGCGGTTTCTCGTATGACGGTATAGTTTTTAATGCAGCAGCATATACGCATAGCTCGATTGCTTTAGCGGATGCCATCAGTGCCATTACAAGTCCCGTAATTGAAGTACATATCTCCAATACATTTGCACGAGAATCTTTTAGACATCATTCGTATATCTCTCCCGTTTGCACTGGTGTTTTAGTTGGTTTTGGTCTTGATGGATACAAATTGGCAATTACCTCATTATTAACCCCCTAAAAACACCCATGAGAAAAATACTTCCCTTATTTCTCTTTCTATTATATTTCTACACAAACGCTCAAATCAAAGGAAAAATAACCGACCTCGCGGGTTTACCTATAGCTGAAGTATCGGTTTTTTTTGAAGATTCGACTCTAGGCACATCTTCCAATGAAGAAGGCCGTTATGAACTCAACACCCCTATCAATGGCGACTATCATATCGTTTTTCAATCCCTGGGATACCAATCCCAAACAATAGCCATTACGATTACTACAGCACCTAAAAAACTAAACATAGTACTTTTACCCGAAAAGAATGAATTAGCGGAAATCATCATACAAACACCTCCTCCTCCAGACCCCGCGATAGCCATCATGAAGAGAGCGAGCAAGCACCGGAGTGAAAATGCGAATAAGATGCAGAAATATACCCTGGACTTTTATTCCAAAGGCTTTATCAAGCTCGACACCAAAAAGGAGAAGTTTTTAGGTCAAAAAATAAAAGATATTGACCCCGAATTGGTTTCAGATTCTCTTAAACGCAACCTGATATATCTTTCGGAAACCATATCCAAGATTTCCATAGAAAGACCCAACAAGATGAAAGAAGAAATAACGGCCTCCAAAGTAAGCGGGAACAACAAAGGTTTTTCCTTCAATTCGGGCATAGCCGTCAATTTTGACTTTTATAAAAGCGAGGCAAACTCGTTAATTAGACTTATTTCTCCTTTATCCCCTATAGCACCGAGTTATTATAATTTTCAATTAGAAAGCACCTTCAGAGACCTTAACAACCAGCTGATTTACAAAATAGCCATCACTCCAAAGCGAGCAAGTGAACCCGTACTGGACGGCTATATCTATATAGTCAATGACTCTTGGGCCATTTATGCTGTAGATGCCAAAATTAGCGGGAAAAGCATCAATTATCCGATGGTAGAAACCTTTGAATTACAACAAAACTTTATCTACAATGAAAAAACAAACAGCTGGAGCAAAAGCATACAGTCTTTATATTTTAAAGGAAAGATATTGGTATTTGATTTCTCAAGTAAGTTTAGCTATATCTATTCTAATTATCAAGAAATCCAAGATTTCCCATCGACTACATTCAATCGTGAATTAATACACTTCGACAAAGACTCGAATAAACGGGATTCTAAATATTGGGAAGCCGTACGTCCGATTCCACTAACCGCCGATGAAAAATACAATTACGAATACAAAGAAAGTATATTGGAAACCAAAAGCACTAAAACCTATTTGGATTCTATCGATCGGGCTAGCAATCGATTTTCCCTATTTAAGCTTGTAAAGGGATATGAACACAAAAACTCGTTTAACAATACCAAATTCTCTTATAGAGGATTACTCTCTACTTTTGCCTTCAATGCCGTACAGGGCTTTAATGTAACAACCGGAGTATCCTTTTCTAAAGAATCGAATGACAGCGAGAAATCCGAAGTGGGCGTTTTGCTTAACTATGGAATCGGAGAAAACAAGCCCCGTTTTTCAGCCTACTCATCTCATTTATTTAATAAAATAAATTACAACAAGTTCCTACTCTCAGGTGGAATGACCGTAGAACAATTTGGGCAAGATCAAGCTCCAATAAAAAACCTGATTAACTCTATCGGATCTTCGTGGTTCGGCGAAAATTTTGCGCGCTTTTACCAAAAAGATTACATCAAATTTGACTATGAACAATATGCCTTTACAGGGCTAAAAGTTATGGGATCTTTAGAGTACGCCAAAAGAAAGCCGCTTTTTAATAGCGTGCCTAACTCTCCTTTTGTAAAACAAAAGAGATTCCAGTCCAACAATCCAATCGACGGGACAAATTACGTCGACCCCGGATTTGAAGAAAACAATATTCTAAAGTTTAAAGTAGGTATCGATATCGTATTTGACAAAAAAGTAGTAAGCTATCCCAACAAAAGAATTTATATTCCAAGTTCTGATTACCCCGTATTATCACTTAAATATGAAAAAGGATTTTCCTCTAGCTTATCTAAGTATAATTTCGATTTCTTAGCTGCTTCTACCACCTATAGTCGTTCGCTACTTAATTTTGGCAAACTCTATTTGGGACTTGATGCTGGAAAATTTTTTGACGGCAATGAACTCGCATTTATGGATTACAAACACTTTAATGCCAACCAAAGTTTTGTAGCTTCTAACACAATTTACGACAATCAATTTAATTTATTACCCTATTACAGCCACAGCACCAATACTTCCTATTTTCAAGCCCATATTGAACACGACTTTAAAGGCTATATCTTAAATAAGATTCCTTTAGTGAATCAATTGCGTTACTCGATAGTCATTGGGTCCCACCATTTATACATACCCCAAGAAAAACCATATCATGAGGTAAATATTGGCTTAAACAATTTCGGTTTCGGAAAATTCAGGCTTTTTAGAATCGATTATTTTAGAGCCTATCAAGGTGGTTTCAAAGATCACGGATTCGTTATTGGAATTAAATTCCTTGATCTTATCCAAAAATAAAAGACCAAGACGCTATTATTTGTAAAAAAATAGCTAAATAAAAATAAATACCTTCTTGTTTTAATTAAAACACAAACCTGTACGTAATAATCTATTTAAAAGAGTGTTTTATCAATAAAAAACCAATCAATAAGTACAAAAACATTGAATTATATAAAGTTTTAGCTATATTTAACAACTGAAAACATTATTATATAAACGCAATGTATATCGTATCACATAAGAACAACAGTTACGCGAAACTAAATCACAAAAACCATACTGTAGAGGGCCAAAGCCTTAAAAATCGCTTGACTAGTAAAACTACAGCGAAGTGGTCGATATTAGTTTTAACTTCCATTTAGAAAAAAAAAGCAACACAACTAAAGCAACAGGCTTACTTAGAAAAGAAAACCTTTCAATTCTTTTAATTTTAATGCAAAAAATTATCTTTATTTGCTTTTTTATAAATAATAATTAGCTATTTTTGGGAACACAACATAAACTTTAACTTAATTTTTATACTATGAAAAAAACTATTTTTTCTTTAATGGCTTTTACAGCTTTTAGCAGTGCGATTTACGCACAAACTCCAGATATTAAAATCGGTGCTAAAGCAGGGGTTAACTTTGCGAATGTTACTGATGGCGATATGAAAACAGGATTCCACGTAGGTGGTTTGGTTGAAATTTTCATCAATGAAAAATTCTCAGTACAACCGGAACTTTTATATTCAACTCAGGGTGCTAAAGCAAATAATAAAATAAGCGAACTTAAACTTGACTACATCAACGTACCCATTATGGCAAAATATTATGTAATGGAAGGCTTAAGTGTTCAAGCTGGCCCACAAGTTGCATTCTTAATGAAAGCTGAGTCTGAAATCTCTAGCGTAGGTGGGATTCCAGTTACAGGAACATTTGACATCAAAGACTCTTTAAACACAGTTGACTTTGGCGTTAATTTCGGTGCTGGTTATGAGCTACCTATGGGAGTTTTCGCAGAAGCTAGATATAATTTAGGATTGACAAAACTACCTAAAGAAGGTGGTGATTATAAAAACTCTGTGATTCAAATATCTGTAGGATATAAATTCTAATACAATTAATCAACACTAGACTATTCTCAAAATAGTCTAGTGTTTTTTTTATATAACTAATGAAAAAATATTGCGTTGCTTTTACACTATTAGCACTCGGTTTATCAAACCAAAATACTATTGCACAAGAAATAAAAACCGGTTTTAAAATCGGCCTAAATGCTTCTAATTTACATGAAGAGGCAGCTGAAACAAAAAACAAATATAGCTTTCACGCCGGTATGTTTATTGAAGCTTTTATAAATGAAAAATTCGCCATACAGCCGGAGCTTTTGTATTCAAGTCAAGGATCAAAAGAGGAGGGTAAAATGCCCTTTCCATTTAGCGGTATTCCAGCAAAAGCCACCCTTACGTTGAATTATATCAATTTACCTATTATGTTTAAATACTACCCCATTACGGAGTTAAGCATAACAGCAGGTCCACAAATTGGCTTTTTAGTCCATTCAAAATATGACATTGAAAGTAAGTATTTATCGAATATCGAAGTTGACCAGTCACTTATAAAATCTGAATTAAGCAAATTTGACTACGGAATCAATTTTGGTTTAGAATATACTTATTCCGGAGTCTTTTTCTCTGCCCGTTATAATTTGGGGTTAGCCGATATTCAAAAACAGAATAATTACTCTTCAAAGGTATACAATAGAGTTTTTCAACTTTCTACAGGGTATAAATTTTAAAACAGTACTACGTTTTAATTAGAACACACTTGTATGTATAAATCAAAAAAGGCTATCTCTGTAAGATAGCCTTTTTTGATTTATATTTTATCACACCCTTTCTATATGCGCTCCGAGTGCTCTCAATCGTTCATCAATGCGCTCATAACCTCGGTCAATTTGATCGATATTCTGAATTACACTTGTTCCCTTTGCAGACAAGGCCGCTATTAACAGCGATATTCCAGCTCTAATGTCCGGAGACGACATCTTTGTCGCTTTTAATTGCGATTTAAAATCGTGTCCGATGATAACCGCTCTGTGTGGATCACATAAAATAATTTTAGCACCCATATCTATCAACTTATCCACAAAAAACAAGCGGCTTTCAAACATCTTTTGATGCAATAAGATCTCTCCTCTTGCCTGTGTAGCGACAACCAAAATCACACTCAACAAATCCGGTGTTAATCCTGGCCAAGGCGCATCAGATACCGTCAATATAGATCCGTCTATAAAGTTTTGAATTTCATAACCGTCTTTATGAGCGGGTATAAAAATATCATCTCCTCTACGTTCTAAGGTAATCCCCAGCTTGCGAAAAGAAGTTGGAATCACCCCTAAATAGTCCCATCCCACATTCTTAATCGTAATTTCACTTTTTGTCATGGCTGCCAATCCAATCCAAGAGCCAATTTCAATCATATCTGGCAAGATTCTATGCTCACACCCCTTAAGTGCTGTAACACCCTCAATTTCTAAAAGATTAGAACCTACGCCGGAAATTTTAGCTCCCATACTCATCAACATTTTACACAACTGTTGAATATAGGGTTCACAAGCGGCATTGTAAATCGTGGTTTTACCTTTGGCCATAACTGCCGCCATTAAGATATTCGCCGTTCCCGTTACAGAAGCCTCATCCAACAACATATAAGCGCCAATGAGTTCATCAGCCTCTACCCCGTAAAAATGCTCTTCTTTATTGTAACGAAATTTAGCTCCCAAACTGATAAATCCCTCAAAATGGGTATCTAATCGTCTTCGTCCAATTTTATCACCACCCGGTTTCGGTATAAAACCCTTACCAAATCGCGCTAATAAAGGCCCAACTATCATTATAGATCCGCGTAAAGACTTACCTTCTTCTTTAAAATCTTCCGACTCTAAATATTCTAGTTTTAACTCATCGGCCTGAAATGACATTTTATTTGCAGCTAGTTTTTCAATTTTAACGCCCAATTTTCTCAATAAACCAATCAGCTTGTTGATATCTATAATATCGGGTATATTCGATATAGTGATTTTCTCTGGGGTCAATAATACAGCACATAAAATCTGTAATGCTTCATTTTTAGCTCCTTGAGGTATTACCTCTCCGTGAAGAGAAATTCCTCCTTCAATTTCAAATGTACTCATGCAATGGGTTTTAAGCTTTTTTGGTTTTATTTACGGGATTGTTACTTTTTACAAATTTAGCTTTGGGTTTCGCAGTTGTATTTGTATGTACTGTTTTATTCGATTGTTTTTTATTGACGCGAATCAAATCGGAAGTTGTAGATAATTCTTCTTCGGATTTCAGTAAATTGATTTTACCTTTAGACAATTCGTATAAATGTTCAAAAATCACTTCATCCTTAACCGTATCTTTATTCCAACTGAGATAACTTTTTTTCATGTGATTGGCAATCACCATAATTAAAGCATCTTTCATCTCGCCATCATCCCATTTATTCGCCTCATCAATCATGTATTTTATGTTATTACCATAAAACCTATATTTGGGAAAATTTTGTGGGTAATCCAGATGTTCTGGCTTGGTTGTAACCGTTTCTCTACTCGCCACAGGATAAGGTGAGTCGACATCCAATTGAAAATCTGACATCATAAAGAGTTGGTCCCATAGCTTGTGTTGAAAATCGGGAACATCGCGCAAATGAGGGTTTAAGTTCCCCATAATAGCAATCACATAATGGGCTGCTTTATTGCGTTCTTCTTTATTTTCTATTTTGACAACATGGTCGATTAATTTTTGCAAATGACGACCATATTCTGGTATCCGTAAATGATTTCTTTCTGCATTGTATTCCAATTCGGCAACTGCAGCTTGAGAGTTTAATTTCATTCTAAAATTATTTATATGAAAATATTAATAGATTTTATATAAAGAAAAGTTGTGTCGAAAGTATATAAAGCCATCCGAACGAACTACTCAAGAAATCTATCTAATGTTAAGATTTTACAAGGAAAGAATTCCTTCTATAGAAGAAAATTCAACATATTTATCCACCACGTGTTGTGGACTAGTCATAACCACACGTATAGATACACTAGTAAATTTACCTGTACTGGACTCTTTGGTAAGTATAACGGCATCTTGACCATCAAAAGAGGCTTCAATAATCGCAACACTCTCTAAACTTGATGGTACAATAAATTTAAACAAGTACTCCGAAGGCCAACTGGTATCTTTGTCCAATTCGTCTTGTAGTCTTTTGTAGAACTCTTCTGTATTATTATCCATAGTTAATATATTAGGCAAATATACGCATATAAAGTCAAAGATATAAAAAGAAATAAAAAATCACTAATTGAAAAACAATTTTAAAGGCTAAACTATTTGTTGTAAATTTGCACCTTATTTTCAAAATCGTGAGTAAAGAAATCGTATTAATTATAGGAGGTCCTGGATCGGGGAAAACAACTTTGTTAAATGGACTCTCTGAGAAGGGATTTATCTGTTATCCAGAAATTTCGAGAGAGGTTACCTTAGAGGCACAACAAAAAGGAATCGAGCAATTGTTTTTAACCGACCCGCTTTTGTTTAGTCAAATGCTGCTCAACGGAAGGGTTAAACAGTTTGAAAACGCCACACTTGAAACCGATGAAATTGTATTTATCGACCGAGGTATACCCGATGTTTTGGCCTATATGCATTATATAGGCGACAGCTACCCGATAGACTTCGACTTGGCTTGCAAAAAGCACACCTATAATCGAATCTTTTTACTGCCTCCTTGGGAAAGCATATACGAAAGCGACGAGGCGCGATACGAGAATTTTGAACAAGCCCAGCTTATTCATCATCATTTGGTATCCACTTACGAAAGTTACGGTTATCAACTGATTGAAGTTCCGCGAACCACCGTTGACAATCGCATCAATTTTATTATGGATAAAATCTAAACAAAATACAAGATTACTAAAGGGTTGCATATTTAAATTTTGCAACCCTTGTTATTTTTAGTATTTTTATATCGATAATTCCAACCAGTCTTCCTCTCTATGCAATCAGCTCTTGATGTTCTTAAAAAATATTGGAACCACGACACCTTTCGTTCTCCGCAGGACTTAGCGATTGAATCGATCTTAAACAACAAAGACACTTTTATCCTTTTACCTACTGGTGGCGGGAAAAGCGTTTGTTTTCAAATTCCAGCACTATTAAAGCCCGGACTGTGTTTAGTTGTTTCTCCTTTGGTCGCTTTAATGGATGACCAGGTTAAGAACTTGCGAAAAAAAGGCATCAAAGCCGCAGCTCTCATAGGAGGTATGCATACCGACGAAATTATTGCTACACTTGACAATTGCGAATTTGGAGGTACTAAATTACTCTATCTTTCACCAGAACGCTTGCAACAGGATTGGGTTATGGAAAGAATTAAAAAATTACCCCTTAATAGTATTGCTATAGACGAAGCCCATTGCGTATCTCAATGGGGCCATGATTTTCGCCCAGCTTACCTAAAACTTGCAGCACTTAAAGATTTTTTTCCAAATATCCCTTTTATAGCATTGACCGCTACAGCGAATCAAAGTGTACAAGAAGATATTTGTACCCACCTAGGATTAAAAGAGCCCGCTATATTCAAAAAGAGTTTCCTAAGAGAAAATTTAATTTACGGGGTTTATGAAGTAGAAAACAAAGCTATAACACTTGAAAAAATCCTACAAAAAAACCCGTTCCCATCCATTATTTATGTTAGGAATCGTAAAGATTGCCTTGAAATATCGAATAAACTAAACCAAAATAATTTTTCATCCACTTTCTTTCATGGAGGTATTTCTGCTTCGGAAAAGAAAAAAAGATTGCAATCTTGGCTCACCGAAAAAGCTACTGTCATGGTAGCCACCAATGCCTTTGGCATGGGAATCGACAAGAGCAATGTAAAGACCGTAATTCATTATCACTTTCCAGAAAACCTAGAGAGCTACTATCAAGAAGCAGGACGAGCAGGAAGAAATGGTCAAAAAGCCTTCGCCAGTATCTTATTGGCTCCTAACGATATTACAGCAACAAAAAAAACTTTTAGAGAGGCCCTTTTCGACAAGGATTTTTTAAAGTTGGTTTATAAAAAACTCAATAATTACTTTCAAATTGCATATGGTGATGGATTCAATACTCAGCATTCTTTGAATCTTAATCGCTTTTGTCAGACATATCAATTTCAAGTAAAACAAACTTACAACGCGCTTCAATTCTTAGATCGCCAGGGAATCATTAGCCTATCTCAGGATTTCGGTCAACAATCGAAATTACAAATTCTCGGCTCAACCAGTGAACTCTTGGATTTTTTATCGGTAAATGAAGAAGAGGAAAACCTACTCTTAAGTATATTGCGAAACTATCCCGGTATTCACCAACAAGAAATGAAAATTAATGTGGATGATTTGTCTAAAAAAAGTCAACTTAATACCGAAAAAATCACACAACTTCTCCAGGATTGGACCAAAAAAGACCTGTGTATTTTTGACAATTCGAGCAACGATATTACCTTAACGTTTAACGAAGCGCGAGAAGATGAAAAAACCTTAAACCGAACCTTTTATTATTTAAAACAGCAAAACAACACCAAGGAAAAACAGTTTAAATCCATGTTGTTCTATTTAGAGAACAAAGATGTCTGCAAAAACAAAATACTGCTTCATTATTTCGATGAAACATTGGTTAATGACTGCAATTCCTGTTCTGTGTGCCTTGCTAAATCACATAGAGAACGAACGGCCTCAAGTCTATTAATAACTGAAGAAAAAATACTAGATTTACTCATTCACAACGATTTGTCGTCACAAGAACTGGAAGCACAACTTTCACTGCGTACCGATTTACTTATGGAGGCGCTCAGTCACTTATTAGAGAAAAACAAAATAAAACCCACTGCCAATACCAAATACACTTACATAAAATGAAAAAACTACGAATAATCTTTATGGGAACTCCCGAGTTTGCCGTTGGGATTTTAGATACTATATACAGTAATAAGCACGAAATTGTAGGTGTGATAACTGCACCGGACAGACCGGCTGGACGCGGACAAAAACTTAAACTTTCAGCCGTAAAAGAATACGCTCTTTCCAAGGGAATTCCCGTATTACAACCTACCAATCTCAAATCGGAATCATTTTTAGAAGAACTCAAGGCACTTGAGGCGAATTTACAAGTTGTTGTAGCCTTCCGAATGCTACCAGCCGTAGTTTGGCAAATGCCCAGTTTAGGAACTTTTAACCTACATGCTTCGCTACTACCAGACTATCGCGGAGCAGCACCGATCAATTGGGCTATCATCAATGGAGAAACCAAATCGGGTGTGACTACGTTTTTTATAGATGAAAAAATAGATACCGGAGCCATTATTTTAAAAAAAGAGCTCTCTATATCAGCTGACGAAACCGCAGGCCAATTACACGACCGCCTTATGCATTTAGGCAGTGAAGCCGTACTGGAAACCTTAGACTTAATCGCAACAAATCAAGTCAAACTCATAGAACAACCGCTAGAAGAAATTAAAACGGCCTACAAACTTAACAAGGAAAATTGCAAAATTGATTGGCATCAAAGCGCATTAAGTATACACAATCTAGTTCGCGGCCTTAGCCCTTACCCTGCAGCTTGGTGTTTCTTTGTAGATGGAGAAACGGAGTGGAACGTCAAAGTATTGGAAACTCAAATCGAAACGGAAGAACATTCGCTTCCAATTGGGACGATAATCTGTACTAAAAAAGAAATGCGAATTGCTGTTACTAAAGGATATATAAAAATTAACAAGCTTCAATTTCCCGGTAAAAAGCCCATGCTTACAGCGGACTTATTAAATGGAATTCAATTGAGCTCCGAGGCACAAGTTAAATAAAACTTTAGTATATTTACATTAAATCCCGAACTCGCAAGCCTTTTTATGAACATTGGGAAAAAGTTATCAACAATTTGCAATAAATTATTTGAAAATACTTGCGTAGTAACTGAATACGTATAAATTTGTGTAGGATAAGTTAAAATTAACCTTTTAAAAAAAATTATTATGAACAAAACAGAATTAATTGATGCAATAGCAGAAGACGCAGGAATCACTAAAGCAGCTGCAAAAAAAGCTTTAGAGTCTTTCTTATCTAATGTTGAAAACACATTAAAAAAAGGGGATAAAGTTTCTTTAGTTGGTTTCGGATCTTGGTCTATTTCTGATAGAGCTGCAAGAGACGGAAGAAATCCTCAAACAGGAAATACAATCAAAATTGCTGCAAAGAAAGTAGTAAAATTTAAAGCAGGTTCAGAACTTGAAAATTCTGTAAACGGAAAAAAATAATTTTTACTTAAAAAAACATTTTGAAGAGGCCTCCCCAAAATTATTTTGGAGCGGCCTCTTTTTTTATAACAAATATTTATCAGTGTTTAATTAAATAATTCATTAATTTTAGGAGATAAAACACTCATTATGACACCTAATTCACCCAAAATAGGCACAGTACTTACATCATACCCTTCTACCATTGGCGGCGACGTTATATTCTCTAGATCGGTTATTTTAATTACGGAATACAATCCTGAAGGCGCCGTTGGTTTTATTCTTAACAAACCCCTCAACATCAGTATCAGTGATTTAATTCCGTTTATCGACCTAAACATCACCGTTTATAAAGGTGGCCCTGTAGAAACGGATAAAATATTCTTTATTCACAATGTGCCAGAATTGATTCAAGGGAGCATTGCCATAGCTGAAGATTTGTTTTGGGGAGGGGATTTTGACGTTTTAACACAATTGTTAAACGACCGTGAAATAGACGACAGCAATGTTGTTTTTTTCTTGGGATATAGCGGCTGGGATTATAGTCAGCTAAACAATGAAATTGAAGACGAATATTGGATTGTGGACAATAGGGAATTAAAAATAAACATCTTCACCCAAATCCAACCTGAATTTTGGAGAACCCATTTGTTGGAACTGGATGAAAAGTATGCTATATGGGCAAATGCCGCAGAAAGTCCTGAACTAAATTAAGATAACCTGATTTTGGCGTTGAGTTTTTTCAGCAAATCTTGACTAAATTCAGATGTAAAATCTTTTTTTCTGTATTTGGATACTGCCTGAATACCTAAGATACAGTTGGACAGAAATATTTCATCGGCTTTTTGAAGTTCAAAAGGCGAAACTGAAGCTTCTACAAACTCATATCCCTCCATTTTTGCTATTAATTCGATCAATTGCTTACGCATAACACCTTTAATACAGCCGTCGGAAATTGGAGGTGTCTTCACTACTTTATCTTTTACTACAAAAATATTGGCATTAAGAGCTTCGACTACATTTTTCTCATCGTTTAAAAGCAAACAATTGTCATAGCCATTTTCAGATGCGAAAATACTGCCGGTTATTTGAATCATACGGTTGTTGGTTTTTAAAGTGGACAACAAATGTTTGGTCACATAAAAATCCTTGTATAATTCAATTTCATAAGCCCTAGCATCAAAAGTATATACAGCCTTATCAAGAGACTCTACCTGTACGATAAAACTCGTTTTATTTGAAGTGGGCATGTATTTCCCCCCTGCATCTCTAAATACCGTAAAACGAACTCTAAAAGAAGGCGTAGCTGTAGTGAAAGCAGCAACCGTTAGTAAGATTTGCTCTTCAAAATACTCCATGGTAAAGTTCATGGGAATTTCCATGCGAACCACGCGCATCGAAGACATCAATCGGAAGTAATGATCTTCTAAAAAAAGTACTTTTTGATCGAGCACTTTAATGGTTTCAAAAATGGCATCCCCGTAAAGGAATGCCCTATTGTTTTCTATGGTAATATTAGATTCTGATAAAATCTGTCCGTTACTATTAATCATGTTATTGTCTCCTATAATATTCGACAAAGATAAGTTTAATATTACTTATACAGAACCCAAAACCTGCTTTAAATCGGAAATTTGGTTCTCCCATAATAACTTGGATTGATCCACATCATCTTCATCGGAAAAATCGGTGATAGCCAAAGAAACATCTTTAGTAATCTCATCGCGGATAATCTTTATTTCAAAGTAGTACTCTGTGTCATTTCCATCCTCATCCAACCATCTAAACTTAACGCGTTCGTCGGTTTTTTTAGTAACTAATTTGGCTTTTTCTTCTGAATCGTTCCAAATAAAGGTGAAATATTCCCCTCTAGAGTTCACATTATCAGCAAACCACTCAGAAAGACCCGATGGATCAGATATATATTGATATAGTAATTGAGGAGAAGATGTTATAGAAAACTCTAATTCGTATTTAATTTTCATATTCGTACAATTTTTTTTGGAAATATAAACAATTTTAAGAGAAATAAAAAACTTTAAAATTTTATTTAATTTTAAAAGTTTTTTTTGGAAGTTATAAAATAAGTTCTATATTTGCACCCGCATTAAGGAAGTAATTTACTTCACAAATGGCGAGGTAGCTCAGTCGGTTAGAGCGCAGGATTCATAACCCTGAGGTCACGGGTTCAACTCCCGTCTTCGCTACAAACTCCTAATGTGGACATCAAGCGGTTTAAGGAAACTTAAACCGCTTTTTTTATGAGGTTAATTCTCAAATAGCCTTTGTTTTTCAACACCAACACCCACACAATTCGCTTTTCAATTAAAAATCAAATTCTAAAACAGATTAAATGAGTGGCAAGCTTTATATAAAGGGATTATTCTAATCACCAAAAAACTCAAATAAATCCCTTTAAGACCGAAACGCTTTCCCAAGACACCGAAATTCCTTAATGTAGATAAAAGGCTTAAAATCGCCCCATTTCCCTTTCTACTACTGTTTAACAAAGCACATTAAATCTAAAAGTTCGTATACCCCAGCCTATAGAACCACTATTCAAAATAACTACTATGTCAATTCGAAGATTTTTTTCGGATTGAATAATAGGTATTCACCATTTCGCCGATGGGATTATCGGTCTTCCCCAACGCGACGTTTAGGTTTATATACACCTTACCAAGTCAACACAGCTGCCTTTTTACCTTCTCAACTCTACCGCTGTTTATATAATAATTTCATTCACCAAGAAATGAATGTTTCAAGGATTAAAAATTAAGAAAGCACCCCAGGCACAATAACACTGCAATTGATTCCAAATTAGTTAGAAATTATAAGCTTTAATACCAATAAGTAAAAGAAATACTCCTTTAATTTAAGTCTTGTTTTTTTTAACCCAAATAGATCCCTAAAAAATCCTTAAAAAAACCCTATATTTTACATTATTTTTATATATGTTTGCATACCATATAAAAATAAATTATGATTTTACCATCAAATAAACATCAATAACTGATGATTTTCGACAGGTAAGACCAATAAAACAACAATAATATCTAGGTATGAAAAAAATTCTTACACTTACTTTATTTATGTCTCTACTGTTTATCTCATGTAGTAGCGATGATGATTCACAAGATCCAATCCCGACTATAGCAGCGGAAATTGCACCACCAAAATGGGCTCAAGGAACTTGGTTATTAAGTACTGGAAACATTAAAGCATTTAAATTTACAAAATCAGATTTCTGTCAAGTTTTAAAAAATGATGCAGAATCGTGCTATAAAGAACTTATTTTAAGCCACAACAATGCATTCTTAAAAAATGTTGTAGAACAATCTATTACAGATAGCATCTATAATTTTGCTATTGAATTAAATAACACAAAAACCAAATATCACTTTAGAAGAGGTCCTGATTTAGATACTTTAGGGAACCACCATATCTATTGGATTCAACCGAGTAACAATATCGAAATTCCAGATATGGAATACGAATTAAAAAACACTGCACCTATTTTACCAACGCCTCCACCAACACCGGCACCTGGTCGATAATAAAGCAAAAAAAAACTGGTCTTTAAAAGACCAGTTTTTTTTTATTCATATTGTAACCACACTACATCTTCAGTCATGGTTTTATCTATAAAAGATTCTACTCTCTCGTCCACTATAGTCGAAAAATAAACCCGTTGCGTTTTTCCAATACTTTCTGAAACTCTAAGAAATTTTGGCTCCAAACGCATCTTCAATTGATCATCTAAATCATCAACCACAAACATTTTTAATTGATTGACATCAAATCCTGCTGAGCTAAACATACTGTTTAAACGCTCCATAGTACCTATCAAAATATCATTCCCTTCGGAAAGCATGTTTTTATCGTTATCCAAATCAGTATTGTTATGAACACCATAAACTCGCAAATCCATTCGTTTAGTTAACTTTTCAAAAAGTTCGGTCATCTCCAAAACTTGTTCTTTATTCTTAACTACAACTAAAGCTCTTGTTGCTATTAAATGCGCTTTCTCCAATTTTTGAATTACACTCATCGCTAATGCCAATGACTTTCCTTCTCGCGTTGGCGCCACTATAATGATATCTACACCGCTTTTAATAACGCTAAAACTCTCCTTTTGCAAAGCAGTAGGCTCTATCAAAGAAAGTCCAATCAAGGCCTCTTCTAGCTCTGTATTAATTTTTTTTAATTTCATTTTATCTATTTACTTGCAAATAACTGTACATCTTCTTTTGAAATCTCTTTACCCCCTAAAATAATCAAGCGCTCTACAACATTGCGCAGCTCTCTAATATTCCCAGTCCAATCGTATTCCTGTAATAGCGCAATCGCATCGGATTGAAAATGCTTAACAGCCGTTCCGTACTCCACAGCTATTTTCTCAGAAAAGTGTTCTATCAATAACGGAATGTCTTCCCTACGCTCATTTAAGGCGGGAACCTTAATTAAAATAACAGCCAGTCGATGGTATAAATCCTCTCTAAATCGACCTTCTTCTATTTCTTTTTTCAAGTCCTTATTCGTAGCCGCAATCACCCTTACATCAATCTTTACATCTTTATCCGCCCCTACTCTACTAACCACATTTTCTTGTAACGCTCTTAAAACTTTTGCTTGAGCAGACAAGCTCATATCACCAATTTCATCGAGAAAAATAGTTCCTTTATTGGCTGCTTCAAACTTACCAGCACGGTCCTTAACCGCAGAAGTAAATGCACCTTTAACGTGACCAAACAATTCACTTTCTATCAATTCTGACGGTATAGCCGCACAATTAACTTCTATCAGAGGAAATGCTGCTCTTTCACTTTTTTCATGCAATTGATGCGCGACCAACTCCTTCCCCGTTCCGTTTGCTCCCGTAATCAGAACCCTGGCTTCAGTAGGAGCCACCTTCTCAATCATATCTTTGATTTTTGCCAATGCAGCACTCTCCCCTATGATTTCATAGTTTTTACTAACCTTCTTTTTTAAAATCTTATTTTCAACAACTAAATGTTTATTATCTAAAGCATTGCGCACCGTATTCAATAAACGATTTAAATCTGGCGGTTTTGAAATATAATCAAAAGCCCCCAATCGCATGGTATTTACTGCTGTTTCTAAATCACCGTGACCGGATATCATCACCATAGAAATTTCAGGTTTGATTTTTTTTACTTCAATCAACACCTCTTCACCATCCATCTTAGGCATCTTGATATCGCAAATAACCAAGTCATAATCTTCCGCCTGTATCTTTTCTAATCCAGCAAGTCCATCTTCCGCTTCATCTACCCTATAATTTTCATTTTCCTCGGTTAAGATACGAGTCAGTACCCTTCTTATAGAAGCTTCATCTTCTATAATTAATATTTTAGATATTTTCGACATCTTTTTATTGTTATTAAAATAGATATTATATGCTTATACTTAATATTTTAACCACTTATACAATTCTTTCCACGATGGGCGTTTTCCGTACATCAAAATACCAATTCTATATATTTTTGCCGCCAACCATACGGTCACAATAAAGGTCCCGAATAAAATCAGTAACGACAATAAAATCTGCCACCATGGCACTCCAAACGGAATACGCATTAACATGACTATGGGCGATGTAAAAGGAATCATCGAAAACACCGTGGCAACCGTTCCGTGTGGATTGTGAATCACAGTAAAAAAGCCCACATACACACCCAACATCAACGGCAACATAATAGGTAGTAAAAATTGTTGTGTATCGGTTTCACTATCTACTGCTGCACCTATTGCCGCATATAGCGAACTATATAAAAAATAACCTCCCAAGAAAAATAGAAAAAAGTAACCTACTAAAGAAAGTATCGGCAATTCCATAATCTCTGTAAGGTAGTTTTGAGCATTTAGGATAGCATTTTCAGATACAACGCCATCTAGCGGAACATTGGCTACATTCGTTGAAGCATTGATTCCAAATATTGCTGAAACCGCTACTAATAAAATCCCACCAACTATAGCCCATATAGAAAACTGCAAAATACCTGCCAATGAAGTGCCTATAATTTTCCCCATCATCAGTTGAAACGGCTTAACCGATGAAATAATAATCTCAATAATACGATTGGTTTTTTCCTCAATAACGCTACGCATGACCAAGTTTCCATAGATAATGATAAACATCATGATCATATATCCAAAAAGCCCCCCTATAGCAATCTTTATTTCGTTTAGCCCCTTAACAGTAGTCTCGCCAGAAGCTTTTTCCAAAGTCAAATCGACTTTGGCTCTGGTTGCTTCGATTAAAGCCACGTCCATACCCGATTTTATCACGTTATAAGTGGTGATTTCATCGGCTATAATTCCCTCTATATTACTGATAAAACCAAAACTTGGACTGTCATTAGATATGTATTGAATACCGTTTTGTAAAGTAGAGATATCCGCAGCTTTAGGTATGTATAACAAACCTTCATAAGCTTCCGTGATAATACTGTCTTTGATAATTTTAATATCGATTGCAGACAAATCTTGGTATTCGTATAAATCGGTATTTTTAAAGTGTTTTACAAAATAGCCGGTTTCATCGTGTATAGCAATTTTCTTGACATCCGCTTTCATCGTACTGAGATACGTGATAAGAAATGCCAACAAAACAAATATAACTGGACTTAAAAAAGTCATTACGATAAAAGATTTATTGCGCACTTTGGCAATAAATTCTCTCTTAATTATTAAAGATAAAATACTCATTATATTAGCTTACAGTTTGGATAAAAATATCATTAACAGTTGGGATTTTTTCAACAAAATGAGTTACTTGCCCATTGAGTACTAAGATTTGAAGCAATTCATTTGGTACAGAATTACCCAACTCGACTTCCAATTGCAATTCATTGTTTAATGATTTAAAACTCGTGTGGGCTACCTCAAATTTCTGTGTTAAATCGTACATTAACTTTTCGATCTGATTACAAATAATTCCCACTTGATATGTATTGGTTCTAAATTGTTTTTTCACATCGACTAACTTACCTTCAATCAATTTATTGGACTGGTGAATTAAAGCAATATGATCACACATTTCTTCAACACTTTCCATACGGTGGGTGGAAAAGATAATCGTCGATCCTTTTCGTTGTAACTCGAGAATTTCATCTTTTATGATATTGGCATTTACAGGATCAAATCCGGAAAAAGGTTCGTCAAAAATCAACAATTTGGGTTGATGCAAAACCGTCACCACAAATTGTATTTTTTGAGCCATCCCTTTAGAGAGCTCTTGAATTTTTTTGTTCCACCATCCTTGAATTTCAAGTTTTTCAAACCAATATTCCAATTGTCGTTTTGCCTCTACTTTAGATAGTCCTTTAAGTTGAGCCAAATACAGGGCTTGTTCACCAACTTTCATCGTTTTATACAAACCGCGTTCTTCCGGCATATAACCAATATGTTTGATGTGTTGGGGCCCTAAGGGTTCTCCATCTAAGAGAATCCTGCCTTCATCAGGAAGGGTTATTTGATTAATAATTCGAATTAAGGATGTTTTTCCCGCACCATTTGGACCTAGTAATCCATAAATACTTCCTTGAGGAATACTTAGAGAAACTTGATTAAGGGCCGTTTTATCGGCATAGCGTTTAACAACATTTTGAACTTCTAAAATCGGATTCATTATGATCGTAGGGTTTATTTTGTAAAAGTAGTTTTTTTTATCTATATTTAGAATATGGAATGGATTTCAATTCAAAATGGGTAAAAAAAACCCATCCTTATTTAAAAATAAATAAGGATGGGAAAAATTGCTATGAAAAAGAAAATCCACCGTTTTATAAGTGTTGTCCAAATATAAAACTTTTTTTCCATATTACGAAAACATTTCTTTTACTTTTTCAAAAAAAGATTTGTCAGATTTTCCGGGATGCGGGATAAAATTCTCATCCTCTTTCATCCTTTCAAAAAATTCTTTTTGTTCTTTATTTAGTGTTTTTGGAGTCCATACGTTAATATGAACCAACAAATCACCTGTGCCATAACGATTAACGCTCGGCAATCCTTTACCTTTTAAACGAAGTATTTTTCCCGATTGTATACCTTCTTCGAGTTTAATGCGCACACGTCCATTAACGGCTTCAATTTCTTTAGAACCTCCTAAGGCCGCTTCTGCAAAACTAATATACAAATCATAATGGATATTCTCACCTTCTCTTTTTAATTTTTCGTGCTCGATTTCTTCGATAACTACAATTAAATCTCCTGGAATACTATTGCTTCCCGGTGCTTCGTTTCCTTTTCCAGAAACTTTTAATTGCATACCGTCTACTACTCCAGCAGGAATTTTGATTGGCACAGTTTCTTCTTCCATCACCATTCCTTGTGCATCAGCACCTGCGGGTTTACTGTCCAAAATTTGTCCAGCACCACCACAAACGTGACAAGGGGCAGAGGTCTGCATTCTTCCTAAAATAGTGTTGGCAATTTTAGTTACTTGTCCCGTACCGTTACAGGTAGGGCAACTTTTAAAAGTTACTCCTTTAGCCTGAACTTTTCTTTTGACTTTCACTTTCTTTTCGACACCATTAGCAATATCTTCTAAGGTCAATTTAACCTTGATACGCAAACTAGCTCCCTTAACTCTTCGTTGCTGAGCACCACCGCCGAAACCGCCGAAACCGCCACCGCCGAAAATATCTCCAAATTGACTAAAGATATCGTCCATATTCATATGATTACCGCCACCGCCGCCAAAACCGCCACCGCCATCAAAGGCTGCATGTCCGTATTGATCATAACGTGCTTTCTTATCGGGATCGCTTAATACTTCATAGGCTTCTGCCGCAAGCTTAAATTTTTCCTCAGCTGTTGCATCACCTTGATTTTTATCAGGATGATGATCAATAGCTTTTTTACGATAAGCTTTTTTTATCGCAGCAGCATCTGCGTTTCTATCAATACCTAATATTTCGTAATAATCTTGTTTCATTTGAAATCTATTATTTTTTATGTAATCTTAAATTTTATTGTCCTATAACAACTTTTGGAAATCTGATGATTTTATCACCCAATTGATAACCTTTTTCAATTACATCTACTATTTTTCCTTTCATTTTATCTCCTGCAGGAATCTGGGTTATGGCTTCTGCACGATCAGCACTAAAAGCATCACCTTTTCCAACCCCAACCTCAACAAGTCCTTTAGAAGACAATATGTCACGGAATTTATTTGAAATTAAAGAAACTCCAACCAAATTTTCTTCACTTTCTATCTTTGCCATTTCAATCAAGGCTCTGTCAAAATCATCTAAAACTGGCAATAAAGCCACTAAGACTTCTTCATTGGCAGTTTTAAAAAGCTCCATACGCTCTCTTGAAGTACGTTTTTTATAGTTTTCAAACTCAGCAAATAACCGCAAAAATCTGTCTTTTTCCTTCGTTAACTCATCTTCAATGCTTAACTCCGGAACTTCAACCTCTTGATTATTATCAAGGTTATCAACGGTATTTACTTCTTGAACCACCTCTTCTTGATCTTTGTTAATGTCTTTGTTTTCAGTGCTCATATTATCAACTTTTATTTTTTTTCTATTATACTACATCTTTACTATACAAAAGTATTGCCAATTTAGCGGAGCGTGCCAATTTGACACTATAACTGCCTTAAAAGCGGAAAATAAAACGTTAATTGGCCTTTTTTTTAATGTTTTTTTAGTCAAATATTCATATAAATTTGATATGTTTGCTATAAATAAAATCAAATTTAACTATGAAAAAAAATGTAATTACTTTATTTGCCTTTGCTGCTTTAAGTTTGACAGCATGTAAAAATGAGCCGAAAAATACGGGAGATGCAACTGAAATTACTGAAGGTACAGAAACATCTAAAGATGCGCTAACTTATGCGGTTGCTGCTGCTGATTCTAAAGTAGAATGGACTGGTGGGAAACTTACTGGAGGGAAACATAACGGAACTATAACTATTGCCAACGGTGAAATCCATGTAAAAGACGGTAAAATCGAAAATGGTAAAATCGTTTTTGATATGAAATCTATTTCAGTAGATGACTTAAAAGCTGGTGACGGAAAAGAAGATTTAGAAGCTCACTTAAAAGGAACAGGTAAAGAAGAAGCTACGGATCATTTCTTTAACGTAAACAAATACCCACAAGGAACTTTCGAAATTACTTCTGTAACCGAAGAAAATGGTAAAAGTATTATCGCGGGTAACTTAACTTTAAAAGACATTACTAAAGCGATTAAATTCCCTGCAATGATTACGACTGCAGACAATGAAGTAATGATACATGCTGACGAATTTGCTATCAACAGAACGGATTGGAAAATCAATTTTAATTCAAACTCTGTTTTTGATAACTTAGGAGACAAAGCCATCAACGACGAAATCCTAATCAAATTACACGTTAAAGCAACTAAATAATTTTTTTATCAATAGAAAAAAGCTGTCTTATAGACAGCTTTTTTTGATATTAGGACTTTGTAATATATCGGTTTGAACAAAAGGACATCAAACCAACTTAGTATTTCTTTAAACCTTATCGGATTGTTCTCTTATTTCAGCAAATTATGTAAAGCATCTTTAAGATTAAGGTATTTAAATTCGTATCCGCTCTGTTGTATTTTATCGGAACTAACAATTTGGCTTGCGGTGACTAAGACTTGCTGCTCTCCGAGAATCAACCGCAATAAAAACGTTGGAATTCTAGGCATTAATATGGGTTTATGTAAAATGGTTTTTAATTCCTGTATCAACTTACCTTGTTGTATTGGCATAGGTGAAACGGCATTGAACACCCCCTTCAATTGATGGCTGATAGCAAACTCCATCATATAAATTAAATCTTCGCGATGGATCCAGGAATGCGTTTGCACACCCGATCCCAAAACAGCGCCGTAATAACGTTGAATTGGCTTCACCAACTCAGGCAATGCGCCATCATTTTTTGACAATACCATTCCGATCCTAAAAAGACAAACCGAAATATCTAAAAGCTCAAACTTTTTATTCTCTGCTTCCCAAAGTTGAACCAAATCCCCAAGAAAACCTTGGTCAATCAAAACAGAATCCTCGTGATGTACATAGTCTATACTATCTTGATATATCCCTATTGCAGAGGCTCCAACGATTTGCTTAACCTCGTTTTTTTGATTTTTTAAAGTTTGAAATAAAAACTCCGTAGCCAATACTCTACTTGAAATCATCAGCTCTTTATTTTTCGAAGTCCAGCGCTTAGAAATACTTGATCCCGCTAAATGCACTATAACTTCAACACCCTCTAAAGCTTTTAAATCAAAAGCAGATTTCGCGGGATTCCAATAAAATCCATGATAACGTGCGGCATCTTTAATTTTATCCCGGTCTGTAGTTACGTAATTTACCGTATAACCTTTACTCAGCAAATAAGAACTCAAGGCACTACCTATAAAGCCCGTGGCACCTGTTATCAATACTTTCATAAATTCTTATTTTTTAGGGGGTTTTACTTTAATTGTCCATTCGAAATTCATTTCCGAAACCACTTCATTGTTTTGATTACGCCCTATGGACTGCATCCAAAAAGTCTGTCCCTCTCCAGTGGCAATAGCCTCTTTAATAGCCAACTGAACCTTTTCACCATCGGCGCATTCAAAATAAATTCGCCCTACTGCCTTTTTGGTAAATCGACTGTTATTTTGAGCAACCAGCATTGAAATATTGGCTTTACTCGCTTGTATGTGGTCCATGACTAAAGCACCTGTTGATAATTCTGCTGCCATGGCCTGAACTGCAAAATACATGGAACGAAAGGGATTTTGATTGACCCAACGGTATTTGACCGTCGAAATACACTTAACCGATGAAATTTCCTTAACCCTTACTCCAGTCCAATAGGCAGCGGGTAATTTCATAAATAAATAGCTATTCAGCTTTGAAGGCGTAAGTTTCATAGTATAAAAATATTATAATTAAGGCCGTTATACAGAACATCAATATATAGAAAAAAACATTCGCAATTCGACCTTAAGCCGTTGAAAAACCTTGACTTTTTTATAAAAATACGAAAAAAAAACCAAGAAGTAAAATTATTTAAAAAGTTAAAATAAAGTTAATTATTAGTACCTTGCAATACAAAGTACAGTCCTTTGTACATATCTTTGCATAAGAAACATCGAAACATTCTAAAACCATGAATATAGAAAACACTAAAGCGCAGATGCGCAAGGGTATTTTAGAGTTCTGCATCCTTTCCATAATGCAAGGAAGGGACTGTTATACTTCTGAAATATTAGACGAGCTTAAACAAGCGAAGTTGCTAGTTGTTGAGGGAACGATATATCCCTTGCTTACACGACTAAAAAACGATGATTTACTCAGTTATCGCTGGGAAGAATCCAACGCAGGTCCACCGAGAAAATATTATCGTTTAACCGACCTCGGACAAGAATTTTTAGTAGAATTAGGTAAAACATGGACCGAATTATCCGTAGCAGTAGAAAAAATAACCACTAACACTCAATCTCATGAATAAGACCGTAACTGTAAATATAGCTGGAATCATTTTTCACATCGATGAAAATGCATACAACAAATTAAATCATTACTTACAAGCGATTAGAAATTCGATTAATATGGAAGGTCGTGAAGAAATCATCCATGATATTGAGAGTCGAATTGCCGAATTATTTAGTGAGCGTATTGATGCAAACAACCAAGTGATTATTTTGACGGATGTCGATTCTATAATTCAAATTATGGGAGAGCCTGAAGCTTACAGAATAGATGATGAGGAACCCCATACTTACAGCCAACCTCATACTTCAAATACTTTTTCACGAAAATTATATCGTGACACAGATAAGAGAGTGCTCGGTGGTGTATTAGCAGGATTGGGACATTATTTTAGAATAGACCCTGTTTGGTTGCGTATTTTACTGTTGATTTTAGTGTTCTTCTATGGAACAGGCGTATTGGTGTATATTATCCTATGGATCGTGATACCTAAAGCGAGTTCTACGAGCGAAAAGTTAGAGATGAAAGGAGAACCGATCAATATCTCATCCATCGAAAAAAAAGTTAGAGAAAACATTGACTATGTTTCAGATAAAGTAAACAATATCGATTACCAAAAAGTAGGACAGAACATTGGAAAAAACACACTAGCATTTGGAGATTCCGCCGCTCAAATTCTCCGAAGAATATTTGGAATTGGCTTTTTGATTTTTGCTTTTTTCGGTTTTTTAGGTAGTGCTGTAGCGGGTATTGTCGTATCAAACAATAAATGGCATTTTCCTCAAGGCGGAGCATTTGAATTTACACCGGGAGATTTCGCGTTAAGCACCCCACTTTGGGTAATGGGTTTAATCATTTTCCTGATCAGCGCTATTCCATTTATCATTTTGTTTTTACTTGGATTAAAACTGCTCTACAAAAATCTTAAATACGTGGGTTTAACTTCTATTATCCTAGCAGGTTTATGGTTTTTTGCCATCATCGGATTAATTTTCATCACCATGCAAGAAGCGGGAAACAATTCTAAATTCTTATCTACTGCTATCAATAAAGAGTTAAATATTGGAGACGAATTCTTTTCGTCGTCAACGGATTTAATCATCAATAATCAACCGTTAGAAATTTTGTTTGTAGATGATAAATACTTTCAGTCAGCAACAAAAAATGTTGATGAATTTAAAACGACTTTAAACAGTGGGCAAAAAACAATCGAATTAGAACTTTTAGAAACCTACCAAGAAAAACCCTACCTGACAGTTCAATTAGAAGCCCGAAAAAAGGACCTTTTACACACCGAAAGTGCAGAACAAGCAACACCTGCCTATAACTTTGAAATCAAAGAAAACACGCTAATTCTTTCCGATAATTTTATACCAAAAGATAATGACCAATATATAGTTAAAAAAATAAAATTATATCTATATTTATCAGAAAATACATCAGTCCGATTAAACAGTGATTTTCAAGCCTTAATGGATGATGATTTTGTTTTACAACCTGGAGTTCATGTATATAAAATAATCAATCAAGATTTTACTTGTGTGGATTGTAAATAATTGCCTATTAAATAACACTACCAATAACCAATAAATTATGATAGCTTTAGCCTTAAAATTAATTGATTTAGTGCTTTCGTGGATAATCGGATTGCTCTTTTAGAACAACTTACTTTTACAAAAGCAGTTACTTTACAAAACAAGAATGAGCTACCCGGTAGTTGGTTCTTGTTTTTTTTATGGCATAAAAAAAGGGAAGCGACAAAATATGTCGCTTCCCTTGATAAGTTAACACATAAAAACTATCTTCCAGCCTCTTGTTGTGCGTCTTGAACCATTTTCTCGTTAGCAGTAATACCAAATTCTACTCTACGGTTTTTAATTCTTCCCGCTTCAGTATCATTAGATGCAATAGGATCAGCAATTCCCATTCCTTTTGTTTTCATTCTTTTTGGAGAAATTCCTTGTTTAGTCAAATATTGCTTAACTGAATTAGCTCTTTGTCCAGACAATTTCAAGTTGTACTCTTCTTTACCTGTAATATCAGTGTATCCGTAAATCTCGATATCCGTATCTGGATTATCTTTAAATACTTTTACCAATTTATCCAAGTTTGCTTGTGCAGTAGTCGTTAATGTAGCTTGGTTTAAATTGAAATTTACAGAGTTTTCTCCTAAAATCAATTTAATTCCCTCTCCAATACGTTCTACTTCAGCTCCGGGAACGGTTTCCTGAATCTCACGAGCCTGTTTGTCCATTTTATTTCCAATAACACCACCAGCTGCACCACCGATAACACCTCCTAATACTGCTCCAAGAGCACTATTCTTTTTATTACCCACATTGTTACCAAGTATCCCTCCAATAAGAGCTCCACCAGCAGCACCAATTGCAGCTCCTCTCTGAGTTTTATTAGAATTTTGTACGGCATTACAACTTGTAAATCCCACAGAAGTGGCCAACATAGTTCCTGCCATTAAATAAATATTCAATTTTTTCATTTGTAAGTTTAATTTAGTTTATAATATTTTTAGTTGCGTTGAAATTGATATATAACATCCGAAGATTGCCCTCCTACGTTAATCTTGTCCACCAATTGAAAAGAAGATTCGCTCTGATTCGCTATACGCAGTGCATAGCCAGTGGTTACATGCTTCGCTTTTTCTCCTTGATCAACAAATTTAAAACTGAATTCTCCCGCTGGAGAAATCGTCCATTTAAAATTACTGCTAAATTCCGGACAGTTACCTCCAGCATTTAAGCTTAAATTTCCCGAATTATTGTTCGAAACAAAATTCCATTGACTTCCAACAAAACATTTTGAATCTGCAATATTGAAAGAATTTATCTTAACAAATTCTCCACCAATGTTCTTCACATTTGTCAGGGTCCAGTTCCCTTTGATACCTACTTGAGATTTGCTATCCATTGTTGGTTTACAGGAAACCGCGAATAAAGCCATAACGCTCAAAACAATTAATTTTCTCATAGTTACATTTTTTACAAAATTACGTTAACAATAAACATGCCCAAATATAAAATAGCACTTTTTTTTAAACTATTTTCTATACTGCCAATATGGCGCTAATTACAATTTGGTATTCAATTTGTAATATTTCAATTATAAAAGTATAATTAATTATAAAAATACGAATAATTATGACATCAGGAAAAATTAATGTGACCGTTGAAAACATTTTCCCACTAATTAAAAAGTTTTTATATAGTGATCATGAGATATTCTTAAGAGAGCTGATTTCCAATGCAACCGATGCTACTTTAAAGCTCAAACACTTAACCACCATTGGAGAAACAGCCGTAGAATATGGATCACCAATTATTGAAGTAAAAATTGACAAAGAAGGAAAAAAACTTCATATCATTGACCAAGGTCTGGGAATGACCCGCGAAGAGGTTGAGAAATACATCAATCAGGTTGCTTTTTCAGGAGCAGAAGAATTTTTAGAGAAATATAAGGATTCTGCAAAAGATTCTGGAATTATTGGTCATTTTGGATTGGGTTTCTACTCTGCCTTTATGGTAGCTAGCAAAGTAGAAATTATCACTAAATCTTATAAAGATGAACCAGCTGCACATTGGACTTGTGATGGTAGCCCTGAATATACTTTAGAAGCGTCCGACAAACAAGACAGAGGAACAGAAATCATCTTGCATATTGCTGAGGATTCTCTAGAATTCTTGGAAGAAAGTAAAATCAATGAATTATTGGTAAAATACAATAAATTCATGCCTGTAGCCATCAAATTTGGTACGCGTACCGAAGGAGAAGGCGATGATCAAGTTGAAGTAGACAACATCATCAATAACCCAAACCCAGCATGGACCAAACAACCTTCTGAATTAACAGACGAAGACTATAAAAACTTCTACCACGAATTGTATCCAATGCAATTTGAAGAGCCTTTGTTTAATATTCACTTAAATGTTGACTATCCATTTAATTTGACGGGTATCTTATACTTCCCTAAGTTAAGTGCTGATCTTCAGATGCAGAAAGACAAGATTCAATTGTATCAAAATCAAGTTTTTGTAACGGATAACGTCGAAGGGATAGTACCTGAATTTTTAACGATGTTAAAAGGAGTTATTGATTCGCCAGATATTCCACTAAACGTATCGAGATCGTATTTACAATCCGATGGTAACGTAAAGAAAATCGCGAACTATATTACCAGAAAAGTAGCTGATAAACTCAAATCTTTGTTCACAGAAAACAGAGCAGATTTTGAAGCGAAATGGAACGATATAAAAATCGTATTGGAATACGGAATGTTGTCTGAACCTAAATTCTTTGAAAAAGCAGGAGCTTTTGTATTATACCCTACTGTTGACGGCAAATACTTTACTTTAGAGGAATTGAAAGAAGCTACTAAAGATAAGCAAACTGACAAAAATGGCAACTTAGTAGTACTTTACGCTTCTAACAAAGATGCACAACACAGTTATATCGCTGCTGCAAAAGATAAAGGATATGAAGTAATTTTAATGGATTCTCCAATTGTTTCACACTTAATTCAAAAGTTGGAATCAGAAAATGAAAAACTGACTTTTGCTCGTGTGGATGCTGATCACGTCAATAACCTAATCAAGAAAGACGACAACCCGATTTCTAAATTAAGTGAAGAGGAGACTACCAGCCTAAAAGAAGTTTTAGAGACTGTAGTACCAAAAGAAAAGTATACCGTACAAATGGAGGCTTTAGACAGCACCGATGAACCATTCGTTATTACACAACCAGAATTTATGCGCCGTATGAAAGAAATGAGCGCTTCTGGTGGAGGAGGAATGTTTGGAATGGGTAATTTCCCAGAAATGTATAACTTGATCGTTAATACCAATTCTGAATTTGCTACTTCTTTGTTAAGCAATACGGATACAGCAAAACGCGATAGTAATATCAAACAAGCGTTGGATTTAGCAAAATTGTCTCAAGGACTTCTCAAAGGAGAAGAACTGACTGCGTTTGTAAAAAGAAACTTTAGTCAAATGTAATACTGATAAGTATTTATTAAAAGTCCGATAAGCCTTAGTGTTTATCGGACTTTTTTTTAAGTCGTAATTACTCCTATGCCATGCCTACGAAGCGATTTATAAATACGTAAATATTGGCTTTTCTCTAAGAACTTCAATCATTTAAAAACGGTACCTTTACAGGCTGTAAAAAAATCACAAAAATCTCGCTTATGGTGTTGTTCTGTCAAACAGAAATCCATAAAGAAAAGACAACAATAAGGGAGCTTACATCTAAACATTATTTGGGTATGAAAGAAAAAAACATTACAAAAGGAGTATTATTAATAGCTTGTGGAGCATCGAGTTTTGGTATGTTGGCATCCTTTGTCAAACTGGCTTACAGAGCTGGTTTTACCACAGCAGAAGTAACCTTTTCACAAGTGATATTAGGCTTAGTCGGTATGTTTTTTATCAACTTATTTCGCAAAAAACAACTTGGAGAAAGCGCCGCCAGTACTAAAGATATTCGTCAACTTATTTTAGCGGGCACTTCAATGGGGTTCACGTCCGTTTTATATTATATGGCTGTGAGTTATATCGATGCTTCTATCGCTGTCGTGTTATTAATGCAATCGGTGTGGATTGGAGTGGTTATTGAAAGTATAATGACCAAAACTTTCCCTTCCAAAATCAAACTAGTTGCCGTAGCTATTATACTGTTTGGGACAGTATTAGCGACAAATATACTGGGAGATAAAATTGAATTGGACTACCGAGGTGTCTTCCTTGGATTCCTAGCGGCCTGTTCTTTTTCAATGACGATGTTTACAACAAATTTTGTTGCCAATCACTTAGCCGCGCCAAAAAGAAGTTTTTTTATGCTGATTGGAGCAACAATAATTGTCAGCATTTTTACCTTTATTACTCAGGTCGGACCTAATAATTTTGAGTTTATGCGCAGCTTCTTAGCTTCTATGACTGACAATACTTCGGGTATTCGCGATTTCGATTTTACGATATTACTAAATTGGGGTTTGCTATTAGCTTTATTTGGTACCATCATCCCACCAATCTTTTTAAACATGGGATTTCCACATGCTGGCGTTGGACTCGGAAGTATCATTTCATCTATAGAGCTACCGGTTTCAGTTACAGTAGCCTATTTACTTCTCAATGAACCGGTTATCGCCATCCAATGGATTGGGATTTTACTGATATTATCGGCTATCGTACTTATGAATAGTCAGTTAATATTTAAAAAAACAAAGAATTAAAGCAATAAAACCACTTAAAAGCACGCATTAATATTTGTTTTTATTAAAAATAAATTTATTTATTAAATTCTAAATTTATTTTTTGCTTATCTATTTTTTTTTATTAATATTGACATGAGAATATTAACATTAAAACTGGATTAACTTTTCATCTAATGAAAAAAGATAAGAACTTGGAGTTTGATCGCGAATCAATGGAACGGATAATTGCAATGGCAAAGGAAGAAAGAAAACCCTTCGAAGCAATTAAAAATGAGTTTGGAATCGGTGAACGAGAAGTCACCGAAATCATGAAAAAAAAATTTCCACCCCATGAATATGAATTGTGGAAAAAAAAGGTCGCGGCTAAAAAGCCAAAACCCAAAGTGCAAGATGATGATCTCGACGACCTAGACAGTAAATACTACATCAAAAATAAATTTGATTAATTCTAAAAATCTTCAGCTGATAACTGAAGATTTTTTTTAATTTTTTTCCAATGAAAAAAAATCTTTATATTTCTCTATTACTCCTTGCCGGAGCCACAGTACATGCACAAAACGATACTATCTGGACCAATTACAGCGATCAAGTTGTAGGAAAAACAGATGCGATTTACTACAAGACCATTCGCCCCTTAAAAGATAAAACTTTTGAAGTCAGTAAATACACCAAAGCTCACGTTCTTTATTCCAAAGGAATAACTGCAACGGATGAAACTCCGTCTATTTATCAAGGTAATCTCCGTGTTTTTGATCAACAAGGTCGTTTACTTAACACCTTTGAATACAAAGATGGTGTTATCAACGGCGCTGTTGTCAGCACTTTAAATGACGGCACAACTTATCAAGCGGTCTTTAATGAAAATGAACTCTATAGCGGTACAGTTGTATACGAATTCCAAGATGTATATACTGCTATGGAAGCCCAAGACGGTATGCTGCTTAAAGCGGAACTTTTTGCCAAAACACCAAACAATTACAGACAAGTAGTCTATTTCGAAAATAACTTGCCTATCAAGGAAGAAACATTCGATGCCACAGGACAATTAATAGCTAGCTGTACCTATTCCGGTTACGAAATATCTAATGGAAACCACGTAGACCTTTACTACAATCCATTACAACTAAAATCTAATTCCGAACACAAGGACGGTTCTTTAGTTAAAAAGACCCAATATTATAGAACTGGCGAAATTAAAGAAGTACAAGTTTTAAAAGACCAAGTCAATTCTTTTACTCAATACAGCCGAAATGGAGAAGTAATTGCCGTATATCAAGAACAAACGGAAGCAGACAGTTATACCACTATCAACGACGGTACTCAAATCTTATATAACAGCGAGATTGGTAAAGAGGATTTGATGGAATTCAAATACGTCTACAAAGACAGCAGTTTATCCGAATTATACGAGTATTCCAGCGACGGTACTTTAAAACAATTGACGGAATACAACGATTACTATCCTACTAAAGTTACGTACTTTGATAAAAACGGTCAAAAAGAATCCGAACTGATTTATAACGAATCGGGCTCTCCGCAAGACGGGGTTGAAAAACTGGAAAACACTCATCGCGTTTACAGCAATGGCAATTTGGTTTCAGAAACCCTTTTTTACAGCAACGGTGCACCCTTTAAAAAGTATGCTTCATTCAAAGCGACTTATTTCGACAAAAAAGGCAAGCAGATAGGTCAGGCAACTTTTAATAGTAAGGAAAACTACAACTACTATTCTACTCCAACTGACGGCGTTTTAATTAGCATCGATGACAAGGATTTAATAAACGAATCCAACACTTATAAAAACGCAAAACTAATCAGCTCCATAACCTATGAAAACTACAAAGGCAAAGCAGCGAAGGTTCAAGAGGTTAATTACGATGAAAACGAATACAAAATTTCGGATATCAAGTATCATTCAAACGGTCAGATTTTAAGTGAAAGTCGATATGCAAATTACGAAGTAATACACAGTACTTTTTACGATGATAAAGGAAAACTGCTCGGTAAATTTGATCATGTCAAATTGGACGGAACGCTTTATACCTTTTTTGATTCCACCAACGAAATACAAAGTATATCGAAATACAAAAATGCTAACTTACTGTATAAGAAAACATTTTATAAAGCTGATACTATCTTTGCTGAGCATTCAAAAACCTATCTGGAATCAGAAATTGACTATTACAAAGAGGGTCTTTTTTATGAAAAAGGTGTTTTAGTTTCTAAAACCGTATACAAAGACGGCAAGCCATTTCAAGGGAAAACGATTATTCGAGATGATTATTCCTCAAAAGTCATCACTAATTATGAAAATGGTCTAAAAGAGGGTGAAGAAGTGACCTATTCGGTATATCTTGATGACATTACTACTAGAGACTTCTATCATTTAGGCGAGCAAATATTTACGGAGCTATACGAAAACAATGTCGTTGTAGCGAGAATTCCGATGGAAAATGGCTACTATCATGGAGAGGCCATTTATTTCGACAGTGAGGGACAAGAGGTATCCCGTCTAACTTATAAAGAAGGAGTCTATTATGACGGTGTCTTAATTGCTAATTTAGGGTCCGATTCCAGTGAAATCTCAACATATAAAGAAGGCGTTTTAGTGGAAAGCAAAACCATTTCGGAAGGTCAAGTTAGGATGACCAGAACTTTATTAAACGAAGAAGAACTGCTTTACCACGTCCAAAACTTCACAGCTAACGGCGTATTGCGATATGATTTTAAAATGCGAGACGATAACATCGATGGTGAAATCGTTTTTTATAATGAAAAAGGAAAAGTTCAGAATAAAGCACAACTTAGCGATGGGAAATTGATATCAGGAACTATTTCACTAAAAGTTCAAGACAGCAATTACGAAACCTCCAATCATATTTTAGTGACTAACAAAGGAACTAAATATACTACAAAGGTATACAGTGACGAAAATGAGACCTTATTATATGAGTCTACAATCAAGATGATTGATAAAGGAGAGCAACACAACCCGCTACCGATCAGCATCCCAATCACCATAGAAAGCCTATACCCTACTCTGGTTGATTTTGGTCAATATTACTTCTAAAAAAACTATAACCATTTTAAAAAAGCTCCTTTTGAGGAGCTTTTTTTATAACTTCTGTTTTGACTTAAACAAGGTTAAAATAAACTTTATTTAAAAAATATTAAATATTATTAAATTTTATATTAACTTTGATTATACAGCATGAGTATATGAAAAACAGACTACCCATAAGTTGCCCCAGTTGTGACGATTCATTAAAAGTGTCGGAATTGACCTGTGATTACTGTAAAACCAAGGTCAGTGGGAAATTTGAGCTTCCCTTGTTACTTCAGCTTTCCCAAGAGGAACAAGATTTTATTTTACAGTTCTTTCTATACAGTGGAAGCTTAAAAGAAATGGCTGCCAATATGAATATCAGTTACCCAACTGTACGAAATAAACTAGACGATATCATCACGCATATCAACCACTTAAAAACTCACAACACATGATTCGTTTTACCCAGCTTTTTGAAAAAGTAGCAGACAAAAAACTGCTTAGTATCGGATTGGTATCCTTATTAATTGGATCCATAATTGCCATTAATACCAATGCACGCTTTGACGGTGTCTTGGATATGCATTTAGTTAAAGAAGTTCAACCCATACAGCCGTTTTTGGATAATATTATCAATACTATACTCCTAGCTATTTTCTTGTTTGCGCTTGGCAAATTCATCAATTCAAAAACGCGATTCATCGATATTTTAAATACCGCTTTTATTTGTAGAATCCCATTTTACCTACTCCCTTTATTCAATATCAACCATGCAATAACTACTATTACAGATGATTTACTTGCCAATATCGCTGAGCCAGAGCTATTACTACAAAGTTTCGCAACTCCAACTGCTGTACTATTAATCGGAAGCTTTGCCATTGTCAGTATACTTGCTCTAATACTCTTTGCTTACCTGCTTTTTAAGGGCTTTAAAACGGCTACTAATCTAAAAAAAACCGGTCATATTATCCTTTTGGTTGTTACGGTCTTACTCGCTGAAGTACTCAGTAAATTCTTAGTTTATCTCTATTAAAAATGAAAGCTATACTACTCCCTTTTCTAATTCTATTTTCAATGTCCCTTTTAGCACAATCGCTTGATAAAAAAGTACTTCAAATAGACTCGGAAATTCAAGGTGACTTATATATAGGATCTTCCAACAGCAAAACGGTTATCGTTATCATTGCAGGTTCAGGCCCTACCGATAGAAATGGCAATCAACCGCCAATGTTGATGAATAATTCCCTGAAATTACTAGCAGTAGGATTGGCCTCCAAGGGACACAACGTCTTTACTTTTGACAAACGCGTAATCGCTCAAATCAAAAACAAACATCTTCCCGAAGGCATTACCTTCGAAAATTCCGTAGATGATGTTGTCCTAATTGTAAACCGTTTGCGTGAGCAGTTTACGAACATTATTATTGCAGGACATAGCGAAGGAGCTCTAGTAGGCACACTGGCAGCACAAAAAACTTCTGCAAAAGCTTTTATTTCTCTAGCTGGTCCGGCACAAAGCATTGACAAGATACTCACCAAACAAGTAACGGAAAAGGCACCCTTTTTAAAAGTAAAGATGGATGAGATTTTTGTCCAATTGAGAAAAGGACAAATAGTAACAGACGTGATTCCGATGTTACAAAATTTATTTTTACCGATAAACCAACCCTTTATAATATCGTGGATGAAATATGAACCCACATTGGAAATAGCTAAATTAGAGATGCCCATATTAATCATCAACGGCACCAAAGACATACAAATAGAAGAAAACGAAGCGAAATTATTACACCAGGTACAACCCAATAGCAAACTCGTGCAGCTAGAAGGAATGAATCATATTTTTAAAAATATTGAAAAAGACGAAGATAACATCAAGTCCTATAATGATCCTAAGTTGCCTTTACATTCCGAATTAATACCGACAATTACAGACTTCTTGAATAGCATTCCATAAATTTGTAGTAATCATATTACAAAATCAACAAGCCGTTTGAGCGCAGATCTCTAGCAATTTTGGAATACCAAAAAGGCTCAAAATCTTCCTGGCAAAAAGCTTCAAAATCAGCTTTCATCTCTTGATAAGTAATGGTTTTTGAAGCTTTTTCGTTTAATTTCACAACGAGTTGCACAAACCATTCGCCTATGATTTTATCTGTATCCAAAGTTAAATTGTCTTTTTTGGTATAAAAGCGTAAAGTTGCTTTTTCAAAAGTTCTTCCCTTCTTAGATTTGGTATAAAACTCTAATTTCGGCAAGGTTCCCAACCAAACAACTTTATTATTAGGTTTATAAATCGGGAGCACATCCTGATTCAACACCTTAAATATATAATCCGGGGGCATAGAAGTTCGCGGTACTTTAAAGTCGAACCAATCTTGTAAGGCCCAATCAAAGCAAACACCATGCATAAAATTAAATAAGGACTTCTTTAAACCATAGGAAAATTTATCGTGCTGTGCTCCAGACTTTTCTTTATGAATCAAATCATTATTAGCAAAACTGCCCAATTCGGTGTTGATCTTGACTACGTCAAACAATTCTGGATTCATCCCTACAGGACTGTGAGCCGTCATGGCAAATTGATGCCAAAAACCCGACTGCATAACGCCGAGTTCAAACATTTGTCGAACCATTTCCAAACTATCTATGGTTTCTTGCGCGGTTTGTGTCGGAAAACCATACATCAAATATGCATGAACCAAAATCCCTGCTTCCGTAAAATTTTTATTAACACGAGCTACTTGTTCTACCGTTACTCCTTTATCAATTAATTTCAACAGTCGATCCGAAGCTACTTCCAATCCGCCAGAAACAGCTATACATCCTGAAGCTTTTAATATGAGGCATAAATCCTTAGTAAAACTCTTTTCAAAACGAATATTAGTCCACCAGGAAACCGTTATTTTCCTACGAATTATTTCCAAAGCTACTTCACGCATCAATGCAGGTGGCGCTGCTTCATCAACAAAATGAAAGCCGGTTTCACCCGTCTGCTCAATCAACGTTTCCATACGGTCCACAATCTGCTTCGCAGCCACAGGTTCATAAACCTTAATATAATCTAAAGATATATCACAAAAAGTACATTTACCCCAATAACAACCGTGAGCCATAGTCAATTTATTCCATCTCCCATCGCTCCACATTCTATGCATGGGGTTGACTATTTCGATAACGGAGATGTATTGAGTAAGCAACAAACCCGAATAATCAGGCGTCCCCACCTCGGACTGTTTGTAATCGCGTTTTAAAGGATTATTGACATAGACAACTTGATTATCTTTTAGCAAAAACGTTCGCTTCAATTCCTCTTGAGCTATTTTTCCCTGTACATACAAAACGACATTCTCCAAAGGAGCTTCACCATCGTCTAAAGTTATAAAATCAAAAAATTCGAACACGCGGGTATCCGATATCGAACGGAGCTCCGTATTGGGAAAGCCACCACCCATAGTTATTTTGACATGTGGATAGTTGGACTTAATCCATTGGGCACATCGAAAGGAACTATAAAGATTACCTGGAAAAGGAACAGAAAACCCAACAATCAAAGGTTGCGAACGCAACATAATTTTCTCTAATAACTTTAGAGTGACTATATCGATATAAGTGGGCTCAGCGTTCAATGCGTCGTACAGTTCATCAAAACTATTAGCAGAACGACCTAACCTTTCAGCATAACGGCTAAATCCAAAATTAGCGTCAACTGTTTCGACTATCAAATCCGATAAATCTTCTAAATACAAGGTGGCCAAATGTTTGGCTTTATCTTGAATACCCATAGCGCCGAATGCCCATTCTAACTCTTCCAGCTGCTCAAACCTTGAAGCTTGAGGCAAAAAAGCATCCTGTGTAATCGCATGAGCTAAGGTCGGATTTCTACCTTGCAAGAAGGCAATTACAGAATCAATAGTCGCTTTATATTCATATTGCAGTGCCAATATACGCTCCACGTTTACAGACCAAATATTGTTGTTTAATGCTATAAAATCAAACAAATCATCTAATCCGCTTTTTGAAAAAAGCGCCAAAATAACTTCGATACCTAAATCCGACTGAAAACAGTCTATAGATTTGGTATTGAAAAAACCCTTAATATATGCCGTAGCAGGATATGGCGTATTTAACTGTGTAAAAGGCGGCGTAATTAAAGTAACTGTAGTTTGCAAAGTCTATGAAATAAAGAACAAAAGTAATCAATTATTATTTAGTTTGTGAATTGTGAGGAAAGAGGAAAACGACTATTGAAAACACAATTCGTCAAAATAATTTAACAAAACAACCACTGCTTTAACAAAACATTGGTTTTTTTTTATATATTTGGAACACACTCACTAAGAAAGAAACGACAAATAACCAGAAATATTCATCAAACTATATTAAAAAAGTTAAAAACGACAAATATGAAAAAAAAACTACTCTTTATTTTTCTGCTTTTCTACAGTAATATAGCTTTAAGTCAAGTTATAAATCCAGCAGACATAGTTGGGGTCTGTTCCGACCAAAACATCATTAGCCCAGTACCGACCGGTACCAACTATAATAACCTCAGAACACATTGTAGTACGTCCCCACTTACCAATACTTTAGTACTTTACTACATCGAAATTACCTCCGGGACGACTTTCACTTTCACCGTATCTCCTCTATCTAATGTCGATTATGATTTTGCCAGTTGGTTAAACCCCAATCTAAATAATTTAGGCCCTGCTGATCGTGGTTCTCAAAACGACCCAAACCAAACGGGTATTTATACCATAGGACTTTCTTTAAATGAACCAACTGAGACTTGTGAATTACCTGGAGCAGGCGTTAGTGGATTGATTCCCGGAATGGTGCGTTATTACGATGTTCAACCTGGAGATGCTATATTAATAGCCGTGAATCGATGGTCCACAACCGATTCGGGCTTTGTAATTTCTTTCGGAGGAAATGCTTCTTTAAACTGTACTTTATTTGACAAAGACTTTGAAAAATGTGATACCGACCACAATGGCCAAGAAACCTTTAATCTAAATGAAATAGCCACGGAAATTAGAAATGGGACCGCCTCAGATATTGTTGATTTTTTCGCGAATGAAACCGACGCTAAAAATCCATTAGCAACCAATGTGCTACCTGTATCTTATATCGCTTTTACCGCCAACAACCCCAATACGATATACGCCCGCGTGAAGCGCGCAAATGGTGTTATGAAAAAGGTCATGACCATAAAGTTATTTGCCAACAAAGTGCCCGTAATTGAACAACAAAATTTGACGTATGAACTATGCGATTACGATAATGATGGCAAAGCAGACTTTAACTTAAAGAGCTTAGAGAATGGTATAGCTAATGGACAAACCGACTTGCAATTTAAATACTATGAAAACTTAATAGATGCCAATGAAAATAAGGCCAACCAAATTACAAATACACAAAACTACAATTCCATTACCAAAACCATTTATATTCGCGTTAGTATAAACGACAAATGTCCTATTATAATCAATTTAGATCTGGTAGTCGTTCCTGTTGCTCAGCTGCCAATAACAACTTTTGACTATAAACTATGTGAAACAAACCATCAAGGAACCGCGCTATTTAATTTAAGTAGTCAAGAGGAGGTTATTGGCGCAGGACAAACGGGACTGAGTTTTAAATACTATGAAAACTTAATCGAGGCGACAAATGATAGTAACAACACAATCACTACACCAACAGCCTATACATCAGACCAAAAAAGTATTTATGTCCGCGTAAGGTTGAACGGAAAATGTCCGATAACAGTAACATTAAATCTTATAGTTAATAAGAAGCCCAAAATTTCTAACACGAAAATCGACTATGAAATCTGTGACGATAATCTAGACGGTATTGAAATATTTGATTTAAAAAGCTATGAATCTATTTTAGCTCAAGGCCAAACCGATTTGGAATTTAGATATTACGCAACGCTAGAAGATGCGCAACTGGGTAATACCACCGAAATTGACAATCCGCAATCTTATACATCAAAAAAGAAAACCGTATATATCACCGTAACTATTGATGGTAATTGTCCTGTGATTGTACATTTAAACCTTATTCCAGGAAAAACAAAAATGTCTCCAAGTGAAACCCGTATTTCTGAAATTTGCGGTGAAGTAACCAACGACGGTTTACGATACGACCTAACCCGAGCCTTACCAGTTCTATTGCAAGGAGAGAAAGCAGAAGATTACCAAATTACTTACTATCATCAACAAGAAGACGCTCGCAATTCTAGAAATGATTTTAAAGATTTCAGTAATTATAATGTTAATTACAATCAGACTAGAATTATTTATGTACGCTTTGAAAATGCAAAGGGTTGTTACGCCGTCTCAAGTATAATTTTGGATTCCCAGAAAAGAGTCACTAGTGACGACCAATACATGAAAGATTGTGAACCATACATACTACCGAAATTACCTATAGGATATTCGTATTATACCCATCCTAACGGGCCAAGAGGAAAAGGAATAGAGCTCGATGCATCAAGTTCTGAGGTCTTTGGAAAGAGAACAATTTATATTTATGCCAGTTCCAAAACCAAGGAAACCCTAGTTGACCCAAGTAAACCCGATACAGATGAATGTATTTATGAAACTAGCTTTACCGTGTACAACAACGATTGTAAAGTCCCTAAAGGAATTTCTCCTAATGGTGACGGCAAAAATGATTTTTGGAACTTAACTCCTTTTGGTGTGACGAGACTAACTATCCACAACCGTTATGGAAAAGAAGTTTATAAATACACAGGCAACTACACCAATCAATGGCATGGCCAATCAACTAAAGGAGAAGCCCTTCCACACGGTACCTATTGGTATAGTATGGAAGCTTTAAATGGCGAACTAGAAGGTTGGATTCAAATAATTAGGTAATTTTTTTAAAAAAAAGCAAATGTTTAAAAAAGCAATTTTAACACTTTTACTACTTGTGTCGTTAACGACTCAGGCACAAGTACTTGTTCGATGGTTGGACACTCAAAATAGTCCAAATCTACACGGCACCTTTATGATTGGAACTGTAGAAGTTATTCAAACAGGTATTGGTAGCGATTTAACCTTTACTTGCCCCTATCCAAGTCCCTCACTGATAGGAGGAGACATCCACCATTTTACGACTTTTAATTCAAATGCAGAGGCACCTCCATCAAAGAAAATAACATTTAACTTTTCAACGCCTGTTATTATATCTAAGTTAAATATTGGCGATATCAACATGTCGAATTTCCACAACGATGGTTTTTATATTCGTGGGGTAACCTTTACGAGTGTAACCTCGACTAGTGTTACTACTACGCTTAATTCCGCATTTCCTATTCGCAACGGTGCAGGAAATGCTATATGGCATATGAGTACTACTCCCATTACTACATTTACTATAGAATATGCCACAACTAATTTTAAAACGCATTCTTTTTTAACCTACGCTATTGAATTATTACTACCTGGTCCTCCTGGTGGTGGTGGTAGTAGTAACCGAATAGAAATATGTCCCGAAGAAACCGTTCAACTAACCGCAAGCACGAATCCCGGATCGAATTACAACTTTCAATGGGAAACTCCAAGTAACGTTCCAAACCCTGGAAACACACAAACAATAAGTACATCAACAACAGGATATTACACCGTATTAGCAACTGATGTTGATACGGGTTTACCTCTACAAATTGAATCTTGGTCTGTATCACACAAACGACCTTTAATTACAAGTTTCCTGAACTTACCCACTTCTATTTGTCCGGATAAAATAACCTTAGATAGACCGTTTCCAACAGTATCGCGACAAAACATTCCGGGTCGATGGGCGCAAACTAGAGTAACCGCTACTGATGTCACCTATACCTTTACGCCAGATCCAGGTTTGTGTGGGGATACGGTTACGCATACAGTTCCGATTGTAGGTATAACTCCCTATTTTGATTTGCACCCAGACGTATGCGATAAATCTGAAGTGCTGCTTCCCAATATATCTACAAACAACATCAGCGGACAATGGGCACTAATTACCGATAACGGAGTCCTATTAACATATAGATTTACCCCCGATGCCAACCAATGTGCTTTAGTAGCCAATATTCAAATTCCGATAAAACAGAAAATAACACCGTTTTTTTCAATTTTAACCCCAGCATGTAGTGCTGAAAATTTTGATTTTCCTACTACCTCAAATAATTCTATAACAGGGCAGTGGAGTCTCTTAACATCTGATAGCACAAAGAACATCTATTTATTTACACCGGACAATCTAGTCTGCTATACTACTATCAACCTTGAAATACTTAATCTAAAAACGCCTGAATTTGAAATCATTAAAACCGTTTGTAATATATCGGAAATAATACTACCTACAACATCCAATAATGGCTTTGAAGGCAGTTGGTCACTAGTGAATCAATCCGCAACATCTATTGAATACCTCTTTACTCCTATTGATTACTGTGTGGAAACATATACAGCTATTGTAAATATTCAAACAAAAGACATTCCTATATTCGACCAAATCACAGTAAATTGTAAGTTTGACGAAGACCAACTACCAACTACGTCGAAAAACGGCATCACTGGCAATTGGAAATTATCAAATGAGAATGGAAAGTTGTTGACCTATACTTTTACTCCCAATGATAAACAATGCGCCACGAGAGCAACTATGGAAATAACAGATGCCAGTGAACTAAAATTAAATTTCGAACTGCAATGCATTAATGATAAACTCTATTTAAAAGCCTATCTAAACGATGCCGGCCAAATTGTAAAAATCGCTAATTATGAATTTTATTACAACGGCAAACTTGTATCGGAACAGGACAAACTCAACCTCACGGATTTAAACGTTCGCGAAGGTGATTTACCGATTACAATTAACCTCAAAGTAACACAAGACAACGGTTGTGAATTTTTTAATGACATACAAATCAACCAGATTGATTGTGCCATTCCAAAGGGAATCTCTCCTGGTTCGGACAACATCAACGACGTACTAGATCTTAAAAATTTTAAAGTGAGAAAACTTTCTATTTTTAATCGTTATGGCCGTGTAGTGTATGAAAAATACAATTACAAAAACGAATGGGGTGGACAAAACAATAATGGCCACCTATTACCAAGCGGAACCTATTTTTATCAAATAGATTTTGCCAATGAAACTGCTAGTAAAACAGGGTGGATTTATTTAAACACCTCCAAATAAAAGTACTAATAAGATTTTCCCTCCTAATTATTTAAATTATGGAGGGAATTTTTTTTTCTTTAAATTAGCAAAAAAACAAACTATGCCGTCGGACCGTATTACGTATCAAAATTCCGGATATTTTTCCAAATTAATAATCGATTATCTCAATCAAGATCCAAAAATAAAAGAACTTTACCACCGTTTTCCGCTATTAGAAAACTTCGAAAAACAAATTGAAGAAAAACAATTGGCGTTTTCCGATGCGCATCGAACAGTTTTACACTCTGCTTTAATTCGTCAATATAGAAACGATACACTTAGCGATGGATCGCGTCAAAACATCGAATTATTACGCAGAAGCAATACATTTACCGTTACTACAGGTCATCAGTTAAATTTATTCACTGGCCCTTTGTATTTTTTATATAAAATCATTTCAACCATCAATCTCTGCAGACAACTCAAAAAAGAATACCCCAATCAGCATTTTGTACCTGTATATTGGATGGCTACAGAAGATCATGATTTTGACGAAATCAATCACTTTCAATTTGAAGAAAAAAAAATCCAATGGAATAAAGCAGCCTCAGGACCAGTAGGAAGGTTAGACACTAAGGACTTAGAAAATGTATTTGAGGTTTTTTCAGCTCATTTAGGCCTGGGGAATCATGCCAACCAAATCAGAGAATGGTTTAGTCAAGCATACTTAAAACACGATAATTTAGCCGATGCAACACGTTTTTTAGCCAATGCCCTTTTTGGACAATACGGCTTGGTTATCCTAGATGGAGATGATGTTGAATTAAAAAAAATATTTGCTTCAATTGCAAAAAAAGAACTCTTAGAACAATCTTCTATTGAAAAGGTCAAAGAAAGTTATCCCATTTTAAATGATTATTTTATTCAAGTAAATCCTAGAAATATTAACTTATTCTATATTTCCGATCATTTACGAGAGCGTATTATATTTGAAAATAATGCTTATCAAATAAACAATACCACTATTTCTTTCTCAAAAGAAGAAATCCTAAGCGAATTAGAACTTCATCCCGAAAGATTTAGTCCCAATGTAATTCTTAGACCACTCTATCAAGAGGCTATACTTCCAAACCTATGTTATATTGGAGGGGGTGGTGAACTGGCTTATTGGCTCGAACTAAAAAAGGTTTTTGAAGTTCATCAGTTGGTTTTCCCTATGCTATTACTGCGTAATTCTGTCTTATTGGTTACGGAAAAACAAGCCAAGAAAAGAGAGCGACTACAATTGTCTTGGAGTGATTTGTTTTTAAAGCACGAGTTATTAATCGATAAAAAAACTTCTGAATTATCACAAAACTCTTTTGATTTTGAGCAACAACGCCAATTTCTAATTGCGCAATTCCAGGATTTGGAAAAAATAGCGCTTCGAACAGATGCCTCATTTAATGGAGCGGTTAAAGCACAAACTCAAAAGCAACTCAAGGGATTGGACCAACTTGAAAAACGATTGCATAAGGCTGAAAAGAAATTACACGCTGAAGCCTTAGAACGCATTAGTCAATTGCAGTTGAATTTATTTCCAAACAACAGTCTGCAGGAGCGTGTGGTAAACTTTTCTGAATTTTATAAAGAATACGGTCCTCAATTGATACAGAGACTATTTGAAGAGCTAAACCCTCTAGAACAACAGTTCAACATTGTTCAATTATAAAACCAAAACGACCATTAAAACCTTAAAGATATATGCATGCATATATCTTTTTTGCTATATTTACATAACCTATAAAATGTAAATTATGAATTTTAGTGCTAAAATGCTTCGAGATGGAGCCCTGAATGACAAGGTAATTGTTGTAACTGGAGGTGGAAGCGGCTTGGGAAAGGCCATGTCTACATATTTTTTAGAACTGGGTGCCAAAGTAGCTATAACGTCTAGAGATATCGAAAAATTAAAAACTACAGCAACTGAATTAGAAGCGCAAACCGGAGGCCGTTGCTTGCCGATTGCTTGTGATGTTCGCCACTATGATCAAGTGGAGAATATGCTAAAGACAGTGCTTGAAACTTTCGGAAAAGTTGATGTATTACTCAACAATGCGGCTGGTAATTTTATTTCTCCAACGGAGCGATTATCCTCCAATGCCTTCGACACCATTATCGACATTGTACTAAAAGGATCTAAAAACTGCACTTTGGCTTTCGGAAAACATTGGATTGACAAAAAAGAAAAGAACAAAGTTGTACTCAATATAACCACTACTTATGCCTGGACAGGATCGGGTTATGTAGTCCCATCGGCTACTGCAAAAGCAGGCGTATTGGCCATGACCAGAAGTTTGGCTGTAGAATGGGCTAAATACGGTATCCGTACCAATGCGATAGCTCCAGGACCATTTCCTACTAAAGGCGCTTGGGACCGTTTATTACCTGGCGACTTACAAGAGAAATTTGATTTAACCAAAAAAATACCCCTACGCCGGGTTGGAGAACATCAAGAGTTGGCCAATTTAGCCGCTTATCTCGTATCTGATTTTTCTGCTTTTGTCAACGGAGAAGTCGTTACCATTGATGGAGGAGAATGGCTACAAGGAGCTGGAGAGTTTAATATGCTCGAACAAATTCCGCCAGAAATGTGGGATTTATTAGAAGCGCATATCAAAAACAAAAAATAAGGCACTGCATTTGGAAAGAAGTCGGACTCAAAACGATGAGTTTGACTTCTTTTTACAGCTAAACAACTGACCAATAGCACTTCTTAAAAATTGTTGATAAATTAGATTTTCTAAACCCATAAATAATTGTATTTTTACATCTCAAATTATTTAAGATACAAATGGGTAAAATTATTGCAATTGCCAACCAAAAAGGAGGCGTTGGAAAAACCACAACTTCTGTTAATCTCGCTGCATCATTAGGTGCCTTAGAGAAAAAAGTGCTTTTAATTGATGCCGATCCTCAAGCCAACGCTACTTCTGGATTAGGAGTGGACGTAGAATCTATCGAAATCGGTACTTATCAACTTTTAGAGCATAGCAATACCCCAGAAGAAGCAATTATATCTTGTTCTGCTCCTAATGTGTCCTTAATACCAGCTCACATCGATTTGGTGGCTATTGAGATTGAATTGGTAGATAAAGAAAAAAGAGAATATATGCTTAAGCAATCTTTGATGTCCATCAAAGATCAATACGACTACATCATTATCGACTGTGCTCCATCTTTGGGACTACTAACGTTAAATGCCTTAACAGCAGCCGACTCTGTAGTCATTCCTATTCAATGTGAGTACTTTGCATTAGAAGGATTGGGAAAACTCTTAAACACTATAAAAAGTGTTCAAAAAATTCACAATCCCGATTTGGATATAGAAGGCCTTTTATTGACTATGTACGATTCTCGATTAAGGTTGTCTAACCAAGTGGTTGAAGAAGTCCAGAAACACTTTAACAATATGGTATTCAAAACCATCATACAACGAAATGTAAAACTTAGTGAAGCCCCTAGTTTTGGAGAAAGTATCATTAATTATGATGCTACTAGTAAAGGAGCTACAAATTACTTGAGTTTAGCAGAGGAAATTATACAAAAAAATAAATAATAAGCTGCGTAAACGATTATTATGGCAAAGGCAATAAAAAAACAAGCTTTAGGAAGAGGATTATCCGCTTTGCTCAAAGATCCCGAAAACGATATTAAATCTGCAGAAGACACTAATGCCGACAAAGTAGTTGGTAATATCATTGAATTGGAAATCGATGCTATCGAAATCAACCCGTTTCAACCGCGAACCAATTTCAACGAAGATTCACTAAAAGAATTGGCTACGAGCATCAAAGAACTCGGAGTTATTCAACCCATCACGGTACGTAAGGTCGAATTCAATAAATACCAGCTGATTTCAGGGGAACGCCGTTTACGTGCTTCTAAATTAGTAGGATTAACCACGGTTCCTGCTTATATACGCCTTGCCAACGACAACGATTCTTTGGTCATGGCTTTAGTAGAAAACATCCAGCGCCACGATTTGGATCCTATTGAAATTGCACTGTCGTACCAACGTTTAATAGACGAGATACAATTGACTCAAGAGCAAATGAGCGATCGTGTAGGTAAAAAACGATCAACCATAGCGAATTACTTGCGGTTGTTGAGACTGGACCCGATTATACAAACGGGAATCCGCGATGGTTTTATCAGTATGGGTCACGGACGTGCCATCATCAATATTGAAAATCACGATGCCCAAACAGACATCTACCACAAAATCATTAGTGAAAATCTATCTGTAAGAGAAACCGAGGCCTTAGTAAAGAGCTACCAACAAAAATTGCTGGGTAACGATGAAAAACCTTCAAAAGCAAATACGTATCAAGTTCCAGAAAACTTTCAAAAAACCTTTGCTTCATTTTTTGGAGCCAAAGTAGATGTTAAAGTTGCTAACAACGGAAAGGGTAAAATTTCAATTCCTTTTCATTCTGAAGAAGACTTACAAAGAATAATCAAACTCCTAGAAGAGTAGTGAAAAAAATAATTTACCTCCTTTTAATCGGGTTTGGGATTGCAAACTGCCCCAATACATTTGGTCAATCCAATGCGGATTCGCTAAAATTCAGTTCACCCGAACCGATGGTAGAAAAACCAATGGATCCCTTATCACCAGCTCGAGCCGCTTTTTACTCGGCTGTAGTTCCGGGCTTAGGTCAGTTTTACAACAAAAAATATTGGAAAGTTCCTATCCCCTATATCGGGATGGGAATTTCGCTTTATTTCTATTCAGACAATCACAAAAAGTATAAGGAATACCGAAACGAGTACAAAAAAAGACTCAATCATACCAACGATCCAAACGACACCAAATTCGGTCGACTTGATAACGACCGTGTTATTCAAGGTCAACGTTTTTACCAACGAAATAGAGATTTATCAGCCGTAATTACAGCCGGTATTTATATCATAAGTATAATCGACGCTAACATTGATGCCCACTTACTACAGTTTAATGTGAGTGACCAACTGACCTTTCAACCTACTTTTCAACTCAATGAAATGGATTATCAATATCAATATGGATTGAGTTTACAATACAAATTCTAATACTATCACCGATGAAAATAGCTCTTTTGGGATATGGTAAAATGGGTCAAATCATTGAACAAACAGCCCTTAATCGCGGTCATGAAATCGTTCTCCGAAAAACGAGTACAGATTCTTTCGACTTATTAAATCAAGCCGATGTCGCTATAGACTTTAGCGTACCTACTGCCGCGGTCAACAACATTAAAGCAGCATTAGACTTAGGAATCCCTATCATATCCGGAACCACAGGTTGGCTGGAACAGTACGATGCCGTTTGTCAGTATTGTATAGACAAGCAAGGTGCTTTTTTATACGGTTCTAACTTTAGTGTTGGCGTTAATATCTTCTTTGAACTCAATGAGTATCTCGCAAAAATGATGAGCCACTTAGAGTCCTACCAGGTTTCGATGGAAGAAATACATCATACGCAAAAATTGGACGCTCCAAGTGGCACAGCCATTACATTAGCTCAAGACATCATCAAAAATACTGCATACACCCAATGGACTCTTGATCAAAAAAAGGACGCTAGCGACCTACCTATTATCGCCAAACGCATTGATCAAGTCCCTGGAACACACACCGTAACTTACGACTCCAACATTGACGCCATCGAGATCAAACATACCGCTCACAACCGAAATGGATTTGCATTGGGAGCCGTTATTGCGGCAGAATGGATTTTTCATAAAAAAGGTATCTTTTCTATGAAAGATGTTTTAAATTTGAAAAAATAACATCTTTTTAAAAAACTTAATCATCAAGCTATGACACTTATTCAATGGTTTATATTTTTTCTCATAGTACAGGTTATTCACTTTGCAGGAACCTGGAAATTATATCAAAAAGCAGGTAGAAAACCTTGGGAAGCATTAATTCCTGTTTACAACGCCATCGTTTTAATGAAAATAATCAACCGACCAACTTGGTGGGTGATTTTACTTTTTATTCCTATTGTAAACCTAATTATGTTTCCGGTAGTGTGGGTAGAAATATTGAGAAGCTTTGGGAAAAATAAAACTGCAGACACCATCCTAGGAGTTGTTACACTGGGTTTATACATCTATTATATCAACTATGCCGTTGACGTTACCTACATCCCAAATCGCAGCCTAAAACCAACCACCTCTTCTGGAGAAACCGTTAGTTCTATTTTATTTGCGGTGGTTGTAGCCACGTTAATACATACCTATATCGTTCAACCTTTTACCATTCCCACTTCGTCCTTAGAAAAAACACTTTTAGTGGGCGATTTCCTTTTTGTAAGTAAAATAAATTACGGACCGAGAACACCGATGACCACAGTAGCCTTACCGATGGTACACGATTCAATTCCGTTTACTAAAAGCAAATCCTATTTGGTAAAACCGCATTTACCTTACTTTAGAATTCCCGGTTTTCAAAAGGTTCAGCACAACGATATTGTCGTTTTTAACTGGCCAGTTGATACGGTTTATGCCTTTAGAGACAAATCGGGCAGAAGAGCTGAAAAACCCGTAGATAAAAAATCAAATTATGTCAAAAGAACGGTAGGTTTACCCGGAGAGAGTTTCGAAGTTAGAGATGGTGTTGTATTTACCAACGGAAAAGAACTGCAGTTAAACGACCGCGCAAAACTTCAGTATGCATACAAAGTGACTACCGATGGTTCGCCAATTGACCAAAATTTTATACTTAAAGATTTAAAAGTAACCGATCAGTTCGGTTATATAGCTGCAGATACATTATACTTCACTTCCTTAACAATGGATGGCGCGGAACGTTTAAAAACCTTTTCGAATGTCAAAGAAGTTACGCGTATTATTGACAGACAACCTTCAAATGCTATTTTTCCACATACCAAAAATTGGACACAAGATAATTTAGGACCTATACCGATTCCATATAAAGGAGAGGTCGTAAAACTAAATAGCGAAACACTCCCATTTTACAAACAAATCATCAAAGATTACGAAAACAACAGTTTGGAAACCCATGGAGAAAACATCCTGATTAACGGTCAACCGGCAACGGAATATACCATTAAACAAGATTACTATTTTATGATGGGAGACAACCGCCATAATTCAGAAGACAGCAGGTATTGGGGATTTGTACCGGAAGACCATATCGTTGGTAAACCCGTTTTTGTTTGGATGAGTTTAGATCAAAATATCCCTTGGGGTAAAGCGATAGACAAAATCCGTTGGGAGCGCATGTTTACAACTGTAGGTGGTAATGGCGAACCCGTATCGTATTTCAAATACTTCTTAATTATCGTAATTGGATGGTTTGGATATGATTTTTACAAAAAGAGAAAAGCGAAAAGAAATTCGTAAATGAAGTTTTATTAAATGGATATTTTATTACACCCTACTTACTTTCCTTCCATAAGTCAGTTTGTAGCAATGACTCAGGCCGATACCGTTACTTTTGAAGTGGAAGATAACTTTCAAAAGCAAACCAATAGGAATAGAATGTATATCTACAGTGCTAATGGAATGCAAATGTTAAATATTCCCGTAAAACACGCCATAGGCTTGCATCAAAAATTTAAAGATGTGCAAATAGAATATGCATTTAACTGGCAAAAACAACATTTAAAATCCTTAGAGGCATCTTATAGAACCTCGCCTTATTTCGAGTATTTTGAAGATGATATTCGTCCCATTTTCGAAAAAAAACATCCGTTTATGATGGATTTAAACTTTCAAATTTTAGAGATTTTAACCGATTGTTTAGCTTTACCACTATCTTATTCCAAAACCACTGAATACTTTAAAACACCCGAACAAAGTTTGGATTTAAGGCATTTGGTTAACGGAAAAAAAGATACTTCCAATTTTGACCAATATGTTCAAGTCTTTGACGACAAACACGGTTTTATAAGCAACCTAAGCATCCTGGACTTATTGTTTAACGAAGGACGACATGCCGTGGATTATCTAAAGAAACAAACGCTATTAAAATAGCATACACAAAAAATAAATTTAACAAACAAAAAACGCTCCTTTACAGAGCGTTTTTTTTGTTTCATATGCTGCTAATTTGAGATAAGAGGTTCCGTTATTTTTTCGGCCATCTTTAAGCGAGCTACAATAGGATAATGATCGGAATTTATAAAATCATCGTAGGTTTTAAACGCTTTGACATCAATGTGTTCATCGACGAATATATAATCGATTCTAGCGGGGTAATACATAAAGTGATAACTCTTTCCGAAGCCATAGCCCGCTTCGACAAAAGCGTCCTTTAAATCGCCTCTAATGTTGCGATACACATAAGAGAAAGCACTGTTATTCATATCTCCACATATAATTTTAGGATGTTTGGAATCGTCCATATGGGATTGTATCAACTCCGATTGTAATTGCTGTTCTCTAAAAGCAACACTCAACCTATTGAATATCAATTTGGATTTTTTCTCATCAATCTTTTCGTGTATATCCGGGCTGATATTCACCGACTGTAAATGCATACTATAAACCCGTACCGTATCTTTTCCCTTTACGATATCAACATAAATAACATTGTTATTTGAGTTGGGAAAACGAATTTCTCCCTTATCGATAATTCGGTATTTAGAAAAAATAGCTTGTCCGGTTTGAATGTTTTGTCCGTGAGTCGTTGTGTATTTAAACTTGTATTGAGGAAACCGCAACTTGGCATTTTTAGAAAACTCCTGCACACATAAAATATCGGGATCTTCATGATCGACAAATTCTTTTATCTTCATGGGTACATCACTATCCTTAATCCAATTAAAAAGGTTGAACAAACGCACATTATAACTCATGACAACAAAATCTTCCTCAACAACTTCCTCTTCCTTACCACTAAACTTATAAAACTTGTTTATAAAAGTGGTACCCAATAGCAAAATAACCACCGGTAATAACACTTGTCGTTTAAACTGCAATCCCCAATAAATCAAAAAGCAAATATTAGCAATTAGCAGCAACGGTAAAATTAGGGTTAATACAGACAGAAACGGAAATAACTTAGGGGCTAAAAAGGGCAGGAAATATCCGAGCAAAGTCAAAATTGCCAAGATAATATTACAACCAAATACCACTTTATTAAACCACGAAAGTTTTTTCATACATCAAATTCTATAAACCTATTTTCCTATTTTAAATAAAAAATCTTTTTCTTCTTTACTCAAACTGTCGTAACCCGACTTGCTTATCTTGTCTAATATAAAATCAATACGCTGTTGTTGTGGATCTTTTTCTTTGCCCGCACCAATCCCAACCATCGGACTGGCATTGGTTTGATTTGACATTTGAGAATTACGCTGTGAACGATCGGTATTGACATGAACCTTTTTAAAGGGGTGTTTAGCGGGCTTTGGATTAAATAAATCCGTTATTTTATCTATAACAAATGTAAAGGGTTTACTAACGTCAACACCCTGCTGTAATGCTTTAATAAATAAAAATCCAAATAATGCTCCACCTAAATGGGCAAGATGTCCGCCTGTATTATTAGCGGGAATCTGAATCAAATCCATGATAATTAATCCCAAAGCGATATGCCACATTTTTACGTTTCCAATCAATAACAACCGAACCTCCATATAAGGCGCATAGGTTGCTAATGCCACTAATATAGCCATAATTGCTGCTGACGCTCCTACTAAGATAATACCTGTACTAAACACAAAACTCGATAAGACATAAAATATACCGCCAAATACCGCTCCAAAACAATAGACTGCTAAAAATTGTTTTTGTGTAAAATAAGTCATAAACAACCTACCCACAAAATTCAATACAATCATATTGAAAATCAAATGAAATATATTGGCGTGTAGAAAAGCATAGGTAAAAAAGCTCCAAGGCCTAGCTATGGCAATACCCCATTTAGACGACAACCCGAACCATCCCAACAACAAGTTGTGGAACGAAGGAACAAAAGCATTTAAAATAAAAAATACAACAGAAACACCTATATTCCAAAACAATAACTTTTGAACGACACCGCCAATCCTATATTGCATTTTAAAATCGTCTAAAAGAGCCATGATATAATAGTATTACTTACAAATTCAAAATTAATGATCCCAACGATTCTGTTCAAACTGATTTTTCTTCCAGTACCACATCATCAAGAAACCTACCACCGCTCCACCGATATGAGCAAAATGTGCAATTCCAGTAGATCCACCAAAAATAGACCCTCCATTTAAACCCATATACAAATCCATCACCAAAATACCCGGCACAAAATACTTGGCCTTAATAGGAACAGGAATAAACATCAAGGCTAATTCTGCATTCGGAAACATAAAGGCAAAGGCTACTAACAACCCATATATTGCCCCCGATGCTCCTACGGCAGGAGTATTATAAGATGACAGCATACTTTGCAAAGCATTCGGAGAAAGAAACTGTGCCCAGCCTTGGTTGTATTTACCTTCTGCTAATAGTGCTAAGATATCCTGCTTATCAAAACCGTTAGCTACCAACGTGCTGATTCCATCGTGTACCAAAAAGTAATTTACACCTGAATGCAATAAAGCAGCCCCCAACCCACATGAGATATAAAAAAATAAAAACTTTTTACTACCCCAAAAGTGTTCTAAAGCAGAACCAAAGGAATATAGGGCAAACATATTAAAAAACAAATGCATCCAGCCGCCATGCATAAACATATGTGTTAACGGCTGCCAATATTGAAAATTGGGATTCTCAAAATAATACAGAGCCAAAAAATCAATCATGGCTGGCACAAATTGTGCTCCCAAGAAAAATATAACGTTTATTATCAACAGTTGTTTTACTGTTTCAGTAATTTTCATCATAAGGTGAATTTTTTATCGATGTCTTCTACGCGCATCGTTATAAATGTTGGTTTTAAAAATGGCGATACACTGGGCTCTTTACAAGCAAAGAGCGAATTTACCAAATTTTCTTGTTCTTCGTCATTTAAATGAGTTCCGGATTTAACAGCCAAACTCAAAGCCAAAGATTTCGCGATCCGATCGGTTTGACTAAAGCTAACCTCAGGCAGTTCTCCTTGCAAATCGTTTAACAAATCTTCTAATACTATAGAGGCCTCGCTTTCTGCAACATGTACTGGAAGTCCAGAAATAACCACTTTATCTGAATCTATAGACTCAAAAACAAAGCCAGTTTGCTTTAATGCGCTCTCCAATTCTCGTAACAATTCAATTTCAAAAGGCGCATAATACAACGGCAATGGAAATAACAATTGTTGACTCGTAGCTTGCTGTACCGTAATATTACTCAAAAACTTCTCGTATAAAATACGTTGATGAGCTCTGCGTTGATCAATAACTACTAAACCCGATTTAATCGGACTTATGATATACTTTTTATTGAGTTGAAACGAACGACTGTGCGATTTTTCATCCATCAATCCTTCAAACAAAGAACTCGTTTTAACGTCTTCTTCCAGATTCAATCCCGACAAATCAAGATCATCCGAAGAGGATTTTAAACCCTCATAAAGCGTTTCCCAAGAACCACTGGTATCGGATTTTTCAAAACCAGGTGAAAAAACAGGTTTTGAAAAAGCAGACCCACCACTACTGCTCGCAAAAGATTTCGAAGGAGCGCTACGAGATTCAAACGAGGTTCTGCTCTTTTTAGTATCGCTATCGTCCTCGCGAAAAGGATTAAAATTGGTGTCTACTTGAATGGTTGGTGTTGGAGCCTTTTTTTCCTTAAAATCATAAGGCGTATCCATAGTAGCATCCCGTTGAAAATCCAATACTGGTGCTACGTTAAATTGTCCCAAACTGTGTTTGATAGCCGATCGTAAAATAGCGTACAAGGCTTGTTCATCATCAAACTTCACCTCGGTTTTAGTCGGGTGAATATTGATATCGATTGAGTTTGGAGGTAAGGTTAAATATAAAAAATAGCTCGGATGTGTTCCTTCCTTTAACAAGCCCTCAAAAGCCGCTAGTACCGCATGATGCAAATAACCACTTTTTATAAACCGCTCATTGACAAAAAAGAACTGCTCTCCCCTACTTCTTTTTGCAAACTCGGGTTTGCCTACAAAACCACTGATTCCTATAATCTCTGTAATTTCCTGAACAGGCACCAATTTCTCATTGGTTTTTGCACCAAATATATTGACAATCCGTTGACGAAAATTAGAAGCCGGTAGATTAAACATTTCACTGCCGTTATGAATTAACGTAAAATGAATTGTGCTATGGGCCAAAGCAATACGTTCAAACTCATCAATAATATGACGGAACTCGACGGTATTTGATTTTAAGAAATTACGGCGAGCCGGTATATTAAAAAAAAGATTTTTAACCGCAAAAGAAGTTCCCTGAGGCACTACTGCTACTTCTTGAGAAGTAATTTTACTGCCTTCAATAATCAAATGCGTACCTAATTCCTCTTCAACTTGACGGGTTTTCAACTCTACATGAGCAATGGCTGCAATAGAAGCTAATGCTTCGCCGCGAAATCCTTTAGTGCTCAATGCAAACAAATCTTCAGCCACGGAAATTTTCGAAGTCGCATGACGTTCAAAAGCCATACGAGCATCGGTTTCGCCCATACCTTTACCATTGTCAATAACTTGAATAAGGGTCTTACCCGCCTCCTTAACCACTAATTTGATTTCAGTAGCACCGGCATCAACAGCATTTTCCACCAACTCCTTCACTACCGAAGCCGGGCGTTGAACTACTTCTCCAGCAGCAATTTGATTAGCGACATGATCGGGCAGTAATCGGATTACATTTGACATTTAAAACATTTTTGGATTTTACACCTAATAAATTAGAAAACTCACTAAAAACACAAAGTTAAAGAATAAAAACGGGCTTTATAAAGTTGCTTTTTACTAAATATTCTATAAAAAAAGAAAACCTGTAAAAATAGATTCTTACAGGTTTTTAAAAGTTTACTATGAAATCATTTGATTTAGATTTGTTGATTCAAAGCAATCATCTTTAAAGCAGCCACAGCTGCTTCTGTACCCTTATTACCATGGATTCCGCCACTTCTATCTAAGGATTGTTGCTCGTTATTATCTGTTAATACACAGAAAATAACGGGAACTTCAGAAATTAAATTTAAATCCTTTATCCCATGAGTCACCCCTTCACAAACAAATTCAAAATGCATGGTTTCCCCTTTAATTACGCAACCGATTACGATTACGGCATCAACTTCATGGGTTTCAATCATTTTTTTAGCTCCGAAAATCAACTCAAAACTTCCTGGCACATCCCATCGAATTAGATTCTCTGCTAATAGACCACAATCCAACAAGGCTGCTTCCGCTCCTGCAAACAAACCGTTGGTTACCTTATCATTCCATTCTGAAACAACAATTCCAACTGTAAATTCTTTTGCATTGGGCAAAGTAGCTTTATTGTATTCCGAAAGATTTTTATTTGCCGTTGCCATAATAAATTATTATTGTGCCATACCAATCATCATATCAACCGTATTGGCCTCACTCGATGCTTGATAATTGTTTTTAATATCGTTAAATAATTTTAAAGCTTCTTCTTTTTTACCTAAATCCAAAGCTACCATACCTGCCTTATTTAAAAAACGCGGCGTAGTAAAATCATTTTTATTTACTTCTGCTGCTTTTTTGTAAAACTCCAAAGCATCTTCTTTTTGATTTAATTCAGAAAATGCATCTCCAATTCCACCTAAAGCCAAAGATCCCAATAACATATCTTTAGAAGTAAATCTCTCTAAATGTGCTATAGCTTCTTTATTTTTACCCAAATTCAAATAAGCCATTCCCGCATAGTAATTAGCTAAATTAGCTGATTCTGTACCTGAATACGTTTCTGTAATTCCGATAAATCCCAATTTACCTTCTCCGCCTTTTAAAGCTAAGTTATACAAGGAGTCACTAGCTACTGGATTTGTTGTTGCCTCTTGAAAATACGTTTGTGCTTGAAACATTTCGTTTGCAGCTTCGTCATTTTTAGGTTCAACTACGAATTTATCGTACAAAACATATCCTACAGTAAGTAAAGCTATTGCACCAACAGCACCAAAAATATACTTTTGGTTTCTCGCTACCCAGCCTTCCATCTTAGAAGCCCCTTTGTCTAGAGAATTGAATACATCAGCAGTAGTGCTATGTTGCGCATTTACTTGACTGAATTGATCAAATTCACCCGCCTCTTTTTCTTCTTCTGGTTTCGGAGCTTTATAACCTCTTTTATTATAAGTTGCCATGTACTAAAAATTTTATGAGTGGCAAAAATAGGATTTTTATTGAAATATAAAAGTGCTTTCTATTGATATTTTTGATAATTTGCACCAAAATTCAAAAAATCACCACTTACAATCCTAAAAGAACACTTCTAGCGTGTATTTAAAAAAGTTAACTCTACTCAATTACAAAAACATAACCGACCAAAATTTTGATTTTAACAAAAAAATCAACTGTTTTATCGGCAAGAACGGCGTGGGTAAAACCAATGTCCTCGATGCCATTTATTATTTGGCTTACGGCAAGAGTTATTTTAATCCTATTGCCTTACAAAACATACAGCACGGAACAGATTTCTTCGTTATCGACGGAACTTTTGAAAAGCAAGACCGCGAAGAACACTTGGTTTGTAGCTTGCGAAAAGGACAAAAAAAAACCATTAAGAGAAACGGTAAGGCTTACGAACGATTTTCCGATCATTTTGGCTTTATCCCTTTAGTTATTATTTCTCCTTCTGACAGTGATTTGATCACCGAAGGCAGTGAAATGCGTCGGAAATTTATGGATAGTGTTATTTCGCAACTCGATTCCAATTATCTGCAACAATTGATTCAATATCAAAAATTGCTCGTCCAACGCAATGCTTTACTAAAATATTTTGCTCTTAATCACACTTTTGAATCGGCAACCTTAGAAGTGTATAACGAACGACTATCCCTATTGGCGCAACCAATCTTTGATAAGAGACAAGAGTTCATCGCAGCGTTCACTCCTATTTTCAACAGTTATCACGACAAAATCACTCAAAAACAAGAATCGGTACAATTGCGTTATGAAAGCCAACTCTTTGACAAATCGTTACTCGATTTATTTTCAGATAATCTGAGCAAAGACCGTGTATTACAATACACCAGTACCGGTATTCACAAAGACGACTTGGCCTTTGAACTCGATGGACACCCCATTAAGAAATTCGGTTCTCAAGGACAGCAAAAATCCTTTTTAATCGCGTTAAAGCTCGCTCAATTTGATTTCTTAAAAAAACAAAGTGGCGTGGCTCCCATCTTACTTTTTGACGATATTTTCGACAAACTCGACGAAGACCGCGTACGTCAAATCATCGAACTTGTTCACGAAGAAACCTTTGGACAACTCTTCATTTCCGACACCCACGAAGACCGTACAGAACGCTTATTAAACAGTATTCACCAAGAATTTGAAATTTTTAAAATTGAAAAATAATTTTAATACTTCAAAAAAAGGAAATCGTATCTTTGTAGCTGTTAAATTGACCTTAATAACATGATTCCAGCCACCGACGTTTCGTTAAAAGAATTGAATACTTTTGGCATTGATGTTAAAGCAAAACGCTTTATCGTTGCCACTCAAACAGAACAACTCCTTAACCTATTAAAAGAATATCGTGACGATACCTTATTTTTCTTAGGGGGTGGAAGCAATATGTTATTGACCAAGGATATCGAGGCATTAGTAATACAATTGGCTATTAAGGGCAAGAAAATACTGCGTGAAGACGATGATTTTGCTTGGGTAGAAGCACAAGTAGGCGAAAACTGGCACGAATTTGTTTTATGGACTTTAGAGCACGATTTAGGTGGATTGGAAAACCTTTCCTTAATACCGGGTCAAGTAGGCACCACTCCAATTCAAAATATCGGCGCTTATGGCGTGGAAATTAAAGATCAAATGGTAGAATGTGTAGCCTTGCGTATTAAAGATTTAGAACTAGTAACGTTCTCCAACAAACAATGTGCTTTTGATTATAGAGAAAGTGTCTTTAAGAACGAATTAAAAGACCAATACATTGTACTTAGTGTAGTCTTTAAATTAACCAAAGGAAAACACAACCTAAAAATAGAATACGGAGCTATTCAATCTGAATTAGATAAAAACAAAATCACACATCCTACCATACAAGATGTAAGTAAAGCGGTTATTGCGATACGTGAAAGCAAACTTCCCAATCCAAAAGAAATCGGCAACAGCGGTAGTTTCTTTAAAAACCCAATCATTTCTACAGCTCAATTCAATAAATTGCAAGCCACATATCCCGAAATTCCGTCCTATAGAATAAACGACGAACTTGTAAAGGTTCCTGCAGGATGGCTTATTGAGCAAGCTGGCTTTAAGGGAAAACGTTTTGGCGATGCGGGCGTTCATAGCAAACAAGCCTTGGTACTAGTCAATTACGGCAAGGCAACAGGATTAGAAATAGCGCAATTGGCATCGACAATTCAGAAGGCTATTTTCGAAAAATTCAACATTAAAATAAGTGCGGAAGTAAACATTTTTTAATTGACAATATCCCTTGTAAAATTGTACATTTGCTTTCCTTATTTCGAAACGTAAATCACCATTATGCTAACGATTCTTTTTTATTTTTTTATTGGAATTGTTTTAATACAAATCATTTATTACATCTCTGTTTTTGGCCCTATTACTTTTCGTCAAGCTCAGAAATGTACACCGAAGAGAATTCCTGTTTCGGTACTGATTTGTGTGAAAGACCAAGTTGACTCCTTAAAAAAACTACTTCCCCTATTAGTCAATCAATCCTATCCCGATTTTGAGCTTGTATTAATCAACAACGCCTCTACAGATGATTCATTGGAATTGATGAAGGAATATGCAGCAATCCATTCCTTTGTAAAAATTGTAGACGTAGTTAATAACGAAGCTTTTTGGGGCAATAAAAAATACGCCCTAACCCTAGGTATTAAAGCTGCAAAAAACGAATACCTACTTTTAATTGAACCCGATTCCCTTCCGGACTCTCCACAGTGGATTATGAACCTCAGCGCACAGTTTACCCTTCATAAAACTGTAATTATAGGACATTCGAGAATAATACAGCAGCCCAAATCCTGGACCAATAAATTATTTCGATTTCAAAATACCTTGCAAACCCTACATGTTTTCTCGTGGACATTAATGGGCAAACCATTTATGGGTACCGGACGAAACCTGGCCTATAAAAAAGAAGAATTTTTTAATGTAAATGGTTTTATCGATCATATGAGTCTTCCCTATGGTGAAGATGTATTGTTTATCAACCAAATTGCCCAAACCAAAAACACAACTATTTGCGATGCTCCTATGGGTTTCACATCTACAGAAGTCGACAACCGCTTTAAATCGTGGACCGCAGCAGTAGTACATCAAAATAAATTACTAAAATTGTTGAGTTTTGGAGATCAACTAAAAATTAGATTTTTTAATTTTACACAAATTGCCTTTCTTATCAGTGCTTCCATTTTGTTTGCTTTTCAAATGGAATGGATGATTGTTTTGGCCATTTTACTATTCCGATATGTAATTATTTGGATTTATATGAGTAAAGCATTTAAAAAATTTAATGAAAAAGATATTAGATATTGGTTTCCTGCTTTAGAGTTTATTCATACATTTACTCAAAGTATCGTATTTATTAGCCAACTATTTTCACCCAAGAAAAATTGAAAATACCAGTCGAATCTTTAGAAAACAACATCTCTCTAGCTATAAAAGGAGATCAGACCGCTTTTACCTTTCTTCTAAATCACTTCTGGAACGAAGTTTTCAATTTTATACTCAAGAGAACCGGTAACGAAGCCGACGCTGAAGACATCACCATTGAGACCTTCGCTAAAGCTTTTGATAAATTGATATCTTATAACGATACTTTTGCCTTCAATACTTGGTTAATTGCCATTGCCAAAAACGTACATATCGATTTAATTCGCAAACGTAAAAACAGCCGTTTTATAGAAATCAACGACGATGAAAATCAATATTACAACAACATAGCCGATGAAACACCTTCTATAGAAGATGAACTGATTCGCAAACAAAACTTAAACACCCTATTAAACCTCATCAAGCTGTTAAAACCCCATTATCAAGAAGTAATTCAACTGCGTTACTTTCAAGAGTTAAGTTATAATGAAATTGCGGAAATTCTTGAAGAACCTTTAAACAACGTAAAAATTAAATTGTTGCGGGCACGAAAATTACTAATGGAAATCATCATGAACTACCGCAACAGCAACGTCGATTAGTCTTTATACACGCCCCATCCTTTACTTTTAGCTCCCCCAACTCCTCTATCGTGACTTCTACCTCAGCTAAAACCGTACTATCTGAGGATTTTAGAAATAAAAAAAAACAGCTAAAAGAAATTTCTCTTAACTGTTTTAAACTAACTGTCTTTTTTACTGCCTTAAGCTTCTAATATGGCAATCATCTCTTCAAAACCAACTGTTTGTTGATCACCAGAACCCAAGTGCTTTAAAGTAAATTTCTGTTGGCTTATTTCGTCTGAACCAACGATTACAGCATAGGGAATCCCTTTTTTATCAGCATATTGAAATTGCTTGCCCATTTTTGCAGCATCCGGATACAACTCTGTTCTAATACTTAAATCACGTAATTTTAAAACCGCCTTAAAAGCATAGTCCATTTCGGCCTCTCCTAAATTCAAAAACAACACTTTAGATGCCGCATTTACGGCACTCGGAAATAATCCCAATTCTTCCATGACCAAATAAATTCGGTCCAGTCCAAAAGAAATTCCTACTCCACTAACATTTTTAAGCCCAAAAATCCCGGTTAAATCGTCGTAACGACCACCACCTCCGATAGAGCCCAATTGAACTGATTCGGGTGCGGCCACTTCAAAAATAGCTCCAGTATAGTAATTTAACCCACGGGCCAAAGTCACATCTAAATTTAAATTTGCCGATTGCAATCCCGCTGCCAGAGCCTTTTCACATACAAATCGCAATTCATTAATCCCCTTCATTCCCTCTTCGGACGTATGCAACATCTGAGCCAATTGATCTAATTTTTCAGTAAAAGTTCCCTCTAACTGAAACAAGGGTGCAACAGCCTGAATTGCTGCTTCAGAAATGCCTTTTTCAATCATTTCCTTTTTAACACCATCCTCACCTATTTTATCCAGTTTATCCAAAGCCACTGTAAAGTCAATCAACTTGTCTTTGGCCCCGATAACCTCAGCTATACCCGATAAAATTTTTCTATTGTTAATTTTGATGGTTGTACCCGCTATACCCAAAGCGTGAAACACCCGATCGTACAACTGGATAAACTCCACTTCTTGCCATAAAGAATTAGACCCAACCACATCGGCATCGCATTGAAAAAATTCCCTATAACGTCCTTTCTGTGGTCGATCAGCTCTCCAAACGGGCTGAATTTGATACCGCTTAAATGGAAAATCAATTTCATTTTGGTGCATCACTACATATCGTGCAAAAGGTACCGTCAAATCATATCGCAATGCTTTCTCAGAAACATGCGACGTCAATTTCTGACTGTCCTTATTTGCTAAAACCGTCTCGTCTGCCTTAGCCAAATAATCTCCTGAGTTTAAAATTTTAAAAATCAATCGATCACCCTCTTCACCGTATTTCCCCATCAAAGTTTCATAATTCTCAAAGGAAGGCGTCTCGATCGGATGAAATCCAAATTTCTCGAATCCCTGTCTAATCGTTTGAATAATATATTGTCTTCGCGCTACTTCACTTGGTGAAAAATCTCGGGTTCCTTTCGGAATACTTGGTTTCTGTGCCATCGTTTCTTATTAATTGATATCGGTTTACTACTTATACAAAAATACTCCTTTTTTTAGGATTATTACCGTTACAGAAATGATAATTTACGATTTAAAATAACCTCATATTCTCGTTTACTAACCCTTGTGTATCATTCCTTTTAAAGAGCAATTCATATTTTAACTATTCGGAATTTCAACCTCTCAAACAAACCAAAGTAACTTAATCACTATATTTGCTACAGTCAATATTTTTTTCGTTACTTGTAACAAACATCAGTAAAAAACGACCTATAGGAATATGTTTAGACTTGTAAAAGAAAATACTAAAATAGCCTTAGGCGCTATTCGCTCGCAATTGTTAAGAACCGTCATAACGGTTTTTATCATCGCTATTGGCATCTGGGCCTTAGTTGGTATATTATCGGTGGTCTCCGCTTTAAAGAACACCATCTTAGAAGATTTTGCTTCTATGGGTGCCAGTACATTTTCCATAGCGCAATACGATTACTCAGCCCAAATGACAAAAACCAAGAGCAACAGCAAGCCCAATCCAATCATAACTTATGCTGAGGCCAAAGCGTTTAAAGATAATTACGATTTTCCATCTGCTGCCACTTCTATATCGTTTGATGCAGCGTCTAATATCGAAGTCAAACACGAATCTCAAAAAACAGATCCCGAAATACGAATTATCGGTTCCGATGAGAATTACTTTAGCAATAGCGGACTAAAATTGGCCTCAGGCAGAAGTTTTACCGATTTTGATATCAGCAACAACAGCTATGTGTGTGTAGTGGGTTCTGATTTTGCCAAAGGACTCTTTAAAAACGTTAGTCCGATTGGCAAAACACTTTCGGTTCGAGGAACTAAATTTACGGTGATAGGCATTTTAAAAGAAAAGGGAAGTACGTTTGGAAATAACGAAGATTTACGAGTGTTTATCCCCTTACCCATTGCTCGATCTATTTTCTCTCAACCGAACATCAATTACGAAATTAAGGTATCGATTCGCGAAGAAATGCTATTAAATCAAGGAATAGACCAAGCAACTGTTGTAATGCGTAACATTCGGAAAATCCCACCTATACATCAGAACAACTTCGGAATTGAACGCAGCGACGATTTGATAAAAACCTTACTCTCACAAGTAAGCATGCTTAGTATAAGTGCCTGGCTAATCGGCGTTATTACCATTTTAGGCTCGTCCATCGCCTTGATGAATATCATGTTGGTTTCCGTAACCGAACGCACCCGCGAAATCGGCATTCGCAAATCATTAGGCGCTAAACGCAGCACTATTGCTTGGCAATTTTTCACGGAAACCTTGGTTATTGGACAATTGGGAGGTTTACTAGGTACTATTTTAGGAATAGCTACTGGCTACGGAATTTCGACCGTTATCAACTTTGCCTTTACCATACCTTGGGTAGCCATTATAGCTGCCTTTATAACCACATTTGTAGTGGCCATTATTTCGGGTTCTTACCCCGCCATTAAAGCATCGCGATTAGACCCGGTTGAAGCCTTGCGTTACGAATAAAAAAATAATTTGGAGCAAGACAATCACATTTAATCACCTGATTCTTTCCCGCTTTCCACTATATCTTTTTATGGCTTTATACGCCATAAAAAGGATGCCGTTTCAATCGGGGCTACAATTACAACCGGCTGTCTTAAGGCGATGATTCACCGAAAATCATGCTACTTATAACAGCCGCTTTTGAGCGCGAATCATCCTGTCATTAGATCTAAAATCTTGCTTTAATTGAATATTGACAAAACCCAATAAATCAACAAGAGCTACTGTATCTTTTCCTAAATACTGATTGATTTCAAAAAACAAATACCCCTGATCAACCAAAACCAAGGATGCCAGTTGTGCAATTTTTCTATAAAAAACCAAGGGGTCTTCATCCGACACAAACAACGCTAATTCCGGTTCGTATTGCTTCACATTATTATGTATTTCTACCTTTTCCAATTCCCGAACATAGGGTGGATTAGATACAATAACATCATAACTTTCAGCTAAAGCTTCCAACTCCAAGACATTTTCAAGCATCCATGTTATTTCAACACCGTTTAATACCGCATTTTTGGCCGCAATAACCAAAGCCTTATCCGAAACATCCATGGCAAATACCCGAGCGAGAGGCAATTTTTTTGCCAACGTAATAGCTATACAACCACTACCGGTTCCAATATCTAAGATGCGGATTTCTTTGTCTTTGGGTACGGTTTGCAAAATCCACTCCACCAATTCTTCGGTTTCTGGACGTGGAATCAAAACGCCCTCTTCAACATAAAAGGTCAAATCGTAAAAAAAAGCTTCTCTAAGCACATACTGTAGCGGTCTTTCTTGCTTGAGTTCATTCAAATAGCGCTTCCAAAAAACCAACTTAACGTCATCGGTCTCCAAATCGGGATTTAAAACCAAATCAATTTTCGTTTTCTGCTCCAATCGCTCCAAGCACCTGTAAAAGAACACGTCAATTTCTTCGGGTTCAAACAAATCCTTAAGTGTTTCGATAAATTGATTTTTAAGGTTTTTTAGCTTCATAACGTACAGCGATTATAGACAAAGTAGCTTCTTTAATTGAAAAAGCTTAATTTTGTTCAAAGATACAGTTTTATAATTTTGGAGACACACAAACGCTATATTTTACGATGCCTAGAGTTAGCCCAAATGGGAACCTTTGCAGCCTTGCCCAACCCTAGCGTTGGTGCAGTAATCGTTTATCAAAATCGCATTATCGGGGAGGGGTTTACCTCAGCTTATGGAGGACCACATGCCGAGGTCAATGCCATCCTTTCTGTAAAAAACCCGGAATGGCTTAAAGATTCCACTTTATATGTCAGTTTAGAACCCTGCAGTCATTTTGGAAAAACCCCGCCCTGTTCCGATTTGATTATCCAAAAAAAAATACCCAAAGTTGTAGTGGGTACCGTTGACCCTTACGCTCAAGTTTGCGGGCAGGGTATCGACAAAATGAAAAAAGCCGGTATCGAAGTGATTCTAGGCGTATTAGAAGCCGAATGCCAACAAAGCAACAAACGCTTTTTTACCTACCATCAAAAAAAGCGTCCTTATATCATCTTAAAATGGGCCGAATCAGTTGATGGCTTTATCGCGCCTTTAAAACGCGAACACAACCAACCCGTTTGGTTAACAAACAACTACTCGCGTCAGTTGGTACACAAATGGCGCAGTGAAGAGATGGCTTTTTTGGTTGGAGCTCAAACCGTTATTGACGATAATCCGTCACTGACAACTCGAGACTGGTACGGAAGAAACCCGCTTCGCATTTTTATCGACAAGGAAGGAACCATAGACTCCAACTTGTCCATCAAAGACAAAACGGTAAAAACAATCTGTATAACAGCCAACAAAACCCTAATATCAAGTGAAAATCTAATTTTCGAATGGGCCGATTTTTCAAAACCGCTCCCTATACAAATCGGACATATCTTATTCAAACATCAAATCTGTTCCTTAGTCGTGGAAGGTGGAGCTAAAACTTTACAGGATTTTATAGATGCAAAACTATGGGACGAAGCCCGGGTTTTTAGAAGCCCAATTACTTTGGAACAAGGCATTAGCAGACCGTTAATCAGCGATTATAAAGCAGTGATAACAAATATTTTAGACGACCAACTTTTGTTGATTAAACCGTAAAGCAATAGCAATTGGAAAAAGATACCTACCAAACATTAGCCCAGCCTTCAGAAGAAATTTTATTTAAAGAAAAAAATAGTAAGTTTTTCGGATATGCTTTCCCCATCGCGACAGAAGAAGATGTAAAACAGCGTTTAGAAGAACTTAAAAAACGACATCATGCCGCTCGCCATTGGTGCTATGCCTTTCAGTTGGGCACAGACAGCGTGTATTTTAGAGCGAATGACGATGGCGAACCCAACAACAGTGCAGGCATGCCCATCTACGGGCAAATACAGTCGTTTGACGTCACCAATACCCTTGTGGTGGTAGTTCGATACTTTGGAGGAGTAAAACTAGGCGTAGGAGGCTTAATCAGCGCTTATAAAACCGCAGCACAGATGGCTTTGGAAAATTCAGATATCGAAGAACGTACAATCGATACCTTTTTTAAAATCCAATTTGAATACAAAGACATGAACAAGGTGATGCGAGTAATCAAAGAAAAAAACTTAAACTTGATCAGTCAAAAGATGGAAATGAATTGTGAAATCGTCTTGTCGATTCGCAAAGGAGCATACCAAAACGCATTAGAAGCTTTTGAACCGCTCTATGAGGTTCGCTTAATTACTGCTGAAGAGGATCTTTAATCCTCCTCAACGGAATTAAACAACTTAGTATTTTAATTTATTTTCTTCTTTAAATTGCACGGCCATATCAGCCAAATCCAAATCTTTTGCTTCTTTATTACTCCAATCCATTATATTATAATTGGGTTGACTCACTACAAAATAGACAAAAGCATCGACATACTCCTTAGGCATATTTAAGCGCTTCATCAAATAGTCTGTCGTATAGAATCTTTTAAAATATTGAAAATTAACATCGTCTTTTTCGTAATCAAGCATTTTGCGTTGCATCTTTCTTTTACCATTAAACAAATTGAATAACGGACCTAAACCCAATGAGGTAAAGCTCAACGGAAAATAACTTTCTGCTCTATATTGTCGCTCTGCCTGTGAATATTTTTTCATCTTTAACCCCAAAGGATCTACTTGATTGCCCTTCGTATCAATTACAATTTCTTCTAAGCGCTGATTGTTTTTAAGCAACATCACCTCCACTTTCTTTTCGTCCATGATTTCCGGTGTAATTATGATGTTTTCCGTTTTAATATTTACAGACCAAAAAGACAATTCATCCCCTTCTTGTGCCACAATGGAAAAATAACCGGTTAGATCAGTTTGAGTTTGCTCAGCTGTAGTTAAATTTTTAAGATAAATAACTTGAGCTTCGCTTTTATATACTTTCGCACGGCCATCAATTAAGATTCTTTTTTGCGCAAACATTACACTGCAAAACAGTGTAAATAAAATTACATACTTATAAGTATTTTTCATTTTTTTGATTTTAAAACAGTAGTCTTTAACCCAAAATAAAAATCTTTTATTTTTTTATAAAAATAGGCTTTTTTTTTAACTCTTACCCCTTTTATAAACTACTTAATCTTTCAATAATATAAGCTGGAGGCACTACCGGTTTTTTAGTTTTCATGTCTACAAAAACCAAAACAGAATTCCCTAATGTTAATAACTCTCCTTGTTCGTTTACAATTTCATAATCAAATTCTATCTTGACCGTAGTCTGGCTTTTAAAGATAGTACGCACCGTTAAAAGATCGTCGTATAGCGCTGGTTTTTTATAATTCATACTCAACGAGACCACAGGTAGCATAACCCCCGTATCTTCAAGCTTTTTATAGGAAAGCCCCAGGTTTCTAAGCCATTCAACACGCCCCATCTCAAAATACTGCGCATAATTTCCATGGTAAACCACCCCCATTTGATCGGTTTCTGCGTAACGAACTCTTAGTTGAATTTCAAAGTTTTTCATATTTTATTTATTATATTTGTTTCAGAAGGAAATACGTTTATACTTACGTTTTTATTTCGGCAAATGCAATACGCAAACCATTTTTTTTTACAGAAAATTGTTCACATATTTGTCATCCCCAAAAGACGAAGTGTTTTTTCCAAATACTATTATAAGTAACTTATTAATAATTCTAAACAATGCTCGATTATACAAACAAGACTGCACAATCTGTATGGACAAATTGTCTTCTTTTTATAAAAGACAACATTCAAGAGCAAGCTTTTAAAACCTGGTTTGAACCGATAAAAGCTATAGAACTTACGGAGAGCGCATTGTATATTCAAGTGCCTAGTAAATTCTTTTACGAATGGCTCGAGGAGCACTATGTCAAAATATTAAAAGTTGCTTTAATAAAAGAACTCGGATCTGGTGCAAAGTTATTGTATAAAATCCAAATGGAGAATACTATTGGGAACAAACAACCCTATACAGAACAATTACCCAGTGCACAAAGAGCCCCTGTTCGGACTCAAGAACTTGATGTACCTATTCAAAATAAAAACCCAGAATTAAAAAATCCTTTTATCATACCGGGTATTCGAAATGTAAAAATCGAATCTCAACTCAATGCCAATTATAGCTTTGACAATTTCCTTGAAGGAGATTCTAACCGATTAGCGCGTTCAGCAGGTTTGGCAGTAGCCAATAAACCTGGAGGCACTTCCTTTAATCCGTTGATGTTGTTTGGTGGTGTCGGTTTAGGAAAAACCCATTTAGCCCATGCTATTGGGGTAGAAATAAAAGAAATACACCCAGAAAAAACCGTTTTATACATATCTGCAGAAGTGTTTACACAGCAATATGTCGATTCCGTGCGCAAGCAAACCAGAAATGATTTTATCTATTTCTATCAACTTATCGATGTATTAATAGTTGATGATATTCAATTTTTATCAGGTAAAGCAGGTACCCAAGATGTGTTTTTTCACATTTTCAACTACTTACACCAAAACGGCAAACAGGTTATCTTAACATCAGACAAGGCTCCTGTTGATATGCAAGACATTGAACAACGTCTTTTATCCCGTTTTAAATGGGGACTATCGGCAGAAATTCAACATCCAGACTTTGAAACCCGTACAGCTATCCTAAAGGGAATACTTTACCGAGATGGTGTCGAAATGCCAGATGATATTGTCGAATATGTAGCTAAAAACGTAAAAACCAACGTTAGAGAATTGGAAGGCGCTATTATATCCTTAATTGCACAATCCTCTTTTAACAAACGGGAGGTTACTATCGAATTGGCTAAACAGGTAGTAGAAAAATTCGTAAAAAATGTCAAAAAAGAAGTTTCTATCGACTATATTCAAAAAGTCGTTTCGGACTATTTCTCTTTAGACATCGAAACCTTACGTTCCAAAACACGTAAAAGACATATCGTACAAGCGCGTCAATTAGCGATGTTTTTCGCTAAAAAATACACCAAAGCATCTTTGGCAAATATTGGTTCACAAATTGGCGATCGCGATCACGCTACCGTACTACACGCTTGCAAAACCATCGACAACCTATTGGAAACCGACAAACAGTTTAAGAAATACCACGACGATATCAACAAAAAATTCAATATGTAATGACTACAAAGATTCTTATGGTTTGTTTGGGTAATATTTGCAGATCTCCTCTTGCCGAGGGAATTCTTCAAGCTAAACTGCCTCAGGAATTATTTCATGTAGATTCAGCGGGCACAGGAGATTGGCATGTGGGACAAAAACCAGATCCACGCTCTATCGCCATAGCTCGTAAATACCATATTGATTTAAGCAAACAGAAAGCGCGTCAATTTCATTTAAACGATTTTGAAAATTTTGATCACATCTACGTCATGAATCAATCCAATTTCGCAAACGTAATTGCCATGGCACCTGATCAAGCAGCTATCGACAAAGTTCAACTCATCCTAAACGAACACCCCAAAAGTAAACTATCCGAAGTACCGGACCCTTATTTTGGCGGTGATGAAGGCTTTGAACACGTTTTCCAATTGCTAGACGAAACCTGTGAACTCCTAGCTAAAAAATTACTTAGCCAATAGTACACTTCATTCGATAGACTGCTAGAAAGCTGTAAACAACAGTACTATAGAAATCAAAGTCACTCCCAACAGCAGCCACAAGCGACTAAATCTAAACCGCTCTTTATACATAAAGTACAAGCAAAAGATTGGACTACAAAATAATACTGCTAAAACAGGAATCCATAACAATTCAAACAGAGCTCCTACAACAGCATGCTGATATACACCGGACTCTTTAGAACTCCCCATCAACAAAAAAAATAGAAATACTAGATTATTTACTGCAACAAGCAGACTTAAACTATTTTTTAAAGTAAATCTCTTTATTGGATCTACGCGATCTAACTCTATTTCCATATCTAATTATTATTTTATCAAAAACCCCCATTAATTTTACTACAATAGGTCTTCCTTTTCTTACTGACACTAGGCGTTTTTTCAACAAACATCAACTGCAATTGCTAACAAATATAGTAATAATACCTTAAATTTACATCTAATAGAGTACTTAAAAAAACGCATGGTTATTACGAGAATTCAGACGATGCTTTTATACTAAATTTTCTCCTCAAGCAACAAAAACACATTAAAGCGTATGAATTACGATAGAATCAATCCCGAGTTAGCGCAAAGTTTAAAAAACAATCCTTGGTTAGAAATCCCTTATGCTACATTATTAGAAAATAATCCACAGCAAATTAGAAACCTTGAAGCAAGCTTAGCCGAACAGGAAGCCACTCCAAAATTACCAGAAGGGCTTGCGGTAGAAAATATATTTATCCCAGGATTGACAACAGCAGATCCTTTGGTACGCTTGCGTATTTACAAAGAAAAGGGCTCAACAAACAAACCGGTTTTACTATACTTTCACGGAGGGGGTTTTATTTTTGGAAATCCCGAACAATCCGACGAACTCTTTTACCATTTAGTACTGGACAGTGGTTATACGGTTGTTTCCGTAGCCTATCGATTGGCACCAGAATCTCCATTTCCCGCCGCCATAGAAGACGGCTATGCAGCACTATTATGGTTGGCCAATCACGGCGAAGAAATTGGAATTGATCCGCAAAAAATCATTGTTGGGGGCAGAAGTGCTGGTGGTGCATTAGCCACTGCATTAACACATATGGCTCGAGACAATAAAGGTCCTCAAATCCATTTTCAAATATTGAGTTACCCCGTTACAGATTACAGTTGCTCCACCCCTTCTATGTTGGAATTTACCGATAGCCCAATTTGGGACTATTCCAGCGCAAAAAGCTCTTGGAAACTGTATCTCGAGGATCACAATCTACCGGTATCACCTTATGCTAGTCCGCTTTCAGCAAAGGATTTTTCCAATCTCCCTCCCGCCTTTATCATGGCCTGCGAATTGGATCCACTACGCGACGAAGCCATCGATTATGCACAAAAATTAATGCAGGCAGCAGTAGCCGTTGAACTACTGGTAATTCCAGGTGCCATCCATGTTTTCGACGTATTCCCATCGAGCTTAAGCGATCAATATTACCAGACACAATTGAGAATACTATCAAGTATCTTTAAATAAGGGATACTAAAGTCAACAAGACCACATAAAGCAAATAAAAAGGAATACTTACAAACTGTATACAAAACACCGCTAAAACCTACTTAATCAGAGTACAACAAAACAAAAGGCACAGCAGCCATTGGTACGAAATATATACAAAGCACATACAAAGCACATACAAAGAGCTCTCAACGGCATTTGATAGGGATTCCAAATCGATCGTTTCGAGTAATCGCTTTTATATTTTACACTCCTACTGGCTCTACCGTTTTGATAAATAATTAGTAAATTTGAAAAAAAATATTTTCTATGGATTTTAGTTCATCAACAGGTAAACTATATTTAATACCAATCACCTTAGGAGACGATACTCCACCAGACGAGGTATTGCCTCAAACCGTTAAACGCGCCATAGAGTTGATCGATATTTTCGTTGTTGAAAACGAAAAAGTGGCTCGTAGATTTATAAAGGCGATTTGTCCGACAAAAGTTCAAGCGGATTTGATCTTATTTCCATTAAACAAACACACTGAGGCAAGTAGTCATTATCAATATATACAACCGCTTTTAGAGGGGAAAAACGTAGGCCTGATGAGTGACGCTGGATGTCCAGGAGTTGCCGACCCGGGTGCGGTCATAGTCAAAATTGCACACGAAAAAAACATTCAGGTAATCCCGTTAGTCGGCCCATCATCCATATTATTATCACTGATGGCCTCGGGAATGAATGGTCAAAGTTTTGCCTTTAACGGATACCTACCTATTGACAAATCGGAGAAAAAAGCCACATTAAAAACTTTAGAGCGCATCTCTTCTGAAAGAGATCAATCGCAACTGTTTATTGAAACACCTTATAGAAACAATCAGATTGTAGAAGAAATGACCACTGCACTACATCCACAGACACAACTGTGCATTGCCTGCGATATAACGTTACCAACAGAGTACATCAAAACCAAATCTATAGCCGAATGGAAAAAGAGCAAAGTGGATTTACACAAACGTCCTTGCATCTTTATCATTCACAAAAAATAAGTTAGCGGTATAAAAAACTAAAGCCCATTCTTTGAAGCATTTTTTTTACGAAATTCCAAAAGAATAAACGCTGACCAAAAACGGTTCCAAAGAACAATAATAGCAACTTATAAACGGGTAAGATTAAAACGATACGCAAAAACCAATATAAAAAGGGATTCATCGCTTCTCTAGAGATACCGAGAAAATCTAGAATGGGTTTGGTGACCCATGAAGCCGTAGAGCCAGTTATAGCAAAAACTATAAAAATCACAGCGATTTGAAAATTGGAATCTATTCCCCAGCGTTGTTTTAACTTTTCCATATTTATATTAATTCTAAACAAAACTACAAATATTTCCGATTCCAAAAAAATCAGAATTGTTAATTCTGTGTTTTTATACAATCTAAATAAAAATGCCACTCTAAGGAGTGGCATTTTTGATTCTAAATATCTAAGTTGGTGAGCGTTTCCATGACATATTCATGCATGACTTCTCTATAATCCATATGGGTAACCATTCGCAACAAGCCGTTGCCCATAGTACTGATCAAAATGTTTTTATTTTTTAACCGCTCCATTAAAACCGTTGGGCTATATCCTTCTTTTAAATTAAAGACGACTATATTGGTTTGAACAGGTTCAACGTGTTTCACCCAACTCTTTTTAAGCAATAATAACTCCAACTGTTTTGCTCTATAATGATCGCGTTGCAAACGGCTTACATTATTTTTTAAAGCAAACAATCCTGCTGCTGCCATAAAACCGGTTTGACGCATACCTCCGCCAAAAAGCTTTCTTAAACGCATGGCTTTTTGAATATCGACCTTAGAGCCCAAAAGTACAGAGCCCATTGGAGCACCGAGTCCTTTAGACAAACAAACCGAAATAGTATCGAACAATTCTCCAAACTGTTTGGGATGCAGTTGCTTTGCCACTAACGCATTCCACAGTCGAGCACCATCTAAATGAAACTTCATTCCTGTCGCTAGGCAAACTTGTTTAATTTTAAACAACTCATTGATATCGTAACACGCGCCGCCGCCTTTGTTGGTTGTGTTTTCAACACAAACTAAAGTAGTTGCAGCATAGTGTACATTGGAATCGTCAGTGTAAGCTTCTTGAACTTGTTCTGCGGTAATTCGTCCTCTATTTCCCGGCAACAAAGTACAGGCCACACCACTGTGAAAAGCCGGTCCTCCCGATTCAAAAGCATAAACATGTGAATCTTTATCGCAAATCAATCGCTCACCAGAATTTGTATGCAGTTTGATGGCAACTTGGTTGGCCATAGTACCCGAAGGAAAAAACAAGGCTGCCTCCATACCAAATAAATCGGCTATTGTTTTTTCTAATTCATTGGTACTTTCGTCCAATTTATAAACATCATCACCTACTCTTGCCTTCATCATAAAATCTACCATTTCAGGACTTGGTTTGGTGATGGTATCGCTAACTAAATTAATTTCCATATTTCAAAAAGGAATAACTATTTTTGTGGCTATAAAAGTACTGAAATTATGATAAACACCGAACATGTAAAGAATATTATTGACCGGCTTGGTGCCTTAAGACGATATCTTTGACGTCGATCAGAAATTAATTGAAATTGCCAACGAAGAAGAGAAGACATTTGCACCTGATTTCTGGAATCATCCTAAGGAAGCAGAAATACTGGTAAAAAATTTACGCTCCAAAAAGAAATGGGTTGAAGGTTATCAGGCAGCTCAAAATAGCTTAGAGGAATTGCAGGTACTTTTGGATTTTTATGCCTCCGGCGATGTTGATGAAACCGAGGTTACGGAACATTATCAGGAGACCATAGCGATCATAGAAGACCTCGAATTTAAAAACATGCTTTCAGACGAAGGTGATAGCCTTAGTGCGGTGATTCAAATTACCGCTGGTGCCGGTGGCACTGAAAGTTGTGACTGGGCAGCCATGTTGATGCGAATGTATATGATGTGGGCTGAAAAAAGCGGCTATAAGATTAAAGAGCTCAACTTTCAAGAAGGTGAGGTTACTGGTGTTAAAACGGTAACTTTAGAGTTTGAAGGGGAATATGCTTTCGGTTACTTAAAAGGAGAAAATGGCGTACATCGCTTAGTGCGTATCTCCCCTTTTGACAGTAATGCCAAAAGACATACTTCATTTGCATCCGTTTATGTATATCCCTTAGCAGATGATACTATTGAGATCGATATCAGTGCCTCGGACATATCGTGGGAAACCATGCGTTCTAGTGGAGCTGGAGGACAAAATGTGAACAAGGTTGAAACCGCTGTTCGATTGCGTCACCACCCTACGGGTATTATCATTGAAAATTCGGAAACCCGTTCTCAATTAGACAATAAGAATAAAGCTATGCAATTGCTGAAATCACAATTGTATGAAATAGAATTAAAAAAACGTCAAGCCAAACGGGACGAAATCGAAGCCAATAAGAAAAAAATCGAATGGGGTTCACAAATTCGAAACTACGTTATGCATCCTTATAAATTGGTTAAAGATGTACGCACTCAATTCGAATCAACCGATGTTGACTCTGTAATGAATGGCGAAATTGACAATTTCTTAAAAGCCTATCTGATGATGATGGGGCAACGAGATTAAATTCAAAAAGCTACTTGTTGAACGACAAGTAGCTTTTGATTTTTACTATGCTGGTTTTAACATAATTATAAAGCTATTTCAAAAAACATTTAGTAAATTCATCTTCCAAAGATTTTAAGATGAATTTAAATAACTTCCCTTTATTATCGAATATTTTTCAACATTCCAAAATAAATCCTGAATTTGTTGAAAGTCACTCCATTTGGAAAACAGATTCTTGTGAGATTTTTTTTACAGAAATCGACGAAAAAATGTATCAAATACCCGTTGCCTTTTCCAATCCAGTCTTTTCCAATATCATAAACGGACAAAAGCAAATTGAAATCGATTCGCAAAACTCGTTTCTTTTCAATAAAAATCAAACTTTAATACTGCCAAAAAACAGCCATCTTAAAATCGATTTTCCACAGGCTACTTCAAAACAACCTACACAGTGCACAAGTGTATCGATTAACCCTGATTTTCTAATAAAAAAGACGGAAATGTTAAATGAAAAAGCACCCAAATTAAATAGCGAATGGAATCTCAATATTCAAGAATTCTCTCTGCTAAATAGTACCAAAATCAATCAAATTTTTCATCGCATCACACGCGACTTACTCAATCAAAGAAAAACACTTATAGAAAATTGGGAGGAGTCACAGCTTGATATGCTTTTGATTGCAATCATGCAACAACAAAACAGAGAACTTCCGAATCTCAAATCGCGAAAAACGCCCTCAATCATACAGTCTTTAGTTGCTTTTATCAAGGAGAATCCAGAAAAAACAGGTAGTCTAGATCAATTATGTAACCAAGCATGTATGAGCCCTTCTACCTTATATCGTTATTTCAAAAGAGAGTTAGGAATCAGTCCGATTGAATTTATCATCGAACAAAAAATAACAAAAGCAAAAAACATTTTGTCTTCTTCCTTGATTCCCATCAAAGAGGTCAGTTACCTCAGTGGGTTTGAAGACAGCAATTACTTTATTCGGTTATTTAAAAAACACGAAGGCATTACGCCAAAACAATACCAACAATCACTTGTCAAGGAGTGCTAACTTTCAACTGCCATGATCGGTTCCAACTGAGTTTCTTCTTCAGGAGTATAGATGCGATATACGATCTTAAAAGTCTTTCCCAACGGCACTTCTAGAGAAAAACCACCTGTACCATAGCCTTCTACGACATCGAGCGTATAATGAGCATGCTTCCAGTATTCAAATAGATCTTTATCCATCCAAAATTCAACACCGCCAACATGTCCGACACAGACATCACCAAGTCGTTTGAGAATTCCATCTTTATGCAAACACAAAGGTTGGGTTCCTTCACAGCATCCACCGGCTTGATAAAACATCAAATCACCGTGCAAACCCTGTAATTCTTTAATCAATTCCATAGCGGCTTCCGTCGCTTCAATTCGTTTTATCATCGTGTCATGGTATTAAAAAAAGAGCTGCTTAAAAATTAAGCAGCTCAACAATCAACATTAAAAAAGCCCCTGTTTGTTTTTATCGTAAGATATCAACATGTTTTTTACTTGGCGGTAGTGATTCAACATCATCTTGTGGTTCTCACGTCCAAATCCAGATTGTTTATAACCTCCAAACGGAGCACCTGCTGGATAGGAGTGATATTGATTAATCCACACTCTACCCGCTTGTATCGCTCTAGGAACTTGGTAGATTTCATGTGCGTCACGCGTCCATACACCAGCTCCAAGTCCATATATCGTATCGTTGGCAATTTCAATCGCCTCTTCCGTTGTTTTAAAAGTAGTTACAGCCAATACGGGTCCGAAAATTTCCTCTTGGAAAATCCTCATCTTATTATGTCCTTTAAAAATGGTTGGTTTGATATAATACCCGCCATCCAATCCCGGAATTGAATTGGCTTCTCCTCCGGTTAAGAGTTCCGCACCTTCTTCTTTTCCCAATTTGATATAGGCTAATATTTTTTCATACTGCACTTTAGAAGCTTGCGCCCCCATCATGGTAGTGCTATCTAACGGATTACCGAATTTAATCGCCTCTGTACGTTCAATAACCTTGGCTATAAATTTATCGTAAATCGATTCGTGTACCAATAATCGTGAAGGGCAGGTACAAACTTCACCTTGATTAAAAGCAAATAATACAGCCCCTTCGACGGCTTTGTCAAAAAATGCATCATCGTGATCGGCTATCGATGGGAAAAAGATATTTGGAGATTTCCCTCCCAATTCCAAAGTAACGGGAATCACATTTTCAGAAGCATATTGCATGATCATTCTTCCCGTAGCGGTAGATCCGGTAAAAGCAGCTTTAGACACCTTCGGATGCGCCACTAAATGACGTCCCATCTCCGCTCCAAAACCATTGATTACGTTTAATACTCCTGGAGGCAATAACGACCCTATTAACTCCATAACGATTAGAATAGAGATTGGCGTGCTCTCGGCTGGTTTTAATACGATTGTATTACCCGCAGCTAAGGCTGGAGCCAACTTCCAAAAGGCCATCAACAAAGGAAAGTTCCATGGAATAATCTGTGCTATAACACCTAAAGGCTCTTCCAAAGCAATGGATACCGTGTTTTCGTCTAGTTCCGTAATCGAACTTTCTTCGGAACGAATTACAGAAGCAAAATATCTTAAATGGTCAATAGCTAAAGGTACGTCGGCACCTAAGGTTTCGCGTACCGCTTTTCCATTGTCAATAGTTTCCACCGCCGCTATATACTCCAAGTTATCTTCCATAACCTTGGCTATTTGATGTAAAAGAGCACTTCTGTCTTTAGAAGACACCTTACTCCAAGTCTTAAACGCTTGATCTGCGGCTGCTACTGCTTTATCTATATCTTCCTTACCGGAATGAGCCGCTTGAGAAAACACTTTTCCATCAATAGGAGAAATAACATCAAAATATTTACCACTTGCAGGAGGCACAAAAGCTCCGTTAATATAATTGTCGTATTTCGCTTTAAAATGGGGTTTTTGAATGATACTCATAGGGGATAATTTTTTAGTTCTATCCCAAATTTACTCAATCGTAAAACAAAGTAATAGCATTATTCGTTCAAAAAAAAAACAACTCCGAAAGAAGTTGTTTTTTTTTGATAGTATATTTTTATAAGAAAACGGTCAATAAATAATAAACGCCCATGGCTATTAAGGCAGAAACTGGAATGGTTAAAACCCAAGCCCAAAGCAAACTAATCGTAATCCCCCAACGTACTGCGGAAATCCTTTTAGTAATACCTACACCAATTATAGAACCGGTAATCGTATGTGTTGTTGAAACAGGAATTCCCAAATGTTCGGTAACATATAAAGTAATCGCACCTGCCGTTTCAGCAGCTACTCCTTCTAAAGGGGTCACTTTGGTAATTTTAGTTCCCATGGTTTTTACAATTTTCCAACCTCCAGACAGCGTCCCTAATGCAATTACTACAAAGGATGCTAAAGGCACCCAATACCAATCGTCTACAAAATGCGCAAACCTGTCGGCACTCGCTAAACTCGTATAGGCTACGTCTTGCATATTCATGTGATAACAAATCACAGCAGCACCGATAATTCCCATTACTTTCTGAGCATCATTACCACCATGTCCTAAACTAAATAAAGCAGAAGAAACCAATTGAAGTTTTTTAAACCATTTCTCAGCTCGATGCGGATTGGCTCGCTTACAAATATGCATGATCAAAACCGTAATAAAATAGGCGACAATCATACCTATAAATGGCGCACCGAAAATAAATAAAAAAGTCGGAATTACTTTGACATAATTGATTACGTCGATTTGTTGTCCATCAAAAATTGCAGAAAAAGCACCTGCATGGGCTAAAGCAGCACCAATAAATCCTCCTAATAAAGTATGTGAAGACGAAGACGGGATTCCCATTTTCCAGGTCAACAAATTCCATATAATGGCTGCGACAAGTCCGGCCAATATCACTTCTAAAGTTATAAAGTGCTCGTTGACCGATTTGGCAATGGTGTTCCCAATTTTAAATTCTCCAATAAGATATTTGGAAATAAAATAAGCTACAAAATTAAAAGCGGCAGCCCATAATACGGCTTGAAAAGGGGTTAATACCTTAGTTGCAACAATAGTTGCTATGGAATTGGCAGCGTCGTGAAATCCGTTGATATAGTCAAATATCAAAGCCAGTCCGATAATTATAATCAATATTGTAAAATCCATGAAGTCTTCGGTTGTTTAAGAATATTTCACCGTAATGGTCTCCAAAACCTTGGCTACCTGTTTACATTTATCCGAAGCGGCTTCTAAAGCCGATAATACTTCTTTGTATTTAATAATGTTTTTAGCATCCGTTTCATTTTCGAAAAGATCTGCCACGGCTTTATCAAAAATCTTATCAGCCTTAGCCTCTAATTTATTGATTACACGACAGCATTCTGAAATGGTATCCAAATTCTTCATGCCCTTTAGTTCATAAATAGCAATACCAATTTGCTTACAAGTTTCTACGTTAACTTCTGTCAACTTGCGAATGGATTTAGTGATCTTGTCCACTTGATACAAACGCATACGACTAGCTGCATCATTCATAAAATCGGCCACATCATCAATAGCAGTAATCAATGAATGAATATCTTCACGGTCAAATGGCGTAATAAAATTTCTACTTAATTCAATACGGATATTTTGCACGATATTTTCAATATCATTTTCTATGGTCTCTACTGTTTTAAAGTATTCCTCTCTTTCTTTACTCGGCAAATTAATGGCTTCATGGAGGGTTTCTGATAATAGGATTAACTTATTCACAGCTTGTTCAAACAAGGGATAAAACTTTTTATCCTTAGGAACTAAAAATTGAAAAATTGAATTGAGTGTCATATTCATTTATTAGGCGACCAAAATTACAATAAAAAACACAACTAATGTTTCCTAAATAGTAACTTTTCAAAATATTTCCGTTATCCCTTCAATTATAACTAACCTTGTTACTCCTATAATTATAAAGGTTTTTGTATTTTAGCACTCAAGAATTAGACATTAACAAAAATATAAGGCCTCTATAATTATGGACATTAACTTCAATAAAAATGAAGATCACAACAAGCTACTTTTATCTGACCTTAAACGTCAATATGCCCAAGTAAAACTAGGTGGTGGTCAAAAGAGAATTGAAAAACTACATCAATCTGGAAAACTAACCGCTAGAGAACGAATTGATTACCTCTTAGACAAGGACGCAAAATGCATAGAAATCGGTGCTTTTGTTGGAGATGGAATGTATGAAGAACACGGTGGATGCCCTTCGGGAGGAGTAGTGGTTAAGATAGGTTACATACAAGGCAAACAATGCATAGTGGTTGCCAATGACGCTACGGTAAAAGCTGGAGCTTGGTTTCCTATTACTGCGAAAAAGAATTTAAGAGCGCAAGAAATCGCCATGGAAAACCGCCTACCTATTATTTATTTAGTAGATAGCGCGGGGGTTTATCTTCCTTTACAGGATGAAATTTTCCCTGACAAAGAACATTTTGGAAGAATTTTTAGAAATAATGCTCTGATGAGTAGTATGGGAATCACCCAAATTGCGGCTGTTATGGGTAGTTGTGTTGCAGGAGGCGCCTATTTACCAATTATGAGTGATGAAGCCTTAATTGTAGACAAAACAGGAAGCATTTTTCTAGCAGGAAGCTACCTTGTAAAGGCAGCTATAGGCGAAAACATCGACAACGAAACCTTAGGTGGAGCAACAACACATTGCGAAATTTCAGGTGTTACCGATTACAAATCCAAAGACGATAAAGATGCTTTAGATACGATTAGAAATATCATCGGAAAAATAGGCGATTATACCAAAGCAGGATATAACCGTGTTAAGCCACTAAAACCGGCTTTAGACCCTAACGATATTTACGGAATATTACCTAAAGCAAGAACAGAACAATACGACATGATGGAAATCATCAAACGTTTGGTTGATGATTCCGATTTCGAAGAATACAAAGCCGGTTACGGCCAAAGCATCATTACCGGATACGCCCGCATCGACGGTTGGGCGGTTGGAATTGTAGCTAACCAACGAAAAGTTGTTAAAACAGCAAAAGGTGAAATGCAATTTGGAGGAGTTATCTATTCGGATAGTGCAGATAAATCTACGCGTTTTATAGCCAATTGCAACCAAAAGAAAATTCCACTGGTATTCGTACAAGATGTAACTGGTTTTATGGTCGGTTCTAAATCAGAACACGGTGGTATTATCAAAGACGGCGCTAAAATGGTTAACGCGGTAAGCAACTCTGTAGTTCCGAAATTTACGGTTATTGTAGGAAATTCTTACGGTGCTGGAAATTATGCCATGTGTGGAAAAGCATATGACCCAAGATTAATCTTTGCTTGGCCTAGTGCCGAATTAGCCGTTATGGGCGGTTCTCAAGCAGCCAAAGTGCTTTTACAAATTGAAGCTTCTTCTCTAAAAGCCAAAGGCGAAGAAATTACGCCGGAAAAAGAAACGGAAATGTTTAATAAAATCAAAGCGCGTTACGACAAACAAATTTCACCGTATTACGCAGCTTCCAGATTATGGACAGACGCTATCATTGACCCGCTAGACACCCGTACTTGGATTTCCATGGGAATCGAAGCAGCCGATCACGCTCCAATTGAACGTCAATTTAATTTAGGTGTAATACAAGTCTGATTTTAAAAAAGTCTGTACTAAAAATAATATATAGAGATTGAAAATCTCAAAAAATCTAAGAGGCTGTCTTCATTTATGAGATAGCCTCTTCTTTTTATTATTAAAACAAGCCTTTTAAAGCCGACATAGCATCATCCAAGCCCACTTTACCATCTTTATTTTGATCCAATCCCAAACCTCCCAAAGCATCCATAATACCACCTCCGGAACCAGCGCCCCCAGAAAAAGCACCCATCAAATCCGTTATAGAAAAATTGGAATCCTTGAATTTAGAAACTAGTATTGATAAGGCCTGAGGAACAATAGAACCAGCAAAATTACTTGCAACTCGTTGGTCTATTCCCAATTTCCCAGACAAAGTTCCCACTAAATTAGTAACTATCGAGCTCACAGCTCCGTTTGATGCCACATCACCGGACCCTTGAAACAAATCGGTCAGTTGACTAAAATTCCCACTCATAACCGTTTCTTTTAAACCCGATATAATGGAAGTTCCCGTTGCTTGTGCAACTGATGTTGTCAGCTCAGAAGAAATTCCTTGCGCAGCGGCTTCTTTTGAACTTACTTGCTCAATTAATTGTTGTATTTGCTCTAACATAACTTTGTTGTTTTAAAAATCCAATCTAAGTTAGTTAAAAAATCAACCACATTCAGCGAATAATTCACATATTTCAAGCCAAATAGCACCACTAACCTCTAAAGATGTACCATTAATGTTCGGAGACAACGAAATAGCCGGTTGCATTAATACTTGAATAGCCGGATTAGGTTCTTCTTCAAAACGATCTAATCCTGCAAATAATATCTTTTCTTCATTGATTAAGTCTACCAAATCAACTTCATTGATTGCTTCGGGATATGCACAGTTTATCACCCCAATCAATTGTATCGCACTTTCAAATTCTTCTTTAGCCAGTATATATCGCTCAAAATTTTTGGTATGAACCGTTAAAAAATGTGACTGTTCCAATACGTTTTCCATCGACTGACTTTCTAAGTGTATATGCATTGAGGCTCCGTTAAAAAGGGAAACATCTTTGGATATATGCGGTTGCATTCCATCGCAATAAACCACTTGCATCCCTAATCCTATGGCTTTTTGAGCAACCAATTGACCAGCGAGATTCATTCCCATAATGCCCAAGGTTTTTCCCGCCAACTCTACTCCACTTGAATAGGCACTTTGCAAAGACTTAAAATTGACCTCCCCTTCTAAAGGCATATTTCTATTGGCTTCTTGTAGCAGTCTACTCCCTGTAAACAAATGTGCGAAAACCATTTCTGCCGTAGCATTGGCCAAAGTTTTTTCTGCCCACAACACCTTGATATTATTTTTAATGGCATAGTCGATATACTCTAAATCAATATGGCTACTTGCTATAACGATACATTTTAAATCACTACAACTATCAACCAATAATCGCGTTATTTTTCTTGCCTTATGCAGTAACAATACATCAATTTTATGGGTATTGATATAATTGGCTAGTTGCTCTTGTGCAACTTTAACTTGAATAATTTCAAAACCTTGGTCTTCTAAAGTTTTTTCAACAAACTCCGGAAGGGCTTCATGTACTAATATTTTCATCTTTATGCTTTCTGATTAATTTGTTCAAGGACCTGAACCAACACTTGCACACTTTCTATCGGTAGAGCATTATATAAAGATGCTCTATACCCACCTACACTACGGTGTCCTTTAATATTTACAATGTTCTCTCTTTCACAATAGGCATCGAATGCTTTTTCCAATTCGCTATTCTTAAAGCGAAAGGTCACATTCATCTTTGATCGAAATGCCTCTGCTGCTATACCCTCTACTACATCCAGGCTGTCAATAGCCTCATAAAGCAATTTTGCCTTAGCGTTATTCAGGAATTCTACAGCAGGGATACCGCCTAAATCATTTAACCATCGAAGGTTTAGTAAACTGGTATATACGCCAAAAACATTGGCCGTATGATACAAATTACCCTGATCAATATGTTGTTGGTAATCCATCATACTCGGAATTGAACGAGCAGTCTTACCTAATACTTCCTTTTTAACTACCACCAAACTCAATCCAGCAGGACCTATATTCTTTTGAACACCGGCATAAATTAAATCAAAACGACTAAAATCCAGTTGCCTCGAAAAGATATCCGAACTCATATCGCAAACCAACGGTACACTTACCTGCGGTATAGTCGTAAATTGTGTTCCATATATGGTATTGTTTGAAGTAAAATGCAAATAATCCAAGTCCGGATCAACGACATCAACCTCCGGAATATAAGTATAATTAGCCCTTTTTGATGAAGCAACGATAGCTACCTCGCCAAAAGCTTGAGCTTCTTTTATGGCTTTTGAAGACCAGGTTCCCGTATCTATGTATCCTGCTTTAGATTTCATCAAATTATAGGGAACTCTTAAAAACTCCATACTGGCACTACCTTGTAAAAACAACACGCTATATCGAGCTTCCTTCAATCCTAACATCCTTAACACCTTTTCACGTGCTTCGTCCAAAATAGACATAAATGCTTTACTACGGTGTGAAATCTCTAAAATAGAAAGTCCGGAATTATCAAAATTTAGAACAGCCTCAGCTGCCTGTGCGTAAACCGAAGCAGGCAATATACAAGGGCCTGCACTAAAATTATGCATTTTCATATTTTACAATTTTAACAAGAAACTCAAGCTATCTACGCCGTCGGCATAATCCCATAGTTTAGGGAATTGTGTTTGCCCGAAAGCAATGGAATTGTCTACCAAATTATTAGATACGATACATTGAATTTTTTCTTCTTGCAACTTTAATTCTTTCTTTAAATCCGTTACATCTTCATAATATTCATAGAATACGGACGAAATCGGAGAAGCAAATGATTCGTCTTCTTTAATCGTCAAAAACCCGTTGTCTAAAATTTTAAAATTGCTCATTAAAAATACCGCCTTATTATAATCGTAATTGTTGGAGTATTTTTCGTAGTGGATGACATCTTGAAATTCAAACATCGCTTCAAAAAATGCATCAAAATTATAACCTTTAGGAACTAATAATTTAGAAACATTACGACATCCCAATCCAAAAAAAGTAAAAATATCACTACCCAAAGCTATCAAATCGCTTTTCGTTTCGTTTCCATCTAATACTGCTAATGAATTTCTGTTTTTTCTAATGATATTGGGTACCTTATCAAAATAATATTCAAAATATCGCGAAGTATTATTACTACCTGTAGCAATAACCGCATCGAATTTTTCCAGACGTCCTTCCACTATGCGAATTCGCTCTTTAAATCTAGGTTCTACGAATATTAAATAATCTGCCAATATCGGTAATAGTCTTTGATCATTAGACGACATTTTTACAGAAACGATATTACCGGAAATCAAAACCGACAAAAAATCGTGAAATCCTACTAAGGGAATATTTCCGGCCAAGATAAGTCCAACATTCTTCAACGGCTCTCTATCGAAATCATAGGCTTGAGTCCACTGATTCAATTCTTCTAAAGTCAAAGCTGCACTCCATGATTGGATTGATAAAACCACTTGATCCACAGTAAACCATCCATTATAATGAACTGCAGACACCACTGCTTCTTCAAAACGGCTGTAAAACACTTCGTTCCCAAGAACTTGTTGGTCTTTACTAAATGTTGCTTGTGAAAACTGCTTAAGAAACTGCCCTAGGGCAACAAGTGCTAATTTTTTATCTTCTAAAATCATATTGATTTGTTTGTGAATTGTTTTGGGTGTATTTTTGTAGCAAAGTTACATATAATAAATATAAAAGATATAAGCTATGGCAATCATAATAACTGACGAATGCATCAACTGCGGTGCATGCGAACCAGAGTGTCCAAATACAGCGATATACGAAGGAGCAGATGATTGGAGATATAAAGATGGTACGCGTCTTTCCGGAAAAATCGTTTTACCCGATGGAACCGAAGTAGATGCAGATGCTGCTCAAGACCCCATTTCAGATGATTTATACTACATAGTACCTGGTAAATGTACCGAATGTAAAGGGTTTCACGAAGAGCCACAATGCGCTGCTGTTTGCCCTGTAGATTGCTGTGTTCCTGATGATAATCATGTCGAAAGCGAAGAAACGCTACTCCAAAGACAAGCTTTCTTACACGACGAATAAATAACAAAAACCAGACTTTGAGTCTGGTTTTTTTTTATTCGCGATTCGAGAATCGATGTTCTACGAAAATGATATATTATTATTATGAACAACATTCCCGTGTGACGCATCATTTTCTATAATCATATCACCCCTACGGGGTTCTACGAAAATGATATATTATTATTATGAACAACATTCCCGTGTGACGCATCATTTTCTATAATCATGTCACCCCTGCGGGGTTCTACGAAAATGATATATTATTATTGTAACAACAATCCCGTGTGACGCATCATTTTCTATAATCATGTCACCCCTACGGGGTTATACGAAAATGATATATTATTATTATAAACAACATTCCCGTGTGACGTCTCATTTTCCATAATCATGTCACCCCTACGGGGTTCTATGAAAACGATATATTATTATTATAAACAACATTCCCGTGTGACGCATCATTTTCTATAATCATGTCACCCCTACGGGGTTCTACGAAAACGATATATTATTATTATGAACAACATTCCCGTGTGACGCATCATTTTCTATAATCATGTCACCCCTACGGGGTTATACGAAAATGATATATTATTATTATAAACAACATTCCCGTGTTACACATCATCTATAATCATGTCACCCCTACGGGGTTATACGAAAATGATATATTATTATTATAATAACAATCCCGTTTTACGCATTAGCAAAATCCCTATGGTTTCGTCTGCGACAAAACGATAGGGATTTTGTGCCGTGGCGCTGCGCTAGGCTTTTATGTATAATTTCGTATAATAAAACCCCGGAGGGGTGACATGATTCTAAGGGCGGATACGCCGATGTGCCTATTCGCTTATGGGCAGAGAACCCCGTAGAGGTGAAATAATGCTAGACAATAAAATGTTGGTTATCGAAAACCCCGTAGGGGTGAAATGATTATAAAAGCGGATACGCCGATGTGCCTATTCGCTTATGGGCAGAGAACTCCATAGGGGTGAAATAATGCTAGACAATAAAATGTTGGTTATGGAAAACCCCGTAGGGGTGAAATGATTATAAAAGCGGATAAGCCTACGTGCCTATTCGCTTATAGGCAGAGAACCCCGTAGAGGTGAAATAATGCTAGACAATAAAATGTTGGTTATGGAAAACCCCGTGGGGGTGACATGATTATAACAACCCGTTTTTATGTATTAGCAAAATCCCTATCGTTTCGTCTGCGACAGAACGATAGGGATTTTGTGCCGTGGCGCTGCGCTAGGCTTTTATGTATAATTCCTTAGAATAAAACCCCGTAGGGGTGACATGATTCTAAAGCGTATACGCATATCAGCGTATTTGCGTATAAGCAAAAAAGTCCCTAATCAATAAAGATTAGGGACTTTTTAAAAGAAAGGCGACGACATACTCTCCCACATAAATGCAGTACCATCTGCGCTAACGGGCTTAACTTCTCTGTTCGAAATGGGAAGAGGTGAGCCCCGCTGCAATAA
>NZ_JAHKRA010000009.1 GCF_019345525.1 Flavobacterium sp. NKUCC04_CG | reverse complement strand
GCTGATACGCTGATACGCTGATACGCTGATACGCTGATACGCTGATACGCTGATACGCTGATACGCTGATACGCTGATACGCTGATACGCTGATACGCTGATACGCTGATATGCATATGGGCGTATGGACGTATAGGCATTTAGAAAAGGCATATAGAAAAATGGTATATAGACAAAAAAGCCTTTTCCTAGTCTTTAATAAAATAATTTATTATATTTGCACCCACTTTAGCCCAACCTCTAGCGAAAACCGTATATGTTGTTCTGAATTAACAATTGCTAATAAAATTAAATCATGGCAGATTTATTAAAATTCGTTCAAGACGAGTTTGTAACTAAAAAAGATTTCCCTGAATTTGGTGCAGGTGATACAATCACTGTGTATTACGAAATTAAAGAGGGTGAAAAAACAAGAACACAGTTCTTCAAAGGTGTAGTTATCCAAAGAAGAGGTACTGGAATGACTGAAACTTTCACGATTAGAAAAATGTCTGGTGCTGTTGGAGTGGAGCGTATTTTCCCGGTAAACATGCCTGCTTTACAAAAAGTAGAAGTTAACCAAAGAGGTAAAGTTCGTAGAGCTCGTATTTTCTACTTCAGAGAACTTACTGGTAAAAAAGCAAAAATCAAAGAGAGAAGAAGATAATCAACTTTCTGAGAATTATAAAAAACACTGTTTCACAAGAACAGTGTTTTTTTTTGCATGGAATTTTAGTGAGCGTAACCGAGAAGTATTAACCGACAAACTGCTTCGCAAACGCAATTCGAAGAGGGAATCGCGTACAAAAAAAGCCGCACCCTTTCAGATGCAGCTCGTTTATAAAATCGCTTTTAATTATATTTTCATTCGGTTATCGCTTGACTTGGCATCAATCAGTTTATTATAAGGATCAACCCCAACTTCCGATGGTTTTGAATCGACTACGATGGTAAATTTATTGTCGATTCGAGTTATTTTTCTTTTAACCAAATACAATACTTTTTCCTTTTTGGTTTTTTCATCCTTTGCAAAAACACCGATTTCTATATAGTCTTGTAACGGTAATGAATTTACAATTTCATTTGCAGCCGTTTTAAAAGTAAGCGTTTTCCCAGCAGCATCTTTAAACACGCGTTTTCCTTGGTCGTCGGAATGGTATTTAGCCACTTCTACCTCAAAAGTCACTTCGTATTTACCATTTTTCAACGCTTTTGATTTTACCTCAACGACTTTGTTATCATATAGGGTAATGGTTTCAAACATATCGTGAATTAAGTATTTTAAAGAGTCTGGAGTTACTTGATTTAAATAGCCCACTAATTCCGTTGCCGTGGTATAAGGCGCGTCCTGAAAGGCTACTTTTTGAACATAAGTCTTTAAAGCAGCATTCATATTCTTTTCTCCAATATAATCACTCAAGGCATACAATACCAACGAGCCTTTATTGTAATGAATATACTGTTGATTTTCATTATACATTAAGGGTTGTTCTTTTTTACGTTCTCTACCGCGTCCACTTAAATAGCTATCCAAAGCATCTTTTAAGAATTTACGCATTTGTGGCTTACCATATTCGTGTTCCAATACTTTTAAGGCGCTGTATTCTGACAAACTTTCCGACAACAAGGTTGCTCCTTGAACATTGGCACCAATAACTTGATGTGCCCACCATTGATGCGCTACTTCATGAGCTACGACGCTAAAAGGATAATCAACGGCATCTTCATCACTATCATCAATCTCAGCAATAAAACCAATGGCCTCAGAAAACGGAATGGTATTGGCAAAAGATTGCGCAAAGGTTCCCATACTGTTTGGAAATTCAATAATTCGAACTTGTTTATGCTGGTAGGGACTGTAATTTTCAGAATAATAGGTCAAGGCTTTTTTCGTAGCTTCTATCATACGCTTTAAATTATACTCGTGCCCCTTGTGATAATAAATCTCAATATTTACGTCGTTCCAGCGGTCTTTTACAACCTCAAATCGCGCCGAATTAAAAGCATAGAAATTCAACATCTTTTGATCCATTTTATAATGGAAGTAACGTCGTCCGTTTGCAATCCATTCTTTTTGCAAATACCCCGGGGCTATCGCAATTTGATCAGGGCTCGTACTCACCGTAGTCTCAAACTGAATCCAATCGGAATCCGATGAGATATAAGTGTTTTGCCTGGCTACTAAATCCGTTTGCAATGCCATGCGATCTTTGGGGCCTAAGCCGTATTTCTTTCGAACATCATTATCTTCTAATTCTCCCGAATCGCTATATCCTAAACTCGGAAAAATAGTATTGTTGATAAAGGTACCGTTTTCCAATACCGGCGAATTTTCAGTCAACAAAGTGTTGGGTTTGTTTTGAAGTGTAAACTTCATCACCATAGTTTCTCCGGGAGCCAACGATTGCTTTAATTTATATATATCAAAATGAAATACGGTGTCTCTTGACAAAAGCACTGTCGGTGTTTCAAATTCTAAACTTAACGGATAATCATTATAATTAATCAACAAAGAGTCGATACGCTTGTCCGTTTTATTAGTCAATATATAAGTACCCAGAACTTTGAAGTCGCGTGTTTCTGGAAACAAGTCCATATCGATTTTTACATCGGTAATACGCGGTTGTGCCTGATGTTCGTATTTTTTATATTTCTTTTCCCATTCGGCACTTTGTTGTTCCCCTTCTTGCGCAGATACATATACATTTTTAACGGTATCTTCATAGTAAATTACACTTCCAATAGCTATAAAAGCAAATAAAGCTAAGAACATAGGAATCACAACAATAGCTTGAGCTCTTCTTTTACTCCAAAAGAAACGCTCCTTCACCGAGGCTGGCAATCCTCGTCTCCAAAACAATAAGGATATTCCAAAAAACACCATGGCTAAAATTGCCCAATACAAGGCGTAAATATAATATCTACTCAATCTAGCACCGTAACCATTCATATCAGAATAGCTGTAAAAAGAGGCTCTATTTAAATAAAAAATATCTTGCTCTACTCCTATCTTAGACAAGAACGGAATACCAATTAATAAAGCCAACAAGGTAAAGAAGCCCAATAGGTAATTTTTAAAAAGTGTCTGTACTAATAGCGCGCTAACTGCCCAAATAACATAACGCACTAAATTGATACCATACAATTCAAAGAAATAGTGCCCCAATTCAAATTTATAATAGCCGTGGTAAGCTTGTATCGCAATTCCCGAAATCACTACCACAAGTACCAATACCATTTGCATTTTTACCAAGGCTATGAACTTCGAAAACAGCATAACCCAATTCGGAACTGGCGTTACATCGATAAGTAAATTCATTTTGGACAAGGGACCTCTTTGCACCAAAAGTCCCGCAAATAAAAAGGTCAAAAACAATATAAAAAATCCAAAAGTATCTCCTTGAATCATCAATACTTTCCATGTCACAGGATAGGTATTGGTCCCAAAAATTTGTCCCATCGAAATGGAGGAAATCAACATAAAAGTCAATCCTACAAACAAGACACTAATAAATACCCAGTTTTTTACTATAAATTTAAACTCCAGATTGGAGAAACTCCAAGCATTTTTTAAATTTTGACTCCAACTAAAGTTATAATGTACCTTAGGCAATTCAATTTTGGTAATGCTACCAAAATTATTTTTAGTCAACCGTTGTCCTTTTCTCTTTCTTTCAAAACTGATTCCCTGTTGTGTAAATTCAAACTTTACATATAAAAAAATCAAAACCAATAAGGCTACACCAAACCAGATCAAACGGTTGTAAACAAGGGCACCTTCAAAAGGTATGTTTTTAACATTTTGCTCTGCAACAGTCCAATATTTGGTATAATAATGCAAGGCTTCGTTTCCAAATGGATCTAGTAATGCTGCAAGATATTGATTATCCATATCTGCGGTAAGCCCACTTAAGATGCCTTGAAACACCAACAAAAATATAATGGAAATAAAACCAACATATACGTTTCTAGTCAAGGTAACTATAGCAAAAACAATGGCTCCAATAAATACTAAATTGGGAATTACCAACAATATAAACGGCTGTATATAAGCCATCAAATTAAATGGGCCTAATAGTTGCTGATTCGCAAAAGGCAATAGTGTAGCGACAAAAATCCCTAAACCAATACTAAAAGTAATCAGAATTGTAATCACTAAGGAACTCAAAAACTTTCCAAATAGGTAAGCCGGTTTTGAAAACGGATAGGAAAACAGTATGTTGTGAACCTGATATTTGAAATCCCTATAAACAGACGCCCCAACTATAGTCGGTAACAAAAAATAGGTCAGTATGGTTAATCCATTTATAATTGTGCTTAATGCCAACGGCGAGTTGGAATAAGCGTTTGATGCAACCGTAACAGAAACACGATCAAATACACCAATGGAACTAGCCATGATTAGGAAACCGATTAGAAAGAAAATGACCCCATAGACATAGAACATAGGGTTTTTAAGCCATCTTTTAAACTCAAAAGAAAATATAGTAGCAAACATGGATTAATCTTTTTTAAGTGCAACAAAATAAACATCTTCCAGTTGCGGTTTTGCAGCTTCAAAACTACTATCCGGTTGTTCTGAACTACAAATTCTTACCGTTAATTTATTTTCTTGGTTGTATTTAGACGACAAAACCTGATACTTGGCTTCAGTAGCTTCGAGTTCTTCACGTTCAATTACCTTACTCCAAATCTTCCCCTCCAATTGCGCTTCCGCCTCTTTAGGAGTACTTCGTTGTAGAATCTTCCCGCCGTTTAAAATCGCCATTTCATGACATAATTCATTAACATCATCGACGATATGTGTAGAAAATATAACCACATGGTTGGTACCAATTTCGCGTAATACATTTAAAAAGCGGTGGCGTTCCGCAGGATCTAATCCTGCTGTTGGCTCATCTACAATAATCAATTTCGGATCGTTAAGCAATAATTGCGCTATTCCAAAACGTTGTTTCATTCCACCGGAATAGCCGCTAACACTTTTATAACGAGCTTCCTCTAAATTCGTTATTTCCAGAACCTTGGAAACTATAGCTTTGCGCTCTTTAGCGTTTCCAACACCTTTTAAGCGAGCAAAATAATCGAGTAAGCTTTCGGCCGACATATTGGGATAAACCCCAAAATCTTGTGGTAAATACCCCAAAACCTTTCTCAAGGCATCTTGGTCTTGAAGTACATTTATTCCATCGAATTCAATACTGCCGGAATCCGGCTTTTGCAAGGTGGCAATGGTACGCATCAACGAAGACTTTCCGGCGCCATTAGGACCTAACAAACCAAACATCCCTGTGCCGATTTCTAAATTAAGGTTATCTAATGCTTTGACACCGTTTTTATAGGTTTTACTAAGATTTTGAATTTTGAGTTTCATATTTGTATTGTTAACTGTAATTAGTGATTCGCATAAAGCATTGCTTCTTTACTATCTTTTATAAAAGATTATTTAATTATTAGTAGTCTTTTATTTTTTTTGTTACAAATAACTATGAAATAAAAAAAGAGGAAACATTATGTTTCCTCTTTTTACTTTTATATCTTTTTTTTGATTATTTGATATACTCAATCTTAAGCGCTTCTTCTCTGTTTACATTATCAAAAAAGCCTTGTTCTGTCATCCATTCATCACTGTATATTTTACTCATATATCGAGATCCATGGTCTGGAAAAATTAAAATGACATTACTGTTTTCATCGAATTCCCCTTCTTCTGCAAATTGTTTTACAGCTTGGAATGCTGCTCCAGAGGTATAACCAACAAATAGACCTTCAGTTTTGGCAATTTCTCTAGCCATATGAGCACTATCTTCATCCGAAACTTTGATAAACTTATCAATGACATCGAAATCCGTTGCGGTTGGAATTAGATTTTTCCCCAAGCCCTCTATACGATAAGGATAAATTTCCTTTGGGTCTAGCTCTTTGGTTTCATGGTATTTTTTTAATACCGATCCATAAGCATCCACACCTAAGACTCTGATATTAGGATTTTGTTCCTTTAGAAACTTAGCCGTACCAGAAATGGTTCCACCTGTACCAGAACAAGCCACAAGATGTGTTATCAAACCATTGGTTTGCTCCCATATTTCAGGTCCTGTAGTTTTGTAGTGGGCTTCACCGTTTAATTCATTAAAATATTGATTGATGTATACGGAACCTTTTGTTTCCTCATGCAAACGCTTAGCTACACAATAGTATGACCTAGGGTCGTCGGCAGCAACATGAGCAGGGCATACGTATACCTTAGCTCCCATAGCCCTTAACATGTCTATCTTATCAGCAGAAGATTTAGAGGTTACTGCTAAAACGCACTCATAACCTTTAATAATGCTCACCATTGCAATACTAAATCCCGTATTTCCCGAAGTGGTTTCTATAATGGTATCCCCTGGTTTTAATATTCCTTTTCTCTCTGCCTCTTCAATTATATGAAGGGCGATTCTATCTTTGGTGGAGTGCCCTGGATTAAAAGCTTCAACTTTAGCGTAAAAATTACCTTTTAATCCTGTACTAATTCTATTTAACTTAACTAAAGGAGTGTTTCCTATTAGCTCTAATAGATTATCACAGGCTTTTATCTCTTCTTTCATAAGTATTATTTTAATTAAGGCTCCTAACTTAGTTTAATTATTGACCTTTAAAACATTGCAAATTTAATAAAAAAAAACGAACTACTTTTTGATTCCTTCTAAATCTAGTAAAAAAGCATATTCTTTAGCTACTTCTTTGATTGCCTCAAATCGACCGGAAGCACCTCCGTGTCCGGCTTCCATATTGGTATCTAACAATAAAATATTATTATCGGTTTTTAGGACTCGTAGCTTGGCAACCCATTTGGCTGGCTCCCAATATTGTACTTGCGAATCGTGAAATCCTGTTGAAACATACATATTTGGATAGGACTGAGCACGAACATTATCATAAGGTGAATACTGCATCATATAATCGTAGTATTGCCTTTCATTCGGATTTCCCCACTCATCGTATTCTCCCGTTGTCAATGGAATCGACTCATCTAACATCGTTGTTACCACATCTACAAAAGGTACTTGAGCTATAATACCGTTATACAACTCTGGAGCCATATTAATAATAGCCCCCATCAACAAACCTCCTGCAGACCCTCCTTCTGCATACAAATGCTGTGAAGTGGTATATTTTTGGTCAATCAAAAATTTAGAACAATCTATAAAGTCGGTAAAAGTATTTATTTTTGTCAATAATTTTCCCATATCGTACCATGCTCGTCCCAAATCTTCCCCTCCCCGTACATGAGCTATAGCATAAATAAAACCGCGATCCAACAAACTCAAGCGAACCGCTGAAAAATAAGGTTCAATCATACTACCATAAGAACCATAACCATAAATCAATACGGGATTCTTTTGATTTCTTTCCATTCCCTTTTTGTAGACCATTGAAATGGGGATTAACGTACCGTCTTGTCCAGGTGCCCAAACGCGCTGTTCTTCATAATTGTCTTTGTTAAAAACACCTCCCAAAACCTCCTGCTCTTTTCTGATTTCCTTTTCACGAGTTCGCATATTGAAATCAATTATCGAGGCCGGAGTAGCTAAAGATTGATATCCATAACGCAGTATTTCGGTATCGAAATCAATATTTATACCGGTATATGCCGTATAAGTTTCACTTTCAAAAGGCAAATAATAAGCCTGCTCTTGTGAATTCCAAGGTTGGATTTTAATTTTTGACAACCCGTCAGAACGCTCTGAAATAACCAAATAATCTTTAAATATATCAATTCCCTCTAACAAAACGTCATCTCTATGGGGAATTAATTCGACCCAATTGGTTTGTGCTGTTTGGAATTCAGGCGTAATCATCAATTTAAAATTTTCCGCATTGTCTTTATTGGTCAACACATAAAAGCTATCGCCATAATGAGCTATCGAATATTCTAATCCGCGTTTGCGTTTTTGAAAAACCTCAAAGGTACCCTCTGGTTCATCGGCCTTTAATATCCTCATTTCAGAGGTTAAAGTACTCTCACACTCAATAACGATGTATTTTTTGGATTTCTCTTTATACACACCGGTTGAAAACGTATTGTCCTTTTCAAAATAAACCAAAACATCGTCAGCAACAGCGGTTCCTAAACGGTGTTTGAAAATTTTATCCGCACGAAGGGTAACTGGATCCTTACGCGAATAGAATAAAGTCTTGTTATCGTTAGCCCAAGTAGAACCTCCAGTTGTATTTTCAATTTGGGTATTCAGTATTTCACCCGTTTGCAAATTTTTAATTTGTATGGTATACTCCCTACGCGAAACGGTGTCAACTGCAAATGCAGCCCAAAGATTATCATCGGAAATATTTATGCCGCGAAGATTAAAATAAGAATGACCAACCGCTAAGGCATTGCAGTCGAACAAAATTTCTTCCTCTGCTTCTAAATTTTGTTTTTTTCTAGAATAAATTGGGTAATCCTGCCCCTTTTCAAAACGCGTAATATAAAAGTAACCATTATATAAATAAGGAACCGAAGAATCATCTTCTTTAATTCGAGCTTTTATTTCATCGAACAAAGACTTTTGCAAATCGGTCGTATGTTCAGTCATCTTTTGATAATACTCATTTTCTTGATTTAGATAATCAATCACTTGCGCATCGTCTCTTTGATTCATCCAATAGTAATTATCTACTCGCAACTGTTGATGCTTTTCCAAGTTTATTGGAATAATTGGAGCAATAGGTGCGTCAATACTTTTATTCATTCTATCTTTGTTTTTTAAACTCGTGCAAAAGTACCACAATTGCTTATTTTAATAGACTGCTTTTGCAGATACTTTTTACGATTTATAAAATGCAATTTAATAAATTTGTAAACATAATCACTAAAAAACTATATCATGTTTGGAGACCTAATGGGTATGATGGGAAAACTTAAAGAAGCCCAACAAAAAATTGAAGATACCAAAAAACGTTTAAACAACGTATTCATTGACGAACAAAGTTCGGATGGGCTCTTAAAAATTACAATCACAGCAAATCACACTATAAAATCGGTTCAAATTGACGACTCTTTACTAGAAGATAAGGAGCAATTAGAAGATTATTTGGTTTTAACCCTTAATCGCGCTATCGAACGAGCCACCAAAATCAACGAAGCAGAGGTAGCTGCAAGCGCTCAAGACGGCATGCCGGATTTACCTGGATTGGATTTATTTAAATAAAAACGATTCTGTATTATTCGATATCGATGAAAATGGCTTATTACCCAACTCGCTTAAAACACCTATACATGAAAAAAACACTGTTACTTTCTATCTTGGCCTTATCGGCATTAATGATTTCTTGTACCAAGGAAAACAAAGGTGGAAATCTCACTTTAACCGGAAAAGTAAACGGGCTAAAACAGGGCACCCTTTATATCCAAAAAATTCAAGATACCACCCTAGTTACCTTAGACAGTATCTTAATAAAGGGAAATTCAGAATTTGAAGTACAGCTTCAAATCGAAGATCCAGAAATATTTTTTCTTTCTTTAAACAGAGGTACAACGGCCTCCCAAGACAATCAATTGATGTTTTTTGCAGAGCCGGGAAAAATCAATATAGAGACCAGCTTAAAGAGTTTTTTTGGTGATGCTAAAATTACGGGTTCAAAAAACCAAACGGTTTATGAAGATTATTTAAAAACTCGAGCAAGGCTAACAGATAAGCAAAACGAGTTACTCATAGCCATTTTTAATGCCGAAAAAGCAGGTCAAACTGTAGAAAAGGACAGTTTACTCAAAGTTTCATCAAAGATTAATGGAAGAAGGTATTTAAATGCCGTCAATTTTGCGGTTACTCATGGCGATTCAGACGTGGCTCCTTATATTGCCTTGTCGGAAATTTACGATCGTCCTATTAAATATCTGGATACAATCCAAAACTCTTTAAAAAATGATGTTGCAAACCGCAAATACGGTAAAGCACTAAAAGAACATATTAGTGAACGCAAAGAAGCTGAAAAAGATTCTAACTAACACTTCGTAACATTAAAAAAAGGAAAGAGACTGTCTTTAGGACAGTCTCTTTTTTTTTGCTAATTTATGAGTTTTTCTCTTCTGACATTTTTGTATATTCAGCTATTAGATAGCTCAAGTGGTCCCATTTAATTGACTTGTATGGGAATTTTTGTAGAAATTCTTGATTGTCACCAAAAAGAAAACTGTAGTTATCTTCAAATTCTGCTTTTTTAAGCCAGATTACCTCATCTCCTTTTTTAACGTAATACGATTTAGTTACTCCTCCTCCGATTTGAGGTCCTCCTCCAAAGCTAATAGATGTTGTTTCCGCAGCCATTGGATCGGCATACACTTCAATTTGACTACTGAAGCTAGGATTGATTAATTGCATCAAGAATTCCTGCTCAGCTTTCTTGTTTTTTAACGAAGCTTTAATGTTTCTTACATAGACTTCATCTGGATTGGTTGATTTAGTTAAGCTTTTGCTTCCCCAGTTTCTTGTATTGCCAAAATAGTTAGCTACTTTAGCTCCTTTGACAAATCCAGCAATAGGCAAATACATTTCTTCGATTTCTTCAGCTTTGTATTCTATTTTTTTACCTGAAGAATCTTTCATCTTAACAGCTGTAATTTGGCCTTTTTTTCTATCTACTCCAGAGACAGGCCCCTCTTTTTTAGTTCCATCTTTAAGAATAAGGGTTGATTTTTTCTTAGAACTGACACCGACGAACGCTTCATCGAATAGTTCATCATCCATCATTTTTAACTGTTGTTTTGTGAACTTTACTTTTTCTTGTGCATGTGTTGGTGCACTCATTAATGTTGAACCAGCTAAAAAGCTAAAAAGTATTAATTTTTTCATAAAATATAAATTTTGTCAAAACTAACAATAATTTATGATTTATTGGTTTTTTACAAAAAATATATCTGTTTATTAATAGATCCGCTATAGTTAATTTATAAAGTTGTTTTTAATTACAAGTATTTTAATCTCTAAGTTTTGTTCAGGGTATAAAATTGGAGGCTATTCCGTAAATCGGATACTCCTTTTTTACCTTTTTACACTAAATGCAATTGATTTCAAAAACATAAAAGCCGGGTGACATCCCTAATTAACAAAGTCCTCTTGAATTGACACTCGAGCTCATTCCATATTTTTAGAAACGCTAACTACTGTAGATTTTAAATACCATACAGCGGAACACATTTTATTTTCCGATTCCCACCTGCCCTCTAGTAAAGATTGCGTACTCCATGCAAACAAGCTAAAAGAAACCCTAATAAAAGCTTCTTTTACATTCTTTTTAGAGCCTGGCTTCAGCCTGAAAACACAAACGTTATAAAACACAAAAAAGACGCTTAAAAAGCGTCTTTTTCAAATGGTTTTCTTTTATAAAAACCGAACAGTATAAAAACAAAAAAACCATCTAAAATTAGATGGTTTTTTGAGCCGATAGAGGGACTCGAACCCACGACCTGCTGATTACAAATCAGCTGCTCTAGCCAGCTGAGCTACACCGGCGGCTTATTCTTTTATGCTGTGCAAACTTATCATTTTATTTCTTAAAAAGCAAAACAAAAATCGTTAATTTTTAAGAACTTTTTGAGCCGATAGAGGGACTCGAACCCACGACCTGCTGATTACAAATCAGCTGCTCTAGCCAGCTGAGCTACACCGGCGACTCATTTGCGAGTGCAAAGATAAAATACATTTTGAATTTCGCAATATATTTTTTCTTTTTTTTAAGCCTTTTTGCGATTAAAGTGCGTTGATTTTCTCAACTAACTGACCTGCAGATTCTTCCAATTCAACATAAATTTGTTTGAAATGTGCTTTTTTGTCTTCTACTTTTTTCGCGTTTACTTTAGCGATTAAAACGTCGAATTTTTGTAATGTTTCTTCGATTAAATCGTTTGTTTTTTCAGTAGGTGCTCCAACTGTAGCCATCTCATGAATATAAATCGCTTGAATAAGATCACCCAATACATAGTGAATATCTTTCTTTAAATTTTTTACGCTTGCCATTTTCTTATACTTTTTAAAAAATAATTGTTTGCAAAGTTACAACTTTAAATTTGATAGTCATATTTAAGATATGAATATTTCCAGCAAAGATGCCTTTCCCTTTAATTTATATTCTTTCAGAGCAGCTGGTATTAAAAAAGTATCTCCTTTTTTAAAGTTAAATTCCTGCTGTCCTTCTATTAAAACAGACATATCTCCTTCTGTACATACATAAATATGAAAGCTATCTCCTTGCTTATCAGCTTTAAAAACCCCATCTAGTGGAATAAAATTAACTCTGAAATACGGACAATCAACAATCATATTACCTTGATTGGGCTCTCTTTGATAAAACAACTCCACCGGTCTCGGTCGGTAATCTATAGCATCCAAAGCCAAATCTATGTGTAATTCGCGCTCTTTTCCGCTAGAATCTACCCGATCCCAATCATAAACCCTATAGGTGATATCGGAAGTTTGCTGAATTTCGGCTAGCAACACACCTTTACCAATAGCATGAATAGTACCGGTTTCTATAAAGAAAACATCGCCTACATTAACCGAAATCTCTTTGAGTATTGTAGGTAAGGTTTTTTGCTTCAAATGATGTAAATAGTCCTCCGAGCTCACCGGACCATTGAATCCAACCACAACACGAGACCCGACGTCTGCTTGCATGACGTACCACATTTCTGTTTTTCCAAAAGACTGATGCCGCTTTTGAGCCAAATCGTCGTTGGGATGTAACTGAATAGACAAATCTTCTTTTGCATCTAAAAACTTAAACAACAAAGGAAATTGCTTTCCGAATCGCTGATAAATTTTAGTACCCAGTACCTGTTCGGGGAATATATCGATAAGGGTTGCGAGAGACATACCCTGATACGTACCGTTTGAAATTTCGCTAATTTCACCAGGTACCATAGATATCTCCCAACTCTCTCCGACTCGATCGGAATGAATTGCCTTACCTAATATTGTATTTAATTTGGTTCCGCCCCAAATTCTCTCTTTGAGAATAGGATTAAAAACCATGGGATATCTTAAAAAACTCATATACTTTTGACTCACTTAGTGGAAATAAACGAGTTGTTTAGTTTTGTTTATTTTGTTTGTTTGTTTTTTTCGTTTAAAAAACGAAGGCGCAAGTTACTAATTTATCCAATACGCAAAAGCATTTTATTCATCTCCTTTATAGGAGACAAAATTTCGCGGAGTTTCATACAACACCACTTCCAACTGTTTGTCGGCATCTATTCTCTTGCGTAATTTATTCCAAATTACCACGACTATATGTTCGGCAGTGGGAATTAAATCAGCAAAATCAGGCACATCGAGGTTTAAATTCTTATGATCGAAAGGAGCTTCCACTTCTTCATAAATTAAATCGGATAAAATTTTCAAATCCATCACATATCCCGTTTCCGTATCAACACTACCTGTAACATGTACAATAACTTCATAGTTATGTCCGTGGAAGTTAACATTATTACATTTTCCAAAAACCAATTGGTTTTTTTCATCCGACCATTCTTTGCGATACAAACGATGCGCAGCATTAAAATGTGCTTTTCTGCTTACAGTAACTTTCATGTCTAGCTGTTTATTTTTTTTGTGCTTCTATATAAGGGTAAAATTGTCCAAAAATAATTTTAAACCATGCCGTATATCGATCCGGTTTTAAGTCCATATCCTTTTTTACAGCTTCAATAGTCATCCACTTCCAATCTTCCACCTCTTCCCTATTGATTTTCGGTTCTTCATTAAAATACCCAATCATCACATGATCAAATTCATGCTCTGTTAATCCGTTGTCAAAAGGAGCCTTATATATAAACGAAAACAATTCCTTTAACGGAACGCTAAACCCCATTTCCTCCTCTAACCTTCTTTGTCCTGCTTGTACATTACTTTCACCATCACGTTGATGACTGCAACAACTGTTGGTCCACAACAAAGGAGAATGGTATTTTTGAGCTGCGCGTTGCTGTAACAACAGTTCGTTTTTGTCGTTTAATATAAAAACCGAAAACGCCCTATGCAAAATCCCCTTTTCATGTGCTTCCATTTTTCCCATTAGACCTATAGGCTCATCCTTTTCGTCAACTAAGATAACTTGTTCTTCTTTCATATTTCAATTATAGCTTGTCAAAAATACAAAAAAAGAACTGTTTAATCGAATCCCATTTCGCAAATCGAAGGTTCAATGGATTATCCAAAAACCCATTTGAAATTTAAAAACAACAGGAACGCTTTAAATGAGATAATCCATCTACTTTTAAAAAGGTATTTGTATTTTTGCTATCAAAGTTTTAAACGATGAGTCGACAAATCAAATTAATATGGGATTTTAAAGGAGCTGTTGCTGAAAACACAGCTGCACATCACTTAATACACCTTAAGGAATATATTGCAATTGAGAAGTTGGATATTGAAATCACCGGTTCTCAAATCATTAGCGAATTTCACGCTATTGCTTTTATGGTAGTAAACGACCAACAAATGATAGCCGTTAGAGACCGACTAAAACCGCACCGAGGAGAACTATATACACCATAAAAAAACCACTCGAAAGTGGTTTTTTTTTTATTTAATTAGCTTCTTTACTGATGAATTTGATACGCATCAATCGCAGCTCTTCAGTATCGTAATTTCCGTCAAATTCTTCTAATGCCGTTTTTAAAGCATCACTTTCAGAGTCCATAAAATAATCGTAAATTTCCTCTTGTTGATCTTCATCCAACGCATCGTCTATCCAATAATCGATATTTAATTTCGTACCGGCGTAAACAATTTGCTCCATCTCTTTTAACAAACTATTCATATCCAAGCCTTTTGCTGCCGCTATATCATTTAAAGAAAGCTTTCGATCTACACTTTGAATAATAAACAACTTTAATGCCGAGTTTGCCCCCGTAGATTTCACCACCAAGTCATCCGGACGAACAATATCGTTTTCTTCTACATACTTAGAAATTACATCGACAAAATACTTCCCATATTTTTTTGCTTTACCTTCACTTACTCCATGAACATTTCCCATCTCTTCAATAGTGATTGGATATTTCAAAGCCATATCATCTAAAGAAGGATCCTGAAAGACGACAAAAGGAGGAACGCCTAATTTTTTTGCCACTTTTTTTCGCAAGTCTTTTAAAATTCCTGCTAAAACTTCGTCTGCCACATAATTAGACTTGGATGCTGCAATCTCAATCTCATCAAAAGCATCGCTGTATTCATGATCTTCAGACATCATAAAAGACTCTGGGTTCTCTACAAATTGCAATCCTTTTGCGGTCAGTTTTAAAACGCCATAACTCTCAATATCCTTAGAAAGAAGTCCTGCGACTAATATCTGACGCAATAAAGCAGTCCAATACTTTTCATCCAAAGGCAAACCGATTCCAAAGAAAGGTTGCGCATCTGTTCTATGTGCTTTTATCAAGGCATTGACCCGACCTATCAAAGTAAAAATTACTTCTTTGGTTTTATATAATTGCTTGGTATCTCTAACTATTTTAATTAGAGTAACCACTTGATCCATCGCTTCAATTTTCTTTTTTGGATTTCGAATATTATCGTCCATATCCGCTCCATCGCCATCTACATCACTAAATTCTTCTCCAAAATAATGCAGTAAGAATTTTCGTCTAGACATGGATGTTTCGGCATAAGCAACAACCTCTTGTAGTAGGGCAAAACCAATTTCCTGTTCAGCAACCGGCTTACCAGACATAAACTTTTCCAACTTCTCAATATCCTTATAAGAATAGTAAGCCAAACAATGCCCTTCTCCTCCATCACGCCCTGCACGTCCGGTTTCTTGATAATAACTTTCAAGAGATTTAGGAATATCGTGATGAATCACAAAACGTACATCAGGCTTGTCAATCCCCATACCAAAAGCAATAGTAGCGACAACCACATCCACGTCTTCCATCAAAAACATATCTTGATGTCGGGCACGCGTTTTGGCATCTAAACCGGCATGATAAGGTACGGTACTGATTCCATTTACTTGTAGAACGTGAGCTATTTCTTCTACCTTTTTTCTACTTAAACAATAAATCACTCCAGACTTACCTTTGTGTTGTTTGATAAAACGAATGATATCGGATTCGATATTTTTTGTTTTAGTTCGTACCTCATAATAAAGATTAGGCCTATTGAAAGAAGCCTTAAAAACATTGGCATTTGGAATTTCCAAGTTTTTTAAAATATCCTCTTGTACCTTAGGTGTCGCAGTCGCGGTTAACCCAATGATTGGAATATCTCCTAATTGCCTAATAATGTTTCTTAAATTTCTATATTCAGGTCTGAAATCGTGTCCCCATTCCGAAATACAATGCGCCTCGTCTATAGCGACAAACGACAAGGGAACTTCTTGTAGAAAGTTCACATATTCTTCTTTGGTAAGCGATTCTGGTGCTACATATAATAATTTGGTAACACCGTTTCTAATATCTGTTTTTACTTGAGTTATTTCTGTCTTGGTTAAAGAAGAGTTTAACACATGGGCGATGCCGTACTCGGTAGACAAGCTACGAATAGCATCTACTTGATTCTTCATAAGCGCAATTAGTGGAGACACCACAATTGCTGTTCCTCCCAACACTAATGCGGGTAATTGATAACACAAAGATTTACCGCCGCCCGTAGGCATAATCACAAAGGTGTTGTGTCCGGTAATAATGCTTTTGACTACTTCTTCTTGGAGACCTTTGAACTGATTAAATCCAAAATAAGTCTTTAATTCCTTATGTAAGTCAATTTCGTCTGATTTCATTATTTTTTAATGGTATTTTACATAAATTTGCTGAACCTAAAGGTACAAAAAAAGTTTACACTATAAATAAAAAATAACAACCTAGATTTTGGATAAAAAAACAGACATCATCCAGTCCGCAAAAGACACCATACTATCTGAAAGCCAAAGTATTGCAAACTTATCTAATTATATAAACGACGATTTTAAAAACGCTGTGACGGCAATTTTAAACTGCACAGGCAGGGTTGTTGTTACAGGAATTGGCAAAAGCGCGTTAATTGGAACAAAAATTGTAGCGACATTTAATTCAACTGGAACACCATCGCTTTTTATGCACGCAGCAGAAGCTGTTCATGGAGATTTAGGAATTATTCAGCCTCAGGATTGCATAATCTGCATTTCTAACAGCGGAAATAGCCCCGAGATTAAAGCACTAACTCCCTACCTTACGCGCTTCGGAAATACACTAATTGCCATTACAGCAAATCCAGATTCTTTTCTAGGAAAAAATGCTGATTTTGTTTTGCGTGCCTCTGTAGAACGCGAAGCCTGCCCAAATAACTTAGCACCGATGAACAGCACTACGGCACAATTGGTATTGGGAGATGCTTTAGCCGTTTGTTTAATGCAACTTAGAAATTTTAAACCCGAGGACTTCGCCTTGTATCACCCTGGAGGTGCTTTAGGTAAGAAATTACTGATGCTCGTAAAGGATTTATTGGGCAAGCACGAAAAACCACAAGTAGCACCAAACTCGAGCATACGAGACGTTATCGTGGAGATTTCAGAAAAGAGATTGGGGGTAACCGCTGTAGTTGAAAACGACAAACTAGTTGGTATTATAACCGACGGAGACCTCAGAAGAATGTTGCAAACGCAAAACGATTTATCAAACATTCAGGCAAAAGACATTATGAGTCCAAATCCACGAACGGTTGACAGCAACGAAAGAGTTGAACGCGCGCTATCTATCTTAGAAGACCACTCCATTACTCAGTTATTGGTAACAGACCAATCCAAATACATTGGAATCATTCACTTACACGACATTTTAAAAGAAGGAATTGCATAATGACTAAACCTAAAAACAAACAAAAGCAGATGTCTTTTTTAGACCATTTAGAAGAATTAAGATGGCTTTTAATCCGCTCTGCTATTGCCATATTAATCGGTGGAGCCGTAGCATTTTGCTTCAGTGATTTTATTTTTGACACGGTGATTTTCGGACCAAAACGCGGTGATTTCATCACTTATCAATTCTTTTGCGACATAGCACAACGATTTGACTTAGACAAAAGCTTTTGCACTCAAGAATTGCCTTTTGAAATTCAAAACAGAACCATGGAAGGACAATTCTCCGTGTTGTTATGGACTTCAATTACGGCAGGTTTTATCCTATCATTCCCCTATTTACTTTGGGAGCTTTGGAAGTTTATTAGTCCAGCTCTCTACAATAAGGAAAAGAAAAATGCCCGTGTTTTTATTTTTGTATCGTCTTTACTTTTCTTCCTGGGCGTTGTTTTTGGTTACTTTGTCATCACTCCTTTATCGATAAATTTCTTAGCTAATTTAGAGGTCAGTAGTATTGTCAAAAACCAAATTGACCTTAACTCTTATATCGGCTTAGTCAAAACGACTTCCTTGGCCTGTGGATTGGTTTTTGAACTACCAATTATCATCTATTTTTTATCTGTACTCGATTTAGTTACTCCTCAGTTTTTAAGAGAATACCGTAAATACGCCATTGTACTTATTTTAATCATTGCAGCGGTCATAACACCTCCAGACATCATCAGCCAAATAATCGTTTCGATTCCTTTGTTGATTCTCTATGAAATCAGTATTTTTATATCGAAGTTTGTACAACGTAAACCCAAACCAACAGAAGACCTAAAACCTTCTTAAAACCAGCTTATGAAGTTAAGAGCAGATAACCTAATCAAAACATATAAAGGCAGAAATGTAGTTAAAGGCATTTCTGTCGAGGTCAATCAAGGAGAAATTGTGGGATTACTAGGTCCAAACGGCGCTGGTAAAACCACATCATTCTATATGATAGTAGGGCTGGTTAAACCAAACGGAGGTAGTATTTATCTCGACAACACCAACATCACAGACTTCCCCATGTATCGCAGAGCACAACACGGCATCGGTTATCTCGCTCAAGAAGCTTCTGTCTTTAGAAAACTAAGCATCGAAGACAACATTCTAAGTGTACTTCAATTAACGAAACTTTCCAAAGCAGAACAAGTAGCAAAAATGGAGTCTTTAATAGACGAATTTAGCTTAGAGCACATCCGAACCAATCGAGGTGACTTATTGTCTGGAGGAGAAAGAAGAAGGACCGAAATAGCTAGAGCTCTAGCCACAGACCCTAAATTCATTTTATTAGATGAACCTTTTGCAGGTGTAGATCCCGTGGCCGTTGAAGACATTCAACGCATTGTTGCGAAGTTAAAAAACAAAAACATCGGCATTTTAATCACCGATCATAATGTTCAAGAAACTTTGGCAATTACGGACAAAACCTATTTGATGTTTGAAGGTAAAATCCTAAAGGCGGGAATTCCCGAAGAACTCGCTGAAGACGAAATGGTTAGAAAAGTTTACCTAGGACAAAACTTCGAGCTTAGAAAGAAAAAATTAGATTTCTAAACTTATTATAAAATATTTTGAAATTAGATTTAAATCACAAATTAAACGAGCAATTTTGCACAAAATACCAAAAGTTTAGCTAAATTTGTACTTTGAAAAACAATTCACAAAATGTTCATTAGAAAACATAACATTTCTAAAAAAATTTTGACTGAGTTTAAGCCAAGTCGCTTTTACTCAGCTGCTTTTTCATTCCCTTCTACCAACGGTCATAAAAATGCAAATATGTCCGTTGAAAATCTAGTGCCACTAAGCCAATCTTATCAGATTTCCTATCCTTTAAGACGGTGGTCTAGCAGACAAACACCTTTACAAAAAACTAGAGAAACACACCTTTTCTCGCCAAACAACAAAACCTTCCTAACGACAAGTGTTAATGTTAGCTCGATGTTAAAACAAAGAAATAATGTTTTTATTCAATCGCTACAATTTTTAAAGCACTTACTTTTATTTCAAAAAAAACAAAATACAAAAACGATTACATCACTTTTACTCGACCTCACAATACCATTCTATTGGAGCAATTTAGTGACCAAAACTCAAGAAACAAACTTTTGCCTATTCGAGAAATCAATAGACAGAGTGCATTATTGGAAAAAACCTTTTACTAACTTAATTCCTATAAGATCTTGATAAAAAATTGGCCGTCTATATTAATTGATTGTCTTCATAAAATTGTTACTGGGGTTTCTAATCGTTTTGATTTACGAAATCTAAAATATCTATCGCGCTGGTCTATCTTATTGATAGATATCTGCATGGTTTTGATAGCCGGAATATTTAGCTTTTTTATGCTGAAAGGAATTGGCGTTGCTGCCAGGCCAACCAATATGGCTTGGACGATATACGTCGTTTATTTTTGCATCACATTTTTTTACTTTTTGTTTTTTAAAACCTATACCGGCGTTGTTCGGCATTCCACATTGATTGACGCCATCAAGCTATTCATATCCCAATCGGCTGCATTTATAACGCTGTTTTCGCTTAATGGAATCTATGAAATCTATAGTGGTGAAAAACTGTTTTTAAATACCTATTTATTTTTAAATGTCACCCTTTCGTTCTGTCTGCTTTTATTTTACAGAATTTCGATAAAACAGCTTTATGAAACGGTATTCAGCTCTTATGAAAACAGTACTTTAACACCTGTAATCGTATTGGTCAAATCTACTAATGCCATAGCCGTAACATCGGCCTTAAGAGCAGAGCAACCCAAACGTTTTAAGGTAGTGGGATTTATTAGTAGCGAACAACAGTTACCTCATAAACGCATTATTAATTTGCCGGTATTTAGTACCGACAAAAAAACGTCAAGCATCCTTCGTTACACCAAGGCCAAAGCCTTGATCGTTGCCGACAAAGATTTGACTACACCACATAAAATAGCTATAGTCGAAGACTGTTTACACTTTAATTATAAGGTTTACAATCTGGCGAAGGTTAGTGACTGGAACGATACCAAAAAAATTGCCAGCAATGTAAAAAACATAAAGATTCAGGATCTACTGGAGCGAAAACCCATAGAATTGGATTTTACAAAAATCTCGGAACAACTCGAAAATAAAACCGTTCTTATCACTGGAGCGGCAGGTTCTATCGGAGGAGAAATCGTATGGCAAGTAACTCGTTTTAAGCCTTCTAAAATCATTTTAGTAGATCAGGCTGAAACACCATTGCATCATATCTCTTTAGAATTAGAGAAACTCCATGCTGAATTGAATATCGTTTGTCTTATTGTAGATGTTAGAAATTTCGATCTAATGGAATTTGTTTTCCAAAAACATCAACCCGATGTTATCTATCATGCTGCGGCCTATAAACACGTACCCTTAATGGAGGAAAACCCTTGTCAAGCCGTTTTGACTAATGTATTGGGTTCCAAAAACATGGCGGATTTAGCCGTCAAATATCATTGCTCACATTTTGTAATGGTTTCGACCGACAAAGCCGTGAATCCTAGTAATATTATGGGAGCAAGTAAACGAATTGCCGAAAAATATGTACAGTCGTTAGCTGCTGATATAGTAAAAAACAAAACCGCTTCAACCAAGTTTATCACCACTCGTTTTGGTAATGTTTTGGGTTCTAATGGATCTGTGGTACCGCTGTTTACCAAACAAATTGCAGAAGGGGGACCTATTACCATTACGCATCCAGAAATCATTCGTTATTTTATGACAATTCCAGAAGCTTGTCAACTCGTTTTAGAGGCTGGAGCCATGGGAAATGGGGGAGAAATTTATATATTTGACATGGGAAAACCCGTTAAAATCATAGATCTGGCAAAAAAAATGATTAAAATGGCTGAATTAGTTCCGGAAAAAGATATCGAAATAAAAATCGTTGGATTGCGCCCAGGTGAAAAACTCTATGAAGAATTGCTAAACAACACTTCTATGACCCTGCCAACTCATCATGAAAAAATCATGATTGTACAAGATACTAAAGATTTATATGATATCTTGCAAAATCAAATTATAGAATTGACACATTACGCTCACACAAATCAAATTATAGAAATGGTCACACAAATGAAACAGATTGTCCCCGAATTTAAAAGTTTAAATTCACAATATGCAAAGTTGGATACGAAGCCTATTCTACTAAATTAATCATTTAAAAATCAAAATAGAACTTTTACATTTGCAAAAAAAATATGACTAAGATTTCCCTAACATACCTCCTGCTCCTATTCGCTATGTTGGCATTGAGCTCGTGTGCTTCTAAAAACAAATACTTGTATTATCAAGATATCGAAGAAGTAATTAATTCTGAATCTCAGAGTAAATTATTTGAAACCAAGTTAGCACCAGACGATTTATTGATGATTATTGTTTCAGCAGAGGACCCGGAGTCTGCAGCACCGTTTAATCTATTTAGTACGATGACTGCCGATCCAAAAAATCCAGCTAGAAACGGACAAATGACACAACAGCTCTACTTGGTAGATTCCCAAGGAAAAATTGAATTTCCTATAGTAGGATCATTAATAGTGGGCGGCTTAACCAAGTCCCAAGCTATTGCATTAATTAAAGATGAAATCAATAAATACTTGACCAATCCAATTGTAAACTTGCGGATTATGAACTTTAAAATAACTGTTCAAGGTGAAGTTAACAGACCTGGAGTACACTCCATAATTAGCGAGCGATTGACACTACCTGAGGCAATCACTTTATCTGGCGATTTATCTACTTATGGGTCTAGAAAAAACATCATGATTATCCGAGAACAGGATGGAAAAAGAAGTTTTGCTCGAGTTGATATAACAAAAGCAGACTTTATCAATTCACCTTATTATTTCTTAAGACAAAATGATATTGTTTACGTAGAACCAAACAAAACAAAAATAAATTCTTCTGTGGTAGGACCAAACATCACCATTGGAATATCTGCTTTGTCTTTATTAGTAACCATAATTGCCTTGTCGCTCAAATAATCTTATATGGAAAATCAAATTGAAAAAGAAGATCATTCTAACATCAACATAAGAGAACAAATAGAGAAATACTTCATTCATTGGAGATGGTTCTTATTAAGTGTTTTTCTAGTATTGATTTGTGCTTTTGTCTATTTAAGATATACTCAAGAAATGTATAAAGTAAACACCACTATTATCGTTAAAGACGAGAGAAGAGGTGGTGGAATGATGTCTGAAATGGCCGCATTTTCTGATTTAGCCATGTTTTCTGGAGGAAAGAGCAATGTTGAAAATGAAATACAACTGATTAAATCTACCAACATCGCTGAAAAAACGATTCGAAGACTTGAACTAAACATTGCCTATTTCAATGAAGGTAGGGTTAGAAAAACCCAATTGTACGACAACAAACCGTTTCGATTTAATTTTATTAAACCCGTTTTTGATTTTGATAAAATTCGCTATTCCTTCTCAGTTAAGCAAATCGATGATACTAAGTTTAACTTAGAAGATCAGTTTTCCGATTTAGGTACATTTGCTTATGGAGACACAATTAAAACGAAACTCGGTATATTAGTCGTAACTAAAAATGCAGAAAAACCGAAGCCAACTCAATTAAGTAATACCGTTGAAAACGAAAGTACTACAAATTCAAACCAGCTTAACAACAATATAAATGTTGAAATTTACCCTATAGAGAACATTGTTAATAGCTATGTGAGAAACCTAGTTATTGTACCTACGGATAAATTTTCTTCAGTTATTGACTTATCACTGATTGATGCGACACCTTCTAAAGCCATCGACTACCTAAACGAATTGGTCAAAGTATATAATGAAGAAGCTATTATTGACAAACGTTTTGTTTCTGAAAAAACTTCTGAATTTATAGCTACTCGTTTGGAGTTAATTACTTTGGAATTGGGTGATGTAGAGAAATCATTGGAAGGATATAAATACAGTAACAAACTGACCGACATTCCTACTCAAGCAGGAATTTTCTTACAAAATGCTAATGTATTTGAAAAGAGTATTATAGAAAATGCGACGGAATTAAAGGTGGTTTCTTCTATGATTGATTTTTTAAGCAAAAGTAAAGCCGAAGACCTATTACCTTCAAATATAGTAACTTCAGACGCAGGTTCAGCGGGCTTAATCAATCAATACAACAGTATGGTTTTAGAAAGAAACCGTCTAAAATCGAGCTCTACTCTTGAAAATCCGGCAATCTTACGATTGGACTCTCAAATTGCTTCTATGAAAGCATCTGTACAAGAGAGTTTGGCTCGATTAAAGAATTCTTTGGAGATTACTCGAAGAGAACTGGAACTTAAAGACCGTGAATTATTGGCAAAAATTGCTCAAGTTCCACGTCAAGAAAGAGAGTTTAGAATTATTGATCGTCAACAAAAAGTAAAAGAAGCTATTTATTTATACCTTTTTCAAAAAAGGGAAGAAACCGCTATTGCCCTAGCAGCCACCGATCAAAATGCTAAAGTAGTCGATAGTGCACAAGCGGGCTCTGCACCCATTTCGCCAAAGCGAAGTATTATTTTATTGGCTTCTCTGATTATAGGAGTTTTAATTCCTTTTGCAGTTATTTATATTAAAGAGCTGTTAGATACCAAAATTAAAAATAGACTTGATATTGAAAATGCAACAAAGATTCCTTTTTTAGGCGATGTTCCGCACTCTGAATCACACAATCAAATTATTGAGATCAGCAGTCGTTCAAGTACAGCAGAAGCGATTCGAATCATTCGAACCAACTTGGAGTTTATGCTTACAAATACACCTGATGGTGATGCCAAAACGATTTTCTTAACGTCCACTTTCCCTAAAGAAGGTAAGACTTTTACTTCGGTTAATATTGCGGGTACTATTGCCTTATCGGGCAAACGTATTTTATTGGTTGGAATGGATTTAAGAAACCCGAGATTAGACGATTATTTGACTTTACCTCCTACCGGAGTTTCAAATTTCTTAGCTAGTCAAGAAACGGACATCAATACCTATATTAGTAAAATCGACGGATTTGAGAATTTTTACGTACTTCCTGCTGGAACAATTCCTCCTAACCCTGCCGAATTATTAATGGGTTCCAAAGTAGATGAAATGTTCCAGACTTTAAAAAAGAGTTTTGATTATATTATTGTAGATACTGCTCCTGTAAGTTTGGTAACAGACACCTTACTTATAGCCAAACACGCACATACCTTTATATATGTTGTAAGAGCCAATTATCTAGACAAACGTATGTTGAAAATTCCAGATAGCTTATTCCGCGAAAACAAAATTCCGAATATGTCTATTTTACTAAACGATACCAACACCACAAAAGGTTACGGTTATGGTTACGGATATGGTTATGGCTATGGTCAAGACCAAGAGCAAGACACGCGTCCTTGGTGGAAAAAAGCCTTGAACATGAAATAATATACAAAAGACCTCCACAATGGAGGTCTTTTTTTTATATGCCCACTTGGAAAAGGGCGATTTTTAAACGCAAAAATTATTGAATTATAAAGTTTAACATCGACCATTATCAAAATGGTAAAACGCAAATCAAACTCTAGTTATTCGTACATTTTCAGGCTAATATTTATTATATTTGCTTTATTGAAACATTTATGAAAGTATATTTTATTTTTATATAAAAAGCGATTGCTATCATTTAAAATCACAACAAATGACACACAAATCTAAGATTATTTACACGATGACTGATGAAGCTCCTATGTTGGCTACACATTCATTATTACCTATTGTCAAAGCGTTCACCAAATCGTCAGCTATTGAAGTAGAAACCAGAGACATTTCCTTGTCTGGAAGAATACTAGCTACTTTTTCCGATTTCTTAGAAGCATCTCAAAAAACGGAAGATGCCTTGAGTGAACTGGGAGATTTAGCCAATACACCAGAAGCGAATATTATAAAATTACCCAATATTTCTGCATCGGTACCTCAATTAAAAGAAGCCATTGCCGAATTGCAAAAACACGGATATGCTATCCCTAGTTTTCCTGAGGAACCAAAAACAGCTGCCGAAAAAGAAATAAAAAATAGATACTCTAAAGTTTTGGGTTCTGCAGTAAATCCAGTTTTACGCGAAGGGAACTCCGACCGTAGAGCTCCTAAAGCCGTTAAGAATTTCGCCAAAGTAAATCCTCATTCTATGGGAGCTTGGGAAGCTACATCAAAAACAGCTGTAGTTTCTATGACTGAAGGTGATTTTTACGGTAGTGAAAAATCGATTACGCTAACCGATGCCGATGAGTATAAAATAGAATTCATCGATGCTCAAGGAAACAAACAACTATTAAAAGACTTTGCTCCGCTTAAAGCCGGAGAAGTTATTGACAGTTCTGTTCTTAGCTTAGACGCATTAAAAACATTTGTAGCCAAAGAAATTCAAGTAGCTAAAGATAAAAACGTTTTATTATCCGTGCATTTAAAAGCCACGATGATGAAAGTTTCTGACCCTATTATTTTTGGTGCTATAGTTGAAGTATATTTTGCAGCAGTTTTTGAAAAATATGCTACACTATTTAAAGAAATCAACGTGGATACTCGAAATGGCTTAGGCGATGTTTATGCAAAAATCGCAGGTTTACCGCAAGAAGCTGAAGTTAAAGCTGCTATTGAAACAGCCATTTCAAACGGACCTGCATTGGCTATGGTAAACTCTGATAAGGGAATTACAAACCTCCACGTTCCTTCAGATGTAATTGTAGATGCTTCTATGCCTGCTATGATTCGTACCTCTGGGCAAATGTGGAATAAAGACGGTAAACCACAAGATACTATTGCATTAATACCAGACCGTTCTTACGCTGGTGTTTATGTAGCTACTATTGAAGACTGTAAAAAACACGGTGCTTTTGACCCACGAACTATGGGATCCGTTCCAAACGTTGGTTTGATGGCGCAAAAAGCAGAAGAATACGGTTCACACGACAAAACGTTTCAAATAGCAACTCAAGGTACGGTACAAGTAAGTAATAAAGCCGGTGCCGTTTTGATGGAACAAAAAGCGGAACAAGGAGATATCTTTAGAATGTGTCAGACCAAAGATGCACCTATACAAGACTGGGTTAAGCTTGCCGTAAATAGAGCCCGTTTATCTGAAACTCCGGCCGTTTTTTGGCTTGATGAAAACAGAGCACACGACAGAGAAATTATTAAAAAAGTTACTACTTATTTAAAAGATCACGATACTACAGGTTTAGATATTCGTATCTTAAATCCGGTTGCCGCTACTACCTTTACACTAGATAGAATTCGCCAGGGCTTAGATACCATTTCGGTAACTGGAAATGTATTGCGTGACTATTTAACCGATTTATTTCCGATTTTAGAATTGGGAACATCTGCAAAAATGTTGTCTATAGTTCCTTTGATGAACGGTGGTGGTTTGTTTGAAACCGGAGCTGGTGGATCGGCACCAAAACACATTGAACAATTTATTCAAGAAGGTTATTTGCGTTGGGATTCCTTAGGTGAATTCTTAGCATTGGCTGTATCGTTAGAGCATTTAGGACAAACACAAAACAATCCTAAAGCTATCGTTTTAGCGGAGACCCTAGACGTTGCTACCGGTTTGTTTTTATCTAATGACAAATCTCCAGCGCGTAAAGTAGGCCAAATTGACAATAGAGGATCACATTTTTACTTAGCTATGTATTGGGCACAAGAATTAGCTAAACAAACTAAAGATGCAGAACTCAAAACCTTCTTTACTCCTATCGCATCAGCTTTAACAGAGAATGAAGCTAAAATCAATGCAGAATTGATTGGGGCACAAGGAAAACCACAAGATATAGGTGGATATTACCAACCCAACGAATCTAAGACCAATCATGCAATGCGTCCTAGTGAAACCTTAAATAGCATCATCAATCAAATGGCATAATTACCATATTGTAAATTCAAAAAATCAGGCCGTCTCACAACTCGAGACGGCCTTTTTTTAATGTTTTTGCGTAAAAATGGACTGTACTGATGAGAACCTAAAATTTTTTAGAAAATAGAATCCCCCATTACGTAGACTGTCTTTTTCAATAGCTATCTCCTATTTTGGTTTACTCGCTATAGAAGATCCATCAAAATTTGATACTTTCGCCCAATTGGAATCTGGTAATTATCTTCTAAATACAGTATGTTTTTCTCATTTTTCACGATGTGTTTTTTATTGACAATAAAAGAACGATGTACTTGTACAAAATATTCAGAGACCAAATCTTCTTTAATACTTAATAAAGATCCATATATAAGATAAGCACGAGTCCGCCCCGATACAAAAATCTTAACATAATTGCCTGCACTTTCAACGAATAATATAGACGACAAGCTCAAGTCCACCACCATACCATTCTCTCTCACACTAATATGTGTTTTCACTTGCTTTAGGTGAACCCGCTGTTTACAAAATATTTTTGCCTTTTGAGTTGCTTTAATAAAATGGGTGAAAGAAACGGGTTTTAAAAGATAATCCACCACATCTAACTGATAGGATTCCAAGGCAAAATCAGAATAAGCTGTTGTAATAATCGTTATGGGTTTTTCAGGTAAAATCCGCAACAATTCTAAACCCGTAATCAACGGCATATTAATATCTAGAAACAAAATATCTACTTTGCTCTCTTGAAGTTTTTGCAAGGCTTCAGAACTACCATAAGCTTGCCCAACTACTACTAAATCATCACATTGGTTAATATGTGACTGAATAACCTGATGTGCCGGTTTTTCATCATCTACTATAAAACAGTTATAGGGAGTTGCCATAAATATAACACTACTTTAAAATTTCCGTTCGTCGACTCTATGTCTAATTTGTACTTAATTGCCGTAACCTCTAAGCGTCTTTTTAAATTTTCTAAGCCCATTCTTGTACCCTCAACCTTTTCTGAATTTGGTAAACATCCATTTTCAATAGAAAAAATCAAATCTCCTCCATCCAAATCTAAACGAAGAGAAACCATAGCCTTTTCCGTTTGAGCAGAAAATTTTAGTGCATTCTCTACCAACAAGATAAATAATAATGGTGGTATTTTATGCCTGCTAAATATACCTGAATACTCTTGAACAACCGTTAAATTATTACTCTTAAACTGATGGTAACTGATATACTTTTTAATAAAATCCACCTCTTCAAAGATACTTATATAATCTTTTTTGGTAGACTCGATTTGATATCGAAGCAACTCTGCCAATTCCAAAATCCGATTTGGGGTATCTTGCGGATTAGACAAGGCCACACCGTAGAGATTATTTAGCGCATTGAGCAAAAAATGAGGATTGAGTTGCAATTTTAAGACCTCTAATTCGGCTTCTGTATTCAATAATTTTTTTTGAGTTGTAATCACATTCTGATGAATCCAAACATGGATAAAATAAACACCTGTACCAACAAAATTAATAACAATAACACTACCAATTTGATTAGCCAAGGTATCGTGATCATTTCTATACAGATTTATTTTAGTAGCTACAGCTATGTAGAATGCCCACCATAAAAAAGAAAACAAAAAAAATAGCTGGTATTTTTTATTTAGCAAAAACGGTTTTACGATTACCGTATTATGAAAAAAGATAAAGGCGTAGATCAGGGTCAATACCAACACCAATTCGTCAATAATCGTTTGAGTTGTCATCACCTCCGTAGCATCAAAATACTGCGCAGTAAAAAAAATGATAAATAAAAAGAGATACATAGCCATGTTCCTCAACCAAATATTCGAATAAGTCCATTTCGTATTCATGACATCAAAAGTAAAATAAAAAAGCCTAATACTTCTCTATAAAAAATAATCGCATTTTTCTTCCAAATAATTACGGCTGTTTCATCATGTCTAAAAATAAGATACATTTACAGCTTAGCTAACAAATAGTAGTTTTATGACAACATATATTTCGATTTTAAGAGGCATCAATGTTGGAAGCCATAAACGAATCAAGATGATTGCACTACGCAAATTGTATGATGAATTAGGTTATAAAAACATCCAAATCTATATTCAAAGCGGAAATATCGTATTTCAATGTCAAGAACAACCACAACAACTCATTGAGAAACAAATCGAGCAACAAATTCAAAGAGAATTCGGATTTGAAGTTCCTGTAATAGTAATGGATACCTTAACCCTCGCTAACATTATAGAAAACAATCCCTTCAGCAGCGAATCCAATCCGACCTTGCTTCATGTAACGCTGCTTGCTTCAACACCAGAGCAAAAAAATCTAGACAAACTCAACCTTCAAAACTACTTACCCGACCAATATCTGATTAGTAACCAAGCTATTTATCTATATTGCTTAACGGGATATGGTAAAACCAAACTAACCACTAACTTTTTTGAAAATATACTCCAAGTAAAAGCCAGCACCCGAAACTGGAAGACCCTTTTACACCTATCTAAAATGGCAAAAGAAATCGATATTTAATTTATTTTAAGTTTTTCAATTATTTGTAAAACAAACTATTAGCTAATTTTATAAAAGTATTCTAAATTTTTAGTTTATTCATTAAATTTATTCGAAAACCTTTTGTATAAATTTTCAGTTCTTCAAAATAATTACCACCATAGTTTCGTTCTAAGTGCTAAATTTGTGTGTTTAATTAATAAATAATTATGATTCTAAAAATTGTGAGACCGGGTTCACTAAACCTGTATTGCCTCTTGATTAGCTTTTTCTTATGGACTTCGTCCCATGCTCAAGAAAAATTTACGCTAAGCGGTATTATTTCAGATACTAAAAACAATGAAACATTAATTGGTGCTTCGATATATATAGACGAAATCAATAATGGGACCAGTACTAATGAATATGGTTTTTATTCCATATCGTTGCCCAAAGGAACTTATACCTTGAAAATTGACTATGTCGGATTTTCGACTCAATATAAGAAAGTTGAATTATTGAGCAATACAAAACTCAATATTGCTTTGGATACCGACTCCGAACAACTCAACGAAGTGGTTATTATTCAAAATAATCCAAGAGCTGTAATCCGCAAGCCGGAGATGAGTGTTAATAAAATGTCCATTAACGAAATCAAAAAAATGCCCGTAGTGATGGGAGAATCCGACATTTTAAAGTCCATTCTTTTGCTACCTGGTGTTACCAATGCTGGTGAAGGAGCTTCTGGATTTAATGTTCGCGGGGGTTCTGCAGGACAAAACCTTATTCAATTAGATGAAGCAACTGTTTACAATTCTTCCCATTTATTTGGTTTTTTCTCTGTGTTTAATTCCGATGCAATAAAAGATTTAAAGCTGTACAAAGGAGGAATACCTGCGCGATTTGGTGGTAGAGCCTCATCAGTACTCGATATATTTCAGAAAAATGGAAATAGCAAAGAGTTTCATGGTACCGGTGGGATAGGATCTATTTCGAGCCGACTAATGCTCGAAGGCCCTATTGTAAAAGACCGTTCGTCTTTTCTAATTGCCGGTAGAGGTTCATATGCCCATTTGTTTTTAAAACTTACAGACATCAACAGTACTGCCTATTTTTATGATTTAAACACCAAATTAAACTACAAAATCAACGATAACAACAACTTGTACTTATCTGGATATTTTGGACGCGATGTTTTTAAGTTTAGTGATTTCCTTAGCAATCAATTTGGAAACACCATGGTTAATCTTCGATGGAACCATTTGTTTAACGACCAACTTTTTGCCAATACGTCCTTGATTTATAGCGATTATTATTATGGACTTAAATTGGACTCCACCGGTTTAGATTGGGATTCCGGTATTAAGAACTACAACTTTAAATACGATTTAAAACATTATTTATCCGATAAACTTCAATTAAACTACGGTGTAAACGCCATTTATTATGACTTTAATCCGGGTAAAATATCACCTACAAAACCCGATTCACCTATAAACGAACGTCAACTACAACAGAAACACGCTTTTGAGCCCAGTGTCTATTTAGAAGCGGAACAACAACTAACAGAAAAAATAGCGGTAAACTACGGATTGCGCTATAGTATGTTTTACCGTCTAGGGTCTCAATCCATGAATATCTACGCCAATAATCAAGCCGTAGAATACGATGAAAAACTTCATATCTATTCGAAGGGAACCCCAATTGGTACCCGAGAATATTCGTCCGGAGAAACCATCGAGAGTTTTCAGAATTTTGAGCCGCGATTCTCCATTTCATATGCATTCAATGACGACCAGTCTGTTAAGGCTAGTTTTAACCGTATGAACCAGTATTTGCATTTAATTTCCAACACTTCTTCCCCAACTCCGTTGGATATTTGGGCACCTAGTGATGCTTTCTTAAAACCGGAAATGGTCGATCAAGTTGCATTGGGATATTTTAGAAACTTCGACAACGACAAATATTCTTTAGAACTGGAAACCTACTTTAAAAAAGGAAAAAACAAGGTTGATTATATCGATGGTGCAGATTTGATCGCCAATGATGCTATCGAACAAATTATATTAACGGGAGAATCTCGCTCGTATGGTTTAGAACTTATGTTTAGAAAAAACACGGGAAAATTAACCGGTTGGATTTCCTATACCTTATCTAAATCGGAACAACGAACTCCTGGGCGAACTCCACAAGAAATAGGTATCAACAACGGAGAATGGTATAGAAGTTCCTACGACAAAATGCACGATTTATCCATAATGGCTGTTTACGAATTAAACAAAAAATGGCTTTTTAGCGCGAGTTTTGCCTTACAATCTGGGCGACCAATTACCTATCCTAACGGTCAATACGAATACCTTGATGTACGTATACCAAGTTACGACCTACGCAACAAAAACAGTTTACCCGCTTACCATCACTTAGATATTTCTGCCACTTATGTATCGAAACCCGATAAAGAAAAAGGTTGGCAAGGAGAATGGGTTTTTGGAATCTATAACTTGTATGGCCGTAAAAATGCCGCTTCAATAAACTTTAGAGAAAGCGATATCATAGGGCAAAATGAAGCGGTCAAAATGTCTATTTTCGGAATGGTACCTAGCGTAACTTATAATTTTAAATTTTAATCGATGAAAACATATATAAAACTATTTTTTGGTTTGCTCTTTAGCTTAGGTCTAACGAGCTGTGAAACCGTGGTAGATATCGATTTACCTACAGCAGAACCGCGTTTGGTTATTGAAGCCAATTTGGATTTTAATATTCGAGCTTTTAACGGCGAACAAATGATTCGTTTGTCGTTGACCACCGATTACTATTCCAAAGAAATTCCAAAAGTACATCAAGCCATAGTTACTGTTGAAAGCAGCAATGGAAAAGTATTTATATTCACCGAAAAAGGACAAACTGGCGAATACTACTGTGATTATTTCGCAGCCAATCTGGAAGATACTTATAAACTGCAAATCGTTTATGAAAATGAAGTGTATGAAGCGACAGAGAATCTTATAGAAGTTCCGGAAATTATCGAAGTAGAACAAACAATTACAAAAATATTTAGTGAAGAACTTTATCAGATAACTTCGTACTTCCAAGATAACCCCGATGAGGACAATTACTACTTGGTACGTTATGAACTGGAAGGCGAAAAAAATTCGTATAGCGTTTTTAGTGACAAATTTTCCCAAGGTAAAAAAATGGAAACTTCCTATTTTAGTGATGAAATAAAAATTGGTGACGAGCTAAATATTCGTCTCTATGGGATATCAAAGTCCTATTACAATTATATGAATACCTTATTGGGAATTATTGAAGGAGGTGGTGGTCCGTTTGAAGTTCCCACAGGGCAAGTTCGCGGAAATGTTCAAAATATCACCGATCAAAAAAACTATCCACTCGGCTATTTTAGACTCACTCAATACGACACTAAAAAACATATTATAAATTAATTGACGAGGCTGTCTCCAAAGGACAGCCTCTCTTTTTTTTATATTTATCTGTAATAAAACAAATCGTTTAGACTTTAAGAATCAATAGAACAACAAGCTATTATGCTAAGAGACTACACTAAACATAACTGTTTGGAGTTACGAGGCTGTCTTCTTATTTAAACCACTACTCGTTTATAATTTACGTATATCGCTATAGCATTATAGTTCCTCAAAATACTTCCGTATGCCATTATTTACCGCGTATATGGTTTGGGGTTTCCCAACCAATTATACCATATTGACTAATTGCTACAATTTTAGACAAATCCGCTATTCCACTTTCATAAACTCACATTTTATTCATTAACTAACCTTTTTGTAAGTAGGTTCTATACATTGTAGAAAGCAGCTATTTTTACAAAAAAACCGATGAAACAATTGTATTTTCATTTCATTTACGCTCTTTACTTCATTTCAATTACAGCAGCACAGAGCCCGTACAACACAGTTTCCTTCCAAATTATATAGAAGGACCTAATGAAGCGGAAACAATTGCTTAAATAAGCTGCATCAGTAATTAGTGGTCTGTAATTGTAAAATTTCACATCAACACCTGATAGCCCAACATCCCTAATTACAATACCGCAAAAAAAATGGGACAATCTGAAAAGAAAGTCCCATTTTTAAACTATTATTTTAAACTATACTTTAGAATCGTCCGAACCTCTTTCAAAGGCTTCCATCACTTCTTGACTAACTCCCATATTTGAGAATCCTCCGTCGTGAAATAAATTCTGTAAGGTCACTTTCCTAGTTAAATCCGAAAACATGGTAACTACATAATTAGCGCAATCCAAAGCAGAAGCATTCCCTAAAGGAGACATTTTGTCTGCGTAAGAAATAAATCCTGAAAAACCTTTAACGCCTTGCCCAGCTGTAGTAGCCGTTGGAGACTGAGAAATCGTGTTAACACGAACTTTTTTATCTTTCCCAAAAAAGTATCCAAAACTACGAGCAATAGATTCCAAATATGCTTTGTTATCCGCCATATCATTATAATCAGGAAAAACGCGTTGCGATGCCATATAAGTCAATGCAATAATACTTCCCCATTCGGTCATAGCATCTTTTTTATACAAAACTTGCATTACCTTGTGGAAAGAAACAGCAGAAACATCCCAACCTTTTTGGGTAAAATCATATTTATTCTCCGTATAAGGGATGCTTTTACGAACGTTCACAGACATACCGATAGAATGCAGTACAAAATCTATTTTACCTCCTAAAATAGCTACTGCCTGATCGACCAACTGTTCTAAATCTTCCATAGATGTAGCGTCAGCAGGAATTATTTGAGAACCGGTTTTTTTAGCCAATTGATCTAAAGTACCCATTCTCATTGCAATAGGTGCATTGGTAAGTACAAATGTCCCTCCCTCTTCGTGTACGCGTTCTGCCGTTTTCCAAGCGATTGAATTTTCGTCAAGTGCGCCAAAAATAATTCCCCTTTTCCCTTTTAACAAATTATACATAAACTATATCTTTTAAATAAATTTTAATTTAAGTTTTTCAAATATACTCATTTTATCTTTTACCCTTTCTCCATTTAATTTCAGTGTCTCGATAAACGAGTTTGAATACGAATGGTATTGCGCTTTTCGATAATATTTATATGCGCTTATAAAATCTAAGCCTATTTCATATAATCGTCCCAATTCGCAGTAATACGAACCTAAGTCGGGGTTTCCTACTGTATTAATAGCAAAGTCTATATGTTTTTTGGCTTCGTCTAACCGCTTTAAATCAACCAATAAATAAGTGTAATTCAAATATGCAGCTCCATAAGTTGGTTCAAACTTCATCGCCAATTGGTAGTGGTATTCCGCTCGAGCATAATCATAGAGTTTATAATAAAAAATCCATCCCAAATGATTATGAGCCCGTCCGAAATCAGGTATCTCCGATAAAATACCCTCTATGATTTCTTTACCCATAGCCGCATCCCCATCTGAAATTAAACGATCTGCTTTTATAAACTCATTTTCATAATGATTGATTCCCTCCATAACTTCCCTATTTGTTCAGTAATTCTTTCGCGTGTACAAGTGCCGATTCGGATATATCTTTTCCCGAAAGCATCTGAGCAATTTCAACAATGCGTTCTTCATCATTTAACAACACCAATTGCGAGGTGGTTGAATCGTCTACAGTGGTTTTAAAAACCTTATAGTGATGATCTCCTTTGGCTGCGATTTGAGGTAAATGCGTAATCGAAAGCACTTGCATTTTCTGACTCATCCGTTGCATGATGACACCCATTTTATCTGCAATTTCTCCAGAAACACCGGTGTCAATTTCATCAAATATAATCGTAGGCAAATGAGAATACTGCGTCAATATCGCCTTTATAGCCAGCATAATTCGCGACAATTCTCCACCCGAAGCAACTTTTTTCAACAATCCAAAATCGATCCCTTTATTGGCTGAAAACAACAATTGTAAATCATCCATACCGTTGTTTAAAAACGATTTATTTGGCTTAATCTCAAATTGAAAAGCAGCGTTAGGCATACCTAACAAACGCAGCAATTCTAAAAGTTTTTCCTGCAAAACAGGAACGGCCTCTTTCCGTTTTTGGGTTAACTGCGCTCCTAAGTCTTTTAATGCATCTTCTTGACTTTTTAAATCCTTTAAGAGTTTATCAATTCTCGTATCTAAATCACTACCAGAGAAAAGTTTTTCATTTAATTCACTTTCAATAACCAACAACTCCGCTATACTTTGAACCTGATGCTTTTTTTGTAAGGCATAAATCAATTGCAACTTTTCATCAATAGCACGCAATTGTTCTGGATTGTGAACCAATGCTTCCGTTTGTAATTCCATTTCATTGGTCACATCATTAAGTTCGATTTCTACACTGTGGATGCGCTCAAACAATTCCTTGAAATCACTTGAAAAACCCGCAATCCGTTGTAGCGCAGTACGTACTTCCTTAAGTGCTGTATTAACCCCAATTTGATCTTCGTTAAGCAAACTCCAAGACTTGGATAAAGCTTCTTTTACGAATTCAATATTATTTAATTTTTCATAATCGGATTCCAAAACTTCTTGCTCGCCCGCTTTGAGTTGTGCTTGAAACAACTCTTCAGACATAAAAGTATGGTAATCGCGTTCTTTAATCCAATCGGCTTGTTCGGTTTGTAAACTTTTTAATTGGGTCTGCCCTTTTTTAAAAATGCTTAAAGCGCGTTGATATTCTGAAAGTATGGAGCTATTATTTGCTACGGCGTCCAAGATTTGAATCTGATAAATTTCGTCAGACAATTCTTGAGTTTGATGTTGAGAATGAATATCTATAAGTGCCACTCCCAGATCTTGTAGAGCAGATAAATTCACTGGACTGTCGTTGACAAAGGCTCTAGATTTACCCGAAGGAAGAATTTCTCTACGCACAATAGTCGTTTCTTCGTAATCGATATCTAAGTTCTCAAATAGGGGTTTTAAGTTGTAAGCTCCAATTTGAAAATGGGCTTCAATAACACATTTTTCGTCTTTGGCTTTGAGCGAACTCAAATCGGCTCTTTTTCCCAAAATCAAACCTAAAGCACCCAGTAAAATAGACTTCCCTGCTCCCGTTTCACCCGTAATAATGGTAAAATGATTCGAGAAATCAATTTCCAAACGCTCGATTAAAGCAAAGTTTTTAATGGATAATACGCTCAGCATGAATGGTTGTTTTAAGCAATTATAAATTATTCCATTTGAAAGAATTCAAAGGAGAAATTTTATTTAAAGTTTCGACGGTCTTTTGCTTATTTACATTTGGTCCACCAGATAAAATAGAAACAATTTCGTCTGCTTTTGCATCAAAGAAAATACGCAATAAAAAAGCATTTGGTCTTACGGCATATAATTTGGAAAGGGTATCGATAGCAGTCATCACTGCTTCTTTTCCCTTTTTAGTATCATCTGCCATTTTATCTAATCCCTGAAGGTGATATATATACAGCGACTCTCTAAAGGCATCATTTGCTGACGACATAATGTCGTTTACCAAGAAATACCTATTATTGTTACCATCGCCTTGAGCCCAGCCTTTATAGCCACTTTGTTGTGCCATAGACACTATACTCGACGCGTTTTGATAATAAGCAGTTCCGCCATTTTTTGAAAAAGAATCGGCATCCAATCCCAAAATAATATTGATATAGTAGCCCACCAAGCCCATTAGATTAGAATCGAAATTATTGGGGTTGTAATTTAAGTTTTCAAATTGGGTGTAGGGAAAACTAATATCTTTATCGTTAAAGTTTAACAAGGGAGATGTATAAGTCGAATTATAAATAATCCGAGACGATTGCACTTGCAAACTACCCGATATCACATTGTTTTCATAAGCGGTAACGTTAAAAAAAAACGTACAATCTATTTTTTCATTGGAGCCAAAATTTTTAGAAGTCCAACGGTTGGTATTGATATAATCTTTTAAAGAAGTTTCTAGCGTTTTAAACACTTGCATATTACTGTTTCCAATCTGACTGTGATTGACAGTCACGGTAGCATTGAATTCTTGTGCCAAAACAACAGTAGAATACAACAGCACAACAAATGACAAAAATATTTTACGCATAGTGATCCTTTATTTTATTGATAATATCTACCGCAACTGCTTCTTTGGATTTTAAATCCATAGGTTCAACATGAAAGTTTTTATCGATAAATGTCACTTTATTAGTAGGTAAACCAAAACCGGCACCCGCGTCATTTAGTGAATTTAGTACAATTAAATCCAGGTTTTTCCTACGTATTTTTTGTTGGGCATTTTCTATTTCGTTTTCAGTTTCTAAAGCAAAACCAATTAAAAACTGTTGTTTTTTAACGGCTCCTAAAGAAGCTAAAATATCGGGATTTTTTTCGAGTTCAATAACAAAATCGTCTGCAGATTTTTTTATTTTTTGTACAGCTACCTTTTTAGGTCGGTAATCGGCTACGGCGGCAGCGCCGATAAACACATCGGTATCGTCAAAATACTTATGGCATTCATCATACATTTCTTGTGCCGATAAAACTGAAATAACGCTAACCAAGGGATGCTGAATATGTTGTTGCGTTGGCCCTGTCACTAAAGTCACTTGAGCACCTTGCTCAGCAGCTGCTATAGCAATATCAAAACCCATTTTTCCAGACGAATGATTACCTATAAAACGCACCGGATCAATCGCTTCGTATGTAGGTCCGGCAGTAATTAGTATTTTTTTTCCGCTAAGAGATAGCGTTTGCGATAAGGATTTTGATAAAAAAGCTAAAATATTTTCGGGTTCAGCCATTCTGCCTTCACCAAAAAGACCGCTTGCCAATTCCCCTTTCTCAGCGGGAATCATCAGGTTTTTATAAGATTCTAAAACCTTTAAATTATTTTGCGTAGAAGGATGGATATACATATCCAAGTCCATAGCAGGAGCGAAATAAACCGGACACTTTGCCGACAGATAAATCGCCTGTAATAAGTTATCACACGCTCCATTAACCATTTTTGAAATGGTATTGGCCGTAGCAGGAGCAATGAGTATTAAATCAGCCCAAAGCGCTATTTCGACATGGTTATTCCACGTTGAAGTAGCCTGATTTGAATTAAAAAAATCGGTATAAACCGGTTTTTTTGATAGGGTTGACAATGTAAACGAAGTAACAAATTGATGAGAAGCAGGTGTCATGATTACTTGAACCTCGGCACCTGCTTTTATCAATAGTCTCACTAAACTTGCCGTCTTATATGCGGCAATTCCACCAGATATACCCAGTACTATTTTCTTTCCGCTTAAAACTGACATGTTGTAGTATATATTATTTCACAACTTCTTTATAAGTAATATCTCCATTTAACCATTCTTCCACTGCAAGAGCATGTGGTTTAGGCAATTTTTCGTAAAACTTAGATACTTCGATTTGCTCTTTATTTTCAAAAACTTCATCCAAACTATCGTTATACGTTGCAAACTCATCCAATTTATCTAACAACTCTTTTTTGATGTCTGCGTTGATTTGATTCGCTCTTTTTGCAATAATAGTTATCGCTTCATAAACATTCCCTGTAGGCTCCTCAATCTTGTTTTTGTTGTAGGTAATTGTGTTTACTGGAGCATTCGTTTTCTTTAAATCCATCCTAAAATTATTTTGAAAATTGTTGTAAATCGTTATTAACTCGTTCCAACATTCTGTCGGCCTGATTTCTATATTTTGTATCCTCTTTAAACCTAATTAAAGCCTCATACATGGTTTTTGCATTTTCTAAACGGTCTTCCATTTTAGAATACACACTGTTAATCGCTAAATTATATGCAGAATCAAATTTATAATATAATGCATCTTCTTTATATATGGTTCCTGGATAGTCAAAAATAAAATTATCCAAAGCAATAATTGCAGCAGTATAATCTCTGGTCCAACCACCAATAGTGTTTAATTGTTTGGCATTTTCAAAAGTTTTTTTCTCCAATTTCTGATTCGCCTTGGTCATGATTTGGTTTGCCTCAATGGCATATTCTGATGCCGGATATGTATCGATAAACTCCTGCAACTTTGTAATGGTTGCATGTGTAAATCCTTGATCTAAAGAATAGACCGGCGACAAGGCAAAAGTAGACTTTATTTCTAACAATAAAGCTTCTTCATGGTGTGCACTCTTAGGATAAGCCGCAGCAAATAATTTGTAACGCTCTCTAGCCAACATATAATCCTTTACAAAATACGATGAATTGGCAAAGTTAAAAAACATCATTTCTGCATCTGGCGTTCCCCTACCTACACGCTCTAATTGTTCATAAAGACGGAGTGCTTTTCTATACTTTTTTTGATCATATAATTGTTGTGCTACTTCTCTTTTATAAGCGACATCCTCAGATTTCATCGCTTTTTGAAGCGGGCTACACCCGACTAATACTATCATTAAAAGAGACAAGCATATATATTTTTTCATATGTAGGTATTATTTCATATTTAGGTCACATGCTATCGCTTTCTCTTTAAACCTGCTTGTTTACAACAAACCCATTATAAGTAACGATTTCACATAGTCTATGGTTTACAACAAAAACTTCCCGAGACAGTTCTATGAAAGCAAATGCAAATTTAAGTATTAATTGGATTATAAAAAACCTTTTTATAGTAAAAAAGAAAAGATGTCAATATTAGACACCTTTTCTTGAATTTTTTCAAGATTTTATAAACAAACTATACCGTTAGCTTTACTTGTTGATTAAAGTTCTTAAGATCATTATCAAACAAATAAAGTCCGCCTTTATCGTCTCCAATTAAATTAATTTTATCTAAAATAGTACGTGCTGTAGCTTCTTCTTCGATTTGCTCAGAAACATACCATTGTAAGAAATTATGCGTCGCATAGTCGCGCTCTGTCAAAGATATATGCACCAAGTCGTTAATACTCTGTGACACATATACCTCATGGTCAAACAATTGTTTAAAAAGCGCCTTAAAAGAAGTATGATCCAGTTCTGGTTTGGAAATTGCAGGAATATCCGCTACTCCACCTCTTTGATTGACATATTTAATCAACTTCAACATATGTTGACGTTCTTCATCGGACTGAGCATACATAAAAGTAGCAATTCCTTCAAATCCTTGAATTTCTGCCCAAGAAGCCATTTCCAGATATATCTGAGATGAATCTCCTTCAATTTTCACTTGTACGTTTAATGCTTTTTGTAAATCTGCTGATAACATGATTCTTATATTTTTATAGATTGGCTAATTTATAATTTTTAGTAACAAATGATTCAATCCTATTTGCTAAATCTTCGTTAACATTAACTAAGGGCAAACGTACTGTTTTCCCTGTCACCTTCATCGCCTGCAACATTTCTTTTATTCCAGCCGGATTTCCTTGTTCAAAAATCAAGTCAATACTTTCTGCCAATTGGTAGTGAAGCGCATAAGCCTCATCAACTTTCCGATTCAATCCCAATCGAATCAATTCAGAAAACTCCGTTGCAAATCCTTGACCAATTACCGAAATTACTCCAGATCCGCCTGCTAAAACCATTGGCAAAGCAATCATATCATCTCCTGAAATCACTAAAAAGTTTGCGGGTTTATGTTGAATCAACTGCATCGCCTGAACCAAATCGCCTGCTGCTTCCTTAATTCCAATGATATTCGGAAATTCACTAGCCAGTCTAATTACAGTACTCGGCAACATATTACTCGCCGTTCTTCCCGGAACATTATATAAGATTATAGGCAAAGGAGAACTCAAAGCAATTGCTTTAAAGTGTTGATAAATCCCCTCTTGAGTAGGTTTATTATAAAAGGGAGAAACCGAAAGTATAGCTGCAAACCCCTTTAGATTCTCAGCATTCAATTCTTCAATAACTCCAGCCGTATGATTACCACCAACACCTAAAACCAAAGGTAATCTCCCCTGATTAGCATCAATGATTGTCGCCTTTACCAATTCCTTTTCAGCTTTGGACAAAGTAACCGACTCAGCAGTAGTACCCAAAACCACCAGATACTCCACACCACCTTTAGTAACATGCTCCACCAATTGCTCTAAAGCTTCAACATCAACGGAAAAATCACTTTTAAAGGGAGTTACCAAAGCAACTCCAGTACCCACAAATGATTGCATTTTCTTATTTTTTTAAAATTTCTATATATCTAAACAATTCGTCTATATAACTTTTATGTTGCCCGGTTTCCAATTGCAATACGAAGTGGTTATTATTGATTTTTACACTCGAAAACCCCACTTTAAACTTTGCTTTTGAATGCGCAGTACACCACAACAACAACGGCTCATCAAGGTCGTAATAACTAATTAACAATTCGAATTTTTTTTGAATAAAACCTTCAACCTTTTCGTCTTTTAGCTGTCCCCTTGTATCAAAATGACTTGCTTTTATAGCGATTTCATTGGCTTTTAAAGTCTTTAAATCGGCATTACTAATCAAAAAAACCAGCTGCTCGGGTTTGATTCTATGTTTGCTTAATTCCTGTATTATTAGTTCCCTATTAGGGAAATCTTTTTGATTTAAGATTACTCCCACCTCTTTAATTTCTCCAAGCAAATCGATTTTCTGTCCTTTTAACAATTGTGCTTCGGCCGATTTTTTAAGGATTTTGTACTTTAATATATTTAAAAACATAGGCTTGATTGTTCTTTACAAAGTTAACCAATTTAAACTTACCTAAATTGTGAAACCCCAAAAAGAAAATACTGCTTTTTAAACTTTTTACAAAACTACCGTACTTTTACGACACTAAATAGCACTCAACCTTACTTTTAAATATAGAAAAACACTTATTACTGAACTAATTTTATAAAATCATCTTCTGACAAGATATTGATTTTTAACTTATTTGCCTTCTCTAATTTTGCAGGCCCCATATTGTTACCAGCAACAACATAAGTGGTTTTGGCAGAAATAGAACTTCCGATTTTACCTCCGTGATCTTCTATTAACTGTTTGAGTTCTTCTCTAGAGAATTTTTCAAAAACCCCAGAAACCACAAATAGCATTCCCGAAAAACGATCGGATATGGCAGTGCTTTCCTTAAACTGCATTTCGAACTGCACTCCATAATTCTTTAATCGTTCGATCAAACTTTTGTTTATGTCATTTTCAAAGAAATCAACCACACTTTGCGCAATTTTCTCTCCAATTTCATCGACTAAAATCAAATCCATCAGTGTTGCTCTAGACAAAGCTTCTATCGTTTTGTAGTGATTTGCCAGTTTTTTCGCAACCGTCTCACCTACATAACGGATTCCCAAAGCATATAGTACCCGCTCAAATGGAACCTGCTTCGATTTCTCGATACCGTTTATTAAATTCTCAGCAGATTTATCCGCCATACGCTCCAAGTGTACCACCTGTTCTTTTCGCAGCTCATATAAATCGGCATAGTTTTCTATCAAATGATTATTGACTAATAAAGCCACCGTTTCTCCACCCAATCCCTCAATATCCATGGCTTTTCTGGATATATAGTGTTGAATTCTCCCTATAATTTGGGGTGGACAGCCGTAAAAATTAGGACAATAATGTTGTACCTCACTCTCTTTTCGCACCAATTCCGTTTGACACTCTGGACAATGCGTAATATAAACAGTAGGCACAGAATCCAATGGACGTAAATCAAAATTCACACCAACGATTTTGGGTATAATTTCGCCACCTTTTTCTACATATACCGAATCGCGCTCGCGTATATCTAATTTTTCAATTTGATCTGCATTGTGCAATGAAGCCCTCCGCACCGTTGTACCGGCTAACTGTACCGCTTGTAAATTTGCAACTGGAGTAATGGCTCCTGTTCTACCTACTTGATAAGTAATAGTATTTAATATGGTTTCGGCTTGCTCCGTTTTAAACTTATAAGCAATAGCCCAACGCGGTGATTTTGAAGTATATCCCAATTCCTGTTGATGATCAATAGAATTTACTTTAACCACCACTCCATCGGTTTCATAGGGCAAGTCTTGACGGTGTTTATCCCAATAATCTATAAATTCAAAGACAGCCTCCATATCTGGAGCCAATTGAGCATTAGGAGGCACTTTAAAACCCCATTCTCTGGCTTTCGTTAATCCTTCGAATTGGGTAGTAAATGGCAGCTCCTCTCCAACAATAGTGTACAAAAGGCATTCCAATGGTCGGCGCGCCACTTCGGCACTATCCTGTAATTTTAAACTACCCGATGCGGTATTTCTAGGATTTGAATAAGGATTTTCTCCGATTTCAATCAAATCCTGATTCATCTTTTCAAAACCTTTAAACGGCAAAACGATTTCTCCACGTATATCAAATTTATCGGGATAATCGCCTGATAACCGAATAGGAACCGACTTAATAGTTTTTATATTATTGGTTACATCATCTCCTTGAATACCATCACCTCGCGTTACAGCACGTTTTAAGATACCATTCTCATAAGTAATACTTATAGAGGCCCCATCGTACTTAAGCTCACAGGTATAGGTCACAGCAACATCACCCAGTCCTTTTTGAACACGCTTCTCCCACTCCAATAAATCTTCTTTGGAATAGGAATTATCCAAAGAGTACATTCTGAACTGATGAGCAACCGTTTCAAAGTTTTTTGTTATAGCCCCTCCAACGCGCTGCGTCGGAGAATTTTCGTCGTAATACATTGGATGCTGCTGTTCCAATTGCTCCAATTGCTTGAGCTTTTGATCAAAATCAAAATCAGTAACTGTCGGCTTATCCAATACATAATAATTATAATTATGGAGGTTAAGCTCCTCTCGCAAAGCATTGATTTGTTTTAATACATCATCCATAATCCTTATAATTATAATTTCAACATTTCCTTAAATTCCCCATACAAAGTTCCTTCACTCAAGATGGCCCCTTGCTGAATAATCCCGAAGAGCTCTGTATTGCGATCACCTTCAAAATCTTTAGCTCCATACTTAACTTCTACCTCATCGGTAAAAATGGCATCGCTTAACCATTGCAAACCCTTTTGAGATAAAAAATCAACATCTTGTTTTAGACTTTTGATTACTATCGTATCGATTCGAGTTTCGTTGCAAGAAAATAAGAAAATGTGATTTTTAGAATAGTGCTCCAAAAATTTTGCTTTTGTCAATACGCCCTCCCAAATCAAATCGGAAAAAACATCCAATTCCTGATCAGCTACTTGAGGTTTTTTCTCCTTAATCTCATCCCATTCCTTTTTATCAATCTGCTGAGAAACCAAAAAATTAATAAATTCTTGGTGCATTTCCTCAAATTGCTCCTTGGTCAAACGACTGTATTTCATAATGATATATTTATTAACCGAGACCGCTCACCTCATTTGCAAACCATCTTTACAGGTACTACAAAAAGATGTCGTCTAAGTAATTTCAATTTATATTTTTAAAAATCAAAAATACGACACTTTCTAAATCTTCCCCTATTTTTATACAAAAAACCACTATAACTTTTATTTAAAAAAAACAAAATCGTCCATCAACTACTGACAAACAGTTGTCATAGACACCCCCTAATTTTGAAAAATAATTTAAAACACAAATACTATGAACACAAACATCTTATCAAAAGAAGAGCTGTTAATCCATTGGCAAGGACATCGCGCGTCAACCCGCAGGACAATTGAACTTTTTCCAGAAAAAGACCTTTTTGAATTTACCATCGGAAACATGCGCCCTTTCTCAGTTATGATTCACGAGATACTCGCCATAGGCGTACCTGGTTTAAAGGAAATCATATCAAGAGAACCTTCTGTATTTACAGAACACACCAATCTTTACAAGACCAAAGAGGAACTCTTACAACAATGGGACAAGGACACCATCGCAATCAATTCGCTCTACGCTTTAATTCCCGAAACGGATTTCCGTTTAGAATTCAATCTGTTTGGACAATACAACAATTCGCTCACAAACAGCATCTTCTATTTTATAGATAATGAGATACACCACAGAGCACAAGCTTTTGTCTATCTGAGAGCACTGAACATAACACCACCTTTTTTCTGGGAACGTTAAGTACAAAAAAATCCAGTTTTAAGACTGGATTTTTTTATGATTTTAATTGATCAATATTTTTAAGATTTTCACTAATAAATGCCCGAACCGTTTCCCTAAGACTTTCGGGTTCCAAAATCTTCGCTTTATCACCAAACATCATATACCAGCGAGCAAATCCATTATTCAAGTTTGTACACATAAAGGTCATCTCTACTTGATCTCCCTTTTCAATCTCACTGTGAAAACCAAAATAATCTCGCTCCCACTTCAAATGCTTAACGACGTCCTGATCTACAGAAATTCTTACTTTTACAAGACTTGCCAAGTCTTGTTGTTGCTTTTCCAAATAAAACTCTAAAGACTTATGTTGCCTTTCAAACGGTTTTTCTGTTAAATCAACTTGATGTACCCGATCTAATCGAAACTGCCTATAATCCAAGCGCAAATGACAATATGCTACAAAATACCAAAAGCCATTTTCGTGAAAAACTCCAACCGGCTCTACCAACCTCACTGACGGCATCAAGGCCTCTACACTTTGATAAGTAATAGACAGACAGAGGCGCACTGAAATCCCTTCAAACAACAAAGACAAACCCTCCGGCACCTCTTGATTAAATAGTTCTGTTTTAGAACGGACCAACACCTTGCTTTCTACCGTCGAGACCACCGCTTTATCGGTAGTGCGCAACATGGCTTTCATCTTGTATAAAGCCGAACTGAATTGTCCACTAAGATTTTTATCGAGATAAGTGCTCATCAGCTTTTCCGCTACACCAAAACTCAAAGCTTCTTCTTTTGTAAAAAGGACCGGTCTCATACGAAACCCATCAACCAAAGAATACCCCACACCAACTTCGCTGTACACGGGAATTCCCGCTAATTCTAACGAACGAATATCCCTATAAATAGTCCGCAGGCTTACCTCAAAACGAGCTGCCAATTCCTGTGCCGTAACCACTTTCTTAGACTGCAATTGAACCAGTATTGCCAATATCCGATCAAAACGCTTGTTGATATCCATGTTGGAACTTTTTATGTATTAAGGCAAAAATAAATATTTATTGGTAACTAGTAATCAGTAATCAGCATGCGGAAGAATATTACTTACACTAACCTCAAAGTACCTATAACAAAAAAAGCCTTCTCGTTGGAGAAGGCTTTAGTATATCAAATCAATTGATTATTCTTGCTCAGCAATAACTTCGTAAGGAATTTCAATGATTACATCACGATGAAGACGAACAGTCGCTTCATATTTACCAGTACGTTTGATGATACCAGAAGTGATGAATTTTTTATCGATACTTTGACCGTTTTTAGCAAAAACTTCAGCAAGATCATTATTGGTTACAGAACCGAATAATTTTTCTCCACCAGCCTTAACCGTGATCTTAATATCTAAAGCTCTAAGCGCCTCAGCGATAACATTCGCATCAGCAATTACTTTAGCTTCTTTATGAGCTCTTTGCTTTAAGTTTTCAGCCAATACTTTCTTTGCAGAAGGTGTAGCCAAAATAGCAATCCCTTGAGGAATTAAAAAGTTACGTCCGTATCCCGGTTTTACCGAAACTAAGTCATCTTTAAATCCTAATTTTTGTACGTCTTGTTTTAAAATAAGTTCCATAGTTTTCGCCTCTTTTTATTTTAATAAATCAGCCACATATGGCATTAATGCTAAATGACGAGCTCTTTTAACAGCTACAGAAACTTTTCTTTGGTATTTCAAAGATGTTCCTGTTAAACGACGAGGAAGAATTTTCCCTTGTTCGTTTACGAATTTCAATAAGAAATCTGGATCTTTAAAATCGATATATTTAATACCTGATTTTTTGAAACGACAATATTTCTTAGCTTTGTTTGTTTCTATATTTAAAGGCGTTAGATATCTGATATCTCCGTCTTTTTTTCCTTTTGCAGATTGCTCAATAGTCGACATAATAATTAAGCTTTTTTAGATTTTAATTTCTCTCTTCTTCTTTCAGCCCAAGAAATTGCATGTTTGTCCATACTTACAGTAAGGAAACGCATGATTCTTTCGTCACGACGGAATTCAGTCTCTAAAGCGATCAAGATCTCTCCAGTTACTGTGTATTCGAATAAATGGTAAAAACCACTTTTTTTGTTTTGGATTTCGTAAGCCATTTTTTTCAAGCCCCAATCCTCTTTTGATACCATCTGTGCTCCTCTAGAAGTAAGAAATTCCTCAAATTTCTGTACTGTTTCCTTTACCTGAGTTTCAGATAAAACGGGATTCAAGATGAAAACAGTTTCATAATGATTCATAAATATTAGATTTTATTTGTTATAAAATTGGGTGCAAAAATACGCTTTTATATTTAGAATACAAACTTTGCCAAACTCTTTTTCAATCAACCGTAATAAAAAGAAGAGGCAGCCTCCTATTACTATCGGAAACCACCTCTTCATAAACTAACTATAATACAACAAAAAATTTATGGTAATGCTTTGATTATCGCAGATAATTCAGCCTCAGTAGCGCTTTTCAAATCCGACATAGCAATTGTAATTACTTTATTCTTTTCCAACTTAACCTCTTGTATGGCATAAATCAATCCACCATTACTTTCCGATACAAAAATGATATACATTTCAAAGCCAATTGGTCCCCAACCATAATGTTCGGTAAAGCTTCCACTACTAACGCTATAGACATCTAAGTAAGCCAATACTCCTGGCTCTCCCTTATAAGCTACATAAACAGCGCTATTTTTATTATCATAACCATCCGGAGTCTTGACCACTATGGGTGTTTTCTCTCCTTCCAATGAAGCCAATATATCGATATTGGTCCATCCAAAATCACGTAGATAAACTTGGTAACTATTGGTCTCAGCATCCGCAAACACTCCCCCTAATTCTTGCCCAGGATTAAATTCGTTCCATTCCAAGTTTCCATCTTCATTAAAAAGACCTTCCCACAGCGTCATCTCATTATTCAAGGTTCCCGTATTTTCAGCCGGTACCACCATATTAAAATAGTGCCCTTGTAAATCCATACCATTCTGTGTAACATTGATATAAAATTGCCCTCCGGTAATTAAGGGTACATAGGCGTCCTCGCCGTTATTCCCCATCAATGGCTTATTGGCTAAAACCATAGAAGCTCTGTCGTAAAACTCTATAAATTCCAATTCTACCTCTCCTTCAACCATGGCGCCTTGTTTAGTCGTAAGACTCTCTGGAGGTATTTGTAATTCCACTCCCTTTTCGGAAACAAATACAAGTCCGTCTTCTGCAGAAAATTTAGTTCGTTGAGTCATTTTGTTTAAGGCTTCTTTTTGTAACTCTTTAAAAACCGCAGCAGAAGGGGGAGTCATTTCTGGCTCAACCGGTGGAACTACAATGGGATTTCCGTCGTCACTTGAACAACCGATAGACAGTAGGGTAACACATAAAAATATGAAACCAAAATAAATTCTTTTCATAGTATAAAATATTAATTAACAAACAAATTTAAAAAAGACAAAACGCATAATTTATGATTAAAATCATATATTAAGTAAAATATTTTGCTTTTTTAACGAAAAATAACAATTATACATCAAGAAAACAACCCTAATAAGCCTCATTTATACAAAATTTTTACTAAGTGACTCAGCCGTCAATAACGGCTACGCTTGGAGTTTAATCCAGACAAACCTTAGTAAAAATCCACATTAGCCGTGACTTTAACCGCACGATATCCCCCTACTGCTTCAAAACTTTTTAGGATACGTTGAATGTGTTTTTTTGTAGGCATCAAAGGTTTTTGCTGCGGAATTTTAATTAATATTACTCGAATATATTGATTGCGAATTCGGCTAATTGCCGGTTCCTCCGGTCCTAATACCGGCATGTCCAATTGGGTTTTTAATACATTGTACATCCAAAAAGATGCCTCTTTTAGTTTATCGAATTCGCGATGCCTCAATGTCAAACGAACCAGGCGATAAAAGGGTGGATATTTAAAATTATGCCTTTCGTACATCTGTTCTTTATACATACCTAAATAATCATTATTCGTCACTTGTTGAATAATATTGTGATATGGATTATAAGTTTGAATGACAACACGACCTTGTTTATGGGTTCGACCCGCCCTACCCGACACCTGCATCAACATTTGAAAAGCGCGTTCATGCGCGCGAAAATCGGGATGAAACAAGCTGTTATCGGCATTCATAACTCCCACTAAATTAACATTATCAAAATGCAATCCCTTGGCCAACATTTGCGTCCCAACTAAAATATTGATTTCCCCTTCTTTAAAGGCTTCTAATAGTTTTTCGAACCCATATTTTCCCCTAGTGGTATCCTGATCCATTCGGGCAATTTTCTTTTCAGGAAAAAGCTGCTTCAGCTCTTCTTCGACCTGTTCGGTACCAAAGCCTTTAGTATTTAAGTCCACACTATTGCAAGCTATGCAAGAAGTAGGCATCTGCATACTAAAACCACAATAATGACAACGCAGCTGGTTCTTGTATTTATGGTAAGTCAAACTCACATCGCAGTCTGTACATTGAGGCACGGTTCCACAGGTCATGCACTCAACCACAGGAGAAAAACCCCTACGGTTTTGAAATAAAATCACTTGTTCGCCCAGTGCCAAAGCCTGAGCCATTTCTTCCAACAGAGTGTTTGAAAAATGCCCCGTCATCAGCTTGCGTTTGTATTTTTCTTTTACATCTATTAGAATAATTTCCGGTAAAATCACATTTGCATAACGCTCTGTCAAAGTAACCAGTCCAAATTTTCCTTGTTCGGCATTGTAGTAGCTCTCTAAACTCGGTGTTGCTGAACCCAATAACACTTTAGCTCCATGAAGTTTTGCCAGCACTATAGCCGCATCTCTACCGTGGTATCGCGGAGCAGGATCTTGTTGTTTAAAGGTCGCCTCATGTTCTTCATCAATGACTACAAATCCCAATTGCTCAAATGGCAAAAAAAGCGCTGATCGCGTTCCTATCACAATCCGCGCAGTTGCGGATTCTAACAATACCTGATTCCACACCTCAACCCGTTCATTATGAGAATATTTTGAATGAAAAACCGCTACTTGATTCCCGAAATACGCCACTAATCGCGTTACCAATTGTGTAGTCAATGCAATTTCTGGCAGCAAAAACAAAACTTGTTTTCCCGAAAGGATAAATGACTCTATCATTTTGATATAAATCTCCGTTTTCCCAGAAGCAGTTACCCCGTGAAGCAATACCACATCTTTAGAATTCAGTTGCTCATTAATCTCATGATATGCCTTTTGTTGAGCATCGCTCAATTCAAAATTAACGGCATCACTATCTTTGAAGATAACCCGGTCTTCTGTCAAGAAATACTCTTCAAGAATCTCCTTGTCCACCAATGCTTTAATTACAGAAGACGTACTTCCCGAATATTCGAGTAACTGCTTTACCGAAACCGGTTTTTTTTCTACTGCTTTAAGCTGAAAATAACTCAAAATCAATTCGCGTTGTTTGGCAGCGCGCGACAATAATTCCAACAACGCATTTAATTGCTCTCCGGATTCGTAATCCGAAACCAGTCGCACATACCGCGTTTGTTTGGGTTTGTATTTTTCAATCAATTCTTCCTGTAGGTAAATCACTCCTTTGTCCAAAAGGCTATTGATAACAGGAAAAACCGTTTTTTTATTTAGAATCGATACTATTTCTTCAATTTTGAGTGTCGATTGAAACTGTAATGCTTCAAAAACCAAATATTCTAAATCACTTAAAACAGCACTATCAATATCAGATTGTGCATTAAAATGAATCAGGGTTTCACTTTCGAGCAAAAGTCGTGATGGCATCGCTGTACGATACACCTCTCCCAAGCTACACATATAATATTCCGATATCCATTTCCACAGTTGAATCTGCTTTTCAGTAGCTATTGGATAGGTATCTAATATTTCGTGTATTTCTTTTGCTTGATACTGTAACGGTACACGATGGTGTTTTTCCAACACCAAAGCAGTATATACTTTATTTTTTCCAAACGGAACCGCCACGCGCATACCCGCGCGTACAAATTCGAATTCCGCTTCTGAAACCGAATACGTAAATGTTGCAGAAACCGCCAAAGGCACCACCACCTCTACAAAATATATCATAACTAAAAATTGTATTTACAAAGATACATCTTTGTATAAAAAAAAACACTTTTGATAGAAGGCTTCTCTACCAAAAGTGTTTTCCAAATTTTCATTTAAATGCTTAGAAGCACATCTATAACCTGACCCATGTTTGCGTTCTTCCCAACAACGATATTCCGAGATATCCACGAACATCTAATTTGTCAATACCGTTGAGTTTAACGGTACACTTATATTCTTTACCCGTCTGAGGATCAATAATTCTTCCATCGGTATACTCACTCCCTTTTTTAACCAAACCCTTGATGATCGTCAAACCAACAATAGGCTTGCCTTTGTCTGTTCCAGGACATTTATCACAGACCGGATTCTCAACTGTAGGCTTGATTAACTTGATTACTTTTCCGTAATATTTTCCGCTTATTTCTGTAATTTCAACAATTGACTTTTCTTTCCCAGTAGTATCATCGATAGTTTTCCACTTACCAACTATGCTTTGCGCATTTAGACTTACACTTCCACAGAGTAAAATCAACAGCACTAAAAATGAGTTTTTCATATGTATGTATTTATGGTTGTTTCTTTATTTTTTAATCAAAGTTATTTTAACCTCAACCTTATCAATAGGTATTCATTGGACTCCTAACCTGAAAATTTATTTTACACTTGACCTTACTCAAATATAACTATTTTTTTTGTTTTAATTTACTAATAGATGCATTTAATTCAAAGCCCAACAGCAAAATCATGCAGTTTATCCAAATATAAAACATTAAAACTAACAATGTGCCAATAGAACCATACAATTCATTGTAGCGTGCAAATCTTAAAACATATATTCCAAAGAAATAGGAAGTAAACACATACAATACCGTTGTAAAAACAGACCCTACAGATATAAAGGATACTTTTTGCATTTCCTTGGCTCCAAATTTATACAAAGTAGAAGTGACCATTAAGATTACAAATAACAAAAATAAATTTCTCGCCCATTGCAACCAAATTTCCATATCCATAATACTGTGCATAATCACCTCCAAAACCACAAACACCGCTACCGTGATAATCAACATAAAAGACAGCATAATAGACAAACCCAGGGCTAGCAAATACTGTCGAAAAAGACTGTGTGAGATGGTGATATGGTAAGAGGACTCAAATCCGCCTATTATGGCAAAAACTCCGTTTGCCATCAAAAAAATAGACAATAAAAATCCTGATGACAACAAGGATTTATAGCTGTTATTCATAATATCATCCAAAATAGACGATATGGCTTCGTAGGTATTAGGCGGCACAGAGCTGGCAATAAATTGCATAAAATCGGCCTGAAAATTATCTAAAGGAATATACGGAATCAAATTAAGAATAAAAAGGGCAAATGGAAAGAGCGCCATAAAAAAACTAAAGGCAATCGATCCTGCTCGATACGAAAAGGCTCCTTTTACGATACCCGTAATATATAATTCTAACAAATCGTATAGTGAATACCCTTCCAATTTTGGTAGTTTAATGGTTTTCACAAAACCCATCACCTTATTTATTACCGGTATTTTATCTATCTTATCCTCTATTTCTTTCGACACGAATTGCTGTTTTTAAAAAACTTATAAAACTGCTTTTAAACTCAAATCCATATTGTATACAGAATGAGTTAAAGCTCCAGAAGAAACAAAATCGACACCACATAAGGCATATTCTCTTACGGTCGTTTGGTCTATGTTTCCAGACGATTCGGTCTGACAACGTCCCTGAATCATAGCTACCGCTTTTTTGGTCGTGTCATAATCCATATTATCTAATAGAATACGATAAACTCCGTCTTGTTCCAAAATCTGACGTACCTCATCAAGTGACCTCGCTTCTACTATTATTTTTAAATCTTTATCATTGGTTTTTAAATATGCATTTGTTTTTTGAATCGCCTGAGCAATACCACCTGCAAAATCGATGTGGTTATCCTTTAGCATAATCATATCATACAACGCAAAACGATGATTTTCACCACCGGCAATTTTAACGGCCCACTTTTCGATTGCTCTAATACCGGGAGTCGTTTTCCGCGTATCCAATATTTTGGTTGACGTGCCTTCTAATAAATCTACAAAAACTTTTGTTTTAGTAGCTATGGCACTCATGCGCTGCATCGAATTTAAAACCAAGCGCTCCGCTTTGAGTATCGATTGGGATTTACCCGATACCAAAAATGCTTCATCGCCTACTTTTACAGCAGTTCCATCATTTATTAAAACTTTAACCTCCAAATTCGGATCGACATAATTAAAAATCATTTTCGCAAATGCTACCCCAGCTAAAATTCCCTCCTCCTTAACCAACAATCTGGCTTTTCCCATAGCTGTTGCTGGTATACAAGCCAACGAACTGTGGTCTCCGTCTCCAATATCTTCTCTTAGAGCATTTTTTATGATGATAGCTAACTCTTCTTGAAATTGTTTCTCTGTAATCATGGTATTAATTTAGTTTTGCTAAAATAAGAAATGTTTTGCACTTCATCAGCCCCTTTTACAAGTCTGTAACAACAATAGCAATCCTTTTAATTTTTCACAATGGCAATTCCCAGCATTTTATAAAATTCCTTCAATATCGCTGGGTGTCCTGGCCATGCAGGAGATGTGGTTAAATTGCCATCCGTAAAAGCGGCATCTACAGCGATTTCTTGATAATGCCCACCCGCTAATACGATATCTGGCCCAATAGCCGGATAGGCCGTTAATTTCCTTCCTTTGAGCACTGATGCAACGGTTAGTATTTGAATCCCATGACATATTGCCGCTACTGGTTTATTCTTTTCGAAGAAATACTGCACAAACTTTATAACGTCCGGATTTAAACGAATGTACTCAGGAGCTCTCCCGCCACATACATACAACCCATCATAATCTGAAATTTTTACCTCAGAAAAAGTTTTGTTTAAAATAAAATTATGTCCTCGCAATTCCATATACGTTTGAAAACCTACAAAATCATGAATTGCCGTTGCTATAGCCTCATTAGCCTTTTTGCCAGGGCAAACCACGTCAACTTCTATACCTACCGAAAGTAAGGCCTGAAAAGGAACCATAACTTCGTAATCTTCTACAAAATCGCCAGCCAACATTAAAACGCGTTTTTTCATATTTTAGTTTTGTTAAAAAAATTAATATTCGTGAATATCACGGTATAGCGGACTCGCTTTCTTCACAATAAAAATCTTATAATCTGTGATTTAAGCTTGTGGTTCTGCAGCCTTTCTACCTAATAAATTTAAACTAATTTACTCAAAAATCAAATCTTTAGGCAATTTAATAAGCGTTTTTTAACGGAAAACCCAATTAGGATTCGATCGACACTTCAAAAAATTTAAAAAAAACTACAAGCCCTTTCATCCTGAAGTCAGCAAACGCCTTTTCGACAAAAAGGAACACATCAAAATGACAAATCGCGTTGGAGAAACTTAACCAAGTCGGCCTACACCAAAGATATAAGACCTTGTATTATGGCGCTGCCATTTAGAATACAGCAGTATATATAAATATGAAAAAAAATGAAAAAAATATCATAACCTGATAAATATCATGTCCTTACCACATTAATACAATTAATTTTACATCGTAATCAAAAAACAAAAACCCTATGAAAAAAATACTTTTAATTTCAACACTAGCTTTGTTTAGCATCTCATTAAGTTCATGCGGGGATAAAAAGAAGGATACTCCAGCAGCAACAGCAACTTCAGAAGTAAGTGCGCCAAAAGAGGGTTTTGAAGTAACTATATCGGGAGATGACGCTATGAAATTTGACAAAACAGAAATTAGAGTCCCAGTAGGTGAAACCATTATACTTACGTTAAAACACATAGGAAAAATGGATAAAGCAATAATGGGGCACAATTTTGTGGTTTTAAAGACCGGTGTTGATATTCCGGCATTTGCAGAAAAAGCTGCTGTTGCCAAAGAAACTGACTATATACCAGAATCAGAAAAAAACAGCATAATTGCTCACACCAAAACGATAGGTGGCGGGGAATCTACAACTATTGAATTTAAAATTACCGAAGCGGGAACATATCCATTTATGTGTACGTTTCCTGCACATTACGCCTTAATGAAAGGGGAGATTATTGCGGAGTAATGACGGTTATTTACTATTAATTCAATTTATTGGGCATCTTATAAGATGCCCAATATTTTTTTAAAACATTCCGGCTTTTAACCTATCGGCTTAAACTGTTATTCCCAAATAATTACTTGGTGTTATTTGTTTCAGTTCGGCTTTTATTTCTGTTGAAACTGCTAATCCATCTATAAATTGATGCATGGACTCTTTATTTATTACGGCATTGGTTCTAGTTAAATCCTTTAGCGCTTCATAAGGATTTGGATAAGCCTCTCTTCTCAATATCGTTTGAATAGCTTCTGCAACAACTGCCCAATTATTTTCCAAGTCTAAAGCAAATTTATCTGCGTTTAAAAGCAATTTATCCAGTCCTTTTAAGGTAGCTTCAAATGCGATAAGTGTATGTCCAAAAGGCACCCCAATATTACGCAAAACCGTACTATCGGTCAAATCTCTTTGCAAACGTGAAACGGGTAATTTGGCCGATAAATGTTCAAAAATAGCATTGGCAATTCCCAAATTACCTTCTGAATTTTCAAAATCAATCGGATTCACTTTATGTGGCATAGCGGAAGACCCAATCTCCCCTGCTTTAATCTTTTGTTTAAAATACTCCATGGATACATAAGTCCAGACATCTCTATCCAAATCCAAAATAATGGTATTGATTCGTTTTAGCGCATCAAAGAATGCGGCAAAATGATCATAATGCTCGATTTGAGTGGTAGGAAACGAATGTTTTAACCCCAAATTTGCTTCGACAAAATCATTTCCAAACTGTCTCCAGTCTAGATTTGGATAGGCTACATGATGGGCATTAAAGTTACCAGTAGCACCCCCGAATTTTGCAGCAAAAGGAATGTTGTTTAACAAGCGGAGTTGTTCTTCCAGGCGCACAACAAAAACGTGTATTTCCTTACCTAATCTCGTAGGAGAAGCCGGCTGTCCATGTGTACGAGCCAACATCGGTATATCTTTCCACTCCAAACTCAGCGCCTTCAATTTATTGACTAATTTTATAAAAACAGGCATATAAACCTCTTGAAAAGCCTCTTTCGTTGAAAGCGGGATAGCGGTATTATTTATATCTTGAGAAGTTAATCCGAAATGAATAAACTCTTTATAAGCTTGTAAACCCAACTGATCAAAAGCGGCTTTGACAAAGTATTCAACGGCTTTGACATCGTGATTGGTAGTCTTCTCTGTTTCTTTGATTTCCAAAGCGTTTTCTGTCGTAAAATTTTGATAAACCTTACGCAATTCAGGAAATACGTCTGGGGAAATTCCTTTCAATTGTGGCAAAGGTATCTGACACAAAGCTATAAAGTACTCGATTTCAATTAATACTCTATATTTAATCAAGGCTTCTTCAGAAAAATAAGCAGCTAAAGAATTGGTTTTATTTCTATATCGACCATCAATAGGCGAAATAGCATTCAGTTCTGTTAACATAAAATAGGGATGTGTTGTTAAGATGCAAATATAAACTATTAATAAGAAAATGGAAAATGAATATACGGTTTACTAAGATGAAAAAAGGCTGTCTTTACGACAGCCCTGTAATCTATTTAGACCATTCTAAAATGGAGTCTTTATTCATTTTAATATAATCGGCATTGTTTGCCGTTTGTGCTAACTCTAAGGATTTTTTCGCTGTTTCAATAGCCCCCTTTTTATCGCCTAATTTAGCTTGGATTTGCGATTTTAATCGCAAAAAGTAGTAAGGCACTTGGGCTCCACTCATTTCAATCGCTTGATTGATCCAATTTAAAGCCTTATTCATGTCTTTATTAATCGAGAAGTAATATTGTGCCGAAGCAAAATAATCTGTTGCCTTAGGCCCTGCTAAGACTTGGTCTATACTGGCTAATGCCAATTTTTCTGACGGTACTTCGATATGCACGGCAACCATGGTTTTCTCCCAAGAGATTTCCAAATCGGCTCCATCAATATTTACATTGCTAAACGCTAAAGTAAAAGTTTCGATATTTCTATTCAGAGGAATAGGTTTAACCGTTGTTTTAAGAGCGACCTTAGAGTCGTCCCAAGTTTCAGGTAATCCCCAATTGTTGGTATTTGCATAGAAAAACACATCCCACGACTCTGCTTTCGGCAAAGTATAAAGTGCATATTTTCCCTTTTTAAGCGTTTTTCCATCAATCACAACATCATCACTAAAAGTAACTATGGTATTTACGTTAGCCCCAGTTCTCCACATTCTACCGTAGGGAACTAAATCACCGAATACCGAACGACCACGCATATTGGGTCTTGTATATTCAATACTGATATCGGTTAATCCAACCACTTGTTCGATTTTTGCTTTTGTACTCATCTGAGGTACTTGAACTTGAGCCGTTCCCAAATAGGAAGTCAAAATCAAAGCTACTAAGGCTATCTTATTTTTCATGTTTACATTTATTATATATAACGTTTATTTACTACTTCCTTCTAACAACCAATTCTTATAGGTTTCTACATCAGGAGTATAACCAATAGGACTGTTCAACGGTTTTTCATCCGCGTCTAAAACAACATAATAGGGTTGCGCATTGGCTTTGTAATGCGTGATTTGGAAATCACTCCATTTGTTTCCGATGGATTTGATTTTTCGTCCAGTTTCTGGAGAGATATACTGTTCTGCCTCGGGTAGAGGTTTTTTGTCGTCAACATATAGTGATATCAGTACGAAATCCTTTTTCAGTATGCTTAATACCTCTGGATCCGACCATACATAATCTTCCATTTTACGACAATTCACACAAGCAAATCCGGTGAAATCCAACAAAACGGGTTTATTAACCGATTTAGCATAGTCTATTCCCTTTTGATAATCGGTGAAAGCCACCAAATCATGAGCTCCCAATTTGGCTCCATCGGGCAATTCTACATCAGTCGCAGCAGCACCGCCTTTGGAATTACCTACTCCATACGGACTTTCACTATAGGTCATCGGAGGTGGAAATCCAGAAATAATTTTTAATGGAGCACCCCATAATCCAGGAATTAAGTAAATGGTAAAAGTACCTACCAGTAAAGCCATCGCTAAACGACCTACGGAGATATGATCCATTGGACTATCATGTGGTAATTTGATTTTCCCTAACAAATATAAAGCCCAAGCACCAAAAATAGCAATCCAAATAGCTAAGAAAACCTCTCTTTCTAACCAATGAGCTTGCAATACCAAATCGGCATTAGACAAGAATTTAAACGCTAAGGCCAATTCTAAAAATCCTAATGATACTTTAATCGTATTTAACCATCCACCTGATTTAGGCATCGAATTTAACCAACCCGGGAACATGGCAAACAACATAAACGGCAAAGCCAATGCTGTGGAGAATCCTAACATACCCACTATCGGAGCAATTCCTCCTTTAGATGCCGCTTCTACCAATAGGGTTCCAACAATCGGTCCTGTACAGGAGAAAGAGACTATCGCCAAAGCTAACGCCATAAACAAAATGCCAATAAACCCACCACGATCGGCCTGAGAATCGACTTTATTTGCCCAGGAATTGGGCAACATGATTTCAAATGCGCCTAAAAAGGAGGTTGCAAAAACCACCAATAAAACGAAAAATATGATATTAAACCAAACGTTGGTTGATAAGGCATTAAGCGAATCCGCTCCAAAAACAGCCGTGACTATAGTACCTAACACTACGTAAATTAGAATGATAGACAATCCGTAAAAAATGGCATTTCTGATTCCCTTAGCGCGGGTTTTACTTTGTTTGGTAAAGAAGCTCACCGTCATTGGAATCATCGGGAATACACAAGGAGTTAACAAAGCTGCAAATCCAGATAAAAACGCGATAAAAAAGATTTTAAACAATCCTTTCTGCTCTTCCTTAACCGGTGTAATTGTAACCGCTTTTTCTGTTGTTTTAGCAACGGTATCGGATGAGTCTTCAAAGTTTAAAACTTCTTTGGACGTTAAATTTTTTACGTCAAATTCAAAGAAATTACTCTGACTAATACAGACATCCAAACAAACTTGATAGGACAATTCCAACTGAATCGTTTTTAAATCGCTATTAGTCAATTTTACTTTTTGTACCAGTTGAACTGGACCGTCAAAATAGGTTTCATCTACTTCAAAAACGTCGTTATATACCGTTTTTGTAGTGCTTTCTTTTGCCTTTTCGGCAATAACATAATTTCCTTTCTCATTGTTAAACAACAATTCTGCAGGTAAAGGACCACCTTCTGCGGTAAATTGAGAATACATATGCCAATCCCCTTCGACCGTTCCGTCAAGCGTAATTATATATTCTGTATCTGAAAGCTTTTCAATTTTAGATTTCCATTTAGCCGGATTGACAATTTGTGCCTGTACCGAAACTATAGAAACCAAAAAGAGCAGCAAATAAGCTAATTTTTTCATGGTATTAGTTGTATTTTTAAAATGTTTTTAGTTGTACTTTTTACTTTAAATCGATCATCCATTCGATTGCCAACAATCCATACAATTTGGTTTTCGGAACACAAAATCCAAGTTTCGCCTTTATCGATTTGTGAGTATTTTTCATCTTTAAAGAACTTACTTAGTTTTTTAGCTCCACGCATACCCAAAGGGTAAAAACAATCTCCTTCACGCCATCTTCTCAGTGACAACGGAAACTTCAATTGATCTTTATCTACGTAAATAATTTTTTTATCTATTAGTATGGTTCGTTCATTTTGTTGTTCATTTTTTATAGTTATTGGTTGTTTTATAGTTTCGTTTTCCTGGAGGTAATAAACTTCATTATCTGTTTCTAATGCAGACTTTGGTGCCAGTATTAATTCCGCTCTATTTTTAAGTAAGACATGAGAATCTGAATAAATCAGCTTTCCCGTAGCCCCTTCTACTAATGTGTCAATATCACTCCAAGCTTTAAAGCCATATGGTTGCAGCCAATAATGCAAATAAGCCAAATAATTATTTCGTCGTTTGAGCGCAATTATCGAAATAAAATGCTTTTCACCTAATTCTTTAACCACTTCTTGATAATATTGTTTTGACGCATCTTTCAACATGCTGTTGGCCTCGTTTAAATAGACCAAAGAATTGGCAAAAGAATTTAAAAAACCGGGATTGCTCTTTTTAAAAATGGGCACAACCTCTTTTCTAATCTTATTGCGTAGGTATTTGGTTTCAGCATTAGTACGATCTTCGCGCCAACTCCATTCCATTGCCTGCGCTTGCGCATTTATTTCATCACGAGAAAAAATCAACATCGGACGGATGATTCTTTGATTTTGCTCGGGAATACCGATCAAACCTTCTAAACCAGTTCCCCTCGAAAAATTAATTAAAAAAGTTTCGACAGCATCATCTAAATGATGTGCAGTCAACACATAATCCAATTTATTTTCGTCTAAGAGTTTATCAAACCATTCGTAACGTAAAATTCTAGCGGAAATTTGAATAGACTGTCCCTTTTCTCTAGAATACTGCTCTGTATCAAAACGAATGCCAAAAAAAGGAATTCCCAAGCGTAGACAAAGAGATTTAACAAATTCCATGTCTTTATCACTTTCACTTTGACGCAACTGAAAATTACAATGAGCCACAGAAATGTTTAACTTTAATTCCGCAAACAAATGAAGCATCACTATACTATCAATTCCACCGCTTACCGCCAGCAAGAGCTTGGCTTGTTGTAATTCTGGGAACCGATTTTGAATATGAGTTTTGAGTTTTGCTAACATTTTAAAAATTAAAGTTACCAAAGTAACATATTTTATTTGTTTTTTGAAACCCCTTTTGTGCCAAAAAAATTAAAGATTTTATAAAATTTTGTAATTATAACCCATAGTGAGCCCGTCTCCTTAGCGTATTTTTTCTTTTATGGCTATCCCATTTAAAAAACAGCAGTAATCTAAGATGCTTAAACATGCTTATTTAAAGCAATAAAAGTTAGAGCATATATACTTAATCAACTACAAACCGCATTATTTGTCAGCCCTTTCCGGCTGTAAAACGGTTCTCATGGCTCTTGCTTTTAAAAGACATTCTTCATACTCGGCTTGAGGTTCTGCCAAGGCAGTTATCGCGCTCCCTACGGAAAAGGAAACATAGCGTTTCGCTTCATTATACAAAATGGTTCGAATCACAACATTAAAATCAAAATCACCCGTAGGTGTAAAATATCCAATAGCTCCACTATACAGTCCGCGCTTACTCTCTTCGAGTGCTTCGATTATTTTCATTGCGGAAATTTTTGGAGCTCCTGTCATACTGCCCATGGGGTAGGTCGATTGAATTACCGCAACAGGAGAAGTGTTTACCGATACCTCAGAAACCACTGTAGAAATCATTTGATGCACTTGTTTATAGGTGTAAATTTCACACAACTCTTCCACTTTAACCGATCCTTTCGTAGCGGTTTTAGACAAGTCGTTCCGTACCAAGTCAACAATCATAATATTTTCCGCTCGTTCTTTGAGATTGCTTTGCAATGCTATTCGGGCGTTTTGATCAGCCACGGTATCCGCAAAACGCTTAGCCGTACCCTTAATGGGCTGTGAAATTATTTTTGTACCTACTTTTTTAAGATAACGTTCTGGAGAGGCACCCAAAGCATAATGCTTGTTGTTTTTAAAAAAAACGGCAAAAGGAGGTGTTGAAATACCGTCTAATTGACGGTACAATTGCAAGGGATTAATTAGGGCATTTTGGGCAAAAAACTCCATGCAGAAATTGGCTTCATATATATCACCAGACTGTATATGCTTTAGCATATCGCTCACTTTAAGCAGGTATTCCTCTTCAGATATACGCTGTTCAATGTTTACGGTCGTAGTCGGAATTTCGTCAAAAAGAATTAGCTGCTCGATTTCTTTTAAGTCGCGCTCCCATTCGTCATCACAATTGTTTAAATAATACAATTCTAAAACGTTTCCCTTTATTTTAAAAATTTTCTGAGGTTGAAAAAAGAACAAATCTGGAAAGGCTAATTCGTCGGTATTTTCAGATTTCAATTTTTCTACATCATTTTTTAAGTCGTAGGTCAAATAACCAAAAATCCAATCTTTGGTTTGGGAGTAGTACTCCTCTAAATCGAGAAAAGCGCGGTGTTGATCGGTTTGTATGGACGTAAAAGCATCGACTGCAAGTAAGTAATCAAAATCCGAATAAGGCTCGTTACTGTTGTTACTATCTAAAAAAACTACTTCGCGGAACTGCTGTGCCCACTGAAGTAGTTTGTTTTTAAAATCGTTATCTGTAGCTAAGTCAATACTGATAAAATTTCGCATGGCTTATTCCACTTCGGGTTGATTAGCTGATGAATAGTTCCTCCACTTCTCAATACACTGCATCATATCGGCAGGAATATCCGAACTAAAACGCATAAACTCTTTGGTTATCGGATGTTCAAAACCTAAGGTTTGAGCATGTAAAGCTTGACGCGGTAACACTTGGAAACAATTTTCTACAAATTGTTTGTATTTGGTAAAGGTAGTTCCCTTTAAAATTAGGTGTCCACCATAACGTTCGTCGTTAAACAAGGTATGTCCGATATGTTTCATGTGCACGCGTATTTGGTGCGTACGTCCGGTTTCCAATCGACAGCTCACCAAGGTAACATAGCCCAGACGTTCCAAAACCTTATAATGCGTTACAGCATATTTACCGTTAATTTCGTCATCATATGCAGCCATTTGCATTCGGTTTTTGACGTGTCGTCCAATATATGTTTCAACAGTTCCTTCTTCCTCAGCCACATTGCCCCAAACCAAGGCTACATATTCTCTTTCTGTCGTTTTTTCGGCAAACTGTCTTTGCAATTCACTCATGGCCCATTCCGTTTTTGCAATGACCAACAAACCGCTGGTGTCCTTGTCAATTCGATGTACCAATCCTGGACGCTCACTGCTATTTAAAGGCAGGTTTTCAAAATGAAAAGCCAAAGCATTGACCAAGGTACCCGTATAGTTTCCATGTCCTGGATGCACTACCAAGCCCGGTTTTTTATTGATTACCAAAAGGGTATCGTCTTCATAAACGATATCTAAGGGTATGTTTTCTGGTAGAATTTTATTCTCAAAAGGCGGTTGTTCCATCAAAACGCGAACCACATCCAAAGCTTTGACTTTATGGTTGGATTTGACGGGAATGTCGTTTACAAAAATATTTCCATTAGTCGCTGCTTGTTGAATTTTATTACGGGTAGCATTTTCGACTAAGTTCATTAAAAACTTATCTACTCGTAAAGGCGCTTGTCCTTTAGAAGCTTCAAATTTATAATGTTCGTATAAGTCTCCTTCTAATTCATCTGAGAATTCGATATTTTCTTGCATTTATTCTGCTGTATTATTTTCAATTTCTGGTGCAACATCTAATGCTTCTGCAGGTAAACCGGCTCTACCGTCACCCAATACAAAGTCGATTTTAGAAGCTTTCAAAACCTTGTCGCCCGCTTTTAATGCTTGTCCGTTTTGTCTTATTTGCAACACCACATCTCTACCGATATAAGTTTGGTAGGAAGTAGTTCCTAATTCCAATCCCATCGCTTCCACAGTAGCCAATGCTTGTCTAAAAGTCAATTGATTTAAATCCGGTAGGGTAATTTTAGAATATCCCGCAGCATTTATCTTAACATAAATCTTTCTGTTCTCTTTTACTCCTGCTCCAGCTATGGGATCTTGCTCCACTATAGATAAAGGCGGTACACTCGTATCGTAATCTAAAGTATCTAAAATAACTAACTTTAAATTCGCTTCTTCCAAAATGCGGATAGCAGCATCTACTTTCATTTTTCTCAGTTCGGGAACTGCAATTTTCTGACCGTGATTGGTAGAGCTTTTCATCCATCTTAGGGAAGCAAAACTAATCACCACGATGATGATTACGGCCAAAGCAATATTGATAAAAAAAGCTTTTGTTGTTACAAATTTTTTAATACTCATAAAAAAATAATTTTGACAAAGATATAAAATAGAAAAGATTTTTTGTTTCTATGTTTTATTATAAATTTGTTTAATTGATTGCCCTCCAAAAAAAGGGTTTTTCCAATTGACAAAATCATTAGATATGAAGCATGTAGCTATTATTATGGGTGGGTATTCCAGCGAATATAAAATATCACTCCTCAGTGGAAATGTGGTATACCAATCACTGGATCGTTCTAAATACGTTCCTTACCGCATTCACCTATTAAAAGACAAATGGGTATTTGTTACAGAAGACAATCGGGAATTTCCCATAGACAAGAATGATTTTTCAGTAAATTACCTCGGTCAAAAAATCGTTTTTGACGTGGTTTTCAATGCTATTCACGGCAGTCCAGGAGAAGATGGCTTGATACAAGCGTATCTAGAGCTGATTCACATGCCTCATACCTCTTGTGGTTTTTACCAAGCTGCCTTGACGATGAACAAACGCGACATGCTGTCTGTTTTAAAACCATACGGAATTAAAACAGCCATTTCATATTACCTTAATCAAGGAGATTATATCGACACCGAAGCCATTATTCAAAAAGTTGGTTTACCTTGTTTTGTAAAACCCAATAAATCAGGTTCTAGTTTTGGTATTTCCAAGGCAAAAACCACAGAAGAACTTCTAACAGCAATAGACAAAGCCTATTTAGAAGATAATGAAATTATTATTGAAAGCTTTTTAGAAGGAACCGAGGTTTCTGTTGGCGTAATCAATTATCGCGGTGAAATTAAAGTATTGCCGATTACAGAAATTGTTTCGGAAAACGACTTTTTTGACTACGAAGCCAAATATTTGGGTAAATCGCAAGAAATTACTCCGGCACGTATTTCGGACGAAGTGGCTAAAAAAATAGCAGAAATCGCAAAAAAGATTTATATTATTCTAAAAATGGAAGGCTTCTCACGTAGTGAATTTATATTGGTGAGAGACGAACCGTTTTTATTAGAGATGAATACCATTCCTGGAATGACTAATGAGAGTATTTTACCACAACAAGCTCGCGCCGCTGACATTACACTGGCCGAATTATTTGATAACGCCATTGTTTTGGCCCTTGAAAAATCTTAATTATGAGAAGAGCTGTTTTCCCAGGTTCTTTTGACCCAATTACTAATGGTCATTTTGATATTATATGCAGAGCAGTACCGCTGTTTGATGAAATCATTGTAGCTATTGGAGTCAATGCAGAAAAAAAATACATGTTTTCACTCGATGAAAGAAAGCGTTTTATAGAAGAAACCTTTAAAGATCAACCCAAAATCAAGGTTCGTACATACCATGGTTTAACCACGGATTTTTGTATAGAAAACGACGCTCAATTTATTTTAAGAGGATTGCGAAATCCCGCAGATTTCGAATTTGAAAAAGCCATCGCACATACCAATCGTTTTTTAACTAAGATTGAGACCGTCTTTTTATTAACGGCTGCAAGCACCTCCTTTATTAGTTCAAGTATCGTTAGAGATGTTATCCGAAACAAAGGCGATTACCAAAGACTGGTTCCCAAACCCGTATTTGTCAAAAGATAAAAAAAAGGTCGGTAGTGTTTACTACCGACCTTTTTGCATATTATTTTATAAAACATGTGATTCTTCAATCAGGAGTTTGATGTTTTCGTACGAATTGGACATCGCTTCCTTAATTTGTTCTTTATTTAGCCAAGCCACTTGCTCAATCCCCTCTTCGATCTGTCCCACTGCCATTCCTTCAAAATCGGTTTTCATTTCAAACCAATGCGTTATTTTAAGCTTATACTTCCCATTTCTCTTGAAAACGTGATACGTTTTTTGGAGTTTTTGCGTAATTACTAAACCGGTTACACCGGTTTCCTCTTCGACTTCTCGAATAGCCGTGTTTTCGATTTCTTCATTTTTTTCGACACCCCCTTTAGGCAAATCCCATTTTCCATTACGCAAAATAAAAAGTATTTCACCTTTTGAATTGTAAACCAATCCACCTCCTGCTTTTTGCACGGGAATCTTCTCTTTAATCTTTTTAAGAATTTCTTTTTCATTGGGATGATAAAGAAAAGCCTTTTGAATTTTATTTTGAAAATATTTAATGATAATTTTGTCGATATCGACACTATCTAACAAGAACAATTGAAAATCGGTTTCTTTTACAATTTCATTTGTTAGAAATAGAGGTTTGTCGTTTACAAAAACTTTATACATTTGTACTATGATTTTTAATAGAGAAACAGCACAAAAAACGGCCGAATTGCTTTTACAAATAAACGCAATTAAATTAGATCCTAAAAATCCTTTTACTTGGGCATCGGGATGGAAGTCGCCTATTTATTGTGACAACCGCATAACCCTCTCATATCCAGATATCAGAAAATTTTTAAAAAATGAATTTGCTCAGAACATTGAAGCTAAATACGGCAGACCAGATGTTATTGCCGGTGTAGCAACTGGAGCAATAGGTATTGGTTTATTGGTTGCTGAAGCACTCGAATTGCCTTTTGTATATGTGAGACCCGAAGCTAAAAAACACGGCCGACAAAACCAGATTGAAGGACAATTGGACGCTGGGAAATCGGTATTGGTCATTGAAGACTTAATCAGTACAGGTAAAAGCAGCCTACAAGCTGTAGAAGCATTAAAAGCTAACGGTGCCCATGTATTGGGTATGGCAGCCATTTTTACTTACGGTTTTGAAATTGCAGACCAAAACTTTAATGAAGCAGGTGTCGAATTGATGACATTAAGTAATTATGCTAGTTTATTAGAAAGTGCGGTAGAAAAAAACTATATTTCGGAATCGGATTTGGAGACACTAAAGGAATGGCGTAAAAACCCTTCTATATGGAGTCCTAACTAACCAATTAAAAATAAAGATAGATTTTTAGTATTGACTTTATAGATAAAGGGGTACTGGATTTTTATCCGTTACTAAACATAAAATTGCTACAATATGAAATTAGAAAGTCCTAAAGTTACGGTATCAAAGTCCGCAGAATATATTTTTGAAGCCTTAAGTGATGTCAAAAATTTTAAACAGCTGATGCCCGATTCTATAGCGAAGTTTGAAGTTGTCGATGCCGATACTTTTATCTTTGGTTTAAAGGGTATGCCTGAAATCAAATTGAGAAAGAAAGAACTGATAGCACCTACGAAAATAGTTTTAGGAGCTGCAAGTGACAAATTACCGTTTACCCTAATCGGAGATATTGAACCTATCGATGCTGAAAATGCTGCAGTTCAATTGCATTTTGAAGGCGAATTTAATCCGATGATGGCGATGATGGTAAAAGGACCTATTGGAAAATTTATCGAGACGCTAGCCAGCAATATGCACAAGCTATAAATCGAACGCAATGGTTATATATAAAAGATAGGGCTGCTTTTTAAGTAGCCCTATCTTTTTAAAAGGAATATATTAATCGAGCTTGATTTGTTTTAGCAAAGCAGTATCTACATCATTAAAATCTTTTATAAAATATCGGGCTCCGGTTAAGTCTTGCAACTTTGAATTTTCACTGTGGTATGCAATACAAAAGATATCGGCAGCACAAGCAGCACGAACCCCACTGGTACTGTCTTCAATAATAGCACAGTGTTCTTTTGCCGCTTTGGACAAGGAAGCTGCATGTAAAAAAATAGCTGGATCGGGTTTGGATTTTGGAAAATCTTCACCACTGACAATATCTGTAAAATACGGAAACAACTCAAAGCGTTTAAAAACACGTTGAATGGTTCCCTTAGAAGCAGATGAAGCTAAAATTAATTGGACATCATTTTTATGTAAATCCATAATCAAAGCCTTTACGCCTCCAATTAGTTCTAAGTCTTCTTTGGTATCAAAAGCATCGTTAAAGATAAAACGCTTTCTTAGAATCAAATCCTCGACATCTTGAGTCAATCCAAATTGCGCACTTAACTTCTGATATACGTTTCGAGTAGAATTTCCCGTAAACGAAGCAAATAATTCCGGAGAAACAACGATTCCCAATTCGTCAAAATGTCTGTAATACGCGTATTTATGCACAGGCTCTGTATCGACAATTACGCCGTCCATATCAAAAATAATGGTCTTAATCATTGTTTTTTTTACAAAGGTAAGCGTTTATCAAAACTATGCGAAATCAAAAAACACCTTTCCCACTATTTTCTTTGTCCTCTTTAACTTCATCGCCATTAACTTTCGTCAGTATAAGGAACCTACTAGCCCTCCTATTTAAACAAATGAGTTTGTCTTTTTTCCAATTGGTTCAAAATGATTAACTTTCCCACTTATAAAAAAATCCTTTGGAAGAAGAAGCTCAATTTATAATTCGATTAACCCAAACTAACACTCAAGCACAGGCTTTTAGGGAATTGGTCACTCGGTATAAAAAACCGCTTTACCTCCATCTGCGTACGCTGCTGCTAAATCACGACGATACAGACGACGTTTTACAAAACGCGTTTATTAAGATTTTTCAAAATATTGATAAATTTAAAGGAGATAGCAAACTTTACTCTTGGATGTATCGTATTGCTACGAATGAAGCCCTTACGTTTTTAAAACAAAAAGCAAAAAAACAGCAAGTTTCCTTTGACGAACTATCACATCTTCAAGTAAATCAACTTCAAGAAGACCATTTATATAGCGGCGATGAAGTCCAAATACTACTTCAAAAGGCTGTACTGACGCTTCCGGAAAAACAACAATTGGTATTTAAAATGAAATATTTTGAAAACATGGAATATCAGAAGATGTCTGAGATTTTAGAGACTACCGTCGGGGCCTTAAAAGCATCTTATCACCATGCGGTAAAAAAAATTGAAGTATTTTTAAAGGAGCATTAAACCTTTAGCCTAAAATTTAGTCTAACCTATAAGATTGAAAAAACAATGAAACAACCAAATTCCAATAAGCTAACCGATTCGGAAAATCACTTTAAGATTCCTGAACAATATTTTGAGCATTTTGACGAGCAATTGTTTTCGAAATGGGAGACTCAAAAAACAGCAGCTGTTAAACGATCGCGTTTTATATCGCGTTTTACCTATTTAGGGGTTGCTGCTACGATTGTGCTTTTCCTAGCTGTAAATTTCTGGAATCAAAGCAACACCGACAATTCGTTGAGTACCGCAGATATTGAAAATTATTTAAATTACACAGCTGCCTCTCTTCCGACTGATATCGAAAAAGACTTTACGCAAGAGGATTTAAAGGCTTTGGAAAAATCTTTAAAGATAGATGCCTTAAAGATCGACGAATACCTACTTAGCAGTACGGATATAGAATATTATTTGAACGAATAAAAACTGTTTTTTATGAAACAAATGCTCACTTTTTGCATTTTGTATTTTTGTACTCAAATTGCATTTGCCCAAGAGCGTGGTAACCACGACCAAATCCATGCATTAAAAATCACTCATTTGTCGTCGGAACTAAACTTAACTGCCAAGGAGGCAGAAAAATTTTGGCCATTATATACGACTTACTCCGAAAAAATGCATGCTCTTAGAAACAATCCTACGGCGCGATATATCAAAAACACCGATATGGAAACCATCGAAAAGTTACAAGAAAAAGAAGCATCCGAAGCTTTGAGGAAATTGATAAATTACGAAACAGAATATTTTTCGCTGCGTACAAACTTTTTAGAAGACGTACAAAAGGTGTTGAGTGCCAAAAAAATCATTCAACTTAAAAAAGCAGAAGACGACTTTAATCGCAAACTTCTTAAACAATATCGCGACAAAAAATAAGATATAGCTATATATTTATTATTTATCATAACACAATAATAACCTTTGTTTTTAAAAATCAGCCTGAAAAGAACTATCTTTGTAGGCTGATTTTATATTTATAATGAGACTACACAGAAATTTAACATTTACCGTTATTGATTCTATTTTATCTATCTACAACGATGGAGAATATGCCGACAAAGTTGTTTCGAGAGCATTAAAAAAGGACAAGAGATGGGGAAGTACCGACCGTAAATTCGTTGCCGAAACAATATATGAAATGGTTCGTTGGAAACGACTTTATGCAGAAATAGCAGAAGTAAAAGAACCATATAACCGCGATGAAGTTTGGAAAATATTTGCCGTATGGGCAGTACTAAGAGGCTATAAGTTACCGGATTGGAAATACTTTGAAAAAACCCCAGTTAGAAAAATAAAAGGTCGTTTTGACGAATTAATTAAGATACGTAAATACAGAGAGTCTATTCCAGATTGGATGGACGAATTGGGATTAAAAGAATTGGGCGAAGAAACTTGGACTCAAGAATTGGCTGCACAAAACAAACAAGCACAAGTTATTTTACGTGTAAATACACTTAAGACAACACGTGAGAAATTACGTGCCATTTTAATGGATTTGGATATTGATACGATTTTAGACGACAACTATCCTGATGCTTTGATTTTAAAAGAACGCGCTAATGTGTTTTTAACAGATGCTTTTAAAGATGGTTTTTTCGAAGTACAAGATGCCTCTTCTCAATTAGTAGCTCGTTTTCTAGATATTCAACCGGGTATGCGCGTAGTTGATACTTGCGCTGGAGCTGGTGGAAAAACCTTGCATATGGCTTCCTTAATGGAAAATAAAGGGCAGATTATCGCTATGGATATCTACGAGAGCAAACAAAAACAATTAAAGATTCGCGCAAAGAGAAATGCCGCATTTAATATTGAGTATCGCATTATCGACACCACCAAGGTAATTAAAAAATTACATGAGAAAGCAGACCGTGTTTTGATAGATGCACCTTGTAGTGGATTGGGTGTTTTAAAGCGAAATCCAGATAGTAAATGGAAATTGCAACCGGAATTTATCGACAATATCAAACTGGTACAAAGACAAGTATTAGAAGATTATTCTAAAATTGTTAAACCGGGAGGAAAGTTGGTTTATGCTACTTGCTCTATACTACCTTCGGAGAATCAAGAACAAATTGCTTATTTTTTACAAACAGAGATAGGTTCACAATTTAAATTGGTCGAAGACAGACGTATTTTAGCCTCAGAATCTGGTTTTGACGGTTTTTATATGGCTTTAATGGAACGAAAACTATAACGACTTTTTTTTAAAACAAACAAAACTCAAATATTTTGCCTAATGAATAAAACTATTTTACTCTTTATCGGTGGATTATTCAGCTCTTTTATAGCTGTAGCTCAACCTGCAGATCAAGCGTCTTATTACAACGGTGTTGATTTTTCATTAACTGGAATTGCTTTAAAAAACCAGTTGATTACCAAAATAACCAACACACATACTCGTGACTTAAGTTACAATCAAGTTTGGGATGCTATTAAAATTTGCGACCTTGACCCTACTAACAACGACAACGTATTACTTGTTTACGGCTGGCCCGGTGTGACTAGTGGTACAAACAGTCGTGTAAGAAGTAAGAATAAAAATGGTGGTGGCAACGAGGATTGGAATAGAGAGCATACCTATGCCAAGTCTTTGGGTACTCCAAATCTAAACACTTCAGGTCCTGGCGCAGATGCGCATCACTTAAGAGCTTCTGATGTAAAGTGGAATTCCACTCGTGGAAACCTTAAATTCGCAGAAGGCTCTGGGAAATCAGGTAAAGCAGGCTCAGGATGGTATCCTGGAGACGAATGGAAAGGCGACATTGCCCGTATGATGATGTATATGTATTTACGTTACAATACCCGTTGTTTACCTAATAACGTTGGTATTGGTAATGCTAATAGTACTCCAGATGGTATGATTGATTTGTTTTTAAAATGGAATGCGGAAGACCCCGTTTCTGAGGTTGAAATTCAACGTAATAACTATCTAGGAAAAAGCAGCAATTCATACGCTCAAGGAAACCGAAATCCATTTATTGACAATCCAGCATTGGCAACTAAAATATGGGGCGGACCAGCAGCACAAGACCGCTGGGGTTCACTTTCTACGAGCAACAACCAAAGCATTGAATTTAGCGTTTATCCAAATCCAAGTGCCAACAACAAAGTATATATACAATCGTCAACTGCAATTGATGTAATTTATGTAACTACGATTAGCGGTCAAACCATACAAACCTTAAACCATCCGAAATCGGAAAGCAACGACACTTATGCCGTTGACAACTTGCCAAAAGGCTTTTACTTTATAAAAGTACAAACCAATGAAGGACAGGCTACGAAAAAGGTTATTATTAAATAACATACGCTATTTTAAAAAACAAAAAAAACCGAGCTAGCTCGGTTTTTTTTGTTTTAACAACGAATTAATCCAATCTCAAAAATTGTCCTTTATCGTTAAAAATCATTTCTATTTTATTATCCAATTTAATTTCTTGTCTATTTCCTGTTTTTAACTCCCACTCTACGATATAATTAATACCATAATTTTTAGTGACATAATCTTGTATTTCTTTAGAAACAATCGAACTCGGCAAACCGGTTTTACACTCTGCTTGAATCATTCTAGAGTTTTTGTCAAAATCAACCTCCGTACCGTCTTCAAACTTTACTTCATATTTTTGATTTAAAAGCTCTTTATCGAGTTTTGCAGAACGAAATACTTTATCGCTAAAATTTTTGCTGATAAAGGTCTGAATCCCCTTAGGCAATTGCTCTTTAGTCAAAGCTATATCTTGAGCAGAAACGCTTAGCCCTATAAACATCATTACGAATGTTAAAAAAAATGTTTTCTTCATGACTTTTGGTTTTAAATTATTAATCAAAACTTCTCTCTACTAATATACTAAAAATTTTGCACTTACTTAATATTTAAATCCAACAATTATTACCCTCCCAATTAAATAAAAAGAAAGCAGTGAAGCGTAAAAATATAATATCATTCCTATCGATGAGTCTTTATGAAAACAGTATGTTTGGCCGCAAGAGAAGTACTAAAGAAGTAGCTTTAACCTGTTCGAAGCTGGGGTTACTTTAGATTAGTCTCCAATTATTTATAAAAAAAGGGTTAGACTTTAATTAAAAAATCTAACCCTAATCTTTTTGACTTATACTTTATGGAAAGTACCAATTTTAATCCTAATATCAATTTTTCAGGACAATACACTATTTAAAAATCAAATCTAATCGTTCATCGATTTTAAAAACTCATCGTTATTGTTGGTCTTCTTAATGTTGTCGTTAATCGAGTTCATCGCTTCAACAGAATTCATATCTGCCAAATAGTTTCTGATAGCCCACATTTTTTGCAACATCGGTTTGTCTAACAATAAATCGTCGCGTCGCGTACTTGACGACGTTAAATCAATAGCAGGGAATATACGTTTGTTGGCAATTTTACGATCCAACTGCAATTCCATATTTCCAGTACCTTTGAATTCTTCAAAGATAACCTCGTCCATTTTTGATCCTGTATCTGTAAGTGCGGTAGCGATGATACTCAACGACCCGCCATTTTCAATATTTCTAGCTGCTCCGAAAAATCGTTTTGGTTTTTGTAATGCATTGGCATCAACCCCTCCACTCAATACTTTTCCAGATGCCGGCTGCACTGTATTGTAAGCTCTGGCCAAACGTGTAATCGAATCTAATAAGATAACCACATCATGACCACACTCTACCAATCTCTTGGCTTTTTCCAATACTATATTTGCTACTTTAACGTGTCTTTCTGCTGGTTCATCAAAGGTAGAAGCAATTACTTCTGCATTGACACTACGCTGCATATCCGTTACCTCTTCCGGTCTTTCATCGATCAATAAAACAATCAAATAAACTTCAGGATGATTTGCCGCTATAGCATTGGCAATATCTTTAAGAAGCATGGTTTTACCCGTTTTAGGCTGTGCAACGATCATACCACGTTGTCCTTTTCCAATTGGAGCAAACATATCCATGATACGTGTAGAAACCGTACTTCTCTTTTCGTCTAATTTAAATTTTTCGTCTGGAAACAAAGGCGTTAAATGCTCGAAAGAAACGCGATCCCGAACCACTTGTGGGTCGTGGCCGTTAATTTTCGAAACCTTAACTAAAGGAAAGAACTTCTCTCCCTCTTTTGGAGGGCGAACCACTCCTTTTACGGTATCACCTGTTTTTAAACCAAAAAGTCTGATTTGTGATTGTGACAAATAAATATCATCAGGTGAAGACAAGTAATTGTAATCGGAAGATCTTAAAAAACCATAACCATCAGGCATCATTTCTAAAACTCCTTCACTTTCTATAATTCCATCAAATTCATAATCCGGCTCTCTGAATTGCGGTTTTTTATTTTTACCCGAAGCGTTTGGATTATTGTTTTGATTGGGGTTGTTATTATGGTTTGAATTCTGATTAGAATTGTTATTATTCTGATTAGAATTGCCATTTTGGTTAGCATTGTTATTTTGATTGGAATTCCCATTTTGATTGGAATTGGGATTCGTATGGTTTTTTTTTGCTGTATTCGGTTGAGCAACTTTAGTTGTATCTTGTTCTCTAACCTCTGAAGTATTTGCAGGACGTATTTCCTTTTTAACTCTTTGTTTGGCAACAAATTCTTTTCTTGGTGCAGTTTCTTCTTTAGAACCTTCGGTTGGCTTTTCCTCTGCTTCTATTACTGCTGGTATAATTTTTCTGTTATCCGTTCGAGGGCGTTCCTGTACTCGTCTAATCGGTTCTATACGTTCCGGATTATCTTTTTTAGTATTTGGTACCTCTACCGTTGTAGCTTCGTTTACTGTTTCGTCTTTCTCGATTTTAGCAGTTACTAAAACTTCGTTTTTTTCTTCGGAAATCACTCTTTTTCTTTTCGGCTTTTCAGCTGTACTGGCTATGGGAGCATCTTCCGTAGTTGTATTTGAGACTTTAACAGACTCTGGATTAGCAGCTTGATAATCTAAAATCTGATAAACGAGCTCATCTTTTTTTAAATATCGGTATTTACTAATCTTTGCATTTTTTGCGATTTCTTGAAGCTCGAGAAGCTTCATTTCTTTTAATACAGAAATGTCAAACATAGAAATGTTTATTGTTTAAATTTAATGGAATTGTTGTGTTGTATTTTTTGGAGTATGTTACAAGTTTTGAAATAGCCATAATATGAAGCACTTACGGCTATGTCTTGCAATATTACGAATTAATTTTAAAAAACAATAGGAATTTAAAAAAAAGAAACGTTATTTTTGTCTTTTCAAAGAATAGATCATGATTCAAAGAATTCAAACTGTATATTTATTTTTAGCTTTGGTTTTCTCTGGGGTGCTACCATTTGTGTTTCCACTATGGAAAACAACTGGTGATATTCCCTACTATTTTATGGAAAACTCATACTATACTATTTTATTCGGTTTATCGACCAGCTTAAGTGTTATCAGTATTTTAGCCTATAAAAAAAGACAAAATCAATTTGTGTTAAACCGATTGAACCTCATATCAAACGTTATATTACTAGGATTATTTGTGTATCGTTCTCTAATGATATCTGGAGAAACTGCGGAAGCGGTTTCTGAGAAAGGTATTGGAATGTTCCTCCCGATTGTTTCTATCGTGTTGTTGGTCTTGGCCAACAAAGCCATCAAGAAGGATGAAGATCTCGTAAAATCTGTAGATCGATTAAGATAAACCTTTCATCTTAGTTTATTAGTGCGCGGAAAACCGAACCCTAGGGTTCGGTTTTTTTATGCTTGGGAAATTCTACTATCTCTAAGTTTTGAATTTTGCCCTGATTAATTTCAAAGCGCAACATGGTTCTCACCTGATGAAATCCAGAAATTCCAGCCGCACCCGGATTTAAATGTAAAACCCCCAAAGCCTTATCATACTGTACTTTTAAAATATGAGAATGCCCGCAGATAAATATCTGAGGTGGATCTGCAAGCAATTCATTCTTAACTCTAGCATTATATTTACCCGGATAACCGCCAATATGAGTTATCCAAACCCGCATGCCCTCGCAAACAAAACGATTGTCTTCCGGAAATTCTCCTCGTGCCTCAATACCATCAATATTACCAAATACCGCGCGTAATGGTTTGCGTTTCTTTATTTCGTCGGTTACGCTAATCGCTCCGATATCGCCCGCATGCCACACTTCATCGGCTTGATCCACATATTTTAATATGGTATCGTCTATAAAACTATGGGTGTCGGACAACAATAATATCTTTTTCACCAAACTGCTTTTTAATTAATTCAACATCGAGTTTTTACTTGCTCCCCTTTAATTCTAATCGGTATAAAACTGTATCAAACGGCTGATTGCCCTTTGACATACCGGACAAAACTCTTTGGCCGTATTTGTTTTCATTCTACAGTCCAAAGCGGCTTTATATATTTTTTTTCCTGCCAAACCCTCATAAACACCCAACGGATATTTATCAACATCTTTACTAGTTGTCGGAATCGGTGTTTTTGGACTTAACATGTCTTTCCACTTGGAATCAAAATTTTTTAAAGTTGTAATATTCTGCTCCCAAGGCTCTAAGGCAATAGACTGCATATCACTAAGCACATCACTTTCATAAAAATACTCGTCGGAAAGTCCCGCAAAACTATGTCCAAATTCATGAACTACGATGGGTTTAAAATTTGCATGTCCCGTAGTGGTTAAGGTATAAGCATTGTAGATACCGCCCCCGCCATATACATCGGTATTTGCCAAAATAATGATATGTTCATAGGGTATTCCAGCCAGCAGGTCGTGCAGTTTTTTTACACGAGCAGTCGTCAAATACCGCTCTGAATAAAAAGTATCAAAGTTGGATTCGACCGCCGTGTTTTTCCATTCGTTTAAACGCGGAACGCTAACTCCGTTATCACTCGACACACTTTCTACGGCATAGATATTAAATCGATCTTGAAATTGTCCAAACGGTTGATGCGCAAAAATCTCGTCGATTGTTGTTTGGGCATATTGTTTAAATTTATCCATTTGGTTGTCTTGAAATCCTTCAGCTACTATAACTATATTGATGCTGTTGGTAGCTGTTTTAGCCCGATGTAGCAAGGTATGAGGCGTTATATACCGATAGCCCTTTTTATGAATTAAAACATCCGTCGGATCAACTCGTTGTTTTAGCAATACCGGATAATTCCCTGAACTATCAATTAAAGCAATTTCCAAACGCACTTCCGACTTGGGAAACGGCAGTAAGAAAACATTTTCAAAATTTTTGGATTTCAACTGTGCTTCCGGTGTTGATAACCATTCTTGATATAGTGTGCTAAAGCTTTGCGTGTAAATTAGTTGGTCCGTTTTGATGTCGTACATAGATATAACACCATTACCACCCAAATGATTTTTACTTAAGTGCTGTTTGCGTCCAGCCCAACTTGGCAACTCATTCAACTCGTCTATCACTATGCTTTGTCTTTCTGAATTTCCAGCAAAAACCGCATCAACTCTAAGGGTTTTGTCTATAAAAAATTGATCAAAATGCTGACTATATCCCCAATTCGAAATCAATAATAAGCAAAAAATTATAAAACGCATCTATCTATATATTAGGTTCCAAAAGCAAAGGTAATTAAATAATATACTAAATTTTCCTTTATCTACACCTGCAAAGTTCGTTTTTTTAATTGTGTTCATTAACCTTAGCACGCTCGCATTAAGGACTGACGCGGCATCCTTTTTATGACGCTTTGCGTTATAAAAAGATATAGCAAAAGGCCTGGGCCGGAGGCAATGCCCTAAAAACTCCTTTAACTTTAAAGTAAATACGTTAAATTTATTTTTACTAAAAACAGCAAATGACTAAATTAGATTATATTTGTACTTCAAATAAATTTTCACCTTTAATTTTGAGATACTTTATAGAATTTGCTTATCAAGGCACCAACTATCACGGATGGCAATCTCAGCCCAACACTGTAACTGTTCAGGAAACCCTTACTAAGGCGCTAAGTATTTTACTAAAAACGCCTTTGGAATTGGTCGGAGCTGGGAGAACTGACGCGGGAGTACATGCAAGACAAATGTACGCTCATTTTGATTATGAAGCCCCTATTGACGAGAAGCTGCTCATAGCCAAACTCAATTCGTTTTTGCCCGAAGATATTGTTGTCTATGGAATTCATGTCGTAGCAACTGAAGCACATGCCCGTTTTGATGCCACAAGCAGAACCTATGAATATCATATACATTTATTTAAAGACGCTTTTAAAAAAGATTTAAGCTGGTACCATTTTCGTTCTTTAGATGTTGAAAAGATGAATCAAGCTGCTCAGATTTTGTTCGAATATGAGGATTTTGAATGTTTTTCCAAAAGCAATACCGACGTTTTCACCTTCAACTGCACTATAAGTCAAGCCTTATGGGAGCTTAACAATAACAGTTTGGTTTTTACGATTACAGCCAACCGCTTTTTGAGAAATATGGTTCGCGCCATAGTGGGTACCTTAATACAAATTGGACTGGGCAAGGTGCCCATAGACCACCTACGTACCATAATCGAGAGCAAAGACCGTGGTCAAGCCGGATTTTCAGTTCCGGCAAAAGGATTATTTTTAACCCGAGTATCATACCCTTATTTTGAATGAAAGCCATTAAATCCATATCTCTCCAAAAAATATTAGCTTATTCCAAACCCTATAAAAGTCGTTTTAATTGGGTTATCGTTTGGGCGATATCCCTATCGATATTTGCAGCCTTACGCCCTTATATGCTTAAACAAACCGTGGATGATTATGTACAGAAACACGACGGTCAAGGTTTGTTGATTTATGTAGGTTTAATGGGTATTGTTCTTATTTTGGAGGTGGTTTCTCAATTTTATTTTGTGTATTGGGCCAACTGGCTTGGTCAAGACATTGTAAAAGATATTCGAGAACAATTGTTTCGCAAAATCACCTCTTTTAAAATGCGGTATTTCGACCATGAACCCGTAGGTAAACTGGTTACGCGTGCTGTATCTGATATTGAATCTATAGCCAGTATTTTCAGTCAAGGTTTGTTTATGATTGTCAGCGACTTATTAAAGATGGTGGTCGTTTTGGGGATTATGTTTTATATGAATTGGCAGTTGAGTTGTATTGTAATTATCGGCATGCCCATTTTATTATACGCTACTCGTGTTTTTCAACTAAAAATGAAAGGGGCCTTTCAAGAAGTACGTACTCAAATTTCCAACTTAAATACTTTTATTCAAGAGCGTTTAACCGGTATGAAAATCGTACAGCTCTTTACCAGAGAAGAAGTGGAATACCAAAAATTCAAAGAAATCAACGACAAACACAATAACGCATGGCTTAAAAACATCCTATACAACTCTATTTTCTTTCCTATAGCCGATATCGTATCGTCCTTAACACTGGGCTTTATTATTTGGTATGGAGGTATGACAATAGCTAATGGTGGTCACTTAACTACCTTTGGAGATCTTTTTGCGTATACCATGTTGATCAATATGTTATTCAACCCTTTGCGTCAAATTGCAGATAAATTCAATGTAATGCAAATGGGAATCATCGCTGCAGAACGCGTTTTTGAGGTTTTGGAAATTGAAGATGAAGTGGAAAAAACGGGCGATTTAGTTGCAGGTCAATTCCAAGGTACTATCGAATTTAACGATGTTCACTTTAGTTATATTCCGGGAGTGGAAGTATTAAAGGGTATTGATTTAAAAATAAAAGCGGGAGAAACCGTCGCCATAGTTGGTTCATCAGGAGCTGGAAAATCGACTATTATCAACCTACTTAACAATTTTTACGAACTCGACAAAGGAAGCATTTCCATTGACGGCACTGATATCAAATCTTTTACTATGGACAGTTTGCGCAAGCAAGTTGCCGTAGTTCTACAAGATGTGTTTTTGTTTAGCGATTCCATCTTAAACAACATTACGCTACACAACCCTAGTATCACGAGAGACGATGTTGTTGCCGCTGCTATTAAAATCGGTATCAACGACTTTATCGAAAGCTTGCCATACGGTTACGATTATAACGTTAAGGAGCGCGGCATTATGTTGTCCTCAGGACAACGCCAATTGATTGCGTTTTTACGAGCCTATGTCAGCAATCCTAGCATTTTAATCTTAGATGAGGCAACCTCTTCTGTAGATACCTACTCCGAAGAATTGATGCAGCATGCCACGGAGCATTTAACCAAAGGCAGAACGTCAATCATCATCGCTCACCGATTGGCAACCATTGTAAAAGCAGATAAAATAATTGTAATGGATCAAGGTCGCATCGTTGAAACAGGTACTCATTTTGAATTGGTAAAACTCAAAGACGGTTATTACAAAAACCTGTACGACTCTCAATTTTCGACTGTGGAAATTGCAGAAACCAAACATTTGGATTCCCTGAGAAATCAGCTGTAATGCACTGTCTTATTACCGAATAATTAAATTAAAACAATTGAAAAGAACTTTTAATTACGAAAGTTTTAATAACGAAATTAAATGATTAATTTCGTAGCTGAATTATATAGAAACACATAGATATGAAATTCGATATTATTGTATTGGGAAGTGGTCCTGGAGGTTATGTAACTGCCATCAGAGCATCGCAATTAGGCTTTAAAGTAGCTGTAGTAGAAAAGGAAAACCTTGGGGGAATTTGCCTTAACTGGGGATGTATTCCAACTAAAGCGCTTTTAAAATCTGCACAGGTTTTTGATTATTTAAAACATGCTTCTGACTATGGAATCAACATAGACGGAACTTTTGATAAAGATTTCTCTGCGGTTATTGCCCGTTCAAGAGGAGTTGCAGACGGAATGAGCAAAGGTGTTCAATTCTTGATGAAAAAAAATAAAATTGAAGTTATCAACGGTTTTGGTAAAGTAAAGGCTGGTAAAAAAGTTGATGTTACCGATCAAGATGGTAAGGTTACGGAACTTTCCGCAGACCATATTATCATTGCTACAGGTGCACGTTCAAGAGAATTACCAAACCTTCCACAAGACGGTAAAAAAGTAATCGGATACCGTCAAGCGATGACGCTTGCGGAACAACCTAAGAAAATGATTGTTGTAGGTTCAGGTGCCATCGGTGTTGAATTTGCACATTTTTATAACGCTATGGGAACGGAAGTAACTGTAGTAGAGTTTTTACCGAACATCGTTCCTGTTGAAGATATCGACGTGTCTAAACAATTTGAGCGTTCTTTGAAAAAAGCGGGAATTAAAATCATGACTAATGCTTCTGTTGAAAAAGTGGACATCACGGGAACAGGAGTTAAAGCAACGGTTAAGACAGCCAAAGGAGAAGAAATCCTTGAAGCAGACATTGTTTTATCTGCTGTGGGTATCAAATCCAATATCGAGAACATCGGATTGGAAGAGGTAGGTATCGCTACAGATAGAGATAAAATATTAGTAAACGATTTTTACGAAACCAACATCCCGGGTTATTACGCGATTGGAGATGTAGTTCCTGGTCAAGCTTTGGCTCACGTAGCTTCTGCTGAAGGAATCCTTTGTGTTGAAAAAATCGCTGGTCACCATGTAGAACCGTTGGATTATGGAAATATTCCTGGTTGTACATATGCTACTCCAGAAATTGCTTCTGTTGGTATGACAGAGCAAAAAGCAAAAGACGCTGGTTATGAAATCAAAGTGGGTAAATTCCCTTTCTCTGCTTCTGGAAAAGCGAAAGCTTCTGGAACTCCAGACGGTTTTGTAAAAGTAATTTTCGATGCTAAATACGGAGAATGGTTAGGATGCCACATGATCGGTGCAGGTGTTACAGACATGATTGCAGAAGCCGTTATCGCTCGTAAACTGGAAACTACTGGTTATGAAGTATTAAAAGCAGTTCACCCTCACCCTACTATGAGTGAAGCGGTTATGGAAGCTGTTGCTGATGCTTATGGCGAAGTGATTCACCTATAATCTTTCTTATATAAATATAAAAGAGCTGTTTCATTTATTTGAAACAGCTCTTTTTGTTTATAAAATTCCGGATTTATGGAATCATCTATCCGCAATGCAAGATCTAATTCTGCTAAATACGAACTCATTCAGGAATCAGGATTTGCTTTCGAATCGGCAAATGGCAAGCAACGCATTGACTTATTTACCCAACCAATTCGCCAGCATTTGCTTACCCATCGGGGTCAAAATACTTTCTGGATGAAACTGCACGGCACGCACATCATAATCCTTGTGCCTAAGAGCCATGATGATACCTTGCTCGTCCACAGCAGTCACTTCTAAACAATCCGGTAAGGAATTGATATCCACTGCCCACGAATGGTAACGACCTACTTCAAATTGATCGGGAAGCGATTTAAACAATACTTCGTCGGGTACTGTAACCCTGATCGCTGTAGCAATACCGTGAAACGGTTTGTTGAGATTGACCAAGCTACCTCCAAAAACCTCGGCTATGGCCTGTTGTCCCAAACACACGCCCAAAATGCTTTTGGTCGTGGCATATTTTGCAATTACTTGTTTTAACAATCCCGCTTCCGATGGAATACCCGGACCGGGTGAAAGTACTATTTTATCAAAATACTCCAAATCTTCGACAGCAAACTCATCGTTTCTATATACCACTACTTGTTCTTCTAAATCTTGAAGATAATGCACCAGGTTAAACGTAAAACTATCGTAATTATCAATGACTACTATTTTCATTATTATTTTTTGTATAGATACTACAGAGACTCCATCATTAAATAAAAGTCCTTAAAAATCAAACGCGATTTCGAACTCAAACATGACCTCAAAGATACTGTTTTTCCAAAGTATCGTTCCCACATCATTTTTTAAATATTTCTCGTTATTTACGATTTTTATTACAACTGCCCTATGTAAAACCACATACTGTAACGTATTCTCGTAAAAGTGCTAAGCCTTCCTCGTGTTTACTAATACCCTCCCTTCCTTTTAAAAAAAACAGTGTTTTACAGAGATTTTACAGACGTAATTTGATTTCTTTTACATAAAAATAGCTTTTGTAAGCATTTTCCTCTTTGAAAGAAAATCAGTAAAAGCACTCATTGACTCCATAACTATTTCCTCTAAACTGCAAAAATTAGCTAAAAAAACATTAATGTTTTGCAAAACTATATTGCGCGCAATCTAATTTATGTACCTTTGTTGTATAATTACACAAAACAAGATGGTAGATCAACTAAATCTCAAAAATCAGGTGTGTTTTCCGGTCTACACCTTGGCGAAAGTGATCATCAATCACTATCGGCCTTTATTAGATGAGCTTGACCTCACCTATTCGCAATATTTGGTATTGATGGTACTTTGGGAAAACGAAGAGCAAACGGTAGGTCAGATCGGAGAAAAACTAGTTCTCGATAGTGGAACCTTGACTCCACTTTTAAAACGGATGGAACAAAAAGATATGGTTGTGCGCAAACGCAGTGACCAAGACGAACGCGTCGTCAAACTATCTTTAACAGAAAAGGGAAAATTACTAAATGATCGAGCTAAAGAAATACCGCATCGTTTGATGGATTCGATGAAAATAACAGAAAATGAACTTGTAGAATTAAAAGATATAATCACTAGAATTTTAAATAAACAACTATGAAAACATTGTATACAATAGGAGCCACTGCTACTGGAGGTAGAAATGGTCAAGTAAAAAGTGAAAATGGAATTTTAGCACTTGATGTACGTATGCCAAAAGCATTAGGAGGTACAAACGATGATTTCACCAATCCCGAAATGTTATTTGCCGCAGGCTATGCTGCCTGTTTTGACAGTGCATTAAACTTGGTAATTAAACAAACCAAGATAAAAACAGGGGAAACCAGCGTAAAAGCATCGGTAAGCATCGGTCAATTAGGAGACGGTGGATTCGGTCTTGCTGCGGAATTACATGCAAATATCCCAGGAGTAACAATAGAGGAAGCGCAATCATTGATAGAACAAGCACATAAAGTATGTCCTTATTCCAATGCCACACGTGGAAACATGGAAGTTAAACTCAGCGTTTCAAATCAATAAATAGTTAATAAACATACTAGCTCCTAATCGCTAGCATCGCCGTGGTTTTAGGGCAACTGTTTGCCCGGTCAACTGCTGGCAAAGAAACAATCACAAATCAGTACTGCTGCCTTTTTTAACCAAAGGGTTTGCAATAAATTTAAAAATAGAATAAAATGTCATTAATAGAAGATTTAAAATGGAGACATGCGGTAAAAGCGTATGATCCAACAAAAAAAGTAAGTCAAGAAAACATTGATAAAATAGTCGAAGCAGCTCGTTTAGCACCTACTTCTTCAGGACTACAGCCCTTCAAGGTTATAGTAGTCAAAGATCAAGCTATCAAAGAAAAACTCGCTGAAGGAGCTTTAAACCCAGAGTGTATGAGAGATGCTTCTCATGTAATCATTTTCGCTGCTTGGGACAGATATACCGCAGAAAGAATCGACAAGGTCTATGACTTTACCACCGATGAGCGCGGCTTGCCGCGAGGTCGTTTTGGCAGTTATACCGACAAGTTAAAAAGCATCTATCTAGAGCAACCGGCGGAGCTCAATTTTGCTCATACAGCCAGACAAACCTATATAGCCTTGGGACTAGCCTTAGCTCAGGCGGCTGAACTAAAAATTGACAGCACACCAGTAGAAGGTTTTAACAACGAGCTGGTAGACGAGATACTCGATCTTAAAAAACATGGATTAAAAAGTGTTTCTCTGATGTATATCGGATATGCCGACGCTGAGAATGACTGGATCAAGCATATGAAAAAAGTGAGAACTCCCAAAGAAGAGTTTGTCATGGAATTCTAATAAACAAAAAAGCCACTCATTGAGTGGCTTTTTCTTAAGTGATCCAACCAGGATTCGAACCTGGGACCTACTGCTTAGAAGGCAGTTGCTCTATCCAGCTGAGCTATTGGACCTCACTTAGGATATGTTGTTATTGCCTTTTAATACAATCTGAATTCTAATTTTAAAGCTGTTTTCACAAGGGAAATCGACTAAAAAGTTCGAAATTTCAACGGTGCAAAGGTATTTCCTTTTATTCTACTACGCAATTATTTTAATGGTTTTTTTAAAAAAGAAAATATTACATTAATACACTTGTCTTTTTAACTTTTTACAGCAGAAACTGCCGCCATACTAAGCAGTAGTATGAAATATGTTACAGATTCATCAGTAGATTACAACACCAATTAGGTCAAACATAAAAGAAAACTCTCCTATGCTAACTAACTGTTTTGTTCTCTATACGTAAGAGGGCTCAAAGCGGTATGTTTTCGAAAGTATCTGCAAAAAGTGGTGGCATCTGCAAAGTGCAATTGATGAGCAATTTCATAAACCGGCAAACCGCTAACCATTAAATACGATTTGGCTTTAATGATTACCATCTCCGAGATGACTTTGGAAGCAGAAATTCCTGTGCGCAGGCGGATTAAAGTGGTTAAGTATTTAGGCGTCAGTTTTAATAAATCGGCATAAAACTGTACTGATCTCTCTGTCATATAATATTGATGCACCAAGTTGTAAAACTGAAACACAGCGATATCTTTTCGCGATGAGGGATACAACAACGCTTCTTGCTGTTGGTAAAAAACATTGATCTGACCAATTAATGAAAACAACAAATACTTGATGATTTGAGGATGAAATTTAGAATAAGAATTATCAAAATTGGTTTTACACCATTGGGATTAAAAACCTCTTTTGAGCGCTATAAAGATGAAGACCTCACTTTGTTTGTATCCGAAAATCTCGCAGCAGTATTTGAACAACAACAGCTGATGATTCCCTTGCTGTCTCATACCTAAAAACCGATGTACCTACACTTATCCAGTTCTTTTACAGATTTGCCCTTTTATTCAAAAAACCGCCTGTGTCAAGATCATTCGATTAGCAGGTGGTTATACTCTTTACTCAATCAAGAATCTTCGATACAGCAGACAAAAATAAATATGGTTTTTCTTTTGTTGTTTGTCATGCATTTTCTCCTATTTCACCCTAATTACTTGATAAAATAAACAGCCAGCCACAATACATTTCTCATTTGTTTTCTATACTTTAGCAATTCATTAACATTTAAACTCATAGAAATGGAACTGCTAATAGAAAAGATTTACAATGTTGTTTGGAGTGATGTTTTGGTGTTTCTATGTTTATTAACGGGTGTTTACTTCAGTATTCGCTTTAAAATGCCCCAGATCACTTACCTCAGGCAAATGGTTTTATTGCTTTTTAAAAATAGTGCTTCCGACAAGGGAATCACGTCTTTTCAAGCCTTTTCACTGGCCATTTCGGGCAGAGTCGGCACAGGAAATATAGCGGGAGTAGCGACTGCAATAGCTATGGGTGGACCTGGAGCTGTGTTTTGGATGTGGGCGATTGCTTTTTTAGGCAGTGCCTCGGCCATCGTTGAAGCTACTTTAGGACAAATGTATAAAGTGGAAAAAGACGGACAATATCGAGGAGGTCCTGCCTTTTATATTTTGCGAGGACTCAACAACAAAGCTTTTGCTTGGGCTTTTGCCATAGTAACCATTATCAGTACCGGTTTTTTACTGCCAAGTGTACAGAGCAACAGCATCTCGGTTGCGGTAAAATCCGCTTTTGACATCCCCTTGTATTATACGGGAATCGGATTGGCTGTACTTTTGGGAATCATCATCATAGGAGGTGTAAAGAGAATCAGTCGCGTAGCTGAATACGTGGTACCCTTTATGGCTGGATCTTATATATTGATGTCGCTGATTATTATTGCGATTAACATCCATCAAGTTCCCGCGGTTTTTTCACTGATCTTTAGTTCCGCTTTTAGCCTCGATGCCACTTTTGGAGGTATCGTTGGTTTGGCCATTTCATGGGGAGTAAAACGCGGTATTTACAGCAACGAAGCCGGGCAAGGAACCGCTCCGCATGCAGCAGCAGCAGCAGAGGTTTCTCATCCCGTAAAGCAAGGACTCGTTCAAGGATTTTCCGTTTATGTAGATACCCTATTCGTCTGTACAGCTACTGCCTTAATGATTTTATTCACCGGACAGTATAACGTGGTGAATCCCAAAGGAGGTTTTCTCGTTGAAAATCTACCTCAGGTAGAAATGGGACCCGAATTCACCCAATTTGCCGTTTCACAGCACTTTCCCCTACTCGGTAGCGGATTTGTTGCCATTGCCCTAACTTTCTTTGCCTTTACAACCATAATGGCATATTACTATATAGCCGAAAGCAACATCAGCTTTGTCATGCGCAACAACAAAAGCAAACTATTGATCTGGAGCTTACGCATCATAATATTGTTCTCCACCTTTATCGGGTGTATGACCACGGCAAAAACCGCCTGGGTACTGGGGGATATCGGTGTAGGTTTAATGGCTTGGCTCAACCTCATCGCTATTTTGCTATTGCACAAAAAAGTGGTGGTGCTCTTTAAAGATTATAACGAACAACTCAAAGCAGGGAAAGATCCGGTGTTTGACAACAGTAAATACAACTTTCCCAATATGCAATTTTGGAATAAAAAATAGATTTTATTTATTCGAAAATAATACCACACTTCTCATTTAAAAGAAGCTAGATAACAGTCGTGATTCCTAGAGCATATAAGTAATAAATAACTAGAATTGGCTGTGTATTTTGCTAAAACCTATTTTCATCACAGCCTTAAGAATAATCAAAACATGAATGAAAAACAATTCATTAATAACTAAAATAAAGCTTAATGAATGACATATCATTCGTGTTAAAAATTTTTTAAAACCGAAAAAAATATATAAATTTGAATGACAAAAGAATCATTAACTATAAAATAGCAAGTAATGAATGACTTATCATACCAAGTAAACTATAGTGATGCAGCACTTTTAAGAAAGATCGGTACTTTCATTAAAACGAGACGAATCAGTCAAAATCTCACTCAAGACCAGCTTGCCGAACAAGCCGCTATGAGTAGATCCACGTTAAGCCTAGCAGAACGCGGAGAGAACATCACCGTATTCAATCTCATAAAAATACTACGTACACTCGACGCGCTTTATGTACTGGAACACTTCACGGCAGTTCCAAAAATCAGTCCCATCACACTGGCAAAAGAAGCAGAAAGAGAACGATTAAGAGCAACTAAAAAAACGAATCAAAGCGATAACGACCCCGTATTATGGTAACCACTGCATTTGTAAAACTATGGGGAAAAAGAATTGGTGCCGTAGCCTGGGATTCACAACAGGATCTCGGTTTTTTTGAATACGACAAAAAATTCAGTTCAGCTGGCTTACAGCTTGCACCGATAAAGATGCCCTTATCATCCGAGGTATACGCCTTTCCAGAGCTCCGACATACCGCAACCTTTAAAGGCTTAGCTGGTTTATTGGCCGATTCTTTGCCAGACCGATATGGGAATGAATTAATCAACAGCTGGTTGGCCCGAAATGGGCGTCCCGAAAATTCCTTAAACCCCGTTGAATTGCTCTGTTTTATCGGTAATAGAGGAATGGGAGCTTTGGAATTTGAGCCCACCACCCTATCCACAAAAACTGCATCAAAAACCATAGAACTTTCTAGTCTTATAGAAACCACGATGCACCTACTCGACAGTAAAGAACGCTTTGAAGCCCACACCGATTACGAAATGCAAGACGTTTTGTTAGACGTACTAAAAATGGGAACCTCAGCGGGTGGTGCACGCCCGAAAGCTATCATTGCCTACAATGAAACCACAGGAATAATCAAATCTGGGCAAACCCTTCAAGATGATGATTTTGAACATTGGCTGATAAAATTCGATGGGGTCAATGACACACAATTCGGCACAACCTATGGATACGGTCGTGTAGAAATGGCCTATTACAAAATGGCTACCGATGCCGGTATTGACATGACGGAATGCCGCTTGATTGAAGAAGAAGGACGGGCACATTTTATGACCAAGCGCTTTGATCGTTTAAAAGGCAACCAAAAACTGCACGTACAGACTTTTTGTGCCTTACAACACTACGATTTTAATCAAGTTGCAAGTTATAGTTACGAACAATTATTTCAAAGTATGCGGTTATTAAAACTTTCCTATGCCGAAGCCGAACAAATGTTTCGCCGACTGGTGTTTAATGTACTGGCAAGAAACTGCGATGATCATACCAAAAATTTTGCTTTTTTAATGCTACCGAACGGCAAATGGCACTTAGCACCTGCCTACGATATTTGCCATGCCTACCGTCCCGATAGCGAATGGGTAAACCAACACAACCTCAGCATCAACGGTAAGAGAAAAGATTTTTTACGCTCGGACCTACTCACTATTGCGCAGCAAAACTCTATCCGCCAACCGCAAATTATCATAGAAGAAGTCTTGGAAATAGTACAGCAATGGCCCGCTTATGCCAAACAATATCAGGTCGATGAAAAACTCGCCAAAGCCATTGATTCTACGCTGTTGCGAAACTTGTAAAACAGCAAATAAATCTTAGGCATTGATAGATCATGCTTATAATAATCTCCATATGAAATAAAATAGACCTATAATACTGTAGGAGTAATAAACCCTGCCAACCAACTAAAGGACAACTAGAGAATAGCAAAATAAAGGTATTCCAAGGACAACAGTTGGAAAGGCGACGGTATCGATAAAAAAATCCTTATAAATTCTTGTATAGCAACTAATAATACGCTCTATGGGTATAATATACGCCCAACAGCATCGCTTGATTAAACAGCCACAACGCAAAAACTATTTTAACAAAAAAACGAGCAGCAGACAAGCTACTGATCGTTTTTTAAACAATTAACTTTATAAATTTAGTAGAACCGATTAATGTTGGTGACCGCTGTGAGCATCTGATGTTGCTGTTGCACCTTCTCCTACGTTTACCGTAAAGTCTGCAGTATGCAGTTTTCCATTAATTTGAAACTGTGCCCACATTCTATACGTACCGGCTTTTTTAATAGTGGTTTGCGCATAAATTGGGAAACGCTTGTCCGATATAGGATGTATGTGAAGGAAATCTTTATCTTCCTTACCGATCATCACAATGTGAGCCTTCGCGCCTAAATAGTTTTCAAAATCAGATTCCACTAATTTTTTACCGTTCTTTTCTACCGAAAACTGTAAATCTTGACTGCCGTTCGTTTTAAAATCTGCTCCGTTGAGCAAGGTCATTTTATAACCGTCCACCTCAGCAACTAATTTGGGCTTATAATCCATCTTTGATACTACGGGTGCCCCTGTTACTTCAACCTTTTGCATATCAACAGCTCCGGCTAATCCAACAGGCTTATAGTCCGTAAATATCAAATAGTTACCACCGTTGGGAAACGTTTCGGATATGGTATAAGTCCCGTCTTTTTGCTCTTGAGGATGAATATGGTCAAACCAACTCAAATCTTCACTAACCAACAACAAATGCATCTTCATTTCGTGAGCCTCTTCTAACGAAATCGGCTTTAGGCCATCCGTTACTGCAATAGCAAGGTTGGTGCTTTTTCCCGCTTCGATAACTGCTGGCGTGGTTGAAATCTTTACCGCTATCTCAGCAGCAGCTTGCTTGTTTACAGCCTGTAATTCCATACCGCATTTACTGCATTTATCTCCTTTTGCTCCGGTTACTTCAGGATGCATAGGACAAGCATATACTTGATCGTGATTGGCGTGTTGTTCTGTTGTCATTTCAGGAGTGTTATCTTTGTTAGCTGTCTTGTTACAAGCTGTTAAAGTGGTAACTGCCACCGTTAAGCCCAACAAGGTGTTTTTTACATTTTTCATAATTCTCTTTTTTAAAATGGTATTTAATGGCGCTTTTTTTATTTAAAGATAAATGATATCGCTTGAAAATACAGCGATATCATTCCTTTTTATTCGCTTACGGCTTCAATTTTAAAACCGGCTTTTTCAACCGAGTCCACAATCTGTTGTTCCGTAATTCCTTTTGAAACTACCGTTAACACCTTAAATCTGTTTGTAGTATCTACTTCCCATTGGTTTTCGCCTGCTGCCTCATTTAGAAAAGGTGTTACTTTAGATACGCAGCTGCTGCAATTGATATTGGTCTTGAATTGAAATTTTTTATCTTCCATTTTTTTTGATTTTTTAATGTTTAACTACCTTACAAAGGTGCGACGATATGCTATTCTTTATCTTATGTAATTTTGGCTTTGATTTGTAAGATTTACTGTATTCAATACCAACAGTCACAGCGACCCAACTACTGAAAATTAGCCGTTGTTTCACTAATTACCATCTTCATCGCTCTGTGATCGCTTTAGGGTTTTAACTTTTTAATGCTGACAGCGGCAATAATTACAGCCACTGCTGCTATAACGGCAGCGGCGAAAAATGCAGTTTGAAAACCGGTATTCAGTGCGACTCCTTGTGCCGCACCACTCGCAACAGTTGCAGTTGTTTTAGCCGATGCGATCGCCACTATAATTGCCAATCCCAAGGCAGAGCCTACTTGATAACTGGTATTGACCAAGCCCGATGCAAGTCCGGTTTCCTCGGGTTTTGCACCCGACATCGAAGCAATCGTACCCGGTATATAAGCCAGCGACATTCCCAAAGCTCCCAATAGAGATGCCGGTAATACGTGTATTAAAAAAGTACCGTCGGAAGGAATGGTACTAAACAACAATAAAGAAATTGTCAAAGCCAACAAACCGGCAATTAAGTTGGTTTTAAACCCGAATTTAGCGACCAGTTTTCCTGTCATTCCCACCATCAAAAACATGATGGCAATCGTCATGGGCAATAGGGCTAAACCACTGTTAAAAGCTGAGTAATTTAGTGTTTGCTGTAAATAGATATTTAGGAAAAACCACAGGGGAATCCAAGCAGCTGCTAGCAAAGCCATAACGATATTTCCCGATAGTAGATTAGGTCTTTTAAAGATGGACAATGGAACCAAAGGATCGCTCTTTTGTTTTTGAACAAAGAGAAAAACAAGCGCCAAGACCACAGCAAGGACTAATAAACCAATGGTTTGCACCGATTGCCAGCCAGCCCCTTCTGCAGATACAATTGCATAAACCGCAATAATCAACGCCAAAGTAGCTAAAATCGCTCCCAAAATATCTACCTTTCCCTTTTGAGTGGTTCCTTTAAAAAGCAGTTTTTTACTAAAAATCAGTACCAATATACCCAAGGGTATATTGATCAGAAAAGTCCAATGCCAAGAAAGCCACTCGGTGATTGCTCCTCCGAGGAAGACTCCTGCCGAACCCCCTGCCGCTGCCGAAGCTCCCCAGAAACCCAAAGCTTTATTGAGTTCTTTGGGATCTTTAAAAGTAGCCAAGACCGAAGTCAGGGCTGCGGGTGCAATCAAAGCTGAGCCCAAACCTTGTAGGGCACGGCCCGTATTCAAAGCTGCCTCAGACCAAGCTACTCCTGCCAAAAGCGAAGCCACAGTCAGTACGAAAAAACCCCACATAAAAACTTTTCGCGCACCAAATAGGTCAGACAAACGTCCCCCCAGCAGTAAAAAGCCCCCGAAAAGGATAACATAGGCGTTAAAAATCCACTGTAGTCCCACTTGAGAATATCCCAAATCAACTTGTATCGCAGGCAGTGCTACTCCAATTATGGAGGTATCCATGATAACTATAAACTGAGCGACACACAATAAAGACAACGTCATCCAGCGTTTATGATGTATTGCAGTATTTTCTATAGAAGGTTTACTAGTTGTATTCATATTTTAATTTTCGATTTTTAGGAGTTATAGATTTAGGAGTCCCATAGCGGCTTGCAGTTGCACATCAAGCAAACGCAAACGGTAGACCGTAGCGAGGTAATTAATTTTAGTTTGTGTTAAGGCCAATTCGGCATCTGTCAATTCCAAGCGGGAACTCAGCCCATTTTTAAAACGAGCCTCGATCATCTGGTGGTTTACTTCGGCTGAATTAACCGTAGTGGTTTGAATATCTAACTGAGTGATGCCTTCTTTCCACTGACTCACCAAAGTGGCCAATTCAGTTTTTACGGCGTCTTTTAAATCGCTAAGGCGTATTTCTTCTTGTTCGGCTTTTATGCTGGCTTGGCGAATTTGTGAATGCGTACGGTTACCATTAAAAATAGGTATATTGAGTTGCAATCCGACAAAAGAGGTGTTGGGCCAAACATAGGAAGCCAGTTTTAAATCATCGGCTTGTGCCTGCAATTGATATTGTCCAATCAAGGACAGTTGAGGCCACCAGGCAGACTGAGCCACTTTAATTTTTCGCTGTTGTAAGTCTATACTGAGTTTTTGAATACTGACGTCCTTTCTATGTTCTTCGGCCAATTGCCCGGTTTCTTCTAGCTTGTAATAAGCACTATAACGAATACCGGGATCAATTTCCAGCGAATCGCTCAGTTGAAACTCCTCAGACACTTCCCATCCGATCAGTCTTTTTAAATCCATAGCCGCCACTTCTATGTTATTTTTTAAGTAAGAAACGGACGAATTCATTTGCGAAACGGCTATCGCACTGCGCAATGTATCCGTTTTTAAATTGCGTCCCTGAGCAAATAAAGCCCGGGCATCTTTTAAGGCACTTTTGTTGCGCTCAACACTTTGTTCGAGTAATTCAAGTTGGCGATTCATCATAAGCATCTCTAAATACCGGGTGGAAACTTGCAATGCTACCCGACTTTGCAGATCGGCGGTTTTTTCGCGTTCTAATTTCTCATTGATTTTAGATGCTTTGGTAAGTTGTTGTGCGCCTAATGCGAGGATGGGTTGTTGTAAACTGACCACACCGTTGAAGGTGTTTCTTCCTCCAACCGCCACATCTTCTACCGGATTGGTTGTACCTGCAAAAAAGCCCGGTAAAAAGATTTGCTGACGGTCAAAATAATAGGAATACCCCATATTCGCCCCTATCTGTGGTAGTAAATGACTTTTGGATTCTCGAACCTGCTCTTGTGCTAGACGCTCTTCCAGAACTTGAAGCTGTATGGTTTTATTACCATTTTTTGCTCGATCCAAAGCTTCCTTCATGCTTAGTGATGCCGTTTGGGCATGCAAAACCGTTACGGTACTCATCCAGAGCAACGCGGTTATTATATATGTGAATTTTGTTTGCATCTATACTTATTTTTTATGATTACAAAGCCTTGGAACACGGATAGCTCCTTTTGTAGATAGTGCTACTAAGTGCCCAAGGCTGTGTGATTTAATATCCGATTTCTACTGCGGTAGCGCCAGTTCTTCCGGTTCTTCTTCGACCTCTTTTTTAGATTTTGTACTGGCTAAATACGAATAGACAGCCGGTATAATAAACAGGGTTAGTATACCCGAAAACACCAAGCCACCCGCTATTACAATTCCCAGTGATTGTCTGCTATTTGCCGTAAGGGCAATCGGCAAGGCACCAAATATCATAGCTAACGAAGTCATTAAAATCGGTCGAAAACGCTGTACTGCAGCCTGTACAACAGCTTCGGATTTCGAGAGTCCTGTTTGCTTTAAGTGATTGGCAAATTCGACAATCAAAATTCCGTTTTTAGTGATCAGTCCAACGAGCGTAATGATTCCAATCTGACTGAACACATTTAAACTCTGGTCAAACCAATACAAACTCACCAATGCCCCAGCAACGGCCATAGGCACAGTTAGCATGATGGTCAACGGATCGCGCAAACTTCCAAATTGAGCGGCCAAGATCATATAAATCAGCAACAAAGCCAATACTAGAGTAAATGCAATATTGCCCTGACTCTCCACATAATCTCGAGATTGTCCAGCCAACGAACTTTTAAAATGCTCGCCCAATACTTGTTTTTTAATCAGTTCAATTTCCTCAATACCCTCTGCCAAACTTACGCCTGGCGCCATAGCGGCCGAAACGGTAGCCGAAGTATATTGGTCGTAGCGGTAAATGGCCGCAGGACTCACGGCTTCTTCCATGGTAATTAGATTGGTCAGTGGAATCATAGCACCACTTAAGGAGCGTACGTAAATGGCATTTAAATCGCTGTTATCGTTACGATGCTGCCGTTCCAATTGTCCGATTACTTCATATTGGCGGTCGTTGCGCAGGTAATAGCCGTATCGCTGTCCCGAAAACGACAGCTGTAAGGTATGCGCGACTTCTTCCATAGATACCCCCATCAGCGCCGCCTTTTGTCGGTCGATATTGATTTTTAATTCGGGTTTATTGATTTTTAAATCCGCATCGATAAACATCAGTTTTTTACTTTGTCGCGCTGCCGTCAAAAATTTAGGAAGTACAGCTGTTAAACTGTCCAAATTTTGCGATTGCAATACAAATTGTATCGGCATCCCTCCACCATAACGACTTCCAATGGTTGGCGGTAGATATGGAAAGAGTAGAAATCCTCTAAAGTCTGCTGAAGCAGCTCCGTATTGATTGTACAAGTCCTGTATGCTCGATTTTCGGTCTTTGGGGTTTTTTAAATAAATACTTTGTACTGCCACATTTACCGGAGCCGGAGCTGGAATAAACGAAATGGCCACCATCGAGTAGGTTTGGTATAATCCCTCTGTTGAATTATTGACATATTCTCCTACCTCGGTCATGTGTTTTTTCATATAGTCAAAAGAAACCCCTTCCGGCGCAATTGCGATCAAACTCATATTGGAACGATCTTCGACCGGAGCCAACTCGGAAGGCAGTTGTTTGCCGATAAAATAGATCAGCACTGCCATAGCTCCTAGAAAGACCCACGAAAGCCATCTAACCTTCATAAATGCTTGTAATAGATGTGCATATCCATTGTTTAATCGAACGAAGAACGGTTCAGTAACGCGGTAAAACCAACTCGGCGTCTCTTTTTTCTTCAAGAAATAAGCACTTAACATCGGTGTTAAAGTCAGGGCTACAAAAGCTGAAACCAATACCGATCCCGAAACCACTACAGCAAACTCTTTAAAGAGCTGTCCGCTGATACCTCCCATAAAAACAATGGGTAAGAATACCGCAGCCAAGGTGATGGTCGTTGACATCACGGCAAAATAAATCTCTTTAGATCCCTTAAACGCCGCTTGTATCGGCGTCATACCTTCTTCAATTTTTTTATAGATGTTTTCGAGTACGACTATGGCATCATCGACGACCAGTCCGATAGATAACACCAATCCCAAAAGGGTCAATATATTGATCGAAAAACCGGCGATATACATGATAAAAAAGGCTGAGAGTATGGAAACCGGAATCGCTATGACGGGAATGATAGTGGAGCGCCAGTCTCTCAAAAACAGAAAGATGATTAACACCACCAAACCGAAAGCAATAAATAAGGTTTCTTCTACCTCGGCAATAGAGTCGCGCACCGATTGCGTAAAGTCAAAACCAACAATCAGGCGGTATTCCGACGGAATATCTTTGCGCAATTGATCGAGTCGTCTGTAAAACTCATCAACGACTTCAATAGCATTGGCACCGCGTTGAATTTGAATGGCAACTCCAATCCCCACTCGATTGAGATTGTCCGTACCGTTGATAATGGCGGTGCGTTCATTGACCTCGCCCAACTCTGCCGAACCGATATCCCGCAGTCGAATCACCGTTGCACCGACTTGTTTAATGATCATTTGCTCAAAATCTTCTGCAGTCGTCAAACGCCCCATGGTTCGGATACTCAATTCATTATTGGCCCCCTCAATCCTTCCCGCGGGCAAATCGATGTTTTCTCTATTTAGCGCTTGGCGAATGTCTTCCGGAGTCAATTGGAAGGCAGCCAACTTGGCGGGCTCGAACCGCAGTCGCATCGCGTATTTATGTTCACCTACAATGGCGACATTATTAATCCCGGGTATGGATTGTATGCGGTCTTTAATGATGGTAGAAGCCAGATGACTGACCTCTTTGATGTCTTTTGTATCGCTCTCCACTTCGAGGAAAGCCACGAGATTATCGGGCGACGAAGCTTTTTGGACAATGGGCGGATCAACATCAGTGGGAAGCTGTTTTCTCGATTTGGCTACCTTGTCTCGAACGTCGTTTAGTGCATCTTCGATATTGACCTCACGGTTAAACTCTATAGAAATGACACTGACCTGCTCGCGAGATTCTGATGAAATTGTCCGAATACCGTTGGCCTCTGCGATGGATTCTTCCATCGGTTTGGTCAACTTCGATGCGATCACGTCAGGACTGGCACCAGCATAAAAAGTGACTACCGAAATCACAGGAGGCTCGGTTAATGGAAATTCTCGAATTCCCAACTGCTTCCAACCCACGATTCCGAGAATCACAATCAGGAGGGAAAACACGCCGGCTAAAACCGGTTTTTTTATACTTAAAGCGGATATACTCATAATACTGTAAATTGAAATTGATTAATTAGGCACTACTGCCTTTACGGGGGTACCGTCTGAAATACGCAACATATTGGATACGATGATGCTGTCGCCTGCAACGAGTCCGGAAGTAATGATCGCCTCCGTTTCGGTGCGGTTACTAAGGTTTACCTCAACGGGTTTGGCTACGCCATTTTTAATAACAAAAACGGTATACCCCTTTTCTCCTGGCGCCAACGCTTCCGTAGGAACTAAAATTCCCTTGGTATCTTGCGGTGTTACTGCGAAATAGACCTTAGCCGATAAACCAGCCCGAAATTGTCCGTCGGTATTTGCCGTAAGGGCTTGTACTTGTAAGCTCCTGCCTTGGGCATCCAAACCCGGTTCCGTTGCCGTAATCGTCGCCGTATGTTGTTGGTCTGATAACTCCGAACTAAATCTTATTTTATCTCCAACCTTAACTAATGACACGTACTTTTCCGATATGGAAAACAAAATTTTAACACTGCTTTGGTCTTGCAAAACCACCAATTCCATACCCGGAGAGACATAGGCCCCCAAATGCACTTTGGAAATGCCAATCTTTCCTGAAAAAGGAGCTCTGATGACGGTTTTTTCCAACTCTACCCGCAACAAATCCTCCTGGGCTTCTAGCGATCGAAAGCGCATAACTGCTTCGTCATGTTCTTGAGGTCTGACGGTTTCCGTTTTTAACAACACACCAAATCGGTCTTTTGTTAAACGCGCCAGTTCCAACTCGGCTGCTATTTGCTTGAGACGGGAGCGGATATCAGCATCCTGAAGCTTATAAAGCATCGCACCTTGAGTGACATAACTTCCATCTTTAAAAGCTACTTGTGTGATTTTTTGAGGCAACTCACTGACGATGGCTACCTCTCGATAAGGCATTAATGTACCCACCACCGCTTCTTCCTGGTTTAGCAGTTGCTCTTTTGCTACGACCACATCTACCGGCAATTGCACCACGGCGGCAGTTGAGGTTTCTACTTGAGGTTCTTCGGTTTTATTTGAACAAGCAACGAGTAAGATGCTCCATAACGGAATGCTAATTCCCAATTTCTTTATTGTCGATTTGTATAACATGATCTGGTATTTAATGAGGAAACAAATGATTAAAACTCAAGATCAAAAGTACCAAGCCCCGTTGTCTTGTATTATATAGAATTACCGCAAAGAGTTATAGAATTTACAGCTGAGTAATGCCACATCGAATTAGGAAACTACCCCACGGTCAATACTTTAGCAGCTCTATTTGCAGACTCACCCCATACAACCATCTTTTTTTAAAACCCAAGCTTTCGCGACACTGTGGAACGATTACCTAAAACAAATCGCTATTTTAATCGCTTAAACCGTTGGAGTACAACCAAAAAAAAGTGCTGTTAGACACTTTTTTTTGGTGTACGTGAAAAGTCTCTACATCAGAACAAATCACTTAAATTTAGGGTAGTGATAACGACCTTATCACACCATTTTTCTTTATAAAAAATCTTTCATCACGGCCAGCTTATCCCTTCGAATTTGTTTGTAGTAGGATGAGGTGAAACCGCTGTACTTTTTTAATTGGTTGGACAAATAAGCAGGACTGCTGTAGCCCAATGCATAAGCAATATCGGACAGCGATTGGTCGGTATAAACCAAAAACTCTTTGACCTTTTCGATCTTCTGCGCTATGATAAATTTCTCTAAAGTTGCACCTTCTACCGTTGAAAACAACGCACTCAACGAATCGTAATCCCGGTGAAGTTCCTTGCTAATTAAGGTTGAGAATTTTTGGGCTTCTCCGGTATCCACGCGCCTTTGAATGCCGCTTTCTACTACGGTTTTGATACGCTCCACAATTTTTTCTTCCTTGCTATACAGCAAATCGAATCCATTTTTTTGCAACATCGCCTTGATCAAAGGCTCATCTACCGCGGGGCCCTTGACCACTACTTCCCCTAGGCGTATGTCAACCACCGCCAAACCGAGTTTGGGGAATTCTTCTGTTAACACATAAATACATCTGTCACAGACCATACCTTTGATGAGTAGTTTCATTTTTGTTGTTTCGAGTTTTAAGATCTCTTTATGCATTCAAAATTCAGCTTAATAGCCGCTTTAGTACTTACAGAATTACAGATTTGATTTGTAAAATTTTAAGAGTTTGATCTCGTTAATTTCTAAATGGATGAATGGCTTTATAGAAGTCGGAAGTATATCTGACCCATCAACAAGTGTAAAAAAACAAAGGCGACCTCCATATTGGAAATCGCCTTGTACTTATAGAACTGCCGACCTTTACTTTTCTGATCAAATACAGCAGCACTCCTACTATAATATCATAAATCAGCCCAAGCTGATCGTAACTTCCTGATCCAAAGGATAACTCTGACACAACAGCACTATGCCCTCTTCGATATCTCTTTCAGTAAGGGTGTGGTTGTTGATCATTTGTACGCTACCCTGTGTTTTAACGGCCCAACACACGCCGCAGGTTCCATTTTTACACGAACTTGGAACTTTGATACTGTGGTGCTGCATCGCCTCTAAGAGGGACTGTCCACCTTGTACTTCAATCAGTGAGGTGCATTGATAGCTGTGCAATTCATCGTTAAAATAGGTATCGTCCATATAATGTACCAACACGTCTTTGACAATTCCATCATCGGAAACAACCGCTTGTGCTTCGGGGTGCGGATCAAAAAATTCGGTGTGTATTTTTGCCGGATCAACCCCAAAACGCATCAATACAGACTGATATAATTCGATTAATCCCATTGGACCGCAGATGTAAAAATCAGCACCGTTTACATGAAGGGGGTGTTGTTCTAACAATTCATACAACACAGCTTCCGAAAACCGACCTATTTTATATCGGTTGTCTGAGGTTGCAAAATCGGGCTTACTAAAGGAATAATATGCCTGAGCTTGTCCAGTTGTTTGCAGGGCTTCCAAATCATTCCAAAAAATGGTTTCCTCGGGTGATTTATTCGCATAAATCAACAAAGGCACTACAGTACTGACTCTGCTGCTTTTCAACATCGAAAACAAAGGCGATATGCCGCTACCTCCAGCGAGTAAAACCAACGGTCTTGAAGATGCCTGCTCGTCAATACAAAACGTTCCAAACGGTGCATCAACATCCCACCATTCCATTTGAGAAGCCTGACTTAGCAGATATGTACTCATTTTCCCTCCTTCAACACGCTTTATGGTAATCGATGGAAATTCCTCTGTCGGATGAGAACTGAAAGAATAGGATCGGATCACCATTTCTCCGTCGATCAGACAACGAAGGTTCAGGTATTGACCGGGCAAATAGGAAATGGGCTGCTGGGCGGTATCAAAATAAATGCTGACAGCGTCTGGCGTTTCTTGTACTATTTTATGGGTGCCCCATCGGTATTTTTTCATCACTACTTCGTCGTGCAACAAGCGGGTGCATCATTTGCCGTATCCTGATTATCGGACGGATTAACCGTATATCCCGCTTGTTCAATCGCATGAATAGCGAGTACTTGCGATTGTTCGTTCGCAACGGTAAAAGATACGGTTCCCGGTTCTACTTTATCAATGCTGATGCCGTCGATATCTTGGATCGCATTCTTAACTCTCATTTGACAATGCGCACTTTGCATGTCCGGTATGTTTAAGCTTATATTTTTCATCTTGTTAAATTTTATACTACAAAGATCCGCTACAAGCAGCTGCAAAATGTTGTGCTATTTCCGATTTGATTTGTGATATTTACTGAATTTGATTTTGATTTGACTAACAAACCAACATCTTAAAAATAACGAATAGCAAGTATCGTGAACACAGATTAGACTTGCTCTAGACTCCTAATATCATCAGTCTTAAGTAAACGATTAATAGTAAAACTATAAGTGAATTTTACAAGTCAAAAAATTAACAAACTACAAAACAAGCAGTTAAATTAAAAATAATATATTAACAATCTTAAATATTCTAATATCACCCAAATACATTCAACAAGGTATTCTTGAGAAAAATTATTTTTAGTTCGGTTTATATCAGAACTTTCAGTGTCTTTATACTAGTTATACTTATGAGACTATTAGGAAAGAAAATAATTCTTAAAATTAAAAATAGGGGCAACAAAAAGCTTTGTAATGAAATAGATCGATTGATTTCCGATATTGAGGCCTTTAATGTTACAATCCAAAACATAAGTGAACTACGACATGATGCAGATTGTGTACATCAGGATGGTTTTTACTTTTTCAACATTCAGCTTTATCGAATATTAATTCTAATTGAAATTGACGATTTTGGGGAAGCAACATTAATTTGGGCAGCTAGTCACCAAGCCTATGAAATGATTTTTAAAAACAATAAAAAAACCATTGAAAAATGGCTTAGAAACAAAGGATATATATTATGAAAAAAGTACCTTTAGAAGTCGAAGGACTAATCCTAAGCGGTTCCATTTCGAATGAATTAGATTATGAAAGAGCTTTAATGGCCGATCGAAGTCTAAGGTTACTAGCCAAAGAAGATGCCCATTTTAAAACCTTGCGTTCAAAACTCAGAGCATTGATCGCCCTATACGAAAAGGCTGTTTGGAGTGATGTTGATCAAATCGATGAAAAAAAATTATTGGAAAGTGATCAGGCTGAACGGCAAGCAGAGCTAGAGCGGCAATTTATTCAAAATCGGAAACAATTGATTAGACAAAAACTTCAAACATTCGATTTGACTCAAGAAAACCTTGCCAGTCTTTTAGGTCATCAGAGCAAGACACATATGTCTGAATTAATCAACGGCATTAAGCCTTTCACCCTTAAGGATTTGATTATTATTCATCAGCTATTCCAAATTGACATGGCTGTGTTAATTCCGGTTTTTTTATCTAAGGACGATCAACTTAAGGTGAGAAAAGCAATAAAAAATCTCGATAAGCCCCAATTAAAATTAACGACTGACGATTTCAATTTCGTCTTAAAAGTTTGAACTTTTTTACACTGGAAATCCTTAGTCAAGCATCAATTTTTTAGTGTAAAAGAACGTACCAGCCACAAAAAAAACGGCGGTTCCAAAAACTGAAAACCGCCGTTTGACAAACGCATCAAATTTATTTTTTCCACTTTAAGCGTAAACTGTTACTCACCACACTCACACTACTCAAAGCCATCGCTGCTCCAGCAATCATCGGGTCTAGTAAGAATCCATTTATTGGATATAGAATACCCGCTGCCAGAGGAATACCGATTAGGTTGTATATAAACGCCCAAAATAGATTTTGTTTTATTGTCGCTACCGTTTGTTTGGATAGGCGGATCGCTTGTGGAATTTTGGTTAAGTCAGACGAGATAATCGTCATTTTAGCCACATCCATCGCAATATCACTTCCTTTGCCCATAGCTATACTGACATCGGCAGTGGCCAATGCGGTACTGTCGTTAATACCATCACCTACCATAGCCACTACTTTACCTTGTTTTTGCAGTTCTTTTACAAAATCGGCTTTGTGCTGCGGCATCACCTCAGCTTTGTAATGCAGTATGCCCGTTTGTTCTGCTATGGCTTTAGCCGTAGCTTCATTGTCTCCAGTAAGCATATACAAGTCAATGCCCATCTCCTGCATTTCTTTTATCGCTTCAACCGAGGTGGCTTTGATTTGATCCGAAATAGCGATTACCGCCAAAGCCTGCTGACTGTTTGAGAACCAGATTACGGTTTTGGATTGGGTTCCCCAATCATCGGCTTGTGTTTGCAACGAAGTATCTATGCTGATGTTATTTTCTGCCAATAACTTTTTATTTCCTACAAAATAGGTAACGCTTTGGTAATCTGCCTTGGCTCCTTTACCCGTAATACTATCAAATTGCGTTAATTCCGTAGCAGCAACACCGTCTAGATGTTTTACTACCGCTTCTGCCAACGGATGTTCGGATTGTTTTTCAATACTCAATAAAACGTCTTTACGGGTATCGTTATCGCTTAACCATTTTACTCCCGTAACCTGCGGTCTTCCTTCGGTGATGGTTCCGGTCTTATCCAATATGATAGCCGTTACTTTTTTCGCCAATTCCAAACTCTCCGCATCTTTGATCAAGATTCCATTTTCGGCACCTTTACCTACTCCCACCATAATAGCAGTTGGTGTAGCCAATCCCAACGCACACGGACAAGCGATAACCAATACGGTTACAGCCGCTAATAATCCCTGCACCACGGCATTTTCGCCTCCGAAAATCAACCAAATGATAAAGGTTAAAATCGCTATACCTATCACCACGGGAACGAAGATTCCTGCGATTTTATCTACAAGCTTTTGTACCGGTGCCTTACTTCCTTGGGCATCTTGTACCATTTTGATAATCTGCGCCAACATGGTTTCTTTACCCACTTTAACCGCCTCAAACTGAAAACTTCCCTTTTGATTAATCGTACCTGCAAATACCTTTTCGCCTTGTGTTTTTAATACCGGAACGGGTTCTCCACTTAGCATACTTTCATCTACATACGAATTGCCTGAAGTGACCATACCGTCTACCGCAATTTTCTCTCCGGGTTTCACCAAAATAACATCGCCTGCATTGACTTCCTCAATCGGCATTTGTTTTTCAGTTCCGTCAGCCAAAATCACGATTACGGTTTTGGGCTGTAATCCCATCAGTTTTTTAATGGCCGTAGAGGTATTTCCCTTGGCTTTTTCTTCGAGCAATTTCCCCAACAGAATAAAGGCAATGATTACTGCAGCCGCTTCAAAATAAACGTGAGCGTGCAAACCGCGCTGGTGCCAGAAATCGGCAAACAACATATTAAACACACTAAATAAATACGCGATTCCCGTACTCAATGCCACCAAGGTATCCATATTGGCCGAGCGGTTTTTGGTTTGTTTCCAAGCATTGATAAAAAAGTCTTTACCCAACCACAGTACTACCGGAGTAGAAAACAACCACATGATTTCATTGCCATACGGCATGTCCATAAAAAACATACCGATTACTACAACAGGCAAGGACAGAATCACAGCCCATATTGTTTTGCTCTTTAGCTTTCTAAATTTTTCTTCATGTATCGCCTCCAACGATTCTTGCTGTTTGTTTTCATCTACAATAAGTAGATCGTAACCCACTGCCTGAACGGCTTTTTGCAATTTGGAAGCATCGGTAATGTTCGGGAGGTATTCCACCGTTAGGTTGCCCGTAGCAAAGTTTACTGAAGCATTGACCACTCCGGCTTCATAAGTCACAATACTCTCCGCACTTCCAGCACACGAGGCACAAGTCATGCCCAATACCGGAAAAGTATTTTTCACTGTAGGTACGCCATACCCCAGGTCTTTAATAGCCTTTACAGCTGCACCTATGGTTTCGTTGTTGGCAACGGTAAGCGCTGCTCTGCGGTTGTTGATTTCTACCTTTGGACTGTCAACACCTTTGACTTGTGCTAATCCCTTTTCGACGATTAAGGCACAGTGTTCGCTATCGACATCTTCGAGTGGAATGTATACTATTTCTTTGTTGTTTGTTGTCGCCATAATTGTATTGCTTTATTTACAGTACAAATTTGGCGACTATAGCGGTAGGAATTGTTATACTATTATGGTAGGGTTTTGTAAGATTTACTTACACCTTGTCTAAGGGTTTGCGTTTTTCGTCGCGTATTTGTTTAAAGTGACTAGGCGTTAATCCGGTTACTTTTTTGAATTGATTACTCAAATATGCTACGCTTGAATAGTTTAATCGATGAGCTATTTCACTTAAAGACAGTTCATCATAGACCAAAAGCTCTTTGATTTTTTCGACCTTCTGGGCTATAAAATACTTTTCGATGGTAACGCCTTCTACCTCCGAAAACAAGTTGGAGAGGTAGTTATAATCGTGCTGCAGCTTGTCGCTTAAAATATCGGAGAGGTTGCTTTTGACATCGTTGTCTTGGTAATGTACCACATCGATAATCACGTTTTTTATTTGCTCGATCAGACGGCTTTTTTTATCGTCGATTACTTCAAAACCCAAAGGTACCAATACCGATGCTAAAGCCGTTCGTTGCTCCGAAGTTAACTCATCTTCTAAGGTAACTTCACCTAAAGTCATGTTCTTAACCAATAGTCCGAGTTTGTCCATTTCATTTTGTACAACGAGGATACAACGATTACAGACCATGTTTTTAATAAATAAGGTACTCATAATGATGGAGGTTAAATGTGAAAGGCAATATACCGTTGACAAAACTACGATTAAATTGGGAAGTTTTTAAGTTGTGCTGTCTATTGTTTACAAGTTAACACAACAACTCATTTTCTTAACTTCAGTATTTTTTTCTCCCCATAGTTATGAAATCTTTACATTAAATACATAATAATAAATTTATCACGAGTAAAAGGTTATTTACATATACTTATATTTTTACGATATTTGTATAAGAAGTCTATAAATAGTGGTATGACGAAAGTAAAGTTAAATAGAATAAAGTCTGTTCTTGCTGAAAATAATAGCAGCGGTAAAGATCTTGCCTATCATTTGGGGAAAACGGAATCTACAGTTTCGCGTTGGTGTACAAATGAAGTACAACCGAGCGTTGAAACCCTTTATGAAATAGCAAAATTTTTAAATATTGATATACGAGAGTTATTGATAAGTACTAAATAGAAAAAATAAGGCAACTCGTAAAAAAATGATTCGTTTGCTGTATCACAACACATTTTGTTTTGTATTAGCTTTCTCTTCCTTGTAATCAAAAAAAACCTTAAGCACTTGTATTTTAGCTATTTTTTCAGTATCTTAATAATCATGGAACAACACAAACAGGAGACGTTCTTAACTGTGTTGTGTTTATTCTTTACCCCAAAAGCTTTGGACACAGATCTTTTGTAAATTAAAAGAGGGATGTTGCTTTAAATAGCTTTCTAGGAAGAAAGTCGTTTTAGAATCGCCAAATACATAGGCGATAGCATGCGGTGTTTGCTGCGAAAAACACTGTGGTAAGTGTTGCGCGATTAACTCGGGTTTTAAAGTATTTACGACTATGCTAGTCAATGGGAAACTGTTGTCGATATCGGCAAAAAAATCCGCGGAATCGGCGGAATAAACCAAACTACTCACGCGTTTACTGACCGCTATGGCTCTATGAATTTCGTACAGATGAGATAGGGCGGTGACATCGCCAATCAACAGGTATTCATCGGCGGTTTCGTCCAGGGGTACTTGCACAGATGGCGGTTTAAAAAAGACCACATCGCCCAGCTGAACCGATTTTATCCAGTCGGATCCTTTGCCGTTGGAGAACGTATTGATTGCCAAATCAACCGTGTTATATACGGGTTCAAAATTCCAAAAAGAATACGTACGTGAAACACTACCCGGATCGTAATACGGATTCGACAAAAACACTTCCATCGCCAAACCCGCTTGGTATTTGATTCTCGAAAAATACGCACTTTGAATTTTGATGTGGTAAGTGTGAGGGGCTATTTGACGCTTTTGAAGTATCACCCCAGTATAAATCTCAAAAGTTTTTTCTTGACTGCTCATAATCTGTATTTTGATACGGTAAAATTGCTGGTTTTCACCTTTCAAAACATTGATTTGAGTCAAAAAAAATACGTTAGAGTTTAGATTTTAAACGACTCAGCGTCTCTTGTGAAATGTTGAGGTATGAAGCCACCATTTTATTCGACAACCTACGTACAACAATCGGATTTTCATCTAACAGTTGACGGTATTTTTGTAAGGCATCTTGAATCATCATCGACATCAACCTTTTGGTATTGTTGACATAGGCCATCTCAAGATACATTCTATAAAACTTATCCCATTGGGGAACGATATCAAGCAAATGGTAAAAATCGGTATGGGTGATATAATAAACTTCGGATTCTTCAACGGCCTGAATAAATTCTTCCGAGGCTTCTGACGTAATAAAACTGACCAATGCCGTGGCAAACTGATTTTCAAAAGCAAAATAACGGGTAGAGTCCATTCCTTCCTCATTGATAAAAAAAATTCGAAGACAGCCTTGAATCACAAAAAACGTGCGTTGGCTCGCTTGACCATGCGTCAGTAATAACTCATTTTTCTTAAGTTGCATCGGTTTGAAATAAGACAGTATGGTATCCAATTGGGCATCGGATACCGTTATTCTGTCTTTTATATAGGTCGTTAGTTGCGCTTCCATATTGAGAAATCAGTTCTGCGTAAATTTACCACTAAAAAAACACATTATTACTGTTTTACAGGGGTATTACAAGCTTATACAGCAGTTCCTTCTGATGCTCCCGATCGCCAATAGGCCGCGGTATAGATCAATCGTGGATTCCATTCCAGCTGTACTCTAAAGTAGTCTTTTAACGTTTTTACCGTCGTATGTTCCGCCGCTATAAAGACATAATGGTTTGGAATCGGATGCACATCAGTCAATTCTTTTACCACAGCGCTCAAACTACTGCCTCTTTCCGGTTGTGGGTTATGAAGCCAAGTGATGTCTGTCGTTGCTGCGGAAATCAATGGCATTTCATCTTCTCTAGTGGCCACTTCCAAAAACACTTTTACCGCAACACCTTCAGGCAGTTGTTCCAATATGGCACTGATTACAGGTACAGCGGTAGCATCGCCCACTAACAGATAGGCTTCAGCATCGGGTACAAGCGGTTTGTCACTCTGTTTTATCCCGATACCCAAACAATCACCAGCTGTCGCATTAATAGCCCAACGCGCTGCGGGGCCGTTGTCGCCATGTGCTACAAAGTCAACGGTCAATTCGCGTTTTTGTAAATCGACTTTACGGTTGGTATAAGTACGCAGCGTTGCCAGCAATTCGGTATCAATTTCCCTAGCTCGATCGGGAAAATAAATGATATTACAATGCTGCGGGGGTATAAAAATTTTGTTGTTGGATCCCGAACACACGCAAGATAAAAGCTCCATTTGATCTTCTCGAATATCAAACACCACACGTATAAAATGTGGTGTCAATACTGTTTTGTTTTTAACGGTGAATACCGTTCGTATTTTTTTGATTGGTGTTTTAATCATGTTTCCCTGTCATTAAATGATTATTGCTTCTAAGGATTTGATACTTTCGGGATATTGTTTTCGATATGATACAATATCGGCTATTGTCAAAACGGTTAAACTCCACTGTTGTGCAAAGGCCGTAATCTCAGGTAATCGCGACATGGTACCGTCGTCGTTCATCAATTCGCATAAGACAGACATTGGTTTTAAACCCGCGAGACGCATCAAATCAACACTGCCTTCCGTATGACCTATTCTGCCAAACACACCTTCATTATGAGCTCGTAAAGGGTATATATGCCCCGGTCGAACCAGATCAGTGGGTTTGGCATCATCTGCACTGGCCGCTTTGATAGCCGCGAGTCGATCAGCAGCCGAAAGTCCCGTGGTAGCCCCTACTCGTGCATCAATAGAAATGGTAAAAGGGGTTTGGTATAAACTGGAATTTTCCGTAACCATATAGGGCAAATCAAGTGCATCAGCCTTTTGATGTGGCATGCACAAACAAACCACCCCACTGCAATACCGAATCATTTGCACCATGTTGTCCAAATTCATTTTTTCCGCAGAGAAAATCAAGTCGCCTTCATTTTCTCGATCTTCATCGTCGATTAATAAAACTCCTTTTCCCTTTTGCAATTCACTAATTGCCCGTTCTACTCTTTCCTTGGCATGGATACCAAATGTCTGTAACATATCTTTCATCTCTATAGCTGTTTTAATTAAATATCACCGTTGTGATAACGCGTACAAATTTGTGAGTAATGCCTGTACTAAACTTTGACTTAGGTCAAAAAAGGTTTTTATTTAAATATTATGAATAGCGTTCCAATCGTAAATAGACCACTTCCATAATCGCACTGTTTGTACTAATAAACACCGTCCTTTTTAAATTAATACGATTGCCCACTTTCGTGTTCAATGGTTGTCTTCCAGAAATCGAGCTCTATTTCTTTTTTCCTAATGGTTTCCAACGAAAAGGTGCCGCTTTTATAACTTTGAGTCAATGCCGTACGCTGCCATTCGACCAATTGCAATTCCAAATTTAAATAGGCCTTTTTCGAATTGATCCCTTTAACGGATTCCGATTCCGTTAGGAGGTTGTGATTTTTCGCTTGCAGTTTGTCTAGCATAGTCATCACGGCTTGCTGCGTCTCAAGATCATCCGCGCTAAATTCTTTTAGAAACGAAATGGATTTGTATAACAATAAAATATTTAAGGCCCCTTCCTCCCGATGAAAATCCTTAGTGGGTTTGATCCATTGAATCAATTTGGGCAAGGTTAAGCCTTGTATTAACAAGGTAAAAACGATCACAACAAAAGACAGTAATAATACCGTGTTTCGATGCGCCAATGGAACCATCTCGCTGGTCGTTAACGGCAAAGCTAAGCCCGTTGCCAACGACACCACACCGCGCATACCGGCCCAAGAGATAATCAAGTACTCCTTACTTGACTGAGATAGCCCCGATTGACTTTTATTTTTTAATGCACCTCCTAAAAGGGGAAAGGCAAACAGTACACACATACGCACCAAAACCAAGATGATAAAAATTAAAAAACCATAGAAAATTAAAAGCGGCAGTTCGTTTTGGGGAGTGTCTGAAATAATTTTCGGCAATTGCATACCTAAAACCAAAAACACCAAACCGTTGATTACAAAGATGATCACATCCCAAAAATACCCCATTTGCATACGACTGTTTGTCGTAAAAACCACAAAGGAATTCCACGATAAATACATCCCTACTACGACTACCGCTAAGACGCCCGAACAGCCTAAATGCTCTGCCAAACTATAAGTAGCAAAAGGTAATAAAACCACAGCGAAGGTTTCGACATTGCTATTACCGTTAAAGAATCGGTAGATTCTTAAAAACAAAAATCCAATGACAATACCCGCAACAATTCCACCCAAGCTGATAAAAACAAATTGAAAACCGGCATTCCAAAACGAAAAACCACCACTGAGCACAGCGACTACAGCAAATTTATAGGCTATCAAAGCCGAGGCGTCGTTGAGTAAACTCTCGCCTTCTAAGATGGTAATCATTTTTTTGGGTAAGGCTATACTTTTGGTAATACTCGTAGCTGCTACAGCATCGGGAGGGGAAACAATAGCTCCCAATACAAATGCCATAGGCCAGCCGAAACCAGGAATAAGACTGTGAACCACTACCGCTACTATGGTGGTGGTTAAAAACACCAGGACCACAGCGAGTATCGAAATTTTCGGAAATTCCTTTTTAAATTCGGGTATGGACGTATTCCAAGCTGCATCAAACAATATCGGTGGTAATACGACATAAAAGATCAATTCCGGGCTCATTTCAATCGACGGTACCAAAGCGGTAAAGCTCAACAGTAATCCAGCCAAAACCAGTAAAATCGGTAAGGCTAATTTTATTTTGTCTTTTAACGATATCAGGATGATGAGAATAGTAGATATCCAAATAATTTTTTCAAGTTCTGCCATAACGTTACAATTATTCTGCAAAACTATATTCCCTCAATTATCGAAGCATTGACCTACATCAAAAAGAAAAAGAAATCAGCAACATTGTGGTAATCTTGACCAATCAAATACTGCTAAGATTTTTTATAGTGGAAAAGCAAAAAAGCCTAAAACATTGAAGTTATAGGCTTTTTTTCGTATCTTAATACATTGAGATTTATACAGTATTTTAGTGTTGTAAAATCATTACGATTTTTTTACGCACTGTAAAAATCGGACTAGATATATACATTGGAAATATTTAAAACAACTGCCGTCCTTTTTAGGTAATACATATCTAAAAACACAACTATAATTGTAAAACATTAAGATTTAGGTTCGGCATATATCTCATATCCATGTCCGTATTCTGCCCTAGTGGCTTTCTTTAAAAGAACTATATTAGAGGTTTTTCCAACCCATATTTTTAAAACTTGGTCTTGTTGTACTGTTCTCTTAAACAACTTATTATACTCGATAAAAGTGGACTCGTTCGTTTGTTGGTATTTTGCCTCCCCATACAAAGTTGTCATGTAATTAGTTAGCACCTCCAATTCTCGATTTGCGAGGTCATCCAAATTCCCTTCATATACCTCATCATCAAATCGAACATTTAATATAGACGAAAGGATGCCATCGCGATTATTTGTAAAAAGAGAAAAACTATAATCCTCATTGCCATTATTGATAAATCCTGTATTCGTATTAAAATTTCCATCAGGCTTATTCCACTGTATATTTAAAAAATCGCCATCCACATAAACTCGAGTACTCGTTGAATCTTTTGCGACAACTAAGCCATCTTTATACGCTTTTAAATAGGTGGTATAAGTTCCTGGTAGATAAAAGTGATGTCCCCATTCAAGTCTAACACTATAAGAATCACCTTGCTTTTGCAATAGTTGCATTTTTGTGGCTCCTCCCTTAATCTCCCAAGTAAGCGAATCTAGATTACTTTTTAGTTTATCAGCCAATGCAAGGAATTTTATGTTTCCACTAGCACTACTGTCCTGCAACTTAAAAACAACCATACTTAAAATGTTTTGTTCACCAAGATTACTTACAACTTTTAGTGATTTTAGTTGCCCCTCTATGATCGGATTTCCTACTTCTGGGTTTACAATTTCAGAATTTTTCCATGTAGAATCATCGTTAGAGCAAGAAGCCAACATACCACCAGCTAAAACAAAAAAGGCTATTTTTTTAAACATAAGATATTCGTTTAGGTATTTTTTTCAAAAATACAACACTAACAATTAGTAAACAATTAAAACAAATAGTATTAAATTTTTCTATTATAACCATCTAGATACGTAATTATACATATAATATAATACCCAATTTTTAAAATTTTAAAATTTGCTCTATTTCCTTGTACCCTTTATCTTTAGCATGTTGTAAAGCAGTGATTCCATCTCGATCGGGAATATTTAAATCGGCACCCGCATCTTTTAGAATTTGAACGATTTGCTGAAATTTTGCACTGCCATCTCCCAAAACAACTGCTTCCATCAAACCAGTCCATTGCAAGCGATTGATATGGTCAATCGGAAAGTCTTTAGTATTGGCCAACAAACGTACGGTTTCTACATGTCCGCGCTCACAAGCGGGGATCAAGGCCGTGCCGTTATAACGGTTAAACACGTCGAAACGTGCGCCGTGGTTCAAATACAATTGTACCAATTCGGTTTGTCCAGTGGCTCCAGCATAGAGAAATGCACTGTCTAAATTAAGTGCTTGCTGATTGACATCGGCTCCGTGATTTAACAGCAGTTTTACCATTTCAATAGAACTAATATGGGTCGCAATTAACAATAAACTGCGTTGATTGCTGTCGACTGCATTAACATTGGCAGCAGCTTGTAAAGCTTTTGCTACGGTTTCGACCTCATTGTTTTGTACGGATTTTACTATTTCTTTATCAGTCATATTGGAACTTTTTTTTGTTGATGTTGTCGCTGTGCAATTCCACAAGGTCATTGACGAAATAAGCACGAATAAATAAAGTAGTTTCTTCATAATTTTTTACATTGTTATGTTGCATGTTTTATCGCTATTGTTACCCTTGCAATACGACTAATATAAGCATTTGTATTTTAGTTACACCTGTTATACTAACGATCTTATAATCGCCTCATTAGTATCAATGGTATTCATTTTTATTAAAAGTATACAAATTCAATTTAAGTGTCGGCGATGCGCTTCCGTATCTTTAAGAAAAAATCACACTAATAACAAAAGGATGATTATTGAAGTAATCACTACTCGACAGCAAGCCGATACCAAAATTATCAGCCAAGGAATCACTGATTTTAATAAAACAAGCACCAGAACTTGAGCCGGATGACGCGGAAGTACGCTTTTTTGTATTCGCTAAAGTCGATGCGGATGAAATGAAAGGAGGCATTAGAGCCAGTTCTTATTGGATTAGGTTACACATCGAGTTATTATGGTTGCCTGAAGCCTGTCGGAATCAAGGAATCGGTAAGCTAGTGGTAGAAACAGCCGAAAACTCTGCACGACAAAATCACTGTGAAAAGGCCCTGTTACAAACCACCAGTTGGCAAGCCAAACCCTTTTACGAGAAAAACGGTTATAAACTACTCGCCACTTTAGAGCATAGACCAAAGGGACACGCGACACATTATTTGAATAAAACCTTGTTTTAAATAGGACTTATTTACTTTCTTTGTCAATCGTGATGATTAGTTTATTTTGTCTTTGTTCGATATTAACCATCAATCCTTGTTTAAAACCAAGCTTTTCCAGCCATTTTCCCTCCAGTCTAATTTCTGGTATCGAGGTCAACCCGTTAGATCTTGATTGGTATTTCGTATAAATTTTAAGTTTTCTAAAATCCCTCATTGTCATACAGTTATACGACAAATATAAATTAAAAAATCACAATGTCGTATTTTTATATGACAAAAATGTCAGCTAATAATATGACATTTGATATATGACAAGAGAAAAACTAAAGTTGGAATTGGGCAAGCAAATCGTAAAACTACGAGAACAGCGTGGTTGGACTCAGTCTGATTTAGCGCGAGCATGCAACAAAGACCGTCAGGCAATCGAAAAGCTCGAAAATGGCAAAGTCAACCCAACACTTTATACTTTGTTGGAAGTTGCCAATGCCTTGGAAATTTCGTTATCTAAATTAGTTGATTTTTAGTCGGATTAAACAGATTCCTACCATGTCTTTTCCTTTTTAAATTTTAGATCGAAAAGGTAGCGGCACAATTTGCTCAATAACTTTGGAATCTGCGATGAAGTTTATTAAAATTCTTCTTTCAATATATCCGTGTATTGTCGGTATTTTCATTTTATATACAACTTGTCTTTAAAACCTTATATCTATTTCTTTATCGAACTGATGTTTTCGCGGCACAATCTCGTGCCAACTAAAAAATTCTGTTTTTAAGAATTTGGTTGTATAAAAAGCTTAATAAAATTAAAATTGGTAATCCTATCCACGCCGTAAAAACCAATTCAAGTCCATTTTGGCCTCCATTTCCATAGCAGAGACTTTGTGCATTTGTAAACACTGGAATCAAACTCGATTGAATTAGAACATATTCTAATGCATTAAAAATCGTCAGCAATATGGGTAATGTTTTTAATTTTTCAAGCGGCAACCATTTTAAATATCTATAAAACAGAAAAGGCAGCAATAACGCACCAATACTTGACAATATCCAAATCAGCTCAAAAGCAATAGTACATTCTACGCCTAAACCATTTAAAAACATCTGAACTGCTAAAATTGCTATAGCTGTAAATCCAGGAATGAAAAATCCTACAATTGAAAATATGACTGTTGGTTTTACAAAATCAACAGTCATATTCTATACTTTTTATCTCCATATTATACTCTTTTTCACTAGTGTTATGTATGCTCCTGAGATTTGCAATATAGCGTATTATTCAACATTGAAGTAATAGTGTCTATGACTTTTTTTTTCAACTATTTTAAAAATTTCGCTCAGTTTTCTTTTCACGGATTTCACGCAAATTATTAAGAAGTATTTTTTCAATTTGCTTAGCTTTATTTACGGTCATAAAATGACCTCCACCTTCAATTAGAAAATCGTGTTTTACATTTTTAATCGGAATTATTTTGTCTGCATTTCCATGAATATGAATGTAATTATTAGGCACAAACTCGTTGTTCCAATTGGCTATTTCATGAATTGCCCACTTTAAAAAACGAGGATTCGTCTCTAGTAAAATGGTCCTTAACAATTGTCTGTCTTTCGTTGTAGTAACTCCAAAAAACCAATTCGTTATAAAGTTTTGCTGTTTTAAAAAAAAGTGGGAATTAACTTGTTCAATTTCAAAATTCCTGCAATTCGATAAAGTAAAGGGAGTTCGTATTTGGTTTTTGCAGAAGCGATTAAGATTAGTTTCTCCGTTTGGATGATTTTAGAAATTTCTATGGCAACCATTCCGCCAAAGGACAAACCAATTAGAATAGGATTCTTATCTGGAATTAATTGTACGATTCTTTTAGCATAATCAGCCAATGATTCGCTATAAATCGGTTCTATCCAATCGATAAATTCTGGGTCAAGATCTCCAAAATCAATGCTATCAAAGACTCTTCTATCGACACCTAAGCCGCTTAAAATATAAATTTTATTCACTTGCTTTGATTTTTAAAAACACGGGGAAATCGGTTCGTGTTGTCCCTGTTTTTGGAGTAATGATATTTAATATAACTTGATTATGAGGTACAGATAAGCAGCTTTTTACTACAACCTTATACCTCAGTGCATTTATTTACAGAAATTTAATAGAAATTCATTTTCCAACTCTAAAATAGCTCGCTTTTTATTGTTTATGAATGCTAAAGATTGAGATTTAGAAAAACCTCTAAAATAATAATCTAAATAAAAAGCGTAAACTTTGCCAACGACAGTTCTGCCATTTTCATTGTTTTCAGCTAGTATCATCGGATCATCTGGAATTTGAATACTATTGGTGTTTAATAGCAAATTAAGTCTCTTTTTGAAATTAACCGAACTCGAAAGCTTTTCTATTTCACTTTTATACAATTTAGCTTTAACTTCAAATTCTTTACCTACACTAGAATACTCATACTCATCAAAAAAAATTGCAGTTCCTCCCTTAATAATTGCTGCTTCAATCTCAGACAAGTAATCTAAATAATCATTTGTCAAACTATTATAGATAATTACATTTTGGTTATTTCTATTTTCATCAATCTTAATCTTAATATTTTCCGATAAATAGGATATGTGTTTATCGTTTTCATTAATTATTATTTGATACATAGATTCGCATTGGCTCTGGGCTTTGTCAGCACCACTTTCACATGACAAAAGCACCATAGATGCTAAAATTACATTAGATGTCAATATTATAGATTTCATTCTATGATTTTATAATTAATCGTTTTTCTATACCTTATAAATTTGAATGCATTTGCAATAGAATCTTTCTACTTTTTTAATTGTTTTCTAATCTATAAAATCTCTTACTTTTCAACTTTTAAAAACAGCTATATCGTCTTCAATTTAGTCAAATCTTATTTCTTATTGAAAAAGTATAACAATTCTTGTCAATAATAAAAATTATTTATTTAATACGGTTTGCTTTTTTTTCTCAATCATATAACCCAACTGCACCACCTTGCATTTCCATAGGGTGAGCGTTTGTTCTGCAGTGACTACTTCCTCGCTTGCAATTACAACCAGCGTATCACGAAAAGAACGTATAAACTGAGTCCAATGATTTCCTTTGGAATCGTTTAGTTGAAAATAAAAACCAGCATCACCTATTTTTTTGCCTGAAGAAGTTAAAATCAATTCGCCTCTATCACCAACACTAGGTTCCATAATCACAGTTGCATTACCATAGGGCAATGGAAAAACAGCCTTGATACAACTTTGACCAGAAGGCAAAACACAAGTACCATAGATACCCGAATACATCACCCGATTAGTTACCGGATCCATTCGAAGCCAAATGGTATATTGTACACTCTGGGTCGTTGGATTCACAAGTGTAATAATTTCACTTTTTAATGATTCCGCATGTATATTGTTCTGAATTGGAATGCTTAATTGGCTGATTCGATGACTAAAAAGTCTGTTTACCAAAATGCCTGGAAATTTAAAAAAGGGATTCCATTTTACAGTCAGACGCAGCTGGTAATCAGAAGTGTTTTCATAGAAATCAATGACTTGTTTAGACAATTTATTCCATGCCCCTTCAGAAAGGTTTAGTTCATCTATGGACTGTATTAAACCTTGCGATCGAAGATTCCTTTGAACGATTAGGTTTTCTTTTGCTGCTAATTGATGGATAAAATCTTCACCGATACCGTTTTTATTTCCAAAGGGCGCGATTAACCACGGATAATCCATGGGGTTAACCTTTGTTCCCCACAAAATGACCCATTGTTGTGTAAACCAATCCTGAAATTGCTGCATCGGATGTGCTAAATTCATAGTACTGGGCTTGTCAAATTAGGGATGATATTGTTTTGTCCATTCCAAGATCCAAACTCGCCAAGGGGTTTAAAACGCAAAGTAGTAAACTCGAAATGAAAATCTTTACGATTTCTCTCTTTCATGGCATCGATATGCCTTTTTGGTCGAGGAACAGCACTGTGTCCGTGAACCATATCGGTCATAGCTTTTTGCGATGTCCAAATTGAAAATGTCGAGATTGTTCGAGGTAATCGTATCGATGCTGAAGACAATAAGGTTTCAGGATGGTCGCGAACTAACTTCTCTACAGGTCGTCCCCAATACAAGAATCTAGGGAGTGCCCATAATTTCATGCGCGCAAGGGTAATCGCAACAACTGGACTATTCAAAAGATGCATTTCCATTGGCTCCTCATCAATTTTAAATCCGCTTATGTTACCCCATTGCCGCATAAAAACTAGCCTGGTATGCCAGCCTTTATCTAATATTCTGCCAAAAGGATGATTTTCCAGAAAGTATTCAAGTGCTTCCTCACGCTCCCACTGAGCGAACACCGCTATTTCTTTTCCCAATAAACGTGAGGGTACAAAGATTGCAGAGCCCAACACCATAGAGGTCATGATTTCAGCATGTATTAACCCCGGAGTATTTACAGATCTAAGCGGAAATAAAACTGCCTTTAAAGCAGATAAATAGGAAGTTTTAACGAGGTGATACGTGAATATACTCATGGTTCAATTTTGATTTTAGTTACATTGGAAGTCCTATTGTTGTCATTCCCAGACATCACACAATTTTCTCTATTCACTCCAAAAGTAGGATACCTATTTTTCTCAAAAGTCGTCTGTGGGAATTGTTTTTGCTAAACCTAAACTTATTCTACAATATATAAAAGACTGCTTTATATTTAATGTTGAAATAGTAATTTCTGAAATAGTGAAAACGATAAAAACATTATAGTATACCATCTTTTAAAACCGCAGAACCAAAAGGATTATCCACCAACCACAACCAATTTCCTACTTGGTCTTTTTCATAATACAAGCGGTGTGTCCCGTCATCTGAATCGGACGCCCATCTGGAGTAGTACCGCTCATCTGCCAAAGATCCATCCACATCGCCAAATCACCTACCATTGTGATGTGTGGCGTAGCTCCGCTAATATCAAACTTTAAGGCACAAATAGCCTGCATGGCTTTTTTAATCTGGTCCAACCCCCTTAATTCCTGTCCATCTCTATCAATATAAACCGCTTCCGGATGAAAGCAACTCAGCGCTGAACTTACATCACCAATTTTTATACAATTGCGAAAGTAAGCTACAGCACCAACCGCTGTTGTTCTGTTGAAATCTTGCATCTTTTTTTATTTTGCCCGAAATTAAACTTAAAATTTAAATATTGTAAGAATATGGCATAAAAAGCAACTGTAGCGTCTTGAACGTTCCAAAATCAGAATAAGTAATATAGGAGATTTTAATTGTTATAACACAAGGTTGCGGCGAAAACTTTTTTCGATTTGATGATTTTAGAAATTAACGCTTACTTTTACAAATCGGCACTTATAAATTCGCCCTTTTCCAAAACGACCTGATTTCCCCAATTTGTAATGGCTTCTAAAACCGGAATACAGCTTTTTCCAAACTCCGTTAGCTTGTAAACCACCTTAATCGGAGGTTTTTCTCCAAATACTTTCCTCGCTATCAGCCCGTCTTTTTCTAATTGTTTCAACTGTATACTCAAGGTCGTTTCAGTACTGGTCGGCATTTCTTTTCGAAGTTCAGTATAGCGTTTTTCGCCATTTTTTAAATGATATAAAATTACGGCCTTCCACTTACCTCCAACCAAATCCATTGCAAGACTTACCGTACATGGATAAATTTTGTCTTTTAGTTTTACACCATCACCTATACACTCTGTTTTCATCCTAACTATTTTTAACCTATCCATTTAGATAGTTATTGTAAATGCAAGCTACTAAAAATACATTTGTTAGTATAAAAACAATCGTTATTAATTTTTTTTAAAACAATAAAAATGGAAACAATTTCAACCACCGACAGACCGCTTATCACGATTGTCGGAATCTTAGGAAAACAAGGGCGTAGTGTCGCACAAACTTTATTACAGAACGGCGGATATCGCCTACGAGGTATTACCCGACGTCTCGATTCGCCTGAGGCACTTAAATTATCTAAACAAGGAGTATCGCTGTTAGACATACCGCTTACTTTGGGATACAAAAATGATTTCGTTGAAGCCTTTCGTGGATCAGACAGCGTTTTTCTGATGACACCCAACATCGCTCCCCCTCAAGATCACGAACAAGAACTGGGTAAACAATTGGCCGATGCGGCCGTCGAAGCGGGTGTGAAACACATTATATTCAGCAGTTTGGAAAACGTAGATCAAATTTCGCAAGGAAAAAAATTTGCTCCTCATTTTACAGATAAAGCCAAAATCGAAGAATACATTCGAACACTGCCCATCAAAAGTACATTTATTTATATGGCTTTTTTTTATACAAACCTACTGGAGTTCTATACCCCCCGTATTCAAGGCGATACCCTTGTATTTCCAATGTATTTGCCAAAAGATTTTCGCGCACCATTTGTTGATCCCCTAACCGCTACAGGACCAGCTGTACTGGAAATCCTATCCAAGCCCGATCAATACAACGGTAAATCGCTACCCGTAATCGGAGATTTCATATCGCCTCAAGAAATGGTAGACACTTTTGTCCGAGTTACCGGTAAAAAAGCAGTCTATAGCGCTGCATGTACGCGAGAAGAAATGCTGTATCACTTTCCGGAATATAGAACAAATGATATTTTAGTACGCGAAATTTTGGGAATGACCACTTTTGCCGTTGAGTACGGTTATTTTCGCAATGAACGCGATTTAGAGTGGAGCCGAAAAGTCAACCCACACAGTCTTACATGGGAACAATTTCTTCACCAAAGCGGTTGGCAAGGTCAAAAAATTACTTTTTAATTGGATGTATTCCCTTATATATCAGTCGAATTGTAGTACGAATATGTCCTTAACAATATATAAATAATGGGTAAAAAAATGTTCTATACTCTTGATAAAACCTATTATACTTTTAAACAAAAAGGTAGTAAGTGCCCAAACTGTACACTTACTACCTTTCAGCAGTTACAATATAAAATCTATCAATCGCAATTGACAACCCGTCAGGAGTAGTGCCGCTCATTGGTCAGAGATCCATCTACATCGCCAAATCACCTATTAATGTAATATGGGAGTAGCTCCGCTAATTTGAAATTGTAAGGCACAAATCGCTTGTATGGCTGTTTTAATCTCGTCCAAACCTCTTAATTCCCTTCCATCTAAATAAACCGCTTCCGAATGAAAACAACTCAATGCTCCGTTCACATTCCCATATTTTATACAATGTCTAAAATAAGCCACAGCACCAACAGGCGTTGTTCTGTTAAAATCTTGCATCTGTTTTTTTATTTAAATATCAGCTAGTACTTGAAAAAGAAAAACAAGTCACTCCCCCTGCGGTATGCTTCATTTTAATTTTAATTTCCGCTGATAATATTTTAAGGAATTGACTTTGAAAACTTTTACTAATCTAAATAACTCCTAACTGGTATTTTAAGAAAACTAATTATTAACAACGAAGGTAGAATCCCGTTAAATAAAGCTAAATATTCTAACCTTAAAACACCTTTATAATACTTAGTGAGTAAAAAAATGACTTGTTTTTTATCAAGCCAAGTCATTTTTTTAAATAATTTAATTCTTCTTCAACAGTTTTTTTTTGACAGAAATAAGAGGCTTTTTTAATCCGTTCTATAACTACAATGTCATCATGCTTTACATAACAACAGACCCCAAATCTTTCCCCGCTTCAGAACCCTCTATTAAAAAAGTCAGTTCTTCACATTTCACAATCTTTCCATCCTTTATTACAAATTCAGCAAAAACCTTATGAGTGTGTTTCGATCCATCTTTTAATATCGAACGAACCAAGTGCTTGGTAAAAACGGATTTATCATTAGAGGCACAGTTCAAAACTTCCACTTCCACCCTAGCTATTAAAGATTTTAATTTTTGAATATGGCTTTTAAACTGCTTGAGGTTTAAGTGAGTGTGATCTACGATTTGTATATAATTATACGCAAAATAACAATCGATTACTTTTTCGTCAAACACCGGATTTTCAATAATATCGTGCAACATTTCTTTAACTGTAGTTTCCATCTTTTAACTATTTTAATGATACAGCAAAGATGAAACACCGCAACAAGAATTGCGATAACAATTGTTAATTAACGTCTATTTCGAATCCTACTTAATGAAACAGTTGTGATTCCCAAATACGAAGCAATATAATGTTGTGGCACTCGTTGAAAAATCTCAGGAGCCGTCGTCACTAACTTCTGATACCGTTTTTCAGGATTATCTTTAATGCGGCCGATAAGTAATTTCTGATAGTCCAACATCCGTTGAATGATATACTCATTAAAAGCTTGTAGCAGTGGCAAATCGCGTTCTAGCAATTCGAGTAACCGCTCTTTATCAATGATAAGCAAATCCGCATCTTCGAGAGTTTCCAAGGTGTATTGACTGGGCTTGTCATACCAAAAGCTCTCAATACTACAGAAGAACTGTTCTTCATACAAAAATTGAAATGTAATTTCTTTGCCATCATGTAAGGTCCATCCTCTTAAAACACCCTTTTTTAAGAAATAAAACTGCTTAGACCGCTGCCCCTCTTCAATCAGCTTCGTTTTTGATTTTACGGATATTGCATTAAAATAACTTTGTAGTAAATCAAACAATCTATGATTAATTGCCTTCATACGCTTTGTAATGAGTGAAGTAATAAATGTTTTTAGAACTCCAAAGTTACAAAGTATCACCTAAATAATTAAAACCGCAATAAAAAAATCAATTTTCAGCTTGTCGTCAGTAGTAACAAGATTTTTCTAGCTAAACGCAAAGATTTTTCACCTTGTTGTAAACCGCCATAACTCCTGTTTTAAATCGGGGAACAATCTATCGCTTAAAAACAATACGGTACATAAATTTGTCGACATTAATGATAAACAGATGCTCTATATAAATATATCAAAGCTGTCATTTATGATTACAACGATCCCTTGCACGTTGAGAAATTTAAACAGCATCTTTCTAACTAAGTGAATTAATATAGCTTAAAGAGAAAGTATGATTTTTTCTCCATCCTGAGGAATTATCAATTTGTCTGATCCGATATTGAATTCGGCAGCTTTCTCTTTTAAAGATTTTCTAGTTGTTCGACAATGATCCAAGGCTTCCATATGTACAGCAATTACCTTAGCCTTACCACTATGCCTTATCAAATCCATAGTTTGTGCTTCATCCATGATGATCGGTGTAGCGTCGAAACCTTGAATAAACGCCCCTCCGGAATTAACAATGATATAGTCCGGATTAAATTTTTTGATAGTGCTCTTAACTTCATCTGTCCAGACTGCATCTCCAACAATATACACCGTCGGTTGATTTTTTGCCTTTAACACAAAGCCCGATGTCTTGCCCATCATTTCCAGTACCTCTCCAGAGCCGTGCTGCGCATCTATACGCGTGATACTTATAGCATGCCATAATATGTTGTCGTCTACAACGCTTGCATTACTAAAGCCATGCTTTTCAAAAAATGTCTTATCTGCGGGCTGGTTTACCACTTTTATAGATTTATCTAGAACTTTAATCGCGGCATCATCAAAATGATCAGGATGTACATGGGTCACCAAAACCAAGTCAAGATCTTCGACAATTTGATGTATGGGTAATACTAAATCCACTGTAGGGTTTTTCTCGATTCCAGCCCAAGACTCCATAACACCTTTAGGAGATAACATGGGGTCTACCAAAATCTTTTTGCCACCATACTCTACCAACAATGTTGCATTTCTAACCAACTGAACGCTTGTGGTTGCCGATTTTTCCAGATTAATTTGTGCCATGGCTAAGTTAGCGGTCAGCATCAATCCTACTAAAAGATTTCTTTTCATAAGTTTCTATATTATTCTTTAATACTATCCCACACTTAAATATTAAGTCTTTGGGATTAATGAGTTCTATACAAAGGTCCATACAAGGCGTTATATTTTAGGTATCAAAAAGATATTGAATACTACCATTTTGATAAACCATATACTAACGCAAAGCTTGTCGATACAAACTCTTTTTAAAAAAAATTCGCTATTTTTATAGGCTAAAAGGTGGAATATGAAAACGATAAAATTTCACAAAACGGAATGCGGTGTTGATTTTCTGCTAAATGTATTGACAGAAGAAGATATTGATTATACCCATTTAGGCATTTATGATACCGATCATTTTGAGATTTTAGTTTTTAAAAAAGCAAACGGTATACTGCTTCTAAACCAGAAAGAAATTCAACTAACCGCGGGTTCTATTATCTTTATTTCACCCTTCCAAAAACGAAAATGGAAATTTGAATCAAATGACCTTGAAGTAACTACTTTGGTTTTTCAAGAAGCATTTTTAAATGATTTTTTCGCAGACAAACTATTTACGTACCGATTACTCTATTTTTATCAGTTAGTTCACCCTTTGAAAATGACTATAAATACGGAGGAATTATTAAAATACTGCGGACTGTTGACAGAGATTAAAAAGGAACTGCTGGATACTCAATCTGATAGTGTTCATATTATTCGCTCTTTGTTGTACTATCTGTTACAAACCTTAAATCGACAATACGCCAATCAACACAGCTTGTCTTTAAATAAATCCGAAAACAATTCTGCTTTTCTCTTTAAGAGTCTAATGGAAATCCATATCAAGGAGAAGCAACGGATTGCAGATTATACAGAAATGCTTGGCATCAGCCGAATTTCGCTTAATAAAGCCGTCAAAGCCCAGTTCAATACTACAGCGACTCAATTACTAAAACAACGACTTCTTTTTGAAATACAAAACTTACTACTACACTCCAACAAAACTATTAGCGAAATAGCCTACACACTTCATTTTTCAGAATCAAACCATCTGATGAGATTCTTTAAAACACAAACAAATCAGACAACAACTCAGTTTATCCACAGCATCAATAATATCCCCTTAAAATACAAACCAAATTCTTCCGATTTAGATTAAAAGCTATTCTTTGTATTCCTCGTAAATAATTGAACTCGGACAAGTTTTAAAAGTAACATCACTGATACAGTTGCATTAAAAAAAATGAAAACAGCGAAAATGACGCTTTGGCTTTCCTTAAAAACAGGAATTATTTGATACAACGATTATCAATGAGCTATTGGAATCTGCAATAATTCAAGAAAATGCGCCACAACTAACTTTGCCCAAATGCAAAAACGAGCAACTGATTTTTTTTAATCAAATTGTGAAGTCTCCCAACGAACTTTGTAGTTGGTTACAGTTCAGCAATGTGTGTGGCGTACATATCGGAATAGCTGATATTGAGAGCTTTATCAATAAAATAAAAACTACATTCATTAAAGGGATGAAAAGCAAGGCTGGAAAGAAATTCGATGCGTATATCGTATTGAAAGAAGATTGTATAACCTCATTTGAATTTGAAAATAAAAAGAAAAAATAATTATATTTATCGTTCAACCTACATATAATCAGAATATTGAAAAAACAATGACTACTAAACCTATCACAGCTCAAAAAGAAATAGAGAATTTAATCTATACCATTCGTGGCAAGCAAGTGATGCTTGACAGCGACCTTGCTTCCTTATATCAAGTGGAAACAAAGAACCTAAACAAAGCAGTAAAAAGAAATATTGAAAGGTTTCCTACTTCTTTCTGCTTTCAACTGAGCAAAGAGGAAGTTGAAAACTTGAGGTTCCAAATTGGAACCTCAAGTTTAAGCTACGGCGGAAGACGTTATTTACCCTATGTTTTTACTGAACAAGGTATTGCAATGATTTCTGCTGTACTTCGGAGTGATGTGGCTATAAAAGTGAGCATTGAGATTATGAATGCTTTTGTAGACATGCGTAAAATACTTATTAGTAATGCATCGCTTTTTCAACGATTGGATAAAATGGAATTGAAGCAATTGGAGTCAGACAAAAAGTTTGAAGCAATCTTTAAAGCATTGGAAAGAGATAAACTACACAGTGATAAAGGTATTTTTTATGATGGTCAGATTTTTGATGCTTATACTTTTGTATCCAATATCATCCGAAATGCAAAAACCTCCATCATACTTATTGATAATTATGTAGATGATACAGTACTTACCTTATTAGGAAAGCGCACTAACAAAGTGACCGCAACAATATATACCAAGAGCATCAGCAATCAGTTAAGTCTGGATTTACAAAGGTACAACAGCCAATATCCTCCGATTGAGATTGAGGTTTTCTCCGATGCTCACGACCGATTTATGATAATTGACGGTACGGAGCTTTATCATATCGGAGCATCATTAAAAGATCTAGGCAAAAAATGGTTTGCCTTTTCAAGAATGGATCTTGAGGTGGCTAGGATGCTAAAAATATTGTGCGGATTATAGCCCCATTTAAAATATAGAATATTAATCAAAAGCCTAAAGAAAACAAACTTCTTCTTAGCGAATTTTGAAGCGTTGTTCTCTCGCCAGACTAATAAGTAGTCTGTAACGATCCACATAGGTCACATCAATTTGATGACCAGGTTTAAAACCGCTTTCTTTTAACCATTTTCCACTTAGAACAACGATGGGGATACGTTAAAGTAACTATCCTTTCGCTTTGCATATTTTTTACAAATCATTAGTTTTCTTGTTTTTTAATTGCTTTATTTCTGTGTTTTTCATTTTCGTTTATTTTAAGTTACACTATAAATAAACATATTTGGGTTCTTGTTAAAAACACATAAATCTTGTATTTCACATAGAATCACTCGTTTTTAACAGGCAATTTATTATCTTTAGTTCAAAGAATATAGTAATTTTGAAACCATGAATAAGACCAATACCCACAAAAAAACACATCATGGCAGAAATATTAAGCGTTTTCGTGAAATGCTCGGTATCAAACAAGACGCTTTAGCCTTTGAACTTGGCGATGATTGGAACCAACAAAAAGTGTCGCTGCTGGAACAAAAAGAAACGGTTGAAAAAAGTATGCTTGCTCAAATAGCTAGCTTGCTTAAGATTCCTGTCGAAGCTATTGAAAACTTTGATGAGGAACAAGCTATTGTAAATATTCAAAACAATTACGAAGGAGCAAATTCTGGAAGTGGCACACTAAATAATAATGCAAACTACACAGACTGTGAATTCAACCCAATTGATAAAATAGTTAGTCTTTATGATGCTAAAATCGCACTCTATGAGCGTATGTTGAAAGAAAAAGACGACATGCTTGCGAGATTGGAAAAGTTGATAAAATAGAAGTAAAGAACTTTAGCTTGTATACAAACACAATTCAAAATCGTTTGATTTGGTAATGCAATATTTAGTTGTGCGTTTAATTGATGAATATACTTCTCGGTATAAACAAAATTAGCTTTTTTATATGTGGGAGATTAGCGCTTTGTTTCTCAACACCCGCTTTCTCTTAGGTTAGAAACACAACAGTATTGGGAGGAATTATCGGTGTTCCCAACAACCTGACCAAATAAATCAGTAGCTGTGACCGTTAGAAAAAAACGAAAATTCAAAGAGTTTAAGAGCAATGGCATTACAATTGTACGTCTAGATTCCTACCGCTGCGCTACGGCATCCCAGAGGAAAAATTCGACAAAAAAGCAACTTAGCGCTGGGCGCGCTAACTGTTTTCGTTTATAATCCCTAAAACGGCGCTTAAGCAAGCTTACGCCGTTTTAGCGCATAAAAAAAGCCCTAACTTTCGTTAGAGCTTTTTTGTCGGGGTGGCAGGATTCGAACCTGCGACCTCCTGGTCCCAAACCAGGCGCGATAACCGAGCTACGCTACACCCCGAAGTTGCGGAGAGACAGGGACTCGAACCCTGGCGACAGTCACCCGTCGACAGATTAGCAATCTGCTCCGTTACCACTCCGGCACCTCTCCTTGCTCTAGAGAATTACCCCCTTTGCGATTGCAAACCTAGGAAAAAAATTTATCAATTACAAACTTATACACTTGATAATTTTTAGTAATAATCATAGCTATTCATAACCAATCAATTACAACAACTCCTGGTTTATTCCGCCTATTTAACCACCGTTTTCAACACCCATTCTTCACGAGTAATCCTACTGACCAATTCCCTTCGTTTTTCATTATTCAAAAATGACAACTGACTCTCCTGCGTATACTGATACTTAAATCCGCATTTCTCCTGTACCTTTTTTGATTGTGCATTATTATCAAAACAACCACTCCAAATAGACTGCAGCTTTAAGTCCTCAAATCCATAACGCAAAATTTCACATACCGCTTCCGGTATCAGTCCCCTTCCCCAAAAAGGCACTCCAATCCAATAGGAAACTTCTCCCTCGTTAGCGGCTATGTCAAAATTACTATCGGAACCAAGCAGCAACCCAACAAGACCTATCGCCTTATCATCCTCTGCTAGTGTCACCGCAAAGATCCCTTCATGTGCAAATACCGTACGGATTATTTCTGCACTTTCCGCTACACTTCGATGTGGCGGCCATCCTGCAATGGGACCAATTCGCTCGTCTTTGGCATATTCGTATAAAGCTCCCGCATCGGTCTCACGCCACAGCCGCAATTTCAATCGTTCTGTTTTTAAAATCATTTTTTTTATTTTATCGACTTCCGGCTAAACCTAACGATACGAAATTGTCCAAAAGCTGGGGTGTTGTACGTTTAGACGTTCTAGCAGTAGTGTCGGGAAATTCATTAGAAGGTAAATTTACTGCTATAAAACAAAAAAGCCTCAACTTTCGTTGAGGCTTTTTGTGATCCAACCAGGATTCGAACCTGGGACCTACTGCTTAGAAGGCAGTTGCTCTATCCAGCTGAGCTATTGGACCATAATCTTTTTGGGTTTTATTGGTCGGGGTGGCAGGATTCGAACCTGCGACCTCCTGGTCCCAAACCAGGCGCGATAACCGAGCTACGCTACACCCCGAAGTTGCGGAGAGACAGGGACTCGAACCCTGGCGACAGTCACCCGTCGACAGATTAGCAATCTGCTCCGTTACCACTCCGGCACCTCTCCGTTGCAAAAGAGAATTACTCTCTTTGCGGTTGCAAACGTACTACAACTTTTCAATTCACACAAGTGTTTTGAGACAAAAATCACGAATATTTTCGTCATCGAAAGCAAAACCACTAATTATCAGCCGCCTAGTTATTATAAAAAAATTAAAAATTTAAATATTAATTATCGAATTCTTCAAAAGTCGTTGGTAAGCGGGCTTAAAAAGTCTTTTAGAAAGATAATAATACCGTTTAATTGCCGAATATTCATTAAATTCGCGTATTCAAACTAATAAAAACTATCAATCATGAATAAAAAAATCGTAATCGTTTCAGCAGCAAGGACTCCAATCGGAAGTTTCTTGGGAGCCCTATCTACAGTTCCTGCCCCTAAGTTAGGTGCTACTGCAATTAAAGGAGCCTTAGAAAAAATCAACCTTGATCCAAAACTTGTTGATGAAGTAATTATGGGTAACGTTGTACAGGCAGGAGTTGGTCAAGCACCAGCACGCCAGGCAGCCATATTTGCAGGATTGTCTAATGAAGTTGCTTGTACTACAGTAAATAAAGTTTGTGCTTCTGGTATGAAAGCGATTATGCAAGGTGCTCAAGCTATTATGAGCGGTGATGCTGAAATCGTTGTTGCTGGTGGTATGGAAAACATGAGCATGATTCCTCACTATTTACCGATGAGAAACGGTCAGAAATTTGGACCTACTACTTTGGTAGATGGTATGCAAAAAGATGGACTTACCGATGCTTATGACAATAATGCTATGGGAGTTTGTGCTGACTTATGTGCTACAGAATATAATATCTCTCGTGAAGAGCAAGATGCTTTTGCCATTGCTTCATACACGAAATCTGCTCAAGCTTGGGAAGCTGGAAAATTCAATAGTGAAATCGTTCCAGTTGCCGTTCCACAAAGAAAAGGTGACCCGATCATGGTTACTAAAGATGAGGAGTACACCAATGTTAAATTAGATCGTATTCCTACACTTAACGCCGTGTTTACTAAAGACGGTACCGTGACTGCTGCTAATGCTTCTACTATCAATGATGGTGCTGCAGCTGTAGTATTGATGAGTGAAGAAAAAGCTTTGGAATTGGGATTAAAACCTTTAGCTTATATCAAAGGATACGCAGATGCTGCTCAAGAGCCACAATGGTTTACTACAGCTCCTGCTAAAGCTTTGCCAAAAGCACTTAAAAAAGCGAATTTAGAATTAGGAGATGTTGACTTCTTCGAATTCAATGAGGCTTTTGCAGTAGTTGGTTTGGCTAATGCTAAAATATTAAATTTAGATGCTGATAAAATTAACGTGAACGGTGGAGCGGTTTCTTTAGGTCACCCTCTAGGTTGTTCAGGCGCTAGAATTATCGTAACTTTATTAAGTGTATTGGAACAAAATAATGCAAAAATAGGAGCTGCCGCAATCTGTAATGGTGGTGGTGGTGCTTCTGCAATGGTTATCGAAAGAATCTAAACACACTGTAACCCCACAAAAAGATGGGTTTTGATTGTAAAATCAAAACTCATCTTTTACTTTTGTATCATAAATCCCAAGCTCATGTTTGCCATCTGTAATCTCGCTATAGTTCCTTTACGTAAAGATCCCGCTGATACCAGTGAAATGGTGACGCAGGTTTTATTTGGAGAACACTTTAGCATTTTGGAGCAAACGCCAAAATGGTCACTGATCGAATTGGCTTTTGACCGCTATCAGGGATGGATTGACAACAAGCAATATCAAATTATCTCGGAAGCAGAATTTAAAAGTTTATCTCAGACAAATGCCGTACTCAGTGGGGATTTAATTGATTTTATCACTACTCCTGATCACGCTTTGATTCCAATTCCATTGGGAAGCAACCTTACTTTTTTAAATAATCCCCAAATCAACACCCAACAATTTGCGTTTGAAGGCACCACACTAACTGGAAAATCAGCCAAAACCAACTTGCTCAATACAGCATTTTTGTATTTAAACGCACCCTATTTATGGGGTGGTAAAACTCCTTTTGGTATCGATTGCTCGGGTTTTACACAAATGGTATATGCCATAAACGGCTACCAAATTCCAAGAGATGCTTCGCAACAAGCAACCATTGGTGAAGCTTTGAGCTTTATTGAAGAAAGCGAAGTCGGCGACTTAGCCTTTTTTGACAATGAAGAAGGCATGATAGTTCACGTTGGGATTATTATGGAAAACAACTACATCATTCACGCTCACGGAAAGGTGCGTATCGACCGCCTAGACCACCTCGGTATCTGCAACGTTGACAGCGGCAGACACACCCACAAACTACGCGTGATAAAAAAAATCATTTAATCGGCTTACCCACTGCCGATTTAAAAATAATAAAAAGCGTATCTTTGTCGAAATTGAATTTTTATGATCACTTTCGAACATTTTAATCTCCCTAAAGCTTTAGATAAAGCCTTAAGTGAGTTAAATATCAATCACCCCACCCCAATTCAGGAAAAATCTTTCTCAGCTATATTGTCCGGAAGAGATGTTATGGGAATTGCACAAACGGGTACTGGAAAAACCTATGCCTATTTATTGCCTATCCTAAAACAATGGAAATTTGCTAAGACCGATACTCCTAGAGTGGTCATAATTGTTCCCACCAGAGAATTAGTAGTACAAGTTGCTGCAGAGGTCGAAAAACTAACCCAATACATGTCTATCCGTACTTTGGGTATTTATGGAGGTGTTAATATCAATACACAAAAGAAAGCGGTTTACGCCGGTGTTGATGTATTAGTAGGTACACCGGGTCGTACTATGGACTTAGCATTAGACGGTGTAGTGCGTTTTGATGCCATGCAAAAACTGGTTATCGATGAGTTTGACGAAATTCTTAACCTCGGTTTTAGATTTCAAATTACCTCTATACTTTCGATGATGAAATCCAAAAGGCAAAACATCCTGTTTTCCGCCACGATGACGGAAGAAGTGGATGAGATGCTCGAAGATTATTTTGATTACCCTGAAGAGATCACGTTGGCTCCATCAGGTACTCCATTAGAGCAAATCGAACAGCAATTGTATTTGGTTCCCAATTTTACTACCAAATTAAATTTACTAGCTCATTTATTAGCAGATAAAGAAACCTTTAATCGCGTTTTGATTTTTATCAACAACAAACGAATCGCCGATTATGTATTGGAAAAACTGGAAGTGCTTTATCCGGAAGAATTTACGGTTATTCACTCCAATAAATCTCAGAACTTCCGTTTAACAGCTATGAGAGATTTCCAAAACAACGAATTACGCGGATTGGTAACTACAGATATCATGGCCAGAGGTTTGGACATCTCAGACATCAGCCACGTTATCAACTTACAGTTTACAGAGAGCCCTGAGCAATATATGCACCGTATTGGACGTACCGGTCGTGCAGACAAAACGGGTATCGCAATCAGCATCATTGACCCTAAGGAAGAAGATGTTAAGTTTGCTGCAGAAATGTTGATGGAACGCGAAATTAAAACACTAGATATACCGGAAGGAGTTGAAATTTCTGATCGTTTATTGGAATTCGAAAAGAAACACTTAATTCAAAAAAGTGCCCCAAAACGCTATAAGAAAGACGAGAGCAAAGGAGCTGCTTTCCACGAGCGTTCTGACAAGAATAAAAAGGTCAATCTCGGTGGTCCTGGAAAACGTAACCCACGTAAAACCAAACCGACCAACCGTGGTGTAGAGAAGAAAAGAGCTATAGCAGCCAAAAAGAAAAAAAGTTAGTTTTTAGCACTTTTTCAAATATATAAAAAAACCATCTCAAGTTGTGAGATGGTTTTTTTATACTTCTTTTTTACTTATACCCCTTACTGCTATATTGAAACAACCAAAACCATCATATCTTAAATCTCAGCGAAAACAGTTGCCTTCATTTCACCATTATCTTTTGCAGCTCTTTTGTAAGGTATCTGTCCTCTATTTGTAATCGACAGCCCATTTTTCACTGTTTTAGCACACCATAACAAACCTGATTTGTATCGTCTTTGCATATTATTTATACAGCATTCGTACAACCTCCACATATTTAAGCGTTAGGGATTGGAGCTTTGTCTGAGCTCTTTTTACGCAGCGGAGCGCAGTAAAAAAGCGAGTGCGGAAAGCCCGCCCGCAGGGAACGCACAAAAAAATAAAGCACAAAAAAAAGCCCTAACTCGCGTTAGGGCTTTTAATATAATAGATTGAATCCAGGATTAGTTTCCTCCTTTTTCCATTCTTTCTTTCAATTCTGCTAGAGCATCGATATCTCCAAGAGTTGTTTTTTCTGAAGCATTTGAATTGTTATTCGCCTCTACAGATTTAACATTTTTCTCTTCTTCCTGACGGAAAATTGCAGTGTGAGAAGCAACAACTCTTTTGAATTCTTTATTGAACTCAATAACTTTGAAGTCAGCTGATTCTCCTTTTTTCAATTTTTTACCATCTTCTTTCTCTAAATGACGAGTTGGAATAAAAGCAACGATATCGTCACCAAATTCTACTGTAGCCCCTTTGTCAACGATTTCAGAGATTTCACCTGTATGGATAGTTCCAACTGCGAAAGCATCTTCATATTTGTCCCATGGGTTAGCTGTAGTTTGTTTGTGACCTAAAGATAATTTACGACCTTCAACGTCTAATTCCAATACAACAACATCTAATTTATCACCTACGTTAACAAATTCAGATGGGTGTTTGATTTTCTTAGTCCAAGAAAGGTCAGAGATGTAAATTAATCCATCAATTCCTTCTTCTAGTTCTACGAATACACCAAAGTTTGTAAAGTTACGAACGATACCTACATGTTTAGATGCAACTGGGTATTTAGAAGTAATATCAGTCCAAGGATCTTGAGACAATTGTTTGATACCTAATGACATCTTACGCTCTTCTCTATCCAAAGTCAAGATAACTGCTTCTACTTCGTCACCAACTTTTACGAAATCTTGTGCTGATCTCAAGTGAGTAGACCAAGACATTTCAGAAACGTGGATTAGACCTTCAACACCTTCAGCAACTTCGATGAATGCACCGTAGTCAGCTAAAACAACTACTTTACCTTTTACTTTATCACCAACAGCAAGTTTAGCATCTAAAGCATCCCAAGGATGAGCGAATAATTGTTTTAAACCTAATTGGATTCTTGTTTTTTCGTCATCGAAATCCAAGATTACAACGTTTAATTTTTGATCTAATTCCAATACCTCAGATGGGTGATTGATTCTTGACCAAGAAAGATCTGTAATGTGGATTAAACCGTCAACACCTCCAAGATCGATGAATACACCGTAAGAAGTAATGTTTTTAACAACACCTTCTAATACTTGACCTTTTTGTAATTGACCGATGATTTCTTTTTTCTGTACCTCGATATCTGCTTCGATAAGCGCTTTATGAGAAACAACTACGTTTTTGAATTCATGGTTAATTTTAACCACTTTGAATTCCATAGTTTTGTTTACGTACTGATCGTAGTCACGGATTGGTTTCACGTCGATTTGTGATCCTGGTAAGAAAGCTTCAATACCGAATACATCAACGATCATTCCTCCTTTTGTTCTACATTTCACAAAACCGTTTACAATTTCTCCTGTTTCATGTGCAGAAATAACGCGATCCCATGCTTTGATAGTACGTGCTTTTCTGTGTGAAAGAACCAATTGTCCGTATTTATCTTCTCTTACGTCGATTAATACTTCAACTTTGTCACCAACTTTTAAGTTTGGATTGTAACGGAATTCGTTTAAAGAAATAACTCCTTCAGACTTAGCGTTGATGTCAACGATAGCGTCTCTGTCAGTAATTCTTACTACTACCCCTTCAACAACTTCTTCATCATCTGTAGAGATGAAAGTTTTGTCTACTAAGCTTTCGAATTCTTTAAGTTGCGTATCGTCTACAGTATCAATACCGTGTTCGTAGCTTTCCCAGTTAAAATCTTGTAAGAACTCGTCTTGTGTTTTTGTTTGTTCAGACATTTGTGCTGATAAAAATTTGTATCCCGAATTTTATAAGTTTCTATATACCAGCTATAAAACTTCAGAAGATGTTGGTTTCTTTTTAAAATACTCCTAGGAAACTTAACTGGCCTAAAAGCTGTGCAAAATTAATACTTATTTTTAACATTGCAAAAAAAACTTATGTAAAACTTCTGATTATCAGCATGGACAGCTCGGGTATTAAAAACTCAATCATAGTAAAACCCGCCAACGCTAACAATAAGGACTATATGAACTACTTAAGTTCCGTGTTTGCATTTAAAAGCGGTAACCCAAACTCAAATCTCCTTTGAAATTGGCCTTCTCATCAGAATTCCCCAATAAACTATTTCCAACTCCTATTTTAAGTTCCATTACAAAACCCGATTGATATACCCATTTTTGCCCAACAGCCAACCCCAATGCTGTTTCAAAATACCTGTGTTCCTTTTCATTTAGTACAATAATCGGGTTATTCAGGTCTCTATCTCTTAACATCTCTCTACCCGAATAAAAATTTGCAAATCCTTCCGCAAACAAACCCTTACCCCAATAACTTTTAGTCTTTAAAAAGTAAAATCGGTAATACGGGCTTAAAGCAAAGTCCTCGTAATAACTATCATCCGTTTCTTTGGGATCCATATTAACCAATACATTAAATCCAAAACCATGTCTGGGCTGATAAACATATTCATAACCTCCTTCAAAAATCCCGCCTAAAGCCAATTTGACAGTACCCACACGAATTTCGTGTGACGGTATCTCATAATCTAAAACAGAATCAAAAGAAAACTCTTGTCCATTCATCTGTATCGCACCCAGTAAGGCCGCAGTAGCAAGTATAATTTTATTCATATATTATGCTTTTTTAAAGCTTGCAATGATAACCAAAAAAGGCACACATCAATACAAAATTCACAAATTAATTATATTTATTGACACATATATATTATATATCACATAAAGCAACAATATCTTCGTTTTATATATATTAGAGCATATTTCGATTTTTAGTTATCGTGATTGCATCTCGGCACAAAAGACATATTCTACCAGAAGCGGATACCGCTTTACATGATAACACTTTGAATTGATTCTTAAAAAACACCGCTATAGCATGCGTGATTTATAAAATTTTAAAGAAGGGCAATTTTTAAGCTCTAAGTACTGTTGCCTGTATAAAAATCACTGTTTCAACAAACTTGGTAAATAGCCAAATCTCTTTTTAAAGGCCACCGTAAAATGTTGCTGATTTTTATACCCCAATCGATCCGATACTTCAAACACATACAGTTTTTCTTCCAAAAGCAAGTGTTTAGCCCTCTGCATCATCACTTCGGTTTTGTATTCAAAAACACTACAATTGAAGAGTTGCTTAAAACCCTGAGTTAATTTTTTAGTAGATATAAGCATATTTTCAGATAAATATGCTAAGGTTGTGTTACTACCAACATTCACATCTATAAACGCTTTGACCGCATATAATTTCTCTATATCTGCCGACTTAAGACTCGTTGCTACAGGCTTATCATCATATGCATCGGCTTGTAAAATAATCAACTCCTTAAATTTAGATTCTAAGTAAAAACTCTTCATCATACCTTTATAAGGACAGGTTTTTAATTGATGAATTACAGTAAACATCTCAGGTGTAATCGGTAGAGTATAACCCGGCCAATAATGATGCCCCTGAATCAAATGATCGAAAAAACGTTGCTGAAAATCATTCCCTTGACTAAACATCGGCTCCAAAGCTGCTACCGAAGCCCGTATTTCGAGAAAACTACCTGATTTCTCCGTTTTTTGCATTTTTATTTTCTTTTGACCTTTAGTATGAAATAATATACTGTGCTCAAGTCCATTTACATAAACCTCCAATCCATTATCGCATACGGCAGTTGAATTTCCTCCTAATCGAAAATGCATTTCCAATACAGTACTTTCCAAGTCTAAAGCAATGTGCTCCGCTTCAGCTATACGATAATCACAATCAACGAGCTGTAAAGATCGAAACGAGACCTCTTTAAATTGAAAGCCCTGTGCCACATCACCCTCCAGGGTTAGATCGTATGCCTTTTCGGAGAAATCAACATAATGGCTCTCTTGTAAACTGTCCCGGTGTATCTGTATTTCGCGCATCATGCTTTCCTCAAATTCGTCTATAATAACCCTAAATGCGTTAATCCACAGTTCGAGTAATTCCTAATTTTATTCAAAATTACTTAAAATACTATTATGCCAAACAAAAATATATACGACGTTATTGTAATTGGAGCTGGGCAAGCGGGCTTAGCCATCAGTTACCTCCTAACACAGCACAAGATTAACCATATCGTTTTTGAAAAAAACACTATCGGTTCTTCGTGGAAACACCAACGTTGGGACTCTTTTAAATTGAATACACCCAACTGGATGAATTTACTCCCGGGTGAAGACCTAGCTAAGGAATTGGATAAAAACGCCTTTATCAGTCATCTTGAATTTTTAAATCAATTAAACGAATACGTACGGATTAACCAGTTGCCCGTAGTTGAAAACACCGAAATAGTACGCCTTGATCAAGATACTCAAAACGGCCTATATTTTACAGTAGCCAAAATCGCGACTCAAGAAGAAAGATGGTATTCCAAACAAATTGTCGTTGCTTCAGGATTGATGAACACATCAAAAATCCCGGAAATGGCGCAAAATTTACCAAAAAGTATTCAGCAACTCCACTCCCTAGACTACAAAAACCCAACACAACTAAATTCTAAAAACATTCTAATCGTCGGTAATGGTCAAACCGGTTGTCAATTAGCCGAGGAGTTATGTAAAAATCACGCTGTTTATTTAGCGACTTCCAAAGTTGGCCGTTCTCCGAGAAGGTATTTAGGACGAGACATGATGGATTGGATGAATCAAATGGGACACATGGATCATAGCTCACAAGACCTCCAAGAACAAGGAAGTACACCTCCAACGCAGCCACAAGTTTCAGGAACAGGTCCCTACGGACATACAATAAGCTTACAAGGTTTACGAAAACTCGGTACAACTTTAGTTGGTCGACTTTATAAAATGGATAACGAATATCTGTATTTTGACGATAGCACTGCAACTAATATCGATTTTGCCGATCGATTTTCGGCACATTTAAAAAAACAAGTTGATACTTATGTAAATACTCATGGCATTGATTTCCTACCAACGGATGAAATCGATCACGCAGATTTGCCAGACACCGAACAGCCTTCAACTATATCCTATGCCCGACTAGCTCTAACCAACATTGATACTATAATTTGGGCAACAGGATTTACATCCAATTTTGACTGGATTCAACTTCCCGTAATCGACAAAAATCAAAATCCCATTCACAAAAATGGAATAACACCACTAAAAGGAATCTACTTTATGGGATTCCCCTGGCTACGCAAACGTAAATCAGGAATTATATTTGGTATTGCAGAGGATGCACAAGCCATTTGCGATACGATAATAGAAAATCGATAAGCCCAATTACCAGCAGTAGATACAATATATTTCAACAACAATCCATCCTTTTCAACTATGCCCCAAACTGCTTCTTTACACAGCATTTATTACAAAGCAATATAAAGTAGCATAAACTCTTTATTTTTCTATGATAAGTATCATTTTTAGGTGTTAGATAACCCACTAATTTTACATTATAAAATAAAAATAATAGACATGAAAAAAATCATATTAACCTTATTGAGTTTAACGCTCTTTACGGGAAGTGTTATGGCACAGGAACAGGATGGTTCTAGAGACTATAAAAAATGGATGGTCCGCCTACGTGGTGTTGGGGTAGTTCCGCAAGAAACAGCCACTATCGGAATTATTGGCGGTGATGTAGATATCCATAATTATTTTATACCAGAACTAGATTTTACTTATTTCTTTACTAAAAACATAGCTGCTGAGCTTATTTTAGGAACTACAAAACACAATGTCAATACCACTTCATCCAACCTTACTGCAGTTGGATTACCAAGTGACGTCGATGTTGATTTAGGTAGCGTATGGCTTTTACCGCCAACGTTATTAGCACAATACCATTTCTATGCAGGCGAATCCTTTAAACCCTATATTGGAGCCGGTGTCAATTACACCATTTTCCACAACGTTAAATCTGGAGATATGATTAACAATGTTTCGTATGAAAACAAAGTTGGTTATGCCTTTCAGCTAGGGATAGATATTGCTTTGAATGATCGATTTTTTATCAACTTAGATGCAAAGAAAATCTTTGTTAAAACCGATGTAACCGTAGATGCCTCGAATTTAGCCGGTGGTCCCTTAGACATTCCTGCTGATGTAAAAATAGACCCATTACTTCTAGGCGTTGGAATAGGCATGCGTTTCTAATTTTTTTAAATAGATGTATTTTTTTTTTAAGAGACTGTCTCATACCCGAGACAGTCTTTTTTTATGACCTGTTTTCCATTTAAAAATCATTTCTTATATTGATTTCATAACGAAATCCCTTTATTTTTTTATTAAATCTCTTTCGTTTCGTCTACAATCATGTCACCCCTACGGGGTTCTACAATCATGTCACCCCTACGGGGTTCTGCGAAAATGATAGATTAATATTGTAACAAAAATCCAGTTTTACGTATTAGCAAAATCCCCTTGGTTTCGTCTGCGACAGAACGATAGGGATTTTGTGCCGTGGCGCTGCGCTAGGCTTTTATGTATAATTCCTTAGAATAAAACCCCGGAGGGGTGACATGATTCTAAGGGCGGATACGCCTATGTGCTTATAGGCAGAGAACCCCGTAGGGGTGAAATAATGCTAGACAATAAAATGTTGGTTATGGAAAACCCCGTAGGGGTGAAATGATTATAAAAGCGGATACGCCGATGTGC
>NZ_JAHKRA010000008.1 GCF_019345525.1 Flavobacterium sp. NKUCC04_CG | reverse complement strand
AGGTAACGTTTATTACGACGGAACTCAATTCACTTATATTGATCAAGCGGGTAATACCCACATCATCAATTTCGAAGACATCGTTCAAGCCAACGAAACCTTGACTATTTTAGGTTATACTACAACAAATGGTATGTTGACGTATCAAGATGAGAAAGGTAATATTACGACAGTTGATATCAAAGGAGCGGTTAAATCTTTTGAAACCTTGACTAGTTTAACGTCAGATGCTGCAAACGGTACCATAACATTTAAGGATGAAAAAGAACAATCTCACGTTATCAACATCAAAGATTTGGTGGGAATGAGCGAAAAGATTACGACTTTAACTAAAAATCCTAATGGAACATATACCTATAAAAATGAAGCTGATGCTTTAGTAACATTTGATCCAAGTATGGTTAATGTGACCTATGCTAATGGAATCTATACTTTCAAAGATAATCTAGGAAATACTTTAACTGAGATTAATACTAATGCAAGTAATATCATTTACAACAATGTAACTTCTGGACTAACATCAGTTAATGTTCAAGGTGCCATTGATGAATTGGTAAGTAAATTTAATAATATTGCCATACCAAAAGGGAATTTAACAGGGACTGGAATTTCTGTAACCAACGGTACAGATGCAACTTTGAAAAATACTCAAATTGCTATAACACCGGGTGGACCTGGTCAGATTATGGCTACTAATTCAGCTGGTAACGCAACTGAATGGATAGATAAATCAGCGGTAGTTCCAACAACTACAAACACTTTGACTAAAGAGGGAACTAATACTATAGTTTCAACGGTTAATGGAGTTGTAGCTAAAGCGAATCTTGTTGAAAGTGTTGTTAATGCTATTACGGGAAGTTCGATAATGACTACTGTAAACGGAGTTGCTTCTACAGCAATTGATTTGACTAATGCTATTCAAGCCGGACAAAAAACGGTAACTGTTGTTAACGGAGAAAATACTACAGTAACATCAACTGCAAGTGGAAATAATACCGAATACAAAGTAAATGTTTCTAAGACGGATATTCAAGCAGCTCAAAAAACAACAGTTGTTGCTGCAGGTACAGGTATTACAGTAACTCCTAACACTTTGGGTAATGAGACAACCTATACGGTAGCCACTAGTGGAACTACAGCGGTTACTTTGGCTGGAGATGTAACAGGTCCAACGACTAATACTAAAGTAGAACGTATTCAAACAGTACCGGTAAGCTCAGTAGCTCCGAGAAACAATGAGGTTTTAACCTTCGACGGAACCACTTGGAAACCAGCTGCACCAACTCAAGTAACCAAAGGGAATCTTACGGGAACAGGGATTACAGTTACAGATGGAAATGAAGCTACTTTGAGAAATGTTCAAATAGCAATTACACCAGGTAGTGCCGGACAGATGTTAGTAACGAATCCAGCTGGAAATGGAACCCTATGGGTAGATACTTCAGCAATTACGCCGCTAATAACAAATGTGTTATCCAAAGAAGGTACGAATACCTTAGTTTCAACGGTTAATGGAGTTGTAGCGAAAGCGAATCTTGTTGAAAGTGTTGTTAATGCTATTACGGGAAGTTCGATAATGACTACTGTAAATGGAGTTGCTTCTACAGCAATTGATTTGACTAATGTTATTCAAGCCGGACAAAAAACGGTAACTGTTGTTAACGGAGAAAATACTACAGTAACATCAAGTGCAAGTGGAAATAATACCGAATACAAAGTAAATGTTTCTAAGACGGATATTCAAGCAGCTCAAAAAACAACAATTGTTGCTGCAGGTACAGGTATTACAGTAACTCCTAATACGTCTGGTAATGAGACAACTTATACAGTAGCCACTAGTGGAACTACAGCGGTTACTTTGGCTGGAGATGTAACTGGTCCATCGACTAATACTAAAGTTGAACGTATTCAAACAGTACCGGTAAGCTCAGTAGCTCCGAGAAACAATGAAGTTTTAACCTTCGACGGAACCAGTTGGAAACCGGTATTACCAACAGTTGACGCGGGAACAATCACCAATGGTAAAGCATTTACCTCAACCGATTTAGACTTGCAAGGTGATCCGAATACTTCTTTATTAAAAGCAGTATCGGCAAATATTAAAATAGGAGCGGTGACTTCAGAAAAAATTCTAGATGGAACCATTAAACCAATTGATATGAATTCTGAAGGAAGTAACTTAGTATTGACAACGGATGCTTCTGGGCGACCAACTTGGATTAATAAATCAGATTTAAATCAAGCCAGTCAAAAAACCAGTTCAGTGGTAGGAGCTACTACGGATGTAGTAGTAACACCAACTGTAACAGGAGATAATACAGAATATTCCGTTGCAGTCAAAGCGGCGATGCCTAAATTCTTCTATATGCCAGCAGTAATATTTGATACTAATACGAATGGTGCTAAAACTAAAAACTTATATACAGAGTATACAGCGCAATTCGGTGCAGGTGGCGGTATGATTTCTAGTGCAAATTCATCAGGATTTATCCCAGTTCTACCAGCTAATCAACTAGAGTTTTATGTAACGTATTACGATCCTGCTGTTTTTAGTAATTTAAGCATAGATGTTAACGGTGTACTATCCTATACGGTTATAGGTAAAGCTACAAGAGCTTCATATATGAATATAGTATTTGTGGTTAAATAAATATAAATGCTGCGTAGCGCTCGAAATTAGAGTAGAGTGCTATGCAGTCTTAAAAAAGTGAAAAATATATTTATTAAATAAACACAGTTTTAAGATTGAAAATGATAAAGAGAATCTGCGATAAGGATTATGAAGTTGTTTTAATGTGCATATCGTATTCTAATTCAATTTAAAAACTGGTTTTAAAACAAACAACTATGATGAAAAAGTACAATCAGGAAGCATTTCTTTCTCAAGCTAGCTTAGGTATAGAAAGTAGAAATAATGTTAATAAATCAATTGGACATAAGATAATAGAGAAGTTTCTACTTTTTTTAATCCTATTTATAACATTAGGAGGGATTGGTAACCACCATATATATGCACAGACTATTGATTTATGTGATGGTCTAAGTGATCCGGTAATAAGTTCTCAATATAGTAATCTTTTTAAAACGGAAAAGGGATTTGTCGTATTTGGTATGTCGGCAGAACCTGCAGGTAATCCGAGCTCTGTAAATACGGTTCCAGTTTTAGTAACACCAGAAAATGGGTACAACTATACGGGAACGCCTCTTTTGGCATCGTTGGGCTCTCGAAGTGCAAATATTGCGCAATATCTTTTGTTAACCACAAGCGGTTTGTATTCTTGGGGTGGTGTTAGAGGAGCTCTTCCCTATATGATGAAATCATCACCGGCATTTGGTGGAGTAGCTTTACCAACAGGGGTGTTACCTACCGATATTAAATACATGACCTCTGGTGGAGGGGTAACGGCTTTGTTAACGAATCTAGGAGAAGTTTATATTGCCGCTGAAAATGTTGCGAGTTCTGGTATATATGGAGTAGCAACCCCAAATATTCACGGATGGAATAAAGTTCGAGGTTTAGGAGGAGGAGATCTAACAGATGTCAAGTTTATAAAAGTAACGACTCATGCCGCTTTTGCGGTAACCAATTCAGGGGACTTTTATACCTGGGGAGATAAGGCGTCTTTAGGAAACGGTACAGCGCCAGCTGTGATCAAGACACCTAAAAAAATGACATTGCCGTTTCCAGCTGCTGATTTAAAGATGATCGCTATGACATTAAATACTGCCGATACTTTTACAGGTGTAAGTTATTATGCTTTAAATGGCTCGAATAAAAAAGTATATGCATTTGGTGACAATTATAAAGCGCAATTAGGTCAGGGTAATAATGTAGATTTAAAATCCTGGACCATTGTTAAACGTGCTGCAGGTGTGGAATTGACAGGTGTAACCTTTATTAATGCCAACGACAATTCCTTTATAAATCCTTCAGCAGGAGCGATCACAGAGGACGGTACAGTCTACTTATGGGGACATGCCATAGCTGGAAAACTGGGGAATCCAAGTTATATGACCGATGTGAAATATGCACGTGTACCCGATGGATTTGTACCGGGTAGTAAGGCAACTTATGTAGAGTTAGGCGGGTATTTCTCCATTTATACAACAGAAGATAACGACCACTTTTGTTTTGCAGGTTTGTCCAATTATGGAGTGATGGGTAATGGTGTAAATACGATGGATGAACTTAGGGAATTTGATTGTGAAGACACGGGTTTAATTGATGATTTTTGTTTAAACAAGCCCAAGGTATCCTCCTTTAAAGTAGTTAAACACGGTCGATTCGAGAACCCAAGAGGTGATGGTTTTGCACAGGTAGGGGACCGTATTTTATACACTTTCAGAGTTGAAAATACTGGAAATGTGCCGTTGACCGACATTCGAATTACTGATCCTTTAATTACGGTAAATGGTGGTCCAATAAGCTTAAATGCTGGACAAATTGATACCAATACATTTTCTGGAGTATATATTATTACCGATGCGGATTTGGAATTAGAAAAGGTGTACAACTTGGCTACCGGTTCTGCAAAAAATCCGCAACAAAATACCATTACAGTAGAATCTGTAGCTCAGAATCCTTTAGATCCATCCGATCCGAAGTATCCAACCTGCCCAAATTGTACGATGACGGAGGTTCCTGAAAGTGGGATTTTAATTACAAATCCCATGATTTACCAAAAAGTAAAATAAACTAGTATGAAAATTTTAAAAAATAAATATCTGTTGTGTTTGTCTTTGAGTTCTTTTTTAGGATTTGGACAAACAGTCAATGAAGGGATTTTTATAGTCCTTCCTGAGACCAATGTATCTACTGTTTATTCTTTTATTAATGAAAAAGGAGCAACAGTGCAAAATGATGGCGGATTATACTTTTATTCTCATTTTACCAACGAAGGATTATACACTTTTGATGGAAATAAAAAAACTTCCTATGCTGTTTTCCAACCTTATGAAGGTGGAATAGGAGCACAAAATCTACTAGGCTCTGCGCCTAGTGGATTCTATGATGTGTTGTTTAATAACCCAACTACAATTCGTGCTTTTGAGTTGCATAACGATATGAATATTTCGGGTACTGCAAATTTTAAAGACGGTATCGTTCAAATCGACTCCCTGAATGGAGCTATGGTTTTTGAACGTGGCGCTAAAGCAATTAACGTTTCCGATATGAGTCACGCCGATGGAGAGGTTGAGAAAATAGGTGATGAAGGATTTGTATATCCTATAGGTGATGATGGGTTTTATCGCTATGCACGAATCAGTGCACCGAAAGACCTCCAAGGAAGTTTTTTGGGTAAATATTACTTAAAAAACTCCAATCCAAAACAACCTCATAACAACAAGGCAGAAAGTATAGAACTGATTGATAATAAAGAGTATTGGACAATCGAAAAAGCGGCTGGAAAAACAGACGTCGTTTTGACCTTAAGTTGGGATAAAAGAACCACTCCAGACGAATTGATTAAAAATGCAGAGAAAACAATGCGCATTGTTCGTTGGGACACCAATAAAAACTTATGGGTAGATCAAGGCGGTATTGTTGATATGGCCGATAAAACGGTTACCAGTATTGCAGAAGTTGATGGTTATGGTGTTTTTACTCTTGCGGCTATAAAAGATGATTGGATTGACGACGATGAAGTCATTATTTACAATGCGGTTAGTCCGAATGGCGATGGTGAAAATGATTATTTTATCATTAAAAATATAGAGAAATACCCCAACAATACGGTTCAAGTTTACAACCGTTGGGGAGTAAAGGTTTTTGATACGGATAATTATAACGCTTACGATAATGTGTTTAAAGGATATTCTGATGGAAGAGTTACCGTTAAGAAAAATGATAAATTACCAACTGGAACCTATTTCTATATCGTCAATTACGAATTTACCGATAAAACAGGAAGTCGTATGATTAAGAAATCTGGATATCTACACTTAGAAAACAACTAAAACGAGACAGATGAAAACAATAAATAAAATCAAAGGTTTGGCTTTAGGAATTCTTTTTTTAGGAGTAGTGTCTCCAAGTCAAGCCCAGCAAGACCCACAATATACGCAATACATGTATAATACCATCAACGTGAATCCAGCTTATGCGGGATCTCGAGGAGTGATGAGTGTCTTTGGAATGTATCGTACCCAATGGGTAGGAATGGATGGAGCTCCCAAAACGGCCAATTTATCAGTACATACCCCTTTGGGTGATTCGCGCTTGGGATTGGGAGTTTCTTTTATTAACGACCGTATAGGAGCGATGGATGAAAACAATATTTCGGCAGATTTGTCTTATACAATTGATTTGAATAGAAATTATAAATTGTCGTTTGGGATAAAGGCTACAGCCAATTTGCTCAACGTGGATTATTCTAAATTAAATATTTACGATCCCAACGATGTGATGTTTCAAGAGAATATCGATAGCCAGTTTAGTCCAAACATTGGTGCTGGTTTGTATCTGCATTCAGACAAAACTTATGTAGGATTATCTGTTCCGAACTTTTTAACAACCGATCGCTACGACGACAACGACATTACTACTATGAAGCAAAAAATGAGCTTTTATTTGATAGGAGGACATGTTTTTGATTTGAGTCCGAGTTTGAAATTGAAACCCGCCTTTTTGATGAAAGCTATTCAAGGAGCACCCTTACAAGTAGATGTATCCGCTAACTTTATGATTCAAGAAAAGTTTGTTGTGGGAGCCGCTTACCGTTGGGACGCTGCCTTCAGCGGATTAGTGGGCTTTCAAGCTACCGATGGTTTATTTGTCGGTTACGCCTACGATGCAGAAACCACCAAATTGTCTCACTACAATTCGGGTTCTCACGAAATATTTTTGCGATTTGAATTATTCAATCGCTTTAACCGAATCACAACACCACGATTCTTTTAATTGGACTGAATATGATGAAAAATATACATAAAATAGTTATTGTTGGATTTTTTTTGATAGGCTTTATCGCTAAAGCACAAGTCAATCAAGAAAAGTTAGGAGACAAAAATGTAGAGCGCTATGCTTATATTGAAGCTATAAAAATCTACGAAAGAATTGCAAAAGCAGGCTATGAATCTGTGAGCCTATCTCGAAATTTGGCCGATTCCTATTATTTTAATGGAAAATTGATAGAAGCCAACGAATGGTATGCAAAAATGTTTAGCCAGTTGACCGGCAATCCAACTACTGCGGAGTATTATTACCGCTATGCACAAACGCTTAAAGCAGTGGGCAATTATACAGAATCTGATGCTTATCTAGAGAAATTTAAACTACAAGAAATAGCAGATAGTCGCGGTGTATTATTTGAAGAGCACAAAAATTATCTCGAAGAAATCAAAGCCAATTCAGGCCGATTCAATATGAATAATTTAAATATAAATAGCCGCTATTCCGATTATGGATCAACGGTTTATAACAATCAGCTTATATTTACTTCTGCCAGAGACACCGGTTTTGTAGCTAAAAAAATACATTCGTGGACTGGAGAATCGTTTAGCAGCTTATATGCAGCTGAATTAGAGTCAGATGGTAGTGTGGGTGTAGTCAAACCTTTTGCTAAAGAGATTCGCAGTAAATTTAATGAATCGACCCCGGTGTTTAGTGCGGACGGACAAACCGTTTATTTTACCCGCAATAATTTTTTAAACGGCAAACGCGGACGAGATTTAAAACAGACCACGCTTTTAAAAATTTATAAAGCTACTTTAAAAGATGGTAAGTGGACCGATATTGAAGCATTACCGTTTAATTCGGATCAATTTAGCACCGCGCACCCTGCTTTGACTGCTGATGGGAAATGGATGTATTTTGCCTCGGATCGCGAAGGGGGATTTGGACAATCGGATTTGTATAAGGTCGAAATCTTAAATAAAGGAGGTTTTGGTACTCCGATTAATTTAGATAAAATTATCAATACCGAAGGACGCGAGAGTTTTCCTTTTATTACACCAGACAACGAACTGTACTTTTCTACAGATGGGCGTCCAGGATTAGGAGGTCTGGATATTTATGTCACTAAAATTGAAGATGATGGAAGTTTTTCCGAAGTTCAAAATATTGGTGCTCCTGCTAATAGTCCGTTAGACGATTTTGCCTATTATATCGATTATGAATCGCGTAAAGGATTTTTGAGTTCTAACCGTGAAGAAGGAGCTGGAAAAGATGATATTTATTCATTCTTAGAAACGCGCCGATTGGCTTTGGAATGCATACAGGGAATTTATGGATTAGTATATGATAAAGCTACTAAACTACCTTTGGAAAATACGGATCTGATTTTATATGATGCTAATTTTGAAAAAATTGCCAATCTAAAAACAGCAGCAGACGGAACATTTGCTTTTAAAGATTTAAAGTGTGGAGCTCGATATCGCATCAATTCCAGTTTAGAAGAATATACTACTGCTGAAGTTACGGTAAATCTACCTGCTGAAAACGGAATGACTCAAGTAGATTTTGGTTTGGAAAAGAACCGTATAGAAGTTAAAAAAGGAGATGATTTGTTTAAAGTACTAAAACTAGAACCGATTTATTTTGATTTTGATAAATCGAATATTAGACCAGATGCTGCAACGGAATTAGCCAAAGTTGTAGAAGTACTACGTGAATACCCATTGATGAAAATCGATGTTCGATCGCATACCGATAGCCGCGGAAAAGACGCCTATAATATGGCTTTATCTGATCGAAGAGCTAAATCAACCATTCAATGGATTGTCGATCAAGGTATCTCGAGAAGTCGGGTAAGTGGTAAAGGTTATGGAGAATCACAATTAATCAACAGATGTAAAAACGGAGTCAAATGTTCTGATGTGGAGCACGAAGAAAACCGAAGAAGTGAATTTATTGTCGTGGATTTATAATGTAATTTAAAAACAGCGGTTATCTCAAAAGGATAACTGCTGTTTTTTTATTTAGAGATTTAAGGTCAATGAAAAATAGCAATACTGACGTTAATGTAATCTTAAAGCCCATCTTAATGCGCAATTGCAAATCATGATGTTTTTTTTTGTTTATTGTTATAACAACACCGGATTATATAATAAATGAATTGTTAAAAAAGTTAAATTATTTAAGCTTGATAGCTTAATCTGTAATTGGTTAATATAAACACTAAAGTGTAACTAATATGGTTATGCTTTTTTTAGTTTTGTACTTATAGGAAGTACAGCATTAAAAAGCTATTTTAAAAATCAAAGTATTTGTAAAAAAGGCTGTCAATATGATAGATGTGTAGATATTATCTTAAAAAAATATTATTATAGGTAGTGAGATGCTTATTTTAACAATATTTTAAGGTTTAAAATTCCTAAATATTTTTTTTTATCTTATTTTTATATATTATATAATTTTTTTTGAAATTTAAATTTAATCCATTTTGAAATTAGTTCAACATAAATACGACCCGAGTAGACGTATCATTGATATGGTAGCAGACGCTATGGAAGGGACCATTGAAGGAAATTTTATTACTGGAGATACGCCATTATATAAAGGAACGCATTATGGAATGGAAGGCGATGTGAATCTAGCGGCTTTAATGACGGATACTTATTATAAGGAGGAAGCGTTAATATCGTATGAAAGTCCGGATATAGGATTTGTCAACATCACGTTTATGATTACGGATCAAACCATTGAATTTACCGTCAATAAGCAACCGAGAAGTTTAAGTAAATGGAGTAATGATATTTGTATCAATGACGTTGTTTTACCCAACGATTATTTAGTAAGGAAGAATAGCAATGTTTTTACCATAGGTATTTTTATTGAGAAAGAAACACTAAAAGAGGCTTTGGAGAGCAAAGGAATGTTGAGTTCTCACAGTGAAGATGTTTTTGACGATACTAAAAACACAATAATTCGCTTGGATAGAATGAGTTTTGAGTGCTTAAATCTGATTAACGATTTTAGAAAAATATCCTATGATAATCCCTTTTTTGAAATTTATTTTAGAAGCATGGTGCATGCCTTATTATATAAATATTTAGATGACATTTCAACTGAAAAAATGGTAATTTCTAAAGTGACTTTCGACGACTTTAAAAATATATTAACAGCTAAAAATAGTTTGTTGAATTCGATTGAAGGACGTTTTCCGGGAATTGATTTTTTAGCTAGCGAAGTAGCGATGTCTGCTTCCAAGTTTAAAAATCTTTTTGTTAAAATTACAGGAGCAACCCCAGCTAATTTTTTTAATCAAAATAAATTGCTTAGAGCAAAAGAATTATTGGAGTCCCAAAATTTAACGATTTATGAAATAGTTAGCCAACTAAATTATTGCAGCACATCTTATTTTGCAAAGTGTTTTAAAGAAATGTATGGCCTATTCCCAAAGGAATATCAAAAGCAATTGTAATGAGTTCAAAATCTTCTATCGAATTTAAGCATGTTTATTCACTAACTTCCGAGTGGATGACTAAATTTTCAACGGAATTGGGTTGTACAATTGTAAACGACACCATTATGCATTTCCCCAAACACTTGGCGGAAGGCTCGAGTTATTTTTTAAATATACACCCAGATATGTCTGTTTTTGTGTTTGATATGATACATAAACAGTCTGTGAATTTTTCACGTATGCCAGTAGAGGAAGCTTATTGGATTCTCTATTATGATCTGTCAGACGACAACAATCAGCATGTCATTAAAAATATAAAACACAGCGTGGGTGAAAATTCAAAATTGAGTTTTGCCATTATGGATAGTCGTACACAAAGTGCTTATATCTCTAAAAAAGGAGTACGTGAGTTTTCTCTAAGGATATTGGTTCGTAAATCTTTTATAACCCAACTATTGCATACAAAGCAATTGTCTAATAATATTAGTCAAATGCTCGATAACGAATTATTCTTTTATGGGCTAATTGATAGTAAGAGTAAATCGATTTTATTTGATTTAAAAAAGAAGAAAATTGACAGTCCCTTTTATAATTTATTAATCAATAGTGTTGCTTATAATTTATTGGGTTTTTTCTTAGAAAAGCAAAGCCAGTTTAATATGGATGATGAAAATAGTATATTTGAAAGAGACCGTGATGCTATTTTAAAAAGTCATGAGTTTCTTATTGCGGATCTTACCGTTCCCTTTCCGGGAATAGAAACCTTAGTTCAAATTGCTAATATGTCTATTACTAAATATAGGCGGTTGTATAAAAGCATCTATAAAACAACACCCGTTGCTTTTTTTAGAACGGAAAAACTGTTATATGCTAAACAGTTAATGGAAACGGGTAATTTTAGATCAATTAGTGAAATCGCATTTTCTTTAGGATATAATAATGTTAACCACTTTATGATTATATATAAAAAACAATTCGGAAGCTGTCCCTTCGATGAAATTTAGTCGTTAAGCATCGTTGATACTCATCATCGATTTACCTGATTCGACGTCTTTTTAGAAATATAGTGTGATTTTACTTTCAGTGTTTTCGCTAGAAAGTGGTTTTGTATAGCGATTCAAACTCCTTTTTTGAATTGAATAAAACCTAAACTGCTGACAGGTTTGTTGTTAGCTTTCTTGTTTTTATATACTTAAGGCAGTTGAAAAAAAATAAATAAAAACCCCAAAAAAACAACCAAAACCAATTAGTTTACGTAATATTGCACTGTTGGTTAAGTTTGTTATTTGACTAACGTTACTCCCTATGTCAGGCTTCCAATTCTGCTTAGGGAGATTTTTTTTTACCCCAGTCAGGCTCTCCGCCAAAGGGGCTCCTTCACTTTATTTAATCTGCCTATTACTGTATTAAGTCGTTATTTATATATTTCTTATAGATGAGCAAGAATGATTTTTTTGTATATAGTTTCTTCCTTAACTCACTTCATTGGAAAAACGCTTTTAGACCTTCATTGCCATTTATCCAATATATTTTCTAGGATCTAGTAGTTCAAAAAATTACATACTAAGCCATCGTAAATGATTAAAGGAGTTTACTAATTATGGATTCCAAATCACCATAGGAGCTATTCCTGTAAAAACATTAAATAATTGGGGGATTTATAGTGATAAGGACAATATTATAAATATTAACTTTTTAACTAGGTAATGGGAAACATAAAAAGGTTATTTTTGAACCGATGCAACTAAAAGATTCACATATAGCCCGGTTGTTTTTTATAATTTTCACGGTGTATTTTATACAACCGTTTTCGCTCGCATCTACAAAAGTCTGCTCGGGAAAGACGGCTATTTGTATTCAAAAGGTGTGTCAATTATCCAAAGTTGACCGAGTTAACAGTCACAAACTAAAAAAAAGTACCTCTAGCAAAGCGATACAGATTATTACGGTTTCTTGTGAAACTTTGATGAATGCACAGCCTTTTACACTAGATCTGCCGAAAGTGATTTTAGGGACTATTAAAAAATTTAATTTTAAATTAGACATCCATTCGCCTCCATATATACAGTTAATAACACCTCCTCCTAATGGTATTTTGTTTTAATCGTTAAGCAGCATGCTGACTAGTATTAACAGTCATCATGTATTTAATAGAATTTTAATTCAAAATAAATTTTTCAATGAAACAGTGCTTATTTGTATTGTTTTTTGCTGTTATGGGAGTGAGTACTCAGGCGCAAAAAATAAACTGGATCTCTTTTAACGATGCGATAACTGCACAAAAAAAGAATCCCAAACCAATTTTTATAGATGTATATACCAATTGGTGTCCACCGTGTAAAATGTTGGATAAAAATACTTTTGCTGACCGTCAAGTGGTCGATTATATCAACGCCAACTATTATGCCGTAAAGTTTAACGCTGAAGGAAACGAAAGTATTACTTTTGGCGAAAAGACATTTGCTAATCGAAATTATGATGCAGCTAGAGCCAATAGTAGAAACGGTACACATGAATTTACCAATCACTTAGAAATTCGCGCCTATCCTTCGATGATTGTCATTGAAGCAAATAAGAAAATATCTAAAAATATTTTGGGATATCGTACGGCTGAACAGTTGTTGGTTGAATTAAAATAAAATCGAATTTGTTTTGATTTAAAGGCTGTCTCTATATAGAAGACAGCCTTTTTTATGGTCAAAATTTTCCTGACTGCCCACTTGCAATGTTTATTTTAATATAGAAAGGCCGTTGCGATAATTTTGCATAATAGATTTAAATAATTCTCCGTTTGATGGCGGAGTAAGTACAATGGCTTGAGCGCCAATATCTATTGCAGCACTGATGTTGGTTAATGTTTTTCCGCCGGTTGCCATAACGGGATAGTTGGGGTAATTTTGTTGGAGATATTCAATGATACGGCAAGTTTCGTTACCACCAGTAATATGAAATAAATCCACTCCAGATTCGATGCGCTTTTTAAAATCAAAATCCAACATCGAAATACTTGAAATAATGGGGATGCCGATTTTGCTTTTTATTTTCTCGATATCCCGATTTCTAAAGGGTTGGTTTACAATTACGGCAGCGGCTCCGAGTTGTTCTGCCTGTTGTGCCATCGCTAAAGCTATAGGTCCTTGAGTGAGTCCACCGCCTATACCACAGATGACGGGTTTTTCAGAAAAATCTATTAGGGTTTTCATAATCTTTGCAGATGGGGCAAAGGGATAAACAGCCAATACAGCATCGCAGTCACTATGTTCAATTAGTGCGATATCCGTAGAAAATAAAATCGATCTAATCGATTGATTTCCCAGGCTAATGCCACTGCAGTTTTGATGAATACAATCGGGTGTTCGCAATCTGATTTGGCTCTTAGTGTTTCTGAAAAACAACCGTTTCCAAAAGGGCAGTATCACTTTGTTTTCGTTCCAAAAGCTAGTAGGGGTTTTGAGGCTATTCATCGGCTATAGGGTTATATAGCCACAAAAATCAACAAATAGACTAGGGGTATATAGCAAGGTGTAGGCAAATGCTGTTATTGTGTAGTAAAGAAGTAAAAAAATGACACAAAACACAAAAGCGTACCAACAATTTTATTCTATATATAACAACCGCTAAAAGTTTTTTAGAGTTTTAGCGGTTGTTGAATACTTAATTTAGATAATTACTTACAGCAATTAAGTTTAAGTCGGGATCTCTAAAATAAATGGAATTTAGCTGGCCAGTTGCTCCAAGGCGTGCTGTTATTCCACCTTCTAATATGGGAATATTCTTCTCGGTTAACTCTTTTAAAACCTCTTCAAGAGGAGTAGTGGTAATTAGGCAAATATCCGCCGAACCGGGGGTGGCATTTCGCGCTTTAGGGAAAGTCTCATGTTTAAATAACTGCAAGTTGATTTTTTGATTACCAAATAGCAGTGCTTTTTTATTTTTTTCAAAAGTGATGATTTCCATACCCAGAATTTCACTGTAAAACTCACAAGTTTTTTCAATACTTACAACAGTTAAAACCAAATGATCTAAATGACTAATTTTCATATTAAATAAAGAATTATAATGGTGATTAAAGCAGGTAGTGCTTGTTTAAAAAAAATTGATTTCGAAGCGGTAATAGCGCCATAAATTCCAGCTATGCTTACACACGACAAAAAGAAAAAGGCTATGTTTTTTGACCAAAATATATCGGATATAATCAGTGACCAAAATAAACCTGCAGCTAAAAAGCCATTATACAAACCTTGATTAGCAGCCAGAGCTTTCGTTGGTTCAAATAATTCTTGTGGCAGCGATTTAAATGTTTTTTTACCCACAGTTGTCCAAGCAAACATCTCCATCCATAAGATATAAAGATGTTCTAAAGCGATCAGTCCAATTAGAATTTTTGACAATAAAATCATAGTAAAATGAAATTTAGTAACAACCTTAAATATTAAATTTTAGTTTAATTTTAAAATTTACATATTCATAGCTAAGTAATAAAAAATTATAATCATATCAAAATTAATCTTTTGATGATTTAAAGTTCTATTTTAAGATAATTTTTTAGTTTAATTATAAAATTAAAAAACACTGCTTCTGTATGGAGTACTGAAGCAGCGTTTTTTGAAAGTTGGTTTAAATAGTTATTTAATGGTATTTAACTAACTAAATAAATCTTTTATCTTGAATTGTTGAGGATTTGATGGTTTATTGTGATTTATTCTTTCAAGACTTTTTTCGCCAATTTGCCTACTGTAAGCCCTTGGACTACGATGGAGAATAAAACAACAATATAAGTAATTTCCAAAAATAAATCTTTCCACTCTCCGGCAGGCATCGACATCACTAAAGCAATCGACACACCTCCTCGAATTCCACCCCATACCATCACAATCAACGATCCTCTAGAGTAGGTATTGGTTCTTAAAATGGATTTTACTGGAATTAGAATCGACAGCATCCGCGAAAACAAAACGATAAAAATAGCTGCAACTCCCAAAACCAATTGTTCGGAAATATTGGGTAATAACAACAATTCAAATCCGATAAATAAAAAGAGTATGGCATTCATAATCTCATCGATCAATTCCCAGAACTTACCTAAATAGTCGCGGGTTTGTTCGCTCATATCGGCAGACTTACCAAAATTTCCGATAATTAAACCGGCGATCACCATAGCTAACGGACTCGAAACATGCAAGCCTTTTGCGATTAGAAACCCTCCCATTACAATGGATAAGGTAATCAATACCGATACCTTATAGTCGTCAATTTGCTTCATTACCTTAGAGGCTGTTACTCCTAAGAGACCGCCTAAAACTAAGCCGCCAACGGCTTCTTTTAGAAATAGTACAGAAGCAGAGCCAAAAGTAGCGTCAAAACTAGTATCGGTAGCTAATTTAAGAACCACAGCAAACATCACTACCGCAACCCCATCATTAAAAAGGGACTCTCCTGTAATTTTAGTCTCTATGTGCTTGGGTACTTTGGCTTGCTTTAAAATACCTAAAACCACTATGGGATCGGTGGGTGAAATCAAAGTTCCAAACAACAAACAAAAGATATACGGAATAGCAATACCAAATAGTGGTGCTATATAATAGAGTAGCGCAGATATAATCAAAGCAGATAAAACAACACTGATGGTTGAATAGGTTGCTATGGGCCATTTTTGGTCCTTTAAATCCGAAATATTCACGTGTAAAGCCCCTGCAAACAATAGGAAGTTTAGCATGGCTCCCATCAAAATTTCATTAAAATCGAATTCTTGTATTAGAGTAAAAAAGTGCTTGGTGGTATCGGGAAAAATACTGGAACCCAAAAAGCGAATAGCTAGAGATACAAACATAGCAATAAGCATAATACCTATAGTGCCGGGTAGTTTTAAAAACCGCAAATTCAAATATGCAAAAAAGGAAGCTAGTACGATTAATACCGAAAACGTATAATATAATTCCATAAAAAAAACTCTTTTTGCAAAAGTACAATTTTGAAATTAACTTACGGAAATTAAGTCAGTTTATACGTACAATTTTCAGGACCATAACATCCGATTTTTTCTATAATGCAGGAAGCAGCATGGATATTAGGGTAGGAAGTGAAAAAATAAATGTTGGATTGGTAAAAGAAATCTTCTTGTCCAAAATCTCAAAAATGAAAGGGGCTATCTTCTTGAGATAGCCCCTTTTGAATGCGTATTATAATGAGTTTAAAACAATTTGACTAAGGTGTAAATAATGGCTGCTATCGCTGCGGAAACCGGTATGGTCAATACCCAAGCCCATAAGAGGCTGATGGTGATTCCCCAACGTACTGCAGATACTCTTTTTGTTAAACCTACACCGATAATAGAACCGGTAATAGTATGTGTAGTGGAAACCGGAATTCCGAAAAACTCAGAAATATAAAGCGTTAAGGCTCCAGCGGTTTCAGCACTCACTCCTTCTAGAGAATTTACTTTTGTAATCTTCGTTCCCATGGTTTTTACGATTTTCCAACCACCACTCATGGTTCCTAAACCGATGATGATAAAGGATAGCAACGGCACCCAACCCCATTGGTCCACGAAGTAATTAAAACGATCTGGAGAGTTAATCCAATCTTGGTGTCCCGCATCCACGTGATAGAATATAACGGCAGCACCAATAATTCCCATTACTTTCTGTGCGTCATTTCCACCGTGACCTAAACTGAACATGGCAGAAGAAACCAATTGCATCTTCTTAAACCATTTTTCGGCTTTTTTAGGATTGGCGTGTTTAAAGATATTCAAAATACTCAGTGTAATAATGGAAGCTAGGAGCATTCCAATCAACGGAGCAAAAAAGATAAATAATACGATAGGAATAACCTTGGCATAGACAATAACGTGTTCTCCAGTAATACCGGTAAAACCACCAGCATGCATCATGGCAGCACCGATAAATCCACCGATTAAGGTATGTGAAGAAGAAGACGGTATTCCAAATTTCCAAGTTAATAAATTCCAGATAATTGCAGCAATAAGGCCGGCAAATATCACTTCAAGTGTAATAAAGTCTTCATTGACAGATTTGGCAATGGTATTACCAATTTTAAACTCTTGAAACCAATATTTAGAAATAAAATAGGCTATAAAGTTAAAAAAGGCAGCCCATAATACGGCTTGAAAAGGAGTTAAGACCTTGGTAGCTACTATGGTAGCAATTGAATTGGCAGCATCGTGAAAACCATTGATATAATCAAAGACAAACGCCAATACAATGACAATAATTAGTAATGTAAATGGATCCATGGTCTTTTATGAATGTTTAACGGCTATAGCCTCTAAAACGTAAGCAACACTTTTACATTTGTCTGCTGCAGATTCCAAAGTAGAAAGTACTTCTTTGTATTTAATGATGTTTTTAGCATCCATTTCATTTTCAAAAATCTCTTGAACGGCTTTGTCAAAAATCTTATCTGATTTGGCTTCCAATTTGTTGATTTTCTCACAGATGATATTGATGTTCCCCAAATTGCGCATTTCGTTCAGCTCTTCAATAGCTTCGCCAATCAATTTACAAGCATCTAAGTTAACCTCTGTAAGTTTACGGATGGATTTTGAAATTTTAGCCACCTGGTAAATCTTCATTCGGTTGGCCGCCCCATTTAAATAATCAGCAACATAATCAATCGCTTTTATCAAAGCAAAAATGTCTTCACGATCAAACGGAGTAATAAAGTTTTGCCCCAATTCAATATTGATGCGTTGTTTTAAAGCTTCTATCTTTGCTTCTAACTTAGCAATTTCAAGAAAATAAGCTTCGCGTTGATCTTTTGGTGCGTTGACACACTCATGTAATAATTCGGCTAATTGGATTAAACTAGAGGAAGCCTCTTTTAATAAAGGAAAGAAAACCTTGTCCTTTGGTGTAAACATTTTGAAAAACGAATTTATAGACATTTCATGTTATTTAGATGGTGCGAAGAAAGGACTGTAATATTAACTTAAGGTTAAACTAACTTTAGTAAATTGATAAATACTGCCTTTTTCGTTGGTGATTTTTCATTTTGTTAATTTATTTACCGCTCGCAATTTATATTTTGAGTCACTTGCAATAAATATACAAATTATTTTCATTGAAATCACATCTTTAAATATGGGATTAGACGGTGAATTTCTAGGGGTAAAAAACGCCTAAAATAAGTTAGAAGCATGATAATTATCAGTTTACGTAAGCGGGTTTTTTGCTAGTATTGTGCTTCTTATAAAAACAACGAAATCATGTTAACTAAACCCTTACATACCTTTCACATCCCTGTGATGGGATTGGCATATACTATTGATAGCCCTATTCGGGTTGCCAAATATGGTATTTCATCGGTAATTTCAGTAATGGACGATGAATTAATGGAGAAAATGAACCATTTTTATAGTGAGAAGTTCGGTTTTCCATATCAAGAGATCTCTAAAAAAGTCGAAGACTTCCGTTGCAAGCGCATTACTTCTTATCTAAATCTAGTGGATAAAATCGTAAAGCAAAAGTTTTCACAATGGAAAACGGAGTTATTCGAAAGTAAAAAAGCCTTGGAAAATTATATTGATATGTTGCCGCGTACTTCGGAAATCCGTCAAGAACTTCAAAATTATTTACACAAGACCCCGTTTAAGGAAAATTTTAAAAACTTTATCGAGCAGAACTTAAAACCCGGAGCTATTGATGTCAATATCATGACCAAAGTTGACAAAGAAAATTTTAATAAAAACGCTCCTTTGGATACTATATATAATGATGCGCATGCTGCATTAAGAGGATTTGCACAGAGTAATTTGTGTTCTTCGGTAGTATTGTCTGCAGGAATGAATCCGAGATTGTTTAGCTATTTTGAAACTTTTGAAGATTTTTATCCCAATGCATCCGCTGCATTGTCTAAAAAAATTATTCTTAAAGTAAGTGATTATCGCTCGGCCCTGATTCAAGGAAGTTTTTTGGCAAAAAAAGGACTTTGGGTGTCGGAGTATCGCATTGAGTCTGGCCTAAATTGTGGCGGACATGCTTTTGCTACTGATGGTTTTTTGTTAGGACCTATCTTGGAAGAGTTTAAACAAAAACGAAGCGAGTTGGTACAAACGACGCACGAATTAATGTGTAAAGCCTTGGCTCAAAAAGGCAAGTGGATTCCTGAATCTCCTTTACAACTAGACATTACTGCACAAGGTGGAGTAGGCACGGCAGAAGAACACGAATTTCTACTACACGAGTATCAATTGAGCTCGGTAGGTTGGGGAAGCCCATTTCTATTAGTTCCCGAAGCCACATCGGTAGATAAGGAAACCAGACAATTGTTACAAAAGGCAACGGAAAAAGATTTATATCTCAGTAATTTATCACCCTTGGGAATTCCATTTAATACGGTAAAGGGAATGAGCAACGATTTCTTTCGATCGCAGCGAATTTCAAAAGATAAAGCCGGTAGTTCTTGTCCACGCAAGTATTTGGCGCTAAACAAAGATTATTCCAACCAAGGCTTGTGTACCGCTTCTAAAAAATTCCAAGACATTAAAATTAAAGAACTTCAAGGGCTTAAAGATAATATGCCAGAAACGGCCTATAATGATCAATATCAAAGTATAACCGAAAAAGCGTGCTTGTGTATTGGATTGGCAAATGCTTCGCTATTGGAACACGAATTGCCCGTTAAAGGAGAAGCTCAGGGAATTGTGATTTGCCCAGGACCCAATATGGCCTATTTTGACAAAGAAGTTTCCCTAAAAACAATGATTCAGCATATATATCATCGCGGTCAAAGTATTATAGACGGTCCACGTCCACACTTTTTTATTAAGGAGTTACGTATGTATCGCGATCATTTTGTGACAGAGAAAAGGGAATTGCTCCATGATTTCAATGCGATGAAAGAAAAGAAATTGGGTAAGTTTAAGCAAAATTTATTAGATGGAATTACTTACTATCAAAACCTATTTATGTTGGACACGCTCTATTTTTATGAGCATAAACAACTGGCTTTAGATGAATTGAACCAAATCAAAATGGAATTAAATCAATTGTAGTTAGTACATAATGTATTTAATCTTTGTTTTTTAATAAGAGGCAGCTCATTTGAGCTGCCTCTTATTGTTTTATAAGCATTTTCTTCCTTGGTACAGTTCTAAAACAGGTAGTCTTTTATGTATATAATCTGTTTATGGAAATAGCTTAGCGCTTTTAAGGAATGCGACAGCTCGGTTTCGTTTTTTCTTTAAAAGTACGAGGTAGTCAAAATTTAGTTTAAAACAATAAAGCAAGTTAAAAGTTGTTTTATTACCTTGCAGTACCTTTATAAAGGTATATTCTGTAGTGATATTGGATGGTTTTTTATAGATAAATTTTAGTTTTAAAAATATGGAGAACAAAAAAATAGAGGCTTCTTGGGGTGAATTGCTTTCAGGAGCGAACGCTTTGCGGTCAATGGCCGCATTTATTGACCCGCGTACTGCAAACTTCTCGCACTGAGGAAGCCGATTTGGCTGCTGCTTCGATTACCATTATTCAATTGTTAGCTACGGCAGTGGGAACAGCATTGGTTGGACTTACAGTAAATATTTTTGGTATTACTCAAGGCGATTTAACCCATACCGTATCGGCTGCGAATGGATTACTATGGATTTTTATGCTGATTCCCTTTGCAGCTATCGCTATAATCTATTTTGTAAAACCCAAAGAGAGGTAGTCGCGGTAATTCTAAAAAAAAAATCTCGAGTAGCTTCTAAAAACTATTCGAGATTTTTTAAATAAAGGAATGCGGTTTAATGATGCATATAACTTCCCGGTCCTCTTGTACTCTCAATGGATTCTGCGATAATTCCATATTGACTGCGCAAATCTACGGTCCCCAAAACATTTCCTGTCGACAGTTCAATCACATTAATAGTGCCTGAATTAATTCCAGGAATATCTAATAAATTGTTTTGTACGGCAACCACCGATTTACCCGATTTGGTCTTAAAGAAACTCATATGGTGAGCTCCTTTATCGGCATCTAGTGTTTTAACCAAATTCAAATTGGGTAAATTGGAAATATCAAATACCAATACTTTTCCCGGATCGGCAAAACTCACATAAAGTTTTTTAGTATTGTCGATATACATTTCTAGAGTCCAACCCAAGCCGTGAGATGCTCCATCAAAAATTTTGGTGAATTCATCATACTTATGCGTGGTTTCGTTATAAGGAGCAATCCATATATCGCCTCCCAACATCGTTGTAGCCAAGGCGTATTGTGGAAATTCCCCTCTTAAAAGCAACACCTCTACTGGCGCAGACATATCCGTTGGACTATCCGCTACGGTATATGTTTTGATAAGGTCGTAAGTAGTCAAATCGATTAAAGTTGTCGTATTACCTACACCGGAAGTCAAATCGGGATGTATGGTCGATGTTACCATCATCAGATTTCTAGACTCGTTGATCGATATACCGTGAGGATACATAATGAATTTCGTAGGGTCGTCTTCAATAGAGCCTGATATCGTATGTAATAATTGATTGGTAGTGGCATTAAAAACACCTACACTACCACCGGTTAAACTACCATCACCTCCCATAAATGTTACAAAATAACGGTTGTCTGTAGTAAAGAAAATGTTTTCACCTACCGTGTTAGTTCCCGTATTGATCGGAGTAGCACTAACTAATAAAGGATACCCATTATCGTCAACTGCAGTAGTAATCTGATACAAATAATTTCCGCCTAATGCCGTAGTATATAATTTTTTGGCACTATTGTCGTAATAGATGTGGTGAGGCAATACACCCACACCCATTTCGAGTTTGTTTTTGATTTTCCCAAAGTCTAAAGATTCAGGATCCAATTCAATTACAGCCATACCGTCCGGCTTTCCTTCAATGCTTCTATAATCTATAAAGAAAACCGATTCTCTAGATGGAGGTGAAGGATGATTGTCACTATCGCAATTTGCGAATAGCAAAGGAAGTAGTAAAAGTCCTCCCCAATACATAAATTTTCGCTTCATAAGGTTTGTTTTTAGTTTATTTTATACTTTTAGTATGTTAAAATTAGTAAAAAAAAACATATTCAATACATTTGAGCCTATATAATTTTTCTGTTTATTAAATTATAATTGCATTGTGCGATTTTATTAGGGTTTTTGTTGTGCTGTATAGTAATAATTTGGTTTTTTTTATGGCGTTTTTTCGCTATTTCAGAATTAAAAGTAAAAAACGCACGGCAAAGCTGCCTCTAAGAGTGATAGAAATTAAATCAATTCGTACTTTGATGAGTATACCTCAGACCACTTTATTTAGATTTTTGTGGGCTTACTAAGTGGATGGTTAAGGTTCATCTGTATATAAATTACAAGTCATTTCCCATTTAAAATTTGGCGGTATGTTATAGTTCTATTCTATAGATTAAAAAACCCTATAAGTATGCTTTACAACAAGCATACTTATAGGGTTAAGAAACGATCAAATCGATCAAATCAATTGCATTAATGTACCTCATTAATTACCGATTCTTCAAAATTAACTTTAGGCGTTTTACGCTTGATCAAACGGTCCACACGACTCATCATCAAAATACTGATACAGGAAATCACCACCACCACATAGCCGACTATATCGTAATTGATTAACGGACTGGTTTTGCTTTCTTGGTACACAATAGCTCCTGCTACGGCTGCACCGATTCCTCCAGAAATTTGCTGTAAAGAAGCATTAATACTCATATAAGCACCGCGATCTTTCATTTCGGGAACGGCACTGCTCATGGCGGAAGAAGGAACCATACGCCCCATGATTCCGATCATCATTAAAATGTTTGTAATTATTACTAACCAGAAAGGAACAACAGCTAAGTTGGTGTAAACCACACAAACCAACATCAACCAGATACAGGCAATGGCAAAGAGTTTAAACTTGCTCATTCTATCGCTGAGTTTACCGATAAAAGGCATCATGGCGAGGGAACTCAAACCGGATATCATAAACAACATCGGCAATTGCGCTTCGCTTACTCCAAGATTGTTAACAGCAAATACGGTTCCAAAAGGCATCATCATAAATCCACCGACAGACAAAATTCCCGTAGCCATAAACCCAATGCGGTAATCTTTGTCTTTTAGGGTATGCCACAAGTGAAGTAAAGCCTTTTTATCTTGTTGAATAGCCAAATGAGCATTGACGGGTTTTAACCAGACGGCAATACTTACTGCTATAAAAATGGATAATCCAACAATCATAAAGAACGGTGCTTCCCATGCCCATTTATGTGCAATGTATAGGCCGATTGGAATCCCGAGTACTTGACTCGCTCCGAAACCCATTTGCACAAAACCCATCACACGTCCACGCTGTTGCAAACTAAAGATATCGGTGATGATCGCCATCGATATCGAACCGATTACACCTCCGAATAAACCGGTAAAAATTCGTGCAGCAACCAAGGTCGGGTAGGAGTTGGCCAATCCACAGAATAAAGTCCCAACTATAAATCCAACATAGAAGAACAATAATAGTTTTTTACGATCAAATTTATCGGCAAAACCCGCTGTAAGTAAACCCGATATCCCCGCACTAAAAGCATAGGCAGATACGGCAATACCAAAATCTTGAGTGTCCATGTCTAAGGACTTCAATAGCAAATCTCCTAGTGGAGACATCACCATAAAATCCAAAATTACGGTGAACTGTGTAATGGCTAAAATAAGAATAACAAATTTTTCATAACCGGTGAAAGGCACCGTTTTTTTCTTTTCCATAAGTATAGGTGGGAGTAATTAAGCTATTTTTTTTAGTGATTCAAGGCTATTATATCTTCGAAGGGCATCCCGTCTAAGGATGGTTCTTTTTTAAGGCGCGTACGACCAAATCAAAAGTTTGCCACATGACCGATTCATCTAATTGGTATGGTTTCCCTTCCAAATCGATTTCTTCATAGTGAAATTTGATTAAGGAATACAATGGGGCATGGGCAATAGACCAATACACTTCTAAAGGAATGCGATCAATTTCCTGCCGATTAATGGCATTTTCTAAAAACTGATTTAACTGTTGTTTGATTTTATTCATCAACACCTTTAAAAAATCGCGATAGTAGGAAGAACTTTTGACTTGAACCATAAACAAAACCGAATCGCGCTTGTGCATCATTTGATGATAACGATTGATCCACTGCTGCCTTAAACCGGCTTCAAAAGACATATCCGGACTAAAATCTTTTAAAATTAAATCGGCCAATTCTGCCCCTTGCTCGGTGGTTAATTGGAAAATCAAGTCGTCTTTATCCTTATAATAAATGTAAATAGTAGCAACGGAAACTTTTGAAATCTTGGCTAATTTGTTGATACTGAAATTCTCTAACCCCCCTTGCCCAATCATGGCAATGGCATTTTCTTTTACGGTTTTTTGCTTGTCGAGATTCCTTGCTCTCATCACTTTAAATTTAAAATGCAAATGTAAGTGAATATTCATTCTCTTAAAAGTAAATGTGCGATTTTTAGAAGACATTCTACAGTAAATAAATTATTTTTGTCCTATTAATAAATGAATTATGGGGGTAGCAGAACTTTTACAAAAGCGAAAAGCCGCATTGGCTTTAAAAAATCAGCAAGATGGTGATGCGTATAGACTGTCGTATCAGCAAAATCAAAACACTATAAAATTGGACAGTGGTATCATTTACGAAATCTTGGAGCAGGGTAGTGGTGCAAAACCCTTAGCGACTGACCGCATTTTGTGTCATTATCACGGTACTACGGTTAGCGGTGAAGTATTTGATAGTTCTGTTGTGCGCAATCAACCGGCTAGCTTTTCGTTAGTCAAATTGATTAAAGCATGGCAACAAGTGATTCCGTTGATTGAAGTAGGAACCAAATTTCGGATGGTTGTACCCCCTGAAATGGCGTATCGAGACCAACAACTCAGCAAACAAATAGGTCCTAACAGCACTTTGATTTTCGAAATTGAATTGTTTGAAATTATAAAGGACTAAAATCAAATTTGCTGTTATAAACAGTATGAAAATAGAATTGTTTGACTGAGAAACGGAAGTAATAGTGCTGTTTTTAAGGGAATTACCATTAAAAGTTTTGACTATTTCATAAAAAAAGCTTATATTGTAAGTGTAAACCTTTAAAGATGAAAAAGATGAAGATAAATTATTTTTTACTTTTTGTAGGACTTATAGTAGTAGCTGGTTTAAAACATAAAAGGCAGCCCTTATGTAAAAGAAAGGGAAAAGTAGCGGGGACTGTCAAGAGAGATTCAAGAGTTTTTGTAGATTAAGTATCAAGAGCATCACTATAATTAAATAATGCTGCTACTGTTTTAGGAATGAGTTTGTATTTAAAAAACGTATATTTGAAAACAACCCTTTTTAAATACAATCATGAAGAGAAGTTTAATTTTACTGTTAGTCATTTGTACCACTAGCTTGGTTTTTGGACAAAAGAAAAATGTTCAGGATGAATTTTGGAATCGCTTACAAGCCCATTGTGGTAAAGCTTATACCGGAAAGATACAGAGCAGTCCTGTACCAGAAGATTTTGCCAACAAAGACTTGTCGATGTATGTTATGAGTTGTTCGGATACGGAAATTAAAATTCCGTTTTATGTTGGAAATGATCATTCACGTACGTGGGTCTTTACCAAAACCGCTCAGGGGATTCAGTTAAAACACGATCACCGCCATCAAGACGGTTCAGAAGATACAATTACACAGTACGGCGGCACTACAACCAATACAGGGTTTAGTCAAAGTCAGTATTTTCCTGCAGATCAGCAAACAACCGACTTAATACCGGCAGCCGCAGCAAACGTATGGTGGGTTACTGTTGATGATAAGGAGTATACCTATAATTTAAGAAAAGCCGACTCGCCCACATATTTTCAAGTTCGATTCGATTTATCTAAAGAAATACCGGTTCCCGCTAGACCTTGGGGACATTAACTTTTACCGATTAAATTGGTTTAAAAAACAGCTCAAACGGAGCTGTTTTTTTTGTTTAAGTACTTAGTAAATTGCTTTTTTATTAAGATAATATTAGAACTTTTTGAAATTTAAAAGTCTAAATTTATAGAATTAGACAGTGAATTATATTTTTCCTCAATCAAGTAGTTGAAATCAAAATAGTATAAAAAGTAAAAACCAACCAAAAAACAAGACCTATGAAATTTACCAGAACAGCAAATGCCGTATGGCACAAAGACTTGAAAACAGGTAGTGGTACTATCAGTACAGAAAGTACCGTATTGAATAAAGCAGCCTATGCCTTTAAAACGCGATTTGAAAACGGCAACCCCGGTACGAATCCCGAGGAATTACTCGGAGCGGCACATGCAGGCTGTTTTACCATGCAATTAAGTGCCTTACTTAGTGAACAGGGATTTATCCCCGATGAATTGGCTACTCAAGCCTTAGTTACTTTTGAAGACGGTAGTATTGCGTTGATCGAATTGATCGTTGACGCTAGTGTGCCAAACATCTCTGCCGAAGTTTTTAATGCTACTGCTCAAAAGGCGAAGGAAATTTGCCCACTGTCTAAAGCCTTACAAGCCGTAAAAATCGAATTAAAGGCCAACTTGAAATAAAGACAAAGCTAATATGGAAATAGGAATCAGTATGTTTGGGGATTTGGCGTTTGACAAAAAAACTCAAAAATTTCAATCCCCTCAATTGCGGTTACAAGAAATGATGGAAGAAATCAAATTGGCCGATGAGGTTGGTTTAGATGTATTCGGTATCGGAGAGCACCACAGACCGGATTTCTCGGTCTCTGCGCCCGAGATCATTTTAGCTGCTGCGGCTACCATTACAAAAAAAATCAAATTAACCAGTTCGGTAACGGTCTTGAGTTCTGTTGATCCGGTACGTACTTATCAAAATTTTGCCACGGTGGATCTGTTATCCAACGGGCGTGCGGAAATCACCGTGGGTAGGGGTAGTTTTACAGAGTCATTTCCTCTTTTTGGTTACGACTTGGATCATTATTCGGAACTATTTGTTGAAAAACTCGATTTGTTGATCAACATCAATACTCATGAAGACGCCTTTAGTTGGAAGGGGGATTTCCGCGCTCCTTTGCACGAACAGCAGGTGTTGCCCAGACCGACAAAGCCTTTGGATATTTGGGTAGCCGTAGGCGGTACTCCAGAATCTGTGGTGCGGGCTGCTCGATTGGGATTGCCGTTAATCATTGCGATTATCGGTGGTATGCCCCGTCAGTTTAAACCGTTTTTTGACCTGTATCGACAAGAGTATATAGCGGCAGGACACGATGTCTCTAAAATGCAATTGGCAACGCATTCACACGGTATAATCGGAGAGAATTCACAACATACCGCCAATAAGTATTTTGACAACTATGCCGAACAGATGAATAGAATCGGTCGCAGTCGCGGTTGGTCGCCCTATACCAAAGAACAATACGAAGGCGGTAGAAGTAAAGAAGGGGCGTTGTTTATAGGAGAGCCGAATGAAGTGATAGACAAACTACTCTACCATCAAGAGATGTTTGGACTCACCCGTTTTTTATTACATGTAGATATCGGTGCACCGAATCATAAAGATTTGATGAAGTCGATCGAATTATTGGGAACTCACGTTGCTCCAGCGGTTAAAAAGGCATTGTTTAAGCCGTTAATTTAATCGTATTCAACCCCGTAGGGGTGACGTCATTCTATTTGTTGCCGCGATTATTACCGTAATGATTGCCGTTATTTTCAAACAAATCCCCAACCAACCCCGTAGGGGTGACATCATTGTCGATATGGTTGTTGCCGTGATTATGTACATTGTATTTCGATAAACATTTTCAACCCCTTGTGGGATGCCGTTTTTTTCAAACAAATCCCCAAACCAACCCCCTAGGGGTGACATCATTCTAGATATGGTTGTTGCCGTGATTATGTACATTGTTTTTGATAAACATTTTCAACTCCGTGTGGGGTGATTTTATTACAAAACAAATCCCCAAACCAACCCCGTAGGGGTGACATCATTCTAGATATTGTTATTGCCGTAATTATGGACATTGTTTTTGATAAACATTTTCAACCCCGTGTGGGATGCCGTTATTTTCAAACAAATCCCCAACCAACCCCGTAGGGGTGACATCATTCTAGATATGGTTGTTGTCGTAATTATGGACATTGTATTTCGATAAACATTTTCAACCCCTTGTGGGATGCCGTTATTTTCAAACAAATCCCCAAACCAACCCCGTAGGGGTGACATCATTCTAGATATGGTTATTGCCGTAATTATGGACATTGTTTTTGATAAACATTTTCAAACCCTTGTGGGATGCCGTTATTTTCAAACAAATCCCCAAACCAACCCCGTAGGGGTGACATCATTCTAGATATGGTTGTTGCCGTGATTATTGCCGTTATTTTCAAACAAATCCCCAAACCAACCCCGTAGGGGTGACATAATTGTAGATATGGTTGTTGCCGTAATGATTGCCGTTATTTTCAAACAAATCCCCAAACCAACCCCGTAGGGGTGACATCATTCTAGATATGGTTGTTGCCGTAATTATGGACATTGTTTTTGATAAACATTTTCAAACCCTTGTGGGATGACGTTATTTTCAAACAAATCCCCAAACCAACCCCGTAAGGGTGACATAATTGTAGATATGGTTGTTGCCGTAATGATTGCCGTTATTTTCAAACAAATCCCCAACCAACCCCGTAGGGGTGACATCATTCTAGATATGGTTATTGCCGTGATTATGTACATTGTTTTTGATAAACATTTTCAACCCCGTAGGGGTGACATAATTGTAGATATGGTTGTTGCCGTAATGATTGCCGTTATTTTCAAACAAATCCCAACCAACCCCGTAGGGGTGACATTATTCTAGATATTGTTAATGCCGTGGTTATGGAAATTGTATTTCGATATACATTTCCAAAATCCCGTAGGGATGACATGATATTATAATATGTTTATGTATTTTTGAATTTTATCATCAAAAATGGTCTAAATATGTGGAAATGGCATTGTTTAAAGGTGTTTTTATTAATGGGAATCACCGGTTATACTCAAATAAACATAGGTATCGAGCCCAGTACGTGCGTTCGAATTCCATTTGAATTGACGACCTACAACAATATGTTGGTACCGGTAATTTTAAACAACAAGGACACGGTAAAACTGATGTTTCACACGGCTGCCGATGCGGTCAATTTAACCGAATCAGCCACAATGCGCGTGACATTGGATTTCCAACGTACCGACAGCGTTAAAAGTTGGGGTGGTGACCAAAACACCTCTAGATTTAGCCCAGTCAATACGGTACAACTCGGGACTATGGTATTTGAAAATGTTCCCATTTGGGAAGACACCAATTCAGGACAGGGCAGCGACGGAAAGTTTGGAATAAATCTGTTTGAGGGCAAAACCATAACATTTGATTTTGAAGCTCAGGAATTGCTGATAAGCGATGATTTGCCGTTGGATATAACAACCTATAGTAAACAGCCGTTAATCCGTGAAAACGGCTATTTGTTTATCGAGGCTGTAGCTGCTATCAACGATGAGGTAGTGGTCAACAAATACATGATTCACAGCGGATACGCCGGATCCGTATTATTCGATGATGTTTTTGTAGAAAAACGCGGTATTGCCGATAAACTCACTGTCATCGATCAAAAAGAACTCAGAGACTCCTTTGGAAATGTATTAAAAACCCAAAGGGCTGTATTGCCGCAATTCCGCATCGGAAATATCCTTTTAGACGAGGTTCCCGTCGGTTTCTTTAGCGGTGCTTTGAGTCGTCAAAAAATCAGTATAATCGGAGGCGATATTTTAAAGCGCTTTCAAATGGTTATGGATACGAAACGGGAGTTTATTTATTTAAAGAGCAATGCATTAATAAACGATATATATAAGGGCGTTTGATAAAGTTTTAAGTCTATTTACAAACGTTATAGCCGAGCTATTTTCTTTGATTGCCACTCACTACTATACAAAAAACATGAAAAATACGATTTGTCTTTTAATGATTCTATTCGGTTTAACGGGAACCGCACAAAAAAACATCAGCATCGAGGAACAATGGAAGCGAATCGAAGAACAAATTAGCGAAGGAAAATTTTCGAGTTTACAACCAGACATTAACCGCGTTTTAGAGCAAGCGCGGAAAGAAAAGGACTATCCCAATACGATTAAGGCGCTTTTTTACGATGCTAAAATCAAGGTCGTTACTTCGGAAAAAGACGATAATGTTGAGTATATTTTTGATGCTTTAAAAAGTGAATTAGCTCAAGCAAAGGGAGTAGATAAATCAATTATATCGGGATATTTAGCGATGTTGTATTCTACTTATTATAATGAAAACCAGTGGAGTATATATAGTAGGACAAAGTTGGAAAATGATTCTGGAATGCATTTAAATGTTTGGACAAGTGGGACATTTTGGAAAACAATAGATGCTTACTACAGGCAAGCGTTAGTCGACAAAAAAACACTTCAAAAAACCAAGATTAAAGACTTGAAAAATTCTTTTATTTGGGTAGATGCGTCGGACATGAAACTTAATTTTTCAGTTTATGATCTTCTAGTATTTCAATACAGTACTTTTCTAAATTCAAATCGCTTTGATTTAACTAAAGAATTAGAAAAAGAGAATAAACAAAAAAGTAAGAAATTATTAGATGATTTGGCGATTGATTTTCAGAAAAAAAAGTATGTGGAAGGTGAAATTTACACGCGATTATATCAATTTCAATCTGAAAAATCAGATGAGAATATTTTAGAAATATCTGAAAAGTATAGGGAATTAGCCGATAAATATTCTTCATTACCCATAACAGCATATATATACAGAAATTGGATTAATGCAACCTTTAAGAGTGCAGAAAATAGTTGGGATAAATCAGCCTACGATAGCGTATTAGAGTTGATAGATGTTGTTAAAATGAAATATCCCGATAGTGATATCAACGAGGATATGACTCTGTTAAAAAATAAAATAACGGCCCCTGTTTTAACAGTATCAGTTGAAAAATATTTGATTCCTGAATGTAATAACCCCATATTAATTAAACACAACAACATAAATCAGGTTTATGTAAAAGTATTTAAATACGACAGTACTGAAAATGATTTTGGTGAAATCAAATATAGAAAAAACGAAGATACACAAAAAGACTATTACGGTAAAATTATAGATAAATACCCATTAATTAGGGAATATCATTCGACTTTAAAAGCTTTTGATGACTATAAAGCCCATACTACTTTACTAAATCTAGAAGCACTGCCCATAGGATCCTATGTTATATTATTTTCTAACGAACCTTTCTCAGCAATTACAGATAAAAGTGCGGTAGTCATGAATCAAATTTATGTAACTAATGCAGCAGTTATTTTTAATAAAAATACTGTTCGAGTTTATGATCGATATACGGGAAAACCTATGGCTAATAAACCGATGGTGGTTTATAGTGAAGATTATAGTGAAGAGGATGCAATTGCTGGCGAATTAGATAACGATCAGTGGAAAAGGGAAGTGAAAACCGATAGAAACGGAGAATATAATCTTGAATTTATAGATGACGATACTGAGGGGGTGTATTTTAAATTGGAAGGGGAGAACATCTATTATACTGATAGTTACAGTGATTTTGATGATAGTGACTATGAAGGAGTAGAAAGTACGTTTAAAACAAAAATATTTACGGATAGAGGTATTTATCGACCAGGTCAAACGCTTTACTTTAAAGGAGTAGTTACCCATATAATCGCTGACAAACAGCGGGTAAAGGCAAACCATAAAGTTGATATAACGTTAAGAGATGCCAACTATAAAGTCATTCAAACCTTGAATTTAATCACCAATGAATTCGGCTCGGTACAAGGGGAGTTTGTTTTACCCCAATCGGGTTTACTGGGAAATTATTCCTTGCAATCTTCTTTAGATGGTTATAAAGGTTTTTCGGTAGAAGAATACAAACGACCCAAGTTTGAAGTGCTGTTAGATACCGTAAAGGGAAACCATCATTTTGGCGATGAGATCAAGGTAAGTGGAAAGGCCAGCGCTTTTTCAGGAGCGGATATCGATCAAGGCAAGGTGACTTACCGCGTTTTTAGACAGGCATTGTATTCTTTCGATCCTTATTATAGGACGCCAAATTGGTATCGAAATAGCGATTCTGAAGAAATTGCTTTTGGAACGCTGCTCACCGATGCAATCGGGCGTTTTGAAATTCCGTTTAAAGCAATCGCAGCAGATCAAAAAGAAGATAATCTGCGTACCTATAGCTATCGCGTTGAAGTAGCGGTCATGGATGATAATGGCGAAACGCACACAGCAGAAAGTGCTGTGTTGATCGGTGATTTGGGGTTGTCGTTTACCTATAACTTACCAGAGGTAATAACGCCAGATCAGCTCAATCAATTTGCGGTTCGGGTCACTAATTTAAACGATCAGTTAGTCAATGCCCAAGGGGGAATGGAAATTTATCCTTTAGTGGTTCCTCAACGCGTTGTAAGAGACAGTCCTCTCAACGTGGACTATCAGCATTATACAGAGGAAGAATTTATCCAATTATTTCCGCACGAACCTTATGGTGATGAAAGGGATAGGTCAAAGTGGAAGAGAGGTTCTATGGTATTAGAAACCACTTTTGACACACAGCAATCAAAGGAGATTCATTTTAAACAAAACAAGCCTTTGAATGATGGTAAATATATCATTAAAAGCTGGGTTTGGGATAAAGGACAAAAAATTGAATCCGAGCAGTTTTTTGAAGTAAAAAATAAAATGGCGGAACTCAGTGATTCACCATCAATATTGGCGATGGACTTGGATAAAAATAGCTATAAGATTGGGGATATGGTTCAATTGCGACTTTACTCATCAGAACAAGATTCATATGCTGTAGTCTCCTTGTTGCATAATAACGAGACGATGATAAAAAAGAACATGGACTTAGGCGAGAAAATAGCTGTATTTGAATTTCCTGTCTTGGCTTCCTATGTTGGTCGTATTCAAATAGAGGTATTAATGATTAAATACAACAGTGTTATTTTGAAAAATCTGGCTGTTAGTGTCCTGTACCCAACCCAACAGTTAGATATAAAAATGACTACTTTACGCGATAAATTACAACCAGGAGCTAAAGAGAAATGGGAATTAACCATATCAGGCTCGAAAAAAGATCAGGTACTAGCAGAAGTTCTGGCGGGTATGTATGACGCGTCTTTAGATCAGTTTAAGTCTAATAATTTTAATGAGAAATTTGTATTTCTCCGGTCTAACAATTCATATAAAGTTTCAGAAAGATTTAGAACTTCAGATGCTTTTGAAGTAGAGCATAATATTAATCGGTTACCAAATTACTATTACAATTCAAATAAGGGAAGATTGGACCAACCGTATTGGAATGTTTACGATTATTATTTTAATAGCTATAGAATGAAGCAAGCACTTTACCGTGCAGGTAGTGCACTAGAGGGTAAAGTAGCTGGAATCCGAATAGAGGATGGCGAGGAGGACTATAATGCTGTTTTTGTAACTACAGGTTATTCAACAGCTTCTTCCGTCAATGTCAGGGGAACAGCAACATTAAATGAACAGATAAAACCTATAAATATAGTTGATGGGGAAATATTTGATGGAGATATTAACAGTATTTTGAAAGACGATATATTATCGACAAATACAATTACGGGAGACCAAGCTACATCTTTGTATGGAAGCCGTGCGATTCATGGAGTCACAGTAATAACGACTAAGAAAGGAGCTGAATTAGAAAAATTAAAACGAGTAGAAGTCCGTAAAAATCTAAGGGAGACGGCTTTCTTTTACCCCAATTTAAAAACCGACAAAAGCGGCAATGTCAAAATAGAATTTACCATGCCGGAGAGCCTGACGGAATGGAAGTTTATGGCTTTTGCCCATACCAAAGATTTACAGACGGGGTATTTTGAGACCCGGGTTAAAACGCAAAAAGATTTGATGATAGTTCCCAATGTACCTCGATTTTTACGCGAGGGCGACCGGGTGGTGGTAACGGCAAAAATCGTAAATCTCTTAGATGGAGAAACCGCTGGTCAGGCGAGTTTGATGTTGTTTGATGCCCTGACGATGAAACCGATTGATCATTTGTATAACAATCAAAATAACCTTCGAGAATTTAAATTAACAGCAAGCAGTTCCACTGCGGTGAACTGGGAAATCACCGTACCGAAAAACAGCCCACCGATTACCTATCGTATGGTAGCTGCAACGGCTGATTTTTCCGATGCGGAAGAAAGTGTACTTCCCGTATTAACCAATCGAATATTGCTTACCGAAACCCTGCCTATCTTCGCAAAAGAGGGACAGCGGAAAACCTTTGAACTCGAGGCTTTAAAAAACAGTAGTTCGAAAACCTTAGAACATTTTAAGTTGACTTTGGAAATGACGACCAACCCCGTCTGGATGGCTATTTTTTCATTGCCTTACTTACGAGAGTATCCGTATGATTGTTCCGAACAGTTGTTTGGCCGTTTGTATGGAAACGCGATCTCGCAACAATTGTTGAATTCAAATCCGAAGATCAAAGCGGTTTTTGACGATTGGAATTCCAAGGGAGAATTAAAATCCCCTTTAGAGAAAAACCCAGAGCTGAAAAATATTTTAATAGAAGAAACGCCTTGGCTGCGCGAAGCGGAATCCGATGCCGAACAAAAAAAGCGATTGGCCTTGTTGTTTGATTGGAATAAAATGCAAAACGAATACGGAGTCGTATTGGAAAAATTGCAAAAGAGACAACTTTCAAACGGCGGTTTTTCCTGGTTTGATGGCGGCGCTGTAAACCCCAATATTACTCTTGAAATTTTAAGCGGTTTTGGAAGTTTAAAGAAAATGGGGGTAAAAAAAGAAATAGCCGATTCGTATGCAGCTATAGAAGACAAGACCCTACAGTTTTTAGACCAGTACTACTATAAAAACTATTTAGACACTAAGGAGAAAGAACAGGGGCTTCAAAACGATCAAATACAGTATTTATATGCGAGAAGTTTCTTTTTAGACGAAAAACCACTGAGTGACGATTTGAAAAAAATGGCAGCTGCTTATGTGTCGATGATTTCGGAAAAACCTACGGAAATCGCCTTGTCCATAAGGGTTATGGAAGCCTTGATTTTGCATCGATTTGGAAAAACAGCCGAGGCAAAAACGATACTGAACCAACTAAAAGAAAGAGCGGTGATTTCTGACGAAATGGGCATGTATTGGAAATCCAATCAAGCGGGTTGGCAGTGGTATCAAACCCCTATTGAAACGCAAGCCTTGCTGATAGAAGCTTTTGATGAGGTTGCTCGTGATGAAAAAGCTGTAGCGGAAATGAAGATTTGGTTGTTAAAAAACAGAGCTACAAACGGCTGGAAATCCACCAAGGCAACCACGAGGGCGGTATATGCACTGTTAAATACGGGTGCATCACCGTTGGATGCTGCTAGCGTTGTCGATATATGGGTGGGCAAGCAACAAATAGATGTAAAACAAGAAGCACAGTCGGGTAGCGGTTATACAAAACACACTTGGAACAAAGAAGCCATTTCAAAAGACCAAGCGACAGTAACCGTTGACAAACAAAGTGCGGGTACCGCATGGGGAGCTTTGTATTGGCAGTATTTCGAAGACTTGAATAAAGTTGGAAAAACGGCTACTAACATAAAAATCCACAAGCAAATGTACATCGCAACCAATTCGGCTTCTGGTCCTGTTTTAAAGGCGGTAACCGATTCAAATCCGATTAAAGTGGGCGATAAAGTAACGGTACGCCTTGAGGTAACCACCGATCGCGATATGGAATTCGTACACCTCAAAGACATGCGCGCCAGCGGATTGGAGCCCATCAATGCGATTTCTGGATACAAATGGGGCAATCACACCGCTTATTACCAAGAGACCAGAGATGTGGCTACAAACTTCTTTATCGACGCGCTAAAAAAGGGAACCTATGTGTTTGAATACGAACTCAGAGCCAATACAGCGGGGGTGTTTTCAAACGGGATAGCCACTTTACAAAATATGTACGCACCGGAAATGAGTGCGCATACTGAAGGCGTGTTAATAGAAATTAAATAATTAGACATAAAAAATACGGCTAAAGGAGTTCTTGAACTTCTTTAGCCGTATAGATAATTGTTAGATGATTCGATTTGCGATTTACTAAGTTTAAAAAATTGGAAATGTATAAGGCTGTGGTGACAAAAGGAGAAAATTTGAATTTCTAATTTAAATTCTAATTTCGTGAATACGATATAATCTTTAACTATGCTCTCAAATGATAAAAATTAATAATTTACTTCTACTTACACTCTTAACAATTTTTATTTCTTGCAAAGAGAAAAATATTCATAAAAACATTGAAATAGAAAATGATGCTATAAGCTTTTTCGAACCGGCTGATTTAGGTGCATTTGGTTCAAAAACAAGACTCCTAATTTATGCAAACTTTGATGAGTGTGGCGAATGGGGTGGACATACAGAAAGCTTTGAAATATTTTCAAAAAAAGACAGAATTTTTTACGCTAAATATATAAGAACGCGAGTGGATTGTGATAAAATTGGAGAACTTTATGGAAGTCCTGAATTTCAACAACCCGATAGAACAACCGAATTTCAATTAACTAAAAATAACATTAGTGCCATAAATGATTATTTATCAAAACTTCTTAAAAGTAAAATACACGAACGTTTTCCAGGACACGCTGGTCAAAATTTCGGCGTAATCAAATCTGATTCGACACTAATTATAGATGTATATGATAGTAATAAAGCAAATTTGAATAATTACAATACTTTGTTGAAAGCATTTGACATTGAAGAAGTCAATTATGAGTACCGTTAAAAATGAATACCGTAGTGTATGAGGTGTTGGAGAAGAGTCGGATTAGAAAGCAAAAACTTTCCATTTTGCACCATGGGCGTATAGTACTTCCTTTTATTTGTAAAATTATCCTCTACTACATAAAAAATGTTTTTACGAAATGGAAATACAAAGGTTCGGTTAGCATATAACCTGATTTTTTGTGAAATTCAGGTTCCCTATAACTTTTTGAAGCATGAAAAAACCCTCTATGGTTTGTGGAGGGTGCTATCTTGAAGTTTTAGAATCTTTCTAGTAAAGCTATCTTGATGTTCTTTTAATCGTGTGTAGAATATACTTGGGAATCTAATATCTTGTTTGAAAATTATAATTCTAAAATACAAACAATAAATTTTATAATCAAAAATTTCTGAAATTATTTACATTTTCAACCATTATTTCTCTAGTTTTTCTATCAATATAGCTTTGCCGATTGGAATGTGAAGAGGTAAAGAATTCGAAGCTCTATAGACGGCATTTTCTTTTTCTCTTTCACTTTACAAGCCGTTTTTTTTGCAAAACAGTAGTTATCTAATGTCTTTATGGATAAATATCAATTAAATGATAATAGATTTTTTCATTTTTAGAAATAAACTTGGTTTCTAATTTCTTCAAATGTATTGTGCAATTTTTATTAAGATATTCTAAACTGAGCTCAATAATTTTGTCTTCATCTATTTCTTCTCCTATGATCCCTGATATTTTCTCTCCATTTTCATCTACAAATTCAAATCTTGACGAGTCCAATAATACACCTCGTAAAACTCCTTTCACTTCAATAGTTTCTTCTTCAGTAATTACAGAATTTATTCTTTCATATCCTTTATGTATGTTTTCTATTGAAATTTCAAATGAAGATAAGCCTTGTTCAATTTTTAAAATTGAATTTTCACTATCAATTTCTTTAAGAAATAATTTAAGATTATTTAAACTTCTTGGGGGTGTAATAGAAACAATATTTTCAAAAGTTTTATCACTCATTGTTACTGATGTAATTAGATTTATTACATTAAGAATCGCATTTTCCACCTCATTTTCCGAGAAAATATTATTTTTGTTTAATTGTGCTAATTCAACTCCGAATGAACCCATTGGTAATGCTGTTAAATAAAGTTCTGCATCATTTATATCTTTTGATTTTCCTCTTTTACCTACAACTCCATATTTTATTTTAGTAGTTTCTGTTTTTACAAGTTCTTGAAAAGGTTTCAGAATTTTACTCAAAAAACCAATTTTAATACCTTGACTTCCTGAAACGGCATTTCCACTAAATAAAAGAGAAACTTTTGCTATAGGTATTTCGTTAGATATATTTTGTAACTTTTCTTTAAGGGTATCAATTTTTTTTGATAAACTTTTTGACATAAAAGGGTCATTACTTGCAAAACTAAGTAAGTTTTGAAGTTCTATTATTTGACTAGTTATTTGCCTCTTTAAATTTATCATTATACTAAATTACTTAAAAAAATTGAAGCCTCTTCATCTACATCGGGTGTATTTAATTCTACTCTAATTATACCCTTCCAAATACCAAGTCGATTGTGAGAAAATAATTGAATCCAATATCTTGAATAATCAATTGTGAGTAGCGGATCTAAGACGTAGTTAAATGGGTAATGGTCTAATTTATAATTAGCTTTAGATTCTTCAAAATCAAAAAAATCAGTAAAATTATTTTCAATAAATTTTACTTGTTGATTAGACAGACTTGAATGATTATATAAAGTAACGAGATCTAGATCTTTTGGTGGGCGTCCTTCTCTTAATTCAATATTTTCTGTAAAGCTACCATCAAGCCATTGAAAACCTTCTAAAACACCAGCTTCATTTAATTTTTTTCTGAAATTTAAAAAACCTTTAAGAATTTCAATTCTTTCAGGTGATGTGGCGAAATGCTTTGTGAATTCTAATGAATTTGACTGATATGGGCTAAGTTGACTTTTGTCTGTAGGGTTACCATTATGTGGTGGTGTTACGTGATTATGGTCAAAATATGGAATCATTTTTTAAAGTTATATGTTTTAAAGTTTTTAGTTAACTAGTTTTATCACGAAACTATTCATCTATTAAGTTATTAAAATCAGCTAATTAAACTTCTCCTGAAATTTCATGCAAACGTAAAGACTTTTTTGTTAACAGATGTACGGCAAACCGTAAAATCAATTAAAAAACAATAAAATAGCTTGTGTTTTTAATTAAAAAAGAGTATATTTAAGATGATAGAGCACCTTAAAGCAGCAGGGGAGACTGGGGTAAACAAAAAAAGCCTAACCGAAGGTTAAGCTTTATATACGGTTGATGGCGGGATTACTTGTTTTGTAGTAGCTGCTCTAAGCGTAGCATCATCTCGTCTTTTTCTTGGAGCATACGCTCGTAGAGGGCAATTTTTTCGTTGTGTATTTGGAGGATGGTTTCAACCGGATTGAATGTAGGATAGTTGTTATAAACAAATCCTGTAGCATGGTCACTATTTGTAAAAGTATTTGCAATAATGTTCACAGCCTGTTCCTCATCAAAATTTTCAATAGCTTCTGCGGGTATTTTTAGTATTTGCGCCACTTGTTGCAGTAAACTGCTTTCAATGGCTTCTTTTTGCTCGAGTAGGGATATTTTTTGCTGATTCCAGTCTTCTCCCAATTCAAAAGCCAAGGCGTCTTGTTTGATACCTAGCATTTCTCGAAAACGTTTGATGTTTCTGCCTTGGTGGATTTTGCGGTTGCTGTTGTTTTGTGTCATGGCGCCAAAATTAAAATAAACTCTGAGTTAAAGATAATTAAATTGCTGTAAAAAACGGCTATTCGTTTGTAATTTACAGTTTGAAACTGTTTTTTACTGCGTTTAAAATACCTTTTTTTATCACTCACTTTTAAATGGCGTGATGATGAAAAACAAGACGAAGAACGAAATAAAGACAAGACAGTTAACCATTTGTGGAAAATATACTCCTAAAAAATACGGTAGAGGCAGCACTTTTCCGATGGTAGTACTCAGTGGAAAATGGTTTGAAGAGATTGGTTTTAAACCCGGTCATGTGATTGATGTTATTTATAGCAATACCGGTTCTGTGGTGCTTACTTTGGCCAAGGAACAGCGATTCGAGCATTTAAAGTAAAGCGGTTTTTTCACAATACACTTTTGCTAACGCATAAAACTGTGAACGGCATGGCGTGACTGCTTTCTGGGAACTGGAATTTACTTGCATTATTTTTTAGTTGGTAGTTTTGCAGTATGGCGGCAATGCGAGGTTTTATTTATTTAAAATATTTGTTGGATCAATCACTGGTACATAACAAATCTTCGCTGCTTTTAATTTCTTTCGACTCATTTAATCGATTGATAACAACCGTTGTATCTTCAAGTTGAAATACAGGATATTTTCCAATTTTAATAGAGATTTCAACAATTTTTTCAATGCTGAAATTAATTTGTCCGTCATTTAGAATCTGTGATACGCGGCCTTTGCTGATTCCCAAGACTTGTGCAAGTTGGGTTCTGTTGAAATTATTCCTTTCCATAAATTCAACAATGGCATGGTATAAAACCCCGTTAATACCCTCAATCCAATAGGAAGGTTGATTCAGTATTTTTTCTAGGTTATCTTTCATAATGATATGCTTTGATAATTAGTTCAACTTTTTTAATGTCTTCATCCTGGCTGTCTTTATTTCCTCCCATTATTATAACGCGACCCGTCTTTTCTTCATGAAATAAATACACTCGTATCCTTCCCGATTTTGCTTCAAATACCTTATAATTAACCGGAAGCCCTTGAAGCATTCGAAACTGTTTTTGCGGTCTCATTTTTAGATTGGCTGTATCCTCAATAATTCTAATAGCCGCCGCTAGATTCGATAGTAAATTTCCGTCCTTCTCAATTTCTTTAAAAAAAGCTTCAAACAGACTCTTGCCGTTTTTGCACAATTCATACACATCAATTTTGGTATTGCTGGGTATATGTGAAGACAAAGTTAGTGAATATTTTTTCAAAATGTTTAGCTATATCTAAATTATGAGTGATTTTAATAGTATCCTAACTGCAAAATTTTGCAGAATATGTCGTGTATTGGCTATAGTGGGGGATTGGGAATACGAAACGATTAATTTTACATTAGTCTAAACAACAGTGTCTTATCGTTTTGTAAAACATAAAAAAAGGAAATTTATACGGATTTTGCAATAAAAAAAAGGAGAAATTTTAGATTTCTCCCTTAAGTCGGTATTCCGCCAAAGCGAATTTATAGCAAGGAAACGTATTTTGTGGCAATGCGGTTTAGGTACATTGCATAATATAGCCGCTTACTTTTGTTTTATCGCACCAAAACACATAACAAATGCCGCCACTTCCAAAATAGACTTCGCCATTTTCTGTATTCGGTAAGTCTGTATCCAGTTGCATTAAAAAGTCCATTTTTTCTCCGCTAATTGGACAAATCAGTACTTCTGCACTTTGAATCCAGCTAGGTTCACCACCGAGCCTAAATAAGTTTTCTCTACTGTTTGCACTTCCCCAACTTTGATAAAACCATCTATCGGGCGATGCTGAAAACGAAACAAAGGTTTCCTGTATCGGTAAATCGGAATAAATTTCTATGTTTTTGAGTTCTCCTATTTTTGAAGGTTGTCCATTTTCGTCGTGTTGGTAAAACACCGCGCCATATTCATTGAGTTCTCGAATATGCATACCTAAGGTTAGAGTAGATAAATCCGATATCTGGAGTCCATCGGGAATTTGATCAAATGTAATCAGGTGCATAAATCGATTATTTGTATGATTGTCAATCACACCACCAAATTTATAGGTGTTTTCGTCCGCTTTTAAATTCCAAGTCGGGTGCTGTTGTTTGTTAAGATGACTGGGTCTATCATTGACGAAATAATTTTTGGGAAAACTAAAATGCCTAAGTACATTGGGGCAATAAGTTTCTATGCGCCCCTGTCGTTTTGTAAATCCAACGAGCTCTAAATACGCGAGTAGATAATCTTCTAAATCATCTTCGTCAAAAAGCTTGTTCTTAAGGGTATAGTCATGCGCAAAAATGATAACCTCCAAATTTCTAGTCTCCATTAAACGTTCAAAAAGCGCTTGTTTATCTTTAATACTGGTTTCAGCGCTGATAAATAGGTTTTTAAAAATGGGAATAACATCCATGGCTAAATTCCTCCAGGGGTATGCTTCAAAATAGGTGTACTCATTGGGTTTTAGTTCAAAGATTAGCCTGAGGTGTTGATGCAATAATTCAGGGAACTGCAAGCTCGCATATTCGATGACGCTTTCGGCATTCTCATTCTTTTGTTTTGTAAGAATTTCCACGGCAATAGAGATGAGTTCATCAAATTGAGGTTGGTCTATATAGCTCAGAATATCATTGAAAATCGTGGCGTTTTTGTCGAAGGTATATAGGAATTTCGACGCAAATGCAAAGGCATCATTCGAGTTTGATGCCAAGTTAAACAGTCGCTCATAAAGGTTTGTTGTATGCCAACCGCTTGTTTTGAAATCGCTGATTAATTGTGCTGCCTTGTCCGTCATGATACTGTAATTGAGATAGTAAGGTTTGATTACAAATATCCGAAAGTTTTGCGAGAATTTAAAAGTGTATAACTAGTAATTAGGAGCTATAAAGTTTTTTTAAGAATAACTTAGATAGGTAGATTTAAAAACCCGATGCCTAAACATCGGGTTACAAGAGTAAAAAAAATAAAGAAAAAATAATTAACTAAATAAATAAAAAAAGTATTATTGCCAGCCTCCACCTAAGGAGCGGTATAGTTCTACACGAGCTGCGAGTAAATCTCTTTTGCTGGTAGCCAATTCCAATTCACTGTTCAAAAGTTGCGCTTGTGAACTGATGACTTCCAAATAATTAACCAGGCCGCTTTGGTATAACAAATTGGCTTTTCCAATGGCTTTTTCGAGCGTTTGAACCTGATTTTGTAACAGTTGTTGTTGTTCGTTTAATTTTTCTATCGATACTAGGGCGTTGGACACTTCCGATACGGCAATTAATACCGACTCTCTAAAGTTAATCACGGCCTTTTCGCGTTCTACCAAGGCTATTTTGTACTTGGTTTTAATGGTTTTGCCTTGCAATAAGGGTTGGGTAATACCGCCGGCTATAGTACCGAATAGGGAAGCGGGTATGGTAAACCAGTTGCTGGTTTCAAAACTGTTTAATCCGGTGCTGGCTCCGATTTTTAAGCTGGGATAAAAATCCGCTTTGGCCATGCCCACCTGAGCATTGCTAAGACTTAAGGCCAACTCTGCTTGTTTGACGTCGGGCCTGTTAGATACCAAAGCCGTCGGTAATCCCGTTTTTAATTGGGAGTTGTACGGCAACAGGGGTAAACCGACACTTCTTTCAATGGCGGTTGGAAAAGTCCCCGTTAAAAGGCTTAAAGCGTTTTCCTGTATCGCGATCTGTTGTTCAAAAAGCGGAATCAATTTTTCCGCATTTAATTTTTGCGATTCGATTTGTGCCACGGCCAGCGAGGTCACTTGACCGGCTTCAAACTGCCATTGAATAATCGAGCGCGTACTCTCGTTAAGCGCCGCGTTTTTCTTAGCGGTTTCCAATTGGTAGTCGAGCATCAGCAAATTGTAATATCCTTTGGCTACTTCAGCAATCAGTGTGGTTTGGATGGTCTTTTGCGCTTCTTCCGTTTGCAGGTATTGCGCCAAAGCTCCTTTTTTCTGATTCTTGATTTTGCCCCAGATATCCGCTTCCCAAGACAAACCGAGATTGACGGAATAATCTTCGATGTGATTGCGCGATAAAGCCATGTTCAAGTTCGTTCCTGTCAGACTGTTTTCAGAAGGCCTGCTGCTGTTGGCTTGAATGCCCAGTTGCAATTCGGGTATATTTGCCCATTTGGATTTGGTCCATTGCAATTGCGCGATTTCAATGTTTTTTAACGCCAATTGCATTTGATTGTTTTTCTGTAAGGCGTTTTCGATTAAAGGTCGTAATGCGTCTTCGACAAAGAAGTCACTCCACGGCAGGCTGGCGATACTGCTATCGTCAGCGGCGACTTCAGTGCCCCGAAAGCTCTCGGGTAGGGCTGCAGCCGGATATGTCACGTCTTTGGAAACGCTACAGGAGTGAAGTGTTGCGACCAAAATCAAGGCCGCAACAGTATATATATTATTTTTTTTCATAGGATATTTCATCAGGGATATAATTAAATTTTATCCTCCTCTTCAGTGGAGATGGGACCGGAAATTTTTTCGTGTAAGATTTGGAATACGATGAATAATACCGGAATTATAAACAATCCCAATACCACTCCCGACAGCATTCCTCCGGCAGCTCCGATACTGATCGAGTGGTTACCCATAGCAGAAGGCCCTTTGACATTCATCATCGGAATCAATCCCGCAATAAAAGCAACGGAGGTCATGATAATCGGTCTTAAACGCAATTTTGACGCTTCCATTACAGAGAAAACCAAAGTCTTTCCTGCGCGACGGCGTTGCAAGGCAAATTCGATGATCAGGATGGCGTTTTTGGCCAGCAAACCAATCAACATCACCAGCGCTACTTGTACGTAGATGTTGTTTTCAATACCTGCCAGTCCAATGGCGACAAATACTCCGATGATACCCGTTGGTATGGATAAAATCACTGCAAAAGGCAAGATATAACTCTCGTATTGAGCAGCCAATAAGAAATAGATAAACAACAGCGACAGCGTAAAGATGATTAACGATTGTCCGCCAGAGGATAACTCTTCCTTGGTCATCCCGGAAAACTGATAACTGTATCCCGTAGGCAATTGCTGTGCAGCTACTTCTTCTACAGCCTTAATCGCATCTCCCGAACTAAAGCCCGGATTGGCAATGGCGTTGATGCTGATGGAATTGAACAAGTTGTATCTCGAGGCCGTTTCCGGTCCGTAAACGCGTTTCAAAGTAACCAAGGTATTGATCGGAACCGCTTCGTTGCGTTTGTTTTTAACAAACACGCCTTCCATAGCATTGAGGTTGGAACGGTCGTCTTTTTGCGCTTGAATCATCACGCGGTAATACTTTCCAAAACGGTTGAAATCCGACGCCTGAGACGAACCGAAATACGCCTGCATCGTCTGTAAAATTTCTTTGACATCTACTTGCAATTGCGCCGCTTTGATTTCGTCTACTTCGAGGTCGTACTGCGGATAATCGGCTTTAAAAGTGGTAAAGGCCACGGCAATTTCCGGACGTTGCATCAGTGCGCCGATAAATTGATTTCCAATTTCGCTAAACTGGTTTAAACTACCGCCGGTTTTGTCTTGTAAAACCATATCCAATCCGTCGACATTGCTGAATCCCGGTACTGTTGGAAAGGTAAACACAAAGAAATTAGCGCCTTTAACTACCGATAACTTCTGATTTACTTCGCCCATAATTTGATTGATGTCGCTGACAGCTCCGCGTTCTTTGTTCGGTTTCAACAGTAAAAAGATGACACCGGTAGACGGGTTGGTCGATTGGGTCATGATGTTAAAGCCCGACATGGCATTGACAATCTTTGCCGAAGGCAATTGGGCTATGATAGCCTCTGCCTCATCCATGATTTTTTTAGTGCGCTCCAAAGATGTTCCACCCGGAAGGGATACGGAAATAGCCATAAACCCTTGATCTTCTGAAGGGATAAATCCGGTTTTGGTTTTGTTTACCAGCAGTACAGTGGCCAACATCACCAAGGCCAAACCACCCAAGCTCAACCATTTGTAGCGTATCATGGTACGAATACTGCCCAAATACTTATTGGCCAGATTGTCGAAACCGCGATTGAATCCGATAAAGAATTTTTCCTTAAAGGTCTTTTTTCGCTCGGGTTCTGTTTCCGTACCGTGGTGGGTACTCTTGAGGAATAAGGCAGCTAAAGCCGGACTCAAGGTTAGGGCGTTCACGGCCGATATGATGATGGCAATGGCCAGGGTAAGGGCAAATTGTCGGTAGAAAACCCCGGTAGAGCCTTCCATAAAGCCCACCGGTAAAAATACGGCAGCCATCACTAAGGTAATCGATATAATGGCTCCGGTAATCTCACTCATAGCCGATTTGGTCGCTGCTTTAGGCGATAAATGAGACAATTCCATTTTGGAGTGTACTGCTTCGACGACGACAATCGCGTCATCGACGACGATACCAATCGCCAAAATCAAGGCAAACAGTGTTAATAAGTTGATGGAAAAACCAAACAACATCATAAAGAAGAAGGTTCCCAAAATCGCAACCGGAACCGCTATGGCCGGAATTAAGGTGGAACGGATGTCCTGTAAAAAGATAAACACCACTAAAAACACCAAGATAAAGGCTTCAATCAAGGTGGTAATTACCTGATTGATCGATTGGTCTAAGGCGTCTTTGGTATTGTACAAAATCAGGTATTTAACCCCTTTTGGAAAGTCTTTGGAAACCCGTTGCATCAATTCATCTATGGCTACTTGAATTTCACTGGCATTGGAACCCGCTAACTGCATGGTACCGATGTTGATTCCGGGTTTGGCATTTACCTTGGTGGAACTTCCGTAGGTATAGGAACCCAATTCTACTTTGGCTACATCTTTTAAACGCAAAACAGAGCCGTCTGCATTGGAGCGGATGATGATGTTTTCGTATTGAGAAGCTTCGTTGAGTTTCCCTTTGTATTTGATGACGTATTCAAAAGATTCGGTGCTGCTCTCACCAAATTTACCCGGAGCGGCTTCCAAGTTTTTATCTTGTATGGCTGCGGTAACTTCGGCGGGAGTCAGGTTGTAGGTGGCCATTTGGGTTGGATTTAACCAAACGCGCATCGCATAATCTTTATTACCCCCAAAAATGGTGGATTGACCCACACCAGAAATCCTTTTTATTTCGGGTATGATGTTGATTTGGGCGTAATTGGCTAAAAAGGTTTCATCAAAAGCTTTATCGTCTTCGGCGTATAGAGATACCACCATCAACAAACTGTTTTGTTGTTTGTTGGTAGTGATTCCGGCTCTGATAACCTCTGCCGGCATTTGATTCGTAGCCTGTGCCACGCGGTTTTGAACGTTTACGGCGGCTTGATCGGGATCTGTTCCCAATTTAAAGTACACCATAATCGAAAGCGAACCGTCGTTACTGGCCGTAGAAGTCATATAGGTCATGTTCTCCACACCGTTAATCGATTCTTCCAAAGAAGGGGCAACGGCCCGCAAAACGGTTTCTGCGTTGGCACCGGGATATAAAGCGGTAACGAGTACAGAGGGAGGAGCAATATCTGGGAATTGCTGTAACGGCAGTTTGTACAATCCCAATACCCCCAAAATAACGAGGATGATAGAGATTACAGTGGCCAGTACGGGTCTGTTTATGAATTTTTTAAACATGGAGGTTTACTTATATTTTAGAATTAGTGAGGGCAGCGGTGGCTGGGCTAGGGGTTTCCGGTTGTATGGTCATGCCGTCTTGTAGTCTTTCAAAACCTTTGAGTACGATGCGATCGCCGGATTTTAACTGCTGATCAATCAGATAGTCATTACCACTGCGGCCGATGATTTGTACCGGTGTTTTAAATACTTTGTTGGAAGCATCCACAGCAAAAACAAAAACTTTGTCTTGAATTTCTACGGTGGCCTCTTGCGGAATCAACAGTGCTTGGCTGTGCTGCATTTTCAATTGAATTTTTCCGGTATTGCCCGAACGCAAAGCCCCATCGGGATTTGGAAATGTAGCGCGCAACATAATAGCTCCGGTATTTTTGTCAAATTGACCGTCGATGACATCGATTTTACCGAGTTCTTTATAGACTGTTTTATCTGCTAGGAGCAAGGAAACCGGTGCGAGATTTTTGACTTTATCGCCTAAAGTGCTGCCTTCGTATTGGTTTTTAAACTGAATAAAATCCATTTCTCCCAAAGAGAAGTAGGCGTAGACCTGTTGTATATTAGACAAGCTCGTCAAAGCTTCCACGTCGGTTGGAGCGAGTAAGCTACCCTGACGTTTGGGCAATCTGCCGATATAACCGTTTACCGGCGCCTGTATGCTGGTATAGTTGAGATCAATTTTGGCGTTTTCGACCATGGCTTTGGCCTGTTCTAAGGTAGAAAGCGCTATTTTATGAGCGGCTTGAGCCGTTTTTAATTGGTAGTCCGACACCACTTTGTTTTGTACCAATGGCGTCAATTTGTCTATTTCCAATTGGGTGTTGATCAAGGCTGCTTTGGCCGCATTGAGATTTCCCGTGGCCATGTTGAGTTGCTCTCTAAACGGGCGTTCGTTTATTTTAAACAACAATTGACCTTGGGTGACATAAGCACCTTCGTCTATATATATTTTGTCGAGTACACCGCCAACCTGAGGGCGTATTTCGATATCAACAATACCGCGTATCGCAGCGGGATATTCAGAAACCGTCGTAGTTGCTGTATTTTGCAAGGTGTAAACGGGCAATTGCGGTATAGCAGTTTCCTGTGTAGTAGCTTTTTCTGAACAGGACTGCAGGAAAAAAGCTAAAAGGACACTAGTAAATAGTATTTTTTTCATTTTTGAATAGGGTAGTTTTGAATTAGTGAAAATTATTGTTAATTGAGTTAGTTTATTTAACAGCGTTAAGTACTAAAGCATAAGCAGTCAATAAAAGCTCATATCCATAGGGTGTTACAGTAAATGACAAATGTGGGGGTAATACGGTACATTCATTGGTATATTGGAAGTACGCATCATAGCAAGGGTCTTTAACTATGTTAGATTAGATAACAGCGTTAAGTAAAAGGCAGAAAAAAGAGGTAAATGAGGACTAATTTAATAGCGTAGTACATGATTTTTAGATTGAAATAAAGTTTAAAGATCTTCTTTTAATGTTCTTAATTTTTCTAACAGCGTTAAGTACATGGGTACAAAGTACTGTGTTTTTAATGTTTTACTACATTCTACGAGGAAATTTCTTCTTGATACAGTGATTTGATAATAGCGCTTACGGCATCTTTAAAAATTTGATCATTAGTGGTAGGAGCCAAACCATTTCCAATCATATTGACAGAGATCAAACCGTGAATCACAGAAAAAAATGTAAAATACTTTAATTTGACATCGGCATCTGAAGGATTTTGTTGTTCCATCACTGCGGCAATGGTATTGAAAAACAGTTGGTAGGTGGTTTCAGTGTCGGGAACTATAGGTTGTGTACAACACTTCATTTCTACGCCGTACATCACTTGATACAGCTCTTTGTTTTCAAAGGCAAAATTCCAAAAAGCGATCCACATCACTTCCAATTGTAAGGCGGGATCCGTTTGAGATAATTGGGCTTCCTTAATATTTTTAATCAATCGAAGAAAACCTTTACAAGTCAATTCGTCTAAAATCGCTTGTTTATTGGAAAAATATTCGTAAATTATAGGAGCGGTATATTCGATGCGATCGGCAATCTTACGCATGTTTAAACCTTCCCAGCCTTCTTCTTTGACAATCGCATATGCGGCATCGAGAATACTATTTCTAGTCTCTTCCTTTTGTCTCAATATTCGATCTTTACTTGCCATATTAAATTATCTAACAACGTTAGGCAAAAGTACTGTAATTTTTAATACGATGGATTGGTATTTTTAATATTTATTTTTATTCGTGTATTTTTTATATTAAATAACTGTATAATAGTGTTTTATAATTTTTTATTTAATCCATAAATAGAATGGAAATTCTAAGATGTAGCTGTTGAGTGGAATCGAAAAGCATAATAATGCGCTGTTGCTGCAAATTATTCTTTAACTTTAGTATGGTATTTTTAAATAGGGATAAATATGGAGACTAAACGGGAAATGCATTATATAACGAGAAGTGGTTGGCTTCGAGCGGCTGTTTTGGGAGCTAACGACGGCATTATATCGACCACGAGTTTGGTGATTGGTATAGCTGCGGCAAGTGACACGAGAGACCCGGTGGTACTGGCAGCAGTTGCGGGTATAGTTGCCGGTGCGCTGTCGATGGCGGCGGGGGAATACGTATCGGTCAGTTCACAGAGTGATATTGAAAAAGCCGATTTAATACGAGAACAGATAGAATTGAATGAGTGGCCAGAGGCGGAGTTGGAGGAGTTAACGCAAATCTATAAAGCTAAGGGACTCTCGTCGGACTTGGCTCGGGAGGTAGCGGTACAATTAACCGAATACAATGCCTTAAAAGCGCATGCACACGATGAATTGGGAATTAGTGAGCTCACCCAGGCAAAACCCTTCCAGGCTGCTATATCATCTGCGGTGGCGTTTATCGCAGGAGGTATATTGCCTTTAGTGGTGGCTATAGTGGCACCCATGCCTTATATGTTGTATTACCAATATGCTTTTGCCATAGTGTTTTTAGCACTGTCGGGCAGTTTGGCTGCGAGAGCTGGTGGTTTTAACAAGGGGAAATCAATCCTGCGCATCTGCCTTTGGGGGACGGTAGCCATGATAGTATCGGCATTAGTCGGTTATATTTTTGGCGTACAAACCGCATAGGAATCATACGAGGAGTTTTGATTAAAAGCTATAAAAAAGGCGAAACACTTGAGGTGTTTCGCCTTATATATACGCTGTAATAGCGGTTAGTTTTGCTCTGAATCTACGTTGTGAGCACCGTGATTACCGGTTCTATGATCTTGGACTTCTAAGTCTGCATTTACGAAATAAGCACTTCCAAATCCGTTTACATAAGCGCCTTTGATCGGTTTTAAATCAAACATGATAAAGTCGTCCATTTCAGAAATAACATCAACCACTTTTCCGTGTCTTGTTTTTAAAGCTTCTAAAGCTCTGTTCCACAAATCACCGCCTTTTTCTACCAAAACAGCTTCACTATCAATAGTTAGACGATTACGTGCATAAATCTGACGAGATGCAGACTCATCATCGATAAACATAAAAGAAACTTTCTTACCGTCTCTTAAGTTTTTGGTATGGCGTGCCATATAAGAAACTAAAATCTGAAAACTTCCGTCTAAATTTACAAACGGAGCATAACTAGAGTTTGGAATACCCTCTGTGTCGACGGTTGCTAAAATCAACGATTTTGAACTTTCGATCAACTCTTGAACTTTAGGTGCTTTTGGTTGTACTTTGCTGTGGTCTAATTCTGCTGGATTACCATGATTATTACTCATAATATGTGTATTTATTAATAAACTTCAATGTTTTTCTACCTTATTTCACTTGTAAAAAAGATAGAAATTATAATGCGCTAATTTAAACCAAATAAGAATAATATCCTACCCTAAGAAAAAAAATTAAAAGACCAATTGTAGTACTTTTAAGACTTATCAGAGACGGATACTCCCAGCAGTCCACGGTTATAGCCTTTCATAGACAGGGAATATAAACTTATTTTGGGGAATTTTTAAGGGGAATTTCAACGGATAAGCGTGTTTAAAATTGTAAATTTGTGAAAGTCAGATTTTCTTTCTCCAGTTAATTAACACGACAAACAGATAAGATGAGTTCAGAATCATTGGTAAATGCAACGACCCAAAAATATTTGCCATGGCTTGGAGCCATGGCTATTTTTATGCAAGCTTTAGATGCGACTATTTTAAATACCGCCTTACCATCGATTGCGAAAAACCTAAACGAATCGCCTTTAAAATTGCAATCGGTTATCGTTGCTTACACCTTGACTGTGGCTTTACTGATTCCATTGAGCGGTTGGTTGGCCGATAAATATGGAACCAAAAAGATCTTTATGACGGCAGTCGGCATTTTTGCCTTGGGGTCCTTGTGTTGTAGTTTGTCCATTACCTTAGATCAATTGGTGATGTCGCGAATAGTTCAGGCGGTTGGCGGATCGATGATGGTGCCTGTGGCGCGATTGACGTTGATTTATGCCTATCCAAAAGATCAGTTGTTAAAAGTGATTAATTTCATTACGATTCCCGCTCTGATTGGTCCGATGTTAGGGCCTACGGTTGGTGGTTTTTTGGTAGAAACCCTATCGTGGCACTGGATTTTTTTGGTCAATATACCGTTTGGAATTTTTGCTATATGGATGGCGAGTTTTGCCATACCCGATTTTAAAAACCCGGTGAAGCGATTTGATATTTGGGGATGGATATGCTTTAGTGGTGGATTGACAACCTTGACTTTGATTATTGAACGTTGGAATTCGGACGCTGTCAAATTATGGCATTTGGGGGTACTGTTTGCGATTTCTGTTGTCTTAATCAGTTTATATATCTACCATGCTAAACGGGTTGACAACCCATTAATCAATTTAAACCTCTTTAAGATTAGAACTCTAAGGGTTGGATTAATAGCTAATCTGGTTACTCGATTTGGGATTGGTGGTATGCCGCTGATGATTCCTTTAATGCTTCAAGTGGGGTATGGTTATTCTGCGTTTTATGCGGGTATTATGATGATTCCTTCAGCCTTATCGAATCTTACGGCACGTTCTTTTGTAGTGCCGATCGTAAGGCGATATGGGTATAAGATGACTTTAATGTATAACACAGCGATTTTAGGGGTACTGATAGCGGTTTTTTTCTTTTTACAACAAAATACCCCTTTATATATACTGATACCGATGTTGATGGCACACGGTTGTATCAGTGCCATTCAATTTACATCTTTAAACACCATCTCGCTAGCTGATTTGGACAAAGAGACCTCGAGTGAAGGGAATAGTTTGCTGTCGGTTACGCAGCAATTGTCGTTGAGTTTGGGGATCTCGATAGCCGCGATGATTTTAGTCTTGTTTAAAAATAGCGAGTGGTTGGACCACAGTCAGGATATCACTGTATTCCGATATACCTTTTTAGTGATGGGAATCATGACGATTTTGTCGTCGCTAATATTTTTGAATCTCAAAAGAGAAGATGGAAATGCATTGTCGGGTAAACGGGTTTACAAAGGGAAAAAGTTTAAAAAACAACCTTAATCCCAAGCCTGTCGTTGTCATATCCCTTGATTTTTACCGCTGTTGATTGTTCTGGTCTCGATGAATTTTTGGCGGTACGACGGTGCAATTTCGATGCAGTTTTGCTATAAAATGTCAATTGCTACGGTGTGAGCTTTGCAGACTGCTAAAACTTGCGTCCTTTTATATTAACGAGGATATTAAAGCTCGTTGGGGAGTTAAATAGCGAACTTGTAAGTATGGTTTGAGATTATTTTAGTTCTATTCGACCCGCATCTTTAAGCAAATAGCGTAAATCAGAAGGTTTTAATGATAAACAACGAAAATCGAGTTGATCGATAGTCACACCGTCCTGTAGCACGATATTTTTGTTACGGATGCGGTACAAATCCACAAAAGGTGAATCGGTCCATTCTAAAGTGTATTGATAACCGTCTTTGATCAGTTGTGTTTTTGGATCTACTTCGAGAACCATATAGTCGTGAAACGTTTTAATTGTTCCATCAAACGAATTCCCTTGATAGGTAGCCATCAAGCAGTAGACGTCGTTTTTACCTTTTAAAGGTTTGGAAAAGGCTTCTACAATTTGGTTTTTAGATCTCAATTGATCCGCTTCCAATTTTTTGAAAGCCCTTTGATCGATACGTGATTTTTCGGTTTTATGCTGTAATAGATAAACCGACTCTTGCCCATAGCTCAGGTTAATAAAGCTGAATAAGCACAAAAATAAGCTAAGTAATCTCATGATTTTTATAGTAAAAATAAGTATTTTATATAATTTGGCAAAATTATAATTTTATAAAATCGATATACCAAGAATTACAAAATAAAAATCACAATAAATAAAATTTTATTTAATACGGTAATTCTAATAAAGCATTCCAAATTTATCCATTTTCACCACACAAGCCCGTAGGGCTGACATGATTATAGATTAACATCGCGATTAACATCACAATCAACGCCATGATTAACGGCATCATTACCATCACAATGGGATTAGGCATTATCGTTCCAAATTTATTCATTTTCACCACACAAGCCCGTAGGGCTGACATAATTATAGATTAACGTAATCAACATCGTCATTAACATCGTAATCAACATCGTGGATTAAATTTGTGATCAACATCGTGATTAGGTTTTTTCATCAAATAAATTGGTGTCGTTATGTTCAACCTGGAATTTTTGTAAAAATTCGATATATTCTTCTTCAAATGTCTTTTTGCGATGATGTTTTTCTTGATTTAATATATATTGATATACGCTGTCAATTTGCGAGTGAGCGTAAGAAAACGCACCATAACCTTCTTGCCAATAAAATTTTTGATTTAACCATCCTTGTTCATTGATGTATTTAGAAGAATTGTTTTTAATATCTCTCACTAAATCTGAAATACACATGGAAGGTTTTATTCCTACAAAAATGTGCACATGATCTTCAGTACCGTTTATGATGATGGGTTTCTGACCTTTGGAGCTAATGATACCCGCGATGTATTTGAAGACTTCTTCGCGCCATTGTTTATTTAAAAGCTTTTGTCTTCTTTTTACTGCAAAGACGTATTGAATATAAATTCGGGAATAGGTATTTGCCATTGTTTTATGTTTTAGATATAATTGTTTCATTTTAAAATTGTATCATCCCTACGGGATTGTTTTTGTTATGTAAATGTTCGTGTGATTTTTTATAATTGTTTCATCCCTACGGGATTGTTTGGAATCGGGATGTTTTGTAATTATTTCATTATATAATTGTATCATTCTAAAATTGTTTCATCCCTACGGGATTGTTTTTGTTATGAAAATGTTCGTATGATTTTTTTTAATTTTATAATTGTTTCATCCCTACGGGATTGTTTGAAATCGTATTGTTTTTAACCATTTCATTTGAAAACCATTATCATTCGATAATCATTTCCATTCTAAAATTGTATCATCCCTACGGGATTGTTTGGAATCGGGATGTTTTATAATTATTTCATTCTAAAATTGTATCATCCCTACGGGATTGTTTGGAATCGGGATGTTTTATAGTTGTTTCATCCCTACGGGATTGGTTATAATCAAGATCTTTTGTTTTTTTTTCATTTTACAATCATTTCTTTATTTCATCCCTACGGGATTTTTATGGCTTTTTAATTTTGGGTGGGATGCTAGTTTATATAAAAAAATAACTGGAGCGAATGGCTCCAGTTATCAGGGTATTTTGAAATCTATTTAACTTTGATGGTACATCCAATTGCAACGGTTTTTTGGGTTTTAATCGGCGTTCCTGCTAATAATGCATTAACAGCATCTTCGACATAACGCTCGCTAACATCGTTTTCATTTTCGTAATTGTTGTCAATGGCTCCGATGTATTTGACGATGTTTTTACCGTTTTCTTTGTTTAAGATATACACATGCGGCGTTTTGGTTGCGCCATAAACCGGGTAGATTTTCTGACCTTCATCGATTAGATAGGGAAAATTAAATCTCTTTTCTTTGGCGCGTTCTTGCATTTTTTCAAAACTGTCCTGTGGTTGTACTGCAGGATCATTGGGGTTTATAGCAATTACGGGATATCCCATCTTTTCAAACTTTTTGTTTAAAGCGATGATGCGATTTTCGTAGGCCTTCGAATACGGGCAATGATTACAAGTGAAAATAACGATATATCCTTTTGCATCGGGATAATTGGCTAGAGACACCATTTTGTTATCGATATTTTTTAACGAAAAATCCATAGCTTCTGAACCAATGGTGTAACCGCTGATGGCGGTTTCGTCTGCTGTGGGACTAACATTCGCTGTCGGGGTTTGAGCAACCGCTGTTTCCGCTGTGGTTTCTGCCTTTTTACAAGCTGTTAAACCGATAATAGCCAAGGCTATTAGTACAATTTTTTTCATATTTACGTTGTTATTGATTGTTTTAAAAATCGCTCAAAGGAGCATAAAAGGAGTTTAAATATTGGATTTAAATGGATATTACAAATGAGTTTTTATTAATGCTTCAAGTTCGTCTTTGGATAGGGATTGCTCTTTAAATACTAGTTTTTTTCCGTTTTTATAAAGAAATGTCGCCGGTATGGCTCCCGACCAGTTGGGGTCGAAGGCCGGTATCCATGTATTCATACGCTTATTGTCATCGAGTAGGTAAACATCTGTTGTGATGTTTTGCGTGACTAAAAATGGCTTCATCACCGTTTCAAAATCTTTGGCACGGTCTAAACTGACCAATACCATTTTAAAGTTTTTGTGGTCTTTATACTTTTCATTGATAGCCATAAAATCCGGTAATTCCTCTATACAAGGTTTGCACCAGGTAGCCCAAAAATTAACGACATATAATAGATCGTCTTGTTGGTTAATCGTCTTTTCCAATTCCTCGTATGCAAGCATTTTAACGATAGGCTTGGTAGGTTTTGGCGATTGGCAACTCACCATAAGCAGGCATACTATGCTGATATAAATAAACTTCATGGTTTTTTTTTTAAGCTGTAATTTATGTTTTTTTATTTTCAACACAAGCTGTTCTTAATTTTTTAACATTATTTAATAGGGATGAATTCTTGATGTAATAAGGCATATACCAGTCTATTTATATGTATAAAAGTACATCATATGTTGTTTTTTAAGGAGTAATTTATTTTTTTATCAGATATAGGTCGGTTAAATATTCAATCGAGAAGTATAGGTTAGTGCTTTTATTTCTTAAATAAATCTGTGGGTAGTTTTTATTTTTAGATTTAAATATTAATAAGGTGGTTATTCGGTTTTTGTAGTTAATATATATTGATAATTGGCTGTTTTTGTTGATTTTTGCTAGAATTTTTGATATGTAGTAAGGAATGATAACTGAAATTTAATCTGAAATAATGTAAAATGTTTAACAAATTTGTTATTTTTGAATATTGTATTTCATGAAATCTAATTATTTTAATTAATAAAAATGGATCTTAATAGAAAATTAAGTAGCATTTTTTCAATAGAATACAAAAAATGATTTTTAAAAAGAGGTAGATGGGAGAGTTTAAGCTATTAAATGTCGGAGTGATAAAAGGCGATGATTTAGAAGTATATTATCAAGTGATGATGGAATTCGATGGTCAACCTTATAGTTTGGAACTGAATTTTAGAAAAAAAACAATTGAAGAGTCGAAACAGGGTAAACTAAAGAATTTTGTGTTTAACTTGGAAAAGTATGAAGCGGCAAATAGAGAGGTCTTGGAAGATGATTTTTCCAATAATGGGCAGGTACATTCCTATATTGATTTCAATTGCAATCGCTTTGGACTGGATGCTTTAGCCCGTCAATTTGGGTTAGATGCTCAAGCGAGCGATTTTAAGCTTCAGTTGTTAAAACATCTAAAATTAATTCGAGTAGGTGTATATCCCGATGGTCAATACCACACACCGTATTATGCGACTTTTGACTATGTGTTAAACGGTGAATTGTCTTATCAGATTATTGCGATTAAAACAAGTGACGAAGGGGCTTTTGAATCTTTATCTTGGGAACGTTAGCGTTTATATTTTAAATAAATAATCTTGTGTTTAATAAATAGTAAAGAAATGAGTTCCAATTGCAATGCCGTAGTGTATTTTGAGATTCCGGTTAGGGATATCAATCGAGCCATTTCTTTTTATAAGGCCATTTTTGATTTCGATTTTGAAATTGATTATATCGACCATAATGAGATGGCTATTTTTCCATTTTTCGATAAATTAAGAGGTATTTCAGGAGCCTTAGTAAAAGGAGAAATATATATCCCGTCTTTAAATGGGACCTTGATTTATTTTAATACAGACGATATCGAGGCCAGCCTTCAGCTGGTTGTGGAGCAAAGAGCCAAAATCTTATATCCCAAAACCTCCAATGGAATTTGGGGATACGTGGCTGAATTTCAAGATTCTGAAGGAAATCGAATCGGTCTACATATGAAAGTATTGGAGTCACCGATATAAAGTCAATTACCCCTAATTTTAAATTAACGCTGTTTCTAAAGCCGTTGTGCAGCTTGCACAATATCCCGATATAAAACCATTAAAGTTATCTGCCGTATAACCGGGAGGAAGTTTTACTTTGATTTCTTGTTCTAAACATTCAACAGTGTCGCAGCGCAAACAGCGAAAGTGAAAGTGCTGATGTTTGTGTTTTTTCTCGGAACAATTGATGCAATACGCAAAGTATTGCTTACCGTCGTCGCCAATTATTTTATGTACAATCCCATCCTTCGAAAATCGATTTAACACCCTGTATATCGTTGCACGGTCGATTTCTTGCTGTAATTGACCTTGTAAAAAATCGTGACTAACTGCCTTTTTACTGGTCTTAATAGAATCTAAAATCAAAGTTTGTGCTTTGGTATTCCGTGTGTTTTTCTTCATTTTAAAAAAATTGTAACGCGACAAAGTCGCATTAGTGGAATAAATAGTATATTTGTCAAAAGTAGGGAATCCTATTCATAGGAAAAAAATATTCTCAAAAGTAATGTGCTTTTGTTTTTGTAAAACACTCATTTTGAACAATAACAGTTTTTATTATGCAAGAAAATAATTTATATGAGGTAATCGTTGTTGGTGGAAGTTATTCCGGACTGTCCGCAGCTTTATCATTAGCAAGATCATTGCGTAAGGTTTTAATCATCGATAGCAATAGACCTTGTAATCGGCAAACGCCCCATTCGCATAATTTTTTAACACGCGATGGTTTTGCACCCGCCGAATTGGCCTCAATAGCAAGGACACAATTGCTGAAATACGACACGGTTCAATTTAAAGACGATATTGCTGAGTCTGCTACAATAATCGATTTCGGTTTTAAACTACAAACCCAAACAGGAAACGTATTTCATACCAAAAAATTAATTATGGCAACGGGATTAGAGGATTTATTAGCAGAGATACCGGGGGTAAAAGAAAGCTGGGGTATTTCGACAATACATTGCCCGTATTGTCACGGATATGAGTTTAAGAATCAAGAGACTGGGGTTTTTAGTAACGGCACTACAGGAGTCGGCTTGGTTAAACTCATATCGAATTGGTCAAAAAAAATCACACTTTTTACGAATGGGCCTAGTACTTTGACTTACGAAGAGGCGCAATTGCTAGAACGCAACCAAATAAAGGTTGTAGAAACTGAAATTGAGCGATTTGAAGAACAAAACGGTTTGATTAGCGAAATAAGGTTAAGGGATGGAAGCTCACACAGCACAGCGGTAGTTTATATGCGACCTCCGGTCAAACAACAGTCGGATATTCCTTTGCATTTAGGTGCGGAATTCACGCCCCAAGGCCTTTTAAAGGTAGATGAGTCACGTCAAACCACGGTACCCAATTTATATGCATGTGGAGATAATTCGTCGCACCGATCTGTTGCCTCAGCAGTTGCTACCGGTTCCTTAGCGGGCGCGATGGTGAATTCCAGTTTGATTGAAGCGGAATTTATTTAATGTAAAATAAATCCGGTTTAATACCGGATTTATAAATCCAATGTAGCACAATCGATTTGATGGTGACAATAATATTAATGGCGAGGCTGATCATTTTTATTTTCCAATAATAAGACTTTATATTATTTAATCCAGCATGGGTAAACTTTTTTCTTGAATAAGCACACTCCGCAGTAATATAGTAGATACTCTGTGGTTTTTTTAAAGCCCCGCAGTAGTTACTTTGGAGTTGTAGTAAACATATTTGCAACATTAATTAAATTTGTTGTTCTAAAAGAAGAAGTGTTAATATTATTTTCGAAATTCAAAATAAATCATATTGGACTTTTGTCGTTTTTGCTTAAAACATATTCTTCAATTTTTGGTTTGTGTGATAATTATGCTGAGATAAGGCGAAGATCAAAATGTTGAAATTTAATCAGAAATCGAATTAAAAATATGTGAAAATTATAATTTTTAACAATAAACCCCATTTTTGGCACTGCCTAATGAACAACTGTTTTTAATCAATTGAATAATAATAATTTTTTTTACGTTGATCTATATTTATAAGGCCTTTTTTTGCTAACACTCTTGAGCCCCATAATGAAACTTTTTGATAGGTACAACCCACAGCATCAGCAATTTCTCTTGCATTCATAGCTTCATCTAAGGATAACGATGAGATTTGACCTAAAATTTTTATTTCAACTTCAGCATAATTGCCTTCTGTTATCGGGGCTTCCATATGAATTATTTCCTCTAAAATCTCATCATCTTCGAAGCATCTTTTGACTTTAGATTTTACTACTTCGCTTTCTTCATAAATTTTACCACAATTAGGGCAGCGATAGCTCTTAGATTTTCCTCTACTAAAATAAGGATCAAATTCCTTAACAACATTGTCATAAACGAATCGTACTGCTGTATACTCATCTTTTTCATCTGCATATTTGATATTGAACTCATTACAAATGTCAAAATCAATACTGTATAAATTGTAAGTTCCTCCATATTTAGATGCAATATTCTCTGAAAGGAAATGTAAATGAAAGTTTTCGCACAAAATATTTAGATAATCTTTTCTTATTGGGTCAATTAAAATGTGACTTGCGGGTCTATCGGGATGTTTATTTTTTTCACTTACCGCCTTAGTTATTATTGCATTCCACATATCCATATAAAATCCTGGTATAAGTTTCCTTTTTATACTACCTTCAAATTGACGTTGATATGTCTTTCTAGCTGATGATATACCATAATTTATTTCTGATAAGCCAATTTTATTATCTGATGAATTTGTTTGTGCTTGTATAAAAGCTTGTTGTAGTATGATACCGATAGTACGAGGTACACCAATTGCTTCTTTAGTGATTCTAGAAAATATTTGCTCTATTGACGCTTTAAATACATCTTGAGTTTTTAAACCATTACCAAAAATCGAAATACGTTTAGTAATTAGAATTTCAACAAACTCTTGCATCTTCTTAATAGCTGCCATTGCACCTCCATATCTATCAACATAATCATTAAAATTTAAAGGAACGGGAAAAATATCACGACCAATTATTATCTTGTCACCAAAATCATATCGATCAGTAATCACACCTACTTTAAAGAACATTCCAATTCTAGAACCCAAAAAAGTTTTTAGTAAATTTGAGAATTTAAGTTGTGAATTAGTAGATAAATCAGAATATTCGTCTATAAAGATGTATATGTTGTCAATTTTTGCTTTTCTCTTTATAATATTTACCTTATTTAGAAAATCTTGTACATTTATGCCTCTAAGCTGATTATATGTATTAGCTGTTTCAATAGAAGCGCCTGTACTTATTTTACCTCCTAATTCTGCATTTATCAAACTAAGTTTTTGATTTATTTCAGTTTGCTCATTTTGAGTCATTTTTGTTGAAATGGTTGTAGTAGTTTGATTTCTTAAGGAGATACCTTCAACAAGTACCTTTTCTATAAACTCTAAATCTTCGAGAGCAGGATTTTCTTTTTTGAAGACTACTAAAAAATTGTCATCAAACATTAATTCCAATTGTTTTTTTAGTGATTCAATTATTTGTCTTATAAAGTGTACTTCTATTAATTGTAAATTATCTTCACTGTCAAATAGATCATTACAAGTGCTTAAGTCAATATAGATTGGTAATACTTTTTCTTGATCAAAAACAGACTTTTTAGCTTTAAGTTTTGGTGAAATTGTTTTTAAGCATTCATAATATGCCCTTAATAAATTAGTTGTTTTGCCAGTACCTCTTCGACCAGCAATAAAATTGTCCTGTTTTTGTAAAAGGCTTTGCATAATTCCAAAAAAATCAACATAGTAATCCTCTAAATTTTCAAGCTCATTTATTTGGTCGAGTGTTATATAATCTGCTCTTAATATCGAATCAAAAGCGTCTCTTATATTTTTTAATTCTTTTGGTGTCATTGTTTTCATTTAAAATGTAGTGTAACATAATTTATTCAAGAGTCCCTATCCTTTTACCTGTAAAAAGTCAATTAAACAAAGTTTTCGTAAAATTGATGCGAACATATTAAAGTTTATTATCAAACTAATACGGGAAACCGTACTAATTTGATATTTATAAAAGATCATATAGAATTATTGATTTAGAAATGCTATGATTGAGATTTCATTTTTATAACGATGCGTTTCCATACATAAAGGGACTGTGTTGATCTTTTACTGTTTTAAACCATCTTTTCTAAATGCTTCTTCATTTTTTTCAACCAATCGTTTATGGATGGTAATATTGTAGATATGAAGTTTGATAAACTTATCGATTTGGCATAGCATCTCTTTGGTATCTCAATTTAAGGTACCGGATCATTGTTGTAATAACACAATCGTCACTCCATTAGAGTTGTTTAAGTAGAAGGTCTATGTCTATTCTGCTGGTATAGTTGCTATCAACGAAGGAATAGGTGATGATGGCGTTTTTATCGACTACAAAAACCGCTGGTATAGGGAGTTCATTACTGTTGTTCCCATTAAACGAGGAAAGGTCGATCCCCAATCCGCTGTATGCGACTTGTGCATAGTCTTGTAAGGTAAAAGCAATTCCAAGTTTTTTAGCCAATTCATTGTTTTGATCGAACAACAGTTCAAACGCCAAGTTGTTTTCGGCGATTAATTGTTTGCTGTATGTAGTCAGTTGTGGGCTGATCGCCAGTATTCCTACGCGGTCGAGTTGATTATTTACTAAGAGTTCTTGAATGGCTCTCAATTCCAAGTTGCAATAGGGACACCAAGATCCGCGAAAGAAAAATAAGACCACCTTATCGTACTGCCCCAGTAGTTGCTGTGAATCGATCTTTTGGCTCTCACTGTTCATCAATGAAAATGGCGGTAAACTCATTCCAACCGTCATCGCTTTTTCTTCTATTTTTTGATCTTTTAAATCTTTGATGGATTGCGCAAACAGCTCGTTGATTTCGTCAGGCAATTGTTTGGATAATTCTTTGTTTAGAATTTCTATTTGTTTCGCTAAATTTGACATCTTTTTGCAGTATTAATAAAGGTTATTTTTGGCAAACTTAATCGCTTAATTAATTCCTCACAATACCGCATAATTACAACCCTAAGGGATAAAAAAGTCACTATTATGAAGACTAAGGATTACGAGCTTATAGAAAAACAATGCCCGTTGGAATTTGCGGTAAAAGCAATCAGTGGAAAGTGGAAAATTCCAATCATCTGGCAAATGCATTTGGGCGAGAAAAGACCGAGTGAATTTCTACGTGGAATTGCTAAAGTAGATCGGCGCGTGCTGAACCAGCAACTCAAAGAGATGATGGAAACGGGGTTAATTACCAAAGAGAGTTTTAACGAATTACCTCCAAGAGTTGAATACAGTTTGACCGAATTGGGTCAGGGTTTGGTTAAAGTACTGTGGGACTTAAACGAATGGGGGAAGTTGTTAATACCTGAAAATAAAGAGAGCACTCCTTTGATATAGTAGCTCGTTGTTCAATTAATAATCGCACTAGAAAACCAATAAAAAAATGCGATTCGAACAAGCCGAATCGCATTTTTTTATTCTTATATTTTATCGGTAACAGCTATCGCTTGCTCTCGCATTTCTTTGCGAATCTGTTTGACTGTTTTGCTACTGCCGTCGTGACTCCATCCTGGAGGACCAAAGACATACATAAACTTATCTTTAAATTTTGGCGACTTTTTAGTGTCTTCCCAAATATTGACGTATTCGTGCATTAGAATATTCCATACGTTGTACGAATCCGGAGGCGTGGTTACGCCAAATTCTATCTCGATATTGTCATCCAATTCCTTCCAAGTTCCAAACATCTTATCGAAACAGTTTAAAAAACCACCGTGATTTTTGTCCATATATTCCAGATTTTTAGAGTGATGAACTTGATGCATGGTGTGGGTATTAAAGATTTTTTCTAAAAAACCGAGTTTTGGAACGTATTTGGTGTGTAATTGAAATTGCCAGAGAGATTCAATTCCCAGGCAAACCATCAGCATTTCTGGTGGAAAACCGATGGCTGGTATCCACAAATAAAACAAGGGTTTGTAAAACAGCGTAAACCAACCGTTACGTACAGCAGTACCCAGGTTAAAGTTGTCCGAAGAATGATGTACTATATGTGCTGCCCAAAAAAAGCGTACCATATGATTTTGGCGGTGAAACCAATAGTAACTAAAATCGTCTGCGAGCTGACACAGTATCCAAACATACCAAGCATAACTAAATGATTGCCATCCCATGATATTGGTGCGTACACCGTCAACTATTGGATTAAAAAGCTCGTAAACGGTTGTAAAAACCAATATGGCGGTTACTGTTTTGAGTAAGGCTGCTAGTATCGCAGATCCCAATCCTATGGATAAACTGGAAAACAAATCTTTCCAGTGGTATAAATCTTTCTTTTCGGTGTGTTTGCTATAACTGAGCTCCAGTAAAATCAATGCTAAAAAACAAGGTGTACCATATACTAAGGGGTTGGTAAAATCCATACAGATGTTTTTGTATTAAAAGTTTTAAAACTACTATAAAGTATCGGACATACCATACAAATTGCATTATTTTTTCCTTTATTTAATTTTAAATAAAGAAAAAAGCTCCAATTTACGGGCAGTTTGAGATTATTAACTTACTTTTATCGGCATTGATTTTACGATATAATTAAAAATAGAATATGAAATCTTTTATAAAATTATTGTTGCTTTTTTTGAGTTCCAACTTGGTTATTTTTATAATTTTTTTTAGCGATCAATGGAATAGTTCGAATGCCTCAATCGGTGGAGGGGGATATGATTTAGCTTATTTGTATTATTTAATGGCGGTAATTCTATTTTTAGTCTTTTTTAATTTGTTTTTAGCGATTGCTACTTTATATTTAAAGTCTAAGGCGAGGGAAACCAAAACCACTCAATCTTTTTTATGGATTAGTGTGCCCGCACTACTGCTAGTATTGGGTTTGTTTTTGAGCGAACTATAAATTAAAAAAATCGATTAATTAAATGGTTTTAAAAGACAAATACCATTAAATACAACAAAATAAATATGGTTCAAGACGAAAATTCACAAGGATTAAAAAGAGTTTTAAAAGCAAGACACCTGTCGATGATTGCGATTGGGGGTTCGATTGGTACGGGGCTGTTTGTCGCTTCCGGTGCTACTATTGCCCAGGCAGGACCCGGTGGGGCGTTATTGTCCTACCTTTTTATCGGTGTCATGGTGTATTTTCTGATGACGAGTTTGGGTGAATTGGCGGCTTATATGCCAACATCAGGGTCGTTTTCAACCTATGGAGCGAAGTATGTCGAAGAGGGATTTGGCTTTGCCTTGGGATGGAACTATTGGTATAATTGGGCAATCACCATTGCGGTCGACTTGGTAGCCGCTCAATTGGTTATGAGTTATTGGCTACCCGATATTGACCCGTGGATATGGAGTGCGATTTTCTTGGCCTTACTCTTTGCAATCAACGTAATCTCTACGAAAAATTTTGGAGAGATGGAATTTTGGTTTTCATTGATCAAAGTCGTTACGGTTGTTTTATTTATAGGAATAGGGTTGCTGATGATTGTCGGCATACTCGAAGGAGCTGGGCATGTAAAAGAAAATTGGACGTCTAATGGCGCGCCTTTTTCCGGTGGATTTGCTTCATTAATTGGTGTTGCTATGATCGTTGGCTTTTCGTTTCAGGGAACAGAGCTTATCGGGATAGCCGCAGGAGAATCTGAAAACCCAGAGAAAAATATACCTAAGGCTACCAAGCAAATATTTTGGAGAATTCTACTTTTTTATGTTTTCTCAATCATTATAATCGGAAGTATTATTCCTTATACCGATGTGCGTTTGTTAAACGAAGACATTAGAAACATCAGTATTAGTCCGTTTACGCTGATTTTCGAAAATGCCGGATTACTGGCTGTAGCCTCAGTGATGAACGCCGTGATTTTAACATCGGTGCTTTCTGCTGGAAATTCGGGTATGTATGCATCTACTAGAATGCTTTTCTCGTTGGCTAGGGAAGGAAAAGCACCAAAAATATTTTCAAAAATCACCGCTGGTGGCGTACCTAGAAATGCTTTAATAGCAACGACTTTAATGGCAGCATTGTGTTTTTTAACCTCCTTATTTCCCAATCAACAAATCTATTTGTGGTTATTAAATACCTCGGGAATGACCGGGTTTATCGCTTGGTTGGGTATAGCGATTAGCCATTACCGTTTTAGAAGGGGATATGTGTCTCAAGGACGAGATATTGCAGACTTACCCTATAGAGCAAAACTGTTTCCATTCGGACCATTCTTTGCCTTTTTTGTGTGTTTGGTCATTACTTTAGGTCAAAACTATCAAGCTTTTTTAAACGATAAAATCGATTGGGTTGGCGTTGTGGCAACTTATGTTGGATTACCGATCTTTTTGATTATTTGGTTTGGTTATAAATGGACTAAAAAAACCAAATTTGTAGCTTATAAAAATATGGAATTACCTCCGGTGTCTAAAAGAAAATAACATCATATTACTGAAATTATAACTAAGGCAAAAATCCCGATTTGAACTCAAATCGGGATTTTTGTTTGATACCAAGCCTCAGTACAGATGAAAAGGATTGTAGGTCAATTGGGCCGAGCAGTCAATTCAAAATACAGCTGACTATATATTAATTGGTACTGAAAATTTGCAACAGTTAATTAATGAATGGTGTTCCAATACTGTTTGTGAAGATGAATGCCGCGTTCAAAGTTCTTAATTATGAAAGGATTAACATTTTTGAAATGCGATTTTTTAGTTTTTTTAGTTTTTTCTCATTAAATTGTTATTCCATTAAAAAGAACTTTTAACTAGGTTATTCGTTCGACTTTAATTTTGAAAAACCACAAAAAAACTACTATTATGACAGATGAAATTCGCTTGTATATGTTTCAGACTGGAGTTTTGAAATGTAAGGAAAACAACATTAAAATGAATGCGTCCAACGATCCTTATGAAATTCCCGTGCCTTGGTATTTAATCATACATCCAAAAGGGAATATCATCATCGATGGAGGAAATGCAGTAGAATGCGCAACAGATCCAGTTGGACATTGGGGAGGTATCACACAGGTGTATTGGCCTGTTATGACGGAAGAGGAAGGTTGTTATAATGCAATTAAAAAGCTTGGAGTTGATCCGGCAAGTATAAAATATGTGATTCAAAGCCATTTGCATTTGGATCACACAGGGGCCATAGGGCGTTTTCCCAACGCAACTCATGTTGTTCAACGCGTTGAATACGAATACGCGTTTACGGCAGATTGGTTTGCTGCAGGAGGGTATATTAAGAAAGACTTTAATAAGCCCAATCTAAAATGGCAGTTTCTCGACGGACAGAAAACCGATATCTACGATTTTTATGGAGATGGTACACTTAAGATTATATTCACCCCGGGGCATTCGCCAGGTCATTCGAGTTTTCTAGTGACTTTGCCTAATTCAGGTTCGATTTTATTAGCTATTGATGCGGCTTATACAACGGAACATTGGGATGATAAAGTATTGCCAGGTTTCTTAGCCTCAGCTGTTGATTCGGTGCGTTCTGTCGCAAAAATGCGATTCCTAGCCGATCAAAATGATGCTATGGTTGTTACAGGACATGATCCGGTGAAGTGGGGAACGTTTAAACACGCACCCGAATTTTATAATTAAGACGCCAAATAAATGAAAATAAAAGCAGCAGTACTGAGAAAAATGGGTGCGGAAAGACCGTATACGCAATCCAAGCCCCTAACCATAGAAGAAGTAGAATTAGACGCAGCTGGAGAAGAAGAGGTATGTGTACAAATAAAAGCGGCGGGTTTGTGTCATTCCGATTTATCGGTTATTGATGGAAATCGACCGCGTCCGTTACCGATGGTTTTAGGGCATGAGGCTGCAGGTGTTATTGTTGAAGTAGGACCTAAAGTAAAGAACTTTAAAGTCGGTGATCATGTGGTGTTTGCATTTCTGCCATCCTGTGGACATTGTATTTATTGTCAAACGGGACGAACAGCGCTTTGTGAACCGGGAGCAAAGGCAAATGGCGATGGGACACTTTTAGGTGGGCATCACCGCTTGCATCAAAACGGTCAAGACCTATATCACCACTTAGGTGTTTCAGGATTTGCAGAATATGCCGTTGCATCGATACATTCGTTGGTTAAAATCGATCCGACTATTCCATTTGAGATAGCCGCACTTTTTGGATGCGCTGTGATGACAGGAGTTGGAGCGGTAGTCAATACGGCTCAGTTAAAAATGGGTGATTCGGTTTTGGTGGTGGGACTTGGTGGTGTAGGCTTATCGGCAATTTTGGGAGCTAAAGCTGCTGGTGCTTCACAAGTAATTGCGGCAGACATCAGTCCGTATAAATTGGAGATGGCTAAGGAATTTGGAGCACAAGAGGTGATTAACTCTGCCGATACAGATGCCTTAGAGCAATTGCAAAAACTAACAGCTGGTGGTGTTGATATATCGGTGGAATTTGCCGGAGCCATGCCAGCATTGGATTATGCCTTTAATGCGACCAAAAGAGGGGGAACTACCGTAACCGGAGCATTGCCGCATCCCGATGCTAGATTGAGTTTAAATCCGCTGACTTTAGTCGGACAAGAAAAGAGTTTAAAGGGATGTTATCTCGGTAGCTGTGTTCCCTTAAGAGATATTCCAGCCTATCTCGAATTGTATAAAACAGGACGATTGGCTGTAGATAAGCTGATTACGCATAGAATAAAATTGGAAGACATCAATGAAGGTTTTGAACGTTTAGCCAAGGGTGAAGGCATTCGTCAAGTCATTGTTTTTGACTAATACCATCAGATTCCAGAGCTGAATACGGATTTTTATATAAACGGAAACGGATAAAAAAGGGGAGTCATTGCTCACCTCAAAATACAATAAGAAACGATGAAAAATTTTAAAGAATTAATATTTGATCAATCTTACATCAACGGACAATGGGTTGCCGGGGGAACGGACAAATTTAAAGTAAGGAATCCTGCCGACGGAACTTTGGTGTCTACGGTTTATGATGGGGATACCCTTTTGGTCAACGATGCTATCGATAGTGCACATCAAGCTTTGGGCGCATGGAAAGCCTTGTCGGCAAAAGAGCGCTCGACCATTATGTATCGCTGGTATGAATTGCTGATAAAAAACAAGGAACCACTGGCTATTTTAATGACTTTGGAATGTGGTAAGCCACTTAGTGAAAGTCGTGGAGAGGTTGAATATGGTGCTTCTTTTATACAGTGGTTTGCCGAGGAAGCGAAACGCGCCAATGGCGATATTATACCTGGATTTACAGCTGATCGTCGGGTTATGGTCATCAAACAACCCATAGGTGTAGTCGGGGTGATAACGCCTTGGAATTTCCCCTTGGCGATGATTACGCGTAAATTAGGACCAGCTTTAGCGGTGGGTTGTACTGTGGTTGTTAGACCCAGTGAAGAAACACCTCTTTCCGCATTGGCCATGGTCGCTTTAGCCGATCAAGCGGGTTTCCCAGGGGGAGTAATCAATGTGGTTGTGGGAACGCATGCCGCAGAAACCGGTAAAATTCTATGTGAAAGCCCACTGGTTTCAAAGATTTCGTTTACGGGATCGACACGCGTCGGGCAAATCTTGAGTAATCAAAGCGTATCGACTTTAAAGAAATTGAGTTTGGAATTAGGTGGTAATGCCCCATTTATCGTTTTTGAAGATGCCGATATCGATGCAGCCGTTAAAGGTGCTGTTGCAGGAAAATTTAGATTTTCTGGGCAGACCTGTGTTTGTGTAAATCGAATATTGATACACGAGAAGATCTACGATACTTTTGTCGAACGATTTGTTCAGGTTGTGTCTGAACTAAAAGTCGGAAATGGGCTCGATGTCGGAGTTAACTTTGGTCCGCTAATCAATAAAAAAGCTATCGAACGCAATGAAAAATTCGTTGCTGATGCAATCTCAAAAGGCGGAAAGGTTTTGTTGGGAGGGAAAAAACAAAATGAGTATTTTTTTCTACCCACTGTAATCGGTGATGCAACCGCTGATATGGAATTTGCTAAAGAAGAGATATTTGGACCTATTGCGCCCTTGTTTAAGTTTAAAACAGACGAAGAAGCGATTCAAATGGCAAACGACACCATTTACGGTTTGGCTTCCTATTTTTATACCAAGGATCTAACGCGCAGTTGGAAAGTGAGTGAGGCTTTAGAATATGGAATTGTAGGAATCAATGAAGGCATCATTTCGTCGGAAAGCGTACCTTTTGGTGGGGTTAAATACTCTGGATCGGGTAGAGAAGGATCGCACTATGGCATTGATGATTATGTCGAATTAAAATATATTTGCGTAGGAAATATCAAGTAAATCAAAAAATGACGCGAATGACTGATCTGATGATCACTAAAGAGGAAGTAAAAAAATATCTATTGTATAAACACGGTCTCTATGGTGACTATCAGTATCAATCTTATTGAAGTGGGACTACTGTGACTGTTTGCAATAAAAACATAAAAGAGGCTGTCTTTATGAGACAGCCTCTTGTGTTTTGAAGTCTATAATTTGCAATACCTTAAAGTTGTATTTCAAATGTTCCTTGTTCTATAGTCACAGATTCAGAGTCTTCGTTTTTGTAATTTTTGATGTATAACTTTCCTGCAAAATAGCCCTTGATAAAGTCTTTATTGCTTTCCGATATTTCGATAGTAAAATTTAAAGGGTCAACGGATCCCATGGTCTCGTAGGTAATTCCTTCGATAGTAATAGAAAAATCACCTATATAGTTGTTTTGTGGTATTACGGTGTAGCTAAAATCGACTTGATTTAAACGATTTGCTCCTTCGCTAGTTGTAATACTGTATTGAAGCCATGTATTACTATCAGATTCAGATGACTCTGATTTGACGGATTCCACATGCTTGAAGTTTTTTGAGGTGCCGTTAATTTTAAATTTCACATAAGAACTGCTAGAATCTCCAGAGTCATCTTTGGAACAAGCTGTTGATAGCATCAGAATAATAACAAAAAAAGGTAATATTTTTTTCATAAATTTATGATTAATTAATTCGCTTCAAATATATAAAATTATATTAATATTATTATGAGTTGTTGTTTTTCATGCTATTGTCTGCATATTTAGTTAATATTGGTAGTAAGTTATGTGTTTTTTTATTTTCATTGTGTTGTAGATTGCTTTTTTTAATAGGATACTGTTAACGGTTTTCATTTGTTTTAAAGCAGTACTACTTTAGAAGTGATGAAATTTAAAGAAGATAGTAATAAAGGGTTTTATTCCTTAATTAGGTTTTTAAAGCGTAAGTGATGCCTATGTAAATTCAGAATTAAAAGATGCTTTAACAAAATATAGTCAATTTAAATAAATTAATAAGCGTAAATTTGCAGTCTTTTTTCACTATAGAATCCTTAACTGATGATATTATCTAAATTCAAAAGGCTAAAACCTTATTATAAAAGCACCTTTTTATTGGCCGGTCCAGTAATCATATCTCAATTGGGATATACCTTAGTGCACATGGCAGATAGTGTGGTGGTTGGACATTTTTTAGGCACCATACCCTTGGCTGCTGTATCTTTAGTCCATTCCGTTTTTATGGTGGTATTGGTCATCGGATTGGGAATCGCATATGGAATTACTCCATTAATAGCTCAAGCTAACGGTAGAGGGGATAAACAAGAATGCGCAACCCTATTGGCCAATAGCCTTTGGTTAAATCTTATAACGAGTATTTTACTTTTTTTGCTCGTATATTACGGGTCGGTATTTGCCGTTGAGCATCTCGATCAAGATCCACAAGTAGTAGAGGTAGCAAAACCCTACTTGTTTATTTTGAGTTTATCCATAATTCCGTTGATGATTTTTAATGCATTCAAGCAGTTTGCAGAAGGATTGGGCTTCACCAAACAAGCTATGAATATTTCGATATGGGGAAATGTATTGAACATCATTTTGGCAATTGTATTTGTTAAAGGAATGTTTGGTATTGAATCTATGGGAATCAGCGGGGTTGGTTATAGTACTTTAATCGACCGAGTTATGATGATGATAGCCATGGGAATCTACGTTTTTAAAGGAAAAGTGTTTCGTGTCTACATACAATATTTTCAATTGTTTAAGGTAGAATGGGATAAGTGCATTCGAATACTAAAAATTGGAGCACCGGTTGCTATGCAATATGTTTTTGAAATTGGCGCCTTTGCTGGAGCGGCACTAATCGCCGGAACCATCGGAGCCACTGAGCAAGCCTCTCATCAAGTAGGTATTCAATTGGCGTCTCTAACCTATATGATGGCAAGCGGTATAGCTACTGCAGCGACTATAAAAACCGGAAACAGTTTTGGAAATGGCAACTTTGTGCGTTTGCAACGCTATGCGATTTCGTCATACCATCTCGTGATTTTGTTTATGTGTTGTACGGCAACGCTATTTGCAGTATTTAATCAGTATTTGCCCTATATATTCACTCAAGATATAGCCGTAGTTACCATAGCTGCACAATTGTTGATCATCGCTGGTTTATTTCAATTGTTCGACGGTGTACAGGTGGTGGGACTTGGTGTATTAAGAGGAATTGGCGATGTCAATGTTCCGACATTTATTACTTTTTTTGCGTATTGGATCGTTGGTATGCCAGCGGCTTACGTGATGGGAATTGTATTCAAATGGGGCGTTATCGGAATTTGGTACGGACTTAGTCTCGGTTTATTAACTTCCTCTGTATTACTGTATTGGAGGTATCGCGTTAAAATCAGAATCTTTCTAGCAGGTCAAAATAATCGGTTGAAACCAACAGTAGAAGTATAATTGTGAAAATTATTTTCAGTTTAAAATTCATCCAAAACAATGATTGATGTTGCAACGCTAATCCAGTCGGGGGCTGAACAAAAAAACTATCCTAAGGGGACTGTGATTTTTGAAGCCAAAACTTATCCAAAGTTTTACTATCAGATCGTTGTAGGGAAAGTCAAAATGAATAATTATTCGGAAAGTGGCAAAGAATTTATACAGAATATTTTTACAGCTGGGCAAAGTTTTGGGGAACCACCGTTGTTTATCGATGAACCCTATCCTGCTAATGCAATTGCCCTAACGGCTATTAGCTTGTTGCAAATATCCAAGGAACAATTTTTTGTGATGTTGTATCAACATCCGGAAGTTTCTATAGCTGTAAATAGAAGTTTAGCGCGACGTTTGTTTTTTAAAGCGGTTATGGCACCGGAAATATCCGCTAAAGAACCCGAGAAAAAGCTTTTAGCTCTGATGGATTATATCAAAAATCACAGTGAAAATCCTTTGGACGACACGCCTTTTTTAATACCGATGACCCGACAGCAATTGGCTGACCTCACGGGATTACGCGTCGAAACCGTGATTAGAACGATCAAGCAATTGGAAAAAGAAGGTAAACTTCAAATCATTCAACGAAAAATCTATAGGTAGTTTTATGATTACAATCATAAAAACAAGCTTGTATTAAACACTACCTTTGTTGAAAATGAAATTAAAATGACCCCTATAGAAAAACGCTTACCCGACGTAACTGACCGCCATCAATTGTTCTTTATCGTCAGTACTTTTTATGATGCTGTACGTCAGGATGCTGAGCTTGGTCCTATTTTTAATGAGATTATTACGGAATGGGACGAGCATTTGGAGAAAATAACCGATTTTTGGGCCATGCATCTATTTGGTACCAAGGCTTATACCGGAAATCCCGTTTTGGCTCACCAACTGGTAGATCAACAACAGCAGGAGAGTATTACTCCTTATCATTTCGGTACTTGGTTGTTTTATTGGTTGCAAACAATCAATACGCATTTTGAAGGTCCCAATGCTGAAATACTCAAAGACAAATCTCGCAAAATGCAGACCATATTGTATATGAAGATTTTTGAATATCGAAAAAAGAAAAAGCAATAGGCGTATTATTTGGGCGTTCCCTATCGGGCGGGCTTTCCACTATATTTTTCTTGAGCAAAAAAAGCTCAAGAAAAGATGCCGTTTCAATCCCTAACGCGAAATATCTGCATAAATCTCCATAGTTTTAGTTTCAATGACCTCTAAAAACAAATATTACTCGTCCAAATGGGCAACTATTTTATTCGCATCGGCCTTAGTTGGTTTTCTATCCGGTTTTATCGGGTTGATTTTAAAACATTTGACGGAGAATTTCGAAGCGCGTTTTTTTCTGAAAACACAAGAGAATAATTATCTAATAGCCCTTTTTCCAATTTTGGGCTTAAGCGTTATTTTTATACTGCGTAAGTATTTGTTTAAAAACAAGGAAAACAAGGGGATTCGCGAAGTGCTCGACGCGACTTCTTCAACAAAAAAATTGCCTTTATATAAAATACCTTCTCATTTTATCAACGGTTTTTTAACGGTCATTTTTGGTGGATCAACCGGAATTGAAGTTTCTACTGTCGTGAGTACAGCAGCTTTAGGTGGGATGGTTGCACGTAAAAAACACTTTCTAAAAAAATATAAAAACGAATGGATGGGTGCTGCGATTGCTGCTGGAGTAACCGTGTTGTTTCACAGTCCGTTAGCGGGTTTGTTTTTCTCCTATGAAAACATTCTAAAACGCCGTTCTAAAATCATCATAGTCACGCATTTGGTTTCGGTAACAGTGGCCTGGGGCATGTTGTTTATTGTCGATGAACCTCCGTTGTTTCAAACCCAATTACAAGGATGGAAATATGAAGCCATTCCATATTTCCTTATATTATCTATAGTAGCATCGGTTTATGGGGTGTATTTAACCCAATCGGTTTTGCTGATTAAGTCTCGTTTTCCGATTAAAAAAAGCCCGTATTTAAATGTGGTTTTGTGCGCGGCATTCCTTAGTTTGTTTATTTGGCTATTTCCGGAATTGTACGGAGACGGTTACCATGCTATTAAAAATCAATTAAGTTCACCTACATTGACGACGGGTTGGGTATTTTTAAACATGGTTTTGCTGTTGTTCCTAAAGCCAATTATGGCAGCAATTACCTTACGAGGTGGGGGTGACGGTGGTGTTTTTGCACCCAGTATATTTGCAGGAGCCTTTCTGGGGATATTGATTGCTACATTGGCCAATACCTTTGCTGGTACAACTTTGCTTCCCCTAAATTTTATGATATTGGGTATTGCCTTGGTTCTAAGCGCCAGTTTGCATGCACCTTTTACCGCTATATTTTTGGTGTGTGGCCTTTTTGGCGATTATACTTTATTTATTCCGTTATTGATTCTGGCACCATTGACCAAGTGGATTACGGTAAAAATATATCCCTATACCGTTTATAATATTCACCTAAAAATCTAAAGTATGTGTTGTTATGTAAATAAACAAGGCAGCGATTGCTTAGTGCTAAATACTGTTTGATTTTGTAAATCGCATTGTTTTTTGCTTTACATTTGAACAAAAAAGCGATGAAAAACAACGGGTCATTATTAGGCGTTTTGGTGATTTTTTTAGGTTTGTGTTTAGGAAGCATTTCGATGAAAGCAAGTCCTGGAATAGGAGAAAACAAGTTTAAGTTTAAAATTTTCCAAAATGGAAAAGAAGTGGTGGTGAAAAATCATGCTATTGAGTTGGAACCGACTACTTTTCAACTTAAATTTTTATTTGATAATCCGATGGGGATACTGGTTCACGCCTCATTTAAAGACCAAACGTATAAAGATATAGTCGCAGGGAAACCGCTTTCTCAAATACCGACAATGGAAACAGGTATGGCTGAGGAATTGTATAATCCTTCGGAGAGCATTATAATAGAAGAGTCGGCCCCGAGTTATTGGTTTTTTGACAATACCGAAGAACACCGATTTGACGATTGCATATTAAAAGAGGATATTTGGGAATGTACGCGTACCGTTGACAATTTTAATTATGTGTTTAAAGACAAGTTAGTCAATGTATCCAAGGCGAAAGTCCCTTTATACCTCATACTGGTTTCTTCCGATTTTGATGAGCAAACGGATAAGCAGACGGAATATCAACGAGAATATATCGTAATCAAGTGGAAAAAATAACGCACTTTGGTTGCCCTTTATACAGTACAATTACCAAGCCAATAACGATTAAGTTGTTGGCTTAATGATTTGTAGATACATTTAAAATCAAACGGATTATGAATCCCATCTTAATTATTGATGACGAGGTAAAACTCCGAAGTTTATTGGCTCGAATTATGGAATTAGAGGGCTTTGAAGTAGTTCAAGCATCTGATTTAAAAACGGGTTTTAAAAAGTTAGAACAGCATACATTTGACGTGGTTTTATGCGATGTAAAATTACCTGACGGAAGTGGTGTGGATTTTAGCAAAAAAGTAAAAGACCGCTTTCCTTTGGTTGAGTTGATTTTAATGACGGCATATGGCAACATTCCAGATGGAGTACAAGCAATTAAAAACGGTGCTTACGACTATATCATCAAAGGGGAAGACAATAATAAAATTATTCCATTGCTGTATAGAGCCATGGAAAAGGTCAAGCTCAATAAAAGAGTAGAAAAATTAGAGAGTCAATTGGAACAAAAATACTCCTTTGATAAAACCATAGGCAAATCGGCAGCACTTTTACAGGCTGTTCAATTGGCAAAACGCGTTGCTACAACAGCTACAACGGTTTTATTAACCGGCGAGACCGGAACGGGTAAGGAGGTATTTGCACAGTCGATTCATCATGAAAGTAGCCGTAAAAAACAATCTTTTGTAGCGATAAACTGTGCTGCTTTTAGCAAAGATTTATTGGAAAGTGAAATGTTTGGACATAAAGCAGGTTCGTTTACCAACGCTATAAAAGATCAAAAGGGACTTTTCGAAGAAGCGCATTTGGGAACTATTTTTTTAGATGAAATAGGAGAGTTGCCTTTGGACTTACAAGCTAAGTTGTTACGCGTTTTGGAAACCGGTACTTTTTTAAAAATTGGGGATTCCAAACCAACAACGGTGGATATTCGAATTATTGCAGCCACAAATCGCGATCTAACCAAAGAGATTCAACAGGGTAATTTTAGAGAGGATTTGTATTACCGCTTATCTGTTTTTCCTATAGAACTACCAGCCTTGCGCAACCGAATTTCAGATATAGCTGAACTGGTAGACCATTTTCTAAAAATGATGACACTACAGTCGGGTAAGAAAACTTTAAAGCCATCTAAAGAGGCTTTAGAAGCATTAAAAGCACATGCATGGCCTGGAAATATACGCGAATTAAAAAACGCCTTAGAACGCGCTATAATAATGAATAACGGAGATGTGTTGGAACTGATTGATTTGCCAATCGAATTTCAAAAGCATGCTTCAGTATCGGCTAAGACAATAAGTTCTTTTGAATTGGCATACGCAGAAAAAAACCATATTTTATCCGTGTTGAAATACACCAACGGCAATAAGACCAAAACAGCTGAACTACTCGGAATAGCGTTAACTACACTCTATAGAAAATTAGAAGAATACCGCTTGGGGTAAACACCCCTATCGTTATGCTAATATACCCTTTCATTTTGAAAGGGTTTTTTGTTTGTACACAATTCGATTTTGGTTTAAGCGTATTGTCTTACAGGGAGTTATAGCTATTGCTGTTTTATTGGTATGGGAATTGGCTATAGTGTGTATATCAAATTTATACACCATGAACATACAACAACCTATTAAGCTCCTTACACACCACTTTCTCAAAGTGGTATTGCTGTCGAAAAACGATCAGCCCAATCCGATTTTAGGAATCAAAACTACCGCAGTTCCAATGCGTAGCAAGACGGATACCGTTCAATTAATTCCAATTATTTTATTTAAAAATTCCCGATGATGATTGCACTACTCTTGCTTTTAGTCGGTTTAGTCGGCTTTGTGATTTGCTACAAAAGCATTGATTTTTTTAGTTCTATTTAATTTAAAAACCTTTAAAATATGATTTTTTTATTGCTTTTGGCCCTGGCCGTTTTTGGATATATGTGTTACGTTTTAATACACCCTGAAAAATTTTAAAGCCAATTATAAATGTAAATATATTTAGTGTAACATGTTTTTTTATAAGTAGATAAATAATGTTATGTAAATGTTTAATTTAATATATATGAATACAGAAATACTGGGAATTATCGCGATGTTTTTACTTGCTGTCGCCATAGCTATTCCGTTAGGCAAGTATATTGCCAGAGTTTATGCGGGAGACCGTACTTTTTTGGATTTCATTTGCAATCCTTTGGAAAAACGCCTTTACCAAATGAGTCGTATTGATGCAACTAGTTCGATGAATTGGCAACAACATTTAAAAGCCTTGCTCTGCATAAATCTCGTTTGGTTTGTGATGGTGTTTGTATTGCTGATGACCCAGCAGTACTTACCGTTAAATCCAGATAATAATCCGAATATGTCGGCAGATTTAGCTTTTAATACCGTGATATCGTTTGTGGTTAATTGCAATTTGCAGCATTATTCCGGTGAGACCGGGGTCAGTTATTTGTCGCAATTGGTTTTGATGTTTTTACAATTTGTCAGTGCGGCAAGTGGTATGGCGGCGGCTGTGGTGGTTTTTGAGGCTTTTAAACATAAAACAGCGCAGCATTTAGGCAATTTTTATGTGTTTTTTGTCAAATCGATTACGCGTATATTATTACCTCTTAGCGTGCTTGTAGCGCTTATTTTGGTTTTTAATGGCACACCGATGACTTTTGAAGGTAAAGATACTATGAGTGCTTTGGAAGGTCAAAGTGTAGAAGTGTCTCGTGGACCGGCTGCCGCATTTATAGCGATCAAACACTTGGGCACCAATGGAGGAGGTTTTTTTGGAACCAACTCAGCTCACCCGTTTGAAAATCCGAATTACACCACTAATATGGTGGAAATGATTGCGCAATTAATCATTCCTTTTGCGATGATTTTTGCCTTTGGTATTTACATCAACAGAAAACGTTTCTCCTATATGATTTTTGGAGTTATGACAGTCGGGTTTTTATGTCTGGTAATTCCAAATATCGTGATGGAAAGTGCTGGGAATCCTGCAATTGAAAGAATGGGAATCAATATGGATGCCGGGGCTATGGAGGGGAAAGAAACGCGTATTGGAGCGGCGGCTTCTGGTTTTTGGAGTATTGCAACTACGGTGATTTCTACGGGATCGGTCAATTCAATGCACGATAGTTCGATGCCGCTTTCGGGTATGAATGAGTTGTTAGCCATGATGATCAACAGTTTTTATGGTGGTGTTGGAGTCGGTATTTTAAACTTTTTCATATTTGTGATATTAGCGGTGTTTATCAGCGGGTTAATGGTTGGACGTACACCTGAATTTTTTGGAAAGAAAATCGAAGCTCGAGAGATTAAAATAGCGCTGATTATAGCTTTGGTTCATCCGTTGCTAATCTTAGTAGGAACGGCATTGGCAGTTTCAGTACCCGAATGGACGCAAGAAACTCTAAATAATCCTTCGTTTCACGGTTTTTCAGAAATGCTCTATGAATATACATCGTCCTCTGCTAATAACGGAAGCGGGTTTGAAGGTTTGGGAGATAATACACCATGGTGGAATATCAGTACGGGAATCGTACTATTATTAGCGCGATTTATACCGATTATTGGACCGGTGGCTATTGCGGGTTTGTTGGCGCAAAAGGCTTATATCCCCGAGAGCTCAGGTACATTAAAAACCGATACAGCGACTTTTGGGGTTCTGATATTGACCATTATTTTGATCATTGCTGCTTTGGCCTTTTTTCCGGCATTAACCCTCGGACCTATCGCGGAATATTTTACCCTACACCAATAAATAATTATGGTTTGCATTCTTATTTAGAATTTGTACTGATCAAATAGCTAAGGAGATTGCAGAGACCTATATTTAAAAACACGATTATATATGAATACAAATAACAAATCTCTTTTTGATAAAAGAGTATTTTATGATGCAATAAAACAATCCTTTATAAAACTCAATCCGCGAACCTTAATTAAAAATCCGGTGATGTTTACGGTAGAAATTGGTGCTTTTGTACTGTTTTTGGTTTGTATTTGGATTTTATTAGGCGAAAAAAGTCAAGGGAGTTTTGGGTATAATTTAACCATATTTATCTTGCTTTTATTCACTTTGTTGTTCGCCAATTTTGCCGAAGCCATAGCGGAGGCTCGTGGAAAAGCTCAGGCGGATAGTTTGCGTAAAACCAGAGAGGAAACACCAGCTACTTTAGAAGACGGTACGATAGTATCTTCCTCTAGCTTGCAGAAGGGGAGTGTCTTTATCTGTAGAGCGGGTGATATCATAGCTGCTGATGGAGAAATTATGGAAGGACTTGCAACCATTGATGAAAGTGCAATTACAGGTGAAAGCGCGCCGGTAATTCGCGAAGCTGGTGGAGATAAAAGTTCGGTTACCGGAGGTACTAAAGTACTGTCTGACCAAATTAAAGTGTTGGTAACAACACAACCAGGAGATAGTTTTTTGGATAAAATGATCGCTTTGGTAGAAGGAGCCAGCAGACAAAAAACACCTAATGAAATTGCATTAACCATATTGTTGGCTGGATTTACGATGATTTTTATTATTGTTACCGTGACTTTAAAACCCTTTGCAGATTATGCAGGAGTACCCATTACCATTGCCGCATTTATTTCGTTGTTCGTTTGTTTGATTCCAACGACTATAGGAGGTTTGTTGTCCGCGATTGGAATAGCGGGTATGGATAGAGCCTTACGCGCTAATGTGATTACCAAAAGTGGAAGAGCAGTGGAAGTAGCAGGAGATATTGACGTTTTACTACTGGATAAGACGGGAACCATCACGATTGGAAATCGAAAAGCGACTCAATTTTATACGGCTGAGGGCGTTGATCCGCTACATTTTCAGAAATCGGTCGTATTGAGTTCGATGAGTGATGAAACCCCAGAGGGAAAATCCATTATAGAATTAGCGGGTAAAGACCCGAAAAGCTACGGGATTAGCAATCCGGTTTTTATTCCTTTTACCGCTGAAACACGGAGTTCTGGAATTGATTTTGACGGGCTGCGCATCCGCAAAGGTGCCGCTGATGCTATTCGAAAACTGTGTGAGGAAAAAGGAAATAGCTATCCACTGGAAATTCAGGAGATCGTCGAGAAAATCGCTAATAATGGAGGAACGCCCTTGGTCGTTTCGGAAAACGAAAAAATTATCGGTGTAGTAGAATTGCAGGATATCGTGAAACCGGGCATTCAGGAGCGTTTTGCGCGATTGCGAATGATGGGTATTAAAACAGTAATGGTTACCGGAGATAATCCTTTAACGGCGCGTTTTATAGCTGAAAAAGCGGGTGTTGCTGACTATATAGCGGAAGCCAAGCCTGAAGATAAGATGAATTACATCAAAAAGGAACAAAGCGAAGGTCGACTGGTTGCTATGATGGGCGATGGTACCAATGACGCACCGGCTTTGGCTCAGGCCAATGTTGGGGTAGCGATGAACAGCGGTACTCAAGCGGCTAAGGAAGCGGGTAATATGGTTGACTTGGATAATGATCCGACCAAACTGATCGAAATTGTTGAAATCGGTAAACAGTTGTTGATGACCCGTGGCACCTTAACCACCTTTAGTATTGCTAACGATGTTGCCAAATATTTTGCTTTGATTCCAGCACTTTTTATCACGGCCATACCCGCTTTAAATGGATTGAATATTATGCAATTGCACAGTCCCGAAAGTGCCATACTATCCGCAGTGATTTTCAATGCCATCATCATCCCGATTTTAATACCTCTGGCTTTAAAAGGGGTTGCATATAAACCAATTGGTGCCAGTGCTTTATTGAGACGAAATTTATTGATATACGGTCTCGGCGGTATCTTGGTTCCCTTCGTTGGTATCAAGTTAATCGATTTGTTTGTTGCACTATTTGTTTAGTTCTATATTTAAATTTTAACTTTAAGTACCGTGTTTTAATGTGTTTAAAAACAAGGTTTAAAATATAATAAAAATGAAAAAAAATATACTTTCTTCCCTATTGCTTACAGGTGGAACCATGTTGTTATTAGTTGTGGTATATCCACTAATTGTTTGGGGATTTGCTCAGTTTTCACCGAACGCCGGTAAGGGCGAATTGGTGAGACATAACGGCAAGGCCTATTATGTGAATATCGGACAGGCTTTTGTTTCCGAGAAGTATTTTTCATCGCGGCCTTCCGCTGTCGATTATAATGCTGCGGGTTCTGGTGCCAGTAATAAAGCCGTTACCAATCCCGAATATTTAGCTCAGGTGTCACAGCGTATCGACGAATTTATGGACAAGAACCCTAGGGTTAAAAAAGAAGATATTCCCGTTGATTTAGTAACGGCAAGCGGTAGTGGGTTGGATCCCAACTATTCCGTACAAGCAGCTGTGGTTCAAGTGGCTCGAATTGCCACTAGTAGAAATCTTTCAGAGAGTGTGGTGATGCAATTAATTCACAACCAAATCGAAAGTCCCTTATTGGGGATTTTTGGTCCCGAGAAAGTTAATGTATTGCGTTTGAATATTGCCTTAGACCAAATCAAATAACAAGTATGAAAAACTTATTTAGTATAGCGCTACTCCTCGGTGGAGTAGCTATTGCTGTGGCACAACATGATACGATATCCAAACCGGCATTGACTATTGACGGTTATGCCGAATTGTATTATAGTTACAGCTTTAATCAGCCCAAGAACAACCAACTACCCGGGTATTTGTATTCGTTTAATCGACATAATGAAGTCAGTCTTAATTTTGGAATGATTCGAGCAACTTACGAAAAAGATCGGGTTCGTGGAAAAATAGCTTTAATGGCGGGCAGTTATGTCACGTCTAACTTAGCAGCAGAACCCGATGGATTAAAAAACATTTATGAGGCCAATGTGGGATTAAAACTATCAGAGACCAAGGATTTGTGGTTGGATGCAGGTATTTTTAGTTCACATATCGGTTATGAGAGTGCTGTGGGAGCGGATGTATGGACCTTGACTCGAAGTATTCCAGCTGAAAATTCGCCTTATTTTTCGTCGGGAGTTAAGATTTCCTACAAATCACCGAATCAAAAGTGGTTTTTAAGTGGTTTAGTATTAAATGGATGGCAACGTCTGCAACGTGTTGACGGCAATCATACGCTGGCATTTGGACATCAACTGACCTACCAACCCCATGAGAAATTCCTGATTAACAGCAGTTCCTTTATCGGTAGTGATACACCGGACAGCTTAAGACAAATGCGGTACTTTCACGATTTGTATACGCAAATAAAAATCAGTCCAAAGATACAACTGATTGCGGGTTTTGATATTGGAGTTCAACAGCAGTACAAACACAGTAAATCCTATAATATGTGGTATAGTCCGAGTTTAATAGGGAAATATACCTTTAACGACAAATGGAGTTGGAGTCTTCGTGGCGAATATTATTCGGATAAAAAACAAGTGATATTAGTTACGGATACTGAAAACGGATTTCAAACTTGGGGTTATTCCGTCAATTTTGATTATAGGATAACAAATCAAGTATTGTGGCGCATCGAACTGCGTAATTTTGACAGTAAAGACGCTATTTTTACTAGTAATGAGCGTGCTGTGTCTACTAATGCTTTTGCGAGTACCAGTTTGTCCATAAAATTTTAAAACAACACTATGCAAGAAGAACGCCAATCCGCCGAGGAGTTTTTAAAATTAATTCGCCGTTCTAAACGCGGTAAATTCAAGGTTTATATCGGAATGAGTGCTGGAGTAGGAAAAACGTATCGCATGTTACAGGAGGCACATGATTTGATGAAAAGTGGTGTCAAGGTCAAGGTTGGTTTTGTAGAGACGCATCAACGCGAGGAAACTGAAGCTTTGGTTGAGGGTTTAGTCGTGATTCCTAGAAAGCAGTTTTTTTATAAGGGAAAACAGGTTGAAGACATGGATTTGGAGGCGATATTAGCGATTAGACCTGAGGTCGTAATCGTTGATGAGTTGGCTCATTCGAATATGAGCGGTAGTAAAAACGATAAGCGATGGCAAGATGTTATGGATATATTAGACGCCGGAATCAATGTGATTTCGGCGGTTAATATTCAACATATTGAAAGTTTAAACGCCGAGGTAAAGGAGATTACGGGAATTGATATACAAGAGCGTATTCCTGATCAGGTTTTGGCTCAGGCAGATGAAATAGTTAATATCGATTTAACGGTTTCCGATTTGATGGAACGCTTAATTCAAGGCAAAATTTATAAAAATGATAAAATTGCCGCGGCTCTAAAGAATTTTTTTACTAAGTCCAATATTTTACAACTTCGAGAGTTGGCTTTAAAGGAGGTTGCATCACATGTAGAAAAAAAGGTGGAGACTGAAATAAGTTCATCCATACACGCGCGTCCGACGCGTTTTTTAGCTTGTATTAGCAGTAATGAGAAGACGGCCAAGGCGGTAATTAGAAAATCAGCTCGATTGGCCAACTATTTTCATTCTAGGTGGTATGTATTGTATGTACAAACAACTCGGGAAAGTCCCAATAAAATATCTTTGGCCAAACAAAGACATTTGATCAACAACCTAAAACTGGCTACTGAATTGGGGGCGGAAATTATTAAAGTTGAAAACAACAGTGTTGCTCAAGCTATCTTACAACAGGTAGAAGAGCGCAAAATAACTACCATTTGTATCGGGAAACCCAGATTGCAATTGTATCAAATTATTTTAGCGTCTAATGTGTTCAATCAGTTGTTAAAAAAGTTATCTTCATCGGCTGTAGATGTTATCATTATGTCCTAGTATAAATGAAGTGGTCAGATCCTCGTTTTATGCGTACAGTTGGATAAGTAATTGGGAAAAAATACCTTAGTAAAGATATATGAGAATTAAAACCAAGTTAACCCTAGGAGTGGGATTACTGTTTATTTTGATTGTTTTGTTGGGTTTGGTTGGGGCAATTTATATTCATTTTTTAAAAAATGACACCGAAAATATATTGTTAGACAATTATAATTCAGTGATTTATTCCAAGCAGATGTTGCAGGATATAGAAAGTCAAGCCACCCCAGATTTCGCTCATTTTGAAGAAGAATTAAAGCTTCAGGAACTCAATGCTACTGAGGAGGGGGAACAGAAAATCAATAAACAATTGCGCGAGCATTTCCAAGAATATCGTAATAATGGTCAGTCAATTGCGAACTTGAGTAAAATCAGAAATTCACTCTTAGAGTTGATGAGTATGAATATGCAGGCGATTGAACAAAAAAGCCAGTTTGCACAAGATACTGCCAATCGGGCTACGGTGTGGATTGCCGTTACGGGTACGGCATGTTTTATCATAGCTTTTACCTTATTGGTCAACTTACCGTCAAACATCTCAAATCCGATCAGTGAATTAACCCACAGCATTCAAAAAATTGCCGCTACTAAATATGATGAACGCGTGCATTTCGAAGACCATAATGAATTTGGTGATTTGGCCAAATCCTTTAATACTATGGCAGAGAAGTTGGAGGAATACAACAGTAGTAATCTGGCGCAACTCATGCGTCAAAAAAAGAGAATAGAAGCTTTAATCAACAATATGCAAGATCCGGTAATCGGTTTGGATGAAAATTGGAAAGTGATTTTTGCCAATGAAGAAGCATGTAAAGTTACGGGCTTATCCGAGCTTCAAATGATTGGTTTTAGCAGTAGGGATTTGGCATTGGAAAACGACTTGATTCGACTTCTATTGCGCAATTTGGAACGATCAGGAGATCAAACCGCCGAAACCTTAAAAATCATGGCCAATGGCAAAGAAGGTTACTATTCTCAAGAGGTAATTCACATTGAAGTGATACCTACAGGCGAATGGCTTAAGGAGTTGGTAGGACATGTTTTAATATTGAGAAATATTACAGAATACAAGGAATTGGATTTCGCTAAGACCCGCTTTATAGCTACGGTATCTCATGAATTTAAGACACCCATTGCTTCGATGAAACTCAGCTTGCAATTGTTGGAAAATGAACGAATAGGTATGTTAAATAAGGAGCAACAAAATTTAGTAACAGGTATTCAGGACGATGCCAACCGATTACTAAAAATAACAGCAGAATTGCTCAATATGACTCAGGTTGAAAGTGGAAATATACAGCTTAACATTCATAATACTGCGGTGGATAAGATTGTTGATTATGCCATAATGGCCAATCAGGCACAGGCAGATTTAAAGGGAATAAAACTGGTAAAAACAATAGAAATAGCAAATTTACTCGTTCTAGCTGATGCTGAAAAAACTGCATGGGTGATGACTAATCTACTAACCAATGCCATCAATTATTCTCACGAGCAATCCGACATTCAAATTCAGGTTTATCTTCAAGGGGATGCGGTTGTTTTTAGTGTTAAAGACTTTGGAATCGGTATTCCACCGGAATACTTATCTAAAGTTTTTGATCGGTATTTTCGTGTTCCAGGAACCCATAGAGAAGGCACAGGGCTCGGTTTAGCGATTAGTAAAGAATTTATAGAAGCCCAAGGTGGAAGCATTGCTGTTCACAGCGAATATGGTGTGGGGAGTGAGTTTGTGGTGGTGCTTATAGGGGCGGTTTAATTCAAATCTTATTTTTATCTAACTAAAGTGTATTGACAATAGTTTAAAATTAAAAACCCCAAAATCGCTTAAGAATTTTGGGGTTTTTAGATTGAGGTTTAATCCCATCGGTTTTTGTTGGATACCGACATTTTTCCACCTCCAGTAAAGAATAGTCCAAGGCTGGTGAAGAGATAAATGATTATCAATTCAAGAGCTAGTCCACCATTTGAATTTAGAGAAAATACGTCTTGGACGTGAGCAAATAGAATAATGCAGATACAAGTAATAACCAATGCTAAACTCGCCATGCGAGTTCGAAATCCAATGATAATCAGTATGGGAGCTATAATCTCTCCAATATAAATACCATAACTAATAAAAGTAGGTAATCCGTGTCCATCGACTAGACCCTTAATGTAATCAAGTCCGTGAATGATTTTGTTAATTCCGTGCAGTAGCATGGTAAGTCCGATAACTATTCGAATTAATAGAAGACCTAAATCGTTGTTTGCTTTCATCTTTTCAATTTTAAAAAGTTAATAAAGAATATTTATGAGTTGTATTACTCGCAATTTTGTTTTTGATTAAAAAAAACGCTTTAAATATAGCTATTTCTTTTATTTATGTACTATCTTTTGATAATTTAATTGTATTATATGATTAAATACTGGATAAACTGTTTAAATAGCATTTATTTCTGCCTTAAAATAATTCACAATAAAAATGCTGTATTTTTAAATACAAAATGATTTTCCTAGTGTAAAAATAGCCTCTATTTTCTTACTAAATGCTCCATTTATAAAAAAGACAGCGACTTATGTTTTTAATTTTATCAATAATTTATTAAAAAATCCCCTAAGGGTTGTGTAAGGTAAAGAAATCGGTTTATGATTCCCTATTTGAAATCGAGACGGGATGTTTTTGGGGTTTGTGTTGCTGTGTTTATAAAAAGGTTCATAAATGTTTTTTTTGTAAGACAAAAAATGCTTCGTTTAAGCTTTAAAAAGTAGTTAATTTAACTGTTTTTTAAAGTTATTATAGAAACATATAGTTGTGTGATGTATTGCTACTAGTGAAAAGATTTTTTTTTATTATTTTGTTGGATAAGTGTTGTAAATATTGTTTGTTTGTAGCTGTTATTGTGTTTTTGTTTACTTATTAATGCTTTTTGATATTTAATTCTCAGTTTTAGTTTTCAAAAAGCTTGTGTTTATATTTTAAATTATGGAAATTAAGAAATTGATAGCAATAGGGTGTATTGTTTTGGGAGTAGGAAATTTTTATGCTCAAACTTTAGAGTTATCTAATAGCTTTGGTGAAACGGCAGTGGTGAAACCCGATTCCATTACTCAATCAAGAGTAAATCCGATTATTTTTGTAGAGGGATTTACGGGAATAGTTGACGAATCTTTTGAAGAAAAGAGTTATGGTTTATCTTTAAACTATCAGCTTAAAAGTCATCTCTTCTCTTACCAGTATATACGAAATACAAACGATACTGATATTTATGCGTTGATTCCTATAAAGAGAAGAAATACCAATCAGCACGCTTTGTTGTATGGTCAGCGTTTTGTATTTAGCAGTATTTCCTTAAGCGTTTCGGCAGGGGTGTCTTATGCGTCAATTCAAAGAAAAATTCACGACATTTATAGTTATGATGCTCCTTATATACACGGTGAATCGTATTGGGGAATGCCGATTGAATTAAATTTTAAGTTGTTTAAAAATAAGAGAAAACCCTTTGGTCCTGCGCGACTTTTTGGCGCAAAAGAACCCGTTGGTTTTGGTTCGAGTATAGGTGTTAAGGTATATGGGTCTATTTCAAAGCATAACTATTTTGGTGCGGCCTTGGTTTTTGGATTGGGATGGCACAAATCTTATAAAATCGACTAGAACTTTTTAATTGATAAACAGTTTACTTGAACGAAAAGTACTGTAGTATAAAAACAAGGGAAATAAATTTTAAGAGCAAGTATTTTGCGATAAAAAATAAGGGTTTTGATATGAGAAAAATAGCAGGGTTGTTGCTTATGAGTTTGTTTTGTATGTGCTTTACATGTTCTGATGATTTGGTGTTACCACCGGCTACTACAGAGGGAGAAGACATTTTTGGATGTGTTGTTAATGGTGAATTGTTTGTAAAGAATCACGAATACGACAATCGTAGTTTTTATTCAAGCGATTCTGCAAAGGTCTATAGGAGAGCAAATGAATATGAATATAGGAACAGCCAATTTGATGGAGAAATTAGTTTGATTGCGAAAAAATTAAATTTAGAGCAAGGAAAAACCTATCCTTTAGCAGCGCCCAAAGCAGGGCAAGCTCATGCGGAAATGACGACTGCATCGGGGCAAAAATACACTACAACCGATCTAAATACAGGAGCGTGGACCATTACTAAAATCGATAAAACAAATCGTATTATTTCCGGTTATTTCTGGTTTGATATCGAAACCGTTGATAATGATGTCTATCGAGTACGAAGAGGTCGATTTGACATCAAGTATTTTGATCTTCCTCTAGAAGTCAAGCCTATCAGCAATAAGATGCACTAGGCTTTTTTAAAGAGATTTGTTTTATGTAAAAATTTTTCGCACTGTCTAGCTGTTTTTATAGGTAAAATTCGTAAATTACTATAAATACATGTCCTAAGCTCATCGGTGTTGAATACCCCAAAAGACAGAAATTTCATTTTCGATATTTACCTTGTATTAGTAAAAGCTAGCGCGCTTTATTGGTTTTATACTTGTATTCGCCCTCCTTTTTATTCAATAGGAATTTTATAATTTAATTAAAAGACAGGCTTTGGTGCACAATCCCAAATGAGGTATGGTGTAAAATAGCTAGTTGTTAAAAAGCCCATCTATTTGAAATTAATATTCAAGTAGATGGGTTTTTTTTGTGAATATTTTAAAATTAATATATTAATAGTTAATTTTTGATAGCCCTAGTGTATTTGAGGTTTTAAAATAATACACAATTATTAAATTCGCTTTTTTAAAAACTATTTGTTAATATTTAATTAAAATTTTTTATATTTATCAAGTAATTTTGATTTTATGAATTTAGTCCGGAATATTTTTTTGTAAAATTCATTATTTATTTAATTAATAATCATAATAACTATGTGATTATTAAATTTATTAATAACCAACAAATTTAAATTTATGAAAAAAGTTTTTTTATTGTTTATGACCGCCTCGTTGATGTTTGTGTCCTGTGAGTCGGAGTCGACAACGGCAACTTCTGATAAGGAAGGAGCGAAAGTGTCTTCTGAGATTAGTGATGAATTTCGAGCTTTACGAGAACGTGCCTTAGAGGATATTACACAAAGAAGTACGGTGTTTTACAGTTCTGAACGGGGAGGTGTTTTTGAGACGAATTCAAGTACTCAAATTAGTATTCCTGCAGATGCAATTCGCGCTCATAATGGAGAAAGGATAAATGGTAACATCGAAATTGTCTATATAGAGATTTTCAATAAATCAAAAATGGCAGTTACGAATAAACCTACTATGGGTTTAGTTGATGGTGAAAGACGTCTTTTAGAAACGGGTGGTGAGTTTTATCTAGATATTACTTACGAAGGACAGCAAGTTGACATTGTTAGTCCAATTAAAGTAAATATCAGCACTTCAAATTCCGATGCAGAACCAACAGGTATGGTTTTGTGGAACGGCGATATCAATAACAACGAGAATTTAACTTGGATTCCCGCTTTTGCAGAGGATTTGAGATTTGAAAATACTGGAGCTGTTTATGAAGGAGGAAAAAATGAGTTCTATGATGTAGTTCTAACGCGGTCTCGTAATTTTGGATGGTGTAATATTGATGTATTCGTAGATTTTGAAGGGCCTTTGTCCTTTATTACCGTAGAGCCTCCTGCCGGTTTTGATGATCATAACTCTTCTGTTTATTTGGCCGTAGAAGGACAAAATAATATGCTCGCGCAATTTGATATATTTAATGCTTCAACAAATACATTTGAAGAACATGGTGGTCTTGTATCAGAGGGATTAAAATGCCATATCATTTTTGTTTCAGGACAAGGTGGTAATTTTATCTACAGTATTCAATCGGTAACCGTGGGGCCTAGTGCTTCGTATTCGATATCTAACAGTAGTTTAATTACCACTAGTAATTATACACAGTTAGAAGCGGCTATTGATGCATTACCTTAAATAAGGTTTGTATAATGACTTTTATCTATAGGGCTGTCTTTTTGAGACAGCCCTTTTTTTATAACCGTATTGCCACATAGTAAGAGCGAATATTTGAGTATAAATTTTTATTGCGATTCAAGTAGGGAATAATCGGCAAAGCTGCCCCTAATTATATAAGGAATTATAAACCCATTTTTTTATATTTATTTTTTAAAATAAATTTGTTAATTTTTAATTAAAATTTTATATATTTATAAAGTAATTTTGATTTTATAAGTTTAGTCCGGAATATTTTTTTGTAAAATCTATTATTTATGCCAGTAATAGTCATAATAACCATGTGATTATTAAATTAATTAATAACCAACAAATTTAAATTTATGAAAAAAGTTTTTTTTATGTTAATGACGGTGTCGTTAATGTTTGTTTCTTGCGATTCGGATTCTAAAACAGAGTCAACAAATGAATTAGGAAAACCTGTTACCTCGGCAGTGACAGAAGAATTTAGAGAACTTAGACAGCATGCTTTGAGCGATATAACGCAAAGAAAGCGTGTTTTTTATGGTGGAGATAAAGCAGTGGTTTTTCAAACAGAGTCAAAAAGTAGTATAGTGATTCCACCACATTCAATCCGAACTCGTGGAGGACAGAGCATTTCTGGAGAAATTGATATCGTATATATTGAGATTTTCAATAAATCAAAAATGGTAGTGACAAACAAACCGACTATGGGGTTAGTACAAGGCAATCGTGCCCTATTGGAAACAGGAGGGGAGTTTTTCTTGGATATTACCTATCGTGGCGAGCAAGTTGAAATTGTACGTCCAATCACAGTTAGTATCAATAATACAAACTCCGATGCTGTAGCTAGGGGAATGGTATTGTGGAATGGCGATATTAATAATAATGAGAATTTGACTTGGTTACCTGCATCGCGTGAGGATTTGACCTTCGAGAATTCGGGCAGTGTATATGAAGGAGCAAGAGGTGATTTTTATAATGTAAATCTAAATAACTCTAGAAATTTTGGTTGGTGTAATATCGATAAACTAGTTCGATTTAATGGACAACCCGTATTTATTACCGTTCAACCTCCTGCAGGTTTTAACGATAGTAATTCATCGGTTTATTTAGCCGTTAAAGGTGAAGATAATATGTTGGCGCAATTTGATGTATTTAATAATGCAACGAATACATTTGAAGAACATGCTGGTTTAGTACCGGTAGGTTTAGAGTGTTATATCATTTTTGTTTCTGGACAAGGAGGGAATTTTATCTACAGTATTCAAGCGATAACGGTAGGTGCTAATGCGGCATATACTGTTCCTGGTAGTACTTTGGTTACTACGACTAATTACACCGACCTAGAAGCTGCTATCGAAGCATTGCCATAACGGTTAATTTTAATTCATTGTTACCATTAGGGTTGTCTTAAATAGACAGCCCTTTTTTATGCACTGAAATGCCTTGGAGTTTACTATCACTAAAAAACAATAGCTTTTACATCTCAAAATATATAAAAGTTATTTGGCGAAACCCTAATTGCATGGCTGGTGGAATTTTCGATTGAGCTGTCTGGTTGGTTTTTTGGCTTTTTTGATGTGATTATACCGCATTTTGAGGCTATAATTCAACAATCGAATGACGTTTTAACATTAGCCTGGTAACTTGAAAAATTTAACATTTTATACAATAAAAAAAAGCCTTTTACAGCATTGTTTTTTTTTACTAAAAACTATATTTGTATAGGTTTTTTATACATATATATGGTAGGATTTGATTTAAATCCAGTTTACGAGTTAATAATTGACGATTTAGTCAATCATAAATACGCGATATCCGATCACTTTTTTTCGGATGAAGAAGTACGAATTCTTCGCAACCACCTCCTTTTAAAACAAGAACAAGAGAATTTTAAAAAAGCCGCTATTGGTAAGCTTTTTAACGAACAAGTAATCAAGGAAGTTCGGGGTGATTTTATATTGTGGATGGAGGAAGAAAAAGCCGATGAAGTGGAGCAACTGTTTTTTGCAAAAATCAACGACTTAATTGCTTATTTAAACCGCACTTGTTATCTGGGAATTTGTGAAAGTGAATTTCATTACGCCATTTACCCAGAAGGTACTTTTTATCAACGGCATTTAGACGTTTTTCAAAACGATAATAGAAGGACCTTATCGCTGGTTTTTTATCTAAATGATGAGAATTGGCAAGCCGATTATGGCGGTGAACTCGCTTTGTTTTTAGAGGGTGATAACGGTCAGCAATCCGAACTAAAAATTCAACCCTTGGCAGGGCGTATGGCACTGTTTGATAGCAAAACAATCGAACACGAAGTGAAGAAAGTTAAACAACAACGCTACAGTATAACCGGCTGGTTAAAAACGAGATAATATAGCTTAGATATAAAAAAACCGACTTAGGAGTCGGTTTTTTTATATCGGATTATTTTAAAAGGTTTTTTTGAGCCTTTTTGAGTTCGTAAGTATATATTTTAATGAATAAGTTTTCAACTTCTGTACGTGCCCAAGGCATTTTGCGTAAAAATTTTAAAGAAGAATTGATACTGGCATCTTTTTTAAAACAATTGATGTTGACCTCCTTGCTCAATCCTTCGAACCCTTCATAATAATTTACCAAGTATTCAAGTATAAAAACCAGCGTTTTTCCGTGTAAGGGATTTTTTAATTCTTCTTCCATAAACCTGTTTAAAGAGCAAAGTTAATCAATAAAATGCTACTTTAAAGCGTTTATACACCAACTCTTGTGTTTTAAACTTCTACTATAATATTTTGATGGGTTTAGCTTTCTGTATATCAGTAAGAACGTCAGGAATCAAGACCCATAAACGCACTCATCAAGGCATAGGGCAATTGCAAATAGGGGTCAATAATTATGACTATTGAAAAGTTAACGCATAAAAATTAACTATAAAAGCACAGTTCCCTAAAAATAAGGAGCTGTGCTTTTATAAGTTGGTTCTAGATGGGGATACGAAGATTTTAATCTACTATTTTTTTAGTTCGAATTCGCATCCACACTAGGATAACAACAAACAATAACCCAGACATACACAAATAACGCCAGGCAATATCGTTTTGCGTTTTTAAAGAGCCTGTTGACGATACAACATAACTCAAAATTGAGGTTAATACATATATTAAACCTCCCAATAAACCACCTGCGATACCCGCATTATTTGGGAAGGCAATCATGCTACGGGTAAAATATACATTAAAAATAAATCCAGAACAGATGTGAATGATAAAAGCAAAGAACATCAATACGGGTAAGTTTTGATAGTACTGGCCAATACCGAGCATTAGAGCGATTAAAAGCAGTTGAAAAAAGGCAAAACCGATTACTTTAGCTCTAAAATTCCAATGAATTGATCGTTTTCCTAATAAACCTCCTATCATCCAGGACACGCCCAAGGCAAGCGCGCAGTAACCGATAGTGACTGCATTAAAATTAAAGGTATGTTCAATGATAAAAGGTCCGGCCATACTAAATACCATAACTACGGAATAACTTAATCCCAATATGAATACACCCAATACGAAGTTACCAGAGCTTAACATCATTTTATAAACTTGAAGAACCTCCAAACCTTTAAAAGGTTTCTTAGTAGCTAAGGTTTCACCGCTGTAAATCAGTTCTAAGGCAAACATAAGTAAAGCGTAAAGTGCTAAAAAGTAAAAATTCGATTGCCATCCGAAAGCTTTTTCGAGATAACCGCCCAAAAAGGGTGCAACTATAGGGCCGCAAGACCAAGCAATGGTAAAGTAGCTCAAATAGTATTTTAATTGATCTCCACTGTAGAGATCGACGAAAAAGGCCCGTTTTGAAACCACTATGGCTGCGATTGAAAATCCCTGTACAACTCTTAAAAAGCAAATGACAAATAAATCTCGTGAAATACCTATTAGTACGCTGGATATCACCAATATAATTAAAGCGATTAAACTCGGTTTATAGCGGCCTATGCTGTCCAATAAACTACCAATAAACAATTGTCCTATACCGTAACTGAGTAAAAAACAAGAAAGTGTTAACTGTATGTTTTTTTCTAAAAGTCCTAAATCTCTAGCCATAGCTGGAAATGATGGTAAATAGATATCGGTAACCAAGCCGGAAAGGGGTATAAGCATAAAAGCTAAAAGCGTGGCCGTTTTTTTTCGTTGGGGAGAAGCGAGTGTAAGCATATTAATAAATAGAACAATTAATTACAATCGGCAAAAATACTACTTGTCTTGCTGTTTAGATTGATAAAATTAAATAATTAACTTTTCATATTAGATGTTGTTGATTGACTTAGTATGGAAGTGACTTTTGAGATAACACTTTGAGGACTTTTTATTATTCCATGACTAATGTCATTTTTAATAGCTTACAATAGTGATAATTTTAGAGAATTTCAAGATTGGATTTCCCAATGGGCAATCGATGGATTATATACTTTAAAAATGTCAGACCTATGAAAATAGAACAAATTTATACTGGCTGTATAGCACATGCAGCCTACTATATTGAAAGTGATGGCGAATGCGCTATATTTGACCCTTTACGTGATGTACAGCCTTATTTGGACAGGGCAAATAAGGATCAAGCTGCTATAAAATATGTGTTTGAAACCCATTTTCATGCTGACTTTGTAAGCGGTCATTTGGATTTAATGGAAAAAACAGCTGCTAAAATTGTTTTTGGTCCCACAGCTGCACCTCATTATGCTGCGATTATCGCCGAAGATGGACAATTTTTTAACTTGGGAAAAATTCGAATTCAGCTTTTGCATACTCCCGGACACACTATGGAAAGTAGTACTTACCTTATTTGGGATGAAGTAGATAAGGAAGTGGCTATTATAACTGGAGATACCTTGTTTATTGGAGATGTGGGACGGCCGGATTTAGTACAATATGTAAATTCAGATATCACAGCAGCGTTTTTGGCAAAAAAGCTCTTTCATTCACTACGAGACAAAATCATGACTTTGCCTGACGATATCATCGTATATCCAAATCATGGGGCAGGAAGTGCTTGTGGTAAAAACATGAGTAAAGAAACTATAGACACGCTCGGTAATCAAAAGCGCACAAATTATGCTTTGCGTCCAGACATGACAGAGGATGAATTTGTAGAGGAAGTTTTAAAAGGATTAACAGCGCCTCCACAGTATTTCCCTAAAAATGTTTTGATGAATATTCAAGGTTATGAATTATTAGACGATGTTTTAGGTAAGGCAAAACAGCCGTTTAGTGTATTCGAATTTAAGAAAGTAACGGCTGATTCTGAAGTTTTGATTTTGGATACGCGAGACGCGGATGTTTTTGCTAAGGGCTATATACCAAACAGTATAAATATAGGATTAAATGGTGGTTTTGCCGTTTGGGTTGGGGAAATGATTAGCGATCTAAATCAGAAAATAATTTTGGTAACCGAACCGGGTAAGGAAGTAGAATCGTTGATTCGACTGTCGAGAGTGGGTTATGATAAAGCCATTGGCTTTTTAGAAAATGGATTTCAAGCCTGGACAGCTGCAGGCTTAAAAAGCGATACTATGGAGCGGATTAAAACCAATGTGTTCGATGAAACCGTTGTGTATTCGGATACCATTTTATTAGATGTACGCAAAAAAAGTGAATACGAGTCGGAGCATTTGTTGTTATCTGCAGCCATTCCTCTTAATGAACTCGAAAGCCAGCTCAAAGAGTTGTCTAAAGAAGTTTGCTATCTTATTTATTGTGCAGGTGGATACCGCAGTATGATTGCGGCTTCTCTTCTAAAGAAAAACGGATTTACCAGAGTAGCAGACGTCATAGGCGGGTATCAGGCTATTAAAAAAGTTACCCAGTTAGAAAGGTCTAATTACGTATGTCCAACTTCCCTTTTATAATCAAAAAAACAAACGGTCTCGAGGAAACCAAAACCTCGAGACTTTAAATGATTACTTTTATGCGAATGTGTTAATCTGTTTTAAAACAGTTAGTTGTTTTGATTATTGTCTGTGTTGTATTTTAGAAAGTTATCGGGTACTATCGATTCGATTTCTCGAAAAAAAATTATTTTTCACGGTTCACTTATGGTTAAAAAATTATTTTCCGTAATTGAAAAGGTGATTTACACTGCTTTTTTTCGACCCACAAATCGAATGACGGAACCCGTTCCGTTATGAAAATGGCCTTCACTGAGTTCAATTTCCTTTTGCTCTAACAATAAGATTTCGAAATTAGAGAAATCGGATTTAATTTCCGCTATCGAAAACAAGTCGTCGATATCTTTAGGTCCACCAACTTTTGGGTTTGAGGTGTTATATTGGAGGTGATCCTTACTAAAAGCTTCGAAAATGACTAACCCTCCAACGCTTAGGTATGTATTTAAAAGCTGGTGGTAGGAAGATTTGATAGCTGCGGGAAAATGAGCGTAAATCAATGCAATAACATTAAATTGTTCAGGTTGATAGTGGATTTTTTCCAAATAACCCACTTTATAATCGATGGAGGTATCGTTTTGTCTAGCTAAATGTAATGCTTTTTTCTGACCTTCTGCGCTGATGTCGAAGGCAGAAACCTTCCAGCCATTTGCTGCAGCATAAACGGCATTACGTCCTTCTCCTTCTGCGGCGAAGAGGATTGTAGATGGAGAACAACCATCTAACTGTTCCTTTAAAAAGAGATTGGGGTCTTTTCCATACGCATATTCTTCATCTTTATATCTGTCGTTCCATCTATTCAGCCAGTGATCTTCCATTCTAAAAGTTTTAAATTCGGTTATCGTTTCTTTTTTTTATAAAAGGAAACTACATTAACAACTATAAATTCAAAGGTAAAAATAGTAATTTTTAATGGGAAAAAATTACTATTTAGCACGATTGCTAGGGGCTGATTTTACTCGTTATGCTAAATAGGAGTTAGGGATTTAATAAATAAGTAGATTTGAGGTAGGTTGGGGGTTAATCGGCTAGAATTAGCTCGGAAAAGGCATTGCTTTCAAGCGACCAAAGTGGGAATCAGGTCAATCAATAATCGGTTTGTGTCTATCAGTTTTGGAATGATGTTCTTTTTGATAAACAAGACATTCCTATAAAAAGACTTTATTAATCAAAAAGGGCGAAAATTATTCGCCTTTTTTGATGGTGTTACTTTAATGCTTTAGGGTTTTAGCTCTATTGTATTCGTAGTTCATTTGTGCTATATTAAGTACTGAAATACTTTGAGGACATTCTACTTCACAAGCCTCGGTATTTGAACAGTGTCCGAAGGCTTCTTGGTCCATTTGATAAACCATATTTAAAACCCTCTGATTGCGTTCTTCTTTGCCTTGTGGTAGCTTGGCTAAGTGGGTGATTTTAGCCGCGGTAAATAGGGCGGCACTACCATTTTTACAAGTAGCAACACAGGCTCCACAACCTATACATGCTGCGGAATCGAAGGCGGATTCGGCTATGATATGGTTAATAGGGATACTGTTCGCTTCGGGTGATTGCCCTGTGTTAACAGATACATAACCACCAGAAGAAATGATGCGGTCAAATGCTCCACGGTCAACTTTTAAATCGCGTTTTATTGGAAAAGCTCCAGAGCGGAACGGTTCGATAACGACGGTCTCCCCATCTTTGAATTCCCTTAAATGCAGTTGGCAGGTTGTCGTATTTTTTAATGGTCCGTGAGCTAAGCCATTAATCATCACGCCGCATTGTCCGCAAATTCCCTCACGGCAGTCGTGGTCAAATTCAACAGGAGCCTCATTGGATAATATCAATTTTTCATTTAAGGTATCCAACATTTCTAAAAAGGACATATGCGGATTGATATCTTCTAATGGGTAATCGACAAGTTTACCGGTTGATTCTTGATCTTTTTGTCTCCAGATTTTTAGATTTAGTTTCATATTGTAATTATTTTTGAAAGGGATTGACCCATAACATCCTTAGTTTGTCTGAGGAAAATTACGATTCCGAATTCCTTTTTATTAAATTATTTATAACTTCTTACAATGGGTTGTACGTATTCAAAAACCAGAGGCTCTTTGTTGAGTTCGGGAGTTGCATTTTTACCAGTCCATCCCCAGGCAGAGATAAATTGGAAATCGGCATCATTTCTCATGGCTTCTCCATCTTGAGTTTGGTATTCTTCTCTAAAATGCGCTCCACAAGATTCATTTCTTGTTAAGGCATCATAACACATCAGTTCTCCGATTTCTAGATAATCGGCTACGCGACCGGCTTTTTCCAATTCGTTGTTCATTGTAGTAGTCTCTCCGGGAATATGTACGTTTTTATAAAATTCTGCGCGGAGTTTTTGAATGAGTTCAATAGCCGATTTTAAACCGGTTTCATTTCGAGTTAGTCCACAATAATCATATAATATTTTCCCTAGATGCTTGTGGTAATAATCGACCGTTTTATTGCCTTTACAGTTAATAAATTGATTTAATTGTTCGGTGACAGCTTGTTCTGACTCTGCAAAAGCAGGGTGGTCTGTTGAAATTTTTCCGGTGTGAATTTCTGTAGATAAATAGTTGGCCATCGTATACGGCGCAATAAAATAACCGTCAACACAAGCTTGTAAAAGAGAGTTTGCCCCCAATCGGTTGGCACCGTGATCGGCAAAATTCGCTTCTCCTAATGCGAATAGACCCGGAATGGTAGTCATCAGTTCGTAATCTACCCAAAGACCTCCCATAGAAAAATGCGCTGCAGGCGAAATCATCATCGGTTCTTTGTAGGCATCAATTCCAGTAATTTTATGATACATATCAAATAAATTCCCGTATTTTTCTTTGATTTTTCCAACTCCTTGTTCTTTTATTGCTTTAGAAAAATCGAGGTAAACGGCATTTTTTAAGGCGCCTATACCAAATCCGGCATCAATGCGTTCTTTGGCTGCTCGCGAAGAAATATCTCTAGGGGCTAGATTTCCAAAAGCCGGATATCTGCGCTCCAAATAATAGTCGCGTTGGTCTTCGGGTATATCATTGGCTAAGCGCTCTTCGTTTTCCTTTAAAGGAACCCAAATACGTCCGTCATTTCGCAACGATTCCGACATCAGGGTGAGCTTCGATTGATAATCTCCCGATTGCGGTAGCGAGGTAGGGTGAATCTGTGTCCAACTTGGACAGGCCATCAAAGCACCTTTTTTATGTGCACGCCAAATTGCTGAACCGTTACATCCCATAGCTAAGGTTGATAAATAGTAGATTTTCCCAAACCCTCCCGTGGCTAATACTACAGCATGTGCAGCGTGCCTTTCGATTTGACCCGTATCGAGATTTCGTACGATAACACCGCGGGCTTTGCCGTCAATAACTACCAAATCCAACATTTCATGACGGGTGTATAGTTGTACCGTCTTTTTGTTGACCTGACGCATCAGAGCCTGATAGGCGCCAATCAGTAATTGCTGGCCGGTTTGACCTCGGGAATAAAAGGTTCTACTTACTTGTACACCTCCAAAGGAACGATTGTTCAGATAACCACCGTATTCTCTTCCAAAGGGAACTCCTTGAGCAACAGCTTGATCGATTAGATTTAAAGAGCATTCAGCCATACGATATACATTGGCTTCTCTGGATCTGAAATCTCCTCCTTTTAAAGTATCGACAAACATTCGATAGATACTATCACCGTCATTTTTATAGTTTTTAGCAGCATTAACTCCGCCTTGTGCTGCTACAGAGTGTGCTCGTCGGGCACTATCTTGAAAGCAAAAGGACTTGATGTTATAACCCATTTCTCCGAGTGATGCCGCTATGGAACTACCCGCTAGACCAGTTCCAATAACTATTACGTCTATTTTTTTTCGATTTGCTGGATTAACTAATTGGGCATTCTTTTTATAGTTTGACCACTTTTCCTCTAAAGGACCTGTGGGGATTTTCGCATCTAATATCATAAGCTTGTGTTTTTTAAACCGCCTTTAATAATAAGTTTAGGTTTTAGGATTTAGTAAAATAGATATATATAGGAATGATAGCAAAGCCTAGACTGATGGCTAAGGAATAGAAAATACCAAAATATCGAATCCCTTTTACAAATTTTGGATGAAAGACTCCTAGTGTTCTGATGGCGCTAAAAAAACCGTGTAGTAAATGATAGCCCAAGGCGATCATCGCTACAACATAAATAATCACATACCACCATATTTGGTAGATTTCGACTACGAGTTGATATAGATCTCGATTGCCATTTGCATCGAGTGGAAGGCTTCCAAACTTGTATTCGTACCAAAAGTTTTTAAAATGTATAATTAAAAAAACAAGTATAATTGTACCTAAAACACCCATATTTCGACTATACCATTTGCTCGAACGACCTCTTTGGTCTTTCTGATAGTTACCGCCTGATTTTTTATTTTGTACAGTGATGATTAATGCATAAACAACATGCGCTATAATAGAGGCATATAGTCCGTAGGACACCAATTTAATCAAGGGATTTCCAGATAAAAAATGAGAATAGGCATTGAATTGTAAATGCGCTTCTTCTGGGGGTAGAAACAATTGTAAGTTACCCAAGAGGTGAATCACCAAAAAGAAACACAGAAATAGGCCTGTAAAGCATAAAATGATTTTTCTAGTTAAGGTTTGCATAGATGCTGTTTTTATCAATTAATACTAGGCGATTCGCGTTGGACATAGAGCAGTTAAATCTGTTTCTGGATTGAGCCAAGAGCATTTGAATACCGTTGTTGTTTGTGGTGGTCATCATGGTTTATACGTTTGTTATAACTATTTATATTACAGGCGACTCTGAACTTGTAGTACCAATAGATTATTATCATAGGTGGTGCTGTTGGGTATGTTGTGTTTGTAAATGTCGATTTGCATGCCCAATTGTATTCTTGCGCCGTAATCTTTTAAAAATTCTAAACCAAACATCGGTAGTATGGTTTGTCGCGAATTGGAATTGACTTTATAATTGGTATCTATATATTCATAGCGACAAGAGAATTCGATCGCGCTCAATTTCTTATATTTAATTTCATATCTCAAATTAGGCAATACATGGAATCCGCGCAGTTGATAATCGCTTAAAGCATTTTTTCTTTCGACTTCCGGTATGGCAAAATAAATATTTTGGTTGATGGCTTGTTTGGCAACAAATTGCGATTCTAGGATCAGGCGTTCCGAAAATTTGTAATCTGCTGTGAGGTCGAATCCGTATGCGTGTACTTGTTTTTTGTTTACTTCTCCGATTCCACCATTAATACCGAAATTAATATTGTATTTTTCGGAGAGCCCCAATACGACTCTAGAAGAATAATGTTTGCCGTTGTCGCTGTCCATAATTTGATTTCGACCGTTTCCGTTCATTACGGATACAGCGTAGGTTACAGGGAAATATGAGGTGTTTAAAGTTCCAGTCATTGAAATTCCCGTTTGAAAACTGGTCCATCCGAGTTTTCCAAATTCATAATATTGATTAGAGAAGTCCATTGATCGGATGATGTCAACGGGATAGGTTTCTTCAATTCCAAACCAAGGACGAAATTGACCTAAGGTAAAACTAACTGCTTTGCTAAAACTATATTTAATATAGGCGTTCTCTAAAACTTTGTTTTTCGGATCGGATTTAAATTCAGCCAAGTTAACCAATGCAACAACCTCGGTGCGGTCGCCAATAATCGTTCTCACTTGAACCCGCATCCTTTTTACTTCAAATGAATTTCGCGTGACTTCACCTTCTGAATGATGCAAACCATTTAAATCAACTCCCTCGCTAAGACCAGAGGAATATCGTGCCTGAAATAGACCCTTAAACTGAAATTGAGGATAATTTTTTTTGACGGGGGCAATAGAGTCCGTTTGTGCTTGAGCAATTAATGCAGAGGGGAGTAAAAAAAGCAAGGCAATCTTTCTAAATGTAGTCATACTAATTGTCGTAAACCTGTTTTTAAAAAATCGAATCACCAAAAAAAATTTATAGATTCCCTATCGTTGACAGCAATAAAGTTAATATTTTTTTAGTTAAAATTCGTACAAAACTGTTTTTTATTTATAACATATTTTTTTTGGTTAAATAGTGATATCTTATTTTTTAATTATGGATAAGTATTATGATTATTATCATTTTGTTATTAAAATAAATTTATTTACGTTTTTATCAGGTATTTTTATATTTAAAATTTTAAAATATAAATAAGGATTCAGTTAGTTTTTTTATTTAAAATATTGAAGTATTTATATAAGTTGTTGTTTATGGAAAGTATTGGTGTTGATCGTAAACAATGTTAAGTTAGGATTGTTAAAGGCAATGATTTAAGGTACTTTACAAGTGTTTTTTTTAATATAACAGCTAATAAAGCGTGATTCCTTATAGGTAAATCGGTAGTGCAGTGAAAAAAACAGTTTAGAAATAAGGTTCTGAACGTGAAATAAATAAGTAATAATAAACTTTAACTTTTTTTTGTTTTTATTTCACATTTAATTAGTGTTATTGCAGTGGTAAACTTTATTTATAAGTGTAATTTTATTGTAGTAAAAACATCATTTATACAAAATGATTGTTAAGTGTGTTTTTTAATTATAATAACTTAGAATAATCGCGTTTTAAAAGAAGTTTTTTTTAATAAATACTTAATAAAAATATAAAATATTAAATACCACAATTGGTCCTAATCATGAAAAAAAAGTACTTATCGCTCAATAATGTTGGAGCTTTTTTATACATATCATTTTTGTTCTTTGCTAGCCCTATACAATCTCATGCAAGTGATCGATTGGAAACAGTGAATCACACAACAACAACAACAACAACAACGCTAAAGTTGCAAAAACCATTGAGAATTAATGGATTTGGATCTTTTTCAATGAGTGTGATTGGGCAAAAATTAACGGTTAATCAAGTTAGCGGCTCTTTTAAGGAAATGTTTGATTTAGACGATGATCATACTTTTGTTCAAATCAAAGAAAGTACAGACGAATTAAAACACAGCCGTACACAATTTCAACATTATTATAAAGGAGTAGCTGTAGAGGGTGACGTGATACTAGTACATACAAAAGCTAATGTTGTTCAGAGTATTAACGGTCAGGTTATGGACCTAAAAGATGTAGATGCAACTTCCAAATTGAGTTCAGAGCGTGCATTAGCTATAGCAAAAGCAGCTTTTAAAGTAGAGGAGATTGAGGGAGATTATCCAATAACTAGCGTTTTTACCAAAATTCAAAATGCCAAGGGAATAGTAGAGGCTAAATTGGTTAAAAAACTTAGAATAGATTCATTTGAACCTTTAGTAATGGTCAATGTATACCTTGATGATGCTACAGGTCAAGTGATTAAGAAGGTGAATTTAATTCATGATGCAGATGTTAATGGTACGGGAAGAACTTTTTATAAAGGTGTTCAGAATATTATAGTTGATAGTTTTGATGGAGGATTTCGCTTAAGAGATAACGGTCGGAAGATTGAAACCTATGATGCAACTGATGCACAATATAGCCCGCGTCGTTTGCTAACAGGAGCAAAAGATGTTATTAGTACAACGAGTAATTTTGAATCGAATGCAGCAGTAGATGCACATTGGGGTATGGAACATACCTATGATTATTATCAAGAGATGTTTAATAGATTGAGCTATGATGGTGAGCAAAGTGTTATAAAAAATTACTTTAACCCAGTAGTATTAGAAAGTGAACAGTTTGAAAGTGGTTTTCCCAATAACGCAGCGGCTTTTCCACATCCTTATAACCTGATGGTTTATGGGCGCGGAACTGCAAATTATATGAATCCAGTAGTTGGTTTGGATGTTGCAGGACATGAATTTACACATATGGTTGTTGAAAACAACGGAACAGGTGGATTGGCCTATTATGGAGAATCAGGCGCTTTAAATGAATCGTTCGCAGATATATTTGGAACAGCTATAGAATTTTATGTCAATATTAATCCCAATTGGACTATAGGTGAAAATATTATGCTTAGAGAAGGAGCTATGCGTAGTATGTCTAAGCCAAAACTTTTCCGCAATCCGAATACGTATCAAGGACAATATTGGATTAACCCTGCTAATCTTGATGAAGATTATGGCGGTGTTCACTATAACAGTGGTGTTCAAAATCATTGGTTTTATTTGTTGACTGAGGGTGGAAGTGGAGTTAATGATTTAAATAAAAATTATACCGTTAACGGTATTGGCATAGAAAAGGCAGCAAGAATAGCTTATAGAAATCTCACGACTTATTTGACTAGTGAGGCTACTTATTTGGATGCATATAATGGAGCTTTATTATCGGCTAAGGATTTATATGGAGAGAGTTCTGCCGAATATATTGCTGTAGAAAATGCTTGGTATGCAGTGGGTATAGGTGAGCGAATGAGTGCTAGTACCAATGAAATTACAAGCAGTCTAAAAGTATATCCAAATCCAGCTAACAATGGAACGGTATTTATTAATGCAGAGCTTGATGGTAATGCAACAGTTGAATTATACGATTTGCTCGGTAAACGAGTTATAAAAACTACTGAAATTAATAAAGGAGAAAATACTATTAATGTTCAGGCATTAGCCAATGGTGTTTATTTCTTAAAGTTTGATGTAAATGGAAAAACTCATTCCGAAAAATTGATGATTAATAATTAGTTAGTTAGCAAAAAGTTATAAAAAACTAGGTTATAATTTTTTAAACAGCAAAATCAGTATTGGTTTTGCTGTTTTTTTGTTTAACGAACAATAGGAAATTACTTGCTGTTTTTAGAATTAGGGATTATAATTAGTAAAAACAAGGCTAAGAGATTTACATAAGGTATTAGAAACAAGATACAATAATACCAACTCCATTGTAATGCGTTAAGTCTTTTAATACTTTGAATGGTACCTAAAACAAAAGTGATGGTAATTAAGATGGTCAAGGGGATGCTGGAATGTTCTAAGGGAAAAACGACTGCGGGACTTATTAAAAGCGCAATAAAAACTATAGAAAACATTCTTTTAAAATAAGAGAAACGACCGAGCTTTCCTGTTGTGGACAGTAATTCTTTGCGCAAAGAATATTTATCGTCAAATAATGGGTTTTCTTTTTTTGCTTTATTTTTAGATTGGGGATGGCTGGTATTTTCCAATACAATTTTGCTTGTAAAATACCGTTTCGAGACGCTGTTTAAAGCAATAATGTCAATTTCTAAAAAGAGATTGGAATGATTGATCTTGATTTTTTTAATTCCCTGGGCACTTACAAAACCAAAAGGGCGCAGTTCTATAGAATCGGCATGTAATGTATGCCAAGTTATGGTAACGACATCTCCTGTTGTAAAGAAAATTTTATCGACAAAAAACTGCGTAATTATCGGTTGAATATAGGACTGTTCTTGTTGATATGGCCGATAACTGGATTGATTAGGTCGGTCTTTATTTTTCCATAAAAGGTCGTAACGACTTCGTTGTTCTTCCTTATATAAGGTTTGATAGGCCTCATTGATTTCGACAAATAAACCATTGAATTTCTCTTCACCATGATGGCGATCGGGATGATACAACATTGAGAGCTTACGATAAGCATTTTTTATTTCAGAGCTTGTAGCGGTACGTGAAACCCCTAAGATTTTGTAATAATCCTTCATTTGTTGTAAATAAAAAAGAGAAGTTGGCAAAAAATTACCGAGAGCTAAAATAAGGATATTGTTTTAGAATCGTATTTATTTATTAAAAATTAAAACGGATTAACGATTTCAAAACTCAGGTGTATTATGTGGATAAGAATAGGATTTAGGCGATTGGCCAAAGACGGCTTTAAATGTTTTGCTAAAAGTTGGTAAACTGTTATATCCCACTTGAAAAGCTACTTCCCCTATTTGCTTATGTCCATCGGTCAGTAATTCCATCGCTTTAATCATTCGAATCATTTGGAGGTAGCTCGTCGGTGTTAAACCTAGTTCTTCTTGAAAATTTCGCTCCAATGTTCGCAAAGAAAATCCGTATTCAATGGCAAGTTTTCTAAAATTGATGGTTTGGTCTAGATGTTCAAATAGATAAATGAGGAGTTCTCTTAACTTTACTTCCTGAGTTATAGGAATAGATAGTGGTATCGTACTTTCTACCATATCGGGTAAACTCAGAAAGAGTCCTCTTAAAAATGCGTTTTCTATTTCATCGGATGTTTCGATACGGGAATAACGTTCCGTAAATAAAATCATCTCTTTAAGTACAGTTGGGGCTGGAAAAACTTGAATTTCCTTGTAAAAATCGCGCGGGTCGTTTACAACAAAGAAAATGGTTCTTAAAAAAACGTTTTCCTTCGGAGAAGTACTGTGATGATAACAATTAGAAGGAATCCAAACACAGTGATTTTGTGGTAATAAATAGCTGCGTTCTCGAGTGTAGAGATACTGAAATCCACTTTGAACATAAATCAATTGCCCCATTTTGTGTTGATGAGCACTTTGTCCAAATTTCCAATTAGAATCGTGCCACACTAAAGCATCTTTGGTACTTTTGTCGACAGAAATATGGCAAAAATCGGGGTTTACTTGCAAGTGAGTTAGTTGTGAAAGTTAGAATTATTATATCGTCACGAAATATTATTTACAAAGTTACAAATTATATTTTTCAAGGCTAAAAAAGGTTTTTAAATCTCTTCTTCAGTCTCTTCCCACTTAAAATACTCTTCTAGAAACTTCCAGGCCTCGACTAAATTTTGCTTTTGATCAATACCCACCATAGCACAATTGTTTTGGACGTATACTCCAATCCAGTTTTCTTTGTATCCATCAATATCTTTATAGATAAAAGAGGCTTGTGTACCAACATATGTCCGCTCTAGGAAATCGTCTTGAAGTATAAATTCAATCAATGAAAAGGTTTTACTGCAATAAACCCAAATACGATCATCATTAACCGTATTGTTTTTGATAGGGATTTCGGCTAAAAGAAAATCGGGTTGTTCGAAATCGTAGCTACTCATATTATTACTGATAACTTTCATGTTTTTTATTTATAAGAAGATATTCAAATATAATAAAATTGCATTTTAAAATTGTTTTTTTTCTAAGTCTAATTTTTTTATAAGAGTGTTATTAGTTTATACACTGTACTTTTTTTTATAGTAAATTGTTTTATATTAAAAAACAGTAGGTTACATTGTCGCATTAGAATAATATATTGACGTAATTCCATAGTGTTTACTCGTGTTAAATTGTTGAAATTTGTATTTCTAAACATTGATGTACAAAGTATTTGTAATCATTGTATCTTATAAAAGAAACACAATAATTCATGAAAAAAAGTTTTAACCTTATTCTATTAACTTTAGTTATCTTCAATTTTACAACGATTATGGCACAAGATAAGAAGGAGATTCTGGTACTTTTTCATTCGGAAAAGGGAACCACTTTTAAATTAGCTCAAGCAATAGCTGAGGGAATTAATACAAACCCGAAGGCGCATGCTGTATTAAAACGAATAGTTACCACAACCAATAGAGATGTAAACACCGATATTTCCGAAGCTACAATAAGCGATTTGACGCAGTATGATGGTATTGCTTTTGGTTCGCCTGTACACTTTGGCAATATGAGTGGCGCTATGCGTTCTTTTTTGGATCAATCTGTAGAGATATGGACAGCTCGGAAGTTGGAAGGAGTTCCCGCAACGGTATTTATGGGTGCGGGTAGTGGTGCAGGTCGTGAAGCAGCTGTAATGTCGTTTTGGAGTACGCTAGCGGTACACGGAATGATCTTAGTTCCTACGGGAATAATGGGTATGGACACTATGGATAAAAACACCGCTCAAGGCAATACGGTTTTTGGAACTACGAGTCTGGCTTCTATGCCGGCAGCCGAAAGACCGACTGCTAGCGAACTAAATTTTGCGCGTTTACAAGGGGAAGCCTTGGCCCGTGTTGCTGTTGCTTTAGCGATGGAGACTACTAAAAAGCAACTACAAACACCTAATTTGAATACAGCAAATGTTAGCGTTGAAAGCCGTTTAAAGGAATTACATATCACTTTGCCAGCTACTCCGGCTCCAGCCGGAAGTTATGTTCCCTATGTACGCACTGGAAATTTGGTTTACATTAATCAAGTAGCACTAAAAGATGGTAAAATACTCTATCCGGGTATCATCGAAAAAGATTTAACTGAAGATCAGGCTAAGGAAGCCACCAAACAAACCATGTTGAATGTTATTGCTGTACTAAAGGATGCTACTGGTGGGGATTTAAACCGCGTTAAACAATGCGTGCAGCTTACGGGATTCTTTAATACTGCAGCAGCTTATTCGAAACATGCCACGCTAATGAATAGCGCGTCCGATTTGGTTATTGATGTATTTGGATCACGCGGTAAACATACCCGCGCAACTGTTGGTGCTTCCTCAATTCCCGTTAATTCGGCAGTGGAGATTCAGGCGATTTTTGAAATCGAATAATGCCACCAGATCGTTTTAAAAGAGCACGGAACCCATTGGGGTTCCGTGTCGTCTGCGTTTTTTTAGTGCTATAATTAAAAACCTATTAGTTTACTGTTGAAAATAGAGTCTTTCTGTGAAGGAGTCCAATCTCTTTTATAATCGAATATGGCCGACTCCCAATCTCCATAATTAACGTTGGGTAATACAATGAATTTTTTACCAAATTCTTTGGCGTTATTTCTAACGGCTTCCGAACGTTGTTCCTCGGTTTTTTTATCAAAAGCTTTGGAAAAATCCGATAAATTATCCCCTAAAAGCATTACGATTTCATGTGTTTCACTAACTTTTAGACGGCGGGTTTCTTTACTGGAATCCGATTGGCGTACAATCACGTGTTCTTCGTCTGCCATTGGGTAATTGTATTTTTTTAAATTGGCAATTGTACCGGCTTTATCGTTTTGATTTCTATTGGTAATATAAAAGATGGTTACTCCTTTAGAAGCGGCATAATTAAAGAAGTCCTGACTTCCCATTAGTGGTTTGGCATCGCCCTTAGACGTCCATTCTAACCAGCTTGCTTCATCAAAAACCTGGCCTCTTTTAGCCATTTCTACAGCATAAGGAGAGTTGTCTAAAAAGGTTTCATCTATGTCCGTTACTATAGCAACGGGTTTGGAATGTTGTTGTTGTAACACCCAATCTAAATGGGTAGTAGCCACATTAAAAGCCTGTACACATAAGGCTTGATATTCGGCAGCACGTTGATGAAATACGGCAGAATAGACCTTACCGGTTAATTCAATATCGTTTACTACGCGTTTATTGCTAGTTTTTGTAGATTGGATTTGTGAAACTTGACAACTGCTTAAAAACGCTAGTGACAAGGCTGCTAAATAGATTTTAGATTGAAACATGAATGTATTTTTAAATATAAAATAAGATAGGACAAATTTAAGATTTTAAATATTAAAAGGACGGACTAAAAAGCTGGGCTATCCTTGTTTTATGATAAATATAAGATTTATCTCAGGCTTAAGCGATAGAAACAGTCAAGTTAAATATCCAATTTACCAACCAAAACCTTTAAAATAACTTCGGATAGTTTGGCTTGGTATTGTGCATTGTTATTGCGTACAACGGCATTGACATAATTGAGTTGGGCAGTTCTAAATTCCATAGTTGTAATGGTACCTATTTCAAATTTATCCATAGTTATTTCGAGATTTTGCTTTGCAATTTCCTCGTTTTTTCCTTCTAAATTCACCAGTTCTAAATTGGTAGAATAGGTTTGAAAAGCCATCATCAATTCGGTCTCAATAAATTGCCGCTGGCGCTCTACTAAAATTTGTGCATTTTCTATATCGAAGCGAGCAATCTTTTCTCTTTGCGATTGCCGTTGTCCATCAAACAGATTTAAACGAGCGCTAAATCCGTAATTCCAACCGCGTCCGGATGATTTACTGACAAAACCCAAACTCGATTCCGATTCAGAAAAGGTATAGCCGGAATTGAGTTGTAAGCTGGGATAACGATCCGCGCGCAATTGTTTGTATTGCAATTGCGCAATTGCTGCGTTGATTATGGCCAATTGTAAATCTGGATTTTGCGCATCTAATTGTAAAAGCAAATCGACGAGTTGTAAATCGCGGTTAATACCTACATTGGATTCTACAATAAAATTGAGGTCAAAGGCATCTCTAGAAATCGCCCGATTTAATCGGACTTTTGCATTGTAATAATATTCTTTTTGTTTGGTAAGTGTGGTAATATCGGTGTTTAAGTCTACTTTGGCGTTCAATACTTCTAGTTTGGAAGCCTTTCCTATTTGATAGCGGTTTTCGGCTATATCTAAACGTTGTTGTGAAATAACTACAGCGGTGTCTAAGGCGGTAAAAAGTTTTTGTTGTTGCACTAAATCGTAATATACGGTATAGACTTCATTTACTTTTTCTAGTATTTTAATTTGAAGTTGCTTTTCACTTTGGAGCTGCGTTTGTTTTAATTCGTCGTATTTCGCAAACATTTTAAAACCGTCGAAGAGGGTCCAATTCAATGCTGCTCCATAGTTCATGGAATTGTTTTTGGAATTGTCTAACTCTCTTGTGGAACCATCACTTTGGGTTTGAGTGGTATTGGTAAAATTGTCGTTGGTGGTAGCGACTAGTGCCAGATTAGGCAACATACCCGCATTACCTCTATACACATTTGCTTCGGAAATTTTTAAATCGTTGGCCGCCAATTGAATGTCAAAATTGCTTTTTAGCGTTTGACCAAGTGCCTCTTCTAAAGTCAATAGAGTAGGAGATTCCTGGGCAAATACGGGACTATATCCTATACAAAAAAAGGCTGTTAAGGCTAATAGATGTTTCATTTTACTAATAATTATCAAATTCAGGACGGTGTTTTTTGGCTTTGGACCACATCAAATAAATCGCGGGAATAACAAATAAGGTTAAGGCAAGAGCAAATAGGGTTCCACCAACAATTACGACTCCCATACCAACCCTACTTTGTGAGGCTGCACCTAAAGACAAAGCAATAGGTAATGCTCCAAATGCAATGGCTAAACTGGTCATTAAAATTGGACGTAGTCGCGATACTGATGCTTCGATTATGGCATGGTGTTTTTCAATACCTCGTTCGCGCAATTGATTGGCAAATTCGACGATTAAAATACCGTTTTTCGTAACCAAACCAATCAGCATAATGGTTCCGATTTGACTAAATATATTCCATGTTTGATCAAATAACCAAAGTGAAAATAAGGCTCCTGCAACCGCCATGGGCACGGTTAATATAATGATAAAGGGGTCAAGAAAACTTTCGAATTGAGCTGCCAATATCAAATAAATCAATAATAACGCCAATACGAATGCAAAAGCTGTATTGGAATTACTTTCGGCAAAATCTCTAGATTCTCCTGATAAATCGGTCGTAAAAGTACTGTCTAACACTTTTACTTTAGCTCGATCCATTGCCTCAATACCATCACTGATACTTTTACCCGGTGCCAATCCTGCGGAAACCGTTGCCGACATATACCGGTTGTTGTGATAAAGTTGAGGAGGGCTGCTGCGCTCTTCTAAAGTAACTAAATTGTCAAGCTGTATCAATTGTCCACTACTACTCTTAACGTAAGTAGAAACCAAATCTAAAGGCTTGCTGCGGTCGTAGTCGTCAAATTGTCCAATGACTTGATATTGCTTTCCATTTCTCATAAAATAACCAAAACGCTGACCCGATAAAGAGGATTGTAAGGTTTCTGCGATATCGCGTATGGAGACGCCTAAAGATTGTGCTTTTTCGCGGTCAATATTGACATAAATCTCGGGTTTGTTGAATTTTAAATTGACGTCTACTACAGAAAAAGTGGGGTCTTGGCTGACTTCATTCATAAACTGGGGAATTTTCTCTTCCAGTTTTTCGAAATTTGGGGCTTGAATAATATATTGAATGGGTAGTCCGCCTCTTCTGTTTACAGAAATGGTCGGTTGTTGGTTAATTAAAACTTTGGCCTCAGGATATGCTTTAACATATTTTCCCAGTTGTTTGGCAATTTCGTCTTGTGAACGCTCTCGCTCTCCTGGCTCAACTAAGGCCAAGCGAATTCGACCTGAATTAACTGCCGATGATCCGAAACCGGGAGATGAAATTACTAAGGCAATTTTCTTTTCAGGGATAGAGTCGTTGATTAACTGAGACAGTTCTTGCATTAGTCTGTCGGTATATTCATACGTAGCACCTTCTGGAGTTGTAACTCCTATAGAAACCATGCTGCGGTCGTCGTATGGTGCTGTTTCTTTTTGTATGGTACTATAAAAAACGCCAATCAAAACAAAACATAAAATCAGTATGGGAAAACTAACCCATTTCCATTTCATGAATGAAGATAAGGCATTTTGGTATGTTAGATTTAACTGAACAAAAAAGGGTTCTGTAAATTCGTAAAAACGCGATTTTTTACTGACGTCTTTTTTCATCAAGTAGGCGTTTAACATCGGTGTTAAGGTTAGAGAGACAAAGGCTGAAATCAATACTGCCGAAGCGATGACCACACCGAATTCTCTAAACAACCTACCGACAAACCCTTCTAAAAAAATAACGGGTAAAAACACTGCTGCCAAAGTAACTGAAATCGAAATAACCGCAAAAAATATCTCGTTAGACCCTTTAATTGCCGCTTCGATCGGACTCATACCTTCTTCCACTTTTTTATAAATGTTTTCGGTGACTACAATTCCATCGTCAACCACCAATCCAGTTGCTAAAACAATGGCTAAAAGGGTTAATACATTAATCGAAAAACCAAACAAAAACATGATAAAAAAAGTGGCAATTAACGATATAGGAATATCGATAAGCGGACGAAACGCTATTCCCCAATCTCTAAAAAAGAAATAGATAATTAGAACCACTAGTGTTATAGAAATCAAAATAGTCTCGGCAACTTCAGTAACTGAATTTTTGATAAAAAGGGTATTGTCCATAGCGATATTTAAGCTAATATCTGCTGGGAGTTCTTTTTTCAACTGTTCCAATTCCTTATAAAACGAATCTGAAATTTCAATATAATTGGTTCCCGGTTGCGGAATTATAGCCATTCCGACCATCGGTTTACCAGCATCGGTCATTTGAGTTTCTGTGTTTTCAGGACCTAGTTCTGCATGACCAACATCAGATAGTTTAACAACCTGACCCGAGTCCGAACGTATAATGATGTTGTTAAACTCTTCTGCAGTAGACAGGTTTCCCTTTGTTTTTACAGTCAATTCCGTATTAGACCCAACGAGTTTCCCAGTTGGTAATTCAATGTTTTGGCCTCCTAAAGCTGCTCTAACATCCAATATGGTTACACCATAAGATGCCAGTTTTTCAGGATTAATCCACAAGCGCATGGCGTATTTTTTCTGACCCCAAATTTGTACACTACTTACTCCTGAAATGGTTTGTATGCGTTGCGCTATGACGTTCTCTGCATAATCACTAAGTTCCAAAGCATTTCTCGTTTCACTTTGAATAGTCATCGTTATTATAGGTTCTCCATCGGAATCGGCTTTGGAAACCACGGGAGGAGCATCAATATCTTGTGGTAGACTGCGCATCGCTTGAGAGACTTTGTCCCTGACGTCATTTGCTGCTTCTTCTAAGTTCTTCTCTAGCTTAAACTCTATAGTTATATTGCTGGATCCTTGTGTACTGGACGATGTGATATTTCGAATTCCGTCAATACTGTTTATCGCCTTTTCAAGCGGCTCTGTAATCTGGGACTCAATGATATCGGGATTGGCTCCAGCATAGTTGGTTCGTACAGATACTTGGGCAGCATCAATAGAAGGAAATTCACGTACGCCTAAAAAATGGTAGCCAATCAATCCAAATAGCAATAAAATAACATTCATTACTATGGTTAAAACCGGACGCTTAATGCTTAAGGTAGATATGCTCAAAGCTCTATTTTTTAGTGGTTAAGGTGATTTTTACGGGCGTATTGTCTTTAAGTGACATCACGCCGGAAGTCAATATAGTGTCACCGACTTTTAGTCCGTCTAAAATCAAGATTTCATTTTTTGTTCGCGTACCAGTGGTTACCGAAACACCGCTAGCTTTACCATTTTTAGCTATAAAGACTTTTTTTCCATTTTGTATTGGAATAATGGACTCTGTCGGAACCAATATCGCTTTTTCTACTACATCCAAAATGAGTTCGATATTGGCAAATGAACCTGGAATTAATTCGCCATCACGGTTATCAGCTATAGCGCGTACTTGCAAAGTTCTGTTGGTTACTTCTATTTGCGTTTCAATCGCATAAATCGTTGCGGAATAAGTTTTGGGGTTTCCCGATACGCTAAAGCTTATTTTTCCTTCATTTTTTACTTGAGGAGCATATTTTTCGGGTACAGCAAAACTTATTTTAACCTTTTGACTGTTAACTAATTTAGCGATAGGAGTTGAAGGAGTAATGTAAGTTCCTGGAGAGATGTATCGCAAACCTATTTTACCTGAAAATGGCGCCTTTATACTGGTTTTTTGTATCTGTGCAACCACCAATTGTACTTGTGCCTGAGCCGAACGCAATTCGGCATAAGCCATATCGTATTCCTCCCTGCTGATGGCTTCTTTTGCAATAAGTAGTTTGGCACGCCTTTCGTTTTCAGAAGTAAGGGCAACCTTGGTTTTTGCTTGTAGCAATTGAGCTTGTAACTCTGCGTCATTAACTTTGAGTAAGGTTTGACCAGCCTTTACCATAGTTCCTTCTTGAAAATAGATGTTCTCAGCAACTCCGGATACTTCGCTTTTAAGATCAACTTGTTCGTTGGGTTCAATCGATCCTGAGAGCTGAATGGAATTGTTGAAATCGGAATTACGGACAATCATCCCCTGCACATTTAAAACAGTAGGAGCTCCATTATTAGGCCCTTTTTCTTGTTTATTTTTGTTTTGAATAAGGCGATAACCAATCATACCTCCAACAGTAAGTAGGAGTAAGCCTAAAATGATTACTCGTTTCATATAGTGTTTTTTATTGAAAAATAAGTGCTAATTGCAGTTTTTCAAAAGTAGGGTTATTTTATATAAAAAGGAAGACTAAAACCATATTATCAAGCTTATTTGATGTAGTAGAAGCGGATATGCTTGGGATATTTGTTAATAAAATAAAAATAAAAACAACTTGGAAGCAATGGGGATTCAATTTAATTGCTTTGGTGACTTAAAATTTGGTTAAAATAATTGTTTTACTGTGTTAAAATATCAGTTTATTAGATGTTTTATAGGTAGTTATGTAACTCATAGAACAGTGTGTTATAAAATTGGTTTTTTAGTTTTTTTTGGAGTGGTTGTAAGAAATAAAGGGGTAGTAGGTATCTAATCAAGAGCTAATCATTGTACTTATATGTGGCGGTTTAAATTTTTATAGTGTAGGGTTTGTGATTTTTATAATTAAAAAAAGGCTTTTCCAACTAGTAGAAAAACCTTTTTGTGATTTACTCTTTGCTAAACTTTGCAATCTCAGATTTAAGTTTTTTAAATCGAAAGGAGATAAAAACTCTTGAAATACCGTAAACGATAAAGGCCATTGCGGTCCAAAATACGATGGTTATTCCAGCGACAATCGGATTCCAAATTAGGATAAACGAAAACAGTATGCCTAAAGCACCCAAGGCTAATAACCAGCCCCATTGCTTGGAGCCATAATTTTGTAATTCAAAAGAAAAACCAATGGCTGAAACCGAGCGAAACAACAACATCAAGCCCAAATATATAGGTAATACACTTACCGATAGCTCTGGAGATGACATTAACCAAAGACCAAACAACAGGTCTATGATTCCCGTGGTTAAAAACCATCCCCAACTTGAAAGTTCTTTTCGATTACTAATAGAAAAGAAGATTTCGATAATACCGTTGACAAAGAAACTAATGCTAAATAACAATGCTAAAGTAATATAAGCTTCAACAGGGGTTCTAAGTATCCAAAAGCCCAATATTATAAAGAGCACACCTACTATGAGAGATAAATACCAATGTTTGATAGACCCCTTTAATGTTTTCGTTACTTGATTTTCCATAATCTAGTTTTTAATTGTGTTTATAATATACTAAAGTTACGTTTTTATTGGTTACTGTGCCAATAATTGTTAATTAAAATAGGAGCTATAGTTTATTTAAGTAAATATTTGTTTTATAGTGCTTAATTGTGTTTTATTTATTCATTTATTTTATAGTGTATTGTCTGGCTTAGGTAAAAATCTAAAAACACATTTTCATTACAGTTAGGGCGCTTAAAATGTTGATTTTAAATTAGGCAGCATATTTAAGATAAAAATAATCGCTATTTATACCAGATTAACTCTAATTTTTAGTTTTGTTTAGGAAGATTCTATTTAGAATTCACTAAATTTGGTTTTTTCCAACTTGGAATTAAATGTCGTCAGCTTTTTTAATAATAAAGAGCGTTCTTATCAAGGTATTGCCCATTTCGAAGCGACATCGATTTTACTTTTAAAACAGTTATGTTAAAGGTGAAATAAATTAACCAAAAACTTTAAAATTTTTATCGAGCTATATGAGTGCAGAATTGAATACTATTGCAGAGAAAACAGCCGACTTATCACATCATTTGTATCCATTAATCAGTGATTTGGGATTGATATTGATGACGGCTGGAGTAGCAGTCTTGTTGTTTAAGAAAATAAAGCAACCTTTAGTACTGGGGTATTTGATTGCAGGATTTTTAGCAGGTCCTCATTTTACACTTTTTCCAACGGTACAAGAAATTAAAAACGTAGAGGTTTGGGCTGAAATTGGAGTAATCATTTTACTTTTTAGTTTGGGGCTTGAATTTAGTTTTAAAAAATTGATGAAAGTGGGAGGTACTGCTTCCATTACAGCGGGGGTCCAGATAGTGTCCATGATTGTTATCGGATATTTGGTGGGTATACTCTTGGGTTGGAGTCAAATAGATAGTATTTTTTTAGGAGCCATGTTATCGATGTCTTCTACCACTATTATTTTACGTGCCTTTGATGAATTGGGGGTAAAGTCTCAAAAATTTGCGGGTGTCGTATTTGGAACTTTGATTATTGAAGACATTGTAGCCATTTTATTAATGGTATTACTAGCGACAATTTCGGTGTCTCAAAATTTTTCAGGAGTAGCGTTGTTGGAATCCAGTTTAAAATTGGTTTTCTTTTTGATATTATGGTTTTTAGGTGGTATTTTCTTGATTCCAACACTTTTAAAGAAAGTCAAGCCGTTGTTAACTGATGAAACCTTATTGATTGTTTCTTTAGCTTTGTGTTTGATGATGGTTATGTTGGCAACAGGTGCGGGTTTTTCACCAGCATTAGGAGCTTTTATAATGGGGTCAATTATTGCGGAAACCACTAAAGCAGAGCAGATTGAACATATTATTAAACCCGTCAAAGATTTGTTTGGAGCGGTATTTTTTGTATCGGTCGGTATGTTGATCAATATAGATACCTTAAAAGAATATGCGATTCCCGTTGTTATAATAACCTTGGTTACCATTTTTGGAAAAGCGCTATCTACCACCTTAGGGGCTTTGATTTCGGGACAACCTTTAAAGCAGTCGGTTCAAGCCGGTATGAGTTTGGCACAAATAGGGGAGTTTTCCTTTATTATTGCTACTTTGGGTATGACCTTGGGTGTGATTTCTGAGTTTCTTTACCCTATTATAGTTGCAGTATCGGCTATTACAACTTTTACAACACCTTTTTTGATTAAAAAGTCGGTTCCGGCTTATTTGGCTTTACAAAAAATAATTCCACAAAATATTCAAGATAGAATTGAACAATACAGCTCGAATACTCAGGGTATAAAAACAACCAGTAATTGGAAATTATATACTCAAGCAAACATACTTCATATCGTATTACATTCGGTAATCGTCATTGGTATCGCGATTATGGCTTTGAGATTTTTAAGGCCTATGGCAGATACCGTGTGGGAAAAAATATTCTTTTGTTTGTTGTCTATAGTTATTGCGGGACCATTTTTATGGGCTTTGGGCTTGCAGAAGGTTGGTAAAAAACCTTTGGATGAAATCAAAAAAGATAGAAAGTATAAAGCACCGGTAATTATTATGTTGGTGTTTCGAATATTGTTAGCGGCTTTCTTTATCGGTTTTATCATCAATTTGTTTTTTGCACCTTTGGTGACCTTCATTATGTTGGTGGTATTGTTGATTATAATGTTTTTATTTCCGAAAAAATTGCAAGCCCTTTATTTAAAGATAGCGAGTCGTTTTATCGAGAATTTAAATAGTCGAGAGCGCTCTGAAGCAGTTCGAAATAAGAGTAGTTTGACTCCATGGGATGGGCATATGACTACTTTTGAAATACCGCAGGAATCGGCTTTGGCTGGAAAAACCTTATTTGAATTAAAGCTAAGAGAAACCATAGGTATTAATATTGCAATTATCAAACGAGGCGAATTGTCGTTGAATGTACCTACGAGATTTGACCGATTGTTTCCAAAAGATATAGTTTACGTAATCGGTACGGACGAGCAGATTGAAATGTTTGAAAAGTATTTGAATGCCAATAATTTGAGTTCGATTGAAAACAATGATATTATTTTGCAAAAAATTGAATTGAACAACGAGTATTTTATTGGTAAAACCATAAGGGAAACGGAGATGAGGGATAAGATTCGAAGTATAGTTGCGGGTATAGAACGCGATGGAAAGCGGATTATTAATCCAGAGTCTGATTTTGTATTGCAGAAGGGGGATATTCTTTGGTTGATTGGTGATAAAAATCAGATCGAAGCACTTATTAAATAGAAAGCTGTAAAACAGTTATGAATAGTATAGTTTATAGAGACGCCTTAAGAGAAGATTTGTTAGAAATCGTTTCGATTTATAATGAGACTATCGCTTCAAGGATGGTTACTGCAGATACGAGCCCGGTTACGGAGCAAAGTCGTGAAGTTTGGTTTGAAAATCACAATGTGCAGCATCGTCCGTTATGGGTTGTGGAAAACGAGAAGGGGCAAATTGTAGCATGGGTTAGTTTTCAATCTTTTTATGGCAGACCAGCTTATGATGCTACAGTTGAAATTAGTATTTATATATCTGAATCACATAGAGGTAAAGGTTATGGAAAACAAATATTGCAATACAGTATGCGTCAAGCGCTTCAATTTGGTGTAAAAACTATTTTGGGATTTGTATTTGCTCATAACGAGCCCAGTTTGCAACTTTTTTTATCTCAGGGATTTAATATTTGGGGAAATATGCCCAAGATTGCGACAATGGATTTAAAGGAGTATGATTTATTAATTTTAGGTAAACGGCTTGTAGAATAATATAATAGCTATAATAAAAAACTTAAGGCCGTAACCGTGATGGTTAAGGCCTTAAATGTTGATAAAGGAACGGACTTAGTCTTGTCCTCTTTTATTTTTTTTATCTCTTTTTTCTGCTTTCTTTTCAGCAGGCGTTTTTAAAGCTACTTTTTTTACGCTTTTTCGGGGGCTTTGTTCTTTTGCCATAGGTGATAAATTTGTTGTAAGATACTTGTTTTTAGTGAATTTATCGTAAGGTACTTTGTTTTTTTGTTTTCAGAGGGGATTTTGTAAAGAGGAGTTGTTTAGTATGCCGTTGTGTTCATTTGTCCATTCGTTTATTTGTTCATTCACCAATCTGCGTATAAACAAAAAATAAGTCCTACTTATATTTGTGAATTCTTTTGATATAGTGTTATTTTAGCAAGATATTATTATGCGAAACAAAAGCAATTCCATCTATGAAGAATTACAAAGTATATTTGCCTCATTTCTTGGCCTTAATCGGTTTTATTCTAATTTCCTTAATTTATTTTTCACCAGTACTTTCTGGAAAAGTAATACAGCAATCCGATATAGCACAATATACCGGAATGGCCAAAGAACAGAATGATTTTAGAAATGAATTTCACGAAGAACCCTATTGGACCAATAGTGCTTTTGGTGGGATGCCTACTTACCAGTTGGGCGCCCAATACCCACATAATTATATTAAAAAAATCGATCAGGCCATTCGTTTTTTACCGCGTCCGGCCGATTATCTATTCGTATATTTTTTAGGTTTTTATATACTCTTGATATCCTTTCGAATCAATCCTTTAAAAGCCTTTTTTGGAGCCTTAGCTTTTGGGTTTTCGACCTATTTAATCATCATACTCGGTGTGGGACACAATGCAAAAGCTCATGCCATAGCATATATGCCGCTACTGTTGGCAGGAGTAGTACTGGTTTTTAGGAAAAAGTACGTCTGTGGCGGTGTCTTAACCCTGTTTGCTGCTGCCTTGGAAATCAATGCCAATCACTTTCAAATGACTTATTATTTGTTGTTGTTGCTGCTGATTGTAGGGATTTACTATGCTATTCAATATATAAAAAATCGCGATTTCAAGGGATTGGGAATAGCGGTGTCGATTTTTATTGGAGCCGCTGTTTTAAGTATTGGTGTCAATGCGGCCAACTTGATGGCAACAGCCGAATATACCAAGTTTAGCACGCGAAGTAATAGCGAATTGACTTTTGAACCCGATGGAACACCCAAAAACTCGTCCAATGCGATGAGTTACGACTATATAACCGAATACAGTTACGGTATTTTTGAAAGTTTAAACCTTTTCGTGCCTCGATTAACAGGAGGAGCTAACTCTGAAGACGTTGGAAAGGATTCGAATATGTATAAATTTGTTACCGATTTGGGGGCTAGCCCACAGGAAGCTACACAATTTTCGCAGAATGCTCCAACGTATTGGGGAGATCAGCCTATTGTGGCTGCTCCGGCATATATAGGAAGTATAGTGTTGTTTTTGGCTGTATTGGCTTTGTTCGTAGAGAAGCGTAAGTTTAAATATATCTTTTTAGTAGGTGGCGTATTTTCGCTCATGCTTTCTTGGGGGAAAAACTTTCCGCTGTTGACCGATTTCTTTATTGATTATTTTCCGATGTATAACAAGTTTAGAGCGGTATCGTCTATTCAAGTTATTTTGGAATTATGTATGCCTATTTTAGCTTTATTGGGGTTACAAGCTTTTGTCAAATCGGAAGCAAAACTTCGTGAGAAAGCTTTGAAATACACTTTATACATCACAGGAGGTGTTGTGGTTTTATTATTTTTAATCAAGGGTAGTTTACATTTTTCAGGACCAAATGACGCTTATTACAGCCAAATGTATGGTGAAGTTGGACCGGCGTTTATCGAAGCCTTGATTCAGGATAGACAAGCCATGTATACAGCTGATTTAATCAGAACCTTGCTTTTAATTATACCGGCTTTTGGTATTTTATGGTTCTTTAGTAAAGACAAAATTAAATCGACCGTAATGGTAGTTTTAATCGGTGTGTTGATGGTAGGAGATTTGGTCCTGATTGATCTCAATTACGTCAATAAAGATAATTTTGTAAGTGCAAGAAACATGACGAATCCGTTTGAAGAAACGCCGGCAGATGCATTTATAAAAGAAGATAAAGATATTTTTAGAGTATATGAAATTCAAGGAGGGCTAAGCAGCGCTAGAGCGTCCTTTTTTCATCATTCTATAGGAGGGTATCATGCGGCAAAACCGAGAAGAGTTCAGCAATTATTTGACTATCAATTGGCTGAAAAAAGCAATATGAATGTGTTGAACATGTTAAATGTCAAATACGTGATTCAAAAAGACGAAAAAGGGCAAGACATTCCGATGAAGAACGAAGATATCAACGGAAATGCTTGGTTTGTAAGTCAAGTTAAAATGGTTCAAACAGCTGATCAGGAAATGAAGGCAATGGATGATTTTGATTCAAAAACCACGGCTATTTATAATGTGAATACATTTAAAAACATCGCTTTAAAACCGACCTATCAAATTGATGCTACGAGTTCGATCAAACTAATGACTTATAAACCGAATTACCTAAAATACGAATCATCAAATAAACAGCAAGGATTGGCAGTATTTTCGGAGATTTACTACCCACATGGGTGGAATGCTTATATAGATGGCACTTTGACACCTCATGTTTCTGTTGATTATGTGTTGAGAGCCTTGACAATTCCAGCAGGAAATCACGTGGTGGAGTTTAAATTTGAGCCCGAGGTGGTGAAAACTGGAGGTAAGATAGCATTGTTTTCTATAATTTTAATGGCATTGGTAATTGGAGGAAGTTTGGCATATAGTTTGGGATATCTGAGAAAGAAAAAATAAAAATTTTGAAAGAATCAAAAAGTGGTTTTCCCGGTTTAAAAAAAGTTTTAATCATTACGTATTACTGGCCTCCTGCAGGAGGACCAGGAGTACAACGTTGGTTAAAATTTGCCAAATACTTACCGAGTTTTGGAATTCAACCGATCATATATACTCCTGAAAATCCTACATACCCTCTTTTAGATTACAGTTTAGAAAGTGAAGTAAGCGATCAATTGGAGGTCTTAAAAAGCAAGATTAAAGAACCTTATGGTTTGGCGGGTTTGTTTTCTAAAAAGAGTGCCAAAAACTTGAGTTCCGGTATAATTCCGCATCAACCCAGACAAAGCTTTATAGAGAAAAGTATGTTGTGGGTGCGGGGCAATTTGTTTATACCCGATGCGCGTATAGGATGGGTAAAACCCTCCGTAAATTTTCTCGAAACCTATATACGAGACAACAATATTGATTGCGTTATAACCACAGGTCCGCCACATAGTTTGCATTTAATTGGTTTAGAACTTAAAAAAAGGCTAGCATTTAAATGGATTGCCGATTTTAGAGATCCTTGGACCACCATAGGTTATCATAAAGAATTGAAACTGACAGCTAGTGCACAGCACAAACACGAACAATTGGAGTTAGCCGTTTTAAATGCGGCCGATCAGCTTACAGTAACTAGTTTTTCGACTAAAGCTGAATTTGCTGAAAAAACCACAAAACCCATAACTGTTTTAACCAACGGTTATGACGTAGAAGTAGTGGAAAAACGCCCGATGGACAAGGCTTTTACCTTAGCGCATATCGGTTCGTTTTTATCGCATAGAAATCCCAGAGTATTGTGGAAAGCTTTAAGTGAATTGCGTAAGGAAAACCCGGAGTTTAAGGAGGCTTTCCAATTTAAGCTCATCGGAAAAGTTAGTCAAGAGATCTTAGATGCCCTAAAAGAATTTAAATTAGACGACTGTACGGTTAATATGGGTTATTTAAGCCATAAAGAAGCCTTAGTGCAACAAAGGGTCTCTCAAGTTTTATTGTTGGTAGAAATCGACTCTTTGGAAACGAGAGCCATTATTCCTGGTAAGTTATTTGAGTATATGGCTGCCGAAAGACCTATTCTAGCTTTAGGGCCTGATGGTGCCGATTTTTTTAGAATTATTACCGAGACCAATACAGGACGCATAGCACTTTATGATGAAAAGGAAGTGATTAAAGAAATTTTGTTAGATTGTTTCACTAAATATCAAAAGGGCGAACTCAAGGTTTACGGTATGGGCTTACAATATTATAGTCGAAAAAAAATAACCGAACAATTAGCTAAACTAATACAAAGTTAGTAATTTCTAATAGGTAATAGAACTATACCGCTAGCAGCGGTATAGTTTATGAGATATTGTATTATAAAAGAATTGTAAAACCCTGTGGTCTTATCCCTACCAACTCCTTACAATTTTTCTTTTAAGTATTTTCCAGTGATTGATTTTTTGTTTTTCACAATTTCTTCCGGTGTTCCAAAAGCGATTAAATGTCCGCCATTCTCGCCGCCTTCTGGACCGATATCAATAATGTAATCGGCACATTTTATCAAATCTAAATTATGCTCTATCACTATAATAGAGTGTCCTTTCTCAATTAAAGCTTCAAACGATTTTAAGAGTTTTTTGATGTCGTGAAAGTGTAGTCCTGTGGTGGGTTCATCAAACACAAATAAAGCTTTTTCCTTGGTATTCCCACTGATTAAGAATGAAGCGAGTTTGATGCGTTGCGCTTCTCCTCCCGATAAAGTTGAAGACGATTGTCCGAGTTGTACATAACCGAGACCAACGTCTTGTAGTGGTTTTATCTTTTGTACTATTTTGCTTTGTTTGTGTGTTTCGAAAAAAGCAATAGCATCATCTATCGTCATCGTTAAAATATTATCGATGTTCTTTCCTTCAAAATGAACTTCTAAAACCTCCTTTTTAAAGCGTTTTCCCTGGCATGTTTCACATTCCAAATGAACATCTGCCATAAACTGCATTTCAATAGTTACCGTACCTTCTCCTTTACAGGTTTCACAACGGCCTCCGTCTACGTTAAACGAAAAATGTTTAGGCTGATATCCTCTGAGTTTTGACAATTGTTGTTTGGAAAACAAATCGCGTATATCGTCATATGCTTTGATATAAGTTACGGGATTTGAGCGAGAGCTGCGGCCTATCGGATTTTGATCTACATATTCTATATGCTTTAGAAACGAGTATTCACCGGTTAATTCAGTAAATTGTCCTGCTTTTTCGCCCACACCAGTCAATTGTTTTTGCAAAGCCGGATAGAGTATCTTTTTGACTAGGGTGCTCTTTCCACTTCCGGAAACACCGGTAATCACCGTTAAGCATTCCAAAGGAAAGGTAACGTTAATGTTTTTTAAGTTGTTTTCTCTTGCTCCAACAACCTGTATAAAATGTTTGTAATGGCGGCGTCTTTTGGGAACTTCTATTTGAAGTTCACCATTGAGGTACTGTGCTGTAAGGGAATGCGATTTTAAAATGGTCGCATAATCTCCTTGTGCGACTAGTTCACCTCCATAGGTACCTGCTTCCGGACCAATATCGATAATTTGGTCTGCGGCTTTCATAATGTCTTCGTCGTGTTCAACCACGATAACCGTGTTGCCCAGAGCTTTTAAATCTTCCAACACGCGAATTAATTTTTCGGTGTCCTTAGGATGTAATCCAATACTGGGTTCATCCAAAATATACATCGAGCCAACCAAGCTACTTCCCAAAGAGGTGGCTAAGTTGATGCGTTGCGATTCACCTCCAGATAAGGTGGCAGAATTTCTATTTAGGGTTAGATAATCCAAACCAACTTCAGTTAAAAACTCCAAACGGTTGTTGATTTCTAACAGCAATCTTTTGGCTACTTTAATATCGTATTCCGATAAAGCTAAATCGCTAAAAAACTGAATCAAATGTTGGATAGGTAGGTCTACTAAGTCCGAAATGGTTTTATCGGCTATTTTTACATAATTAGCTTCAACTCTAAGGCGTTTCCCCTTACAAGTAGTACACTTGGTTTTCCCTCTATAACGAGAAAGGAGTACGCGATTTTGAATTTTATAATTTTTCGCTTCGAGTTCACTAAAGAATGCGTTCAAACCGGTAAAAAACGCATTGCCGTCCCACAACAATTGTTTTTGAGCAGCAGTAAGTTCAAAATAGGGTTTATGGATAGGGAAGTCAAACTTATAGGCATGACTAATCAAGAGGTCTTTATACCAACTCATACTTTCTCCACGCCACGGAAATACAGCATTTTCAAAAATGCTCAAACTCGTATTCGGAAAAACCAATTCTTCGTCTATACCGATAATACTGCCATAACCGTCACAAGTTGGACAAGCTCCATACGGATTGTTAAAACTAAATAAATGCACATTGGGTTCTAGAAACTGTATGCCATCCAATTCAAAATTAGAAGTAAACACAAATTGCTGCTTAGCATCGTCAACCGATTGCAAACAGCAGTATCCCTTTCCTTCGTAAAAAGCGGTTTGTATGGAGTCGGCAAGACGGTTGTAAAACGCTTCTTCCTCAGATACCACGATACGATCAACGATAATCTGTACATCGGAGGATTTGGTTTTTGCCAGAGCAGCCTTATCTTCCAACCATTGATCCAAACGCATCATCTCGCCCTTAACCGATACTCTAGCAAAACCTTGTTGCAATAAAACCGTTAGTTTGTCTTCTAAACTACGTCCTTCTTCAACTATGACAGGCGTTAAAAGCAGCCATTTAGAACCGATTTCAAATTGTTCTACCGTTTTTATAACGTCGCTTACCGTATCTTTTTTGACCACTTCTCCAGAAACTGGAGAATAGGTTTTACCAATTCTAGCGTATAGTAATTTTAAGTAATCATATATTTCTGTAGAGGTACCAACAGTTGAACGCGCATTGGTCGTATTTACTTTTTGTTCTATAGCGATAGCTGGAGCAATACCCTTGATATATTCTACTTTGGGTTTGTCGATTCTACCTAAAAACTGACGTGCATAAGCCGATAAACTTTCCACATAACGACGTTGCCCTTCTGCATACAAAGTATCAAAGGCCAAACTGGACTTCCCAGATCCCGATAATCCCGTAATAACCACAAATTGATTTCTTGGGATAACGACATCAATATTTTTTAAATTATGAAGCTGAGCCCCTTTAATTATAATGTTTTTCTTGGGGTCTATTTTAGAATAATCTATTTTTTCCATAAAAATTTACAGTAATGGACAAAGGTAATCATTTATTAATTTGGGTTGAAATTAATTGAATTTATATTGATACCCATTTGAATATAAAACACCACTTTTGCGAGAAATAGCTCGATTTCTTATGCAAAGCATTTACTAAAATAGAGGAAAAGTCGTTGGTTTGTTTACCTAATCTCTTATTGTTTTAATTTATCTAGACTGGAGGTCGAAATGACAAGCCTTATTGCAACTTTAATATTTTTTAAAACGGATACTTCCGTAAGTATTTATGGTAGGTAGGAGTGTTTTGTTTTGGTTGTGGTAGTGGGCCTATCTAAACAATACATAAAAAAAATTAATTAATACTAACTGTTTCAAAAAAAATAACATATATTTGGGAAATCTAAAAAAACCAAAATAGCCTATTGCACAAAAGTACTTTATAAAAATTTCGAAAATAAATATTTTAAAAGTATTATTATGGGATATCTCAATATGCCTGATTCCTCATTGATTCAGCAATATATAGGTGGTGATGAAAAGTCTCTTGAGGTTTTGATTCTCAGACATCAATCTAAAATTTACGGTTTTATCTATTCCAAATTAGGAGATCGAGACACGACAGAAGATGTGTTTCAGGAAACCTTTATCAAAGTTATTCATACCTTAAAAACTAAAAAATACAACGAAGAGGGTAAGTTTCTACCGTGGGTTACACGTATTGCGCATAATTTGGTTATTGATCATTTTAGGAAAATAAAGAAAATGCCTATGCAAAGAGAGCATGGTGAGTTTTCCATTTTTTCGCTTATTACCGACAGTAATCCCAATATGGAACATCAGATGATCAGCGTTCAGAAAGAATTGGATTTAAAAAATTTGATAGATGAATTACCTGATGACCAGAAAGAAGTTTTGATTATGAGGATCTATCAGGACTTAAGCTTTAAAGAAATTGCTGTCATTACCGATGTTAGTATCAATACGGCTTTAGGTAGAATGCGGTATGCCTTGATGAACATTAGAAAAATGATTGAACAAAGAAAATTAGTACTACACGATTAAGTATTTGAAATTTTCTATAATAAAAGATTAGGCTTTGCGTTATTATGGAAACTAACAAATACATATATGGCAAAAAGTTACTCTAAAAAGATCAATCGATTTGAAATGAAGGTTCCTAAAAAAGAAACAGTGGATTTTCTGCTTAAATATTCAAAAGCACTTAATGTGCTTAGTGTAAATAATTTACAAATAAAAATATTGCTTAACTAGTACGTAATTAATAAGCAGAAAAAGCCCTTAAACTATTTTTTAAGGGCTTTTTTGTTATACGCATCGATTACAGACTTTCTACCGATTACTTTGGTGATAATGTCTAGGTCCAAATTCCATCCTCTGGCGGGAGAATATTCGCGACCATACCAGACCATTTGTAAGTGTAACCGATTCCATTCTTCTTGGGGAAACAATCGTTTAGCATCCTTTTCTGTTTGTTGTACTGTGGTGCCATTGGATAAATTCCAGCGGTACATCAACCGATGAATATGTGTGTCCACAGGAAAAGTAGGAATATCAAATGCTTGTGCCATTACCACACTGGCTGTCTTATGACCTACAGCGGGTAATTCTTCTAAATCCGGGAAATTTTGAGGTACTTGACCCTCGTGTTTGTCTATTAAAATATGCGATAATCCGTGTATACCTTTAGATTTCATTGGAGAAAGTCCGCAGGGACGTATGATGTCTCTTATTTCTTCTACGCTTAGTTTAATCATATCGTAGGGGTTATCCGCTTTGGCAAACAGGGCAGGAGTGGTGAGATTCACACGCACATCCGTACATTGAGCGGACAACAATACGGCAATCAATAGGGTATAAGGGTCCTTGTGGTCAAGAGGGATGGGAATTTCAGGATAGACTGCATCTAGTGTGTCTAAAACAAACTGAACTTTTTCGGCTTTAGTCATGAAATTTTTTTTACGAAGATAAGAAGTTATAATCAATGCTAAAAGTAGCTTAATTCCTATACTTTTGCTAATTTTGATAAAAAAACAGACCATGACTACATTGAAAATAGGCGATAAAGCACCCGACTTTAAGGGGATAGATCAAGAGGGAAAGACTCATGAGTTGAGTGACTTTACAGGGAAAAAATTAGTAGTGTTTTTTTATCCAAAAGCCAGTACTCCAGGTTGTACGGTTGAAGCGTGTAACTTACGCGATAATTATGAACGTTTCCAAGCACAGGGTTTTGAAATTTTAGGAGTTAGTGCAGATTCCGAATCGAAACAAGCCAAGTTTAAGGAAAAAAACGAATTGCCTTTTCCGTTATTGGCAGACGAAAATAAATCTATTATCGAGGCTTTTGGCGTATGGGGGCCTAAGAAATTTATGGGTAAAACCTACGATGGTATCCATAGAACCACTTTTGTAATCGACGAAAAAGGGGTGATAGCTGACATCATCACTAAAGTGAAAACGAAGGAACACGCTGATCAGATTTTAAATTCTTGATATAGAATATTCTTTAGCTTTAAGCGGCTAAGTTTTAAATTCCTTGGTATAATGACAAGGTTTTTTACTACAATAATGCCTCACTTTCGAATTAAGAGTGAGGCTTTATCTGTTTTTATAGTAACTTACAAATCTTTATAACCAAATAGTTTTTTAGTTTTAATTTCGTTTGCAATTCCCTCGGGAAGAGCAGTTTCCCAGCCTGTTTGTTGTTCGTGTATCAATCGGTAAATTTCTCGAGAAAAAATACTTAAATTCTTTTCTTCATAATTGGTGATATCAACAATTTTTCCAGCCTTTTTGAAATATTTGTACAATTCTTTGATATGCAAGTCCACTTTTAGATTCTGTGAAGTTACAATTTGTTGTTGTTCATCTTTCATCGGATAGAGATATACTTTCAAATCGCGGTAAAACAATTTACCCAATCCTTCGAGTATACCACCGTGTAAATGGGTGTAATACTTCTCGTCAAAAATATTCAGTATCGAACTAACGCCCATGGTTAAACCGATTTTCTCTTTGGTATATTGAGAAAAATATTCAACCACTTTATAATACTCTTGGAAATTGGAAATCAAAACCGTTTGTCCTAAAGAACAAAGTAATTCGGCACGGTGTAAGAAGTCAACTTCGTCAATTTCTCCCTCCATCAATAAGTTGGAAAGTGTCATTTCAAAAACGACTAAGGTTTCATCTCGATCCAATTGGTTTTCATCGACAAACATTTTTAACGATTTCTCGTACATATTCATATTGACAACGGTAACGGGTCTAAAACTGCCTCGCAAAGCCAAAATGTTTTTTCTATAAAGAGCGGTAGCGGGTAATTTGCTTTGACCATCTGGACCAAACATAACGGCATCGGTCATGCCGTTTTTGACCAATTGTAAACTCATCAATCGATTGTCAACGTTTTTAAATAACGGTCCGGAAAAATTGATACTGTCAATTTCAATTTGATCTTTATCAATATGGTCGTATAATTTGCGAATTAAGTTTTTAGGCTCGTTGTGTTGATAGTATGCTCCATATATTAAATTAACTCCGAGTATTCCCAAGGTTTCTTGTTGAAGTTTGGAATCGGTTTCTTTGAATTGTATGTGTAAAATGATCTCACTATAGGCTTCATCGGGTTTGGATTGAAAGCGAATACCTACCCATCCATGACCTTTAAAACTTTTGGCAAAATCAATAGTGGCTACGGTATTGGCATAACTAAAAAAAGTTTTGCTCGGATGACTATTACGATCGATTCGATCTTCGATCAAATCGGTTTCGTGAATCAACATTTTCTTTAGGCGGCTTTCTGTAACATAACGACCGTCGTTTTCAACGGTATAAATAGCATCGCTAAAATCTTTATCATAAGCAGACATCGCTTTGGCAATGGTTCTCGAAGAACCTCCTGCTCTAAAAAAGTGGCGCACCGTTTCTTGCCCGGCTCCAATTTCTGCAAAAGTTCCGTAAATATTCTTATTGAGGTTGATACGCAGTGCTTTATCGGATATAGCTGGCTGATGTTCAATAATTCTGTCCCCTTCAAGTACCAAATCTTCGGCGAAATTTTTCATAGACTATTTTAATAATAACAAACGTAGTAAATTATACAGTTTAAAAAAAGATAAAACCCTATTTTTGTAAAAATCGAAAGCAGTGAGAATATATTTTTTAGGCACCGGAACTTCTCAAGGAATTCCAGTTATTGGAAGTAAGGACCCCGTTTGTCTAAGTTCGGATATGCGCGATAAACGATTGCGAACTTCTATATGGATAAGCTGGCGGGGATTGAGTATTTTGATCGATTGCGGTCCGGATTTTAGACAACAAATGTTGGTTTCAAATTGCCAGCGTATTGATGTGATACTCTATACCCACGAGCATGCCGATCACACAGCCGGTTTAGACGATATAAGACCATTTTGTTTTCAAATGGGACGAATGCCTGTTTATGCGTTGCAGCGTGTAATGGATAGTTTAAAACGTCGTTTTGACTATGTTTTCGCTACAGAAAATCGTTACCCAGGAGCACCTGCTGTACAGCCCTATATAATTGACAGCAATAGCGATTTGGTTATTGGGGGGCAAAAGATAGTACCCATTGAGATTTTACATGGCGATTTGTCGATACTAGGGTACCGTTTTGACGATTTTGTATATATAACCGATGCGAAATATATACCGGATAGCGAATGGGAAAAACTCAGAAACATAAAAATACTGGTAATTAATGCTTTGCGTATCAATCCGCATCCCACACACCACAATCTAGAAGAAGCTTTGGCTTTTATTGCCAAAGTCAATCCGGAAAAGGCCTATATAACTCATATAGGTTATGAATTAGGTTTTCACGAAAAAATACAACAAGATTTACCGAAAAACGTATATTTGGCGCACGATAATTTGCAGCTTGAGATGACGGAGTTCCCCTAATGCTGTTTTAATAATCTAATAGGCTTTTAAAAAACAACAACAAACACCCAAATATGAAAAAGATCTTTTTTTACCTTTTTGTTTTCTCGATGTTATTCAATATTTACCAATATGTCAATGCCAATAAGATTTATGAGGGCAAAGAGAAAGAATTGGACATTGCGCACAAGCGAATTGATATAGTTCGCGATTCTTTAAAATTAGGTGAGCAAAATTTGATGGATGCCAATTATTTTTCCATCGTTCAAAATGAAGAGGCTCAAGACTATTTTAAAGACTATGATTTCGATGAAGTCATGGGAAAAGTAGAAGCAGAGTTGATGGCGTTAAATCACCAACCCAATGGAAACCCTTTAATTCCTTATGCTCCTGTTGATGGTAATAAATTTATTCTAAACAAAGCCAAAGTCATTAATCACCGTTGGATTATTGCCGACTTTTACTCGGGTAAGTTACATGGAGAAGTGTTGATTAAGTACTTTTTTAAAGGCGAAGGTCCTACGGAATTTAACACTATTGAAACCGTTTTATATACTTCACCAACTAATTAATTGGTATATTTGAATTTTATAAATGCGATGAAAACTATAATTTATTTATTTTTTAGTGTTTTCCTATTCTCGTCTTGCGATTTTATTTTTAAAAAAGACGAGAAGTCTGAACCCGTATTTCCCGCTAAGGAAAAGGTGGTTTTAGGATCTGATTTGGATTCAAACGGATGCGCTATTAGCGCAGGATACCGTTGGAGTGAGCTGAGAAACGACTGTATTCGAGTATTTGAAGAAGGGTTTCGATTAAATCCAATCAATATTGAAGAGGGCAATCCGGAAGAGAATGAACTCGAAGATAATGATGTAAGCGGTTTTGTAGTTTTTAACTCAGAAAAGACTAAGGCGGAAATTTTCTTGCCTTATCAAGAGAAGAGTATCTTGCTAAATGAAAAAGCGACAACCGGAATATACGGCAATGAAAATTGGGAATTGGATACGCGGAAAGATTGGGAATTAAAACATCGTGGTGTTTTAAAATTTACAGCAGCCAAGGCCGTTGATTTGAAGATTACGGGGAGCGATCAAATAGACGATGAATAAAAAAATCAATATCATAAAAAAAGCGTTCGAAAGAACGCTTTTTTTATGACTTATTTCTCGAATTCAATTGACTTAGTCCTTTTTTCTAGATCAGTTAAAAGTAGTTCTTCAAAAGTCGGATAATAAATAATACCAACCTTGGGTATGTTGAGCGTGTTGCTAAGGGGACTTAATTTTGGACTTTTTGAAGCATTTAAAAAGGAATCCGTTAGAAATATATAGGACCCCTTTTCAGTATAATCGTTTTTTAGTAGTTTGTGAGCTTCTATTACGGGTTTTCCGTAAAGTTTGTTGAAATATTTTATTGTATATCTCGAAAAATCACCATGATGGACAATGAATTTTAGCGACATATTTATCTTAGTGTCAAGGGCTAATTCCAATTCAATCAATTTTTGATTAAAAGAATACAACATTCTTTTTAAAACTTCCATAACACTATCAAAACTAGGTGTTTTACTATACTTATAAAAAAGTATGGCATCGCCTTCAATCTCAGAGATATAAAAATGTTTTTTATTAGCGTCTATAAGGGTTAAGAGCAATTGCTTTATGATATATTCTCCAGTATGTATTTTGGTAGCAAACACAAATTCAGTGAATCCACTAAAATCTGGAATCAATATAATACCTTCTCTTTCTTTGCGATTTGTCATGATTTAAGTTGTTTTTATATAGTAGTAATCGGTTACTTTTAAAGAAAGTAACCGATTGACCTACTCGTTCATTTACTGCACACCACCGCCTAAGGCTCGGTATAAGGTTGTAATGGCGTTGAGACGCTGTGTTTTGATTGCAGCTAAATCCAGTTCAGACTGCAGTTTGTTGGATTGCGCTAACAGCACTTCCAAATAGGTTGCTTCAGCGTACTGATATAAGGTAACGGAATTGCTAACAACTTTGGTAGCTTTTTCAACCAAACTTTCTCCGATTTTTTGTTGTTGTTCGAGTTTCTCGATAGCTACTAACGCGTCAGAAACTTCACTAACAGCATTTAATACCGATTGCTTGAATTGTATCTCCGCCATTTCCGAGTTAATCTTTGCCTGTTCGTATTGTGTTTTAAGTTGTTTTCCATTTAGAATAGGCTGTGTAAGCGACGCAGTAGCTATTCCAAATAGCGAACCGGGTAGCGTAAACCAATTGCTAGTTTTTAATGCATTTAAGCCACCTTGCGCTGTAATATTTAGGCTTGGATACATACTCACTTTAGCAATGTGAATCGAGGCTATACTCTTTTTAAAATTCAGTTCGCCACTTTTTACATCCGGTCGATTACTCAGCAATTCAGCGGGAATTCCGCTTGCTAGACTTTCCGGATGATGTACTTGATCCAAACCTGTTTTTCGCTCTACTATATCGGGCATGGAACCGCTAAGAGCACTTAAACTGTTTTCTTGTACGCTGATGGCATTTTCAATGGCAGGTATTGTTTTTACTATTTGTTCTATAGCCATTTCTTGCTGTTGAACGGCTAGCGAATTGATCATGCCCAATTTGTATTGTTTCTGTAGTATCTCGTTTGTTTGCTTTGCAAAAGATAAATTTTCTTGAGATATTTCCAATTGTTTATCGAGCATTAAGAGGTTGTAATAACCAGTAGCTACTTCCGAAACCAGCCGGGTTTTAACGGCTTTGGCTGCCTCTTGTGTAATGAGGTAATCGGCCAGTGTCTGTTCTTTAATACCACTAATTTTTCCCCATATATCGGCTTCCCACGAAATGTTTACCGTACTGTTGTAGTCTTCCTGGTATTTTTTTCCGTTGGACGGACCACTGTTGTTTTCTGCTGGACGATTAATACTCGCGCTTCCTATTGTTGCGTCGATTTTTGGTAAATTTCCCCATTTCGATTGTTTATAAGTCATCGAAGCAAATTCAATTTGCTTTAAGGCTAATTGGAAGTCGTTATTTTGTTTTACAGCCTTGTCAATCAAGGCTACAAGTACCGTATCCTTAAAGAAATCCTTATAGTGAATGGGCGCTATACTCATACTGTCGCTTTGGGGACTATGGGTTCTAAACGATTGGGGAAAGTGAGGTTCCAGCGGTTGGTGTTTTTGCACGGAGCAGGAGAGCATGATAATTCCCGTACTTAGGGCTGCCGTCAGTTTTAACGTATTGATAATAGATTTCATCTTAAATGTTTATTTTGAATTAATATTCCCAATCTTCAGCGGTTACTGCTTTTCCGCTTATTTTTTCGTTGATATGCTGAAATATCACAAATAGTATAGGAGTGATAAAAAGACCTAAAATAGTTCCAAACAACATTCCGAAAATGGCGGCATAACCGATCGAATGATTCCCTAAAGCCGAAGGACCTGTAACAAAAAGCAAGGGTGTTAATCCAGCTAAAAAAGCTAGTGAAGTCATCAATATAGGTCGTAAACGCGCTTTGGCTCCCTCGACAGCAGCAGCGACAATACTTTTGCCGGAACGCCGCCTTTGAATAGCAAATTCCACAATCAAAATACCGTTTTTAGCCAATAATCCAATGAGCATAATCATCGCTATTTGTACATATATATTATTGGAGATCTCGGCAAATGTTATCCCTATAAAGACCCCGCTTAAACCTATTGGAATGGCTATCAGTACCGAGAATGGTAAAATATAACTCTCGTATTGTGCTGCTAATAAAAAGTAGACAAATAAGATGCACAAGGCGAATATTAAAGTCGATTGGGCTCCTGATTTACTTTCTTCGCGGCTCATTCCTTTATAATCATGAGTATAACCTGCTGGTAATACTTGTTGGCTAACCTCTTCTATAGCGGACATGGCTTGACCCGTGCTATATCCAGGGGCAGGCATTACGGTTAGATTCGAAGAATTATATAAATTAAATCGATCGACAACCTCGGCTCCCGTTGTCTGTTTTAGGGTGACTAAGGTGTTGATGGGAACCATTTCGTTTTTTGAATTTTTAACGAAAATCGCACGGAGCGATTCTTTGTCTTTGCGCATTTCAGGGGTTGCTTGTACCAATACTCTATAGTATTTTCCAAAGCGATTGAAATCCGACGACTGTATACTGCCGTAATATCCTTGCATAGCACTCATAACAGCTGCGACGGTTATTCCCAATTGAGCTGCTTTTGTCTCATCGACCAATACTTCAAATTGCGGGTACGAAGCGTCAAAGGTGGTAAAAGCTACTGCGACTTCAGGTCGTTGCATCAGGGCACCCATCATCGCATAGGAAGCCTGACCTAGTTGTTGCAATTGGCCGTTATTTCTGTCTTGTAATACCAATTCCATTCCGCTAGTATTGCCAAAACCGTCTACTGTAGGGGAATTTAATACGAGAAAGTTCGCTCTTTTATCATCGGATAGTGCAGCTGTTAACTGTCCGATTAAATCATCGATTTTCTTGATTTCACCGCGTTCATCGATTTTCTTAAGTTTTATAAAAAAGGTCGCTGACGACGACGACATGGAACCGCTAAACAGGTTAAGCCCGTCAACCGATATGACGTTTTCTATGGCGGGATGAGAAACCAGTTTGTTTTCAGTGTCACCAATTACCGTAGTCGTTCTGTCTTTAGATGCACCGGGTGCTAGGTTGGCAGTAACAATAATAAAACTTTGATCTTCATCGGGAATAAAAGCCGTTGGGGTGGTGATTGCCATCCAAGCGAACAAACCTCCAAAAAGAGCAATCAACGCATAAGCGATCCATTTTTTCTTAATGAGGAATAACACGGATTTGCCGTATCTAAAGGTCAATTTATTAAAAGCAGCATTAAAACCTATAAAAAAGCGCTGTTTAAAGCTCGTTTTTAGTGGCGTATTTCCTTCAATGTGTTGGTGTTTTAAAAGCAAAGCACATAACGCAGGGCTTAGTGTTAAGGCATTTATCGCTGAAATAATAATGGCGATAGCTAGGGTAAGGGCAAATTGTTGGTAAAACAAACCAACCGAACCTTGCATAAAAGCTACCGGCACAAAAACCGCAGACATAACTAAGGTGATGGAAACTATAGCTCCAGAGATTTCGTTCATCGCAGACATGGTTGCTGCTCGGGCATTGAGTTTGCGTTTTTCCATCTTGGCGTGTACCGCTTCGACCACTACTATAGCATCATCAACTACAATTCCAATAGCCAATACCAAGGCAAAAAGGGTTAATATATTGATGGAAAACCCCAGCAGGTGGATAAAGAAAAAAGTACCCAAAATCGATACGGGAACAGCTATAGCCGGTATTAAAGTAGAACGAAAATCTTGAAGAAAAATATAAACCACAAGAAAAACGAGTATAAAAGCTTCAATCAATGTAGTGATTACTTGATTGATGGATTGGTCTAGGGATTCTTTTGTTGTAAAAGGAATTTGATAGACCATTTTGTTGGGAAAAGATTTCGATAACTGTAACATGCGTTCCTGTAGTGCAATTTGAACTTCATTGGCATTGGAGCCCGACATCTGAAATACCGCCATAGTTACGGCTGGTTTTTTATCCGATTTAGAGGAAACGCTATAACTGTAAGCGCCGAATTCAACAGTAGCAACATCTTTTAAACGGAGCATGGAGCCGTCGTTTAACGCTCTAACTACGATGTTCTCATATTCGTGTGATTCCGTAAATTTACCTTTATATCGCATCACATACTCCAACGATTCTGTGCTGCGTTCTCCAAATCTTCCTGGAGCAGCTTCTAAGTTTTGAGATTGTATCGCTGTCGAAATATCGGCAGGAGTGAGGTTGTAAGCGTTAAGCTTTATCGGATCTAACCATATTCGCATCGAATAATCTTTGTTTCCATAGACCATAGCATCTCCAACCCCTGCTATCCTTTTAAGTTCTGGTAGTATATTGATTTTGGCATAATTTTCTAGAAAGAGGTCGTCTATGCTACCGTCTTCACTAGTGAGGGTTACCATAGCAATCATGCTGTTTTGTCTTTTTAAGGTAGTAATCCCGGCTTGAATTACTTCAACGGGTAATTGATTAGTGACTTGAGCCACTCTGTTTTGTACGTTGATAGCGGCTTGGTCGGGATCGGTACCCAATTTAAAAATAACAGTTATGGTCAGTGTTCCGTCATTACTGGATACGGAGGTGATGTAATCCATATTTTCAACACCGTTAATGGCGTTTTCTAAAGGAGGTGCAACAGATCTGGCTAAGGTTTCGGCATTTGCTCCAGGGTAAGTAGCCATAACCGATACGGTAGGAGGGGCGATATCTGGAAATTTGGTGATGGGCAAACTCAGCATACCGACGATACCTAGTATAACTAAAAGCACAGAAATAACCGTGGCCAGTACAGGCCTTTTTATAATAGTTTTTAACATTTTTTATCGCTTTATTTGGTGGTTTTAATCTCTTGAGTTGCTGTTTTTTGTAAAATCGGACTACCCGGTTGTAGTCTTTCAAATCCGCTGATTATATATGTATCACCCGCTTTAATTCCACCGGAAACAATATAGTTATTGCCCGATTTTCCCGCTACTTCAATAGGTAGCTGCACTGCATTACTATGTTCATCTACAGAGAATACAAATACTTTATCTTGCATAAACAGCGTCGATGCGATCGGTATCAGTATCACATCGTTATACTTTTGAGTCATTACTATTTTGCCAGTATTGCCACTTCTTAATAGCGATTTGGGGTTGTCAAATTTGGCTCGAAGGATGATGGAACCGGTGGTTTTATTAAATTGTCCGTCAATCGCGTCAATCTTACCGGGAAGTTCGTACTCTTGACCGTCTGCAATTAACAGTTTAACGGCAGCTATGTTGGTCAGTTTTTGTTCTTGGGTATTTCCTTCATATTGATTTTGAAATCGAATATATTCTCCCTCGCTTAAACTAAAATAGGCGTTGATCTTACTGATGTCAGTTAGAAATGTTAAAGGGTCTGGGGTAGTTGGTGTAATTAAACTTCCCAAGCGGAAGGGTATTCTACTGATATAGCCGCTAACAGGCGCTTTGATCGTACAGAAATTCAAATTTATCTTAGACAATTCGGCTTGTGATAAGGCTCCCTTATAGGTCGCTTCGGCTTGCTGCACTTGCAAGTCTGATACAATTTTACTCTTCAGTAATTCCTTTTTTCGATCCAAATCAATCTTTGCAGTAGTTAAGTTTGCTAAACTGTTGTTGTATTGTTCTCTGTAAACACTGTTTTCGATTTGAAAGAGAATTTGCCCTGCTTTTACGTAGGATCCTTCATCTATAAGAATTTTTTTGAGATAACCCGACACCTGAGGTCGGATCTCTACATTGGTCACTCCTTCCAAACTAGCAGCATAGGTTTGTGTTAGTACAGCAGTGTCTTGTCTGACAACTTCAACCGGAAGTTCTGGAACAGCACCTTCGTAGGTTTGTTTGATTTGATTTTTAGTACATCCCGCTAGAAGAAGCAAGGTGAAAATAAGTCCAGCGGACTTAAAAGTAGAGAAGCGATTCATCGTTTTTTGCTTTAGTGATTATTTAATCGATGGCAAATTTCGATTATATAAAACCGCATGAAAAACTCATAAGTCGCTAAAATTTGTCTATAAGTCGCTTAAAGTAATTGAGACTTTTTTCTTTGTATTATGGTATATGTAAGACTGTGGAACGTGTAAAATAGATGAGATATGCCCAAAAAGACCGGGTTAAAAAAGGTCGTTTTTTTTGTACAATGACGGAGTTTTTCCCGAGTGTTTTTTAAAAAACTTACTGAAAACTGCCTGGTTAGAAAAATTCAATATAACCGTAACTTCATTGATGCTTATTGCGGTGTTTTTAAGTAATAGTTTAGCCTCAATTAGCAATACTTGATTGATGATATCGCGGGGTGTTTGCGACATGGTTTTTTTAATAATACGACTGAGGTACTTTCTGGTAACAAATAACTGGTCGGCATAAAATTGTACATCGTGGTGCTCCTTAAAATGCGTTCGGACTAAGGAGAAAAATGCTGTAGTGAGTTCCTCTTCACGAGAGGTATTTGGCGCAAGGTTGGTTTCTTTAAAATAATTGTTTATTTCGTAAATCATCAGTGAAAAATGATGCCAAATCATTTCTGCAAAATAGTAGTGAGTGGTCTCCGGTTTATTGAGTTGTTGAAGTTCTTGGATATGAAATAGAAGCCTTCTAAACAGGGATTCTTTCTGTTGAATTACATTGGAGGGGTTATTCGACAGGCTTTTGAGTATGTCGTTGGATTTATAGTTGTATCCCGCGACCGAAATATAATCCACGGAAAAGAAAATCTGTTTGGCATTATAATCATCGGATATAGCGTTCACTCTGAAAATTTCGGAAGGTACACAAAATAGAATATCTCCTTTGGAAAGATGATAAGCCGTTTCTTCAACGCCAATATTATAATCACAGGATCCTTCCATCACCATAATTACTCCAAAATAGTCGGCTTTATAATAGGATTCGAGTTTTAGGGATAAATTGTTGTGGTTGGTGTCAAAAATAAAATAATCTTTTGTTTTTACAATAGTCGTGAATTGCTCGATAAGCTCATTCATGGAAAGTAGCGAAATGGATTTTATCATCTTTTATGAGCTTTATATACCGGTCAAAAGTAGTTTATTATTTTGAAAAACCGCGTTGAAAAAGGGAGCTTATCTGTGACTGCACTGTGAGTAAGTGTTTTTAATTCATTAGTCCAGACCCGGGCAATAACCGCTTTGGTATAAAAGAAAAACCATCGTTATAAAAAGTATAAAACGATGGTTGCATCTCTTAAAATATGTATGTTAAGCAAGGCTAGCCTTAGTCTTTAAGTATAAATTGAAGTAAATCCTTAAAGTTTTGCGGTGCTACACCATGTCCAACGGGGTATTCTTTATATTCAAATGGAATGTTTAAGCTTTCAAGTACAGCCGGAGTTTTTCGTGCCCATTCTACGGGTACTACTTGGTCAACTGAGCCGTGCGAAACAAAAAATTGCAATTTTGATAAATCGTTAGTTCTATAATCTGGAGCTACTATATTTGGATTAAAATACCCGCTTAAAGCAATGGTTTTATCGATTTTTTCAGGATAAGTTAAGGATACGGCATAACTTAAAATAGCGCCTTGGCTAAAACCAATTAGGCTAACTTTTTGAGCGTCAATCGGGTATTTAGCAATCATCTCGTCGATGAATTTCACGATTAAATCGCGAGAACTAATGGCTTGTTGGTCGTCTGAAAATTTGTTTTGATCGGCGTCAAAATTAATGGCATACCAAGCATTTCCATAGGGAGGCATGGGGTAGGGGGCTCTTACAGAAATCACATAATGCGTTTTTGGTAATTCAGAAGCAAAGGAAAATAAATCTTCCTCATTACTGCCATAACCGTGAAGTAATAACAGCATAGGATTTTTATCTAAAATAATTTCGGGTTCGCGAACCAAATAAAACAGAGAAGTATTCATAATTATGCGGATAAATTTTTAAACCAAACTTGAAATTTAGGACCTAAAAAAGGAACGGTATGATAGATACCTTGAACTACTCCTAAAAAACTATAGGTCCAAAAAATAAAGATAAACAAGAAGAACGCACTAGAAATCATCCAGCTATCAAAATAACCTATAAAGTAGGCCAATGCATAAAAAATAATATGGATTCCAAAAGCTTGCTTAATATAGAAACCGGCAAATGTACTCCGGGGTTCCTGATTCATAAAAATCGCTATGATGGCTCCGATAATCGTAAAGTGAGCTATAACAGCGGTTGTCTTTCCTTCAATAGGTGATTTTTTTGTTTCCAATTTATTTTAAAATTAATTGATTTTGGTTATATATTCCATAAACGCGCCCTTGCATGGGTTGATTTAGGAATATAGCATTTTTGGATTTGGATAAAATACTTTCCGCACTGAAAGTATGGGTTTCCGATGGTGTAAACAAAGTTAAACAAGCGGTTTCGCCTACGGCTATTCGGTTATTTGGAATTTTAAAGATGTTTTTTGCAGCGGTTAGTTTTTGAACGACAACAGCAAGAGGTAAAACCGTCATCAAAGCGCCAAAGATGCTTTCTAAACCGATGCTTCCGTTACTGGCGTTGTCAAATTCCAATTTTTTGTGTTCGATATCTAAAGGATTATGATCCGATGTGATGCAATCAATAGTACCATCGATTACCGCTTCAAGCAAAGCCTTTCTGTGTGTTTCATCGCGTAGGGGAGGTGTAACCTTGTACAGTGTGTCAAAGCCCTTTAAAACTTCGTCGTTTAAGACTAAGTGGTGTGCGGTAGCGCTACAAGTAACTTTTAAACCTTTTGCTTTTGCTTCGCGAATTAATTGTACACCATTTTTGGTAGAAACAGTTGGGATATGCATTTTTCCTCCTGTATATTCTAATATATAGAGATTACGGGCTATTTGCAATTCCTCTGCCAAGGCAGGGATTCCCTTTAATCCCAATTGAATACTCACATCTCCTTCGTGTACCACACCATTTCCTTTGATGTCTTGATCTTGGGAATAGGCGATGATTAATGCGTCGAAATCTTGTGCGTATTGCAGTGCTATTTTTAGGAGATTGCTATTTTTTTGCGACTTATTATAATCACCAAACGCAACGGCTCCAGCATTTTGCATATCGAATAACTCAGCCATATCCAAACCTTCTGCCTTTTTGGTTAGGGCGCCAATCGGATAAACCGTTGTTGCTGCTCCTACGGCTTTTTGTTTGATAAAGCTTACAATGCTTTGACTGTCGGTCACCGGATTGGTATTGGGTTGTAGCGCAATATGTGTAAACCCACTTTTGGCTGCAACGGATATACCGTGCTGTAGGGTTTCTCTTTCTTCATAACCCGGTTCACCGAGTGATACGGAACTGTCCATCCAACCTGGTGAAAGGTGTAAGTTTTCGAGTTCTATTTCAGTGAAGTCGCTAGCCGTGATGTTTTTGTCTATAGCAATAATTTGGTTGTCTTGAATTTGAACATCGGCTATTTGAAGGTGAAAGGGGCTTTCGGAATCAATGATTGTAGCTTTTTTTAAAATGATATTCATTCTTATGCGGTATTGATTAGGTGTTAATAATGGATGTGGTGTTTGTCTGTACAAAAATATGGTTATTTTCAAACTAAAACAGGGCTGTCTAAAAGAATTGCAAAAAAAAAATGCATCCTTAATTAAAGGGATGCACTAGATTTAGATTTTGATAAAACCCGGGCTTGATCATAACACTCGTTTAAGGCTATGTAAATTTGATAGTCTGTAGCTGTATAGATAAACTGATCGGAATTGTTACAACCTTGTAAGGTTTTAACAATATCGTCCTTAGAGATACCTAAAAGTCCACAAATCGTTTCGCGATCATAACGGGATTGCAATAGGGCAATCATGTTTTGATCTTCTTTAATGGCACTAATTTTTTTGAGGTTTGACGACTTGCCTTTAAACAAATTATAAACCGCATCTACTGGACTAAAGAAAGTACCAATAGTAGAGGTAAAGTAAGGTTGTTCGTTGTTTCGTCTAAAACGGTTAAAGTCCATTTTCTCATTTAGAGCAATCAACTTGGTATCTGCTTCTAGAAAACCGGTAAGTTTGTATCGTTTGATAACAATCTCATTCATTTCAATCGATTTCTCGGTCAAATAAACTTTTAAGCGATCGTCGTTCAACCAATCGTTGGTCACGCGAATTTTTATGGAGATATATCCCGGATATGAAAAGTGAATCGAATCATTAAGTGCTGCCTCAATTTTAAAGGAACCATCCGAAGCGGTGGTTGTACCTTTAACCTTGGTCAAGTTGATAACGTTCACATCTTCAACGGGAAGAAAGGAAATGTCGTTGAGTACCGTACCTTTAATAATTGCTTTTTGTTGAGCAAAACTAGTGGCTGTGGTAACGACTAAAAATAAAAAAACTGTAAAATATCGCATGTTATAAAAGATTGCTCTAAAATAATGGATATTTTACAGTTTTGAGTATTATTTTGTAAATATTAACAATTAACTTCTACGAGGTCTTCTAGCGAAGCCACCACCGGTGCTGCTTCCACTATCCGATCTTCTTCCGCTACTGCTACTGCTGCTTCTTTCGTTTCTAGGTTGACGATCTCTATCAGAAGAAAAACCTCCTCTAGATGAAGAAGAAGATGATCTTCTTTCACCACCACCATTAGATGAACGGAATCCACCGCCGCCGCCACTTCTGCGTTCTCCGCCTCCGCTGCGACCGTTATGGTCTCTTCTTGGACTTCCACCTCTTGAGTTTCCACCTTCATTTTTAGAAATCTCAACATTGACTTTACGGCCTTCATGTTGGTATCCATTTAAAATGTCCATTACTTTGTCAGAATGTTCTGCTTCTGTATTAAAGAAAGAGAAACCTTCTTTAACGTCCACTTTAAATAAATCGTCTTTTCCTAAATCTAAAGTTTCACGTAAGAAATCTTTAAGACTCATCCAATCGAAATTATCTCTAGTACCTAAGTTAACAAAAAATCTAGTCGATGATCCGTTGTCCGTGTAGTTTGATGCAGATTGACTGCTACGCTCACGGTCATTAGATGACGATTGTTGAGAAATGTTGTTTGCTTTTTTGTAGTAATTTAAGAAACGATTAAATTCAACTGAAATCATTTTTTTAATTACGTCTTCTTTTGAAAGATCTTTCATCACTTCGTAAATAGCTGGAAGATAAGTTTCGATTTCAGCATCTACTTCTACATCTTTAATCTTATTTGCTAAGTGGAATAATTGAACTTCACAAATCTCAATACCTGAAGGAACTGGTTTCTCTTCAAATTTTTGTTTGATGATACGTTCAATTTGCGAAATTTTTCTCAATTCACTTTTAGTGATAATTACTAAAGAAGTACCCGATTTTCCGGCACGTCCTGTTCTTCCACTACGGTGAGTATAAGTTTCAATCTCATCTGGTAATTGGTAGTTGATTACGTGAGTAATATCATCTACGTCAATACCACGAGCAGCAACGTCAGTTGCTACTAACATTTGAATTTGTTTACCACGGAATGACTTCATTACGCCGTCGCGTTGTGCTTGAGATAAATCTCCATGTAAAGCAGCCGCGTTGTAACCATCTTCTACCAATTTCTCGGCAATGGCTTGGGTGTCGCGTTTTGTTCTACAAAACACAACAGAAAAAATGTCTGGATTAGCATCCGCTAAACGTTTCAAAGCTGCATAACGATCTCTAGCTCCTACCAAGAAAAACTCATGGCTGATGTTGGCGGAACCTTGATTCTTATGACCTACAGTTATCTCAACCGGGTCTGTCATGAACTCTTTTGCAATTCTTGAAACCTCAATAGGCATGGTTGCAGAAAATAACCAAGTGTTTTTGTCGTCTGGTGTATCAGATAAAATAGAAGTAATGTCTTCATAGAATCCCATGTTTAACATTTCATCTGCCTCATCTAGTACACAAAACCGAATGTTTTTAATGTTAATCATACCGCGATTAATCATGTCTTGCAATCTTCCAGGAGTGGCGATAATAATTTGCGCCCCTCTCTTTACATCTCTGGCTTGTTCTGTAATACTAGCACCACCATAAACAGCTACAGAGTGTAAACCTTTTACGTATTTCGAGTATTGTTTGATTTCATTCGCAATTTGCAAGCATAATTCTCTCGTTGGAGATAGAATGATACCTTGTGTTTGCTTGTCATCAACGTTGATTTTTTGAATTAGAGGAAAACCAAAAGCTGCGGTTTTCCCAGTCCCAGTTTGGGCTAACGCAACTATGTCAGTATTTTTTTCTAATAATAAGGGAATCGCTTTTTCCTGCACTTCAGACGGATTTTCAAATCCTAGATCTTTAATCGCCAGCAATAGCGACTCATTTAATCCTAATTGTTCGAATTTATTCATATAAAATTTAAAATAGCGACAAAGATACTGCAATTTGACGAAAAACAATACATCTGAAACTATTATTAATATAATATTTATATAGAAGCTAAATTATTGGCTTTTTAAAAACGCAATTAATTCAGCAACGGCCTTACCGCGGTGGCTCATTTGATTTTTTTCCGTCATGCTCATTTCTGCAAAGGTTTTTTTCATTCCAAGAGGCTTAAATACAGGGTCATAGCCAAAACCATCACTGCCGATGCGCTTAGGAGTGATCTCTCCATCTACTATACCGCTAAACATTTTGAGTTGGCCGTTTACATGTAATGCAATGACTGTTTTAAAGTTAGCTTTTCTATCCGTATGGCCCTCAAGGTCTTTTAATAGTTTGTCGATATTGTCCGAATCGTTACGTTGTGGACCTGCAAAACGTGCAGAATATACACCTGGTGCACCGTTTAATGCATCAACTTCGAGTCCGGTATCGTCTGCAAAACAGTCGTATCCGTAATGTCTTTTGATAAAATCGGCTTTTTGTAAAGCATTTCCCGCTATGGTATCAGAAGTTTCCGGTATATCAATGACACAACCGATATCTTCTAAACTTAAAATTTCAATAGTTGGAGGCAACTGATTTCGGATTTCAGCTATTTTATTTTTGTTATTCGATGCAAATATGAGTTTCATCTGTAAATCGTTTTAGTAAGGAGTATAGAATCCTATGGTTTTTTAATTGTAATGTTAACTGATGTAATTCCAAATCGAACTTTTCTTAGATAGTTCAATCAGCTGTGTTTTGAGAAGTTGGTTTTCGGCTTGCTCTAATTTAGGGTCCGCTTTAAGTAATATAATAGCATGATGACGTGCGAGTTGCAGTATATCTTGGTCTCGTACCAAATCGGCTATACGCAGTGCCATAACACCACTCTGCTGTTTACCCATCAAATCTCCTGGACCACGCAGTTTTAAATCGACTTCTGAAATTTCAAAACCGTCGTTGGTTCTACACATGGTTTCCATTCTGATTTTTGAATCGTTACTCAATTTAGCACCCGTCATTAAGATACAATAGCTCTGTTCGGCTCCACGACCAACTCTACCGCGCAACTGATGCAATTGCGACAATCCAAAGCGCTCAGCACTCTCTATAATCATCACACTGGCGTTGGGTACGTTAACGCCTACCTCAATTACTGTCGTGGCTACCATTATATTGGTTTGCCCTTGAGCAAAGCGTTCCATCTCTCGATCTTTCTCCGCAGCTGTCATTTGTCCGTGTACTATACTGATGCTGTATTCCGGTAATGGAAAATCTCTCGAGATTCCTTCGTAACCTTCCATTAAATTTTTATAATCCAGGGTTTCACTTTCCTGTATTAAGGGATAAACAATATAAATCTGACGACCTTTCGCGATTTCATCTTTTATAAAACGCCAAACACTGAGGCGTTTACCTTCGAAACGATGCACGGTTTGTATGGGTTTTCGTCCAGGTGGCAGCTCGTCTATAACGGATATGTCTAAATCACCGTATAGGCTCATCGCCAAGGTACGGGGAATAGGGGTAGCTGTCATTACTAATATATGAGGGGGAATGGTGTTTTTTTTCCAGAGTTTGGAACGTTGCTCTACACCAAATCGATGTTGTTCGTCGATAATGGCTAATCCCAAGTTTTTAAATTTGACTTTATCTTCAAAAAGTGCGTGTGTACCGATAAGAATCTGCAAATCGCCAGATTCTAAATCGGTGTGAATAATCCTGCGTTCCCCAATCTTAGTCGATCCGGTTAGCAATTTTACATGAATGCCCATTGGGGCAGCCAATTCACTAATACCTACAAAATGTTGATTGGCTAAAATTTCGGTGGGGGCAACGATACAAGCTTGAAAACCGTTGTCCAAGGCTAGTAAAGCACTCATAAAGGCTACTATGGTTTTTCCAGAACCCACATCTCCTTGAAGAAGCCGGTTCATTTGTGCCGGATTGCCCAGGTCGTTTCGAATTTCTTTTAATACCTTCTTTTGTGCATTGGTCAATGGAAAAGGTAAGTGATTTTGATAAAAATCGTTAAACAATACACCGACTTGATCAAATGGAAATCCTTTTATTTTGTTTTTACGGCTAACATTTTTTATTAATAACTGCAATTGAATAAAATACAATTCTTCAAATTTTAAGCGAAATTGCGCTTTGGCAAGCATTTCGGAGTTTTTTGGAAAGTGTATGTTAAACAAGGCTTCGCTACGACTCATCAAATCGAGCTCCTCAACTAATGACAGCGGCAGTTGATCAACAAATAGGGTATGAGCTTCAATAAAAACCTGTTGCATTAATTTATTAGCTACGCGATTGGTTATGCCGCGTTGAACGAGTTTTTCTGTTGACGGATATACCGCTTGCATGGCTGAGCGTAAGTTTTTTTTATGTTCTTCAACCAATTCCAAATCGGGATGAGGCATGGAAAACGTATTGTTGTACACATTGGTTTTTCCGAATGCCACGTAAGGGGTGTTGATTTGGAGGGAATCCTGTATGTATTTTGTCGCCTGAAACCAAACCAATTCAATTTGTCCGGTTCCGTCTGTGAAAGTCGCTACCAATCGTTTGCCGCGCTGTTGGCCAACTGTTTTAATGTGAATGATTTTGCCTACTATTTGAACTTCACTGCTAGTTTGGATTAATTCATTGATTTTATAATAGCGGGTTCTATCCATATACCGATTGGGATACCAATGCAGTAAATCTTTGTATTTAAAAATCTGTAGTTCTTTCTTGAGTAAGTCTCCTCGAGTAGGACCTACGCCTTTTAAGTATTCTATAGGTGTTTCAAGAAGATTGTTTTGCATCATTTCACATTATAATTGACGAAGATAAGGTTTTTGTCGATTTTCAAGAAAGGATTGCCGCATAAAAAAGATTGTAATGTGTTTTTGTAAGCTTTATTTCATCTCTATAACCAGGGGATTAAATAAGTGTTATGAAAAATAAATAGGGTATCGCGTTGTCTAGGTGTAGGTTTTGGACTAAGAGGTTTGCTTACCCGCTCCAAATACATGAGTAATGACACCGTTTGGACGCAAAAAGTAGATTTTAGATAAACAATGATACGATATTTAAGCAGTCGAATACGGTTTTAAGCTATAGTTTACACTGCCTATATCGTATAGCAGGCAGTGTAAACACTATTGATGAATAGCCATAGTTGATATGGCCTAAATTTCGTGAGGAGATTTTTTGTCCTCATCGCTGATATCAGCGGTTAATGTTTTAAGGAAAGCTGCAATATCACTGATTTGCGCTGCACTTAAGTCGATATTGGTTTGCGCTTTGGCCATGATTTGAATGACTTTTTCTAATGATTCGATTGAACCGTCGTGCAGATAAGGTGCTGTTTTAGCAACATTTCTAAGTCCGGGAACCTTAAAGATATATTTATCAGCTTCTTTTTGGGTAAGGTCGAACAAACCGTTATCTATTTTGTCGCATTGTGTTAATGACCAATAATCGGAATAGACACCAAATTTTTGCATGATTTGACCACCTATAGCGATTCCGTTGTGACAAGTGATGCAGCCGGTATCTATAAATGTCGAAAGGCCCCTTTTCTCTTGGTCGTTAAAAACGGTTTCATCACCATCCAAAAATTCGTCAAAACGACTCTGGGGATTTAACTTTCTTTCAAAAGCACCAATGGCTTTCGTAATGTTGTTGTAAGTAATAGGGTCAGTACTGTCGGGATATACTTTACTAAACCATTTCTGATAAAAATCGATTTGCTTTAATTTGTTTACCAAATATTCTTCGCTCGGTATATTGTGTTCGACTGGATTGAGTATTGGGCCGCCAGCTTGTTCTTCAACGTCTTTGGCACGACCATCCCAGAATTGCATTTGATGCAAAGAGGCGTGAAAGACAGTAGGGGAGTTTCGAGCACCTAAAGTACCGTTGTCTCCAGGAGAAGTGGCTAAGTTGTCTACGCCAAAGGTATTTAGGTCATGACAAGAGTTGCAACTGATGTTTTCTTTTTTGGATAAACGTTTGTCAAAATAAAGCATTTTTCCCAGTAATGCCTCATTGGGATTGATTTCTTCGTACTCTTTGGAATTGATTGATTTAAAATAAGTGGTTGCTTTTTCGAGTAATTCTGATTTGGGTAGCACGGTTTGCGATTCAAAGGAAGTGTCCCTGTTTTTTTTACACGAAATAGATAGTGTTAGCAAACTAAAAAGTAGTATTTTTTTCATCTCTGATAAATTATAATTAGCCTATTTATTCTCTTACTATATAAAGTTAATAGAAGAACAAATGGGAAATACTAACATTTATCATGTTAAAATTATATTTTTTAGATAAGATATGTTTGTTTTTTATATAAATCAGGGTTAAAAAAATTAGACAATTAAATTTTAAAAGGATTTATATATTTAATGTAAGGGATGTTAGTGGCTATAGCCCGTGATAAATACAACTAAAACATAATGCATTAAAATCGCAAAGTTATAGCAGTTTTCGTTAAGGTAACGGATTGTAAAATATTGTAATTTATACCAATAACATCAATCGGTTGCAGTGAAATTTGTGCGTGACCAGTACAAAATATTTGACAGCAGCAAGCAAAAAAGAATTCCTTAGTGTAAAGACGGTTATTTATAAATCGTATTTCTATATCATAAAAAAAGGACAAAGAAGAAAAACTTCTTTGTCCTTAATGGTGGGCGATGAGGGATTCGAACCCCCGACCCTCTCGGTGTAAACGAGATGCTCTGAACCAACTGAGCTAATCGCCCTTATGTATCCTTGAATACGAGTACAAATATACGCTAAAAATCATATTCTGCAAGGGTTTGCTAAAAAAAATTACCCTTTTCTAACGTCTTTTAAAACTACCTTATCATCGTAATTGATCATTTCTACGATAATCGGCTCATTCTTAGTGTTCTTTCCCTTGATGACATATATCTTGCCGTTTTGAAAATCTTTTTTACTGTTTTCAAAATCAACTTTTCCGTAGGTCAAACAATTCCGAACATCGTCTATATTTACCCAATCTTCTTTTAATTCTTGTTCCGCACTAGCAGACAACATTAAAGGTTTAGTTCGTAAATCTTGCAAAACACGACAATTTGGTAAATAACAGAAAGTGGTTTTTTTCTGTCCAAATACAAAAACTAAAAAAAGCCCTCCAATTAAAAAACCAAATAAATAGTATGCTAAACGCTGTGTGAATTTCATGTTGAATTGTTTTTCTGCAAAATTAGCAATTCAGAATTGGAAAACTAAGGTATTTTTGGAAAATAATTCTTTTAAGCCTATTCGCAGATACGCAGATACGTCTATAAGCTGATGAGCGAATAGGCTTTTACGCTGATACATCTATACGCGGATGGGCTTATAAGTGTATATGCGAATAGATTGAATGGCAGATCCTTTTTACGAGTAAGGGCGAATACGCGTATATGCGAATGGGCCTATAGGCTAACATCAAAACATAAACAACCCAATATCCTTGTATTCTAAATCATACCAGTCTGCAACGGATTTATGGGTAATTAATCCTTTGTAAACATATATTCCACTGCGAATGATCGATTCATAAGTGATGGCTTGTTCAAGTGTGCCGCTTTCTGCAAAATCTATAATAAAAGGTGTTATAATATTACTGATTGACATAGAGGCGGTTTTGGAATATCTCGAGGTAATATTGGGGACACCATAATGAATCACGCCGCTTTTGACGATGATGGGATTCTCGTGTGTCGTTATTTCAGAAGTCTCAAAACAGCCACCGGTGTCGATGCAGACATCCATAATGATCGCACCTTTTTTCATATGATCGACCATGGCTTCAGATACGACAATCGGAGAACGGTGTTTGCCGCGAATGGCACCAATAGCAACATCGCAGCGCATTAAGGCCTTTTGCAGTAGTTTTTCCTGTATGGTTGAAGTAAATATCCTATAGGGTAAATTGTTTTGTAAGCGCTTTAGTTTTTCAATGGAATTATCAAAAACCTTCACATTGGCACCGAGTCCTATAGCAGTTCTAGCGGCGAATTCCGCTACAATACCAGCGCCGATAATCACTACTTCCGTTGGAGGCACGCCGGTGATGTTTCCAAACAACAATCCTTTGCCGTTCTTTAATGACGTCATCAGTTCTGCCGCAATTAATACGGATGAAGTACCTGCTATTTCACTTAAGGCGTGTACCGCTGGAAGTGAGCCGTTTTTGTCTTTCATAAAGTCAAAAGCTAAGGCTGTAATTTTTTTATTTGACAGGGCTTCAAAATAGGCTTTACAGCGCGACTTGATTTGTATGGTTGACCACAAGCAACTGCCGGGAACCATCCATTCGATTTCTTCAAAGGTAGGAGGTACCACCTTGACTATCATCGGGCAAGCAAACACCTTTTTGGTGTCTTTTGTAATTTCAGCTCCGGCTTTACTGTACTCCAAATCCGAATAATTAGAGGCTTCGCCAGCACCAGACTCGATCAATATCCGATGACCATAAGAGGCTAAAGTATGGACGGACTCCGGAGTGAGGCAAATTCGCTTTTCATTTTTGATGTTTTCTTTGGGAACGCCAATAAATAAGGAACTCTTAGACTTCTGTATCAATAAACGCTCTTCCTGAGGAATCAATTCGTGAGAGGAAAAAGGGGTGGTTCTAGCCATAGCTGATTAATTTGAACGGTTTTCTAAAGTTATGCTGCGCTGACCATCTGCTCGTAGTTCCAAATAAACTTCAGAACGAATCTCAGGTATAATGTTGGGCGTGTTTTCAGGCCATTCGACAAAACACCAGTTTCCCGAGTCAAAGTATTCATCCAATCCCATATCATAGGCCTCGGTCTCATCATCTATACGGTAGAGGTCAAAGTGATACAATATACCGGCTTGCTGAGAATGGTATTCGTTAACGATGGAAAAGGTAGGGCTGTTGGTAGCGCCTTCTACACCGAGTTGAGCGACTAAAGCTTTAATCAGTGTGGTTTTTCCTACGCCCATACCGGCATGAAATAAAACTACCTTTTCTAAATTACTCGCCAACAATTCTTGAGCAACCGCATCGATTTGATCTAATGAAAAAACTCTTTCCATCTTTTTATTTAGGGTTTAATATGATAAACGGAACAATCATTTCTTCCAGTGAAATACCTCCGTGTTGGTAGGTATTTTTAAAATAGCTCACATAATAATTGTAATTATTGATATAGGCTAAAAAATAATCGCTTTTGGCAAAAATAAAAGAACTGCTCAAATTAATAGCGGGTAATTGTATTTTTTTAGGATCTTTAATGTGGTAAACATCTTTGGCTTCAAAAGTTAAACTTTTACCGGTTTTATATCTGAGGTTTAAACTGGTGTTTTTGTCTCCAATAACTTTAGAGGGGTTTTTGCAATTGATGGTGCCGTGGTCGGTGGTAATGATTAATTTAAAACCGGCGGCTTGCCCCTGTTGGATGATTTCTAATAGCGGTGAATTTTTGAACCAACTTTGGGTTAGGGAACGGTATGCTTTATCGTTAGAAGCCAATTCTTTAATCACCTCCATTTCCGTTTTGGCATGTGAAATCATGTCTACAAAGTTGTAAACAACGGTAACGAGTTTATTTTCTTTAAGCGTTTTAAAGTTATCAACTAATTTTTTTCCGTCGCGGTGGTTGGTGATTTTAAAATATTCGTGTTTAATATCGATGCGCAATCGCTTTAATTGTTCGGCTAAAAATTCAGCTTCATATAGATTTTTACCTCCTTCGTCAACGTCGTTTCTCCAATATTGCGGTAATTGTTGTTCCATCTGCAAAGGGGTTAAGCCAGAGAAAATAGCGTTACGAGCATATTGGGTTGCTGTGGGAAGTATGGAATAAAAATTATTTTCCTTTTCGGTTTTATAATGGTGGTTTACGGTTTCTTCAAGACTTCTCCATTGATCAAAACGCAGATTGTCGATCACGATAAAAAGTACCGGTTTTTCGCCAAGTAATTCTGGAGCCACCCATTTGCGAAACAACTGGTGTGAAAACACCGGACCCTCTTCGGGATGATTGATCCAAGTTTCGTAATTTTTTTCTACAAACTTTCCAAATTGTGTATTGGCTTCTGCTTTTTGACTTTCCAGTATGTCTATCAGGTTTTGATCGTCTATATTTTCGAGTTTTTGCTCCCAAAAAACCAATTTCTTATACAATTCGCTCCAGTCTTCATGACTGTTCACCATTTGCATATCCATAGCTATTTTACGAAATTCCTTTTGGTAGTCCAAAGTCGTCTTTTCGGAAACCAAACGCGAAACATCGAGGTTTTTCTTTAAACTCAATAAAATCTGATTGGGATTTACCGGTTTGATTAAGTAATCGGCAATTTTCGAGCCGATAGCTTCTTCCATGATATATTCTTCTTCACTTTTGGTAATCATAATTACCGGTATGGAAGATTTAATAGCTTTTATTTCTGAAAGCGTTTCTAAACCACTTAGCCCAGGCATGTTTTCATCGAGGAAAACCACATCAAAATTGGTTTCTTTAAATAATTCTATGGCATCTTGACCGTTATTGGCTGTAGTTACTGTATAGTTTTTCTTCTCTAAAAAGAGAATATGCGGTTTGAGTAAATCAATTTCATCATCTACCCATAATATTTTTATTGTATTCATTTATTTGAAGTGTCGTATTTAGGTGCAAGTTAATTTAAAAAACAAGAAAAATTAAGGTTAAAAACATTCTTTTACAACAAGTATTTGGATTTTTCATGAGGAAAACCACATTTTTGTAAAATTAGCAATGCCGTGGGAAGTGCCGTATTCCCTGCTATTTTTTGTAATAAGTTAAAAATTAAATACTTTTTATGCTATTATTTATTATAAATATAACAATGAATTTCATAATTACAATACTTAATAATACATTTGTTGAATGTTTTAATAAAACTTTATAAATGCGTTATTCTTTTGTTATACCTATCTACAATCGTCCAGATGAAATGGACGAATTGCTTGAAAGCTTGTCCTGTCAATCTTATACTTCAGATTTCGAGGTAGTTGTTGTAGAAGACGGTTCGACTATCGACTGTAAGGATGTCATAGCAAAATATAAAGAACGTTTGAATATCGCTTATTTTTATAAAAAGAACTCCGGACCGGGTGATTCTCGAAATTTTGGAATGCGTCAAGCGCAGGGAGATTATTTTATCATATTGGATTCGGATTGCATCGTACCGCAACAGTATTTATCGAAAGTTGATGCTTATTTAAAAGAGGAATACGTTTCTTGTTATGGAGGACCTGATAAGGCGTTGGACAGTTTTTCAAACATCCAAAAAGCTATCAACTTTTCAATGACTTCCTTTGTAACAACGGGAGGTGTTCGTGGGGGATCTGAGAAATTGGAAAAATTCCAGCCCCGAAGTTTCAATATGGGCATTTCTAAGGAGGCCTTTGAAATATCGGGTGGATTTGGAAATATACATCCGGGAGAGGATCCCGATTTGACGATTCGATTGTGGAACTTGGGTTTTAAAACCAAATTGTTTCCAGAGGCCTTCGTATTTCACAAAAGGAGAATCGATTGGAATAAATTTAGTGTACAGGTCAATAAATTTGGAAAAGCACGTCCCATTTTAAACGCGAGATATCCGGAACACGCTAAGTTGACCTTTTGGTTTCCAACCGTGTTTGTTTTAGGAGCCGCGATTAGTTTGGTCTTGGCTATGGTTGGGTTTACTTATTTTCTTGGTTTATACCTGTTGTATTTTACCATATTGTTTGTCACTGCCGCTTGGGTTGAAAAAAGTTTTTTGATAGGTTTTTTGGCTATTTTCTCAACAATAATTCAATTTTATAGTTATGGTACGGGTTTTGCTATATCATATTATAGAATATTTATAATGAAGTTAAAACCTGAATTGGCCTTTCCTGAGTTATTCTTTAAAATTTAAGAAATGAATCGTATTATTTGTTTAACAGGGGGCATAGGTAGTGGAAAAACAACGGTTTCCAATTTCTTTAAAGAAGCGGGAATTCCGGTTTATATAGCCGATGAACGTGCGAAACAAGTCATGGAGCGACCTGACATTATTGCAGTTATTAGCCGGTTGTTTGAGCCCACCGTGGTTTTGGACAATCAATCGCTGAATCGTCAGAAAATTAGGGAAATAGTTTTTAAAGACGCTGAAAAGTTATCAAAATTAAATGCGATCGTTCATCCAGCTGTAGCAGCAGATTTTAAAATTTGGCTACAGCAGCAAAAAGAAGCGCCTTTTGTAATCAAAGAATCGGCGATTTTGTTCGAATCAGGAACCCAAGGCAGTTGTGATGAAATTATTTTGGTCACTGCTCCTGAGGAGATAAGGATACAAAGAGTGATGTTAAGAGATGGAGTTAGTCAAGAAAATGTTCAAAATATTATGATAAATCAAATGAAGGATCATGAAAAACAAAAATATTGTCACTATATAATAGAAAATACAGATAAAAACAGAACGAAATTAGAAGTAGAAAAAATTATCAATAACATTTTAACTAAAAATAAATAATTATTGATTGTTAATTTTTAGTTAATCATATACTTCATAAAACATTTTAATGTTAATTTTGATATAGCATGAATAAATTTAGGTTTCGTTTACTGGTTCTGATCATGAGTTTCTCTTTGGTGGGGATTATTTTAGTTCAATTGTATTGGATCAATTCGTCTTATCAAAACAATGAGGAACAGTTTAAATACCACGTTCAGCAGGTTATTGGAAACGTGGCAACTAAGGTACAACAACGCGAAGCTTTAGAGTTTTATCGCAAGTATAATGAATTGAAGGATAGTATAGGTGTGGCACCCAAACAGAATGAACTTAAACAGTTTATGTATGTGGAGCGAAATCTAAATACCAACGAACAAATTATATATTCTAATACTTTAATATTAGAAGATTACAATTTAAAAGGAGCGCTCTTTGATAAAAATGCAGATAGTATCAAGATTAAAAATTTCGTATCGAAGCGGAAGACGGAGATTTTTAACGGAAGCTCAGTTGATAAATCGACCATCAATCGCGCTGCATTAGCCGATCAGACCGTTGAAAAAACCGAGAATCTTGATGTGTTAGATCGTGCCCAGTTCGATATTTATTTTAAAGATATAGTTGCTTTAAAGCCAATTGGAGACCGTATATCGCGTAGTGAACTGAGAAACCTATTAACGGCAGAACTAAAGCAATATGGTGTTACAGCTCCGTTTGAATTCGGGATTTACAACAACGGATTGGCAACGAAAATAAAGTCTGATGATTTTGTATATAAAGATAATGCGACCTATGGAGTTCCGGTATTGACGGAAAATGATGGTAAAAGCAAATACCAATTGTACGTTACTTTTCCGAACAAAAGTAAATATTTGTTTTCGTCTTTGATCGGTATCACTTTTATGTCTGTATTGTTTACAATAGTAATTATTGCAGCTTATTTCAGTGCGATTAACCAATTGATTAAACAAAAGCAGATTTCGGAAATCAAAACCGATTTTATCAACAACATGACGCATGAATTTAAGACGCCTATAGCTACTATAAATTTAGCATTGGATGCGATTAAGAATCCAAAAGTTACGGATGATAAAGAAAAAGTAGCCCGATATCTGCAAATGATACGAGAAGAGAATAAACGAATGCACGCTCAAGTAGAAAATGTTTTGCGCATTTCAAAATTGGAAAAACGCGAACTGGATATTCCTAAGGAAACGCTTAATATTCACGATGTTATCGAACACGCCTTAGATCATGTTGATTTGATTATACAAGATAGAGGTGGAGAAGCGCGCTTGCATTTAGATGCTAAGAGAACTGATGTTTTATTAAACGAATTTCACTTTACAAGTGTTATTGTCAATATTTTAGATAACGCTATTAAATATTCTGTTAAAGAGCCACAGATAGATATTTATACTGAAAATGTGAAAGATTTTATTTTAATAAAAATTAAAGATCAGGGAACGGGTATGAGTAAAATTGCTCAAAAGAGAATTTTTGAGAAATTTTATCGCGAACACACTGGCGATTTACACAATGTAAAGGGACATGGTCTTGGCTTGGCATATGTTCAACAAATCGTCGAAGATCACAATGCACAAGTTTTTGTGGAAAGTGAAAAAGGTAAAGGAAGTACCTTTATAATTAAAATGCCATTAATAAATTAGTAATATGGAAACAACAAACAACAAAAAGATTTTACTCGTGGAAGATGATCCGAATTTCGGAGCAATTCTAAAAGATTATTTAGTAATCAATGATTTCGAAGTCACTCTCGCTAAAAACGGAATGGAAGGTTTTGAAAAATTTAAGCGTGATACCTATGATTTATGTATCTTAGACGTGATGATGCCTTACAAAGACGGTTTTACTTTAGCCAGAGAAATCAGAGATAAAAATAAGGATATTCCAATAATTTTCTTGACTGCAAAGTCGATGAAAGAAGATGTGTTAAAAGGATATAAAGTAGGTGCAGATGATTACCTAAACAAACCTTTTGACTCTGAAGTTCTTTTGATGAAGATTAAAGCGATTATTCATAGAAAAGCTTCTGAAATTAAAACGGACAACACTAAATTTGAATTTCAAATCGGTAAATTCCATTTAAACTCAAAATTGCGATTTCTTACGTTTGAGAATGACGAGCCAATCAAACTCTCACCAAAAGAAAACGAATTATTAAAAATGTTAGCGATTTACGAAAATGACCTAATGCCTCGTGAAGCAGCATTGACAAAAATATGGAGAGATGATAATTATTTCACTTCTCGTAGTATGGATGTTTATATTGCTAAATTGAGAAAATATTTAAAACAAGACGAACAAGTTGAAATTTTGAATATTCACGGTGAGGGATTCCGTCTAGTAGTTAAAGAGCTTAAAGCATAAGCAAATACTTTTAAAAAAGGGTTTTACGCGCAATGGTAAGACCCTTTTTTATTGGGTGTGAGTTCGTAAGTGGCTAGTTTTTTTGTAGCCGCTAGATTTTATTGATAAACTGGTGGCTTACTTCCACGTAAGATTGCATATAAAATGCGTACTGCTACCACTACTGATGCTGTAAGTACTCTGCTTGGAATCATCCGTATGTAAGTTCACGGCATAAGGCATTCCATAAACCATTTCCTTTTTAAAAATCATTTCGATTTCGGAAAATTCTTCATGTATAATTTTATCAATAGGTACTGTATCTAAGATCCATTCGACATATTTGGTATTATTGACGTGATTAAGCATATCTAAATCGGAATATAAAACGGTGTTTTCGCGAATTTGCTCAAACGAAATACCGTTGGCTAATTTGCTAAATCCTCCTTTTAAAGCCTTTTTAGAGTTAAAAATATCAAAATGGTCGTGAGCTATAGACATCACTCCTGGACGTCGCTTTTCGGTATCTATAATGACCCAAAGGGTACTGATGCCCATTATTTTTTCCCCGTTTAAAAAAACTTCAAAATCACGTATGGAGCGCGAGCCTTCTAGGCTTTGAATCCAAGTGTGAATCTCGATGATATCTTGCCATTGCGGCAGTTTAGTAATCTCTATTTTCATCTTGCTCAACACCCAGGCCAAGTTGTTCTGTTGTAAATCTTCAAAGCTTATACCTCCTAATATAGCATGTGTATTGGCTACTTTTTGAAGAATTTGGCCAATGGCTGCTGTTTTTAATTTACCGCTAGGCGCACATTCCAAGAAGTCAACTTCGTGGCTTTGTGAATACAGGGATATAAAATCTGGAGATATGGGCATTGGGACGTTATTTTTAAATTTGTGGTGACTGTTGTTGATTGATGTGGTTTAGTATTTCTACCAAAGGAGTTTGTATATTAAACCATTGTATTCCTTGTGTTCTCTTAAACCAGGTTAATTGTCTCTTGGCAAATCTACGGGTGTTTTTTTGGATTTCTGAGACGGCAAAATCCAAACTTATTTCGTTGTCCAAGTAGGAAAATAATTCGCGATAGCCAACGGTTTGTAAAGCATTTAAGTTTTTGTATGGATACAATTTTTTCGACTCTTCCAACAAACCGTGAGACATCATTTGTTCGACGCGTAAGTTAATGCGACTATACATAAATTCGCGTTCGGCTTCTAAACCAATAACGATAGGGGTAAAGTTTCTGCTTCCTTCCTTCTGATTTAAGAAAGAGGAATAGGGTTTACCGCTGCTGATACAAACTTCTAAAGCGCGAATCACGCGTTGCGGATTTTGAAGGGCAACCTTCGTATAATGAATCGGGTCAAGTTCTTTTAATTGATTTTGCAAATGTTCCAATCCCAAATCGTTGAATTGCGCATTGAGCATGTCGCGAATTTCGGGTTTCACCTCAGGAAACTCGTCTAATCCGTTTAAAACAGCGTTGACAAATAGACCAGAACCACCAACCATAACCTGAATGGAATTTTTCGCGAACAGTTCATCGAGTTTTTCAAGTGCATCACGTTCAAAATCTCCCACAGTATAAGGCTTTTCAATGCTCTTATCCTGTATAAAGTGATGGGGAACCGCAGCCAATTCGTCCGTGCTAGGGACTGCTGTTCCTATGCTCATTTCTTTGTAAAACTGACGACTGTCGCAAGAGATGATTTCGCAACGGTAATGCTGTGCTATTTCAATAGCTAAGGCTGTTTTTCCAATGGCAGTAGGGCCAACTATAGTGATTAAATAATTATTACTTGTAGACATTTTTTAATTTTTGACCGCAGTTATAGCAGTAGTTTGAATCTTCATCATAAATAATTGTAGTACAAGAAGGACAATTGCGGTTTTTATTTTGGAGCCTATTTCTTTTGGCATTGGCAAATTCAGCGGTAACAATTCCGGTAGGAACAGCAATAATACCGTATCCCATAATCATAATAAACGACGCGATGATTTGCCCCAGTGTGGTTACGGGAGCTATATCTCCGTATCCGACTGTAGTCAAGGTTACTATACACCAATATATACTGGTTGGTATACTGGTGAATCCGCTTTCCTTGCCTTCTATAACGTACATTAATGCTCCTAATAGAACGGAAACGATCAAAATAAAATATACAAACACGATGATTTTTGTTCTACTCGCTATTAAGGCCAATTTTAAATGGGACTCTTGTCCCACATAAGGCATCAAATTTAGAATGCCAAACAGGCGTAATAAACGCAAAGCTCTTACTACCGACAGTATACGAGAACCAGGTATAAAAAAAGATAAATACATCGGTAATATCGAAATCAAATCGACGATTCCATAAAAACTAAATATGTATTTGAGCGGCTTTTTATTACAGATAATTCTCAACGTATATTCAATTGAAAAGAATACCGTAATGATCCATTCTGATACGATGATAAAAGTGTGGTATTTGGTATCTAGCTGTTCAATTGATTCCAACATAACCAACAATACACTAAGTAAAATAACCCCCAATAAAAGGAGGTCAAATAGTTTGCCAGCAAAGGTGTTGGAACCGTAAATAATGATATATATCTTCTGCTTTAGAATATCATATTTATTCTTAAATTTTTTCTGCATGATAGTACGTATTTCTTAAATAATTAAAACTTAAGTAGTTTATATCCTCGACGTTTATTCATGTAGTTTAGAATAATATTTCTGTGGTTTCTGTGGAAAGCAAGCGGTATCAAAATACTCTGTAAGCGCTCCTTAGCGGTAATTTGATAATTGAGGTCGTAATAACAATAGCCCATAAGCTTTCCTTCCTCGAGTACAACCGCACTTTTTTCTTCTATTTTACGGCCTTTATCAACTAACAGTATGTTTTTATCGTCTAAAACATAATCCTGGACCGCTGACAATAGTCTGGGATTGTATTGAGAAAAGGCCTCGACACTATCTTCAGAAAAGCTTTCGCTATTTATTTTTTTATTGTTTTTGGTATTGAATTGAGCGATAAAGGGATTTAAATCATGATCTAAAATAATTTTCTCTGTAAACTTAAGGCCTTCAGAAGGAGAATTAAATGCCATAATATTCTTTTTGCGTCCATCGGTCTTCTCAATAGAAAAATATAGGAAACCGGCGGTATTGGTTTTTATATAAAGCGAATACGGATAAATCGCTTTAGGGCTTACTTTATTGTAAATGGGTTTATTGACTGCTATTTCCTCGGATTCCTTCAGTAAAGCAATCAATTCATTGCCTGTTTTTTCAAAAGTAACGGTATAGGCTTCTTTTTGAATTTTTTTAAACAGCGCAGTGTTGCTGGTAAAGTTTTGGCTCACTTTCTTTTTGATATTGGTACTTCTGCCAATAAAAATGATAGTACCCATTTGGTTGTGTATATAGTAAATTCCCGTAGAAGAGGGAAGTTGCTCTACGATATCCAACAGTTTTGGAGCAATTCCGATTTTGATGTCGGATTTAATCATCTCTGTAAGTATGTTTTTTTCCAAATCTTTAGACAAGAGTAGTTGAAACAACTTTAAGGTGGCTATGGCGTCGCCATTGGCTCTGTGTCGATCTGCAATAGGGATACCCAATGAGCGTACGAGTTTACCCAAACTATACGATTGTTGTTCTAGAATCAATTTCTTAGACAATTCGACCGTGCATAGGGTTGGTCGTCGGAAATCATAACCCAAACGCCTAAATTCAGTGCGTAGAATACGATAATCAAACTCGGCATTATGAGCAACAACTACACAATCTTGTGTGATTTCTAAAATGCGTTTTGCCACTTCATAAAATTTGGGTGCCGAGCGCAACATAGCATTATTGATACCCGTAAGTTTTACTACAAAGGGCTGTATCTCAATTTCGGGATTGACTAAACTAATGAATTGATCAACCACCTGAGTGCCATCAAATCTATAGATGGCAATTTCAGTAATGCCTTCTTCATTAAATTGTCCCCCAGTGGTTTCAATATCTAATATGGCGTACAAATTCTTACAAGATTATATATTAATAATTACGACTGCCGAAAATAGTACTACCAATTCGTATCATGGTGCTGCCAGAGCTTATAGCCGTGATATAATCGTTACTCATCCCTATTGAGAGCTCTTTAAAGTCTACATTTTCAAGTTCTTTATATTGAAGCTGTACCCGATGAAAGATCGCATTTAAATGGTCAAATTCCTTTTTTATTTTGTTCTGATCATCTGTAAAGGTGGCCATGGCCATCAAACCTACAATCTTGATGTTTTTTAGTTCTTTTAATGCTGGCGAAGTCAATATTTCATCGAGTTCGGATTCTTCGAGCCCAAATTTGGTTTCTTCGTCGGCTATATATACTTGTAACAAACACGGAATGATGCGTTCGTTTCTCTTGGCTTGTTTGTCTATTTCCCTAAGCAGTCTAAAACTATCCACACCGTGGATTAAACTGACAAAAGGGGCCATATATTTCACCTTGTTGGTTTGGACATGTCCAATCATATGCCACTGAATGTCTCTCGGTAAAACCTCGAATTTATCTGACATCTCTTGAATTTTGTTCTCTCCAAAGATTCTTTGTCCGGCTTCATATGCTTCCAAAATATCTTCCACCGGTTTGGTTTTTGAAACCGCAACCAAGGTTACCCCTGCAGGTAGTGCCTTTTTAATTTCCAATAAACGAGATGCTATAGTCATGATTCTTTAAATTTCATAGATGATTAACCCACTTCTAAATTTGGGTTCAATATAAGTACTTTTTGGTGGCATAATTTGATTATTATCGGCAAGTTCTTTAATTTCTGTCACATTTGTAGGATACAACATAAATCCAACCTCAAATTCGCCACTATCAACCATTTCTTTGATGGTGATGATCGATTCGGTTCCGGGAACATATTCGATGCGACTGTCTGTGCGTAAGTCTTCGACACCTAAAATAGGGTGTAGTAGTTCGGTATACAGTACTTGTGCGTCTAAATTATTTAAAACCCCTTCGGAATTGCCGGTACTCTTTAATTGCAACGAATAAAATTCACCGTCGAGATACATACCAAATTCCGTTTTTTTGGTCGGTTTCCACAGTTGCTGTTTTTTGTTTTTTACGACAAACTTTTCATTTAACAATTGTAGGAAGTCCGTTTTTGAATGCTGATTTAGATCGTGAATCAAACGGTTGTATTCGTAAATTTTGATGTTGTTTTCCGCAATAAGGAAACTCATAAAATAATCCAGATGAGGATTGTTGGATGCGTGATCTTGTTTGTATAACAGTTCGGCAGAAGCAGAACGGTGGTGACCATCAGCGATATATAGCTGTTCAATAGAACCAAAGGTTTCGATCAGCCAATTTTGATCACTGACTTGATCAATCTTCCATAAGGTGTGTTTTTCCTTGTTGGAAGTAGTAAAATGGTATAAAGCCTGCTTTTGCTTAAATTCGTTTATCCAGGCATTCAGTGCTTTATTTTCGGGATACATCAACAAAACCGGCTCGGTATTGAATCGCGTAAAATGCAAATAGTCTTTAAAAGTATGAACGCGGTATTCGAGGGTATCTTCGTGTTTTTTAATTAAGTTATTCTGATAATCTTCAATAGCAGTACCCGCTAAAATACCGGTGAATTGATGGTTTTTAGATTCGATTTGGTACAAATAAAAAACGGGATTATCTTCTTTGACAAAGATACCCTCTTTTTTAAAATCCATAAATTTGGTTGCTACGGCCTTATACCGCTTTTCGATATTTACTTTTTGCTGATTGGCGTAGGCCGGATTCAGTATGTGTAAAAAGGAAAAGGGATTAAATTCTAAAGAATAAGCGAGTTCTGTGGTGCTGTAGTCGTCATAAGAACGGGTGGTCACCAAACTGACTTTATCTGAGGTAGGTCGCAAGCCTTGAAATGGAGTAATTTTTGCCATTGTAAAGCAGATTATAAAGATGAAAAGATATTGGGCTCTAAAGCCCAATACTTTTTTATATTATTAAAAGGCGGTGCTTATGAAAACATTTTGGCCACTTTTTCAGCTTTTTTGCTTTCAGCGTAGTCGTAAAAGCCCTCTCCTGATTTTACACCCAGTTTTCCAGCCATTACCATGTTTACCAATAAAGGACAAGGTGCGTATTTTGGGTTTTTAAAGCCGTCATGCATCACGTTTAAAATCGATAGACAAACATCTAGTCCGATGAAATCTGCTAATTGTAGTGGTCCCATTGGATGAGCCATACCCAATTTCATTACCGTGTCGATTTCCTCTACACCAGCAACGCCGTTGTATAGCGTTTCAATGGATTCGTTAATCATCGGCATCAAAATTCTATTTGCGACAAATCCCGGATAGTCATTAACTTCCACTGGAGTTTTATCCAATTGTTTAGACAAATCCATGATTTGTTGAGTCACGGCATCAGAGGTGTTGTAACCGCGGATGATTTCAACCAATTTCATAATAGGCACCGGATTCATAAAATGCATACCGATAACGCGTTCTGGATGGGATACCACAGAAGCGATTTGGGTAATGGAAATAGATGATGTGTTGGTAGCTAGTATGGTGTCTTTAGAACAAACTTGGCTTAATTCTTTAAATATATTTAACTTCAAAGTGCTGTTTTCTGTAGCCGCTTCAACCACTAAATCCGCATTGATTACGCCGTCTTTAATGTCGTTGTAAGTTATGATGTTTTCGATAGTTGCTTTTTTATCGGCTTCTGTAATAGCGCCTTTTGCAATCATTCTATCTAAGTTTTTAAGAATGGTATTCATTCCCATTTCAATTGATTTTTCAGAAATATCAATTAAAAATACTTTAAATCCTTTTTGAGCAAAAGTATGGGCAATTCCATTTCCCATAGTTCCTGCACCGATTACAGCTATATTTTTCATATGTGTTTAATTTATTTTGTATTTAAGTTCCTATGTAATCGCTTGAGTGTTACTCGGCGTTTTAAATCCTTGTGAAACACTTGGTGATTGGGTAATATGTTGGTTTGCGATTTATTTTTTAAAACAACCGATAATTTGGTGAGCCAATCGCAAAGCCGCTGCACCGTCTTCTAAGGTGACTACCGGGGTAGTTTGGTTGTTGATTGCATCAGCAAAGGTTTCGAGCTCCTCTAAAATAGCGTTGTTACTGCCGACTTTAGGATTGTCGTAATAGATTTGTTTTGAAACCCCTTCGGCATTTTGAAAAATCAAATCAAAATCTCCTGGAGTTTCCGGAGCTTCTTTCATTTTGACCACCTCGCAGATTTTTTCTAAATAATCAACTGAGATATAGGCATCTTTTTGGAAAAAACGCGTTTTGCGCATATTTTTCATCGAAATTCTACTCGCTGTAATATTGGCAACACAACCGTTTTCAAATTCGACACGCGCATTGGCGATATCTGGGGATTCGCTTAAAATGGAAACGCCACTTGCGCTAACCTTTGTTACGGGAGAATTGACAACGCTTAGAATAACATCCAAGTCGTGTATCATCAAATCCAAGACTACTGGAACATCGGTTCCGCGTGGGTTAAACTCGGCTAATCGATGGGTTTCTATAAACATGGGTTGCTCAATCTTAGCTTTAATCGCTTGAAAAGCGGGATTAAATCGCTCCACATGTCCAACCTGTCCTTTTACGCCGTATTGTTTGGCTAATGCAATCAATTCGTCTGCTTCTTCGACCGTATTGGTAATGGGTTTCTCGAGAAAAACGTGTTTGCCTTGTTCTATCGCTTGTTTAGCACAATCAAAATGCGATAGGGTCGGAGTAACAATATCTACTACATCTACCGCTGCGATTAATTCGGCTATGCTGTCAAATGATTTATAGCCAAATTCAGCAGCTACTTTTTTAGCATTTTCTTGAAATGGATCATAAAATCCTACTAATTCATATTTATCCGATTGATTCAGTAAACGAAGGTGAATTTTACCTAAGTGTCCTGCTCCCAATACCCCAATTTTCAACATAAAAATTCTATTTGGAACAAAAATAAAACATATTTGCTTAATCCCTAAGATTTAAAGTCTAAACTTTTCCGGAATCTTTATTCTACTTAGGTTTTAGGCTGTTTTTGTACTGAAATATTGCGTAATTTTACGCAAATTAATATATGCAATAGTGAAAGATTCTGCCAAACATCAAGGACTTCGAAATCAGTTAGTGAACGTTTTACAACGAAAGGGAATTACCGACAAAAATGTACTTCAAGCAATCAAATCGATACCTCGTCATCTGTTTTTAGACTCGAGTTTTGAAGATTTTGCCTATCAAGATACCGCTTTCCCAATTGGTGCAGGACAAACGATTTCACAGCCCTATACGGTGGCTTTTCAATCGCAGTTGTTAGAATTGACTAAAGACGATAAGGTTTTGGAAATAGGCACCGGTTCGGGCTACCAAACCGCGGTATTATTCGCTATGGGTGCTCGGGTATTCAGTGTAGAACGACAAAATGAATTGTATAAAAAAACATCGCAATTGCTGCCTAAGTTAGGAGTGAGAGCACGGCATTTAACTTTCGGTGATGGTTATAAAGGATTGCCGAATTTTGCGCCATTTGACTCGATCATCGTTACCGCTGGAGCACCGTTTATACCACAGCCTTTGATGGCTCAACTTAAAATAGGAGGACGCTTAGTGATACCGGTAGGAGAAGAGGTGCAAATCATGACTTTATTGATTCGAAAATCGGAAACTCAATTTGAAAAACATGAATTTGGCGATTTTCGTTTTGTTCCCATGTTAGAGGATAGGAACTAATCACTAATAATAGTGATTAGTCAAGAATTAAAAATCCTTTTTAATTCGATCCAAATCGCGTTGGTTATCGCGGTCCTTGATACTATCTCTTTTGTCGTAATTCTTTTTTCCTTTACACAGCCCAATTTCCAACTTGGCCAAACCTTTGTCATTGGTGAATAGTCGTAGCGGTATGATGGTTAGACCTTTGTTTTGAACGCTTTTTAATAAACTTTTTAACTCTTTTTTATTGAGTAGTAGTTTGCGCTCGGTTTTGGGTTTGTGGTTAAAATGTTTGCTAAAAGCGTATTCTTCAATATGGGTATTGATTGCGAATAATTCATGACCTTGAAATTCGCAAAAACTTTCGGTTATTCCGGCTTTACCCAATCGAATCGATTTGATTTCGCTTCCAGCTAATACCATTCCAGCTGTATATTTTTCGAGAATTTCGTAATCGTATCTCGCGCGTTTATTTAATATGTTTACAAATTTTTGCATAAAACAAATGTAGTAAAAAAATTGCTTATTCGTTAATTGGAATTTTTTCTTGGATGTCTATAGGCCCATCCGCCCATTTGCGAATACGCCCATCCGCGTATCAGCGTATCAGCGTATCAGCGTATCAGCGTATCAGCGTATCAGCGTATCAGCGTATCAGCGTATCAGCGTATCAGCGTATCAGCGTATCAGCGTATCAGCGTAT
>NZ_JAHKRA010000007.1 GCF_019345525.1 Flavobacterium sp. NKUCC04_CG | reverse complement strand
CACAAAACGCTCAATATAATTGAGCGTTTTTGTATTTAATAGAAGACTCGCACCTAGCATTCTTGTGTATATTTATCCGTACCACACGAAAGGATTCGTGCGGTAGCGGGGTCAATGAGATTGATTGGATTGTTGTGTACATAGTGATAGGGAGTCCATCCGGGGAACTGCTCCGCCAACGGGTCTACGCTCACAAATATACTGGTACTCGGGTCGTAGTAACGCGCACCATAGTCCTATACCGTCTATAGTGATTTTATCCTTCGTGCGCTAGCGGGGAATAAATTTTATAAAACTGTATAATATTTATAATCATTATTTATTTTATTTAACTCTACTTCTAATTGGTTATTTGATAATATTTCGTCAGTAATTTCCTCTTTACTATCAAATATTCCTTCCATTTCAAAAAGACCTTCATTTTTTACAAAGTAAAAATCAGATATGCCTTTAAAAATTAAATCTTCTTGTCTCAAGTTTTCAATAGAAAACCTAATTATTTTATCTTTAAAACCATTACTTTCAGCTACTTCGTAAAGTTCTTTCGTGCCAAAAAACTTATCTATAACTGTATATATTATAATTGTTGAATTAAAATTACTTCCTTCGCTATCTCTATTAAAATAAACAAACCCAACATTAATCAAATTACTTTTAACATTTTTATTAGCCTTTTCTTTAATTTCATCATCACTTATAATAAATTTCCGAGTCTCATCTTCATTTTTTATATCAAAAAAAGATGTTCTACCTAGATAATTATAAGTGCTTAAATTTTCTGTTATATAAATATCTGAAATTCCTAAAAAAACAAATCCTGATAAAAAATTATTTGTTATTTCTTTAGCTTTATCATCTATATCATTTAACAATAAATCCAAAGGTTTTAACTCAAAAATATACGAAGATTGGATTCCTATAAATTTATTTTTATTTCTTTTAAAGAAAACTAAAGTAACTCCTATGTGTTTTTTCATAATTACCTTTGTTTCCATTTTTTTCCTTTACCACTCGTATTTTGTCTCTTCTTCTCTCCCATATCTCCAGGTCTTCTTTTTTGATGTGTTGTCTTTTTGGCACCTGTTAATTTTCCATTTCCTGCTTGATTGTGCTGAACTTCCTCTTGACGCTCAGATAATTTTCCTTTTTTAGATTTTGCAAAATGCAATGTATAAATTTGTTCCGTTTCAGTAGAAGTAAACATATTAGTTATTGCGCTATACAACATCCCTAATGCAAATATATCTGCAGGCCCTGGAATTGGACTATCAGATTGTGATATAGCTACCGCTGAAATTACAATTGGAGCTAAATTATTTCTACTAATTGTTTCGTTGACTATAGTTTCAACTCTATCGACAGTTAGTACTTTAGTTCCTCTCTCTATTCTTTCGTCTTTTGAACGTCGCCCAACAGTACCATTTTCCTTAAAATCGTAATTTCTATTATCCCCATCAATTCCTACAAATGATTTATCTATGAAGCTTCCTTTCATATTTTTATCATCAAGATCTTTTTGACTATTTATAGTCGGGCTATGTGTAATAGTACCCCGCTCATCCTCATACCACCCATCACTTCCCTCCTTACTCATCCCCGTAGGGTCCGTAAAGTTAATCGGGTTGTTTCCGACATAGGAATACGGTTCCATGGTTTGCTCCGCTAAGGGGTCTACGCTCAAAAACAAACTCGTTCTGGGGTTATAATACCTAGCACCATAATAATAATAACCTGTTTTCTCGTCTAACTCTTTGGCATTAAATTTATATATATTGTCAAAATTACTGTTGTTGTGCTCCACCATCATTTCACCAAAAGGTAAATATTCATAATAATGTGTAGGCATTCCATTGACGTCTGTAAGATAAGAAGAACTCCCTAAATGATCGCCATGATACCACCAAATTTTTCCTTGTATATGTGGTGGTTCTGGAATAATCGGTTCATCCGGAATAACCGGATCGGGTTCTGGAATCGGATTTCCAGGCTCCACTTCCGGTTCTTCTACCGGTGGAAAGGTTTCCTCCACCTCTGGCGGATCCTTCACCTCCGGTACGGTCGGTAGATAATCCACATAATATTCACTCTCGGTAACAATCTCCATAATTTCACAGTAAGTCAGCCCTTGCATCAGTAAAGTCTGCAAGAATTTTATACAGCTAAAATCGTTTAATCGGGTACATTCATTAAATATAGCCATAAATTCGAAATAACAGTCTGTTTCGGTTCTGATCGTAAGACAGTTTGTATGCACCCTCATGTATGTTATGGCCTCGCAATAAGTCATCCCCTCCATAACCATCATCTCCAACTTTTTAATACAGTTGACATTGTTAGAACCTACAAAAGACCCCATATATTCATCGTATTCTAATTTACAAGGTTCTACCCAACATGGTGTTTGTTGAATATGTTTGATGATTTCACAAGCATCCATACCTTGCTGTTGAAAATTCTTAATCATTTCAACACAGTCTGTTTTTTTCATTCTATCATACTCTTCGAATAAAATATACAGTTCCTCTTCGCAATCAGATTCGGACTCCCGAGCTTGAAAACCCAGTCTCCCCAACTGATTTTCTTGATAAATTGTAGTCAGTTGATCTTGCAAATCCGAAACTCTAGCCTGTAGCCCCTCTTCGGTATCCGGCACCAACATAGGATTCAACAACGCTACATCTCCAACCTGACTCGCAATTCGCTGACTATTGGAATAGTAGTGTTTCGTATACTTATCCCCACTGTATACCAAATAGCCACTTGGGTAAATCACTAATTCATCTATGGAAGCCATCCCCGTAACTTCACCGCCGTTTACCATTAAATTCTGAGCGTTTCCAAGACTCTTAATTACGCGCTCTCCAGAAGCATCATACACATAATAACTAACTTCATTTCCATTGACTACAGCCTGCAAACGATCTTGTGCATCCCAATATAAATTTCTAGATACCGAGTTTGCACCAACTCTTTCCGTACTCTGAGTCAAATTCCCGTTCTTGTCGTACACATAGGAATGTAAACTAGTATGTGTAGGCTCAATCATCCGGATATTCGAAACCGCATGCGGTTTATCGGGATTTAGATACTGGTAATTCCCTTTAAAGTCATTCTCAGTCAGACGGGTTTCACCTGTATATACATTAAAAACACTGTGCTTTTGAAATTTCTCTACGATACCGTGAGTCTGGTTGTATTTCATTTTAAGGCTGTGTTTGTGCACCTCACGCTTTCCTGTCCAAGCAGTATTTGCTGATACCAAACGGTTATATTCGTCATACGAATAACTCTTATTGGAAACACCCCCGATATCCAAGTTCTCTGCTAACGAAACCGCATTGGAAAATTTGTTAACGTTATTATTTCGATCATACCAATACTCGTTCTGTTGAAAGATTTCGTTGGTTGGTCTTCTCAAAGTAGTTGCTCGCAGACGACTCTGAAGTCCATAAAAAGATTCCGTAACCACATCGTTACCCGCTACTACCTTGACTTGATTCCCCAAATGATCGTAGCGAATGTCTTTGATATTCGCGCACCAGCGAGGGCACCATCAGGATACTAAAAAAACATTACTTTATTCTGCCTTTTTTATACCTTTATTTTCTTACCTCCTATTAGTTGCATTGCTTCTTCAAAATCTATTTTTTTGCTAATATATTGTATCGGAACATTTTTCATGCTAATTCTAACTGAATCATTAAATGTTCTATAACGTCGTTCAATCGCGCTTATCTCCTTTTCATCAATGGAGTTATACTCAATTTGGCCCTGTTCTAATAATAGATCAATATTAGTAACTGCTATGTCTAAAGATTTTGAAATAATATAAAGCTGCTTCAAATCACTTTTTGGTGGTAACAGAAACTCACGCCGATATACCGTTTTTAAATTTTCTTTGTCATTAGAATACTTTAAATTAAAACGAGTATTAACGACATAATTCATTGAATACTCACCAATTTCATTTGAATTTATAAACCTAATTGTATCATTCGTTTTGTTTTCAAAATTCAAAATAAAGTAAACATCTTTAGTATTAGAATCTAGCTCTTTTACAATCATGATTTTTTCACAATTTATAGCGACCTCATGCTCATTATTACTATTAACACATCCACCAAATGATAACAAAATAAATAGTAAGGTATAAAAATTATTTAATCCTGTTTTTTCCATTTAAAATTTCATTTTTAAAATTATTTGTCGTTTTGCTCCAAGTAGAATGACTCATTTGTAATTCATAAGCCCCTCGATGACCTAAAACCTCACCTCCTGGGAATTTATTTATCATATGTCCACCTATCTCATGAACTGCAGTATTTTGAATATTATGAACTGTAAAACCCGTAGTATTCCTCCATACTCTGCTTGTAATATTATAAGTCATTTTCTGTTGTGCTTCATTAAAAAATGCAGGAGAATCCCATGTATCCCAATTGTACGGATTACCACTATTTGAGGCTATAGCAGAGAAGTTATTTGCTTCACCAACTTGTATCGCAAAATAACTAGAGCTTTTTCCATCAGGCATCAATTGCAATTCTTTACCATAATCCCCCATCTGAGAAACCACATGAGTAATTGCATTATTTACCATATCTATATCTGCTTGAGTAAAGTCTTTAGCCGGATTACTACCTATAACTTGTTTTAAATTTTGTCCCAACATCTTTGCATTTTTGTGACTAATCCCACCTTTTTTGGAATTATCGGTACCATTGTTATAGCCTCCATGTGCCGTAAATGTTCTTCTATCCATAAATAGAATTTCTCCCTCAAATCCTTCATCATCCGTTCCTAAAAAATCTCCTTTCAAATCATAAATCGGACTCCCCCCGCTGCCGCGCGAAATGAAATTCGAAGAAGTCAATCCTTTCGTGTGGTAAATCAAGATACTAATATCCCTCTCTTAAAACACAGGTAATATACAAAAAAATTCATGCTATTTTGACAAAATCACAAGACCTACACATGCTTTAAGTATCTGTAAACCATCCTTTGTAAACAAAAAAACTCTCAACATAATTGAGAGTTTTTTTGTTTTTATATATCACGCGAAATAAGTCGCTCGGTAGGCTCGCAGAGGAGATTTAAAATTCGGACACCAAAGGGCATGCTCAAGCAAAATTTCCTCCAATCACTTTAATAACTACACGTATATAGTTACTTATTGTATTGAGTTACTACTTGGTTTATTTTTCCAAAAATTGTTTGACCATTTTGGTCTTTCATTTCTACTTCGATTCTATCACCGAAACTCATAAAAGGTGTTGATGGTTTCCCGTCTTTAATAATTTCCAAACAACGAACCTCAGCCAAACAACTCGATCCATCAACACTGCCTTGATTGGCTACTGTACCTGAACCAATTACCGTACCAGCCATCAGTGAACGTGTCTTAGCAGCATGAGCTATGAGTTGTCCAAAATTAAAAGTCATATCAACTCCAGCATTAGGCGAACCGATTAATTGCTCATTTAAGGTGGAATACAACGGCAAGTGAAGCTTTCCACCTTTCCAGTCGCCTTCTAATTCGTCGGGAGTAACTACAACCGGCGCAAAGGAAGTCCACGGTTTGGATTGATAAAATCCAAACTGTTTAGACAATTCGTTTGGAATTAAGTTTCTCAACGACACATCGTTGATAATTGTAATCAACTTGATATGTGACAGCGCTTCTTCTGCACTAACTCCAGCAGGAACGTCGTCTGTAATTACTGCTACTTCCGATTCAAAATCGATACCCCAAGCCTCATCGGCAATTTCGATATCGTCATTGGCTCCGATAAAAGCATCGGAAGCCCCCATATACATAAGCGGATCAGTCCAAAAAGACTCCGGTAACTCAGCATTCCTCGCTTTTCTAACCAATTCCACATGGGTAACATAAGCACTACCATCAGCCCAATGATACGCTCTTGGAATTGGAGCCATTACGGCTGCAGTAGTAAAGTCTATCGTTTCGGTTAATTTATCGTCGTTTAAATCCTGATATACGTTTTGCAAAAGTATAGCGGTCGTTTTCCAATTGTCTATAGCCGCCTGCATGGTTGCTGCAATTTGAGGCACTGCTATGGCTTGAGTTAATTTTTTATTGACTACAACCAACTGCCCATCTCTGGTGTTGTTTTGTATTGTTGCTAATTTCATTACTAAATTGTTTTTTGTTTTAAGTTGGCGCGAAACTCGTTTTGCTAATGGATTTTAATCAAACAAAATACACGCCCCATTATTGTTATAAACATCAACCGGGCTTAGACTAAGAAAATTCGAGAAAAACCTTAAAATTCCGCTCTGTAAATATATAAAAGTTTAAGGGTATAACCAATGTTTTATACTATTCTCAATAAACGACAAATCAATAAACGACCCGTATAGTTTTATAACAGCTACACTTTCAGTTGTTTATTTGTTGTGAAAAGGCAGTCAAAAAATCACCTCAACAGTCGAGTTAATTTACCCGTTTTACAAGCTACAAACTTTACTTTTCGGGCATTACGAGATAAGTTGGATCTTCTTCTATATTAACTTCTATAAAATCGCCGGCATGGTGCAACAATTGAATGCAATCGGCACTGAGATGCCTTAAAGTCAATTTTTTTTGTTGTTTGCTATATTTTTCTGTGAGTTTATTTAAAGCATCTATGGCAGACATATCCACTACTCGCGATTCTTTAAAATCGACGATCACTGCATTGGGATCATTTTCCACATCAAATTTCTCTAAAAAAGTGGTAGTCGATCCAAAAAAAAGCGGTCCATAAATTTCGTAAACCCGACGTCCGTCCTCGTCTGTTGATTTTCTAGCGCGAATACGCTGTGCATTGTCCCAAGCGAATACTAAGGCAGAAATAATAACACCTGCCAATACTGCAACGGCTAAATTGTGAAAAACAACCGTAATGGCAGCAACTAAAATTCCAATAAAAATATCGCTTCGAGGCATTTTGCGAATGATTTTAAACGAAGCCCATTCAAAAGTACTGATTGCTACGATCATCATCACTCCTACCAAGGCCACCATGGGTATTTGCCCGATAACAGGAGCGCCAATCAAGATAATAAGCAATATAGTCAATGCCCCTATTATGGCAGAAATACGGGTTCGTCCGCCAGCATTGAGATTAACAAAGGTTTGTGCAATCATAGCACAACCGCCCATGCCTCCAAAAAAACCATTAACCACATTGGCCGTACCCTGAGCCATGGCTTCTCTGTTTGAATTTCCCTTGGTATTGGTCATTTCATCGACCAAATTTAAAGTCAATAGCGATTCTACCAATCCCACACCAGCCATCACTAAAGCATAAGGAGCAATAATCTGTAAGGTTTCTAAGGTAAATGGTACCATTGGAATATGAAATTGTGGTAAGGATCCGCTGATCGAGGCAATATCCATAACGCGTTTGGTTTCTATACCGCCAAAATAAACAATGCACAAGACTACTATAATGGCTACCAACGAAGCGGGAACGGCTTTAGTCAATTTAGGCAATAGCGTTACTATACCTATGGTTAACAACAACAAAACCAACATGATATACAAGGCAGAGCCCTGCAACCACGTGTATCCATCTCCATCATATACCTTAAATTGTTCGAGCTGTGCCACAAAAATTATAATAGCCAAACCGTTTAGGAAACCATACATAACGGGCTGTGGAATCAGCCGTACAAATTTGCCCAATTTAAATACACCAACCAGAAACTGAAAAAAACCGGCTAATAAAAGAGCCGCAAACAAATATTCTACACCATGCGAAGAAGCCAAGGCTATCAAAACCACTACCGTAGCCCCTGCTCCACCCGAAACCATACCGGGACGTCCTCCTAAGATTGCCGTAACGATACCCATCAGAAAAGCAGCATACAATCCTGTTAATGGAGACAAACCTGCCAAGATAGCAAACGACAAAGATTCCGGAATCATGGTCATGGCCACAGTGAGTCCTGCCAGCAATTCATTTTTTATATTGATTGTTTTTCGGAACTGCAAAAGTGATTCTCTCATAAATTTTTTAAGTAAAAAACGTTTTGAACGCGGGTCAGATTTAGCTCAATTTAGCATTTAAAAAAACCGTAATAGCAACCGACTGTTGTCCAATTATTTTATGGTTAACGATATCGCTTGCATTTATGCGCGCAAAGGTATTCCTTTTAGAAAAACAAATGCTTTTTTAATGTCAAACCACCGTCGTATATTCATAAACCTTCCGATTCGCCACAGCACAGATTAAAAATAGCGCTTACTGAATTTATGATTTTAAATAAATCTCGTCTCTAATAAAATCGTTGTTGAGCCAAAAACAATGTTTGGTATAGGCGGTTAGTCCTGTTTGTCGATCGGGAACGGGCAAAGGATAGGTATCGTCTGCATTTAAAGCATGAGGCCTCACATGCGCTACCGCACTAAAAGCTTTAGTCGGAAAATGGGTATATCGCCTTCCCCCTTTAATTTCTTTAACAATCGAACCCTCGCTAACCAATGCTTGGGTTGCCAACCACACCCGTTGAGCTTCCCGAATATGAAGCTGTTCCATGTTCCAAAAAACTGCCTTATCGAAATACAATTCGTCGCCGTTGTATTTGACGAACACCAATAGAAACTTATGCTCTAAAATCTGTTTAAAGTCGCAATTATCCCAATGCAAATGGATGATTTCCTCATATTTAAAATTGGGAAAAGACATGGATTCTTTAGGTAAATTACGCTCATCTAATCGCAGTGTTTTAACGATGATTTCGGCTTTTTCGAATTCTTCTATTTGTTTGTCCAGTTCTATACCCAATAAGAGATTCGTAAAACTAGCTGTGAAATTTTTGGCTGTAACATTGAGTGCCACTCCAGTCTCTGCTATGATTTTAGCAATAGTCTTACCGTAATAAGGCTGTAAGCGGCCCAAAACAACCGCCTCAATGGTTTTGGTCTTAGCGGCAAGTGCTGTTAACAATTTTCCGTATTGGGGTTTGGATTCTCCCGCTAAAGTAGCAATGACGTGATTGACATAACCTTGCTTAAACGAAAATGCCCTTTGCATAGCGCGTTTTTCATTAAAGGGTTGCGCTCTCAACGAACTGGCATTGGCTCCTTTGGTACTAGCCCCTAAATAAAAGGTGTCGCCCTCGGATAATTCATGAGCCTTACCCGCTCTAATTTTTTCTACTATAAAATTCCAATCGTTGCGAATAATTTCCAAATCGGTTTGCGGAAAACTCCACTCACCTACTAATTTGACTTGGTATTCCAATACCGTTTTTTCGGGTTCGTGCAAATAAAAGACCAGTAAAATCTGCGCATTCTTTTTTAAAAACGAACTCGTTTCAAAGCTTTCCTCAACGACATCTATATAATTGATTATATTTAATACCAAGCGCTCCTTGGAACGATACTGTTTCGATTTTAAAGTTTTTAGTGGCGCAGTTTTCAGCTCCAATCCCGCAGTAGGGAAATCGGGTTCGGAATCGGAATTTAAATCGTATCCAAAATAGTGTTTTTCCAATATTTGACCAAAACTGCCTTTACCCTTGTATAAGTCTTCAGCTGCGGTTTTTTCGATACAGTCCAATAGGCAGCGGTTGAGCAATTTTTGCGCAAAAGATACGATGCTGTTTTTATCGGAAGGATTGTACATGTTAAATTGTTAATACAGTAAATATAAGCCAAATACCCTATTTTATTTTCAAAAAAAAAGGAGTTGTGGTCTGGATTTTTTCAAATAAAAAAGAGCGTTACAAACGCCCTTTTACTTATATTTTATTCAGTAATGATTTTCCTATTTCTTCTATAACCCCCACGACCAACGCATTGCCCATAAAAAAGGCTCTTTTGGTATCGGTCATTTTATCGATATAAGTATGCTCATCTGGAAACATATTCAAACGTTCTAATTCTATGGGAGTAAGCCTACGCAATCCCTTTGGAGTAGTAATCACGTGTTTAAATCGCGAAGCCGACTTCCCTCCTTCTCCCGTGATGATTGTTCTAGATGCTTTTTCTAATGGATCGGGAAATATCATTCCGCCTTCACTGTAATTATATTCAAAACCGGTTGCATTTTTTCGAATTTCTTTTTTTGCACCTTTTAAATAATTCCATTTAGGCAAATCTTCTTCAGCTATAAAGTACGGTGCTGGAACGTTTTTCACATCGATAACCACATCTTTCAGTAAAACATATTCACCATCGTAATTCGAAACGGTTTTCATAGAAGTAACCACACCATCAATCATAATACCCGTATTTTCAAAAGGCGTTTTTTTACCACTAGGATTAAATCCCTCAGAAACAGCCACGATATCTTCTTCTAGCTTAAATTCAGTCGTATTGGTCTTTGCAGCTTGCACAACCGGAAAAACATCGGCTATAGTTCCTTTGTCTAATATCCATTGAGAAGGCGAACCCGCTTTGATTTTTTTGTAAATGGAAGTGGTATGATGGTAAGCCAGGATAAACGTTCTTCTTCGACGTTGCGGAAATCCGTAATCTGCCGCATTGATAACGCGCCATTCAACGATATATCCCAACTCGTTTAAACTCTGTAAAATAATGGCAAAATCGCGACCGCGTTGTTTGGACGGCGAATTCAACAATCGATCAACATTTTCTAAAAACAAATATTTTGGTTTTTGTTCTTTGTCGGAAAGAATTTTATGAATAGACCACCAAAGCACTCCCTTTTTCCCCAACAAACCCTTGGAATTCTTTAAAGTGGTAGCTACGGAATAATCTTGACAAGGAAAACCACCAACCAACATATCACAATCGGGAATCACCGTACAATCTTTAACTACCTCTTCGATATTTTCGTTACTGTGATTTTGGGAATCCCAACGCGATTCATAAACCATAGAGGCGTGCTGAATCTTGGTAGAAGGCTCCCATTGATTACTCCAAATCACTTGATAAGGGGAATCTAAATTTTTTGTATAATTGGAAGTAGAAGATAAGTTTTTCCATCCTTCCAATCCCAAACGAAATCCTCCAACTCCTGCAAATAATTCTACAACTTTAATGTTTTCCATAGGTAGTTCTTCTTTTTCACTCTACAAGTGTGGCAACTTCATCGTATTAAAACAACTCATTTAAAGACCAACACTTGAAATCCAAGTGATGCAAAAGTACATATTTTTAATATGATTTTTAGCTTAAAAATCATTCATGACTTTAGTTTTCATTCAGAAAATAAGTAAAAATAGTTGCTGTGATTATATACAGTTCCAATCCTTACAGCAGTTTAAAAAACAAGCAACCTTTTGTACAATGGGTAATGGGAAAAGCGCAATCAATGACGTCTCTAAAAAAAACAGGTTGAACTCTAAAAAGATTCCAACCTGTTTATATATAATCCCGATTAATCCCGTCACCATTTTTTTGTGACGATCTTAACCGATAATTCCTTTGAGCCAATCCTTAAATCGGCTGATTTGATCCAATAAAAACGAATCTTGATCCTGATTTTCAGTTACATCTACTGGAAGTATATGTTCATAATACGAGCCTTTGAGCACGCGGCGTAGCAGTCCCTCTCCGGCAAACGGCTTGTCGTCGTTTAAGGTTCGCGCTGCTTTCAGCAACTGACGAATATCGTATTGTAAGGGATTGATATCGGGCACTTGTTTGTTGAGATTTAACAATTCATACACCGCTATTCTTCCCGTTCTAATGGCGCTTTCCATAGTAAAAACCACATCATTATTGGTTTCGACAAATTGTCCAACCAAGCCTAAATTACTACATCCATTTGGAACAATTTTAGGCCTGTCTCCCTTTGCTCTTGGCATAAACATTGAAGTGATATATGGCATAAAGGTTGAGCGGACTATAGTGTTTTCAACCACATTGTCCAATTGGTCTATAATCCCCAAATGATAACATAACTCTGCTAGAATTTCATTACCAGTACAAGCCGGCATAAATTTTTTGATGTAATTCCCCTCTTTGTCCATGAGTAAAGAATACACCCATAACACTAAGACATCGTCGGGTTGTTCTGGAAAATGCGGTTGTCTATTACAAGTAAAGCTCATTAACCAATTCGAATCGGTGATGGTAATGATTCCTCCTGTAACGGTTTTCCCCGAATAGGGATCATTAACCGAATAATCCTTTAATCGATTGATCAAAGCCGATGGTTTACAGGTAAGTGTTGCCGATTCCCAAGCGGATTTTTCAATATTTCCACAAAATTTTTCGGGCTTACCAAAAACCTCTGACTTGGCTGCCAAATTTTTCCACAACATCCATCCCGCACTTTTTCCACTACTGCTGTTGTCAATAGCAATAAGCGGTGCTTTTTTGTTGTCACCATAAAAAGTATCTTCGGTCATGGAACCCGTAGTTACCACTACAAAATCATTTGCTGTTATCGGAATCACGGTATCTTTTCCCCTTTCTTCTATAAGAATTCCCTTCACTGTTTTCCCGTTACTATCCATATGGATATCCAAATCTTTGACTAACACATCCAGCTCTATTCTCACTCCTTTTTTCTTTAAAAAATTACGGAGCGGCGTAACGAAGGTATCGTATTGATTGTATTTTGGAAACACCAAAGCCGAAAGATCATTTAATCCGTCGATCGCATGTAAAAAACGGTGCATATATTGTTTAAATTCCAATAAACTATGCCAATTTTCAAAGGCAAACATCGTGCGCCAAAACGTCCAAAAATTACTTTTTAAAAAAGATTCTTGAAAATAATCTTCAATGGTAATATCATCTAGTTCCTCCTTTTTCTTGAGCAAGAGTTTAATTATAGCCATCTGATCGCGTTTGCTGAGACCAAATTTGCTAAAATCCTTTACCTCTCCCTTGTTGTGAATCAAACGAGCGATAGAATAATTGGAGTCGTTGTCATTTAATATACGATATTCGTCTAATACACTATAAGGAGCCGGCATTTCTAAAGCGGGAATATCCTGAAATATATCCCATAAATTTTCATAGGTCATGTCCATTTCCCGACCACCGCGAATGATATAGCCCTCTTCTGTATTCCCAGCGCCATCTAATGAACCACCGTCAACTTGCAATTGCTCTAAAAAAATGATGTTTTTGCCAGGAACCTGACCATCTCTAATAAAATAGTAAGCGGCAGACATAGCGGCAATACCTGTTCCTACAATATATATTTTACTGTTTTCATAAGATTTTGACGGAATTCCCTTATTGCGCTGGTAATTTCCAATTTGATCTGCAAAGGGCATCGCCTTTTTCGGAGTATTCAGTTGCCTTTCTTTATTAGAGTCTGGTTGGTGATTTACATGTCCATATTCTGGAGATGTCTTTAAAATTTTCTCGAATTTTTCAGTGACCTTTTTCATAACTTTAGCTTTTGAGTTAATAATTAAATTTACTGATAATCAGACAATTAAAACAAACTCAAACTCGCCTAAATGCTACTTAATTTCACTTGTTCACAAGTGCTGTTGTTTCCTATATTGAGAGGGAGAGCAAGCCGCATACTTACGGAAAAAACGCCCAAAAGCAGAAACAGAACTGAAGTTAAGCTGATAGGCTACGGCTGTAAAATTGAGTTCAGGATTACTCAACAGCACAAATGCTTCCTTAAGCAGTTGTTCATCAATGATTTGATGAGGCGTTTTACCTGATGCAGCTTTTACCACTTTAATAAGGTATTTATTAGTAATAAACAATTGTTCAGCATAATAGGTCACATCCTTATGTCCTCCGACATCTTCTTGTACCAATTGTTTAAACTTTAAAAACAAATTATTTCCATTGCAAGAACCCCGGTCTGACTCCAGTTCTCCGCCAACAACTTGTGCCAATTCCAATAACAAATTAAAAATGACAGTTCGTACTAAATCATCGATAAAATGTCCGGTTCTACGCGCGGTTTCCAATAAATAGTCAAATAGTTTTGAAAGTCTATTCGAATTAATTTCTGAGCATTGAATTACGCTAAAGGAGGTGTTTTGAAATAAGTCTAATTTTTCGATGAAAAAGGGATTTGTTATATTTTTTAGCAAAAAATTTTTATCAAAAAAAAGCAATTGCATTCTAAAATCCTTAGTGCTATTTAAGAATCTAATAACTGTAGAAGGAGCCGATATCAATAAACCTTTTGCACTAATTCGGTATTGCTTACTATCAACATTTATTTGAATACTTCCTCGTGTACACAAACAAATAGCATAAAAATCCATCCGGAAAGGATGTTTCTGAAATTGAGATATCGGATTTTCTGACGATATATAATATGGCTCCTGGCAATGGACACCGTAAAAAGATAGGGTTTCTTGTAAATTTTCGCAGCTCATAATTCTAATTTCAACAGTAAAGGCAACTTAAAGATACAGTTATCATTTAAACTTATTTACTTAGATATCAATCAACTAAGTTAACAAAAATAAACAAGAAAAACGCCTAATAGAACAAAATAAGCTGCCCTTAAAGATTAGAAGTCCCATCCAAAGCCAATAAATTTAGAACACGGAATCGTCTTAATTTTATTTAGCCGACTGCAAGACTAACATTTTTACTAACTTGCTGTATCGTTTGATATCGACCCATACCTAAACGCTGAAAAAACGGATATTAAATTAGAAAGGGCGATCGTTTCCACAAACACTTTAGCTTCTTTATTTCACTAGAATCAAAACCCAATTATGGCAAACCCGAAAAACACCATTATATAAAAATGTCCGAATAAGACCAAAACGTGCAACATTAAATACTAGCTATATCCATAATAAATCCCGAAATTTGCATAAAAATATACAGTATGTCCTATTTAAAAAAAGTAATCAGCGGTACCTGTCCCAATTGTGGTAAAACAAAATTGTTTACTGATAATGGGAATCCCTTCTTGTTCAAGATGCCTAAAATGAAACCGAAATGTGATAATTGTGACTATTCTTTTCACAGGGAAACCGGTTTTTATGTAGGTGCTATGTATATGAGTTATGCTTTAACCGTAGCAGAAATGGTTAGCGTAATTGTCTTAGGTCTAATATTTAAACTGACTTTTATTCAAATCTTTATCAGCATTTGTATAGTTGCTTTCTTGCTCTCTGCCTTTAATTACAAGATGTCGCGCATTATGTGGCTTAATGTCTTTTACAAAGAAGAGTAGGAATTGTCGTATTAAATTTATTATATTTGCCCACTGAAAAACAGAAACGGGTGTAGTTCAAGGGTAGAATAGCGGTCTCCAAAACCGTTGATGGGGGTTCGAATCCCTCCACCCGTGCATTAAAAAAAAGCTATCTCTTAGATAGCTTTTTTACTTATAACTATTCGTATCGCTTTAAAAAATCGCGTGGTGTTTCGCCAGAGCGTTTTTTAAACAATTTTGAGAAATAGGAATAATCCTCATAGCCGAGTAAACTGGCAATTTCATTAAAACTTTTACCGGTATAGATCAACATGCGTTTGGCTTCGAGTACGACTCTTTCCAAAATGATATCGGTAGTCGTTTTGTTGACCAAACTCCGAGTGATGCGGTTGAGGTGCTTTGGGGTAATATGTAACCAATCTGCATATTGAGCTGGAGACTTAACCTTTAAAAAGTGGGTTTCCAACAAGTCTTCAAATTCCAAAAAACGAAAATTATACTGACTAAAGTGTGCGCTTGGGAAATCTTCCTCTGCTATAGCAAAACGGTTGAGTTCAATATACAGCTGAGAAGAAATATTCAAAATCAATTGATGTTTTTTCCATTGGCTGCTTTTATATTCCAATAGGATTTGTTCAAACAATTGCGAAATGTGTTGTAAAAAAGAACCCGAAATATAAATTGCCGAAGAATGGTATACCGATGTGTAAATCGGGTACTCTCGAATGCGCTCGCGCACAAAAACCATATCGAAAAACTCTTGAGTATGGAAAAATATAAAGCCGTCTATATCTTCTGATAATTCCCAACTGTGGGTTTGACCGGGTGCTAGTAAAAAAACACTTCCGGGTCGGACGTCATAAACGCTAAAATCGATTTCATGTACGCCCGTACCTTTGGTAAAGAGTATAGTAGCATAAAAATTGTGTTTATGCGGTTTCTCAATGCGGCTGTGATTACTGATTAAATGATTGGGAATGGTATTGGCGTAAAAATCATTACCCAAATTATTTTCATTTAACTCATCAATTTTCAAAATCGCAATTCTATCCATAAAAGAAGCTTTGCCTCAAAAATACGTTTATTTAGGTGATACGGATAATTTTAAGTTTTATTTAGTGCTAAAAAGCACTTGTTCTAGTGGTTTTTTATTGGATTCTTTAAAAAAAATTTCAAACTTTGTTCCAGTTTTTATAAAAACACTTTTTATTTATCAGACAATGAAGAATATATACGCCTTTTTCCTTTTGGGATTAACCTTAACAGCCTGTAATAATGCTGGTGAAGACAAATTGGAATCACTAGATAAATCCGCTGCCCGCGAAGTCGTTTTAAAAACGGTTGTTGCCGGAGATACTACCCTACATATCAGCAGTCAAAAGATATGGGCGAACAACGAAATTATCGCCACACGAATAGACACTATTAAAACGGCTACCAAAGTAAGTAGTTGGAGTAATGATGCTGCGAACGAGGGTATCGATATGACCAAAACCCCTATTTATGTAACTGTAGAATAATGAGCACAAGAAAAAGCAGCAAAATGGTTTCGCTAATCCTGATTACTTCAGCTTTAGCCTCTTGTTCCAAACCGCAACAAGAAGAGAAACAAAAAGTCTATATGAGGGCAGATAGTTCTGCGCCTTATACGGAGGTTACCCAAGAATATTCTAAAAACAACAGTAACTTTGGAATGGGTAGTGCCCTATTGTGGTATATGGCTTTTCGTCCGATGATGGGAGGAAACGGCTATATGAGCAACGGTATTGCAGCCAAATCCAATGTGGGTACCAATACAGCCAAAAACAACGCCATGAAAGCCCAAACCGCTAGAGGTGGATTTGGTTCATCGGCCAAATCTTCGGCTTCTTCATAAAAAACACTATGAAAATAAAACATATCAGTGCTGATAGTCACTGGCAAGAACGTTTGGAAAAAACAGGCTTCGGATACCATACCGACGGTGATCAAACGTATTGGGTTGAAAACTATTACTACTCGATTAGTCCAGCCTTGGCAGATGAAATTGCCGAAGCTACAAATACCCTATGGAATATGTGCCTGAAAGCGGTTGACCACGTCATTAGCAACCGCTTATATCACCATTTCCATATTCCCATCTTTATGCACGAACATATTGAACAAGGCTGGGAAAATGATGCTCCGAGTATATATGGTCGTTTCGATTTTGCCTATGACGATATTAAAAAACAATTAAAGGTACTCGAATTCAATGCCGACACCCCTACTTCACTTTTTGAAACTGGTGTTATTCAATGGCATTGGATGCAACATTATTTTGGTAAAAAAGCCGACCAATTCAACTCGGTTCACGATCGATTAATTGCAACATGGAAGGAGCTAAAACCGTATCTCAAAGGCCATACCCTACATTTCACTTGCCTTAGAGAAACCTTAGAAGATTTAACCAATTTGGAATACTTACGCGACTGTGCTATACAAGCCGGTATTAAAACCAAATTGATTTATTTGGACGACTTGGGCTGGAACGGTCTTAATTTTGTCGATTTAGAAGAAGAAACCATCACCGACATCTTTAAGCTATATCCATGGGAATGGATGACACAAGAAGCCTTTGCATTACATATTCCAAACGATGTTGATCAGGCCAATTGGATTGAACCGTCCTGGAAAATGATCTTGTCAAACAAAGCGATTTTAGCGATTTTATGGGAACTTTTCCCCAATCACCCATTGCTTTTAGAAACCTATATAGACGAGCCTAAAAACCTCGTTAACTACGTTAAAAAACCATTGCTTTCAAGAGAAGGCGCCAACGTAACCTTGTATATAAACGGTAAAATTATCGAAGCCACACCCGGTGATTATGGTGAAGAGGGTTATATCTGTCAAGAATTAGCATCGCTTCACAAAGAACACTCCGGTTATTCCATAATTGGAAGTTGGATTATTGGTCAAGAAGCTTGTGGAATCACTTTTCGCGAAAGCGACCGCATGATTACCACCGATAAAAGCCGATTTGTACCGCATATTATCGAATAAAAAATTACAAACAGGATCGGTTTATTCCGGTCCTGTTATTTTTACACCTCCTTTTCGATTTATCGACAGCTTGATTATTTTTACTGTAGTTCGCATTTGTACCCTCCAATCATAAATCGGTCAGTTTATAAAATCCAGTTACATCCCCATTCTATTTACCGCCGCTTTACCATTTAGGCATTGTCTTGCATCTTAAACCCAATACACCGCAACAACGATTAAAAACAATAACAGTCATCCCTTATAAGACTAAACATTCTCACGCTATCCTGCTTATTTTTAGCCTTAAAAGCCCTCTTTGATACATTAAATAATTGTTAATTTTTAAGACGTTTTTTACAATAAATTCTTTTTTTTATTAAATTAGATAAAAACTAACCAAAAAGAAACTCCTATGAATGCAAAAAAATTAAGTATCGGACTATTGATGGTTGCGGCTATAGCAACCTCATGTAAATCTTCGACAGAGAAAGATGCAGCGGCAAAAATGACGATTGAAAAGACGTTGGATGCCGGTGTAAACGTTATGGTTAAAGACGGTGTTGCCACAATAAGCGGTGTATTCACAGATGAAGCCGCGCGTGAAAAAACATTAAAAGACATCAAGGCAACTGCGGGAATCAAATCAGTTGACGATCAAACGAGCCTTGCACAAGCACCAGCTATACCTTCGCCAGAGGCGATTATTATACATGCAGACGACCAATTAAACAGCGATTTAAAAACCGTGTTAAGCAGCTTTCCAAATGTACATGCTACAGTAAAAGATGGAATTGTCACTTTAACCGGTTCGGTTGAAAGAAAAGTATTGCCCGAATTGATGCAAGCTGTAAATGCTACTCATCCTAAAAAGGTTGAAAATCAATTGCAGATTAAATAGAACAAACCTTCAATCGAGAACTTATGAGTCTACAAGAAAAATATGCGAAATTAATTCAGGCTGCACAGTCGGAATCTGTACGTAACTTGCAGGTACGCGAACAAGATGCCGTTTTATATATTGACGGTGAAGCGAGTACTGGCGCAACCAAAGATAAATTATGGAACCTCTATAATGAAATTGATCCCGATTTCCGATCCGGTGATTTAATCTTGAACGTCAATGTTGGGGTTGATCCCCATGCTACCCAATTAAAGGTCACTACGGCCAATTCGAACTTAAACATTCGCAAAGGACCGGGAAAAGACCAACCGTTATTGGGTAAATCGGCACACAATTCCATAGTTACGCTATTGAGTAAATACGATAACGATTGGTATTTAATTCGAAATGAACAAGGGGTCGAAGGTTATTCTGCCTCACAATACTTAACACAAATCTAGTTATTCGTTCAGTTTATACACCGTCTCTATATCAGGAGGCGGTTTTTTTGTTTTATAAACTTATCTTTGTATAAAAAAATGCTGACCGACTATATTTACGACCAAAATTACAAAAACCACCACTTTACCGAAGGCGAAATACAATTTAAGGAATTTGAAAATTGCACTTTTGAAAATTGCGATTTAAGTCGTTGTGAATACCTCGGTGTCGTATTTAGCGATTGTACCTTTACTCGTTGCAATTTTACCGAAGCGAAAATCAATTATGTTGCGCTTAGAAATTGCGATTTTATCGGTTGTCAATTGACCAGTGTTAATTTTGCCATGACAGACCAAGTTTTATATGACTACCGCTTTACCGACTGCAATATGGATTTCACGCAATTTTACGGTCTTAAAATGAAACGCATGACGTTTATCAATTGCAGCTTAATCAGTGCCGATTTCATGAAAACAGATCTGACAGAAGTATTGTTTGACCATTGCGACTTACACTTAGCTGTTTTTACCGAGTCCATCGCCAATAAAGCCGATTTTTTTAGCAGCTACAACTATACCATCGATCCCGAAAAAACAAAACTAGAGAAAGCTATATTCTCACAAAAAGGGCTTCAAGGATTATTACAGAAATACAAATTGGTTATTCGTTAATTCGACAACAATCAAATCGGTAATAAAACAATCTTTATATTAAAAATTATCACGATATTTAAGTGCATTTAATAAAACATTAATTACCCTTTCCCTAATCGTCGCACCTTATGAAGATGTCAAACAGCTTAAAAAAAACAGTTTATATAGTTGGAGGTATATTCGCGTTTGTTTTACTGATTCACTTTGGTGTGAATGTATTTATAAAAACACAATTACCTCGAATTATAGAATCGCGAAATGACACGGCATACGACTTTAAATATGGCAATCTCAGTTTTTCGATTTTCAACAACAGCCTAAGCATCGAGGACATCGAAGTGACTCCCAAACCTGGAGTAAGCATCAAAAAAGACATCGACTTCTTAGGTACTGTCGACAAAATCAGTTTGATTGGCGTAAATTTTAAGGAGCTTTTTCAAAACCGCAATTTAAAAGCATCTACAATCGCTATCATTGGGCCGGACATCACCGTATTCAAACCCGAACAACGCGATACCACCAAAACCAAATCGAAATTAGGAAGCGTGATCGACATCAGTCGAATCAGCTTAAAAAACGCTCACCTGAAAATGATGACGACCGACGGACAAGAGCGCCTTCAGGAACTCTATAACATCAATCTTGAAGTTGATGGCGTCCATCTCGGCAAATACACTCAAGACAAAGACATACCATTTACTTATACCAACTTTAAAATTCGCTGTGATTCGGTATTTAGCAAACTCAATGAATTTCAGCACATCAAAACCCAAGCGATTACGGTTGATCCAACTCACTTAGATCTGGATCAATTTCGAATCATACCCGATATCGACCGAACAACGTTTAAAAACCAAACTACTTCATCAAATACACGTATGGACGTAGTAGTACCCAAATTGCGATTAACCGGCACAGACTGGGGATATCTAGACAACAAATTCTTTTTAAAAATTGGCAATATCCAAATCGATTCCATCAATTTTAAAATCTTAGATCAAAAGAAACAAACGGTGTTTCAAGCAGCTAAAAAACAGGCTGAGCAAGTGATACAACCGTTGATTCCTTTTCGAGTGGATATCGATCAAATCCAAATCGAAAAATCGTCGTTTAACTCACTTAAGATTCTTGATGTACAAAATGTCAATATTCAAATTTCAAAAATATCTAATCGCGAATTTCAACATTTACACATTGAAGAAGTACTTTTAAAAAATCCTGTTTTCACTCATTTTCCAAAGAAAGGTAGTAACCAACCCTCACAGGAAAATCGATTGGAAATTTTGGACGACGTCATAGAAATTGAATCCCTTAAGATTGAAAATGCACAGTATGCGATGAAAGACCTACAAGGCAAAAAAAACACCTTGGAAGTGGCCGACTTCAATATGTCTTTAAGTCAAATTCGCATTGATGATAAAACCGTAAAAAACAAAGTGCCGTTTACCTACCAATCACCGCGATTATCGACGGGAAAAATTCATTACAATACCGGCCGCTTTTACGATGTGTATTCCAATGGAATAAAAATAGTAGATAAAAATCTAGAAATTGCCAACATCGATATGAAGTCGAAGTATTCTAGAGCGCAACATGTAAAAATGTTTAAGTTAGCCGATGATATTTATACGATTCACACTAAAAAAATACTACTTAAAAACTTCGATTGGGGATTTGACGCCAAAGAAACCTTTTATTTAAAAACGGAAAAAGTGGTTTTAAACGAGGTATTTGCCAATATATTTAGAAATACCGTTCCTCCACCCGACATGAGTCCGAGTAAAATGTATAGCAAAAAGCTACGCGATTTGAAATTTGGTTTAGAAATACCACAAATACAAATTGTTCGTGCACAAATCGAATACGAAGAAGTTGATGATAAAGCCATAGCTCCGGGCAAATTGACCTTTAGCAATTTTAATGCAAATATCAAAAATGTCTATAGCGGTTATGGCCGTACCAAAACACCGAAAACGGAAATTGTTGTCGATGCTATTTTTATGAAAGCGGCTCCGCTACATGTAGTGTGGACTTTTGATATTATGAACCGTAGGGAACGATTTAATATACAAGGAAAAATAACCAATTTCCCTGCAATTTCAATGAATGCCTTTTTAAAACCTTATGTCAAAGCTTCTGCAGAAGGAACCCTAGACTTGGTTACTTTTAATTTTAGCGGTAACGACGACTACGCCATAGGCGATTTCGGTATGAAATACAGCGATTTAAAGATGACTTTATACAAAAAAGATGGTGAGAAAAAACGAAAATTACTATCGGCTTTAGGCAATTTGGTGATCCGAAACGACACCAAGGGAGTAACCAAAGAAACCCAGATTAAACAAGTCGACAGAATGAAAGAATCCTCTTTTTTCAATTATCTTTGGTTGTGTTTACTACAAGGTTTAAGACAGACCGTATTGTAAACTCCCAATACTTTTTATCGCACAACAACACTGGGTAATTTAAAGCTACCTAAAGGCTTTTTAAAACAATCTAATATTATGAAAACCGCATTGATTACCGGCGCAACTTCAGGAATTGGCGCTGCAACAGCAAGAATACTTGCCCAAGACTACCGACTGATTTTATGTGGTCGAAGAACCGAACAACTAGAAAAAATAAAGCAAGAACTCGGCCGTTTTACAGAAATTCATACCCTGTCCTTTGACGTAAGCGACAGAAAGGCCGTTTTTAGTGCCATAGCTTCGCTACCTCAACAGTGGCAAACGATTGATGTTTTGATTAACAATGCCGGTAACGCACACGGTTTAGACCGTTTTCAAGATGCCGACCTCGACGATTTTGATGCGATGATTGACATCAATATCAAAGGGCTTATCTATGTTACCAAAGCGGTACTGCCTTTAATGGAACACAGCCATGATGCACATATTGTGAATTTGTCATCAATAGCAGGTAAAGAAACCTATCTCAACGGCACGGTTTATTGTGCCTCCAAGGCAGCAGTTGAAGCCATCAGCAAAGGATTGCGAATGGATTTACTGGAACGGGGAATTAAGGTGACTAACGTGGCTCCAGGTGCAGTGGAAACCGCATTTTCAGCCGTGCGTTTTAAGGGAGACGAGCAACGAGCGGCTCAAGTTTATCAGGGATATATACCGTTGACGCCAGAGGATATTGGCAACGCTATTTTTTATGCGCTCTCACAACCCGAGCATGTTCAACTGGCTGATATAACCCTTTTTCCCAAATCACAAGCTGCAGCAACAATGATTAAAAAAAATTAAAACCAGCTGGCTTTTGTATGAAATTATCAACTACATTTGCCAGCTGAAACTCACTTTTACAACTCCTTATTTCGAATGAATTTACGTGTAATAATATTGCTCGTTTTTACCCCTATTTGGATCATGGCAGGTCCTTTAGATCCTAAAGAGAAAGTCGTCAAAATCGACTACTCTTTTTATCGAAATAACACAAATAGTTCTGAAATTGATGTCAAAGGTGACCAAGCACTTTTAAACCAGGCACTCGAGGCTTTTAGCCAAAATGAGAATAATTTTTTAATGACTGTTTACGCAAATAAAAATTATTTGAGAGTCGAAGAAAATGGATTCCTCAAAAGGGTTTATATATCTAATTATATAGAAAACACGGCTTATATCATTGATAGTTTGGCACAAAATGCCTATCCGAGTTATCCTGTAAAATCACACAGTATCAACACACTAGAAGAAACCGACACCAATAACGAACATTTAAAAATAGCTTTTTTCGCCGACACCAAAATCATAGCCGGACGCACTTGCAAACGAGCATCCATAACGTTTGACAATACAGAAACAATAGGCATCAACATTTGGTATGATGAAACACTACCCAGTATTGTTTGGGGACAATACTCTTATCTGGACCGTATTCCGGGTGCTGCCCTAGAGATTACCTCCAATTTTGAACAAGAAATGGGTATTCAAGCCAAAATTATTAGCGAAATCCAAGTTCCACTAAGTATTTTTAAGATTCCGCTGAATTACCAAATACTCGAATATAATGAAGACGAATTTCTAGACGAGCAAGAGGTTATCGACGTACAAAACGACCCTGCCTTTGCATTTAGCAACGGTTATCATTGGTATCAAGATCAAAAACTAGGCCTATTTGGTATACGCGATACTTTGGATAAAATCATTATTGAACCGTCTTTTTTCCAAATTGAATCTTTTTCCGATGGTATAGCGATAGTGAGTTACAAACAACAACAAGGCGCTATTAACGACAAGGGGCAATTGATTATTCCCTATATATACGACGAACTCCACACGAGTAATGAGGGAATGATTCCCTTTATGGAATTGCACAAATGGGGATTTTTCAATGTGTTGGGAACTAAAGTAATTCCCGCTACTTATAACTATGTCGGCGATTTTTCTGAAGGACTTGCTTTGGTTTCCAACGGTGAAAAATTTGGATACATCAACAATACAGGCAAGGTGGTGATTCCGCTACAATTTGACTACGCCAGTAGTTTTGAAGATGGGGAAGCCCAGGTCGAAATCGACTATAAGAATTTCTCCATTAATAAGCGCGGTATTCGCATACGCGACTAAACACACCAATCCCTTATACAGTTTATTATAGACATGCATTTGCGCGAGGGATCGCCGTGGAAATCCTTTTTGAAGCGGGCGTAAAAAAGATTGAAACACAGAGCCCGACTGCATCATGGGACTGCATAAGTCCCCTGATGCAGACGCGCCCAAAACAAGTTTACATGGTATTGAATTTAACACCTAGCGTAAACCAGCGTCCCGGCATGGGTACTGCTCCGGCTTCTACATAAGTAACGTCAAAAATGTTTTGTGCATCGAGATAAAGCTGATATTTCTTAAGATCAAATCCAACGCGAGCATCGGTTAAAAAGTAGCTTTTATACGATAAGCGTTCGTTATAGCGATTCGCCAACATGACCGACCATTTTTTATGGCTGTAGTTAATGGTGGTTACAATCTGATGCTTAAAACTCTCGACCGTATATTTAGACAATCCAGAGGGTGCTGCTATTTTCGGGGAAAGGTAGGTGTATCCCAATCCAAAATCCCAAGTGGCTACCGCCCGATTCCAACGGTACTTTGCCGAAGTATTGAATCCTGTAGTTCTGTTGGAGCTGGCATTATCGGTTTGCCAAGATAGGGTTTCATCTGCACGAACCCAGTCGATAAATTGATCGATATCTCTATAAAATAAAAAGGCATTTGCCGAGAAATTATTCGCTTTAAATCGGACTCCCCCTTCAACTTGATACGCAGATTCCGGTTTTAAATGTGGGTTTCCCAAATTGGGTTTTTGATTTAGATACAAATCGGTAAACGACGGTATGCGCTGACTGCTTCCAAAACTAAAAAGCGCTTGCCACTGTTCGCTTAGTCGATAGCTGGCATCGACACCCGGAAAAACTTGCCAACCGAATGCCGAATTATAATTGACATAAACACCGGCATTCACGTCTAACCGATTAAAAAATTCGCGTTTGAATTCGGCAAACAAACCGTAGTTAGAACGGCTGTGCTCTCCAATATTACTTGAATTGATTTCTTCATAACGCATCTCTGCTCCCATTGCAAGCACACCGTATTCGGTTTGATAATTGGTTTTTACATCTGCTGTTAATGCATTGGAATAGTGCTGACTTCTCGCTTTGCTTAAATCGTTTCTATAAAAGCGATAGTCGTCGTAGTTATATCGGTACGCAATACTCGGCGACAAGGTTAAGGCATCGGACAATAAGTGTTTAGAACTCAACGACAGCAAATAGGTATTGACAATTTCTTTGGCTTCTTTATCTATGGGCGCAGCATAAAAGCCATTGGCCCCGAACGAACTGCGAACCAATCCGCCTAAAACCATCAAGGTATTGTGATCGTTGGGCTGAATATTCCCCTGATAAAACAATTTACTGTTGTGAAAATCGGTATTGTATCGGTAACCATTACCCGATTCTTGGCTTCCAAAAATCAGATGATTGTGCTTTTTTTCTACCCAGGAACCACCCAACTGAAAACCGCGACCATTAAAGTAGTCGTCTTGTCCGGTTTCGCTATCTTTCTCAAAACTACTTCCGCCATATACATGGGCAAATAGTCCATTTTTTTGTGGGTTTTTAGTCACAATATTCACGACACCAGTTAAACTATTAACACCATATAGCCGTGCCGAAGGTCCTCGAACTACCTCAATGCGCTCAATAGCCTCCATGGGAACAGGAATATTTAAACTGTTGTGTCCGGTTTGAGGGTCGCTAATTTTTTGACCGTTTAGCAAGACGAGGTTTTGCTCAAAACTACCGCCATCAATACTCAAGTCCGCTTGGGTTCCAAAAGGGCCTCGTTGACGGATATCTACACCGGCTACATAGGCCAGCAATTCGTTTAAAGACCGAACGGGTAATTTTTTGATTTGCTCCTTATCTACGATTTGAAGATTTCGATTCTTTAAAGAACTCGATAATTGAAGTCGCGTTTCATAGATTACTATCTCTGAAATAGCCGCAGTATCAACAGCAATACGCGTTGGTTTTTCCTGAGCAAAAGCACAGCAACTACTCCATAAACTCAGTACTAAAAGGTATTTTTTTTGCATGAAAATCAATAATTGAAGTTGCAAAACTAAACGATTCTATACAGCTATCAAATACTTATTATTTTTTAACAAACGGTTGGTGATCGATTTCCAAAATAGGAATAGCACCGAACTGAAATTTACAATAGTTATTTCACATAAATGACGTTAAATACACAAAATTTCAAACACAACATAGCTTATTATTCGGATTTTTTGATTATTTTAGATAAAAAATGACGTGTCTATGAAATATTTTATGATTCTAAGTTTTACGTATTTTAGTTTAATCAGTTGCCAAAAAATAAAACACCCCGTTAGTGTAGTTACCAACGACAGCATAGAGTTGTCGCCTATTGATGCTGTAGCGGCAATAGCCTTTGACAGTCTTTTATTAAAAGACAAATCGGCGGAGCTACAACGTTTTTACAGATATAATCAATTTAAAACCGTTTGGGCCGAAGTGTCTAACCGAGAAGCTTTAATTGAATCGATTGAAAAGATACATGAAGATGGTTTGAATGACACGCCTTATGATTTACCAACATTACGAAAAAACAACGGTGTCTATGCAAAGATAACAGACCCTGAAAAAGTGCAAACGGACATCTTATTTTCCGAAAGTTTTTTTAAGGTCTCAAACGATTTATACAACGGACGATTGGATCCGCGCAAATTGTATAACGACTGGGATATTGACCCTAAGAAAATAAACACCGGAGCTACTATGCACTTGGCCTTGGAGAATAATGCCATAGCACAATCGCTTGATAGTTTACGCCCAAAAAACACCATTTACAACGGATTAAGAACGGCTTTAAGCACTTTAAGAGCCTTGCCAGACGAGTCGTTTGACGAATTTGGAACGGGCAGAAAAATCAAACTCAACGATTCGCTACCGGAAGTTGCAGAGTTAAAAAAACGATTGATTTACTGGGGCGACTTAAAACCCGAAGAAGCCAGTGCACGCTTTAATGCGGAAGCCGAAGCGGGTCTTAAGCGTTTTCAAAGTAGAAACGGATTAGACGAAACCGGTTTATTGGACAAAGAAACTGTCTTGGCCTTAAACCATACTAAAACGCAAAACATCAATCAAATACTGGCCAATTTAGAACGTTGGAGATGGTATCCACGCGATTTGGGGACGGACTATGTTTTGGTTAATATTCCCGATTACAGTTTAGTGGCTGTTTCCAATGGAGACACTATACAGCGACACAAAGTGATTGTGGGTAAATCGGCTAGAAGAACACCGGTTTTATCGTCTAAATTCAGCGGATTGGTCATCAATCCAACGTGGACGGTACCACCGACGATATTAAAAAACGATTTGACCCCAGCTGCCACCAAAAACAGAGGTTATTTTGCCAGTCGAGGTTTTACCATTTACGACAACAAAGGCAATGAGGTGAGCGCTCAAGATTGGAATCCCGAACGCGCTTCGAGTTATCGTTATGTGCAAAAACCAGGTAAATCCAATTCTTTAGGTCGTATCAAATTTGACTTTAAAAACAATCATATGGTTTATTTACACGATACCAACAATACCAACAACTTTAATAAAGACGATCGGGATTTGAGTTCGGGTTGTATTCGAGTACAAAATCCTTTTGATTTGGCAGACTATATCCTTAAAACAGAAAATAATGCTTACAATAAATCCAAGATAGAAGCTATTGTAAAAACGGAAAAAACACAGCATATTCCATTGAAGAAAACCATACAAATTCATCAGTTTTATTGGACGGCCTGGAACACTAAAGACGGCATACAGTTTCGTTCCGACATCTATAAACTTGACGATGAATTAGCGGCAAAATTAAATTAATCTTTTTTAAAACTAACGATTTCAAATAAGAATACCCCAGTCTATAACGAGTAATAGGCTGGGGTATTCACATTAAAAACACTACATTATGGTTTTATTTACTTTTCTTTTTAGATCAAAAAAGAGGACTGTTTGAGATAATCTTGGTTCGGATAATAAATAAACAAACAAGACTCCTCTTTAATCAAATTGATGATTTGAGTTCTCAGTTCCAAAGGAACAGCCGGACATCCTAAACTCCTTCCCAATCGACCTTGTTGTTTGGCTAAATTTTCCGAGGCGTAATCGGCACCGTGAATTACGACAGCTCTGTTTCGAGCATTATCGTTAACCCCTTTTTCCAAACCGTCTAATCGCAGTGAAAATCCGTGTTTTCCAGTATAAGACTCGCCAGTTTTATAAAAACCAATACTGCTCATAAAGGAATTGGTGGCATTAGAGAATTTTTGTGCAAACTCTGAACCGCTATTTTTACCGTGAGAAACCACGGTTTGCAACAAAACTTCATTGGTTACCATATCGATAATCCACATGCGTTTTTGAGTTGATGATAAACTAAAATCAATAATTGTCAACACATCTTTTTTGATGATCCCCTCTTTCTTCATTTTTTTAAAACCTCTTAAGGCTTCTTTAAAACTTTCTAATGAAGGAGCAGAAAATGTTTTAGTATTTAAAGTATGGTAAGCCGAAAGGGCAACCTCATCAAAAGTAACCTCTTTATTTTCTATATGTTCAACCTTATTTTTTACTGTGTTTATTGCGCCTGCGCTGTTTTTTAGCTTGTCGGTATCCATCCATTTAAAAGCGAATACAACCACCAAAGCTAGTGGTAAAAGTCTGTAATACGTTGTCATTCTATCCTTTGCATTTAGTTTTAAAAACGTAAATATAAAAACAAATCAATACCAACCACTATAAATAACATAGATTTTCGTTTTTTTAACATTCTAATATTTAATTAAGTATAATTACTTTAGGTTGCGTATTTTTGTATTCACTAACTACTAGTTTTCCAACAACATGAATAAAAAAGTAATTTTAATGATTCTCGATGGCTGGGGAAAATCACCAGACCCCAAGGTTTCTGCCATTGAAAAAGCACACACTCCCTTTATAGATAGCTTGTATACCAAATATCCCAATGCCTCGATCATGACCGACGGTCTAAACGTAGGTTTACCTGTAGGACAAATGGGAAATTCAGAAGTGGGTCACATGAATCTGGGAGCAGGTCGTATTGTTTATCAAGATTTAGTGAAAATAAATTTGGCCGTGGAAAGCGGTTCAATTGCAAAAGAACCCGTACTTCAAGACGCCTTTCGATATGCGAAGGAAAATCAAAAAAAGGTACATTTACTTGGATTGGTTTCCGACGGTGGGGTTCATTCGCATGAGAAACACTTATACGGACTACTCGACGCGGCAAATGAAGCCGGTTTAAAGGATGTATTCGTACATGCTTTTACCGACGGACGCGATGTGGACCCCAAGTCGGGTGCGCATCATATAGCCGAATTGTTGCGTCATATGGATAAATCCACTGGACAACTGGCCTCTGTAATAGGAAGGTACTACGCCATGGACCGAGATAAGCGATGGGAACGCGTAAAAAAAGCTTATGACTTGCTTACCTTAGGCATCGGAATGCCCTGTAAAAATGCCGTGTTAAGCATTCAAGACAGTTATGCCAACAACATTACAGACGAGTTCTTAGAACCCCTCATCATGACGAATGAGTTCGACAAGCCCGTTGCCACCATACAAGAAGGAGATGTAGTTTTGTTTTTTAATTTTAGAACCGATCGCGGAAGAGAATTAACCGCAGTACTGTCGCAACAAGATTACAAGGAATTTGGAATGACCAAACTGCCGCTGTATTTTGTAACGCTTACCAATTATGACGACAGTTTTAAAAACATCCATGTGGTGTACGACAAAGACAATCTAACGGAAACGCTCGGAGAAATACTCGAACGCAACCACAAAAAACAGATTCGAATTGCCGAAACGGAAAAATACCCTCATGTAACTTTTTTCTTTTCGGGAGGAAGAGAAGTACCCTTTGAAGGAGAACAACGTATTTTATGTCCCTCACCCAAAGTTGCTACTTACGATTTGCAACCCGAAATGAGCGCCTACGACCTCAAAAACGCTTTAATCCCCGAATTGGACAAAGGCGAAGTAGACTTTGTATGTCTAAATTTTGCCAATGGCGATATGGTTGGCCATACCGGTATTATGGAAGCGGCAATTAAGGCCTGTGAGGCCGTTGATAAATGCGTAGAAGGCGTTGTGGAAGCCGCTATAAGAAACGGATATACAACCATTGTCTTAGCCGATCACGGCAATTGCGAAACCATGTATAATGCTGATGGAAGTCCAAACACCGCACATACCACCAACCCCGTGCCGATTATTTTAATTGACAACGACATCAAACACATTCAAGACGGTGTATTGGGCGATCTCGCTCCTACCATATTGGATTTGATGGGATTGGAAAAACCAGCGGTAATGACGAGACATTCTTTGTTAGGCTGATACGCCTATAGGCATAGGCCTATATGCTGATACGCCCATTTGCATATCAGCGTATAGGCAACTAAAAGCCTATATGCCCATTCGCACATACGTGTATTCGCCCTAACACGTAAAAAGGAACAAGACTATAGGCCTATATGCCCATTCGCACATACGCGTATTTGCCCTAACACGTAAAAAGGAACAATTCTATATGTCATTTGCAACTAAAAGCCTATATGCCCATTCGCACATACGCGTATTCGCCCTAACACGTAAAAAGGAACAAGACTATAGGCCTATATGCCCATTCGCACATACGCGTATTTGCCCTAACACGTAAAAAGGAACAAGACTATAGGCCTATATGCTGATACGCCCATTGGCCCATTGGCATATCAGCGTATAAGCAACCAAAAGCCTATATGCCCATTCGCACATACGCGTATTCGCCCTAACACGTAAAAAGGAACAAGACTATATGTCATTTGCAACTAAAAGCCTATATGCCCATTCGCACATACGCGTATTCGCTCTAACACGTAAAAAGGAACAAGTCTATATGTCATTTGCAACTAAAAGCCTATATGCCCATTCGCACATACGCGAATACGCACACTCAAGTATAGATACATCAGCAACTAAAAGCCTATATGCCCATTCGCCTATCAGCGCATCAGCGCATCAGCGTATAGGCGCATCAGCGTATAGGCGTATAGGCGTATAGGTAAAAAAAAAACCTATTTCACTTGATCAAAATAGCTTTTTAAAATTGACTCTCTATGATTTGGATGTGCTATTTCTGCCATGGCTTTAACCCTTTGCAACAGTGTTTTTCCGTATAAATCGGCAATTCCATATTCGGTCACCACATATTGAATATGCGAACGTGTGGTTACCACTCCAGCACCGTGTTTTAAAAAAGGTACAATTTTATTTTCTCCTTTAGCCGTCACGGATGGCAAGGCAATAATTGCTTTTCCCCCTTGACTCAACGAAGCACCGCGAATAAAGTCCATTTGACCACCAACGCCAGAATACATTTTCGAACCGATAGAATCGGCACAAACCTGACCGGTTACATCGACTTCAATAGCCGAATTAATCGCAATCATCTTTGGATTTCGACGAATTACGGAAGTATCGTTTACATAAGAAACCTCTTTCATTTCAATAAACGGATTGTTATCGACAAAACGATACAGACGTTCGGAACCTATTAAAAAAGTAGAAACCACTCTCCCTTTAATAACCCCTTTATTTTCACAAGTGATTACGCCATTTTCGATCAAATCAATGACACCATCGGAGAACATTTCGGTATGCAACCCCAATCCTTTATGACTGGTTAATTTAGATAACACAGCGTTGGGTATGGACCCGATGCCCATTTGCAAGGTACTTTTATCATCGACCAATCCCGCAACGTGTTCGCCTATACGGTTTTCCACCTCACTAATTGGCAGTGTGGCTGAAGCAAAAATAGGATTGTTATGCACTACTCCATAATCAATTTTGGAACTGTGGATAACCCCGTCACCAAAAGTTCGTGGCATAAATGAATTGACCTGTGCAATCACGATACGCGCACATTCGATAGCCGCAACAGTAGCTTCAACAGAGACACCTAACGAACAATATCCGTGTAAATCGGGCGGTGAAACCTGAATAAAAACCACATCCAACGGTAAAATCCCCTTTCTAAAAAGTTGTGGAATCTCACTTAAAAATACCGGTGTGTACGATCCATTCCCCGCTGCGATGGTATGTCGCACATTTTTGCCGATAAAAAAAGAATTGACATGAAAATTCTCGATATACTTAGGATCGGCATAAGGCGCTGGTCCCTCCGTATGAATATGACACATCTCAACGCCGCGCAGCTCCTCTGCGCGTTCGGTCAAGGCTTGAGTTAAAATCACTGGTGTTGCCGCCGCCGCGTGAACATAAACTCGATCTCCAGAGCGCACTACTTGTACGGCCTCTGTAGCTGATACATACTTCATATATTTTGTTTTTTGATTCCTAATGCAACTTTGCGTTTCTCGCAACTTTTTTGACACCAATTCTCATTAAATCGAAAATAAAACTCCGCGGTATTACAATCAAACACCTCTGGCAGTTCCACTTCGAAAATCCCATTTTACAACTGCATATCCCGTTCAAACTAAACACGTCATTTTAGCTGTGTTCCCTATCAAAGATAAACATTTCTCAAAAGATAAACTCCATCTAAAAACAGTTGATATAGAACATTTTCAATTCACACTAAAAGTTGTACTTTTGCACTAAGAAAAATTTTCGATATGATTGTTATAAAAACTTCAGAAGAGATTGAGTTGATGCGTCAAAGTGCTTTAATCGTTTCCAAGACACTTGGAATGTTGGCTACGGAACTTAAACCTGGCGTAACGACTCTAGAGTTAGATAAAATGGCGGAAGCGTTTATTCGCGATCACGGTGCCATTCCAGGTTTTCTTGGATTGTATGATTGTCCTTCGACCCTTTTAACCAGTGTAAACGAACAAATCGTTCATGGATTACCGACCAATCGTCCTATTCAAGAAGGAGATATCGTTTCTGTTGATTGCGGTGCGATTATGAATGGTTTTTACGGAGACCACGCCTATACTTTTGAGATTGGCGAAGTCGCGCCAGAGGTTAAAAAACTTTTACAAGTTACCAAAGAATCCCTTTATGTCGGCATTCGCGAATTCCGTATCGGAAACCGCGTTGAAGATGTTGGAAGTGCGATTCAACGATATACAGAAGCCGAAGGTTACGGTGTGGTTCGCGAGTTAGTTGGACACGGATTGGGACGCAAAATGCACGAAGGCCCCGAAATGCCTAACTATGGAAAACGCGGAAAAGGAAAAAAATTTGCTGAGGGAATGACTGTGGCTATTGAACCGATGATTAACTTGGGTAGTCGCAACATCAAACAATTAAAAGACGGTTGGACTATAGTAACCAGAGACGGTAAAGCCAGTGCCCATTTTGAGCACGATGTGGCTTTGGTAAATGGAAAACCAGAACTACTATCTACCTTTGCTTATATTTATCAAGCATTGGGTATAACCAGCAACGAAGAAGATGAATTTAGAGCGGTGCCCTTAGTTCTTTAATTCTCTGATGAAAAGCATTTTTAAAAGTATATTGAACACCATACCTCGACCGATTTTGATTCGGTTGAGTTATGTTGTTCGTCCGATTTTGGCCTTATATTTAAAAGGCAGTCGTTTTACAGACCCCATAGATGGAAAAAGCTTTCGTGAATTTCTACCTTATGGTTATGCCACACAACGCCAAAACGTTTTATCACCAAGTACTTTATCTCTAGAGCGACACCGCCTTTTATGGTTGTACCTAAATCGCGAAACCGATTTTTTTAGTACACCAAAAAAAGTTTTGCACTTTGCTCCGGAACAAGCTTTTTACAAACGCTTTAGAAAACAAGTCAATCTCGACTATACTACTACCGATTTGGAATCGCCCTTAGCAGATGTTAAGGCAGATATATGCAACCTACCCTTTAACGACAATACTTTCGACATAGTTCTATGCAATCACGTATTGGAACATATTCCAAACGATACTCAGGCTATGAAAGAATTGTACCGAATTCTTAAACCGGGTGGCATGGGAATTTTTCAAATTCCTCAAGATCTCAATCGCAGTACTACTTTTGAAGACAACAGCATCACTGACCGTAAAGAACGCGCTCGCGTTTTTGGGCAATACGACCATGTTCGCATTTATGGACGCGACTATTTCGACAAACTCCGTTCTATAGGCTTTACAGTTGAAGAAGTGGACTATACCTCAAAACTATCTCCTCGTGAAATAGAACGATACTGCCTAGCTAAAGGCGAAATTATCCCGGTCTGTTTTAAACCTTCAACATAATTTAATTTCCGCTATTTTTCTGTTTTTGAATCGCAACAAATAACCTATATTTGTGATTATTAGCTGCTTTAAATCCAGATTATATGTTATATTCCAAAATCAGATTAACCCTACTTGCCCTATTCCTTTTTGTCGCTCAATCACAAGGTCAAAGTAACATACAAGAGAAAACGGCCAACTACATCAAGTCTGCTGCTTTTATGAAAAACAATCAGGCTGCAGTTCCCTTTTTTAGATTGGGATCGGCTATTGATTTTGAATTTGACGACTTACTCGCGGGAGAATCCGATTACTATTACAATATAACGCAATACAACTACGACTGGAGTCCAACACTATTGAGTAAAATAGACTATGTGGACGGTATGGATGACCAGAGAATATCCAATTATGCCAATTCCTTTAATACCCTACAATTGTATTCTCATTATACTCTGAGACTTCCCAACTCCAAATACAAGATTCTAAAAAGTGGTAACTATGTATTGGAAATCAAGAATCGAGCAGACGAAATTATCATTCGTAGAAAGTTTATCATTTATGAAGAAATGGTCAACGTTCCCGTTATAATTAAACGTTCTAGAGACTTAGGAACAATTACGAGCAAACAAAACGTTGAATTCACCATTAAACTCGGCGAGCAAACCTATCAAAATCCGGTTCAAAACATTAAGGTTTATATTTTCCAAAACGGTCAATGGGCCACGTCCATATCCGGCATTAAACCCCAATATACTATTGGTAGTGATTTAATTTTTAAATACAATAAGGAAACGCAATTTTGGGGCGGTAATGAATTTTTAAATTTTGACAATAAAGACATCCGCGGAAACAACAACATGATTGCACAAGTAACCGCCGACGAAATTTACAATACCCACCTTTACTCCAATATTCCTAGAGCCAATAAAGGCTATACTTTTTTCCCCGATATCAACGGGAGTTTTTACCCTCGTAATATCAATCGTGAAAATGCCGCTATTGAAGCGGATTATACTTGGGTGTATTTTACCTTAGCATCTTCGGAAAACTTGTCTAAAAGACAAATCTACATCACCGGAATGTTTAACAATTACGAATTTACTTCCGACAACTTGATGACCTACAACCCTCAACTCAAAGCCTATGAAAAAGCCTTGATGATTAAACAGGGATTCACCAATTTCCAATACAGCACAGTTACTAATCAACGACTGGATTTAGAAGAATCCGTTGATGGTAATTTTGCGGAGACAGAGAACCAGTATCAGATTTTGGTTTACTACAAAGGCAACAATGATTTATATGATCGCGTCATCGGTTTTGGCGAAGGGAATTCTGAAAATATAATATATTAAACTTTTAATAGGCTCGTAATTAAATATTTGCTACTTTTGAGTAGTACTACTTTTTCAAAAACTCAACACCATGGTTTCACAAATTACAAAAGGAATTAAAATTTCTGTAAAGACTGATTTTGAAGGCACCTATTTCAAAAACCATAAGATTCATTTTGCCTTCAGTTATGAAATTACCATCGAAAATCAAAGCAAGGATTCGGTGCAATTGCACTCGCGTCATTGGGAAATTTTTGATGCCTTAAACGATATGGAAAAAGTAGATGGAGAAGGCGTTATTGGTAAAAAACCCGTTTTAAAACCCGGCGAGTCGCACCGATATTCATCCGGTTGTTTACTCACTTCTCCGTTTGGAGCTATGAGAGGATTTTATGGAATGATTAACTTTACTACTACGCGTTCCTTTAAAGTTTACATCCCCACTTTTCGTTTAAGTGCTCCATTTGCACTTAATTAAGCCTTTTCAACCACCTATGGTTTTGGTAATTTACGGTAGAATAACGGCTGCTTTGAGTTAAAATCCGTACCTTTGCATTCTATATTATTAATACTATTAAATTTATTATCATATGCCTAAAGGAATTTATAATGTTCCAAAAGCATTTAACGAACCCGTTAAATCATATGCTCCAGGAACTAAAGAAAGAGATGCTGTTTTAGAATCATTCACGGAACAATACAACCAACAGGTAGATATTCCTCTATTTATAGGTAGTGAACAAATCAAAACGGGCAAAACCAAAACACTTCACCCACCCTTCGATCATAAGCACCTTTTAGGTCAATACCATTTAGCTGAAAAAAGCCATGTAGAAAAAGCGATTTCTACTGCTTTAGAAGCGCGTAAAAATTGGTCTGAAATGCCTTGGGAGCACCGTGCTTCAATCTTCTTAAAAGCTGCTGAATTACTTGCTGGTCCATACCGCGCAAAAATCAATGCTGCTACGATGATTGCTCAGGCAAAAACGATGCACCAAGCGGAGATTGACGCGGCTTGTGAGTTTATTGACTTCTTGCGTTTTAACGTGGAATTTATGACTCAGATTTATTCGGAACAACCTACTTCTACCGATGGCGTTTGGAACCGTTTAGAGCACCGTCCATTGGAAGGGTTTGTATATGCTATTACACCTTTTAACTTTACTGCTATTTCAGGTAACTTACCTGCATCTGTAGCGATGATGGGGAATGTTGTTGTTTGGAAACCAAGCGCAACTCAAATTTTCTCTGCGAATGTAATCGTTGAAGTTTTCAAAAAAGCTGGTCTTCCAGACGGAGTAATCAACGTGATTTACGGTGATTCAGCAATGATTACGGATACTTTATTAGCTAGCCCTGATTTTGCTGGTATCCACTTTACCGGTTCAACTTCTGTTTTCAACAGTATGTGGACTAAAATTGGACAAAACATCAACAACTACAAAACATACCCAAGAATCGTTGGAGAAACGGGTGGTAAAGACTTCGTAGTAGCACACCCTTCTTCTGATCCAATCGAAGTAGCTGTAGCACTAACAAGAGGTTCTTTTGAATACCAAGGACAAAAATGTTCTGCCGCTTCAAGAGCGTATATTCCAGCTTCACTATGGGGTGCTGTAAAAGAAAAAATGACTCAGGACTTGGCTACCATCAAAATGGGAACACCACAAGATCCAACTAATTTTGTCTCTTCAGTAATCTCAGAAAGCTCTTTCGACAAATTGGCTTCGTTTATCGAACAAGCTAAGAAAGACAGCGATGCCGAAGTAATCTTAGGAGGTAAGTATGACAAATCTGTTGGATACTTTATTGAACCAACTGTAATTTTGACTACTAACCCACAGTACGAAACTTTAAAAACTGAGCTTTTCGGACCGGTATTAACCATCTATGTTTACGAAGATGCGAAATGGGAAGAAACCCTTAAATTAGTAGACAGTACTTCTGCTTATGCCTTGACAGGAGCGATTTTTAGTCAAGATCGTTATGCAATCGTTCAGGCTACTAAAGCCTTGAGCAATGCAGCAGGAAACTTCTACATCAACGACAAACCTACTGGTGCCGTAGTTGGACAACAGCCTTTTGGTGGAGCAAGAGCTTCGGGAACCAATGATAAAGCTGGATCTATTTTAAATCTAATACGTTGGGTATCTCCTAGAACAATCAAAGAGACTTTTATCCCAGCAACTGACTATAAATATCCGTTTTTAGGATAAACTTTTCCTTAACAGCCAGCTAATAACTGGCTGTTATCTTTTATAAATTACTCAGACCCTATTGGTTATTTAGCGTCGATTTTACACCGCCTTAACTTCCTAATGTTTGTTTCCAACAAACGATCCGTTAATGCGTATTCACCAATTATTCAGTACTTTTTTATCACCGCAATATGATTCATAATTGCCGTCGAAAAAGCTATTTTATTTATTTCTCCTTTTAATTAACACATATGTGCTGTTTTTTCAGTAATTTACATAAAAAACCACACATAAACCCGAGAAATTAAAAGTACTGGGTTATATCGTTTAATCTTTAAAAATATAACTCTTGTTAAAAAAACTCATCGAAAACAAAAAACTAGTCGTCAATCCGCCGGTTTTTTTCACCACAATTATTCTGATCACGATCAGTTTAGCCCTTTGTTTATTATTCTCAAAATCCATCGATCAATGGTTTGCCAAAACCCAACTTTCGATAACGGAAAATCTCGGTTGGTTCCTAGTCATTGCCGTAAATATTATATTGATATTCTGCATTTATCTCGCCTTTAGCAAATTTGGAAAAATACGTTTGGGAGGAGATCAGGCAGAACCCGAATTCACCACCGCTTCGTGGTTTACCATGTTGTTTAGCGCGGGGATGGGAATCGGAATCATGTTCTACAGTGTGGCCGAACCCGTATCGCATTTTAGTGATGCCCCTCGCCCAGCGGGTGATGCCGTGCAAACCGCTATTCAAGCAATGAACTTCACCAGCCTCCATTGGGGTTTTCACGCCTGGGCGATTTATGCCATCGTCGGTTTAGCCCTAGCTTTTTTCTCGTTTAACAGAAACCTCCCCATGTCGTTCCGATCCTTGTTCTATCCGTTTTGGGGCGAGAAAATACACGGATGGCGCGGACACAGCATTGATATACTTTCCGCATTAGCTACGATCTTTGGACTATCCACCTCGCTCGGATTGGGCGTTACACAAATCAGTGCAGGTTTTACTTTTTTATTCGGTTGGGAAATCTCACCGCTGATCCAATCCATCATGATTTTGGTTGTCATATCCTTTGCCACCATATCGGTTGTGTCGGGATTAAATCGCGGTGTTAAACTACTCAGTACCGGTAATATGATTTTAGCATTAATATTGATGTCGCTGATATTTATACTCGGTCCGACCTTGTTTATTCTTAAAGGTTATATTCAGAACACCGGATCTTATCTGGCAAATTTTATAGATATCAGTACGTGGAACGACACTTTTAGCAATAGCGGATGGCAAAACCGCTGGACGATATTTTATTGGGCCTGGTGGATTGCTTGGTCGCCTTTTGTCGGTAGTTTTATCGCTATCATCTCCAAAGGACGTACCGTAAAAGAATTTATATTAGGCGTACTAATCATACCGTCCTTAGTGACCCTTTTATGGATGAATGTATTTGGCGGAACCGCTTTACACTTTATACTCGATGGCGACCTCACTATGATCACCGCAGTAAAAGACGATATGTCAACGGCACTATTTGTGTTTCTAGAAAATTTCCCATTCACGCGCTTTCTATCTGTGCTAGCTCTCATCCTAATTTTCGTATTTTTCATTACCTCATCGGATTCCGGCTCCTTAGTAGTCAACGGAATTACTTCTGGAAATGCTGAGTACACTCCGGTATGGCAGCGAATATTTTGGTCGTTCCTACAGGGTTTTATCGCCATCATCTTACTGTGGGGAGGCGGACTTAACGCCTTACAAACCGCGGTGATTATCACCGGTATCCCCTTTGCTGTTATCATACTTATAATGTGTTACAGCCTACACAAAGGACTTAATGAAGAGCTTCAGCGACAAAACAAACAATTAAAATCCAAACAAGAGCGCAGTTATAAAGATATTATTAGCGAGCTCATTGATGAACAAACTAACAACGATATATAATGACTATAGATAAAAACAAAAAACTTAATTTATTGATAGGTCTAGATCTATCCAGCATGGATTCGTTCTTGATTGAATACGTTAAAATACTATATAAAATATTGACTGTGGACAAGGTGGTTTTTATCCATAACCTCAAGATGGGTGAATTGCCCAAAGACTTTTTAACACCACAAAACACCGATCGCATCACCAACCAAATCAGCAAGCGCTTGCAAGATCAAATACAAAACACCGAACCGGAATACGAGTTTGAAATACGCGTAAAAATGGAAAACTATTCCGAACTGGCCTTTATGAATCTCTTTAAAAGCGAACATTTTGATTTGCTAGTGCTGGGCAATAAACAGAGTTTTGTAGGTAATGGTGGACTGGCACAAAAGTTGATTCGCGTTTTTCCTTCGGCTATTTTGATGGTACCCGAAACCTATCGCAGTCCGTTGACCACAATTATTGATGCGATCGACTTTTCCAAATACACCACCTCAATCATGAATTGGGCCGATCGATTTACAAACAACGCTAAAGGACAAAAAATCAATCATAAAGCCGTTTATATTTCCAAATTCAATTGGGCTTTTTTACCAACAATAACAGCCAAGGGTATCAAGGAAGCAACGGATTTAGACATTGCCAAACGCAAAAATGATTGGGATAAAAAATATGCAAACTATTCCGACATCGAAATTATTGCAGCTGGAGAAAAAAGCGTCCCTACATCGCTTTTAGAACAAAGCGAACGTCTAAATGCCAACATCATGATACTCGGAGTAAAGGGTAGAACTGGTTTTAAAGATTTATTTCTAGGCAGTGTCGCTAATGATATCATTCAAAGGTCCACCAATACAGCCTTACTCTTTGTGAAGTGAATCTAGTTTCTTCTTAAAAAAATGGTTTTGCTAAATACAGAACCATTTTTTTTAAGAAGTTTTTTTATTTCAGGTATGAAAACTTTGCGGTTTTGTAAATCGCAAAATTCCATTTACAATACTTTAAACCTTGCAACAATCAACTGTAAATCTTATTTTTATAATATAAACAACGGAAAGATGAACGAAGATAGAAGAAGAAAACACCAGCAAGGACACAACGACTCCTCCAATTGGATATGGGGAATTTTCTATTACAATCACGAGGATAAACGCATCTTCGTCCCCAAGAGAATACCGGTGATGGGCTGGACTATAAACCTTGCAAATGCCACCCCTTTTTTGGTTATTACAGCGATTGTTATTGCCGTCATAATCCTTATCGAATATCTCAAATAGGCATCAACGAAGGCCCCGCCTACAAAGGAGGGAACGGTATATATAAAATAGTGAAAGCGGTTATTAACCTCTGTATTTCAACGGCAAATAAACCACTTTTTTAGTTTCGAAAAATTCATTGTCAAAGATATCGGCAATAGGGAATTCTACAGCTCTAGGATAATCTTTTAATTCTTCAGTCAGGTCACCTCCTTTGAGATAGAGAATACCATTATCTAAATCATGGAGATTGTCTTTTTTGGTTTTATAGCGAATCCAATTTACAAAATCAGGCATGTTAGTTACAGCACGGCTCACAATAAAATCGAATTTTTCCTCTACCAATTCGGCACGTTTTTGCTCGGCTTTTACGTTTTTAAGTCCTAAAGCCGTAACGACTTCATTGACTACTTTAATTTTTTTCGCGATAACGTCAATTAAATAAAATCGCGATTCAGGGAATAAAATCGCCAATGGAATACCGGGAAATCCACCCCCAGTACCAACGTCTAAAATATCAGAGTCCGGCAAAAACGACATCACCTTAGCAATACCCAAAGAATGTAGTATGTGTTTCAGATACAATTCTTGGATATCTTTTCTCGAAATAACATTAATTTTAGCATTCCAATCGATATATAATTCCTCCAATTGTTGGAACTGAGCAATCTGTTCTGCGGTTAAATCGGGGAAATATTTTAGGATGTCTTCCATGGTCAAAAATTTTAGCAAAAGTAAACATTTTACAGTGGAAAAAGTTTTATTCCCTTCTATTATCTCTTTTATAATAATTACCTTTGATCATTATTATTAATTTTCATTCCAAATGAGCACAAATTTATTATCAGACCGAATAAACAGCTTGTCCACTTCTCAAACCTTGGCAATGGCAGCGAAGGCAAGAGAACTGAAAGCGCAAGGAATTGACATCATCAGTTTGAGTCTAGGCGAGCCTGATTTCAACACACCTGATTTTATCAAAGAAGCTGCTATTCAAGCTATTCACGACAACTACAGTTCCTACCCTCCTGTTGACGGTTATGTTGAACTTAAAGAAGCGATTTGTCATAAATTCAAAAGAGATAATAAACTTACCTATACACCCAATCAAATTGTAGTTTCAACCGGAGCCAAACAATCGTTGTACAATATCGGTCAGGTAATGATTAATCCAGGAGACGAGGTTATTTTGCCTGCGCCATATTGGGTTAGTTATGCCGAAATCATTAAGATGTCGGGCGGAATTCCTATAGAGGTTCCCACCTCCATAGAAAACGATTTTAAAATGACTCCTCAACAACTGGAAGCGGTAATCACAGACAAAACCAAAATGATGTGGTTTAGTTCTCCTTGTAACCCAAGTGGATCGGTTTATAGCGAATTGGAACTAAAAGCATTGGTTGCAGTTTTGGACCAACACCCCCATATTTTTGTAGTTTCCGATGAAATATACGAACACATTAATTTTTCTGACAAACATTGCAGTATAGCCTCTATTGGAAATATGATTGAGCGTACCATTACCGTTAATGGTGTTGCCAAAGCATTTGCAATGACAGGATGGAGAATCGGATATATAGGTGCACCTGAATTTATAGCTAAGGCCTGTACAAAAATGCAGGGCCAAGTGACCAGTGGTGCCAATACTATAGCACAAAGAGCAACGATTACTGCAGTAGAAGCCGACCCTGCTGTTCTCAGCGAAATGGTACAAGCTTTTAGAAACCGCCGCGATTTAGTGGTTGGTTTAATTAGAGAAATTCCTCATTTAAAAATAAATATTCCGGAAGGTGCTTTTTATGTATTTCCCGATGTATCCTATTACTTTGGAAAAACCATCCAAGGAATCGAAATTAAAAACGCCGACGACTTTTCTTTCTTACTTTTAGACAAAGCACATGTAGCTACTGTCACTGGAGAAGCCTTTGGAAATCCAAACTGCATTCGAATTTCATATGCTACTAGTGAAGATATGTTGACTGAAGCGCTGAAGCGAATTAAAGATACCTTGACGAACTAATACTTAAAACCTCACTCTAGTGAGGTTTTTTTGTATATTTGAAATCGTCGAAAAGCTGATGTATAATGCTAAGGAACATAACATCAGTTGTTCTCCGAACAACCATAGCATCGATAAACTACTATTTATTACACCACCATGATTAAAAAAATTTTATTATTAGGTTCCGGAGAGTTGGGCAAAGAATTTGCTATTGCAGCACAACGTCTAGGCCAATATGTTATCGCAGTAGACAGTTACGAAAAGGCACCTGCCATGCAAGTAGCAGATACCTTTGAAGTAATCAATATGCTAGACGGTTCTGCTTTGGACCGCATTGTAGCCAAACACCAGCCCGATTTTATAGTACCTGAAATCGAAGCCATTAGAACCGAGCGTTTTTACGATTATGAAACCCAAGGAATTACCGTAGTACCGTCTGCAAAAGCAGCCAATTTCACAATGAATCGCAAAGCGATTCGCGACCTGGCCTCCAAAACCCTTGGCATAAAAACGGCCGACTACCGCTATGCTACTTCTGGAGAAGAGCTTTTACAAGCAGTAGAACAAGTGGGTATGCCTTGTGTGGTAAAACCACTGATGTCGTCATCGGGAAAAGGACAATCGACTATAAAAAAGACTGAAGACATCCAAAAAGCATGGGACTATGCCGTTGAAGGTTCTCGCGGTGATGTGATTGAAGTGATTGTGGAAGCCTTTGTCGCTTTTGAATCCGAAATTACCTTACTAACCGTTACGCAACACGGACTGCCTACCCTATTTTGCCCTCCTATTGGACATCGTCAAGAACGTGGCGATTATCAAGAGAGCTGGCAACCGGCCCTATTATCTCCAAACCAACTTTTAGAGGCACAGGATATGGCACAAAAAGTAACCCAAGCCCTTGGTGGCGCTGGATTATTTGGAGTAGAATTTTTTATAACTAAAGAAGGTGTTGTCTTTTCAGAGCTCTCCCCGCGCCCACACGATACGGGCATGGTAACTCTTGCAGGCTCTCAAAATTATAACGAATTTGAATTACACCTTCGCGCAATACTGGGTTTGCCCATTAAAGAAATAACCTTAGAGCGCGCCGCAGCAAGTGCTGTTATACTGGCTACGGGACATTCGGACAATCCTTCTTATCACGGTTTTGAAGATATTGCGGCAGAACCCCAATCGGATTTTCGAATTTTCGGAAAACCTACTGCGAGACCCTACCGCAGAATGGGTATCGTTTTAACTTATGGAACTCCACAAACCGCTGTAGAAAGTTTGGTAGAAAGAGCCATACAACTTAAAAATCATATCGAAGTCATCAACTAAATAAAGTCAAATTGGAATTATTACTTAAGAGTATTGCAAAACACGTGGATTTAAACGAGGAGGAAAAAGATTTTCTCTGCTCAAAAGTCACTGAAAAAACCTTTAAAGCGAAGGAACTCTTATTAAAAGAAAATGAAATATGCCATCAATCCTTTTTTGTAATCGACGGCATATTACAGAGTTATAATATCGATGAACAGGGTGTTAAGCATACCTTAAGTTTGGCTACAACCGGATGGTGGATTGCCGACATGTATAGTTTCCTATCCGGTAAACCCGGACAACTGTATATAGAAGCCATTGAAAACACCACGGTATTGTGTTTGCGAAAGGAAGATCAACAACTCCTATTCGACCGCATACCCAAAATAGATCGGTACTTTAGAATTTTAATCGAGAATTCTTTAATTGCCAACCAACAAAGAATTATCGATAATCTCAGCTTAACTGCTGAAGAACGCTACGACCGTTTTTGCGAAAAATACCCTATTATAAAGGATAAAGTACCGCAAATACACATTGCATCGTATTTGGGAGTCACACCCGAGTTCTTTAGCAAGATGAAGCGAAAATTATTAAAAGGCAACTGATTCTCAATAAGGAATAATTAACGTAAACAGGGGTTATCTTTTCAGAAAGGTAACCCCTGTTTTATTTCTTAACCTACATTAAGTAGATCGAGACTTATTCTTAATATATTTGTTATATAATAATAAATACGGATATAGATTATAAATATTTAATTTTTTAAGATTATATCACTATATTTAAATAACAAAGTATATGAGCAATTTTATTTTATTTTCAGATTCCTCAAGAGGTTATGCCGATCACGGCTGGCTAAAATCTCATCATACCTTCAGTTTTGCCAATTACCGCAATTCCGAACGTATTCACTTTGGCGTATTACGCGTTTTTAACGATGATTTTATCGATTCTGGTATGGGTTTCGGTACGCATCCCCATCAAAACATGGAGATCATCACCATCCCCTTATCCGGCGATTTAGCCCATAAGGACAGTATGGGTAACGGCACCATTATCCGCCAAGGTGACATCCAAGTGATGAGTGCAGGTACGGGTATTGAGCATAGTGAATACAATGCCAACGATGACAAACCCGTAGAGATTTTACAGTTATGGTTGTTTCCCAAAACACTTAATGTAACACCTCGATACGAGCAAAAAACGATGGACAAAAGCGCTATGCACAATCAGTTATTAACTGTATTGACTCCCAATCCAACAGAAAATGCCGTTTGGATTCATCAAGATGCCTGGTTTTACCTCAGCGACTTGGATGCGGGAAAGAAATTGGAATACCAATTGCAAAAAGCAGCTAACGCCCTTTTCGTTTTTGTCATCTCTGGCTCTCTGGAAATCAACGGTCAAAAGCTCAATCGCAGAGATGCTATAGGTTTTACCGATACGGAAAAATTTGAAATCATTGCCCAAGAAAATACGCAACTACTCTTGATGGAATTTCCAGAAGAACTACCATCTTTTTATCAATAATTAAAAAAACAAAAAATACCATGAACAAACAAAAATGGACTATCGACAACACGCATTCAAGTATTGAGTTTAAGATCAAACACATGATGATTACCAATATCAAAGGAAATTTTACCGATTATAAGGGTGAAATATCCATGAATGAAGGAGACTTTGAAAGTGCTACTTTGAGCTTTACTGCCGAAGTTGCCTCAATCAACACCAAAAATGCAGATCGTGATAAACACTTGATGAGTGCTGATTTCTTTGATGCGGAACAATTTCCAAAAGTAACTTTTACCTCTACCAAAGTGAGTAAAAAAAGTGGACATGACTACACGATTACAGGAGAACTAAATATGCATGGCGTATCTAAAATCATTCATTTGGAAACGGAATTTGGAGGCGAAATGAAAGATCCTTGGGGAAATACGAAATTAGCTATCAACGTAGTCGGAAAAATCAACCGTAAGGACTGGGGACTAAACTGGAATTCCGCTTTGGAAACCGGAGGTGTACTAGTAAGTGAAGAAGTAAAACTAGAAGCCGAACTACAATTTGTATTGGCCTAATTTTTATAGTCAAAAAAAGCGTCGTATCCGATTGTGGATACGACGCTTTTTTTATGGTTTCAAGCGAATTATTTAAAACAACTATAATATCTACCGCTCTACTCAGCTATTTATTACTGTAATTTAATTTTAATAAACTGCGGTTTTAAATCCGTCTCCTGACGTTGTATTACCGTGTTAAGGCTATTGCTGTGCAACACTTTGACTATGATGGTTTTGTCGTCTAACCATGCATAAGAATCTTCGGCAAAAAGCTTGAACTCCGTAAAATTGACATACGTATCCAATTCCAAATTACCGGAGTGTATCACCCACAAACTAAAGTCAATACCGACGTCGTTGGCGTTGTGTAAAGCGACAAAACGCTTTTTATCACTGGCTATTCTTGGCAAACCAGACATATTAATCGTTGATTCCTTAGGCTTGTTTATATCGTAAAACGCATAATATTCCTGCATATCCACAACCTCCTTGATAATCACTTTATTTGCAATAGCGCTGTATCCTATTAAGGAAAGTTGCGTTTCCACTTCATCATCAAAGGAATGCTTTTCTAAACTGTGCTTTCCACTAGGAGTATTAATTATAATTTCCTTTTTGTTTTGAGTAACCTGATCGTTAGGTTCTGTCAACATAGGGATTTTTGCCATAGCCTGTTTATAGAGTCCTTCGTCACTAAAACTAACCCTTCCATATTTTTCAAAACTCTTGGCATTGATATCCTTTCCCTTGATACTGATGGAACGAACAGTATTCAAATCAACCGTACTTTTAATTTGCTGATGGGAATCCTTAGTGAATAAGTTTTTAGGAACATAAGCCAGAACAGTTGTTCTTGGCTCATTGACCAATTGGTAATGAACGCGATAAAATTTTTCCGATTCGCCAAAAACATACAAACTTCCAAATTGATTTTGAGATGAAACGGCTATAGCTATGGATTTACTATTCAGGTCTTCCGCTGTATATAATACAAAGAAATCTTCTAATGCATTTATAGAAAACTTCGCATCCATATGACTATCGATATTCGCAACCACCTTAAAATCACTAACATCCGCTGCGCCCTTAACTGGGCTAACTGCTTCCTCAGTTTGTATAGCACCGTCGCTCACACCCTCTGCATTTTTCGGTTTGTCTTGACAACCGCTGATCAATACTATCACAGCAGCCAAAACCGCTGATATCATTTTCTTTCGCATCTCAATTAGCTTTTGCTGCAAATTTATAAATTTATTGAACTCCATAAAATATAAAAGCAGCTCAACCTACAAAGCGTCAAATCCCTTAGGAATTTTCAAACTACAACATCCTAACTACCGAGATTATAGCGTATTCAATTTGCCTACATTTCGACCGGTTTCTAAAAACAACCTGGCCGCTGTTGTGAGGTAAAATCAGCTATAACACGATGTCTATTCCATTTATTCACAAAATTAAACGGCTACAAAAGATTAAAATGCTTAAATTGAGATAGCAAAAAGAACAATCTCCGTCTATTCCATTTAATATTCAAGCCTATGAAGAAGCAAAATACAATCAAAATTGTCGCCTACATCGGTTTAGCCATCGTAGGTTGTTTACTATTGATAATCATTTTGGGTTGGCTATTTATAAAACCTTGGACAGCTAAAAAAATCAATCTTGCTGTCAATGAAAATCCAAATCTATCCTATTCCATGAGTTATACGGATTATGATATAAGTTTAATTGCACGAACAGCATCGTTTAAAAACTTGATATTTAAACCAAAGTCAGATACGCTAAATAACGGTATCAGCATTATTGAAACACAAATTGAGGAGCTTGATATTTCGGGAATTGGCTTATTTGGTTTATTCCGCAATAAATTTACCGCAAACGCAATTCATATTAAAAACCCCCATATTACATTAAAAAAAGGCGCTGCGAAAAATTCGGATAGCCTTGCCAAAAAGCCTTTCGAACAATTGATTGCTATTGATCATTTGCAATTGTCTGGCGGTACAATACAATTACGCGATTCCACAGGCATCAACAGTTTAGTATATTTACAAAATCTCGATTTTGACCTACATAATCTAGCCGTTGATTCCACATCCTTAAAAGACAAAATACCGTTCCGATTTGAGAACTACCAAATCCATTATGACAGTCTGTATGCGAAAATCAATGCGTTTTATACTATAAGCACCTTAAAAACTTCTTTGGACAAAGATAATTTAGACGTAAAAAACATCCACCTGAAACCGCTGTATAGTCGCGCTGATTTTCAAAAGAAAATAAGTAAGGAGACCGATTTATTTGAGGTTAAAAATTCCCAACTGCATTTGAGCAAGATCAAATGGGCTATGAAAAAGGAGCACTTAGAATTTTCCGCTTCAAATTTACTATTGGATAGTCTAGACGCCGTGGTATATAGAAATAAAGCGGTTGCTGACGACACCTCAATCAAACCCTTATTTTCAAAAAAGCTACGGAATCTTAACTTCTATTTAGCTCTAGATACAATCAATGTAAAACATAGTGCTATAGAATACATCGAACAGATCGATTTCAATACCGAAGCCAGCCATATTAGATTTGATGCATTTAATGCCGAGATTACCGATTTGCTAAGCGGTATTGCCGCCAAGGAAATAAAGAAGAAAACCAAGATTAAGGTACACAGTAAATTTATGAATAACGCATCACTACAAGTAAATTGGGGATTTGACGTTAACAATACCACGGACCAGTTTACCTTTTCGGGCAGTATCCACCACTTGCCGACAGCCAATCTCAATACTTTTTTACGCCCACAGATACATGCTACTACTACGGGAACTCTAGAACAAGTGTTTTTTAATATTTACGGCAACAATAAGGAGTCCAAAGGGGATTTTAAAATCAAATACCACGATTTTAAGATTGAATTTCTACGAAAGAATGGGCAGAAGAAAAACAAATTTCTTTCGGCAATTGGCAATTTATTTGTGCATAAAGACACCGATAACACCTTTAATGAGGCAGAAATAGAGCAACTGCGAAATCCGGAAAAATCGTTTTTTAATTTTATGTGGATCAGCTTAGCAGATGGGCTCAAGAAAACTTTTTTAGTAACCAATAGTAAACAGCAGTCCAAGGACAAAGATTAATCATTTTCTTTTTTATAAGTTTACATAACCTAACTAATGATCATGAATACGAGCTTTCGTTCTATTATAATATTAACCCTCCTTGCTACAGGTACTTTGTCGTGTAAACGGGAAAATACCGCGTACAGCAGTGGAGAAAACAATCCGCTTATGGCTACTTGGGAAACCCCTTTTGAAGTTCCTCCTTTTGATGAAATTGACAATAAAAATTTTGAAACCGCCTTGTCTGAAGGCATCAAAGACCAACAAGAAGAAATCGATGAAATCACCAAATCCAAGTCCAAGCTCACTTTTGAGAATACTATAGTCGCCTTCGAAAACAGCGGTCTGTTATTAGATCGAATCTCATCGGTTTTCTACAATCTTTTAAGTGCAAACACCAACGATGATTTACAAGCCACGGCTATAAAAATGGCTCCGATATTGTCCGAACATCAAGACAACATCTATCTAAATGCCGCTTTGTTCAAAAGGATACAATTGATATGGGAGGCTAGAGAGGCCCTAAAACTAAATCAGGAACAACGGACTTTATTGGAGAAAACCTATAAAAAATTTGTTCGAAATGGCGCTCTACTACAAACAGAGGAACAAAAGGATTTTCGTGCGATTAATCAGCAACTCGCTTTAGCTTCACTTCAATTTGGCGACAATCTGTTAGCCGACAGCAATGCCTATGCCCTGGAGGTATCCGATAAAAAAGAATTGGCGGGATTACCTCTAGATCTTGTCGAAGCTGCTGCCGCAGAAGCCAAAGCCCGCGGTAAAGAAAACAAATGGGTATTCACTTTAAACCACGGTAGCGTGATTCCCTTTCTTCAATATGCCGAAAATAGAACATTGAGAAAAACGATTTGGGAGGCTTACCAAAACCGAGCTAATCAAGATAATAAATACGACAATAAGAAACTGGTAATCGAATTAGCCAATTTAAGAATGCAACGCGCACAATTATTGGGTTATAAAAATCACGCTTCTTATGTCTTAGAGGAAAACATGGCTAAGAATCCTGAAACGGTTTATCAGTTACTGGATAAGTTATGGAATGCCGCTCAAGTAAAAACGAATCAAGAGGAACAAGATATTCAGAGGTTACTGCATCAAGACGGTATCACGGAGAATGTCCAACCTTATGACTGGCGATTTTACACCGAAAAAATCCGTAAATCCCGTTTTGACTTCGACGAAACAGCCCTTAAACCGTATTTGAGTTTACCTCAAGTACAGCAGGGTGTTTTTGACGTGGCTACCAAACTTTATGGACTACAGTTTACGGCCTTGCCCGAACTTCCCAAATATCATAAAGATGTTACAACTTGGCAGGTTACTGAAAAAGATGGAACCCTAGTGGGTATTTTATACCTTGATTTCTTCGCGAGATCAAACAAAAAAGGAGGTGCCTGGATGACGTCGTTCCGCAAACAACAAACTCACGACGGAAAGCGGATTGCTCCGATTATCTCTATCGTTTGCAATTTTTCAAAATCAACTGATAACGCCCCTGCACTATTGACGTTTGAAGAAACCACCACGGTTTTTCACGAGTTTGGACATGCTTTACACGGCTTATTGTCCAATGTAAACTACAGAAGCCTTGCCGGCACTAATGTGCCTAGAGACTTTGTTGAATTGCCTTCGCAGATCTTAGAAAACTGGGCAGCACAACCCAGCGTATTAAAACAATTTGCCAAGCATTACAAAACCGGCGAAAGCATTCCAACTGCCTTGATAGAAAAACTTCAAAAGGCACAGACTTTTAATCAGGGATTTGCTACTACAGAGTATTTAGCAGCGTCTTTATTGGATATGAAATACCATACACAAACACAAGAGATAGACGAAGATGTCAATGCTTTTGAATCGAAATTGACACAACAATTAAAATTGACCAACGCCATCATTCCACGATACCGCAGTACGTATTTTATGCATTTGTTCGCCGGAGGTTATGCGTCGGGTTACTACAGTTATATCTGGTCTGAAGTTTTGGATGCCGATGCGTTTGAAGTTTTTAAAACCAACGGTTTGTTTGATGCTAAAACAGCGCAAAGTTTTAGAAAAAACATCTTGGAAAAAGGCGGTACAGAAGCCCCTCTAAAGTTATATTCTTCCTTTAGAGGGCACGAACCCAACCCGAAAGCCTTATTAGCTAAAAGAGGACTTTTATCGTCTTTAGATGATTAAATAGGTTCGAATATTTTTCTACTTAAAAACAAAAAACTCGTTAGTTTTCACTAACGAGTTTTTGTTTTATGCGTTTTTCAAGTTGATGATTTCTTGAGTAGTCAAAGTTCTCCATTTTCCTCTTGGAAGGTTGAACTTGGTTAAAACTTTCACTGCAACACATCGAAAGAAACAAACAAATACGCAACTATTTTAAATCAAAACTGTTAAAACTGAAATATTTGTAAAAAAAACACGTCTTTAATATAAAAGCAATACGTGTCACTTATTAATATACCTTAATTTGCAAATCAAACAACTAATCACAAACCAAAAACAATGGATAACCTATATCCTATTATTAATTATTGTATTTCTTGCGTGGAATTACTTTGGCTTATTATTTATACTTTACCTATACTTTCTACTCAAGCACTTTGATAAAGCTAAAGACGAAAAGTTTACACAATATGTTCTAAAATCAATAATCCTACTCACAATCTGGCACTTAGGCGTTTTATTTTGGATGATTCCTATTGAAAATGGTGAAGGTATATTAGGTTTTATAGGTAACCTAATTTATTATCTCCTCTTCTTTATTATAATATACTTTATACGAAATAGAATAAAATCCGATATTTTTTTAGTTATCCCTTTATGGTTGATTTTTGAACACCTCACAGAATTGAGTCCCTTTTCGTTTCCTTGGTTAACCATCGGCAATGTATTATCCACCAACACATCCCTTATTCAATGGTTTGAATATACAGGTGTATTAGGAGGAAGCTTCTGGCTTTGGTATGTGACTTACTCTTTATACATGCACAAAAAACACATAACTCTTGTACTACTACTTCCCTTACTTATATCGTTTTATCTCCTATATAACAATAAATCAACTAATAAGGTACATCATGAAAATTTTACTTATATAACCTTTAATTCCGAAAAATACTTTGCACAAAATCCTTATCAAGATAATAACAAACATGCTTTTTATATAAGAGAACTTATGTCCTTTTTAAAATCCGATGCAATCGTTATTCCAGAGCAAACTTTTCGAGGAATTTTATATGATAAGATAAATAACGAGCTCTTCTATTCCTACTTAAATGATTTATTAAACAATCACTCAACGACCGAAATCCACATGGGGATAACAGCGATTAATAATACGAACGCCATAGTTAATGCATTCGTTTCTTTCAATAAAGACAAACATTATCTTAAAACAAAGAAAAAGCTGATTCCCTATACGGAGTATCTTCCCCAAAAAATATCGAAATCTTTAAGAAAAACCAGTTTTCATCCCAATATCTCTGACTCATTAATATCTATAAAAAAAGATTTAAAAACATCACCATTAATATGTTATGAGTCCATATATTCTCACTTCGTTGCTAACGACTCATCGGATTCAAATCTCATACTTCTGATAACTAGTGAAAGCTTTTTTCAACAATCTAACTTTGGAATGAATCAGTATAATAATATTCTAGCCTTAAGAGCTATTGAAAATCGATTACCTATTTTAAAAGCTTCCAATTACGGTCATTCTCTATTAATTAATAAAACTGGAAAAGTAATACATAAGACAAAAGATGAAATCGGTATATTTAAAATCACTAAAGAACCTATTCATGATGGAACTTTCTACATCAAATTTACCAATAGATATATTTTTTCAATACTACTGATATATACGTGTTTTCTTTTTTTAAAGAAATATATAATCAACAAATTCAATTACGTCTCTAAATTTTTATTTTATCTGCTGATACAATATTTCAGTCCCTATTGAATACACAAAACCAATCGCTCTAGCAGCACTACAATTCCTATTAATCACATTTATTTATATGCTAATTTGTTTTTTTTCTAAATAATGGTGTTAAAAATGTAATATTTTCAAAAATACTAAGTCTATATTATATAACGCTCTATTAACCATTAACTAAAAACTTATTTTAAGATGAAAAAAACATTTTTTATAATGATTGTAATTACTGGTATTATCGTTACGCTAATATCGGGTAAAAGCCCCGATTTAAATTCAACTCCATGTCATAATGAACGATCTTCAGAAGCAACGATAACGATTCGCCTACCTAACGGTCCTTTCAATTTTCGGAATCCAGGTTTCGAATACTATATACCAACACCTGATCTGAGAACAAGTTCTTCAAACCACATACCAGCACGTTGGCTAACAGAAACAAATAACTTTTACTGCATGGTCACTGTGACTGCACCTAATTGCCCAACATGGAGTTGGGAAGGTGCTTTAGCTCCAGAAAACAGAACAAACCATAATATGAAAATAAAGATGCCTCATCCAACTTATATAGCTACCGTACAAGTAGAATATTATGAAACGGGGGAAGTTCAAGGAGGCTTGCAATTTAACCAACCTAGACCAGGAGACTACTTTAACTCCCCAACTAGAGTAAAATATGTCGGCACCATAAATATAAATGGCGGAAGAAAAACAGCGGATATAGTCAATATGAGAGCAGAACGAACCATAACAACACAATTCACTGTTAATTTGGACGGATTCAACCACGATCCCCGCTACAAAGGAACTATTAATCCCGACCTATTGGGAATCAATCAATTAATCGAACAAAACAAATAAATTCTTTATCTATGAAAACACACTTTAGAAATTTACTATATTTAATACTAGTGTTCTTAAATATACTAAGCCTTTCTTCTTGCTCACAGGATGAACAATTAGACACCAACCCATTGAAATCCAATTACAAAGAAGGATTAATGACTTATTACGACTATATCGCAGAGATGGCAAGACCCATGGCACCCGGTACGGTTTTAATACAAAATAATTCTACTATATATTATCAACAACCTGAGGAAGAAGATAAAGGAATTATAATTAGTGCAACTGCTGATTCGCCTATTTATCCCATTCATTTTTTTGACGACAATGGAAGCCCTCTCGACATCATCAATACTACTGATTCGCAACTTACTGAGCGTCTTTACGGCAAACATTTAAAGTACGCTATCGACAATAAGAGTTACAGTTTATATACGCCACAGTTGTTGTATGTAAAAGAACCGGACTATGCTCTAAAGCCCGGTAGTACAATAACCTGGAATACCGATGCAAAAAATGAGAAAGGAGTTGTGATCTGGCTTACTTATAAACCTACCACACAAATGCGTTGGGATATTATGGAGAAAAATAGAAATTACATCACGGAGGGTTGGGTTGTAGAAGACAAAGGTTCTTATGTATTTACGGAAGAAAATCTAGAAAAGCTACCTAATGGTGCCCAAATAAATCTATTTATACTGCGTACTAATTTTGCCTATAACGGTTTAAAAAAGCCCTCTGTCATTGTTTACTCCATGCTATCAACCGAATGCCTACTCCAAAAATAAATCTTTAAAGAAAAAGAGCGTTTTATCCTGTTCCATAAAAACAAAAAACTCGTTAGTCTTCACTAACGAGTTTTTGTTTTATGCGTTTTTCAAGTTGATGATTTCTTGAGTAGTCAAAGTTCTCCATTTTCCTCTTGGAAGGTTGAACTTGGTTAACCCAGCAAATACCACTCGGTCTACTTTCAGTACATTATAACTTAATGATTCAAATAAATTACGTACCGTTTTTACATTGGTCGCTTTTAATTTGATTCCAATTTCCGTTTTAGGTTGATCGTCCACATAGTTAATCTCTTCGATATAAACTTTATGACCATCCAGGGTCAATCCCTTTTCCAATTTTTCTAAATCTTCAAACTTTAGATTTTTATCTAAAGAAACTTGATACATTTTAGAAGAACGTTGGTTGGCAGTTGTAAACTTTTGAATCATTTCGGTATCGTTGGTAAACAACAACAAGCCCAAAGTCGTTTTGTCCATTCTTCCGATTGGGCTCAACATGCTTTTGGATGCTCCTTTCACCAAAGTCAATACATTTTCTGGACTAACAATTTCTTCTGATATCGTCGAAAAACCTTTAGGTTTATTCAACAATACATAGACTTTTTTCTCCGGATTGATTACTGCACCATCAAAATTAACGACATCGCCCGGTTTAACTTGGAACCCCATTTCTACAATTACCTCTCCGTTAACCTTTACGTTACCAGAAACAATGTAGATGTCTGCTTCTCTTCTTGAGCAAACTCCTGAGTTTGAAATATATTTATTTAATCGGATACTATCTTCATCTAAAGAAGTGACTTTCTTCTGTTTAGGTTTTCTTTCAACCACCGGTTTCGCACTAACGAATGTTGATTTCTTAACATCCTTTTTAAAAGTTTTCCCCTTTGGCTTATTCTTACTAGAGCTTTTCTTAGCGTTTTTGTCGCTTCCCTTACCGTTATTCATATTACTTATTTTTGCAAAGATACCATTTAAATAGACTACTATTAATTAGTTTTTTCGCGAATTGCGATAAAAATTTTTACACTGTACTGCTTTACAATCCGTTAAAGAGCTGTTTGCCGTTAATTACAACACTCGGATTGATTAAAACTATAGAAAAAACACCCAATAAAATCAGCAGTTTTAGACTGATATGCAACTGATGATATTGTAGAATGGTTTGTGATTTCCAAAGTTTAAACGTAAAAAACAGTAAAACAATCAAACTAAAATAAAAATAAATACTCATGTATCCCACTTGATGCTCTTCTACTAAAAAGTAAACGGGAAGCACGGTAAGTACCACCAGATAAGTGATCACTCGCTTGGCCGTATTTTCGCCAAATCGAACTGGAAAGGTTTGATATCCGTTGGCCAAATCGCCTTTGATGTTTTCCATATCCTTAACTATTTCTCGAATCAAGACTATAAGATATAGAAATAACGCATGTAAAAAAATACCTTCGTAATAGTTTTTAAAATACATCAAGATACCAAAAAAAGGAAATACAACCAGAAAAGAGGCGGTTAGGTTCCCAATAATCGGGTATCTTTTGAGTTTATGTGAATAAAACCACAACAGAAAAATATAAGCTGAGAAGAACAATCCAGCATGCCAAGACACCACGGTTACCAGTCCTACAGAAACAAAGTTGAGAAAAAAGTAAACCCGTAATTTAGTTCTCTGACTTACCAAACGATCCAACATATTTTTTTTGGGTCTATTGATAAGATCTTTCTCTTGGTCGTAGAAATTATTGATGATATAACCCGACGCTATCGCCAAGGTGGAGCAAAAAATGATGATAAACAATTGGGGATCCAAAAGCACATCCAAAGCCCGTTTATTCGGCGATAAAATAAATATAGACGCCAAATATTGCGCTACGACTATAACGAATATATTATACCCACGAACTACAGAAAAGAAACTGAATATTTTCATCAATATCAATTTTGTTTTCCTTGAAAGCATGAGTTTAATGTTTATTCGCCTTTAGCGAAGGTTAAGGTTGTTAAATAAAAAAATTAAAATTGGTACACCACTTCAAGCTCATAGTCTTTTAAAGAGGCTTTAGCTTTTTCTAAATCTTGAGTAAACCCAAGTATATATCCGCCGCCTCCAGATCCGCACAATTTAAGATAGTAGTCGTTAGACTCTATTCCCTGTGCCCATATCTGATGGAATTGTTCCGGAATCATCGGTTTAAAATTGTTTAAAACCGTTTTAGACAATTTTTTAGTATTTGAAAAAAGGGCTTTCATATCGCCATGTAAAAAACTTTCAACACAAGCATCGGTATATTTTACAAATTGATTTTTTAGCATTTTTCTAAACCCTTGATCTTTTAGATTTTCCATAAAGATGGTAATCATCGGAGCGGTTTCTCCTACAATACCGGAATCCAACAAAAACACAGCACCCTTACCCTGAGTACTTTGAGAAGGTAATCCGGTAGGCTCTACATTGTCTTTGGAATTAATCAAAATCGGCAAACTCAGATAGCTATTTAAAGGATCTAACCCAGAGCTGGTTCCATGGAAAAAAGATTCCATTTCTGCAAAAACCGTTTTGAGCTGTATCAATTTTTCACGGGTTAAATTCTCTAAAACCGTGATTTTATCTTGAGCATAACGATCGTAAATCGCAGCAACCAAGGCACCGCTACTCCCTACTCCATATCCCTGTGGGATACTGGAATCAAAGTACATACCGTTTGCAAGGTCGAGGTGCAATTCCTCCAAATTAAAAACAACCAATTCGGGTTTGCTCTCTTGTAAATCTTCTAAGTAGGCTGCAAAATTACGCAGACTCTGATTGGATTTTTCAGTCTCCTCAGTAGGTGTATCACCCATTTTCAAGGCTCCCTTATAGAAGTTATAAGGGATGGAAAGTCCTTTGGAATCTTTGATAATTCCGTACTCTCCAAATAGTAATATTTTCGAATAAAATAATGGTCCTTTCATAGCGGTAAAAGTGATATTTTGAATACAAAAATACGCATTTTTTAAAAGATAATCGCTTTATTAACTGATTTTTATAGAAACTGGCTTTTAAAACCATATACACAATGCCTACAGCCGTTTTGGCAGCATTGTCCTTTCATCAAATGATACTGTTCGGTAAACACAAAATATTCGTTTTCGATATAATAATGAACCCCTTCTACCATTTCACTACGGCGTTTTGGAAATTCATTTACCAGCGAAAAAGCGACCATCTCATCCATTTTTTTTAAGCAGGAGTTACACAAGCACTTATGAAAAGTGGTTCCTAAAAAAGCAATGGTTTCGGGGCGCAGAGTCAGTTTTTGACAATCGCAATTTTCAATTTCTTCTGCCGCACAAACAATAGGTGCTTTACAATGGGTACAAATCTGTGGTTTCAATAGCTGCTCTTATTTTTAATAAACTACAAGTATATTGCAATAATACAACAGCATAAAACAATTTAACATTACAATAGAAAATTAACTGAGTACAACAGCTGTAAAAACCACACCTATAAATTTAATTTAAGTTTAACAAGAATAAAACAGTCAAAAAGCAATGAAAAATATATTTTTACACCCAAATAATAGTGAGTTTATTAAATTTTGTGTGTTCATCCATAATCTACAAAAGAAATAGACTTCACTTTTACACTCGAAAAACGTCGCATACCCATTTATGAAAATACTGAGTTTACTTGTATTAGGTTTCTTTATCAATTTCCTCGCATTGCCGACTATTGCGGTTGCGCTCGATATTGACCTAAACATTCCTACGATCAGTATTTCAGAAGAAAACAAAAAGCCCATCACCAATACCGAAGAAGAGCATCACCCTTTTAACATACTCGATCATTTAACAGATCTTACCTTAAACCGCACAGCCTCTGCAAAAAATGCACCGACTGTACATACTAACGATAGGTTACCTCGTATAGATATACGTGAGATTCCCTATCCCCCTCCTGACTTAGCATAAACTTTGACCGTATTCTATAGGCTGTAAAAAATATTTTTTTTACACAATCCCCTATTGTCAAATTTTATCTAAAAAAAATGAATAACACACATATATTTACAAAACTGAAAACCAGTTTTGCGCCCGGGCTTGTCGTTTTTTTAGTGGCCCTACCCCTTTGTTTGGGAATTGCTTTAGCATCGGGTGCACCTCCTATTGCAGGAATTATCAGCGGGATTATCGGTGGTATCGTTGTCGGATTTTTAAGCAATTCCAACATCAGCGTAACCGGACCCGCAGCAGGTTTATCTGCTATTATATTGAGTGCCATTACCGATTTGGGTTCGTTCCAATTGTTTTTATGTGCCGGTATCATCGCTGGAGTACTTCAAGTTGTGCTCGGCTACCTACGCTCCGGTACTATAGCCAATTTTTTTCCGAGTAATGTCATTGAGGGAATGCTCGCCGGAATCGGTGTCATCATCATCATCAAACAAATTCCTTTAATATTCGGAGTTACTTCCCTATCGACCTTATTTAACGATGGCAGCATCCTTAATCAAATTCATTTTGGAGCTGTAATCCTCACGGTAATATCACTGGGTATTTTGCTCTTTTGGGAAAAAAACCCCTTTTTAAAGAAAATCAAAATGCTCCCTGGGGCCTTAGTAGCCGTAGCCGTAGCTATCTTGATTAACTTTATCTGGATTCAAACCAACTCGAGTTTTGCTATTAGCGGCTCTAACCTGGTTTCGATTCCAACGTTTCAAAATGCTTCGGAACTCGCCAATATCCTAGTACTACCCGATTGGAGTGGGTTTTTAAATCCAGCGGTATGGATTATCGGCTGTACCATTGCACTGGTTGCTTCCATAGAAACCCTATTGTGTATTGAAGCATCGGATCGTTTGGACCCTTTAAAGCGAAACACAGACACCAATAGAGAGTTAAAAGCGCAAGGAATTGGAAATGTATTAAGTGCCTTAATTGGCGGTATACCCATGACATCAGTAGTCGTTCGATCTTCTGCCAATATCAATGCAGGAGGAGTCTACAAAACCAGTACAATCATACACGGAGTATTTTTACTATTAGCCATTTTAGCTATACCCTTTGTACTGAACTTAATACCGCTAGCTACGCTAGCAGCTGTATTGGTATTGGTGGGATATAAATTGGCCAAACCCGTATTGTTTATTCACTTTTGGAAAAAGGGATATACGCAATTTGTGCCGTTTGCAGCTACTTTTGCCATGGTTGTCCTATCTGATCTTTTAATCGGTGTTGCTGTTGGACTTGCCACCAGCGTTGCTTTTTTATTGTTTGGAAACTTAAAAAAAGCTTTTAAATACGAAAAGAGAAACGATCTAGATACGCCTGTTTTCCACCATATCAAATTGGCAGAAGAGGTTTCTTTCCTTAATAAGTCTGCGATTAAAACCCGTTTACACAGCTTGCCGAAAAACTCTGTAGCTTATATCGATGCTAAACAATCCGTTTATATTCATATCGATATCGTCGAACTGATTGAAGACTTTATCAATGCACACGCAAAAGAAAAGAACATCAAAGTTCAAATAAGTGGTTTTCACAAGAAATACCATGCCGAAAACCCAAAAAACAACATTATTCTTCAACATAGAAAATCCATCTAATTATGAACACCATAACAGCAGAAATATTAGCCAAAACATCACCTTTAGAAAGTTTAAACATCTTAATCGAAGGAAATAATCGCTTTGTAAGCAACTTAAAATTCAATCGTAATTTTTTAAGCCAAATTGAAGAGACCAAAAACGGACAACATCCGCACGCTATCGTATTGAGTTGTATGGACAGCCGTACACCTATTGAACACATTTTTGACCAAGGAATCGGAGATATTTTTAGTATCCGTATCGCAGGTAATATCGTCACAGACGAGGTTATTGGAAGCCTTGAGTATGCCTGTAAATTAGTTGGAACAAAATTAATTCTCGTACTAGGTCACAGCCAATGTGGCGCTATCACAGGAGCTTGCCAAGAAAAGAAGTTAGGTAAATTAACCAATGTACTGGCTAAAATTAGTCCAGCTTTAGAAACGATCAAACAACGCGAGGAGTGGGAAGAATATTCCGAAAAAGAATTGATTTCTGAAGTCACCAAAGAGCATATAATTCAGTCTGTAAGAGCGATTCCAAGACAAAGTGAGGTATTAAAATCCTTATTGGAGCAAGACCGAATCGGAATTGTTGGTGCACACTATGATGTATCAAGCGGAAAAGTAGAAATACTGACGCAGAAGTTTATTTAAATCGGAATGGAAGCTTGGAACTCGCGAGTTCTAAAGACCGCTTCCTAGCTAAACATTGCTGACGAAATCTCTGCACTTAAAAAAACCGTTAATCAAAAAAGGGGTTATCTGTACAGATACCCCCTTTTTTATATCGTTGACTTTTGCGAGTTCAAGACGACTGTATTCTAAATCTCTTATTTTAGAGTAGTATAATTATAGAACTGCATTTGACCGTTGGATTCGACATGTATTTGATCCTTAACCAACTCACCATTATGCTTCCTTAAGTCGATTTCAATAACGTTATTACCTGCTTTTAGAGGAACGCGAACATAATTAATTTGCGACGGAAGGGTTTGCCAGTTTCGGGTATCGGCTTTTTCAGAAATCATATTAAACAATTGCACACCAATGCCCAATCCTTCCAAAACCGCATTATTTCCATCACTTGATTTTGCCGAAGAACTCAAAGCGTATTCCGCCCCTTTCTTAATGGCCAAACGCGTCAATATTTGTCCCATTTCTTTTCCAAATCGCTCTTTTAAAGTTTGAACTGCCAGTTGGTCAATATCTTCGACTTTTTCAAAACTAAAGGTTTGCCCATCAGCTGAAGTGATTTTTGCCGAATTATAAAGCGGCACTCTAGAAACATATTCTGGATAAGCAACCCTTAAACTGTGAACGGCATCCAAACTGGATCCACCACCACCGATACTAAAATCAAAAGGAATGATTAATCCACCTGCAACATCGGTAAAAAACATGCTACCGTTAGACCCTTTTACAAGTGTAAAGACCAAATCTTTCTGAATTTTGATTGGTGCTACACCATTTTCCCAAAAAACCACCAACTCTCCCGCTGCTCCAGCATCATAATCCTTAAAGCTCAGATTGAATTGTTTTTCAAATTTTTGAAGTTCGCTGGTAAAACCTACTTTAGAAGCCATTCGCATCACATCATATTTTAAGTTTTCAGGCAACACTACACCATAATAAGTTTTATCGTCGCTAGCCTGAAAAACCTCAACAGCATTCCGATATGCTATAAATGCGTTGTTATAGTCCTTATCTTGTTCATAAATTAAACCCTGTAAGATTAAAGAAAAAGCATCTTTACTATAGCGCGTATTCTTTTCATTAAACTTATCGCCTTGAGCTTGATTTTGCAAGCTAATACGCCTTGCTTCGACAATAGCTTCTTGAGTTTGTCCTAAGTACAAATAATTTAATGCCTTATAATAATGAAGCATAAAAATTTCAAAATCTTCTCCTTTATAATTTTGAGACATCGGATTAAGCACAGCTCCTACCAAAGCATCAGAAGTACTCTTTAGCCCTACTTCAATCAACAAATCGGCCTCATTAAAATACCGATTACTATTGACATAATCACCGTTCAAATGAGCCACACGCCCTTTCTCCATCAGATACAACAATTTGTTACGCGGCTTTTTCAGTAAGGCGTTTTTCTCTAATATTTTGTCGGCTTGTTTGATGTCGCCTGAGGCTACATTTTGGTAATATTCCGCAATACGTTCGTGATATGTGGCACAACTAAATACGAAAAACATCAACACAAAAAGCGTTGATGTTCTCTTAATATGAGCTATACCTCGATGATTAATCATTTAAATGAGGTTTAGTTTTTGACGTATTTCGCAATTTTTTTATCTCCAATCCAAACCACTTCACCGGTTTGAATATTAGTCAATTCTAAATCAACTTGATAATAAACCACTTTTTTCTTTTTATGCGAATCAACTATAGAATTAATTGACCCTTGAAGTATATAATCCGCACCGTTTTCTAAACCGAATTTCTTCATGGTTGAAATCGATGCATTGGTCTGCTGATCTGCTTTTTCTGCACGTAATTCTTCTCTTTTCTTTCCGCCTTGCACCAAACGCACTCGTTGCGATTGTATAAACGTACGCTCCACATCTTTTACAAATGTTTCCGCATCGATATGTTCATGACTTTTATTCAATACCATCCCGACAATCACCACCGGTTTTTTACCTTGATGTTCTTCCGTATGATTTCCAATCCAAGGATCGTTTAATATTTTATTAGTCATTTCTTCAGCTACCTCACGAGAGTCTGTATTGTTCCAGCGCCCACTAATATCAATGGTTTCTTCTGTACTAACTCGAGTTACTTGTCTTCCACAAGAAGAAATAAATACACCTGAAGCAACCATAAGTGCTGCTATTGCGATACGTTTTAACTGCATAATCTTATTTATAAATTAAATTTTTAAAATGAAAACCAAAAATCTCCCGATCTAAAACCGATATTGGGAACATATCTTCTCCAACTGTTCCACGAATTGTAATAATACGGTGAATTATAATCCGAATAATAAGTACGATTCATTCGAGCCTCATGATTTCGTGTTCGTCTTAACGCTTTGCGCTCTTCTCTTTCATCATACCAATCTCGCGCTTTATAAGTCTGTTGTAATGTCGTACCCAAAGTTTCCGAAAGACTATCATTGATGCGCAAATATTTATCCTCACTTTCTCTAAAATTAGGATTTTGATCCGCAACTTGAGCGAATAAAGAAACTGTACTTAAGACGGTAACAGAAAAAACCAAAATTTTTAATAACTGTTTCATATCTAAATATTATTTTCATTAAGCTTTAAAGCTAGCATTTTATCTCCAAGGAATTGACTTGCAAAAAACACCCATAAACTTTGACCTGACAACGACTAATTAACCTTTCGACAACCGTCGCTTTCAAATCAACACCCTACCAGCAAACGCTTTATTATATAAAACAAAATACCGATAAACTACTTATGGCACTCTCTCAAATTTAATAAAATAAAATGATAAAATTGCCAACCTTCTATAATATAGTAATACAAAAAGAATACCACTTTTAATTTAGAGAACAACAAGGCCTCTTTAGTACTCAATAAAATAGTGACTACAGCATTTTTTTGGCTCCAAAGCCCATCTCATCTACTATATAATGCCCATTTTGACATAAAGGAGCTAAGGTATTTTCAACAAATTCTAATACCTTCTCACAATCTTTCTTCGGAAACAATAGATGAACATTGGCACCCGCATCTAATGTAAAACACAGAGGCACTTTAAATTGACTTCTAAAACTCCATATACATTCAATAATCTGCAGCGTATTCGGTTTCATCAGAATAAAATAAGGCATCGAAGTCATCATCATCGCATGCAAGGTCAATGCCTCACTTTCTACTATGGCAATAAAAGTCTCCAAATCACCAGATTCAAGAGCTTTCTTTAATTTGGATAAATTCTCAGGAGCCTGCTCAAACCGTTGTTGAGCAAAGGGATGATTATGCATTAAATCATGACCTACGGTACTTGAAACCTTTTTCTCTCCTTTATCTACTAATAAAATTACATCTTGATAATTCTTAAAAACAGTATGTAACTGCCCGTCAAAAGGCACACCGAAATAATCAGAACTACCGGAAATTTCAGGATGAGTTCCCCACACGACTACCTCGCCGGAGATACTTCTACAAGCACTTCCAGAGCCCAAACGAGCCAAGAATGAAGCCTTTTGATTAAAGAACTCTTCCGTTAAGTTTGGATTTAATGCCTTTTCCAACTGCATTAAATTTACTGCTAGCGCAGCCATCCCTGAAGCAGACGAAGCAATACCTGAACTATGCGGAAAGGTGTTTTCGGTATGTATTATAAAATGATAATCCTTAATATAAGGGCAATAGTTCACAATGCGTTCTAAAAATTTTTGAATTTTCGGCTTAAATTCTTCCTTCGGTTGCCCGTCAAAAAACAAATCGAAACTTATTCCCGAGGCTTCTTTTAATTGAAAATCGAGCTTTGTAATCGTCTTGCAATTGGTCAAGGTAAAACTCAAAGAAGGATTTGCTGGAATCTGATGTTCTTTTTTCCCCCAGTATTTCACCAAAGCGATATTGCTCGGTGCGCTCCACTGAAAAGCACCCTTTTCTATTTTCTTTCCACTAAACTCAAATATAAATTTTTCTTGCCCCATGTTTTTGCTTATTTTTATACAACTAATACCGAGTAAAAATTCCTAATCAGTCTTTTTTACACCTTATAAATACAAAGATAATTTTTTAAGATAGATTCCGAACTTATAAAGCTACTGAGATGAAAAAAATAATAAAGATTACTTTGGGTATATTGATTTGTTCCGGTGTTGGCTATTTGTCGAGTATCGTTACGCGAACCAGTTTAAACACTTGGTATCCGTTAATCGCGAAACCGTCTTTTAATCCGCCTAATTACGTATTTCCAATTGTGTGGCCCCTACTCTACATCTTGATGGGAATCGCGGTTGGGATGGTCTGGAACCGTTTTGCGACTAAGGAAAGACTAGTCAAAAACGCCTTGATTTTATTTGGAATTCAATTGGTATTAAACGCTTTATGGTCTATTTTGTTTTTCGGAATGCAAAATCCAAGAATCGCCTTTTTCGAATTGCTTTTACTCTTGCTTTTCGTTTTATTGAGCTGTCGTCAATTTTACAAAATATCACCCTTAGCCGCCTATTTATTGATACCTTATATACTGTGGCTCAGTTTTGCAGCAGTGCTCAATTACAGCATTTGGACGCTAAATTCCTAATACCAATAAAGCACAAAGTTTAAGCGTACACTTAAACTTTGTGCTTTATATATTCATTATACAGCATGTATTACCCTACACCTTATATTATTTTTGATTTATACGTTCTGCAATTGCAGTAGCGGCAATAAAACCTGTTGTCCAAGCATTTTGAAAGTTAAACCCTCCAGTAATGGCATCTATATTTAAGATCTCTCCGGCAAAGAAGACATTCTTTAAAAGTTTACTCTCCATAGTTTTAAAATTGACCTCTTTTAAGTCTATCCCACCTGCCGTAACAAACTCCTCTTTAAAAGTGCTTTTTCCATTGACCTGAAATTCTGAATTTGTCAACTGAGTCGCCAACGCATGCAATTCCTTTTTATTGAGATCAGCCCATTTGGCTTCTTCTGTAATTCCTGCAGCCAATACCAAACGTTCCCAAAGGCGATTCGGAAAATCAAAAGGTGATTTTTTCACAACAATCTTTTTCGAATGATCCTGTTTGATTTCAGCGAGCTTTTGTTCGGCATCTTCAACGTTAAAGTCATCTGTCAACCAATTCACCTGTATGTGAAATTGATAATTTCTGGCTGCCAATTCTCTGGCCCCCCATGCGGACAGTCGTAAGATACCTGGCCCGCTAAGCCCCCAATGCGTAATCAACAAAGGTCCCGTTGCCTCTAACTTCAATCCCTTAACCTTAACCGTGGCAGCAGCAGAAATCCCCATTAAGTCAACCAATCTTTTGTCTTTAATATTAAAGGTGAACAACGAAGCAACCGGTTCGATGATTTGATGAGCCTGACCAGCCAATAAACCCCATATTTTAGGATTACTACCCGTTGTAAACACCAAATAATTAGCTTCAAAAGCCCCTTGATTGGTATCTATTTTCCAACTGTCATCTTTTTGAAAAACGTCTTGAACACTGTAGCCCGTTAATATATCGATATTTAATTCCGCAGTAGCTTTTAAAAAACAATCGATGATGGTTTCCGAAGAATCGGTATCTGGAAACATTCGTCCGTCGTCTTCGATTTTTAAAGAAACGCCTTTCTTTTCAAACCACTCTATGGTATCTCCGGTACAAAATTGATTAAATGGACCGCGTAATTCTTTGGATCCACGTGGATAAAATTCAGTTAATTCTTTGGGATCAAAACAAGCGTGAGTCACATTACATCGCCCTCCGCCCGAAATACGAACTTTCGATAAAACTTCTTTTCCCCTTTCTAGAATCGCTATTTTTATTCCTTTATTTTTTTCCGCTAAATTAATAGCTGTAAAAAATCCTGCGGCACCACCACCCACTATTAATACCTCGTAATTCTTCAATACCGCTTGTTTTTGAGTTTTAAAAAGTATAACTTTTAATTCTCTCGAAAAAAAATTATCTTTACGACAAAGATAAGTACTTTAAGCATTTATCAAATTCATTCAAAATTAAAAAATTGCTACCGCTGGCAAAAAGCGTCTATGACGGACAAGGCGATACTATAATGATTTGAATTAAAGAGAATCGCTTTATGAAATCGCTTTTAAAATTGGGTTATAAGCAAACACCATAATAGACAAGGCGATACTAAATGACCTGCATACATCAATTAAATCTATATATGAAAAAATTTACTTTTCTCTTGATCATCGTTTTCTTTTCGATGTGTAAAACCGTAAAACCGATCTTTAGCAAAACTGAAGAAACCATAGAAGAGACCATAGAAAAAATTAAAGAAGAAGATCGTTTACCTAATGAAAAGGACGTGATAGACCTGCCGGACTACGCACAGGTTCGCGACGATTTCCGTTCGGTTTCTGAAAAGACAAAAGAAAACTACCTCCGCGGTATGAGAGCCACGGAACCACAATATGCGGTAGTGATTTTAACCAAGGGATACAAAGGAGAAAACATCCGTTTAAAAGGCGATGAAAAAACCTATTTTAACGGCATGACTATGTCTGATTTAAAAACGGGAATTGCCAAGTCAGTACGCGTGGACAACTCCAAAGATTTAGTTATTCACGACAATTTCACAGGCAAAAGTTTAACCATAGAAAGCGACCACCTTAAAATGTTTAAGTTTATTTATATATTGAAAAATAATTCAGATAAAGAAGTTCCGTTTAGAGTAACTTTCAGCAATACTTTACGTCCGGTTTTATAGAATTATTTCATCGTATGCCAACACCGTATCAAATCCCTTAGCCTTAAAATATGCTTTGGGATTTTTTTTGGACGTTACCAAAACAAAATCGCCACCCCAAGCTCCTAAACTTTTAACTACACCATCAAAATCATCAAAATACATTTTTTTTACCTTGGGCATTCCAATTACCGAAGCAATAACCGTTTCGTGTTGTTCGAGTAATTCTTCGAATTTTTCCAGAGTATCCGCAATTAATAATTGCTCTGTAATCGCGTTGATATCCGATTGTTTTGATTTTAGGTCGCCTTGATACTCGCGGTATTTGGCAATACCTGCCTTACTACTTTGCTTTTGATTGAGGTATACAAAATAGAGATATTCCGAGAATTTGGGTTTAAAAGTAAGTTCAACAACACAAGCACCGTTCTTTGTTTTTGTATATAAAATAGGTGTATCTCGCTGGGCACAAGCAATATCGTATCCGCTTCCACCGAAAGAAGCATCCAACAACCAAAAAGCATCTACTTCAACCCACTGCGCAATGTTATTGATCAGTGTTGACGAAGTTCCCAATCCCCATAATCGCGGAAATTCCAATCGGGTTTCGATATAAAATCCCTTAGCCTTCGAAAAAAAGTCGGGTTTTGCCTCATGTGCTGCACGTAATATACTTAATAAAGTTTTGAGGTAATCTGAATCCGTTTCCACAATCTCTTGATTGAATATACGGCTTATAGCAAAATGCTCTTCCATCCAAACATCGCCATTTACGTCTATAGACTTCCAGTAAATTTCTCCGTTTTCACTTGGAAAAACAGTTAAATCCTGCCCGTATTTAGTAGGTAAGGCCAATGCTTGAGCCCCATCTAAAACCAAATACTCGGCGGTAATCAATAATTTTCCATGACTGTAAAAACGCAAATTTTTCATCCTTTACTTTCTAAGACTCTCCAACAGCTCTACCACAGCAGCATGGGAAACGATGTTTTTCTCAAAATGCAAAACCGCATTTTTACGTTCGTCATCGGTGGCTTTAAATTGGTTAAGTATATTTTTTAAGTGCATTTTCATATGTCCTTGTTGAATTCCAGTAGTCGTCAACGATTTTAAAGCGGCAAAATTCTGCGCCAATCCGGCAACCGCTACAATCTTCATCAAATCCTCTGCATTGGGATTTCCAAGTAATTTAAGCGCAATTTTAACCATCGGATGCAAGGATGTTAGTCCACCAACGGTACCTAGAGCCAAAGGCAAATCTAGCCAAAAGGTAAAAATTCCGTCTTCTACTTTAGCGTGAGACAAACTCGAATAACTTCCATTTCTCGCAGCATAAGCATGTACACCTGCTTCAACAGCTCTAAAGTCATTTCCCGTAGCCAAAACCAAAGCATCAACACCGTTCATGATCCCCTTGTTGTGCGTTACAGCTCTAAAAGGTTCCACCTCGGCTATACGAACAGCTTGAATAAACTTCGCTACAAATTCTTCTGGATTGGCTATTTCTGAAGAAGCCAAATCGGCAACAGCACAGCTCACTGAAGCTCGAACACAACAGTTAGGCACATAGTTAGACAAAATACTCATCACTACTGCCAATTCCCTTTCTACTTCATTAAACTCTGTATACACCAACACCTGTTCCTTTAAGGTTGCAGCTATTTGCTCCAAACAAGTATTGATAAAATTTGCCCCCATGCTGTCTTTGGTGTCAAAAGTGACATGAAGTTGGTAGTAATTTTCTAGCGCTAATGTTTTGTCTCTAAGTTCGATTTTTAAAATACCCCCACCGCGTTTTCTCATATTTTGAGTTAACAGTTCGGTATCGGAAAAAAATTGATTTTGAATCGAATCTATAAATCGAGCTAACTTTTTGAAATCTCCTTTATAGATAAAGTGAACTTGACCTATTTTCTCTACATCTAAAACGCTGGCTTTAAAACCGCCGCGCTCCAACCAAAACTTGGCCGACTTCGATGCAGCAGCAACCACCGAACTCTCTTCAATCACCATCGGAAGCGTATAATTGCGGTCATTGATCACAAAATTAGGCGCAACACCAAAGGGTAAATAGAAATTAGTAATCGTGTTTTCAATAAATTCGTCGTGTAACTTTTGTAAGTCTTCATCGGAATTCCAATAGGTTTTTATCAATGGGACAACTTCTGTTGCATCTGAAAAATAGGTTGTGGCAATCCACTTTAATTTTTCCTCCTTAGTCCATTTCGAAAATCCTTTGATATTTGATGCCATTATCGCCTTTTTTAGTAGTGCAAATATAAGTGTTTTCGACGGCATATAAAATCGGATGTAAAATCTTAAGTCCTGTCAAATCGATTTCAAAAAAGCATTTCTTACAATTTTAATAGAATAAAACCAGCTAAGAAGCGGTAATATTGGCTTTTTTTTGGTTAATTGAAAAAAAAAGCTGGCAAGGCTCATATTTTTTCACTAAAATTGGAAGTTTTTTTGACAGTAAACTATAATGAATAAAATACAGACTACGCTTTTATTTTGTCTTATCGCTTTAAATGTAGCATTTGGTCAAAAACAAATTTCTTTAAATGAAATTTGGAATGGATCTTTTCAATCTCAGAGAATGGTATCCGTGAATTCGATGAAGAATTCCAACCAATACTCTTTAGTAGAAAACAGTCCGATTACTTCGAGCTATCAAATTAATTTATTTGATTTCGCTAGCTTAAAAAAAGTAGCCACACTTTTCGATACAGCTCTTTTTTCTGAAATTGGAAGTATCGACAGTTATAGCTTTAGTGCCGATGAGAAGAAAATCTTAATTGCTACCAATTCAGAGGCCATTTTCAGACGATCATTCACGGCGGATTACTATGTTTATGATTTAACATCTAAAAAAATTCAAAAAGTAGCCGACTTCCCAATTCAGGAGCCCGTATTTTCTAAAGACGGTCTGCAAATTGCCTTTGCACATAACAACAACCTATACCACTATAATATAGCAACAAAAACGGTTGTACCAATTACTAACGACGGTAAAAAGAACCACATCATCAACGGTATTTCCGACTGGGTTTACGAAGAAGAATTTGCTGTAGTTAGTCAGTTTTCTTGGAATAACGACGGTACCAAAATCGCTTATGTTAAATTTGATGAAACCGAAGTTCCAGAATATTCTATGGATATTTATGGAAAAGCACTATACCCTACTCAAAGCGTGTTTAAATACCCAAAAGCAGGAGAAAAAAACGCTTTGGTTTCGCTACATATATACGATGTTAAAACCCAAAAAACAGCCAGGGTTAATCTATCAAACTATACCGATTTCTATATCCCACGTATTCAATGGACTAAGGAAACCAACTTTTTAAGCGTACAGATCATCAATAGACATCAAAACAATTTGGATTTACTTTTTGTAAATGCTCAAGATGCCAGTGCGAAAATCGTTTTAAACGAAACCGATAATGCCTATATTGACATTACCGACAACCTTACTTTCTTACAAGATAACAGTTTTATTTGGACCAGTGAAAAGGATGGGTACAATCACATTTACCATTATTCTAAATCGGGACAATTACTGCAACAGATTACCAAAGGAAATTGGGAGGTAACCGAATATTACGGTTATAATGAAAAAACAAAAACCCTGTATTTTCAATCAGTTGAAACAGGCAGCATCAAGCGCGATGTGTTTTCGATACAATTAGACGGTAAAAACAAAAAACAACTAACAACGGACTCCGGTACAAATTCGGCCTTATTTAGTCCCAATTTTGATTTGTTTATCAATACGTTTTCTTCAAGCGTACAAGCTCCGGTTTATACCTTAAAAAATTCAAAAAACGGACAAACCTTAAAAACAATTGTCTCCAACGAAAATTTAGACCACAAATTAAAAGCATACGGCTTACCCAAAAAAGAATTTATAGAAATTCCAACGGAAAATGGCGACATGATGAATGCGTGGATTTTAAAACCCGCAAACTTTCAATCCGACAAAAAATACCCGGTTTTGATGTATCAATACAGCGGCCCTGGATCTCAACAAGTAGCGGACAAATGGTGGGATTCCAATGACTTTTGGCACGCTATGTTAACTCAAAACGACTATATCGTGGTAGCTGTTGATGGAAGAGGTACAGGATTCAAAGGTGCAAAATTTAAGAAATCAACTCAAAATCAGCTCGGTAAACTCGAAGTAGAAGACCAAATTATAGCTGCTAAATATTTAGGAAATTTTAACTATATTGACCCCTCAAGAATTGGAATCTGGGGATGGAGCTTTGGAGGCTTTATGTCAACGAATTGTATTCTAAAGGGTGCGGATGTTTTTAAAACCGCAATCGCGGTTGCTCCAGTAACAAATTGGCGTTTTTACGACACCATTTATACGGAACGCTATTTAAAAACTCCTCAGGAAAACGAATCGGGTTACGATGAAAATTCGCCTATATTCTTTGCCAATCAACTCAAGGGAAAATACCTGTTGATTCATGGAAGCGCAGATGACAATGTTCATGTGCAAAATACCATGGTGATGGTAGAAGCCCTGATTCAAAAGAACAAGCAGTTTGACTGGTTGATTTATCCCGATAAAAACCACGGGATTTACGGTGGCGCAACTCGTTTACAACTGTACACTAAAATGACCGATTTTATAACAAAAAATTTATAAGCATACAAACTTAAGAACAACAACATGGAAGAAGACAAAAAGTTAATCGCACATTTAAGCAAGCAAGGTATAGGAGACCAAATGGTCATGGGACATCCAGCAGGATTATTCGTCTTATTCTTTACCGAAATGTGGGAGCGCTTTAGCTACTATGGTATGCGCGCTTTACTGACCATATTTTTGATTAGTAAAGTACTTGATGGCGGTTGGGAATGGACTCGAGAAGACGCCATGCAGCTTTTTGGACTCTATACGATGTTGGTGTATTTTACACCTTTATTAGGTGGAATCATTGCCGATAAGCTAACTGGTTTTAAAAAGGCCATTATACTCGGTGCATTGATCATGACTTTAGGACATGCTGCCATGGCTCTTGAAGGCATAAATCAGAATTTCTTTTATATAGGATTACTTTTTATGATACTCGGAAACGGTTTATTTAAGCCGAATATCTCTTCTATGGTAGGTCAGCTCTACCCAGATAGCAGTGCTAAGAAAGATGCAGGATACACTATTTTTTATATGGGTATTAATGCAGGAGCCTTCTTAGGTATGTTGTTATGTGGTTATATCGGTGAAAAAGTAGGATGGCATTATGGATTTGGTTTAGCGGGAATTTTTATGTTTTTCGGAATGTTACAATTCTATTTTGCGACCAAATTATTTGGATCAGTGGGTGAATCTCCTAAAGAAAAAAGAGAAGCTATTAATAAGGGAGTCGAAACGGAAGACGAAGTAATTCCAAGTAACGTCAAAAGAGATCGTTTGATCGTTGTAGGCGTTTTGATGTTTTTCAGTATCTTCTTTTTCTTGTCGTTTGAGCAAGCAGGAGGTTCGATGAGTATTTTTGCCAAAGATTATACACAACGTGTATTAGAAGGCTCTGCGGGTACTATTTTTAAATGGATTGATGCGCTTTTAACACTATTCCCGTTGGTAATTATCACTTGGGTATTGGTTGGATTAGCTAAAAAAATATATAGCAAATATCCTATTACGATCATTTTCACAGCTATCTCGTTTATTTTAGTATGGGCTTTGGGAATCTGGAAAATTACGAGAGAATTTAATGCTTTAGAAACGGAGATAACCGCTTCTTGGTTTCAGATATTAAACTCTTTCTTTATCATTACTCTAGCTTCTACATTTAGTAAAATATGGGAAAAAGTATGGAACCCATCGGGTCCGATTAAATTTGCTTTAGGTTTGATTTTAGTAGGTATCGGATTTGCCGTATTGGCCTATGGATCACAAGATATTCCTCAGGGAGCAGCAACTGCTTCTGTTAGTATGTTGTGGTTAGTATTGGCGTATTTCTTTCATACTACGGGTGAATTGTGTTTGTCTCCAGTAGGTTTGTCTTATGTGAGTAAACTTTCTCCTAAAAACTTATTGGGTTTGATTTTTGGATTGTGGTTCTGCGCCTCGGCTATTGCAAATGGACTGGCGGGATTGTCGGGATCACTTATCGATAAAATAAGTGCGGAACATTCCATATCTTATTTCTTCGGTATATTTGCCATATTACCTGCAGCAGCTGGTTTGGTATTGATTGCTTTATCTCCTATACTCAAAAAATTAATGCACGGAATTCGTTAATCCAATTATATATAAACACCCTCATATGAGTCAGGTACAAACATTAGAAGATATACAAAACTTCAAAGGCAAATATCCAAAGCAAATTTGGAGTTTGTTTTTCTCAGAAATGTGGGAGCGGTTTTGCTTTTACGGAATGAGAGGAATGTTGGTTTTCTTTATGATCGATCAATTAAATTTTGACGAAGGTAAAGCCAACCTACAATACGGAGCTACTCAGGCTTTTGTTTATGCCTTTACTTTTATTGGAGGTTTATTTGCCGATAAAATCCTTGGTTTTAGAAAATCGTTATTTTGGGGAGGTGCCCTTATGATAGTGGGGAGTTTGATTTTGGCCTATGAGCCGCATACTTTCTTTTTTACAGGTATTGCTTTTACAGTAATAGGAACCGGCTTCTTTAAACCGAATATCTCTACTATGGTAGGTTATCTATACAAAAAGGGAGACAGTCGTACCGATGCGGGATTTTCGTTGTTTTATGCCGGAATCAACATGGGTGCCTTGATCGGTGGTTATCTGTGTATCGCTATTGGAAAAGGACAACTGTTTTCTGATCTTATTGGACATGAACACCGTTGGAATGTTGCCTTTGGATTGGCTGCTTTTGTAATGATTATCAGCTTAATAAACTTTCATTTCACCAAAAAACAACTGGGTCCAATCGGACTTCAGCCTAAAGACGTATTAGAAAATGGTAGTCAGGTTGACAAACCGCTTTGGAAAGAAATTGCTGTCTATGCCGTTACACTTGCTATGGTCCCTGTCATTATCCAGATGATTGACAATACGCAGTATACCGATTATTTTATGGCCATTATCGGCCCTGCAACTTTATTATATCTATTTTATGAGATGACCAAGGTGACAGCAGCTGAAAGAAAAAAATTGTTTGCCGCCTTAATATTCATCTTATTCTCCATCTTATTTTGGGGTATATACGAACAAGCCGGAGGATCTCTAAGTATTTTTGCAGCGAAAAACCTAAGCAATACTGTTTTGGGAATTCCACTTGATCCAAACGGAGTAAACAATTCTGGAGGGGCCTTTTTTATCATCCTTTTAGCGCCATTACTTGGATTATTTTGGATTTGGCTATCCAAAAAACGAGTAGAACCCAATACCGTTGTCAAATTTGGACTTGGATTTCTCTTGTTGGGATTGGGGTATTACGCCTTGTTTGCTACCCGTTTATTTGCCGATGCAGCTGGAATTACTTCCTTAGACTTCTTTACCATCGCTTTATTAATCATCACCTTTGGAGAACTTTGTCTTTCACCAATAGGTCTATCTATCATGACCAAATTATCTACGGCTAATTTACAGGGAATGATGATGGGAATGTGGTTTTTGGCAAGCGCGTATGGACAATATGCAGCAGGTATAATTGGTGCCAATATGTCGTCATCGAAAGCAGGCACTAGCAACTTAGACAGCCTTATTGCATATACCGACGGATATAAAGAACTCGGAGTTTATGCGGTTGTAGCGGGAATTCTCTTGATATTGATTTCTCCTTTTATCCGTAAACTAATGCAAGAAGTTAAATAAGAACATTCACTTATATCACTATAATTATGTCAGAAGACACAACAACAGAACAAAACTTTTTTAAATCAACAGTCCTAGGGCATCCCTCGGGACTATTTGTCTTGTTTTTCACAGAGATGTGGGAGCGTTTCTCGTTCTATGGAATGAGAGTCCTATTGATTCAATTTTTAACCATGTCGTTATTAAGCGATAATCCAGGTTGGGGATGGTCTGCCGAAAATGCAGGTGCTCTATACGGTACCTATGCTATGTTGCTTTATATAACTCCTATTTTTGGTGGTATCATTGCCGACAAGTATATCGGATACCGATGGGCAGTCGTTGTCGGAGCCACCATCATGACCTTGGGACATGCTGCTATGGCTTTAGACACACCAATGATGTTATATATTGGTTTAGGACTTTTAGTTGCTGGAACTGGTTTCTTTAAACCAAACATGACTTCTATTCTTTCGGAAATGTATAAAAAATTCCCAGAGAAAAAAGATGGTGCTTATACCATTTTCTATATGGGTGTAAATGCAGGTGCCTTCTTCGGGATGATGCTTTGTGGATATTTAGCTGAAAAAATTGGATGGCATTGGGGATTCGGTTTAGCCGGTATTTTTATGTTGTTAGGTACTTTACAATTCTGGTTGGCCAAACCGTTATTCGGAAATATCGGAGAAGTTCCAACAAAAGAGAAAAAATTGGCTATAGCTACAGCAAATGCAATTACCAATCACGAAGACGACAAACCGAATCCATTTACTATGGTTGATTATGTTTTAATCGCCATTACAACGGTAATCGGTCTTTTATACGCTATAAATGATCCGTTATTTAGAATTGCAAACATCAATTTATTCCCGTTTGAGTACAAGGGAATAGACGGACAAAGCATTGCTATCTTATTCGCTTTAGTAGCCTTTATCTTTTTAATCATCAGCCGTCTGTCTCGATATACTAAAATTATTAGAGACCGTATGATTGCCGTTATCATCTTCGCTTTCTTTACCATCTTTTTCTGGATGTCTTTTGAACAAGGAGCATCGTCTTTGGTTATTTTCGCAAGAGATAACGTGGATCGCGCTTTAGAGGGATCGGCACTTACGGCATTTAATATCATCAACACCTTATTAACTATAGTTCCCTTATTGATTATATCTTGGGTACTACTTCTTTTAGGTAAACAAACTTGGGCTAAAATACCGGGATCAAACATCGTTTTAGCGGTTTGTTTCTTAGGGGTTTGGGCTGTTGCAATCTGGATGTTATATCAAGAATTCACAGCAGAATCTTCTGAAATTACCGTTTCCTGGTTCTCTATTTTAAACTCTTTCTTTATCATTACTTTCGCTTCTATCGTTTCTAAAGTTTGGGATAGTAAATACAATCCACCAGCCGCTGTTAAATACGGTTTGGGATTGATTGTAATGGCTATTGGATTTGGTTTATTAGCTTATGGTTCTCACAATGTAGCTACAGGTGTTAAGGTATCTATGGTTTGGTTGATATTAGCTTATCTATTCCATACTTTAGGTGAACTTTGCTTGTCTCCAGTAGGCTTGTCTTATGTTTCCAAATTAGTACCGGCACGAATGATAGCCTTTATGTTTGGTATGTGGTATTTAGCGATTGCTGTTGGTAATAAATTAGCGGCTATATTAGGAGGTCAAATTGAGAATATCACCAATAATTATTCGCTTTCAACCTTCTTCTTGATCTTTACGGTAGTGCCTATCGTAGCTGGTTTACTAGTTATGTTGCTCAACCCGTTCTTGAAAAAATTAATGCACGGTGTAAAATAAAATACGATTTAATAAAACCATAAAATATGAAAAAAATATTATTGCTTTTAGTAATCGCTTTGGCTGGAGTAACCACTCAAGCACAAGAAATTAAATGGATGACATTTCAAGAAGCGATTAACGCTCAGAAAAAAAAACCAAAACCCATTTTTATGGATGTCTATACCCATTGGTGTGGCCCTTGTAAGATGCTGGATAAAAACACCTTTACAGATTCCGAAGTCATTAAACTGATTAACAGTGATTTTTATGCTGTTAAATTTAATGCAGAAGGGGAAGAGAAGATTGAATTTGATGGAAAAAAATTCTCCAACCCCAATTACGACGCAAACCGAGCAGGTAGAAATGCTATGCATGAGTTTACGGGTTTTTTGAGAATTCCAGGATATCCTTCGATGGTTATTATCGATAGCGATGGCAGTATTAAGAAAACATTGGTAGGTTATAAAGTGCCACAACAACTCTTAGCAGAAATCAAATAATCTATCATTTAAACTGATAATATCCCTTTTCCGACACACTGTGAAAAGGGATATTTTTTTTTAGGCACACTTGAACAAGTCGTTTGGACTCCCAAAAGGGAAAATCCGCATTTATCAAAACCAAACTCGGATTGTGATGTGCCAGTACCCGGTCATAATTGATTTTAGACCAGCCGCTAAACAATAAAACATCTGCACTTATAGCTGTTTTGTAATTCCCCAAGCTATCTATTATAAGCAACCTTTTATCACCTACTCTAATCAAATTATTGAGGGCCATATACCGATCTATACCCGTAAAATTGCGATGCCTATAGTCCGATATTATCGACGACTTCATCACGGCTGTATCATTCGAATACACCTCCAACTGAAAGGGTTTCTTAAATAAAAAAGTGATGTGATTTCTGTGATATAGCAAGAAACGCTCCTCTTTTTGCATATCGAGTATGACCGTAAACATAAAACATAACTGAAAGACGAGTGTAACCAACAAGCTAAGCCGCATACCGCCTGTCCGCCGCCTTTTTAATCCGTAAACAACACCTAACAGCCATAGCGTAGAAATCGCTGTTAAAAACACATTAAACGAAAGCTGCTTCAAATTAAAGTCAGACCATTGCGATAACATGACGACTATAGAATTCATAGCATTAATTATAAAAGCGACAATACATCCCCAAATAAGTGCCAAGGACTTCCAAAAAAAATTCAAGACCAACAATAAAATAAGGCCAATTAGTATGACTGTTACTAAAGGTATAACGATTATATTTCCCACCAAAAACAACAGAGGTATCTGATGAAAATAATAGATTATTAGCGGTAATACACCGATTTGAACGGCTAAGGATACAGCTACAATTTCTTTAAAATACTGAAGGACCCACCATTTCGAACTAGTAAAAGTAGCGAAGATTGAGTAAAAAAAGGCGATACTAAAAACCGCTGAAAAACTCAATTGAAAACCAACATCATAAATATAATTGGGGCTACAACTCAACAGCACCACCAAGGTTATAGCCAAACTATTGTACAAGCTGGATGAGCGCCTTATTCCATAAATAAAAGCCCCTATACTAAACATAAAAACCGCTCTAACTACAGGGGTTGCAAAACCGGAAATAAGGGCAAACAACCACAACAACACTGTTGCTATGCGATAGATGTATGGAGTACTAAAGCCCAATCGTCTTAGCAATTGTTGTAATACCAAATATATAATACCGATATGCAACCCCGAAATCGCTAAAACGTGTATAATTCCCAGGTCCCTAAAATTTGCTTTAGTCTCTGGAGACAAATCCTGCTTTTGTCCAAAGAGCAACGCATTCACAAAGGCCGATACCTCAGGCGAAAACCGATGCATATCAAAGCTCTTTATTAAAAACTCGCGCCAATGGGCTACTATGGAGTTTAGACTAGCCTCGATACCCCGCGATTTAAAATTATCCCTGTCTAGATATACTTGCCCATAAATGTCGTGTTGCTCTAAAAATAATCGGTAATTGAATTGATGAGGATTGCGAGTCGCGCGTACAAGCGCAATGCGTTGATAGACACTTAGAACTTCGCCTACTTTAAAAGGCTCTAGTTGATAGTGGTAGGGAACCACAACCAATACTTTTCCAAAAGTTTGTTTCGCGTTGCAAATCTTTACATTCGCTAAATAACGAGTGCCATAGGTTGTGGTGTTCCACTTCTCGGTGACTATGAGTGTTAAAAAATCTTTTTTATCGGTAGCACGAAGGTGGATGTAATGTTGTTTATGACTCTTACTATCGTGTAAGGACATAGTCCATAAGCCAATACTCCAAAACAGCAGCGCATAAAGCAACCAATATATCAGTCGGAAGTATTTGGATATAAAAATTTTACCCCCTACAAAAATCAAGCTTAAAAAAGAGCCGACTAGAACCAACCACAAAGAGCTGGACATAACCAAGAAAGGATAAGTCAATATGCCTGCAACAAAGAATACAGAAAGGCTTAAAAAAGGAAATTTCAATATCTTCATATAGAAAGATATTGAAATTTCGTTGTTTATCAAATAGTTAGACTATTTTTAACTATAAAAGCTGTTTTTCGTAAACTCTATTTATCTGTGCAAAAGTACGGTTGTAATAAGCTTCACTAAGTGAAGACACAATCACCCCCTTTGAGGTCGAAGAGTGTATAAATTTGATTTCTTCACCTTTGACTTCAACTATAATTCCTACGTGACTAATTCTAGATTTTTTCCCTGTTTTGAAAAATATCAAATCTCCCTTTTGCGCTTCAGAAGAATTGATTTTTTGTCCCATGGATGCCATATCTCTTGAAGATCTAGGCAAAGTAATATCAAAAACATTAAAAGCGGTGCTTACGAATCCGGAACAATCCATTCCATCTCTTGAAGTTCCTCCAAATCGGTAACGAACTCCTTTATAGTCCTCCGCTACATTTAGCAATTGTTCTGTCAAATAACTACCCGTATCTTCTTTACGGCTGGTTTCATCTATTTCGTTTAGAATTTTACCCAATTCCTCGACACTAATTTCTTTAGTCTCAATTCCAGCAATTTCTTTACTCTTAGCAGAAGTGGTTTTACCCTTTTTCCCTTTATTGTTATTCTTAGGCGGATTGTTTGCAGGCGTGATATTATCTAAAGTGACTTTTTGCAAGGAACTTGCATGCGTTCGTCCAGACAATAACAGCAGTACAATTAAGAAGGCGGAAGCGTACGTTTTCATAATTATCAATGTTGTTATCTCACAAATATAGAATTTTATTTTAAAAAACAACTCATAAATTTTTATTAATTAATCTAGCCGTTAATTCACTCGCTCCTTCCCCACCGAGCTTATCTATCAGTATATCATAATTTTGCAACATTTTCTCACGACCTTGACTTTGAATAATCTTAGTAAACTCGGCACGTATGCGCTTGCTATTACAATCTTCTTGTATCAATTCGGTAACCACCTCTTTATCCATAATTAAATTGACTAAAGAAATAAATTTTAAAGTAATAATTCGCTTTGCAATTTGATATGAGATGGGATTTGCCTTGTAGAGAACTACCTGGGGCACTTTAAATAAAGCGGTTTCCAAGGTTGCTGTTCCCGAAGTTACCAATGCGCCATAAGCCACATTTAACAAACCGTAAGTTTCATTGGAAATAAACCTTACGTTTGTATTGGTCAGAAATTGCTTATAAAATTCAAAATCCTGACTTGGAGCTCCAGCTATAACAAACTGAAAATTCCCAAAATGCGGTACCACAGTTAACATCTGCGACAACAATTTGGTGATCTCTTGTTTTCTACTTCCAGGCAACAAAGCAATTATTGGACGTTCGTCCAATTGATGTTTTTGTCGAAACAGTGGATCGGCCGTTGCTCTGTATTCCGCAACAGCATCTATAAGTGGATGCCCTACAAATTCCACTGGAAAACCATGCTTTTTTTCGTAAAAATCCTTTTCAAAAGGCAAAATAACGTACATATGATCAACATCGCGTTTAATCGATTTGATTCTGTTTTCTTTCCAAGCCCAAATTTGTGGTGAGATATAATAATGGGTGGGTATTCCCTTTTTCTTTGCCCATGAAGCAATCCGCATATTAAAACCGGGGTAATCTATAAAGATAATGGCATCGGGGTTAAAAGCCTCTATGTCCTTTTTACAAGTCGAAATGTTTCTAAGAATGGTGCCTAAATTTTGAATTACTTCTGCAAACCCCATAAAGGCAAGTTCGCGGTAGTGTTTTACTAAAGTACCACCTACGCTTTGCATCAAATCACCACCCCAAAATCGGATATCGGCTTGCGGATCTTGTTTTAGCAATGCCTTCATCAAATTAGAACCGTGTAAATCTCCAGAAGCTTCTCCTGCAATAATATAATATTTCATATATAGCTATTCCTATTTTTTTTAAACCTCCAATACAAACCCAGACTGCCTCTTGTTAACCAACAAGTTACATCTAAACCAATTGCGTCAAAATCGTTAAAATCACAGCTGCTAAGATAGTACCTCCAGCTTTTAAATCTTGATTTTTTTTAATAAAATACCAAAACAAAATCAAATTAAGCACACTGCCAATCACGAGAATCTTACCTAAACTACCGCTGTAAAGCAACAGCTTAAATTGTGTCAACGGATTTATTCTTAAACTGAAGTACACAAAGATCGCGCTCCCTATAAATGTAACCAAAACGCCCAACAAAAAACCCAAAGCAATCGCTACAATCCGCTTCATTATAATTCCCAACGGTTTAATTGCTGAATAGCGTGATAAGCCGTTAAATCAAATTGAACTGGAACCACAGAAACATAGCCGTTTTTCAAAGCCCATTCGTCGGTATCTTCGCCTTTATCTTGATTGACGAACTCACCGGTTAACCAATAGTATTCTTTACCGTGAGGACTTACGCGTTTATCAAATTTCTCTTGCCAAGTGGCCTTGGCTTGTCGGCATATTTTAATTCCCAAAATATCCGCTTCTTTTAATTTGGGGAAATTGACATTGAGCACAATTCCTTCTGGCAAACCATTCTTTAGGGTTTCTAAAGTAATTTTCTTCACATAAGTCATGACTTCATCAAAATTCGCATTCCAACTAAAATCTTGAAGGGAAAAACCTATGGCAGGTATACCGCTCATACCCGCTTCTAAAGCAGCACTCATCGTACCGGAATAGATTACATTAATCGACGAATTTGAACCGTGATTGATACCCGATACGCAAATATCCGGTTTACGTGTTAAAATCTGATCCATCGCAATCTTCACACAATCAACAGGCGTTCCTGAACAACTGTATTCCTGCTCTAAATCGGCGTCAATAGCAACGCGTTCAATGGATAAAGTGCTGTTAATAGTGACTGCATGCCCCATAGCAGACTGTGCCTTATCTGGTGCTACCACTACCACTTCGCCAATTTCTTTCATCACTTTTATCAAGGCGCGAATACCCGGTGCCACGATGCTGTCGTCGTTGGTAACTAATATTAAAGGTTTTTGTTTCATTGTAATATTTTATTTACTTTCGCTAAAGTAATAAATATATAAATAAACACGGTTACACTTTAACTCGACCCCTTCAAAACCCAACCTATTCTTTGAATTTTAACAATAAGGTTTAACAAAATATTATTGGAGCCCTCAATCCAAGTCTCTAATAAATTCCTTACTTTAGATGAAAATTAATTGATGAACACCATTTGGTCATTTATGAAAAGAAACTATAAGATAATACTACTCATTCTAGGTATATCAACTCTGTTGTGGAGTTTTATGCCCAAAGAACCTAAGGACAATCCTGAAAAAGACCAATTATTATTGGAAATGATTACGTATTTACTTGAAAAAGGCCATTATGACCCCGTAAAAATCGACGATTCATTCTCCAAAGAAGTCTATAAAGAATATATCAAATCCTTGGATCCTACCAAGCGTTTCTTTACTCAGGCCGACATTGATGAATTTGCTAAATACGAATTCTTAATTGACGATATGATTAATTTAAAAGATTTGTCTTTTTTCAATCTAACCCACGATAGAATCGTGCAACGAATGAAAGACGCTCAACTCATATATAAAGATATCTTAAGCAAACCTTTTAATTTATATACGGACGAAACCTTCGATGCCGATTACGACAAACAAGCGTTTTCAGCCGATGAAGAAGCCTTGAAAAAACGTTGGGAAAAACAACTTAAACTATCTGTTTTATCAACTATTTCAGATAAAATCAAGCTACAAGAAGGCGAAGAAATAGCTACCGACGAATTTGAAGAAGACTCGGAAGACTATGTAAAAGAAACCAAGAAAAAAGACAGTAAGCCGGTAGAAAAAAAGAGCTTTGAAGAATTGGAAATTGAAGCCAGAGAAGCTACGCTGAAGTCATTAAACGAATATTTCGGATTTATAGACGAATTACAACGTCAAGACTGGTTTACCATTTACCTCAACAGTATTGTAGAGCGCTTTGACCCGCATACTTCCTATTTGGCACCGGAAGACAAAGAGAAATTCGACGCCAGTATGAGCGGAACTATCGAGGGAATTGGAGCCAAATTGCAAAAGAAAGGCGACGTAACGGAAATTTCAGAATTGATTCCGGGCGGACCTGCTTGGAGAGGTAAAGAATTGGAAGCCGGTGATATCATCCTCAAAGTCGCTCAAGGTAATGAAGAGGCTGTCGATGTCGTTGGTATGCGATTGGAAGATGTGGTTAAAAAAATCAAAGGTCGCAAAGGATCAGAAGTTCGCTTGACCGTTAAAAAAGTTGATGGTACCGTAGTGATTATATCTATAATTCGAGAAGTAGTCGAACTAGAGGAAACCTATGCCAAATCAAGTCTTATCAAAAACGGAAACCAAACCTACGGATTGATTCAGCTGCCTAAATTTTACATCAACTTTGAAAACAAAGACAACCGCGATGCATTTAAAGATGTCGCTAAAGAAGTCGAACGCTTAAAAGCACAAAATGTTGATGGTATCGTTATGGATTTAAGAAATAACGGCGGTGGTTCACTACAAACCGTGGTTGATATGGCCGGGTTATTTATAGAACAAGGTCCTGTTGTTCAAGTAAAATCGTCAAAAGGTAAAAAAGACGTCTTATTTGACCGCGATGCCAAAGTGCAATGGGAAGGCCCGTTAGTCGTATTGGTTAATAACTTCTCGGCTTCAGCCTCGGAAATTTTTGCCGCAGCCATACAAGACTACAAAAGAGGAATTATTATCGGTAGCAAACACACCTACGGTAAGGGAACCGTTCAAAACATCATCAGTTTAAGTGATTTATTAAAAGCGCAACAGCCTTATGGTGATTTGGGTGCCTTAAAAATAACCCTTCAAAAATTCTATAGAATCAATGGAGGCTCAACACAGCGCGAAGGTGTCTTAAGTGATGTCGTTTTACCGGATCGTTTTTCTTTTATCGACATGGGCGAACGCGACATACCCAATGCCATGCCGTGGGACAAAATCGATCGTGCTAACTATACGCCATTAAAAAATGACTTTCAACCAGCCATCAACAACAGTAAGAAGAGAATTGCTACCAACGAGCAGTTTAAACTGATTACCGAGAATGCAAAATGGATCAACGAAAGAAAAGACGAAAAAATATATAGTTTGAACTACGATAAATACAAACTAAAACAAGAAGAAGTAGAGCAAAAAGCTAAAAAATTTAAAGCGATTTCCAAATATAACAACCATTTAAAATTTAACTCACTTCCTTATGAATTAGAGAAATTTAAAACGGATACCATATTAGAAAACAAAAGAAACAGATGGCACGAAACTTTAGCTAGTGATGTCTATGTAGAAGAGGCTGTAAATATCTTGAAAGACCTATACAAAGGAGCACCTATAAATACAACTGATTTTACAAACAAAAAAACTAAACTAGCTGAGAAGCATTAAGATTAATGTCTGATAAAAGCATTTCTAACAATCAATTAGCGCTCCAAAAATTCAAATCGGATTTTTGGGGCGTTTTGTCTTTCTGGTTTGTCGTCGTATTGAGTGTGATTTCCATCTTTGCTTATGTAATCGTACCCGACAAAACTCAAAATGCCAATGCAGGCGACCTTTCGTTGCGGTCTAAAGCACCCGGTTTTACCGTTACCACTTTGGCCTTACCATCCGAAAAACCACTTGAATACAATTGGCAATCTTGGTTTGTTGGACGCAAGGATCAACCGACAGTAATACCGATAAGCAATTATTATTTCACCAAGGATTCAATTCACTATACCAGCTATAGCAATCATCCGCTTACTGCAGAAAAAAAGGCTCTTGCTTTGACATCTTTTGTCGATCAAAAGCCCAACAACATCATCAAAGACAATATTGACCAAAAATACTTTATACTCGGAACAGACAATCAAGGCCGTGACTTTCTCAGCAGACTGGTTATTGGTTCAAGAGTATCACTTGCAATTGGGTTTGTTGCCGTAACATTATCTCTAATCATCGGTGTTTCCTTAGGAGCTTTAGCCGGATATTACGGCGGCAAAATAGACGCACTAATCATGTGGATAGTCAATATGGTATGGTCCATACCAACTTTATTATTAGTCATCGCTATTACACTTGCACTTGGTAAAGGATTCTGGCAAGTATTTATCGCAGTTGGACTCACCATGTGGGTAGAAGTTGCCCGAGTAGTTCGAGGGCAAGTCATCAGCGTCAAAGAACAACAATACGTTACTGCAGCCAGAGCTTTGGGATACAATGACCTTAGAATCATACTCAGGCATGTTTTACCCAATTGCATGGCCCCCGTAATTGTTATATCAGCAGCCAATTTTGCCTCTGCAATTTTAGTGGAAAGCGGATTGAGTTTTTTAGGATTGGGCGCACAAGTTCCCGTACCAAGTTGGGGCTCGATGATCAAAGAAAATTACAACTATATTTTATTGGGAAAACCCTATCTCGCCATGATACCGGGTATAGCTATGTTCTTGTTGGTCATGGCCTTTATGTTGATCGGCAACACTTTAAGAGATGCCTTGGATGTAAAAAAGTAACTGCGGATTTAATAAATCAAGCACCCAACTACACTTTCAACTAATTGTCCATTAGATAAAAACTCAATCAGTTACCCACTTGTATCGAAACCTCTATTATCTTGCCATAAGGTAAAATTTATAAACGCCAAACTCAATCACACGGCTTCACATCCTATGATTAATGAATCAGAATCTTACGAAGTTCGTTTCTATTCCCATTATAAATATTGACGTCTACCTTGGTTTCTATACCCGGCACTATACCCTTTTCGGTAAATTGCCAAAAATGCCACTCCGGCTTAATATCTTCTACAAAAAAATTGTAATTGGCAATCCAAACGATATAATCAGGAAAAGCTTTTTGTAGGTGCTTATTAAAATAATGCTCTCCCGAATATAAAATCGGTTTAACACCATAATGCAATTCCACAACATTCATCCATCGCTTAAGTCCGGAAATCAAACTGTCCATCGATTGATTTTTAGGCAATTCTTCTATATCCAAAACCGGAGGAAAATCGCCCTCTCCCAATTTTACATTTTGAATAAAATGCTGGGCTTGTTCCATAGAATTCTCATTCGGGCGGTAATAGTGATAAGCACCTCGTATAAAGTTATTAGCACGCGCGCTACGCCAGTTTTTTAGGAAAGCCGTATCGATGCCGTCTTTTCCCATTGTAGCTCTTACAAAGACAAATTCCAACGGAAACTCATTGTTTATCATATCTATATGTTCCCATTGAATATCGCCTTGATAATGCGAAATATCGAAACCCAAAACTTTACCGGAATGGCGTTTTAAGACTTCCACGTTTCGAATATCAAAAACACTGGTTTCCGCAGCCTTTTTACGTTCTTCGCTAAAAAAATATTTAATACCATCCTTAAAGCTGATCCCAAACCAAATTCCCAAACCAATAAACACCATAGCGACCGCGATCCACTTAAAATGATGGATTGTCAATCGAAATTTCTTTTTATTTGTTTTTTTGGAGTTCGGTTTTCGTCTAACCACTTTTCTCGGTGCAGCCATATGGAAAAATTATAAGCATACAAAAATACATCAATGTGCAGACTATTGAGAAATTTCCACTTTAAAAAAGAATAAAATTAGTTCCGTTTCTATCAATTCGTCGTCAATCCACCATCTACTGCCATCATAGCTCCTGTTATCCACTTAGCGCTATCGGAAGCCAAAAAAACCGCCATGCTACCAATGTCATCGGGAACTCCAATTTTACCCAACGGATAAATCGTCCCTACCATCACTTCAAAAGTCCGCTGCTCTTCAACGGTTAACTTTTCTAAATTGGTCTGAAACAAATCCGTTTGAATACTACCCGGAGCAATGCCGTTAATCCGAACACCACGCTTTCCAACTTCAAATGCCAAAGCCTTAGTAAAAGAATCCAAAGCTCCTTTAGTTAGCGAATAGGCCGTACTATCGCGACCGGGCAACATTCTATGCGAAAAATAAGACGATATATTAATCACATTTCCCCCACTCTCAATTAAGGATTTCATCAAGTTTTGCGTCAAAAAATAAGGTGCTTTTACATTTAAATCCAAGTGCATTTCCAATAAGGCTGTGTCCGTATCCAAAAAAGGCGAAAAATGCCCCATACCGGCATTATTCACCAATACATCCACTCTTGGAAAAACAGTTAAAATCTGGGCTGCCAATACCTTTATCTCGTTTACTTGAGTCAAATCAAATGCTAAACAAACCACCTCTTTACCAAAGGCAGCAAGATTTTCTCTAGCCTCTTGCAACTTTAGCTGATTGCGACCTACTATACAAACATGTGCCCCTTCTTTTACAAACGCTGTTGCAATGGCCAAACCGATTCCATCACTTCCACCCGTCACTACTGCGTATTTATTTGACAACATCATTATAACTCTTTAGCGTTATTGAGTACCCACTGATCGTGCAACCAGGCATTAGTTACGCGAACACTCATCGCGTTATTCCAAATAATATCGCGTTCAAATGTAATTACACTAGCGTCATGACCTACAATCACCCAAGCATAATCGTTATGTGATTTGCGATAGCATTTGTATTTCATTCCAACAATACGCTGCTCCTTCCCGTCTATGATAACACTTTCACCATGACTTTCAATCCATAAATTCTCCAAATTACGCGCCAAATCCGCGTCCATATTCAATAAAAATGCCGTTGCAATTTCGCGCACACGCGCTTCCGACAACAGCTCTTTATCGGCATATTTGACATCCATGCAGCTAAATCCCAAAATACGATAAGGCTTATCCACAGTAACAATAAATGAAAAATGCTCTTGTAGTAACCCGTTGTTAATGGGCTTTTCATAACGAAATAAATAGGCGTTCTTTTGATCAACTTCAACTAAAGTCACGCGACTCTGAGTGAAACCATTCGGAATGGGCACTTTACTTTTAAAATATTCCAACTGAGGATACAGCTGCTGCTCATCAAATTTTACTTCTTGTGAATTACAACTGATTACTGTCATTACTAAAAATCCAATTTGCTTCATTTTGTCAATATTTGTAATTAATACTCTTTGATTGTAAATAATCTACAATTGCAAATGACGCAAAAGATTTTTACATTTACAACAACAATTGGAAATAAATTACAATGAAAGAAAAAGATAAAGCCCTATCATTCGATTACGAATTTCTAAATAAACTTATAGTAGGAATCGGTGAAGTGGCACAAATAACCAACTTACCTACTAGACAAATTCGCTATTGGGAAGAAAAGGGTATTATAAAAAGCTTAACCGAGGAGGAAGGAAAAAACCGCAGATACGACTACGAAAACATCAAAAAAATGCTGCTAATCAAAGAATTATTGGATGAAGGTTATACTTTGGATGCAGCTGCTTTAAAAATACAAAACAGAATGAACACCATAGAGGAGACCTTGAAGAAACTAAAAAGCAAATAAGCTACAATTCCATTTGGATTACAACATCGTTTGTACAGGAACTTCTAAAGGTTGTACACGTAAAACGGGCACGGGAAGTTTGATGTTGTTTTCCTTAAATTGTTTATCAATTTCGAAGCGAATAGTACTAGCTATACGATCGTTATCAAAGGAATTATTAATAAAATAATACAGTATAAATCGAATTGAAGATTCGCCAAATTGATCTAGAAATACCAAAGGTTCAGGTTCTTTCATTACATCTTCACAGATAGCGGCGCAATTCAACAAAACCTCACGCACTTTTTCAACATCGGTACCGATATAAACCCCCACATCGATGCGCGCCCGAATAACTTCATCGTCTTGGGTCCAGTTATTTATAATATCGTCGATAAACTTTCGATTGGGAATCACGATAATCTTTCTATTACGAGTTTCAGCTATAGTTGACCTCAATTTGATCACTTTAACGCGAGCTACCTCATCATTGATGTGGATTACATCTCCAACTGTAAGTGTTTTATCCATCATGATATAAATCCCCGCAATCAAATCTTGAAATATCTTCTGAAGTGCCAAACCCAAACCTACAAAGAGTGCAGCGGAAGTCGTTAAAAACATATTGATATTTACACCGATGGAATTCAGTATAAAAAAGAACATGATAACATAAACAAAATAGTTTACAAAATTAAATGCGCTTGTTAGCCGTCCACTGTCTTCTATAGAAGAAATTTTGAGTACCGTTTTTTTTAAAAATTGAAGCCCATAACGTGTCAATACCAAAGTGAATACGACAAACAATACGGTACCAATTGTAACTGTTATTGATTTACCAGCATAAATCTCATATTCCAATAACTGAGATAAAATTTCCCCCATAGCAATTGAATTTAAAAACGATACTTATAAAATTAAGCAACTCCTTCTAAATAACAAAGTATCACACGAATTAAAAATAGTTATAAATAAAAAGACCCCTTCTTTCGAAGAGGTCTTTTGTGCGGGTGAAAGGACTCGAACCTTCACACCGTGAGGCACCAGATCCTAAGTCTGGCGTGTCTACCAATTTCACCACACCCGCGGCTTTTGTTTCAGTAAGCGGTTGCAAATATACGAACTGAAATTTAATATCCAAGAAAAAAATAATATTTTTTTATTATTAGCTTTGTGATGATTAATGACAACTTATCCATTTTAACCATGAAAGATTCTAAACAATTCGTAGAAGAAAATAAAGAACGCTTGCTTAATGAACTCATTGAGCTCTTAAAAATACCTTCCGTTAGCGCAGATAGCGCTTATTCTCAAGACGTTATAAACACAGCAGAAGCAGTAAAAGCCAATCTTGAAAAGGCTGGATGTGACTTAGTTGAAATCTGCGAAACACCAGGATATCCTATTGTTTACGGCGAAAAAATAATCGATAAAAATTTACCTACTGTTCTTGTTTATGGTCATTATGACGTACAACCGGCTGATCCAATCGAATTATGGACTTCTCCACCATTCGAACCGGTCATCAAAAAAACAGAGATTCATCCTGAAGGAGCTATCTTTGCTCGTGGAGCTTGTGACGACAAAGGACAAATGTTTATGCATGTCAAAGCTTTGGAATATATGATTCAAAACGACGCACTACCTTGTAATGTCAAATTTATGATCGAGGGCGAAGAAGAAGTTGGATCTGTGAGCTTAAGCTGGTTTGTAAAAAGAAACCAAGAAAAATTAAAAAACGACGTGATTTTAATTTCTGATACGGGAATGATCTCCAACGAGCAACCGTCCATTACCACAGGGCTAAGAGGATTGAGCTATGTAGAAGTCGAAGTAACCGGACCAAACCGCGATTTACATTCCGGACTATACGGCGGTGCTGTGGCCAACCCGATCAACGTATTAACAAAAATGATAGCGTCTTTACACGACGAAAACAACCGCATTACCATACCCGGTTTTTACGACAAAGTGGAGGAACTATCTCAGGAAGAAAGAGCAGCCATGGCCAAACGACCTTTTTCATTAGACAACTACAAAAAAGCTTTAGATATTGAAGAAGTATATGGCGAATCCGGTTACGACACTAACGAAAGAAATTCTATACGCCCGACTCTAGATGTCAATGGAATATGGGGTGGATATACTGGTGAAGGTGCCAAAACTGTTATTGCCAGCAAAGCATTTGCAAAAATATCCATGCGTTTAGTTCCCAATCAAGACTGGGAAGAGATTACTGAATTATTTAAAAAACATTTCGAAAGTATAGCTCCTAAATCCGTTAAAGTGCTTGTAAAACCACATCACGGCGGACAAGGCTATGTAACACCTACAGACTCGATCGGATACCAAGCAGCCTCTAAGGCCTATAGCGATACTTTTGGAGTAACGCCTATACCGGTTCGCTCTGGGGGTAGTATTCCCATTGTAGCCCTATTTGAAGAGGAATTAAACTCCAAGTCTATCATGATGGGGTTTGGCTTAGACAGTGATGCTATTCACTCGCCAAACGAACATTTTGGTGTCTTTAATTACCTTAAAGGAATTGAAACCATTCCTTTATTCTATAAATACTTTACAGAATTGTCTAAATAAAACAAAAGCCACCCTAGCGGGTGGCTTTTTCTTTTATTGTCTATTCGCACATGCGCGTATTCGCCTATCGACGTATCTGCGTATCAGCCTATCGGCTTACTAACGTACACTCACGGATATATGGCGATCCAAAACACGATCAGACTCTGGTGCATTTGCATCATATTTTGCAAATTTAGATCCATAACCTTCTGCTCCATCCACTTGATTTCCTCTTCCAGCTTCTTCAATACTTTTCTTTACCGCATTGGCACGCTCACCTGACAATTTTAAATTGACGGCTTCGGTACCGGTTTTATCGGTATATCCTCCAATTTTTAATTTCGCATCAGGGAAAGCCTTAAGTATGGCAACGATATTCATCAATTGCGGTTTTGATTCAGCTGTGATTACGGCAGAATTGGTTTCAAAATTTAAATTATCAAAGTCAAACCAAGTATCTTTTAACTTTTGGTCTCCCAAATTTTTATAATCCGACTTTAAGAAAACCACCAATTTATCTTCGATTCCCCCTTTATAAGCGTTAATAACAACTCCATCCGGTAAAGTTACTTTCAACAACTCCCTGCTGCTCAAATCTATGGCTCCAGTACTTACACTAGTACCATCTACTTTTTGCTCGGAATTTATATCAACCATACCCGCATCGGTATTGACCCCCGTATCTGGAACCTCACTACGTCCACGAAGGAAGAAATAAATCAGAGCGATCGCAATCAGAAGCAATATCAAATACAACCAAAGCGAACCGCCTTTTTCTTTTTTTACAGGTGTAAACTGCGCTTTTGCCTGACTAACCGGCCGAATAGGCTCTACTTGAGGCACTTTCCCTAAACCAGCTAAAGAAAATCCTGCGGGCAAAGCAGCCAAAAAAGTCCCTTTATTACTGCTCAAAAATTGGGTAATCGTTCCGATATCAAAATTGGGACTCAGGTTTTTAAAAAAACCTAATACAGCAGTAGTAGCTTGTTCTAAAACGGAATTCGTAGCCGAAGTACTCAATCCGCTATGTGCTTGAATAGACGACACCACTTCAGAATTAGCATCTCCAAATAGAGAATTAAAAACTCCTTTTACAGGGGAAGACGAAACTGATCCATCTAAGGAATCTACAAAATGATTCTTTGCCTGATTTAAAATAGTCGACAAGCCTCCTTCTCCCTTAGAAGCAAATCCCAAAAGAACCGAAGCAATAGACATGTTAAACCCCTTCTCAAGTTTAGTTGTTGATTCACCAGTTGAACTACTCAAATCTGAAATCGTTTCAGGCGAAATAAAATTTCGAACCTGATCAATGAAATTTTTATCCATAGCTATAATAAATTAATTTTCTTCATAAATTTAATGATTATTATAACATAAAAACAACATATAGTATATACAGCCTAAAATTTAACAATAAAAACACCAAAAATTAAGCTTGATTTTACATCAAATCCCTTAAAACATCGGCACTGAGAAAAGAATAATAAATTATAAATTTTAACATAATATTTATTTATTCTTCTCTTCAATCCAAAGACTCATATACTTAGTACTCTGTAAACTATGATGCGACAAAAGCTGTCCTACAAAATTAAATTGACGATTTTTTTGCAAATTAAACAAAGACTCCCTTATCCAAACTAAAAAATCTGAAGAAAACAAACAAGCGGCATACCGTTGATTAAGCAACAACACCCCTTGATTCCTTGCCTCTTCCCAAACAGCCTTTTCCGTATATAATTGCACGGCTTTATCAACAAAGTCTTGATCTGAATCTGCTATAAAACCATTCCAATCCAGATTACCGTTCATTCCTTCCACACCGATACTCGTCGTTACATTAGGGGTGCCCGTTTTTATTCCATCGATAAACTTCCCCTTGACCCCCGCACCGAATTGAATAGGAGCCAACAATACCCTAGCGGGCAACATGACCTCCAAAACATCCTGAGCACGTCCATGTACCAAAAACCCGTCCTTGGGCTGATGCAATTGCAATACTTTAGCTGTTGCATACGCTCCGTATATATGTAATTTTGCAGTCGGTAACCGTTTCCGCACTGCGGGCCAAATTCGATTTTTTAAAACTTGCACCGTGTTCCAATTGGGTTCATGGATGAAATTCCCAATAAACACAAAGTCCACACTATCCTCAAAACCCTTCCAACTCGACTGAATTTCAGCGGTAATCTCCTCTTCCATAAAAGGCAAATAACGCAGCAAACGCGAATCAATATTAAACTGCTTTTGAAGTAAATTCATTTCAAACTCCGAAATAATCAAGGAAGCATCGCAACGATAAATACTCGCAATCTCTCTCTTTGCGCGATCGCTGTAAAGCCACTCTTCGGAAAACGGAATTCCCTTTTTAAAACATTCTTGGCGGGCGTGTCTTAAAAAATGTAAATCTTCGGTATCGAGTAATCGCATCGCATTAGGGCAAACTTGAGCAACACGCCATCCGTATTGTTCTTCTATCATAAAACGATCAAAGAGCACGATATCCGGATTCCACTTTGTTAATTGCGATTCAAAACCACTGTCATTTAACACGATTTCTTCTTCGATTACACCTAAACTAATTAGATCAAAACTAAAGTCAGATTTACCGGCAGCACAAGCAAAGTGTACCTGCATTCCCTGTTTTAAAAACCAACGTATCAATTGAACCATCCGAGTTCCCGCTGCTGATGACCCGGGCTCAGGCCAAACCAATCCAATGACCAATAAACGCTTTTCGTTTAAAAAATTTTCCATCTTACAAAATAACGGAATATTTGCATGAACTGGATCAATTTTTAAAGCCGATAATAATTGCTAAATTTGCATTTAAACTATTATCAAATGTTAGGATTAAAATTATTGACCGACCCCAGATGGGCTAATATTGCCGAATCTAACTTAGAAGAGATTTTAACCGATCACGCTTGGTGCGAGCAAAAAGCTGCTACCAATGCCATTACTATCATAGCATATAATTCAGAACACGAAGACCTGGTTACTGCCCTAACCGATATCGCTATCGAAGAAATGGAGCATTTTAAAATGGTTCACGAAATCATCAAACAACGCGGTTACACCCTAGGTAGAGAACGCAAAGACGACTATGTGAACCAACTGTTTAAATTCATGAAAAAAGACGGCAGTAGAAACGATGCGTTTATCGAGCGCCTTTTGTTTGCAGCCATGATTGAAGCACGCAGTTGCGAACGTTTTAGAGTATTGTCTGAAAACATTAAAGACGAGGAATTAGCCGTTTTTTATAGAGATTTAATGATTAGCGAAGCCGGACATTACACCACATTTTTAAAATTTGCCAAAAAATATACCGAAAAAGTCGATGTAGATCAGCGTTGGAAAGAATGGCTGGACTTTGAAGGCCAATTGATTCAAAATTACGGTAAACAAGAAACCGTCCACGGTTAAACTTATTCAACCCATCAACATAAGCTAACACTCCCCCTTTGGAGTGTTTTTTTTTTTCAAAAAGCGAGAATTAGTCTTAATTCAGTTCAGAACAACCCACTCGTTTTTTTTTCCTCGCCCCCTCAACTTCATTTTTTATATAAAAAACTTATAATATTCTATTTATTTAAAAATCAAATCTTACTATTTTATCGCAATTTCGAAAAAACAATACACTGATAAACAAATAGTTAAAGTTTAAAAAGCAAAAAGATATTTTATTATTTTGGTAAATGAAATTTTATAATCCCCAAACAAAAAATCAATTTAAGTAACCTTTTAAATAGTAATTAAATATGGAAATACCATTTAAAAAACTAGTAATAGGACTCTTTCTTATCGGATTAGGAAGCGCCTTAGGCGGATTTAAATCCGCTTGCACACAATGGGATTTAATCATGGATAGTTGTGACGGCCATTTTTATTTATGTCAAGAAAACTATTATACCGATGAAGACTACTATGATGCCATTTCATATTACGACTATATACGTTGTAACTGAGGCTCTTAATTACAAAAGCAACTATTGCGCTATTAATTTTACGAGTAATTCAATAGTTGCTTTATTAATACAAAGAAATTATGACAGTAAAACAAACTATAGCTCTACTGATTTTGTTGCTACCGCTGCTAACTTTGGCGCAGCGAATCGAACCTAACGGACGCCCCTCATCTTTGGCTTTTTCAGAATTCACAACCATACCGATTGACACCGCTTACCTCAATATCACGTATCAAATGGATTTTATTCCAAACCCCATCCATAAAACAAAAAGGGAACACGGCCTAACCGTATTGCAAATTGGAAAAAACACGAGTAAGTTCTCCGATTATTACGCCTTAAAAATCGACCATCTCAAGAAGGCTCCAAAAAAGGAAAAGTATGCTAATTCAGCATACGGCAATACCGTGTTGGGCATGCGTCGAAATCGTAAATATCAAACAAATATCATTAAGAACTACCCTCAACAAAAATCCACAATTCAATTAGTACTCCGTTTTGGTGGAACCTATCAATATGAAGAAGATAACATAAAATTAAACTGGCAAATTCAAGAAGACACCAAACCAATTCTCGGTTATCAGTGTCAAAAAGCCAGCTGCACATTTAGAGGTAGAGACTACATAGCTTGGTACACCGAAGAAATCCCAATTAGTGACGGACCTCATTTATTTAACGGTCTACCCGGGCTAATATTACAGATTGAAGATTCACAACAAGCTTATATATTTACAGCGCAGGGCATCGATAAAAAGCAAGTCCCGATCTTCCTTATAGAAAATAAAAACACGATCAAAACCACTAGAGACAAGGCGCGAAAAGCAGAAAAGAACCTAGCGGATAATCCCTCTTCAGCCATAAAAGGAACTATGTATAGCGAGCCGGGAAAAGCCATCAAAACCCGTGAATCCACACTCCCTTATAATCCTATAGAACTAGAATAATTCACATCTAGAAAACATCAATTCTAAGGTACCTATAGTAACTCCTTATCACAAAACATCATTGAGCAAGCTACGGCTTTAGAAACAAAAAATGAATTACACTAAAACATTTCGATCGGGTCTAATTGTGTTTATACTCTGCTTGCAAAACATCACCTCACACGGGCAAACCAATAGCGTTAGAGGCATCGTTTACGACAAAGAAACACAACTCCCTATCGAGGGAGTAATTTGTAAAATCTACAATTCCGATAAAATCTCAATAGGATATTTACTAAGTAACCCTCAAGGAATATTTGAAGGATCCTTTAACTCATATCCAGTTTCAATGAGCTTTGCCTTAATTGGCTACCAAGAAATACAAACGAAAACTATAGGCAACAATATGGAAATTTACTTAGAGCCTAAAGCCTTTGAAATCGACGAAATCCTTATACAAACACCGCTTATTTCAAGAGATAAGGATACGTTAAACTACAGCATCACTAGATTCAAAAGCCGAGAAGACCGGCATTTAATCGATGTTTTAAACAGGTTGCCCGGAGTGGAAGTAAGCCCATCTGGAGCTATAAAATACGAAGGGAAATCAATCAATAAATTCTATATTGAAGGTCTTGATTTAATGGGACAACGCTATGGCATAGCTACAAAGAGTTTACCTATAGAAGCCATATTTTCAATTCAGATTATTGAAAACAATCAACATATTAAAACCCTAAAAGACATTGAGATTCCAGATGAAGCCGCTGTTAATATAAAACTAAATGAATCATATCAACACAGGCCTTTTGGGCAAATAGAAGGAGCATTAGGATTTGAGCCTTATCTAATCCAAACTAAATTATTTGCGTCGAAACTAGGCAAAAAACAGCAATCCTTAATTCGATTGCAAACGGATAATACAGGTATTGACATTATTAGTGACAGTGAAGAGCTTGTTGATCTATCTCATTTTTTCTTTTACTCTCCAACACCGAGAACCTATATAACAACGCCTAAAAACACGGATATACCTATGGAAAAAAAGCGGTATATTAATAACGAAACCTATACAAGTGTTTTTAATCACTTATACAAAGTCTCTGAATACGAAACCTTGCGCTATAACGGAATTTACACAAAAGACTATCAATCGCAGGAAATTGAAAATCAGTCAGCTTATTTTCTAATAGACCAACATAAGGCTTTTCAATTGAATGAAAATATTTTAAACCGTGCTCATCGTTCAAAAATTGATTTTACGACACGCTATGAAAACAACAATCCCAAGACCTATCTATCCAACGAAATCAACACCTTAATAAACTGGAGTCGATCCATTAAAACAATTTCAAACCGCTTTAACAATACCGCTCAAACAACTCAAAAATCCTATCAAGTCCAAAACAAGTTTTCTACTATTTTTGGAAGTCAAGACAATAAATACAGCATAAACTCTTTTAGTCGATGGATCAGTCAACCAGAAGTTTTTGCAAACGAACATAAAATCATGGAGCCAAATACCTCCCATTTTGCTGTACAAAACATTCGGAACACCCACTTTCTAACCAAGCTGCAATTCCATAAAAACACCGCCTTATGGGGACATACACTTTCCAACGGTCTGGAATTATTTTTTAACAACGACCAAATAAAGACTGATTTGCAAACATCCCAAAAATTTAGTTTTTTAGAGCAATACGAATTAATAAATCGCATAAAATTGCTTCGCTTTGGAGCTGCTATTAAACCCGAATTTATATATTATAAGGAAAAATGGAGGGCGACTCTAATTTTACCTTTAAGATTCGAGGCGAATATTGCCAAAAACCAACTTATCCCCCAACTCAATTCAAAAACACCCCCCTTTTTCGTAAATCCACATTTTAATACCACCTATACGCTTAATCCCTTTTTTAGACTAAGCTTAAATGCATCTAAAACAACGCATATAGGTACCGTCCAAAATCAGCTTTCAGGAATCGTAATGACCGACTACCGGAACTATTATAGGGCAACCGATTTACTAGAAAAGAGAATCGCTCAAAACTATAATTTTAGGATTGACTACCAAGATTTGATTTCAGCATTTTTTTTCAATATCTCCCTATCTTATCAACCGGTAAAAAGCAATCTAATGAATCATAATTTCAATAGTCCAGACTATCAGTTTACGACTACGCTTTTAAAGGACCTCAAATCTTCTACACGCAGCTTGGAGACCAAAGCAAACAAATATTTTAGTATCCTAAAAACTACCCTAGATGTAAACCTCAACTATAAACAACACCAAACCGACATCTTTCAGCAAGAGGTTTTATTCAATAATTACAGCAATTCTTTTAGGTCTAATTTTACAATCCACTTTAAACAATTCGAATGGTTCACATTTAATTATAACTGGGGTAGCACTATATTTTGGGAGAAAAACAAATATATCAAGACCAACCCCTTAAAGACCGTTAACCAAGACTTAAAAATATATTTTTTCCCGTCCAAAAATCTTTATTTAAATTTAAGTGCAGAACATAACTATATTGAACTTAGTGAAAATTTGATAACTAGAAATTATTTCCTCGACTTAGAATCAAAATACAAACTGGCATTTGTTGAGTTTTTCCTAAATGTACAAAACCTATTGAATCAAAAAAACTATAGTTATACAAGCTTTAGTGGCGTCAACAGTAGCACTATGATTATGCCTATACGTCCCCGAACTTTGTTATTTGGAGCTGTTTTTAGTTTTTAATAGAATGCGTTTCAAAATTGCACCCACAGACAAAAAAACCATTAACAAAAGAAAAAAACATCTTGGCACAAGGTGTTTCATCCCTACTATTAACTCTATTCGCTGTGTTTAGTGTACAAGCTCAGACCAACAACCTCAATGCGCCATCAATTGCTAAAAAACCACCGATGGATTAATTTCAAACAGTAGAAAAAACAGCCACTTACCCAGGTGGTATGTCGGAATTCAATAAATACTTTATCAATAAATTTAAAACTCCCGAAACTTTCGACGGTGGTGTAGCTAAACTTATATTTCAATTTATGGCAGAAGAAGACGGAAAGATTGACGAGGTCAAAATATTAAGAGGTTTAGATAAAAAAACCGATCTATATATTATCGACATACTCAAAAACAGCATTCCTTGGATACCAGTGGAAAATGGCGGCAAAAAAGTAAGAAGTTTATTCACCATAGCTATTACAATCAAAATCCAAGAAGAAGTTGCTGATAGTTCTATAACGAAATAAATATTAACTCATTTCGTCTCTTATTTTTTTTGGTAAACTCGCAAGTACTAAGTCATAGGAATGATCGATTAATTCTCGAATCATCTTTGAAGATAACCTACCCGTACAACTTACGGTATTCCAGTGTTTTTTATTCATGTGATAACCCGGTATGATTTCTTCATACTCTTCACGAAGCTCCATAGCCCGCTCTGGATCACACTTGAGGTTGATCATTCCTGTGCCTTTTTCCCAATCACTAAGAGCGGTTAAGGCAAATATTTTGCCTCCAACTTTAAAGACCAAAGTATTTTGATCAAAGGGGAAATGTTCGGATGCTCCTTTTTTTAAAAGGGCATATTCGTAAAATGATTGAATGCTGTCCATTATTCCTCAATATTAAGATTATAGATAAAATCAGCTCGAGCAGCTATTCGATACGATACAGTATCGGTTTACTCGGAGTAGCGTCGTTTTCAAAAGAAGCGATTTGAAGATTGAGCAAATACTTTCCATCTTTTATAAAAGACGGAACAAAAATCATTTCGGTTATAGTAGCACCTAAACGAGCGTCATCTGACAATTGATGCACATCGGTAATATTCCAAAACGCCTTATGACAAACCAATTTTCCATCATCTTTCTCCTTATCCACACTGGGTAAGTCTATCAGTAAATGTTCAATACCCGATTCTCTTAAAAAAACCACAGCTTCTTCAGTTAGATAGGGCGGATTGGTATGAGAATACTTTCGATGCTGCTTTAAATCGTCGTTGGGAAGTGTTCGAATAACCAAGGCCGTTTGTTGATTTTCGACCCATTGTTCTTTTATCTGTGTCAAACCAATCACCCGATCTTCACCCAGTAGTACCGGGGAAATCGAAATCAATTGCGCCAAAAACATAAACTGTTTTAAATGCTGGTTGACACTGTAAAAATCAAATGTAATATGTCCCAAACATTCGGTATGAGTACCGTGCGCATGGGGATTAAAAAAAATATTATTGAAATTGGTAGAAGATTGCCCTTCACTGACCTTTCCAATCCAATCTCCATCTTGCACAGGTTTGATTTCCGGCATATTTTGATACCAGGCAATCGGATTTTCTTCCGAAGCACTTAAAGGAATGGATATGTCTAATGGTTGAGAAAAGTCGACCCTGTAATTTTTATCTAAAAAGGTGATGCTTGCTTTCAATTTTTTTATTTCAAATTTAACCAAAATAAATCAGCAGCAATTCCATCGCTTAAAAATTTTCCCTTATTTGTTATGGTTAGAACTCCTGAATCATTGCTCATCAGATCGTCAGCGATAAATCGCGCGGATTGGGTTAAAATATACGACTTAAAGCCAACTCCAAAATCGCTTTCTACACGAGCAAGATCAACGCCCCAGATTGTTCGAAGTCCTGTCATAACATACTCATTATACCGATCTGCTTCTGACAATTCCTCTCTTTCGATAGGCAATACTTTTGTTTGAATTCCCTTTATATACAAGCTGTTGTTGGAAATATTCCAACTGCGCGACTGACCGTCAAAACTGTGTGCCGACGGACCAACCCCCAAATACCTCTTACCCAACCAATAGGCAGAATTATTTTGTGAAAAATAACCTTCTTTCCCGAAATTTGACAATTCATAGTGAATAAAACCCGCCTCTTTTAAACGATCCATCAGCAACAAAAAATGTTGATGCGCCATACCGTCATCGGGCTTTGGTATACTACCTGTTTGAATCATTTTATGTAGGGCTGTTTTAGGCTCTACAGTTAAAGCGTAGCTCGAAATATGCGCAATCCCCAAACTCAACACCGTTTCTATATTCTGCAACCAACGTTCTTCTGTCATACCGGGGATTCCGTAGATCAAATCAATAGAGATGTTTTTAAAATATTTAGTAGCCTCAACCAAACAATTTAATGCCTCTTGGGCATTATGTGCTCGATTCATCATTTTTAAATCCGCTTCATAAAACGATTGAATACCAATACTCAAACGATTGATTCGAGTCTGAGCCAACTTCTGTAAAGCATCAACATTCAAATCATCTGGATTTGCCTCCAAGGTAATCTCAGGATTCTCGATTACTTCAAAATGAGCTGCTATAAATGCTAAGATTCGGTTGAGTTCTGATACCTCTAAAAGACTTGGAGTACCACCTCCAAAGTAAATGGTTTCGATCTGCTCTGCACCCACTTCGGAGCGTCTCAATAACAATTCATCCAAAATTGCCTCAATCATTTCATCTTTTTTCTTTAGAGAAGTTGAAAAATGAAAATCACAATAATAACAAGCTTGCTTGCAAAACGGAATGTGTATATAGATTCCTGCCATTTATTTTTTTACTCGATCTTGATTTTGTTTGACAAAAGCGTCCCAACCCGTATAATTTTTTCCGACGGTCACTTTACCGGAATTAAAGAAATGACATACCGCAGCTGCCAAACCATCTGTACTATCTAGATTTTTCGGCAACTCCTTCAAATTCAAAAGCTGCTGTAACATCTTTGCCACTTGTTCTTTACTGGCATTTCCATTTCCAGTAATGGCCATTTTTATCTTTTTGGGTTCGTATTCAGTGATTGGAATATCTCGAGACAAACCCGCGGCCATAGCCACACCTTGAGCACGTCCCAATTTAAGCATAGACTGCACATTTTTACCAAAAAAAGGTGCTTCAATAGCAATTTCATCAGGATGATGCGTTTCGATTAACTCTATCGTACGGTCAAAAATATGACGCAATTTGGTATAATGATCGTCGTACTTTGAAAGCTGTAATTCATTCAATTGAATAAACTCCATTTTTTTGTTGACAATCTTTATCAATCCAAATCCCATGATTGTTGTTCCGGGATCAATACCCAAGATAATGCGTTCTGTAGTCAATGTAATTAGTTTTAAAGGAGTTTTCTAATTCACAAAAAATAATGTTTACTTTGCAGTGATGAAATTCCTATCAGACAAAACTAAGCAATTCCTCGTACTTCTGATTAAAATATTAGTGGTGGCTTTTGCTTTATATTTCATATACCACCAACTATCCAATGATAAAGCAGTTGATTTCAAGGTTTTACTACCTTTAATCGGCGATCCCAAAAACACGGGATTGATAGTGCTTGTATTACTTTTAACTTTCACCAATCGGTTTGTCGAAATTCTAAAATGGCAGAATTTAGCAGCTGTTGTTCAAAAAATTAGCCTCGGAGAATCGACCAAACAAGTTTTAAGCGCACTCACACTCGGTCTGTTTACACCAAACGGCATAGGGGAATATGCGGCTAAAGTACTTTATTTCGACCGAAAAGATGCCGGGCAAATTCTTTTTTTAAATGTCATTTGCAACGGAACTCAGGTCATATACGGAATTAGCTTCGGTGCCCTAGGCGCACTTTCCTTGCACTTTATTTACCAAATCACCTCAGATCAAATCATTGGGCTGATTATCGGGGTATTGAGTTTGGCTATATTGCTAATTTATTTGTTGAGAAATGTAGAAATTAAAGGATACTCTATACGTTGGCTTATTACAGAAATAAGAAAAATACCCTATAGTATTCATCGCAAAAATTTATTCCTTTCTTTTTTGCGTTATGTTGCCTTGATGCACCAATACATCTTTTTATACCGCCTCTTCGGTGTTGAATTACCGTATTACGAGTTATTATGCAGTATATCATTTATCTACCTCCTGGCATCGTCTTTGCCTAGTTTTCAGTTTTTAGAGTTTGCAATTAAAGGAAGTATTGCCCTTTATATCTTTAACTTATTAGGAGTCAACTCTTGGATTGTTGCCTTGGTGGCCGCCTTAATTTGGCTGCTCAACATCGTTATTCCCGTTTTGATTGGCAGTTATTTTGTCTTGAGTTTTAAACTCAAAAAATAGTTAGTCCGATTTGATAACTAAGGGAAGAATAAATTGCGTTTTTACCGGAATACCTCGCTTAATCGCAGGACTAATTTCCGGAAAATCCATCAGCCTCAACTGCAATAAGCTATCAATTTCCTGGGATCTAAACTTTAAACTATCACTTACGTAATACGGTTCAAACTCCAAATGGGAATCTGGAAATACCGTAATACGCACTTCGATAGTATCGATTTTCGGATGCTTAGAAGTTAAGGAATCCAATTTCAATTTTTCGTGTAGCCGAGCTGTTAAGTAATCAAAAAAACACTGTTTACGCTGGGCTTCGTCTAATAAAGTATCACACAGTTCCACGCTCGGATAACTATCTACCTGGGTCCAATCTATCTTTTCTAATTCTTTTTTCAAAAGCACATCACCGTCTGGAATTTTTTTATCCGACCAACCGCAAGCACTCAAAAAGAGAAAAAGAATGTATAAGGGATAAAATTTCTTCATATATAATAAAGTCGTACTTTTATTCTTCAAAAGTACAAAAAAATAAGAGATGGAATATATACTATTGAGCCTCAGCTTTATTTTAATAATAGCTGGTTTATTGGGAAGTATTCTTCCCCTATTACCCGGCGCGCCTTTAAGTTGGTTTGGGCTCTTATTACTATACCTAACACCCTCAATTGAAATTAATTATTGGATATTGGGCTTTACCTTAGTCCTTACGCTGCTAATAGTCCTATTGGATTACGTCATACCCGCACAGGGCACTAAGCGATTTGGAGGAAGCAAATACGGTATATGGGGCACGAATATAGGCTTGGTAGTCGGATTAATAGCTCCGATTCCATTTGGTTTTATTCTAGGCCCTTTCGTCGGTGCGCTATTGGGGGAATTATTATTTGACTCCAAAAATATCCAAAGAGCCTTTAAGGCAGCAACAGGTTCCTTTATTGGCTTCCTAACCTCGACCTTTATACAATTTGTCATCGGCATCATCTTTCTCGGAATATACCTCCAGATCGTTATTAAACACTGGGATGTTTTCTTTTAGAAAACGGATTTTATCAAGGAAACCAAATGATATTAAAGCTTTAAATTACGTTGTTTTCTATACTTCTTAAACTTTTCAAAAGAACTACCACTGGTATCAAAAAAAGTGATTCCAATACCTATTAATACAATAACTCCTCCTACAATCATCTGTGCATTGATTTCTTCGTGAAGAAAAATCCACGCCAATAAAGACGCCAATAAGGCCTGACTCAATAAGCTGAGCGAAACTCTTGTAGCCCGCATGTGTTTGGTCGCAAAACTGATCAACAACCAAGCTAACAATTGACATACCACACCTTGAATAAGCAACACTCCCCAACCGAGATTAGAAAAACCTGTCAAAGGCTCTTCTGCAATCACACACCAAATTCCAAGATATACTGCAGAAGCCAACAAACTAAAGGTCATAAAAGTCACTACGGGTACTTCTTCTAGTATCCGCTTGCTCAGCAACATATAAGTCGCATAGAAAACTCCCGACAAAACGCCAAAAACAAAAGCTTGATCAAAGCGTAACTCTACAAAAACATCTACTCCCACCAATACCACCATACCGATTAAAGCCAATGCCGTTCCCCACCAAAAGTTGGTGGTCGGTTTTATCTTTAAGATAAAGTAACTTCCTATTCCCACCCAAACAGGAGCCAAATTGGTCAATAAAGTCGCTTGGGTTGCCGATGAACCGACAATGGCAATGTTCCATACCGCCACATCCGATCCAAATATAATTCCAGATAAAACCATCAATCCCATAAGCTTGGGCGAATAAGTTTTAAACTGTTTTGTAAATACAGCATATGGAACTAAAACAACACTAGCAATCGCCATGCGATAAAACGCAGAACTCAAACTCGGAACGAGATTTAATCGAACTAAGACAGGGAAAATCGAAATACAAACTATTCCGATAAGCAAAGCTAAACGAGGTTGATTCATCCTTTAAATTTTGATGCAAAATTATCAAAATAAAACAGGATTATATACTGTCTTTATAAATAAAACTGCCACAAATTAAAACCCAAAACTTTCTTCCCTTAAAGCCTAATCCACTTCCTTCTATCCCTAGGATTAACCCCATAAAAGAAGGGACTACTTTTTGGTAGTCCCTTCTCTGAATCAGTTTTGATTTAAAAAATCAAAATGCTTCTCCTTACGCTAGCTCAGCTACGTGACATAATGCTTGACTAAATCCCAAGCCTCCAACAATGTTACTCAATAGATTTTCATCCTGAGTGTTTTCTGATTTGGCTTTTAAAGCCTCAATACTCATCTTCTCAAGTTGAGCATTTTTAAATAGTTTTTTCATAATAAAAATATTTATGGTTAATTGTGACAAGATATATAAATAAAAACACTTATTAAAATGAATAATGCAAATGTTACTATAAAAATATTATAATATTATGGTAAAAAAAGAATAAAAAAATCTTAAAACAAATAATCAAAAGTAAAATGTTTAATATATTAGTCCAAATAAAAGACAACGAACAAAAAAACAAATAGCTGATACAGCACTATTTAACACTCTATAAAAATGAAAAAAAACAATAAAGCAACCGAAGAATTTGCCTTACACCAAATACCAGACAACGACTATTTTGAATTGGAAGTCTTAAACAAAAAACAAGGGTTTATGTTTAAACGAGGAGGCTATCTAAGCATTGTATTGGTGCTGTTTTTTCTATTAACCGTTTATATTTTACTCGAAAAACAACATTTATTATGATTTACAAATGCATCAAATGTGAGCAGACCTCACCGGATATAAACGCCCTCTATACTTTGTGTAAAAAGTGCGGACACCTCAGTCACAAGATTGACGGCATACCAGTGCTCTTAGAAGATTTCGAGATTTATATAAGCAAGAAATTGATTCAATACAAACTAGGTATTGACGATTTAAACACCCAAAAAGAAACGTTTTCTAAATTAAACAATGATGAAATTACAGCAGAAATCGACAGACGAATAGCCCTGTTTAATGAATTTAAAAACCAACTGACCCCTCATGGTCGTATCGACGCTGTAATCAATGCCGTAAGCTCCCATTCCCATACAGGTTACAGCTTAAGTTATGAATACTTACTCCGTGACTGGAGCGGTTTAAAAGAGTGTGAGGATGAAATCAAGATTATCGTTGACGCTTTAAAAAGCAAACTGACACCTAAACATAGCAATGCCTTAGTTTTAGGAGCAGGATTGGGAAGAATTGCTTTAGAACTAAAAGATTGCTTTAACCACCTCATCGCTATTGACCTTTCTTACGAGATGCCCGCTTTATTACAAAAAATAAGCAAACAACCTTACTCCTTTACTTATTATTTAAAGAAAAATTATTCAACGCCGACAAACACCTTGTTGCACATCGCTATTAAAGAAGAATTGGTTCGCAAATTATTACAAAACAAAACCGGAACTTTATTTGATTATTTTGTAGCCGACGTAAAAAACCTCCCCCTTTCAAACCATACAGTCGACTGCATAATATCCTGCTACTTCACAGACACTCTAGCCATCCAGGATTATTTCAGCGAAATAGACCGCGTATTAAGCACTGGTGGTTCCTTTATACACTTTGGACCTTTAGACTATCATTTTACAGACCCCATTCACCAATTAAGCCTACAAGAACTACACGAATACTTTAAATCTAAAGGCTATAAAATTGAATCCTACACCCCCCTTTTTATGGAACACATTACACTAAATATCAATGCAAAAAAAACCATTTACAAAAACTGGTTTTTTAAAGCAATCAAGACATCCTCCTTGGAAACCCTCAAAAACAGCGATGTACTACTGATACCTACAGAAATCCAAATTCAGATTAACGCAAGCTTGCCCAATAATGATGATACCCCAGCTATTAAAGAAGTTGTTCTGAGTTCGCCACGGCTAAAAACATTTGAATGCACATTGGATACCGTTAATGTGTTACAAAAAATCAATGGCATACGCACGGTATCTGAGATTTTCAATGAATTAGAACAAGAGTATGCCCTTGACCAAGAAACCTATAATAACACCTTACTCTTGCTTACAGACTTTGTAAACAAAGGTTACATTATCAAACTGAACCCTAAATCCACTTGTGAAACATGAGTATATTCACTAAAAAATTTCCATTTTATAAACAATTAGATATTATGGACTGTGGGGCAACTTGCCTAAAAATAATTGCCAAATATTATGGTAAAGAGGTATCTATTCAACAACTTAGACAAAAATCCTACCTCACCAAGCAAGGTGCCTCTTTACTGGGCATAGCAAATGCAGCAGAAGAAATCGGATTAAGGACACTACCCTTAAATATTGACTTTACAACCCTTAAAAACGACATTCCTTTACCTTTTATAGCTCATTGGCGACAGCGGCATTATGTAGTGGTGTATAAAATAACTCCAACCAAAATATACCTTGCCGACCCGGCATTCGGAAGAATAAAAATCTCCAAGGATAAATTTTTAGAAGGATGGCTCTACAACAAGACCTTAAACCTCAATCAAAAAAATCACGGGCATATTTTAGTTGTAGAACCCACAACTGAATTCTACATCAAGGAAAACAACAAGCAAAAAAAATACAACCTCTCCTTACTAAGACCCTATATAAACAGATACAAAAATCAACTCAAACAGGTATTCCTCAGCCTACTACTAACCACATTTATCACCTCTTTACTGCCGTACTTTACCCAGCAATTAGTAGACAAAGGGGTAACACAAAAGAATGTGACTTTTGTAATTGTCCTCATCATAGGCCAATTTATCTTTTACTTCTCACAAGTATTATTAGATGTAGTAAGACGGTGGTATTTACTAGTTATTACGCGAAAAGTAAGGATAATGGTTATTTCAGATTTGTTAAAAAGGATGATGAGCTTACCCGTATCCTTTTTTAACTCCAAAACACAAGGTGATTTAATACAGCGCATTGACGACCAAATATACTTGGAAAATTTTCTTGCCAACGCCTTCCTAAACGCCTTTTTTGCTCTAATAAATGTGAGTGTTTTTGGCGGAATTATGCTCTATTACAATTGGAAATTTTTTATAACGTATCTCATAGGTATTATACTCTATGTACTTTGGGTGCAGTTTTTTGTAAAAGAGCGTGCTCGCCTAAGTTACTTAAGACGTGATTTAGCACATATAAACCGCAACAGCATACTGCAAATACTCAATGGAATTTTAGACATTAAACTCAACAACTCCAACGTCAAACGCCGAAGAGAATGGGAAAGCATCCAATCGCGAACATTAGACACCTCACAAAAAGAATTAAGAACGGAACAAATACAAATCATCGGAGGGAACATGGTGATGCAAATAACCTATCTCTTTATAACCGCATTATCTGCTATAGCGGTAATCCAAGGAACAGCTACTCTGGGAACTATGTTGGCACTACAATTTATTCTCGGACAATTGACCGTCCCTATAAATAGTTTTGTAGTCCTATTTCAAGATTATAAAGAAGCTCGAATTAGCCTAGACAGAATGGGGGAATTGTTTGAAGAAAAAACAGAGACAACCGAAAATACATTTTCCGAAAATGCCCTACAAAAAATCAACGACATCCACATTCAGGATGTATCCTTTAAATACAACCACCTTAGTCAAAACTATATATTGAAAAACATCAACCTTTTCATACCTGCAGGAAAAATAACGGCAATTGTCGGAACCAGCGGCAGCGGAAAAACCAGCTTGATCAATTTATTATTGAAATTCTATGAACAGCAACAGGGCGACATTTTTTACGGCACTACCAACCTAAAAAACATCAGCGAAGTATCATGGAGGAAAAAATGTGGCGCAGTACTTCAAGACGGTTTTATCTTCCCGGACACCATATTGAGAAATATTTCAGAATCCGATCAGGATTACACCATCGACAAAGAACGATTAAAATACGCTACAAAAATGGCCAACATTCAAGACACCATAAACAACCTTCCCTTGGGCTATCAAACCAATTTAAAATTCTCGGGAATCAACTTAAGCGGTGGTGAAAACCAAAGAATTTTAATTGCGCGTTGCATTTACAAAAATCCAGACATTATTCTTTTTGACGAGGCAACAAGTGCCTTAGATGCGCATAATGAAAAAATAATTATGAACAACCTCAATTCCTTCTTTAAAGGAAAGACTGTAATTATAGTAGCACACCGATTATCTACTGTAAAAAATGCCGATAACGTTGTCGTTTTCGAAAAAGGAGAAATCATTGAACAGGGCACACATCCCGAACTCATTCAGAGAAAAGGCACTTATTTTAATTTAGTAAAAAACCAACTTGAACTGAACCTTTAACCATAACAAATAATATACTTATGAAAAAAAAACATACTCTAATAGTATTACTCTGCGTTTTTAGCTTTGCCTATACCGAAGCACAAGAAGTAAACGGTTGTGTAAAAAATACCGATTTACTTCCCATAGAAAACGCCCTAATCATTTTACAACACCAAACGTCGGATGAACTTTTAAGTACAAAATCAAACGCTGTAGGCTGTTTTTCTTTTAAATCAATTCCGGAGGGAATCTGGCAAATTCAAATCAAAGCAATCGGTCATAATACCTATAAAGCCTCCATAGATAGTCATAACGATCTCGAATTAGGAATTATTCACCTGCAGGAAGAAGAATACTCCGAATTAGCAGGCATTACCATTAATATAGATAAACCCATTATCAAAAACACTGCCGAGGGCATAGCCGTAAACATAGCAGATTCCTACTTAAAAACAATGGCTACAACGATGGATGTCTTAGAGCAAATTCCAGAGGTTTTTATACAAGATGAAGAAATCAGTATATTGGGAAAATCAAAAATAGGCTATTTTATAAATGGCAAGCAATCTGCTCTAAACGTTTCCAATATACCGGTCGCTTCCATTGACCGTATCGAACTAATAACCAATCCATCTGCTAAATATGACTCCAATATTGAAGCCGTTATCAATATTATTTTAAAGAAAAGTACTACCCAAGGTATTGATGGTGAAATTTCGGGACAATACGAGCAGCGAACAGCTTCAAATTATAACGTGAACGGTGTTATTAATTACAATAAAAACCTCTTTAATTCTACTTTTACAATTGGACACAGTTATAATAAAACCGTTAACAATTACACTAAAAGTACTCATGATTTTTACGGGAGCTCCCCTCCCTTTACCAGAGAATCGAGCCGCTATAGAACCTCCAATTCCAACTCACAAGTATATGGCGCAGAGATGTCTCTAAACTTTGAAGATGGAAATGTACTGTCCCTTTTAACCACTTGGCAACCAAACTATATTCCGAGTTACAAATTCGAACAAGAAAACATCTTTAAAACCGCTTTAAATACGGACTCCATTTCTAACAGTGTTGTTGATTGGAAATACCATACCCGTTATTTCAACTCTGGATTAAAATATGATTTCAAAATAAAAAAATGGTCGTTGAGTGCAAGATTTGACCTACTATGGCAAGACGATGCCACAAACACCTATAACGACTTCAATTTTAAAGGTTTTAATTCTGTGCCCCCTCAGGTTAATATCACTACGGACCAATTTAGAAAAAGTACCGCCTATGTACCCAGCCTAGATGCGAGTTATACTTTAAACAATCACCAATATGATTTTGGAGTAAAATACTACCATATCAACAGCCTACTCTATCTCGATTTTTCGGAAATCAATCGCTTTACGCCACCCGCTAATTTTGATTATGATGCCAACGAAAATATTTTTGCGGTTTACGGATTGTACAGTTCCCAATTTAAAAACCTAAAATATCAACTGGGCTTACGAGGTGAATTTTCAACTTTAAACGGAAACTTTAATATTGAAGAAGCCAATCAAAAATTAAATAAGCTATTACCGTCTGCCAATTTAAATTATAAACTTAACGAATCCCAGTCCGTGCAGCTTAGCTATACAGAAAAAATTCAAAGACCTCCTTTCTCAAGAATATCGCCTTTGTATTATTTCACTAGCCCTTTTGACGCCTCGGAAGGAAATCCCTACCTGCTACCCGAAAAAGCGACCAGTTTACAATTAAAATACACTTACAAAAGAAATGCGCTAACCGTATTCTACAACGACCATAAAAATACTATGGAAGCCATTCCATTAAATCGGGATAATGCCATAGTTCAAAAATATTCCAACGCTGATTTAAATTCCATAGGAGCCTTAGCCAGCCTTGTATTTAAACATACCTCTTGGCTAGATGGCTTCTATACCTTTAGGATAAACCAACAGCGAAAAAGTGGTTTTATCGATGGAAACGATTTTGAATTAGAGAATTTCTACAGTAGAATTTCAATAACCGAAAACATCAAATTTGACGATACTTTTAAAATGAGTATTCTATTTATCTATACGCAACCGAGTTTGAGAGGACTACAAAAAGTAAAAGAACGTCCTAATCTAAACTTTTCGTTTAACAAAAGCTTCGATAAAAACCTGCAGCTGTCTATATATCTAAGAGATATTTTTAAAATAGCAAACAAAACCACCATCACTAGAGATCTTGACGAAATCTATTTTAATGGCGTAAATACTTTTGATAGCAGAGGCATCAACTTCTCACTATCCTATAAGTTTAACGACGGCAAAAAAACGGATACGAAAAAACTAAACCCAGACGAAACGAGACAACGACTTTAAATATAATAATTATGAGAGCACCAAACTTTATCGATGACTACATCAAAGGACTTAACACAATTCTAAACTCTGTAAGAATGGCCATCTTGAATGAAGATGAAAATTTATTTGTATTACTAAATACTAAGGGCAATGAAAGGGCTTTTCAAGAACCTTTTCTCTTTCTATATTACGCACACAATAAGCAAAATATGAGCTTGTGGCAAATTATGTTCGGCTATATTTCTCCACAACATCTAAATAGAGATTTTCACTTCTCCGTATATTCAGATAAAAACGGAGCTGTTTACCTGCCCAAAATAGGATGTTTTAAAACGGATTTCCCTACTACAAAGCTGGATTTTGAATACCAATGTACGACCAAATCCTATGCATTAAAAAACCAAAACAACTATTTAGACACCCCTTTCACCCCCAACCTTTCTACCAAAGACAAACAGGTCGCTTTTTATTCATTTGAACACGACTACTTTACAATAGCCTTTGATCATTATGATATTTCTAGTGTGGAGAAACATCGAGAAACAACGCCGCTTTCCGATTGCAATTTTAAAACTTTTAACCATGCTTATAACCTTCTAAAGAATACGAATTGCAATTATTTTGAAATGATTCTCAATACTTTGACGGGAGTATATAATTTTAAAAGCGACCAGTACACAAGCTTTGCTGATCGAATGTCTTTTGGTATTTCTTTTCTCAGTGGAACCCGCAACGATACGGTTGTTTACTTCCTGGTCGAACTAGCCCATCAAGCCGGTCACACTATTTTTAATACGATATTGCAACGTCCTCAAGATTATTTCGCCATCGATATACAAACCCCTATGAAACAGCTTACCCATAACCCAAATGAACACAGAAACGTGTTCGATGCTTTTCATGGCCTATATACCACGTCGAAAGTGGCAGAAACACTTGATTATTTTTTAGCAAAACCCCAACTCTTTACAGAAAATGAAAATCATGAAATAAAAGGCCGATTGGTAGACAACTCTTATCGCCACAAAACCGGCTTTCACCGTATAGATGTTAGTACAGTATTCACATCTAAAGGACTACTTGTGTATCAAAAACTAAATAATTACCTCGAACGAGTGTATAAGAAACACGCAAATATCGTATCGAAATTTCCCTATGCACCCGATGGATTTGTTTTTAATTATCAACTATTTTTAAAACAACACCCTCTAAGAAAATAAATGTATCTATAAATCATGTACAACAGCTTAAACGGTTTAGCTTAAAATAAAGAGAAAACCCCTATACACCTAAAACCAACCAGTACATAAACTTAAAAAAAGTCTAACTTTAAATTTAGTACCCACTAAATTTTATTAGAGAATAAACACTATGAAGCATATCTAATATTTGACTATATTTGCAAAAATATTGGTTTATAGAACTGAATATCAGTTCCTAATTAAAAAGGGAATCAGGTGAAAATCCTGAACAGACCCGCTGCTGTAAGTTTCACATTGTTTTTTAAACATTTAAGTCCACTGTCTTTACCGATGGGAAGGACGTTTAAAAAGAAACGAGTCAGAATACCTGCCAACATTTTAATACGTTTCAAGCTTTCGGGAATAAGGCTTAGTCACCATAAATTTCTTTTTGTTCAAGAAAAGCAATTGCTGTGTACTACACTAACCCCCAAGCAATTAATGATCAATTACAAAAGAAGGAATGCGCTCAAATAAATTTTTTTATCTGTTGTTTTTAGGGATTTTGTCCTTCTCTTCATTATATGCGCAAGAAGAAAAAGAATCCTCCAAAGAACTGAGTACCGTTGTCATTGAGATTTCGCCATACAAAGACCTCATTCCCGTTCAACAGTTAACTGGAAAAGAACTCGAACGACTCAATGCCCATTCCGTAGCTGATGCTATGCGGTATTTTTCAGGAGTAAAAATAAAAGATTATGGTGGTATCGGAGGTCTAAAGACCATCGATGTTCGAAATATGGGTACTCATCACGTTGGTGTTTTCTACAATGGAGTCGCCGTAGGAAATGCACAAAACGGCATAGTCGATTTGGGCAAATTCTCGTTGGACGACATTGATATGTTACAGCTTTATAACGGACAACGCAGTACTATCTTTCAATCGGCTAAGGAATTTGCTTCCGCCACTGCGGTTTATATCAATTCCAAAACACCACAGTTTAAAGAAGGTAAAAAAACCAATTTAACCGCGCGTTACAAATTTGCCTCCATCCAGTTAACCAATCCTTCTTTTCGTTTAGAACAACAAATTAGCGATAACATTTCAGCTAGTTTAAGTGCAGAATATTTGCATTCTAATGGGGAGTATTCGTTTAGATACAAACGTTTAAATTTAGACAAAACCGTTGCCTACGACACTACAGCAACCCGCCGCAATGGAGATATTGACGCATTTAGAATAGAAGCGGGCTTGTATGGAAAAACAGCCAATACCAGCTGGAAAGGACAATTATATTATTACGACTCCCATCGTGGTCTCCCAGGCGCTATTGTCAAAAACAATTGGCAATCCGGAGAGCGCAGTTGGGATAAAAATGTCTTGGTTCAAGCAGAACTAACTCAGTATGTCAGCGACCGCTACAAATTTCAAATCAAAGGTAAATTCGCCTATGATTATACGCGTTACCTGGCACGAGACAGCATCGAATTCCTCGAAAATCAACTTACCAAAAACCTACAAGTAGACAACAGTTATTACCAACAAGACTTTTATGTTTCGGCAGTTAATCTCTATCAAATTACTCCAGAATGGGCAGTCTCTTTGGCAACCGATTTACAATACAACAAACTCAACGCCACTCGTGAGGGAATTGGAACGCTATTTACCTATCCAGAACGCCTTTCCTTTATCAGTGCCATAGCCACCTCATTAGACCTGGGGAGCTTTAAGGCTCAAGCCAGTATATTGGGAACTTTCACCAAAGAAAAAGTAAAAAATAATTTTCAAGCTCCTGATCAAAACGCCTTTTCTCCAGCGCTATTCTTAAGTTATAAACCCTGGGAAAATCGCGATTTTGTTGTACACACCTTTTACAAAAACATTTTTAGAATGCCCACTTTCAACGATTTGTATTATACGCAAATCGGTGATGCCAATCTAAAACCCGAATTTACCAATCAAGTTAATCTGGGCGCTCAATATCAAATTCCGATAAAAAACCAATACCTTCAATCGGTTTCTCTAAAACTGGAAACCTATTATATGAAGGTCAAGGATAAAATCATTGCCGCACCAACAGCTAGTATGTTCCGATGGATGATGACCAATTTAGGACAAACCGAAGGCTACGGCATAGAAACCGGACTTGGAACAACACTAACTTTTGGATCATTACAACTGACAACCAACATCAATTATGAATTCACCGAAGCCAAAAATTACACGACCATAAACGGTATCAAATTATCGGCTTATGGCGATCAAATTCCATATGCACCATGGCATTCTGGTTCAGCGATTGTTGGATTAGATTATAAAAATTGGGGATTCAACTACAGTTTTGTATATGTGGGAAAAAGATATGATGCAGCGATGAACAACATTGAACGCAATGCGGTTCAACCGTGGTACACCCATGATATGGCACTGCAAAAAGATTTAAAACTGTACCAATATCACTTTAAAATTAGCGCAGAAGCCAATAATATTATGGACCAACAATACGATGTGGTCACCAATTACCCAATGCCGGGCAGAAATTTTCGTTTTATTTTAAGTTTTGAACTATGAGACTATACCAAATAACAACTTTGTTTCCCAAGCTCCGCCATCGGTTAATCACACAAAAACAGTTTCTAATTAGCTTACTGTTGTTGACGCTGTTCTTCAGTTCCTGCAGAAAGGACGAAACCATCTACCTCTCCGATTCCAATCAAGTAGCACCACCCAGACTTGGCGGTAAAATCAAAGGATTTTATTTGTTAAATGAAGGCAATATGGGCATGAATCGCGCAACCATCGACTACTTTGATTATGCTACAGGAGTATATACACGCGACCTTTATTCCGAAAGAAATCCCAATGTGGTTAAGGAATTGGGCGATGTTGGGAACGACATTAAAATATATGGCAGTAAAGCCTATGCCTTAATTAGTGTTTCTAACTATATAGAAGTCTTTGATGTTGCTACGGGAGTGCACCTCGGAAAGATTAATATTCCCAATTGCCGCTATATGACTTTCCACAATGGAAAAGCCTATGTGAGCTCTTATGCCGGCCCCGTGGAGATCAATCCCAATGCAGAAGTGGGTTTTGTTGCCGAAATTGATACGACCTCATTACGAATCAACAGACAAGTATCCGTAGGCTATCAGCCCGAAGAGATGGTGGTTCACAACAACAAACTCTATGTAGCTAATTCTGGCGGTTATCGCGTTCCCAATTACGACACCACCGTCGCAGTAGTGGATTTAAATGACTTTACACTTAGCAAGAAAATTGAAGTCGCCATCAACCTACATCGACTACAATTAGACAAAAGAGGAGATATCTATGTTAGCTCAAGAGGAGACAACTACGACATTGAACCCAATTTATACGTCATCGATACCCAAACCGACCAGGTCAAACAAAAACTCGACATACCAGTTACAGAAATGACCCTACAAGGAGATAGCCTTTATTACTTTGGCACTTCTTTTAAACACAATTCTGGAAAAAACACCGTTAATTACGGCATCCTTGACACCAAAACTAAAAAAGTTATTTCCAATCGTATCATCAAAGATGGTAGCGATAAAAACATACTGATTCCCTATGGTATTGCTGTCAATCCAGAAACCAAGGAAATTTACATTACCGACGCACAAGATTATTTAGTAACGGGTTTTGTTTATTGTTATTCACCCGAAGGAATTTTAAAATGGAAAACCACCGCTGGCAACATTCCAGCGCATTTTGCTTTTGTATATCAGAAGTAAACTTTAAAACCAGAGAACTAATGATTTTTCTTCCAAATCACAAAAAAATCGCGTAAAGCGACTTAATTTAAAAATAAAAAACATCAAAAATGAAATCAATTTTTAATTACAAATCGTTCGCTCTAAGCTGTATAGGCCTCGCACTCCTCTCCAGTTGTTCTTCTAGCGACGATACCGAAGTAAAACCCATACCCGAAAATAGTCCTTATGTAACCAAAGTACTCGAATATGCTCCAGCTGTGGGGCAATTTATCAATCTGCTTCCGAGATACGAAACGGGAAATACTCGAGAAATTATGCTCCAAAAAGCGCAAGCGGCAGTAGTTGGCCCTAAAGGAAGCGGTATTAGTCTTGGTGGATTTGGAGGTTATATCGTTATGGGATTTGACCATACCATCAACAATACGGAAGGATTAAGAGATTTTCGAATTTTAGGCAATGCTTTTTGGGCAAACGCCAATGCAGCACAACGGGGAGGCAGCAGCGAACCCGGCGTGATTATGGTAGCCTACGACTACAACAAAAACGGGATTCCGGACGCAGATGAATGGTATGAAATTGCCGGTAGCGAACACAGCAATCCCAAAACAATAAAGAACTACGAAATCACGTATTACAAACCCGATCCAAACAAAGTCCCTAAAAACGACCCGTTGACGCCTTGGGCCGCAGATATCGAGTATATTAAATGGACCGATAATCAAGGTAATTCCGGTTTTAAAACCAAAAATACTTTCCACGACCAAAGCTACTATCCAGAATGGGAAACCGCCAATGAAATCACTTTTAAAGGCACCCTTTTACCACATAATGTAATCAATCAAGACGGCTATTGGATTCAAAACAGTTTTGAATACGGATATGCCGATAACGTTCCCAATTCAGATGACGAATCCGCTATAGATATTTCGTGGGCAGTTGATAAAAACGGTAAGAAAGTACAATTGCCCGGTATCGATTTTATCAAAATTTACACGGGTATAAATCAAGAATCAGGAGCATTAGGAGAAATATCTACCGAAGTATTTGGCGTAGAAGATTTACACCTGCTTAAAAAAAATATCCCTACTAGAAATTAACAAATCCTTAATTATATATGATGAACACTACAATCAAAACAAAAAACAAAAATTTATTTTATGGCTTGGTACTTTTCCTTTTCTTAGGATTAGGCCTTAACTCTTGTAGTAGCGACGACTCGAGCATTCCTAGTGCTATCGAACAAGTCATTCGTGTTGACGACAATCCGATTGCTACCAAACCCTTTCAATTTACTCCCAAAAACACTTTTCCCGAAAACACTAAATTCTTCTGGTATAGCAATAATGTTTTAATCTCTGAAGAATTATCATTTACACATATCTTTACAAAAGAGGGTGAACAAAGAATCGCGCTACGAACTGTTGAAAACGGAACCGAGCAATTCTACGCTTATATCTTTAAAGTATTGTCTGCAAATACAAACTATGTCACTTTAGACTTAAGCACTTTCGATTTAAGTAATGGTCAAGCTACGGCAGGTGGAACTATTTGGAGTAAAACCTATGAAGAGGACGCAGAACTACATTCGGGTATTTTTCAATTTAATCATAGCGCATTTCCTGAATATTATACTTGGATGGGCTTTACCGTATCCAACAGTAACGACAACAGCAACCAAATAAACCAAGAAGGTGGTTGGCTTCAAAATCAATGGGGATCCATGGCTCAAGGCGGTGTTAAAGGTAAAGGAACTCCGTTTTTAGTTTCTTTTGCCGACCACAAACCGGATGCCAGTTTGCTTCAACAAGGCGAAAAAATCGCTGTAGAACGTTTTTCTAGCACGGTAAAAATAACGGATAGCAAAAACCAATATGCTGCCAAAAGTGTTTCATTAGCTATAAGCCCGTGGCCTTATTACGGGGTTTTACACGGAGATGATTATTCTCGTAAATTTGTAAAAGGCGACTTTTTTGCCGTTCATGTTTATGGAGTAAACAAAGCAGGAATACTTTCTTCTGAAAAACCGGTTACCCATTATTTCGTTGACTTCAGAAACGAAGTAGGAACAATTTCACAAGATTGGAATAAAGTAGATTTAAGTTCTTTAGGAGAAGTAGAATACTTATTGTTCTTTTTAGAAACTACCGACGTAGGACAATGGGGAGCAAATACTGCCTTATACTTCACGATGGATCAATTGACTGTTGATAAAATCAACTAATATTTTTTCCATATAATATCATTTAAAAGCGGCTATCCAATCGGTAGTCGCTTTTTTTATTGGCTTTAAAACGACCTAGTCAACAAACGCCATCAAGCAGCCTCAATTCAATAAAAAACCGCTCTTTACATCAGTAGCCACTTACTTCGTCAAATTCGCTAAAACACGTTAAAACACGTTAATCACGACATACCTATGGCATTAACCACATTTAGAATCAACTCCCAACCATATCGTACATATAAGAATACGAGCAAACACGGAATAGGTTGTCGCTTTACTAAAGCCATTTGCGAATCTCAAATTACCCCAAAATAAAAAAGCCTCCCTTACGGAAAGCTTTTCATCGGTCTAACTACTAAACCTAGTACTTGCGTACTATAACAACACAACTAATTATATCCCTTTTTTTACGAGGGCAAAAAAGCCTCTCATAAATGAGAGGCTTCTTTGTACTGGCGGTCTGGACGGGACTCGAACCCGCGACCCCATGCGTGACAGGCATGTATTCTAACCAACTGAACTACCAAACCAGTAATTATTATTAACCAAAAAAAATATTACTCATTAGAAGGAAAAAGACCAAAACACAAAATTCGAAGTGGGTATAAAAAAGCCCTCCTACTACGGAAAGCTTTTCATTGGTCTAACTACTAAACCAGGTACTCTCGTACCGAACAACACAACTATCTTTATGTTTTTTAAGAGGTAAAAAAAGCCTCTCACGTTGAGAGGCATCCTCTTTGCTTTTTAGCGGTCTGGACGGGACTCGAACCCGCGACCCCATGCGTGACAGGCATGTATTCTAACCAACTGAACTACCAAACCATTGCTCTAATGCGGTGCAAATATACAACCATTTTGGAACTACGCAAACTTTGAGAGTAAAAAAATCAATCTTTTTCAAAGCTTTTTTCTAATACCAATGACCCTCAGACGAATAGAAATCAATATTTTTTTGAAATAATTTCAACATTAAAAATAAATGACCGAAAAATAAATCGAAAATAAATTCCATAATTTTTAATTATTCAAAATACCAATAAACACAACGTACCTGCAGGGTTCACAAAAACATTCAAGCAAGAATTTATTCACAGAAAAACACTCACCACACAACTGTTGATTCCGATATCCCAATGCACGACAGGACATATAATCAGGACATCGCTTTTGGAATACGAAATAAATAATGTTGAATCACATATAAAAGAAACACAGATCACCTAAGCTTTATCCAAAACAATCCCGTCCAACTAATTTTAAGCACGCTCACGACCTTTTGTTAACTGCCACAAACCAACAGTAGTTCTTAAAAGTTAGGCGCTCTAATCAACCCGGATTGCGTGTCCTCGCGAAAGCAGCTTATTATATGTGTAAAAAAAACATCTATGCTGTCGATCTATCCTAATCTAGTTTCAATCTCCGGAACCTTTTAATCTCCATGATTAAAAAACCTGGATTCGATCGACCGACTTTACAATGGGGTTTTATTTATTCTAACCGAAGAAGTATCTCGAGTTAAAAACGGCAAGCTGTTTTCTGTACTATTCCTAACTACGGGAGCGGCTATGCTTTTATTTTGCGTTGAGCGCAACAAAAAAAATTCGAATTGACCGTAAATAAATAGAGCGCTCATAAGAGCGCTCTATTTATTTAAAACTTAAACAGTAATTATATCAAACCGTTGATAGCATCCATATAAGTTTGCTTAGGAGCAACACCTACTTGACGACCAACTACTTCTCCGTTTTGGAAAATAAGTACCGTAGGAATGTTTCTAACCCCGTATTTAGCAGCAAATTCTTGATTTGCATCAACATCTACTTTACCAACTACGACCTTACCTTCAAAATCGGAACTTAATTCTTCAATAACAGGACCTAACATTTTACAAGGTCCACACCATACTGCCCAAAAATCAACCACTACGGGTTTATCTGATTTTAATACTACTTCTTCAAAAGTAGCGTCTGTAATTTCTAAAGCCATTGTTATATTTTTTTGTTTCTTATACAAATCTAATAAAATAATTGAATAATTAATTTACTTCTTGATTACTTTTATCTATTGCACTATTATTAACACCCATCAATTCAACCTAAAATGCACTTGCAACCGCTCTAACTCCTCCAATAAGTCAGCAGAAATATCTATTTTTGAGTTTCTACTCGGCATGGTTAATTTATTTAAAACACGAAATTCCTCCTTGACTTCCGGTATCACGATACGCGATTCATCGACATCCAATTCCGGTTCTCCATCTGCATCTACTTCTTGAACCAATTGAGTAATGGCCTCCATTTCTATTCGCTGTTGCACTTTTTCCAATTCAACCACCTCAAAAGTCACGGTTTTATTACCTTGATACGTATCAAAAAGCATTCTTATTTTCTCGATTTGATTGTCCTTTAGCTCATTGATATTCATTTGAATAATCAATTTTTTTGCATAAGTCGGAATCACATCATGTAGTAATTTTAGCTCGGAAAACTGCAACCGCGGATCACTACGCTCACCGGCTTCATTTTTAATCCACCCCTCTTTTACAGTGACTTTAAAATACACAAACTGATTGTTTAAAAGAAAATGTCTGAATTTCAAAAACTCTTCATTAAACATTCTAAATTCATAGGTTTCATCATAACCCTCTACCGTAAACATCGCCCAATCTTTCCCTTTCATCGAGGTTCTAAATTGCACATTACTAATCATTCCTGCAAAAGAAACAGTACGCCCGACTAAAGGAGTCAAATTCTTTAGTTGTTCCAAATTGACATTACAGAAATATTTCATCTCGAATTTAAAATCGTCTAAGGGATGTCCCGATATATAAATACCAACTACTTCTTTTTCCTTAGCCAATTTTTCCATAGTACTCCAATCTGGACACTCCGGAATAACCGGTTCCGGAATTTGAACATCACTGTTTTCTCCAAACAGACTCACTTGCGAAGAATTTTCGTTTTCCTGAAACTTTGCCCCATAGCGAATTGCCTTTTCTAAAAAGGTATTTATATCCCCATCGGTATGAAAATACTGTGCACGTAAAGTGCCTTCAAAACAATCGAATCCCCCAGCTAACGCCAAATTTTCAAAAGCTTTTTTATTGGCAGCACGCAAATCAATGCGTTTAGCCAAATCAAAAATCGATTTGTAATTACCATCCTTACGGCACTCCACTATAGTATTTACCGCACCAGCACCCACACCTTTTATAGCGCCCATTCCAAATCGGACCGCATAATCGTCATTTACGGTAAACTTATAAAAGGACTCGTTGACATCCGGCCCCAATACCTTTAAGCCCATTCTACGACACTCCTCCATAAAGAAGGTTACTTGCTTGATGTCGTTCATATTATTAGACAGTACCGCCGCCATATATTCTGCGGGATAATGCGCTTTTAAATAAGCCGTTTGATATGCAATCCACGCATAACAAGTAGAGTGCGATTTATTAAAGGCATAGGAAGCAAAAGCCTCCCAGTCTTTCCATATTTTTTCTAAAATCTTTGGATCATGCCCATTAAGCGCAGCCTGTTCCACAAATTTTGGCTTCATCTTATCCAAAACCTCAATTTGTTTTTTACCCATGGCTTTACGCAAAACGTCGGCCTCACCTTTGGTAAATCCAGCCAATTTCTGCGACAAAAGCATTACCTGCTCCTGATATACCGTAATTCCATAGGTTTCTTTTAAGTATTCCTCCAAGGCATCCAAATCGTAAACAATGGGTTCCTCTCCATTTTTACGTCGAATAAAAGACGGTATATACTCCAAAGGCCCCGGTCGATACAAGGCGTTCATCGCAATTAAATCTGCAAAAACCGTCGGTTTTAGTTCTCGCATATATTTTTGCATTCCGGGCGACTCATATTGAAAAACTCCAACGGTTTCTCCTCGTTGAAACAATTCATAAGTCTTAACGTCGTCGATCGGAATTTCATCGGCATCTATATCAATACCCGTTCTATATTTTACTAATTTTATCGTATCTTTAATCAAAGTAAGGGTCTTTAACCCCAAGAAGTCCATCTTTAAGAGTCCGGCACTTTCCGCAACAGCATTGTCAAATTGGGTAACATATAAATCGGAATCCTTTGCAGTAGTCACCGGTACGAATTTGGTAATATCGTCGGGAGTAATGATCACCCCACAAGCGTGAATACCGGTATTTCGCATCGAGCCCTCCAATATCTTCGCCTGTTGTATGGTCTCTCCCGCCAAGGACGACTCATTAGCAATAGCAATAAGCTCTTTTACTTTATCAAATTCTTCCGAACGCAAAGCTTTTTTTACCGTAGCCTCGTCTTCCGATAAAAATCGAGCTAAATTCCATTTAGACGGCATCATGGCCGGAATCAATTTAGCAATTCGATCGGCTTCAAAGAGCGGTAAATCCAATACCCTTGCCGTATCTCTAATCGCCGATTTGGTCGCCATCTTACCATAAGTAATGATTTGAGCCACTTGATTGGCTCCGTATTTGTCAATTACATAGTCCATAACTCGCCCCCGTCCTTCATCGTCAAAGTCGATATCGATATCGGGCATGGAAACCCTATCCGGATTCAGAAAACGCTCAAAAAGCAAATCATAAGCAATGGGATCCAAATTGGTAATTCCCAAACAATAGGCCACGGCAGATCCTGCAGCAGACCCCCTACCCGGACCAACGGAAACCCCCATCCCTCGAGCAGCTGCAATAAAATCTTGTACAATCAAGAAGTATCCCGGGTATCCCGTACGCTCAATGGTTGCCAACTCAAAATCGAGGCGCTCTCGAACTTCTTCCGTAATCTCTTTATACCGTCTTTCTGCTCCTTTATAAGTCAAATGCCTTAAAAAACTATTCTCTCCACGCTTGCCTTGTCCATCACCCTCTTCATCCTCGGCATGAACAAATTCTTGAGGAATATCAAACTTCGGAAGCAATACATCGCGATGCAATACAAAAGGTTCCACCTTATCAATAATTTCCTGGATGTTGTAAATCGCATCAGGTAAATCGGAAAAAGCCTCCTTCATCTCTTCCTGAGATTTGAAATAATATTCCTGATTTGGCATTCCATATCGATAACCACGCCCCCTCCCAATTGGAGTAGCTTGCTTTTCACCCTCCTTTACACACAACAAAATATCGTGCGCATTGGCGTCCTCCTTATTGATATAATAAGTATTGTTTGTCGCGATTAACTTAACATCATTTTTACGAGCCAAGTCAATCAAAGTCTGGTTGACGCGATTTTCATCTTCCTGATTATGACGCATCAGTTCTATATAGAAATCGTCTTTAAACTCGTCCTTCCACCAAAGTAACGCCTCTTCTGCTTGTTTTTCTCCTAAGTTTAGAATTTTATTAGGCACCTCTCCAGATAGATTTCCAGAAAGCACTATAATATCTTCTTTATATTGTTGAATGACTTTTTTATCGATACGCGGCACATAATAAAAGCCATTGGTGTATGCGATAGAAGACATTTTGGCCAAATTGTGATAGCCGTTTTTGTTTTTAGCAAAGAGAACGATTTGATAACCGTTGTCCTTTCGCTTTTTGTCGGTATGGTCTTCGCAGACAAAAAACTCACAACCCACTATAGGCTTGACTAATTCCAATGGCTCTTCACCATTTTCTATAAGTTCTTTGTTTTTGGATTCTACTCCTTTATTGTGATCTGAAACGGTTTTAACAAACAAAAAAGCCCCCATCATGTTTCCGTGATCAGTCATAGAAACCGCAGGCATATTGTATTTTGCCGCCGACTTCACCAAGGCGGGAATCGAGATAGTCGATTGTAAAATCGAAAATTGAGTATGGTTGTGTAAATGAGCAAACTTAGCAGCTCCAAAACGTTTTTTATCTTCATCTGAAACCAAAACATCACTGGAAACCGACTGCATCTTCTCTAATCGCTTGCGAATATCTTCTGATGCTTTTTGCAGATTTATATGTTTGAGCCCTACCTTTTTAAAAGGTTCTGGATGCGCTTCCTTATAACGTTTTAAATAAGTTGGATCAGCTTGTAATTCCTCCGTAGAATAATTATCTCTTTTAATCAACTCCAAAAAACAGCGCGTAGTTGCTTCCACATCGGCAGTAGCATTATGTGCTTCGGCAAAAGGTTCGCCAAACAAATACGAATGCAGTTCCGTAAGCGTAGGTAATTTAAACTTACCACCACGACCACCAGGAAGTTTTAACAATTGAGCGGTGACTTCGGTACAAGTATCGAGTACCGGCATCGACGCCATTACACTAGGCGTTTGCAGTCTGTGAAACTCACATCCCATAATGTTGACATCAAAACCAACGTTTTGCCCTACCAAAAACTTGGCTTTATCCAAGGCAGCATTAAATTTACTTAAAGCTTCGGCTAAGGGAATTCCCTGCTCCATAGCCAGTTCCGTAGAAATACCGTGAATACGCTCGGCATCATAGGGAATATTAAATCCTTCGGGTTTGATTAAATAATCTTGATGTTCAACCAAATTCCCCATATCATCGTGTAACTGCCAAGCGATTTGAATACACCTTGGCCAATTGTCCGTATCGGTAATAGGAGCCGCCCAACTCTTAGGAAGGCCGGTAGTTTCGGTATCAAAAATTAAATACATAACTTAGTATCTGAGGATTAGACTTGAATCTTTTATAAAAAAGAGAAATTCAAAGTTACCGTTTTAAAATCTAAAATTGGGTTAAAAAAAAGACCGCTTTAAAAAATAAAGCAGCCTTTAGTGAAAAATAAATTTAACTTTATTTCTTATTTCGCCTCTTCCATAGGAACGCGATAGAATATACCTTTTTGAAAACTAACGATACTGTCATTTGCACCTCTTAATGCAACGACAAATTTACCGGTTATCGTACCGGGAACCTGATCTTCTATTGGAGCAAACTCAATATATCCACTTCCTTTATTAGCACCGGTTTCAAAAACAAGTTCTTTACCGTCTTCTAATTCATGAACCAATTTCGCTCTATAGCTTTCCACTACACCTAAATCGTATTTTCCTCCAAAATTATAGGCCGCCGATCTTAAAACCAAAGTCTCTACTCCGTCGGTAGCTGAAATCATTAAAGCACCCTCATTAACAGAAGCACTAAAGTCGTTTGCCTTCCAAGCAGTTTTATAATTTCTTTCTGCTTCAAAAGCAGGATTATTAAACTTAACATCGCTTTCACAAGCTATAAATCCCAAGGAAAGTGCCAGAATAAAGAATATTTTTTTCATATATAGATCTTATTTTTACATTAAAGTCGTACGGTTTTAACTTATTTACCAGCTATTTTATTCTCAAAAAACAACTTGATTATACAATCACACCATACATAAATCTCATTTCATTTGTAAAGTCCCACCCTTTACCCTACTCCAACCGTTGTTTACTTACAACAAAAGCTTTTGCAGTGGTCTTTTCTAGAACTAATTACGAACTTAATCGATTTGGAAACAAAAATAACTTTTTAAAATTAATATCATAACTTATTTTTAATAAAACATTAACTTTTAACATTATTTGAAATAAAAGCAACTAAAACACTTGGTCTGACAAAAAAAAATTATCTTTGCAGAATTATTTAACCGAGGTCGGGAACCTCAAACTAATCACAAGATATTATGTCTGTAAAAATTAGATTACAAAGACACGGTAAAAAAGGAAAACCTTTTTACTGGGTAGTTGCTGCTGATGCGCGCTCAAAAAGAGATGGTAAATACTTAGAGAAAATCGGTACTTACAATCCAAACACGAATCCTGCAACTATCGACATCAACGTTGACAGTGCTGTAAAATGGTTGAACAACGGTGCACAACCAACAGACACGGCAAAAGCAATTCTTTCTTACAAAGGAGTATTGTTAAAACACCATTTAGAAGGTGGTATTAGAAAAGGTGCTTTAACTCAAGAGCAAGCAGATGCGAAATTCGCAGCTTGGTTGGCAGAAAAAGACAACAAAATCACTTCTAAAAAAGACGGTTTATCTACTAACAAAGCAGATGTGAAAGCAAAAGCAATCGCTGCTGAGAAAGAAGTAAACGCAAAACGTGTTGCTGCTGCAAAAGAAGCTTTGGCTGCTGCAGTTGTAGAAGAAACTGTTGCTCCAGAAGCTGAAGTAGCAGAAGAAAACAACGAAGAAACTCAAGCTTAAATTTATTTGTGCGATATGCGTAAAGAGGATTGTTTTTATTTAGGCAAAATCGCCAAAAAATTTAGTTTTAAAGGAGAAGTCTTGGCCTATTTGGACACAGATGAACCTGAGTTATACGAAAATTTGGAATCCGTGTTCGTTGAATTCAACGGACACTTGGTTCCTTATTTTATAGAGTTTTCTTCCATTCACAAAAATGATTTTTTGCGTATTCAATTTGAAGACATGCACTCTGAAGAAGATGCGGATAAGATTATTGGAGCAGAAATCTACTTACCTTTAGAAATGCTTCCTAAACTGGAAGGCAATAAATTCTATTTTCACGAAGTTATTGGATTTGATGTCGAAGACACTCAATTCGGTTATGTCGGAAAATTAGTTCATATCAACGACAGCGTTTCTCAAGCACTATTCGTTATTGAACGTGATGAATTGGAAATTCTAATTCCAATGATTGATGAGTTTATTCACGAAATCGACCGTAAAAACAACAAAGTAATTCTTAATGCCCCTGTTGGGTTAATTGATATTTATCTCGAAAAATAATTTTTGATTATGTTTCGCTTTAAACAATTTACTATCGAACAAGATCGCTGTGCCATGAAAGTGGGTACAGATGGTGTTGTGTTGGGCGCATGGACTCCCTTACCCCAAACACTATACAGCGTTTTAGATATAGGCACCGGCACAGGACTTATAGCTCTTATGCTTGCACAACGCAGTTTTGCAGAACAAATTGATGCCTTAGAAATCGACGATGATGCTTACGAACAAGCCGTTGGAAATTTTGAAAACAGCCCCTGGAGCGACCGTTTATTTTGTTATCATGCCGGTTTAGATGAATTTGTCGATGAAATTGAAGACGTCTATGATTTGATTGTTGCCAATCCCCCTTTTTATACGGAAGACTACAAAACCTCCGATGAAAAAAGAGATTTAGCCCGTTTTGAATTTGCTTTGCCCTTTGAAGAACTCCTTAAAGCTGCCTCTATTTTTTTGGCCGAAGAAGGCATTTTTTCGGTTATCATTCCCTTTAAAGAAGAGCTTCATTTTACCGAACTGGCTCGTGAAAAAGGACTGTTTCCATTAAAAACAACTCGTGTAAAGGGTCATCCCACAGCAGAAATCAAGCGTTCACTATTGGCCTTTAGCAGAAAAAACACCCCAGATACCGTTATAGACGAACTTATTTTGGAAGTCGAAAGACATCAATATACTCCCGAATTCACTGAGCTCGTAAAGGATTTCTACCTAAAATTATAAGTGGTAAAACAAAATAAAAACGTTAATTTTTTATTTTTTCTTGCTTATATCACTTTTTCTTTTCTACATTTGTCAGACAAAAGAATAACAAAAATGACTTTAAATATTGTAAACATGCTAATGCCAATGATGTGGAAAAATCCGCAAGGCTTGCTGTGTTTATAATTCAACTATAAAAATACATCTTAAAAGCCTTTGCCCACGCAAAGGCTTTTTTTGTTTAAAAAAATTTCAAAATGATTACCAGTACGACCAACAATAACGGAACACCAATGATGATGATGCAAATGATGATGCACATCCACCTCCGCTATTGCCTAAAGTCAAGTTAATAAAACGATCAGAAAGTTTTACTTAAAGTCCTTTTGGCCCTAGCCAAAAGGACTTTTTTTATTTTATAACCCTTTATCCATTTAAATACCCAAAAATCATGAGTACAACACATTTTTCAACCCAAGCTTTACATCACGGTCATCAAATTAATGCCGCACCCGGAACACGAGCCATTCCAATCTATCAAAGCAGCTCCTATGTATTTAAGAATACCGAACACGCCGCTGGTTTATTTAATTTATCGACTCCGGGATATATTTATACCCGCCTGAACAACCCAACCAACGACATACTCGAACAGCGTTTGGCCGCTCTAGAAGGAGGTATAGGCGCCGTAGTAACCGCTTCTGGAGCTTCAGCTATTGCTACCGCACTACTCACCTTATTAAAAAGTGGTGATCATATCGTAGCATCGAGTAGTTTATATGGAGGTACTTATAATTTACTCAGCGTTACCCTTCCCCGACTTGGCATACACACTACTTTTGTTGATCCTAGTGACGCTATCAACTTTAAAAAAGCGATTACCCCAGCCACACGTGCTGTATTTGTAGAGAGTTTAGGAAATCCAAAACTCGATGTTTTAGACCTAAAAGCCATCTCCAAAATAACCCAAGAAACCAAAATCCCGTTAATCGTCGACAATACAGTTGCAACACCTTATTTATGGAATCCGATTGCCCACGGTGCCAATATTGTAATCCACTCCTTAACCAAGTACATCTCTGGAAATGGAACTTCTTTAGGAGGTGTCATTATCGATGCAGGAACCTTTGATTGGTCTAACGGTCTGTTTCCAGAATTCACCGAGCCTTCCGACGGATACCACGGTTTGGTATATCATCAGGCATTAGGCAATGCGGCATATATAGCTAAAATTCGCATCGAAGGACTTCGCGATTTAGGTGCTGCTTTAAGTCCATTCAATGCTTTTCAGATCTTACAAGGACTAGAAACCCTGCCCTTAAGAATTGTAAAACACAGCGAAAACGCCTTAGAACTAGCACAATGGCTAGAACAACAAGCCGCTGTAGCCTGGGTAAATTATCCCGGTTTAAAATCCAGTTCACAATATCAACTCGCTCAAGAATACCTCCCAAAGGGACAAAGTGGCGTGGTTACTTTTGGCTTAAAAGGCGGCTATGAGGCAGCCAAAAAAGTAGTTGACAACACCGAACTGTTTTCCTTAGTTGCCAATATAGGCGACACCAAATCGCTGATTATTCACCCCGCCAGTACTACTCATCAACAACTAAACGAGCTACAACAAAAAACAACTGGCGTAACTACCGACTTAATTCGCCTATCCGTAGGCATCGAGAATATAGCCGATTTAAAACGCGATTTACAGCAGGCTTTTTTAAAACTATAATTAATTAGTACTCATGAATTCACTTCTAAGTTTATCCCTTAATCCAACCCGTTTTATAAACGGTAGCTTACAACAAGTTAGCTTGTATTATCAAGTATTTGGGCGTCCCATTCATACCGCTCCAGTAGTTTTTGTACTGCATGCCTTAACGGGAAATGCCACAGTAACCGGAGAAAACGGCTGGTGGAAAACACTGATAGGTCCTGAAAAAACCATCGATACCAACCACTATACCGTGCTGGCCTTTAACATTCCTGGGAATGGCTACGGAAATCCGGTGTTGGATTGGGAAAACTGGAGTGCTTATGACGTAGCCAACTTGTTTTGGAAGGGTATTGATCTTTTAAAAATTAAGCGTATCCATGCTGTCATCGGAGGCAGTCTAGGAGGAGGCATCGCTTGGGAAATGGCATTTCAAAGACCTCATACCATCCACCATTTAATCCCTATTGCCACCCATTGGAAAGCCAACGACTGGATCTTTGGAAACGTTTTAATTCAACAACGAATATTGCAAAATTCATCGCAACCGGTTTACGATGCTCGTGTACATGCCATGTTTTTATATCGAACTCCAGCATCGATAATACAAAAGTTTAAAGGCAATAAACAAGACGACGGGCTTTACCAAACGGAGAGTTGGCTGTTATACCACGGACAAAAGCTCAACGAACGCTTTGCCTTATCTTCCTATCTGTTGATGAACCACCTATTAAAAACCATAGGCGCACCATATCAAGAAGAGGATCTGGCAAAACTCGCCTCAAACAAATTACTTGAAATTCACCAAATCAGTATTGACACAGACCTTTTTTTCACAGCAGCAGCCATAGAACAGTCCGCAATTTTTTTAAAAGCCCATTCCGAAAAAACTTACTTATATCAAATCGAATCCATACACGGACACGACGCCTTCTTAATCGAAACAGACCAATTAAGCCGCTTTTTAAAACCTTTATTTTGAAGTTTAAATTACTGAAAAACGGACTAAAACACAAAACAAAGATGTAGTCCACTGACCGAGCCGTAAAATTAAAAACACCACGCACCATATCCTCATCGTTTAGTAGAATCCGAAACAAACAAGTTTTGACTCTATAATTAACATCGCCCATGGAACTTACTTAAAAACAGAAAAAAGAATGAAAATATTAAAATTTGGCGGAAAATCGCTCGCTCAGCCTCAAGGTTTTGAAACGGTACTCTCGATTATAGAAAAACAATATAAAAGCAACAGCCCGTTTCACGTAGTGGTTTCTGCATTCGGAGACACCACCAATCAATTAGAAAACCTATTGGAACAAGCAGTAAAAAGAGAAAATCATAAAAGTGCTTTAGCACTAATAAAAGAACAGCACTATACGCATAGCCCTAGCGACATCAGTGCAGAGCTCAAGTTGATAGATAATTTACTTGAAGGTATCTCACTGCTGGGTGATTACAGTCTTAAACACAAAGATTTACTTTTGGCTCAGGGCGAAATTATTGCGGCAAAAACCATTACGCATCATTTATCTCAAAAAGGACTGCCCGTACATTTTGTTGACGCCAGACTTTTACTAAAGACTGATCAAAATTTTGGTCAAGCACAACCACTTGACCCCGAATCGCGTCAAAACATTTTGGCTTATTTTGAAGAAAATCTAAACGGTAAAATTGGAATTATCACTGGTTTTATTGGATCCACCTCTACTGGAGAAACCACCACTTTGGGGAGAAACGGAAGCAACTACAGCGCCTCGCTGTTTGCATCCTATCTCTATGCCTCGGAACTACAGAGTTATACTCATGTAAACGGTATTTATACCGCTAATCCCGATTGGGTACACAACGCTCAAAAAATTGAAGATTTGAGTTATGAAGAAGCTAATGAAATGGCACATTTAGGTGCGAGTATCCTCCATGCTAAAACGATAATTCCGCTATTGAACAAACAAATCCCACTGCGTATTCTAAACACCTTTAACCCTGAAGATGTAGGAACCTTGATTAGTGCCGACTCCAAGAGCACCGGTATACGCGCCTTAAGCGTGTTGGAAAAAACAAGCCTTATACAACTCGTAGGCAAAGGCTTATTGGGTAAGGTAGGTATCGATGCACGCATTTTTGAAACCTTGGCACAGCATCAAATCAGCGTTAATGTGATTGCTCAAGGAGCATCGGAACGCGGCATTGCGTTTGTGGTTCATGCGACAGATACTCAACAGGCGATAAAAGCTTTGCGATTGGAATTTAAAAAAGAGATCGAAACACAAGACATCAGCGAGATTTTCCCCCTAGAAAATGTTTCGGTGCTTTCCATTATAGGTCAGGATTTATCTACTTTTAATCGATCATACAATGCTTTGATTAACAATCAAATTGTACCGCTTTTAATAAGCAACACGGTAACAGGACGTCAAATCAGTCTGGTATTACACCACCATCAATTGCAAAAAGCCTTAAACATCATACACGGTGAAATTTTTGGAATCAATAAAAAAATCAACCTGTTTATATTCGGTGTTGGAACCGTGGGAAGTGTATTGATCCAACAACTTTTACAAACCCGAGTAACCTTAGAAGAAAAGAAAAAGGTCTCGGTTCGCATCGTTGGAATTTCCAACTCCAAACAATTGCTTTTTGACCCCAATGGAATTGGAGATGACTGGGAAAATAATTTAAATAACAGCGATTTACACTCCAGTCCTGAATCGGTCTTTGAACTGACCGATCACTACCATTTGGAAAATTTAATAGCCGTGGACCTTACAGCCAGTGCAGCGTTCACAGAAACCTACCCACAATGGATTCGCAATGGGTTTGACTTGGTTGCCGCCAATAAAATAGCCAACACCCAATCTTTTGAATTTTATCAGAAATTGCGCCGTGAACTTAAAAAACACCATAAGGAGTTTCTCTATGAAACCAATGTGGGTGCCGGCCTCCCACTTATAGATACCATACAACTATTACATCAGTCGGGTGAAAACATCACGCGGATTCGAGGTGTGTTTTCTGGTACACTAAGTTATTTGTTTAACGAATTTTCTGAAGGAACATCCAGCTTGAGTAGCGTTTTAGAAATGGCCATTTCCAACGGATTTACAGAACCCGACCCAAGAGAAGACCTCAACGGAAATGACGTGGCTAGAAAACTCTTAATTTTGGCTAGAGAACTCGACTTAGCGAACGAAATGACTGATATAAGAATACAAAATCTAATTCCTGAAAAGCTGCAATCGGGATCGGTTACTCATTTTTTGGAACGTTTAGAAGAGCTCAATCCTTTATACAGTCAGATTAAAGCAAAACAAGATGCGAATCACGTTTTGCGCTATGTAGGCGATTTACATGGAGACCTTAGTCAGCAAGAGGGGGCTCAACTCGATGTTGAGTTAATTTCGGTACCCAAAGCTAGTGCTTTGGGACAATTACAAGGGTCCGATTCTATTTTTGAAATATATACCGAGTCCTATGGCAGCCGCCCTATTGTTATTCAAGGCGCTGGGGCGGGAGCCAAAGTAACCGCTCGCGGTGTTTTTGGCGACATATTGAGATTAGTAAACAGGAAGTAACTAAATCCAGAATCAAAAGTAGGGAATTCAAGCTACAAGAAAGCCATTCCTGTGGAGGAGGGAATATATTATGATATAGAGCGCTATAGGGTAAATTCTAACGGCTTTTGCATCCGTTTCAAAAAAAAGGTTGCCTATTTAGGCAACCTTTTTTTAAGGATTCGTTGACCATAAGGAAGCGGATTTTAACATCGCGCGTCGCGGTAATTTTAGACCGGCAACAACCAATTCTGCAAAATCTTCCGGTTGTAAAACACGGTCTGGATTTCCGTCCGTCAACCCTAAATCAACAGACATATCAGAAGCAATAGTACTTGGAATCAGCGTACAAACGCGGATATTGTTTTTACGAACTTCTTTCATCAAGGATTCCGACATTCCAATTAAAGCAAACTTAGATGCCGAATAAGCCGAGGTTGTCGGATTACCGTTTAATCCCGCTGTTGATGCTACATTCACTACATCACCCGAATTTTTTGCTATTAAGTGAGGCAATACCACTTTGGTTACATTGTAAACGCCCATCACGTTGGTCATTAAAATTTGCTCCCATCGCGCTGCCTCCATATCTATAAAACTTCCGAATTCTGCAATTCCCGCATTGTTGATTAAGATATCGATACCGCCCAATTCTTGAATCAGTTTCTCGACTGCCGTTTGTACCGCCGCACGATCAACCACATCAAAAACAGCATAGGTAGCCTTTACTCCAATAGCCTGAAGCTCCTTTACCGTAGCCTGTAGGTTGGCTTCATTTCTACCGGTTATCGCCACATCAACTCCTTCATTAGCCAAGGCTATAGCCGTTGCTTTACCCAATCCACGGCCACCACCGGTAACTATGGCTTTTCTATTTTGTAAATTTTCCATATCTAATGTTTTTATTTTTATTTTTTAGTGCCTTCTATTTGTTCTTCAATAGCGTCCCAAAGGCCAATTCTCTTTTTTAAAGCTGCTATGGAAACCACCGCTACTTCTTCCCACTTATTCACGTCTGTACCACACAGCTCTGCAATCATTTTCATCGCCATCGGTCCGTGTTCGTCTGCATCCAGTTCTATATGTCTTTCAAAATAATAAATCAATTTAGACAAATCTGTCTGCGGAAAATGCTGTTCAAAATTTCTTAGAATTTCCGTAAACATATCGGGAATCAAGTCTTCCCTACCAAAGGTAAATGCCGCAGCGATTTCATGACTTTTTCCACCGGCGATTACCCCAAAACTAAAGTTTAAAAAATCTTTGATTTTCGGATGTAAATCCGTCTGCTCTAAAGCTATTTCCACAGAATTATGTTGGTGTACTAAGGCTAAAAATGCCGTTACGGTATTGGTATCGGCATTGGACGTTTCCATGGCTTCAACATACATTTCAAAATGGCTCAAACGACGCCCATCCATACTTAAATCCGATTCCTCTGCCAACACGATTTCGTTTATAAGATAACGGGTTTCGGGATTGGGCGAAGCAAACCAAGGAATGGTAGTGCAGGTTAGTTTTTGCTGTAAGGCTTTTAATAGCGACATAAAATCCCAAACGGCATACACATGTGCCTGCATAAAAGTTTGCAAATCCGAAATACTTTGAATTTTCTGATATAAACTGTGTTGCAACAACATTTTGCGTTGCGGCTCAATCCGTTGGTTGATTTCTGAAATGGTCATGACTCTTTTTTTACAAAATTAAAAAAGCTTCCCGATTAAGAGAAGCTTTTGGTATGATTTTAACCTTTAATTATTCTTATTTGAACGCTGGAAATCCAGTAACATCCATACCTGTAATTAACAAGTGAATGTCGTGTGTACCTTCATAAGTTACCACAGATTCTAAGTTCATCATGTGACGCATAATAGAATACTCACCGGTGATTCCCATACCACCCAACATCTGACGTGCATCGCGAGCAATAGTCAATGCCATATCAACATTGTTTCTCTTGGCCATTGAAATCTGTGCTGTAGTTGCTCTACCCTCATTTCTCAATACACCCAATCTCCAAGTCAATAATTGAGCCTTAGTGATTTCTGTAATCATCTCTGCCAATTTCTTTTGTTGCAATTGCGTAGCACCAATTGGTTTGTCAAACTGAATACGCTCTTTTGAATATCTCAAAGCAGTATCATAACAATCCATAGCCGCTCCAATAGCACCCCAAGCAATTCCATAACGCGCTGAATCCAGACACCCTAGTGGAGCACCTAAGCCCGATTTGTTTGGCAATAAGTTTTCTTTAGGAACTTTTACGTTGTCAAAGATCAATTCTCCTGTAGCAGAAGCTCTTAATGACCATTTGTTATGTGTTTCAGGAGTAGAAAAACCTTCCATTCCTCTTTCTACAATTAAACCGTGAATACGACCTGATTCGTCTTTTGCCCAAACAACAGCAATATCCGCAAAAGGCGCGTTTGAAATCCACATCTTAGCTCCATTCAATAGGTAATGATCACCCATATCCTTGAAATTGGTAATCATTCCGCTTGGGTTAGATCCATAATCAGGCTCTGTCAATCCGAAACATCCAATAAATTCACCCGTCGCTAATTTAGGAAGGTATTTCATACGTTGTTCTTCGTTTCCGTATTTCCAAATAGGATACATCACTAAAGACGATTGTACAGAAGATGTTGAGCGAACACCACTATCTCCACGTTCAATTTCTTGCATGATTAAACCATAAGAAATTTGGTCTAATCCTGCTCCACCATATTCTTCTGGTATATACGGTCCAAATCCACCGATTTCTGCTAGACCTTTAATCAATTGTTTTGGAAATTCTGCTTTTTGTGCAAACTCTTCTATGATAGGAGTAACGTCACGTTTCACCCATGCACGAGCGGCATCACGCACCAATTTGTGCTCTTCAGATAATAAATCATCTAACAAGTAATAATCAGGCGCTTGGAATAAATCTGGTTTCATATGTCGATTTTATTTTATATTAAGGTCATATGGTATCGCCTTACATCAATCGCTGCTATTAACAGACAAATCTTCTTGGGCGGGTTCATATGTCGATTTTATTTTATATTAAGGTCATATGGTATCGCCTTACATCAATCGCTGCTATTAACAGACAAATCTTCTTGGGCGGGTTCCTATGTCGATTTTATTATATACTATCACTATTTTCCGCACTAACGGTTAATCACTTTTCGCCAATTCAAAGCGATTTTGCTAGACCATTCGCGCTTTTTTAATAGCGAAACAAAAGTAAGTATTCTACAGCAACTTATCAACGTTAATAAACATAATTCAAAAAAATATTGAATACAGATCGAAAAATCTTATATCGAGCCGTTCTTTTGCATAAAGTAATTACAAAAACCGGTAATAAGCACGCAAGTAAATCGCTTTCGCATAAAAACGACGGCATTATATCAAAAATGAGGTTGCCTATTTAGACAACCTCATGCTTACTAACTATTCGTTACTTTTAATTATTCCGGAGCCAACTCCAATTCCAGACCCTCGATTTCGGGAGTGAGGTGAATTTGACATCCCAATCTACTGTTTTCTTTTACGTTAAAAGCTTCCCATAACATGGCATCTTCGTCCGGATTTTTTTCCGGTAATTCAACATCATTTAAAATATAACATTGACAAGAAGCACACATGGCCATTCCGCCACAGATACCAATGGTACCTTCGGGAGCTAATTCGTAGGCACGTACCAATTCCATGACATTCATATTCATATCTGTTGGCGCATCTACTGTATGGCGTATTCCCTCTCTATCAACAATGGTAATCTTAATATCAGACATGGCTTTAATCTATAGCTTTTACTACTGCTTTTTCCGCTTCTTTTCTACTGCCATCAAATCCGTCAATTCCAGATACTGTGGTGTATTTTAAAACATATTTCTTCCCTGGGTTTAAGCGGTTATAAACACTTTGACACATTAAAGTGGCTTCGTGAAAACCGCATAAAATCAACTTCAATTTACCGGGATACGTATTGATATCGCCTATGGCGTAAATCCCTTCTATATTGGTTTGATAATCCAGTGCATTATTTACTTTAATGGCGTTTTTTTCAATCTCTAGCCCCCAAGTACCTATTGGTCCCAATTTAGGCGTTAGTCCAAATAACGGAATAAAATAATCACAAGCCAATAAATCGCGTTGTCCGTTGCTTTCTAAAGTAACGCCTTCTACGCGGTCTTGTCCGTGAACACCCACAACTTCTGCCGGTGTAATCAAATTGATTTTACCTTGATCCTTTAAGATTTGTACTTTTTCTACAGAATCCAAAGCACCACGGAATTCGTTACGTCTGTGAACCAAAGTAACCTCTTTGGCTACATCGGCCAAAAACACACTCCAGTCCAAGGCAGAATCCCCTCCACCAGAAATAACAATTCTTTTATCGCGAAAAAGCTCTGGATCTTTAACAAAAAACTCCACACCTTTATCCTCGTAGTAAGCCAAGTTATCTATCAATGGTTTTCTCGGTTCAAAACTTCCTAAACCTCCAGCAATCGCGACAGCCTTTGCATGGTGTTTTGTCCCTTTATTAGTGGTCACAACAAAAGTACCGTCCTCTAATTTATCTATTGTTTCGGCAACTTCATTTAGGGTAAACCCCGGTTGAAATTGCTTGATTTGCTCCATTAAATTATCGACCAATTCCGCAGCTCCTACAGAAGGATATCCCGGTATATCAAAAATTGGTTTTTTAGGATACAACTCCGTCAATTGTCCTCCCGGTTGCGGAAGACCATCAATAATATGGCATTTTAATTTTAAAAGTCCCGCTTCAAAAACAGTGAATAGTCCAGTTGGACCAGCACCAATGATTAAGATATCGGTTTGAATCATAGTTCTAAAAATTTATTACAAAGGTTATAAATCTTTTTAGCCTACACCATGATAAATGTCAATTCACCCCGATTGAAACGACATCATTTTGGAAATAAAGAATGCTAAAAAGCTCGGGCACTTTACCCTTTTACTCTACGTTTACAACGGTTTCAATCTCAGGAGCATACTTCTTAATAGTCGTTTCCACTCCTGCTTTCAAGGTCATTTGATTGACATTACAAGAAGTACATGCCCCTTCTAACCTAACTTTCACGTGTTTATCATCTTCTATTGAAATCAGCGTAATATCTCCTCCATCCGATTTTAAAAACGGACGAATTTCTTCTAAGGCTTTCTCAACGTTTTGTTGAATAGTATTTGTTGTCATAATTAAATTTTAAATGAGTGTAAAAAAGTCCGTATTAGTTTTTTCCCACTGCAGAACAACCCGCCATAGTCGTAATTTTAACTGCTTCAGTAGCTGGTAAACTATCGTTTCGCTTCACTACTTCTTGCACGACGTTTTTAACAATCGCATCGAACGCATTCGCCACTACCGTTCCTTCTTGAAGGGCTGCTGGACGACCGTAATCACCCGCTTCTCTTATGCTCTGCACTAGAGGTACTTCTCCTAAGAAAGGCACTTCTAAATCTTGAGCCAAGTTTCGTGCTCCTCCTTCTCCGAAGATATAATATTTATTATTTGGCAATTCCTCAGGAGTGAAGTAGGCCATATTCTCAATAATTCCCAATACCGGAACATTAATACTGTCCGACATAAACATCGATACCCCTTTTTTGGCATCGGCCAAAGCAACTGCTTGAGGCGTACTTACCACTACAGCACCTGTCACAGGCAACGACTGTAAGATAGACAAGTGAATATCACCCGTTCCTGGAGGTAAATCCAATAACAAGAAATCCAATTCACCCCAATCTGCATCAAAAATCATTTGATTTAACGCTTTTGACGCCATAGGTCCTCTCCAAATAACCGCTTGATCGGGTCTAGTGAAAAAGCCAATCGACAAAATCTCAACACCATAACTCGTAATCGGTTTCATCTTGGATTTGCCGTTAACTTCTACAGAAATTGGTCGGGCATTTTCAACATCAAACATTATCGGCATAGATGGCCCATAAATATCCGCATCTAAAACACCAACTTTAAATCCCATATTCGTCAATGTCACAGCAATATTTGCCGTAACCGTAGATTTCCCTACTCCTCCTTTTCCAGAAGAAATAGCCACGATATTACTGATTCCAGGAATTGCTTTTCCCTTTATTTCAGGTTTCTCTGCATTCTCTACTTTGATATTGACCTTAACGTTAATCTTTTCATCGATTTGATCATGAATAGCTTTCATCACATCGACTTCAGCTCTTTTTTTGATGTGTAAGGCAGGCGTGGTTAATACTAAATCTACAACAACTTCGTCTCCGAAGGTCATAACATTCTGAACAACACCACTTTCTACCATATTTTTCCCTTCTCCAGCAACAGAAATGGTCTCTAATGCTTTCAGAATTTCTTTTCTATCTAATTTCATTATATACGTTTCGTTTCCAACAGATTAATAGCCCATTGTTAATAGGCAAATATAATGGTAAATGTTGAGAATCTAAAGTTAATGTATTCTAAATATAGATAAGAAAACAGTACCGATAGAGAAAAACTATGACGCAAAACTCGCATACTGAGCAACGCTGGCTGTTTTCGACTGTATCTTAATACTTTATACCTAGATCAAGTTACAAAAAAATGGTATCAAGGCCATCGTGATACTACATAGTACGACTGCCTTGAGATTACCGAATTTAATATGTTTTTCGGCTATTGGGCCTGGGAAGTGGTGCCCTTGGTTAAAATTCAAAGAATAGACGATACCGATTTGAAAAATCAAAAAAACGATCCGTATAACGCTTTGCATTGGAACTTATAAGCAAAAAAGTTTTTGCGAGCTTCCCAACGGAGGAAGCTCTACAAAAACTCGAATAAAAAAAGAATTACGCAAATATTTTATAAAACGATAATCACTAACTTATACGCAACCGCTTAAGCTTTTTTAATAGTTCCCGAAGAAGCCTTTTTTACGTTAACTTCACGTGGACTCCCATAATACTTAATCGATGCAGACGAAGCTGCTGCTGCATTCATCTTCTCAGACACATAGAAAAACCCGGAGGCAGAACTGCTTGCAGAAACTTCCAATTCTCTTGCTTTTAAATCTTTTGCTAGAATTTTTGACGAACTGGACAATCCGGCTTTGATGCTTTTGACGTCACCAGAGAGCTTCATTCCAGACGAGCTGCTGCTAGAAAGCGACAATTCTTCGGCATGGATTACAGCATTAATATCGGCAGACGAACTGCTTCTAAGATCAACCAAGCCACTTGCTTGAATAGTAGCTTCCACATCTCCTGAAGAGGAAACACTTACTGTACAATTTGTTGCTTTAATGTCCCCTTTAAAATACCCTGAAGAGGAAACTCCTAAAGCAAAATTATTGGTTTTTAGCGCATCTTTCCCAATAAACATAGCAGAAGAAGATACGGTAACCGCATCTAAATTGGGACCTTCAACAAAAACTTTTACATCTTTAATTTTTCGATTGGTACTCTTTCCCCATTTGCCTTTTTCCGATTCGATATAAACCACCAAAGATTTACCCTTAACTGCTGTTTTAATATATTGAAGGGATTCTTTCGTTTCGGCTTCCACCGTTATTTTAGTAGTATTAGATACTGTATAATTCAGCTCGATACCTTGAGACACTTGTACTTGACTAAAATCTCCTACTGTTCTAGTGGTTTTTACCTGAGCAGTCATGCTCACACTAGCTAACAAAAAGGCTATAATTACTTTTTTCATGATTTATTTATTTTAAGATTTACAATATTCATTTTCTATCCAAAAAATGGGAGATTCGGGGACTACTAGCCCCCTTCACTCCATAAACCGAATTCATACTAACTAATTCAATTTATTTTTTTTTAAATATTTATAGGCTTTTTAAAAAACTTGACTTTTTAAAAGATTCCTTTATTTATATTATTCATACTTTAAAAATCGCAACAAATCTATTTTTGTAGCGGAATAGGCTCTAACAACCACAACCGCTAAAATCAACAACACCAAGGTTGTAAAGGCTATTGCAAACGGAACCCACGATAGATTGGCATGATAAGCAAACTTATTGAGCCAGTGACTCATCAACCAATATGTCGGAAAAACCGCAATCATAAAGCCTATTAGACTAAAAAAAATGTATTTTGTTACTAAATTTCTAATTAAATTACTGGTTTCTGCCCCTAAAACTTTTCGAATGACTATTTCCTTTAATCGACTCTCGATAGAGAAGGACACTAATGCAAAAAGTCCGAATAGCGATATAAAAACTACAACTAAATTGAGACCTCTAAACAAATTGCGTTGTTTGGTATATTGCTTGTAATTTTCAGCGAATTGTTTGTTTAAAAAAACGGCTTGAAACGGATATTCTGCATCGACTTCCTTATGCCAAAAGGCCTCAATATTCTTAAGGGTTCGTTCCGAATGTGTCGATTCAATTTTAATAGAAACTTCGTTAATGCCATAAACCAGGTTATCTATTGCTCGATAATCAAACAGGGCCATCGGTTCCACTTTCGCATTAAATCCCGTTCTAAAAAAGTCGTTGATAACCGTGATAATTCTATAGCGCTTCTTTTTAAAAACAAATTCTTTATCAACAGGGTTTTTAATTCCCAAAATCTCAACAAAACGATTGTTAACGACCACGGCATCTACTGAATCATCCAGAACAATTTTATCCAAATCGGCTCCTTGACTCTTTTTTACTCCCAATAATGCTAGATACCTAAAATCTACCCCAGCCACGTCGAAGTCCACCCTTTTGCCCTGCATCATCAACGAACCTCTAGGCATGTTTTTATTGGAAAAAGGAATGGAACCGAGACCCACTTTCTCTACACCAGCAACGCGACATAAACGTATAGCCAAATCATCGGTTTCCGAAAACTTACGACGGGTTTGGTGGTTGTAAATTTTAGCTTGTATCACTTGACTCCCATCAAAACCTAAATCTTTAGACACCATATAATCTACTTGTCTTGCGATTACCAAACTGCTAACCACAAAGAAAAAAGCAACGGCAAACTGTAAAATCAATAAGACGTTTCTCAACTTAATACCGCGTTCACTTCGAGCATATTTCCCTTTGATAATGGTTAAAAAGCTAACCCTATAGATAAATAAAGCGGGTACTAATCCCCCCAAAACCACTACGATAGCAACGATAACCATCAGGATTTGCCAAAAATCAAACAGACTTAAAGTAAGACTCTTATTGATAAACAAACTAAAATACGGCAATATTAACTCGACAAACACCAGTGCTATTACAATAGCTATCACGCTATTTATCACGGTTTCAAAAACCAACTGCCCTACGATTTGCTTATTACTGGCTCCTAATATTTTGCGGATGCCCAATTCGTTCACGCGTCGGATAACATAGGCATTGGTCAGGTTTATATAGTTCACTATCGACAGCAACAAAATCAATAAAGCACAACTCAAGGATATATAAACAAACTCCAAATTTCCCGTTCCCTCAAGCAAACCCGATGCTTTGGCATACAGACGTACCTCATTTAACGAATTAAACTTAGCGGTAAACTCACCGCCTATACTCTCCATAAATGCCTCAATCGACACCCCTTCACTTTGAGCATTTTCTATTAAAACATTTTCGTATATTAAATTGGTGGTTAATTTTTCTAAAGCCCGTTTACTTCCTTCACTCTGAGCTTTAATCAATAAGCCCAGGTTGGTGTTTTGCCAAAGCTCCGAATCAATTACGGTTTCTCGCTCTATACTGTTTATAACAATATTTGGCATAACCGACGTCTGTTCATTTAATCGATACACCCCTCCAATACGATAGGATTGATGTGCCAAAGACAAATACTTCCCAACGGGATTTACATCTCCAAAATACTTTTTAGCAATTTCCTCCGAAATAGCAATACTATCGTCCCCATTAAATACCATTAAGGGATTACCGTAAACAAATGGAAATGGAAAGAACTCAAAAAAACTATCTTGAGTATTGACGATCTTATCAATAACCCCCTTATACGATTCCGACTCAGCAAAAAATGTTATGTATTCAAACGAAAAATAACAATAGTCTTCTACCAACTCAGGAAACTCCATTAACTTAGGTCCCAAAGCATCCGAACTGGCTACATAGGCTTCGTCCGAATCTTTATCGCCTTGATAAGTTACTTCATAGACACGATCTTTATAAGGATTCCAAGCATTGTATTTATGCTCGTCCTGCCAATACAACACTGCTAAAATCAATGCCGATATTCCGATAGCCAAACCGATTATATTTAAAAAGAAAAATAATTTATTTTTAACCGTTTGGTGCAAGTAAATTTTAAACCAATTTTTAAACATCTAATTATTTTGCTTTTACAGTCCCCATAGAATCTGTGTATTTTTTTACATCTTTTGGATTGCCATAATAAAAAATCCTACCCATAGAATCAGCATAAGCATCGAGAGTTTCCGTAACATATACTTCTGCTTTTCCCAAACTATCGGCCTCTACTTTGGCTTTTTTAACCCTGAAACTCTTGCCTCTAAAATTAGCAGCACTATCAATAGTCAGCGATAATTCTTCCGCTTCTCCCGTAATATCAATTACTGCTGCACTATCGATATTAACCTGAACTTTGGTCGCTTGTACATCTCCTCTAAAAACGGATGCCGAATCCAGAGTAAAAACCATAGTAGTAGCGGAAAAATCCCCATCCAATATTCCTGCCGAATCCAGATTTATGCTAATCTTATTTCCCTTAAGTCGTTTAGCTATCTTTATTTTACCCGCAGATTCTGCCATAAAACGGGAAACGTCTTTTTGGGATACATAAACATTGACCCCAGCAGGCCATTTGTTTAAAGAAACACTTCTCCTGCCGGCTCCACCTATATATACTTTTAAAGTATTATTACTCACCTCGGTATAAACGTTCTTTAAATCAATAGTACCATCCGTTTCTACTTTAATCCCACCATTTTCATTGGGTTGTAAGATCACTTGTACTCCTGAAGAAACCTGAATTCCACTAAAACTCGCTGCTTTTCTAAGTTCACTAGATTGCGCTTGGAGCAACCAAGTCGTGAGTAGCATCAAAAAACTAATTATCAATCGTACCATCTTTCTGCGCTTTTAGTCATTATTCCTTAAATACATCTATATTTTTAATATTACTTTTTTCTGTAAGTATCATACCGTCCTTCATCATGATGGTTCTTTCTGAAAACGACGCATCGTGTTCGGAATGGGTAACCATAATAATCGTTGCCCCTTGAATGTGTAAATCGGTTAATAGCTCCATAACCTCATTGCCGTTTTTACTATCTAAATTTCCTGTCGGCTCATCGGCCAAAATAATCTTAGGCTCATTGATTAGGGCACGTCCAACCGCTACACGTTGTTGTTGTCCACCTGAAAGCTGTTGAGGAAAATGTTTTAAACGATGAACAATATTTAATTTTACAGCCATCTCATTGACACGTCGCTTCCGCTCTGCAGATGGAACCTTGGTATAGATCAACGGCAATTCTATATTGTCGTAAACATTTAATTCATCTATAAGATTGAAATTTTGAAAGACAAAACCAATGTTTTGCTTACGCACTAGGGCACGATTTGACTCCATCACTCCCACCATTTCCTGCCCTATAAACTCATAACTCCCTGAGGTAGCAGAATCTAAAAGCCCCATGATATTTAACAAGGTGGATTTACCACAACCCGATGGCCCCATAATAGATATAAAATCACCCGATTTGACCTTTAAATTTATTCTATTCAATGCCGTAGTTTCCACTTCTTCGGTTTGAAATATTCGCGTTAAATTTTTAATATCAATCATCTTGTTAATTCGTGTTATATTTAATCTTTGCCCACTGCGAGTATTCCAATCGATTACTGACTAAAATCTCACAGAAGTAAAAGTATTCTTTTTTAATCAGTTGTTGAAATCAGAACGGTTTCTGCATAAAAACTTTTATATTTTACGACACTTTATACAACCGTCAAAAGTATCTTAATGTGCCCACAATTAATATTATCAAAACAAGGCCTAATAACTCTGATTTTTTTTCTATTTTTACGAGCTAAAGCACTGTACATTACTACGTTATTACTATAGTATAAAGCAAAAATGTGCCAGACTTTAAAAAAAACACACGGTATTAATATTCAAATACATACAAAAAAACACAAAAACAGACTGTTCAATAATGAACACTTTTTTGTTCGTTTTCACAAGTTTATGAGGTTCTTATAAAATAGCCGTTACCAACGAATTAATTTTAAATGAACCACAATAAGCGTTTTGTGATACCATTTAAGCATATCGCAACCCTACTATTTACAGATGAAAAAGACGCATACCACCATATTGATTTTAGATGACAATGAAGAGATTTTAATCGCGGCACGAATGTTATTAAAACGGCATTTTGAAACGGTTATTACCACTACAAATCCTAAAAAGATACCCGAACTACTGACTAAAAATCCGATAGAAATCATCTTGTTAGACATGAATTATCGCTTGGGCTATGAAGACGGCAAGGAAGGTATCTTTTGGTTTAAGGAGATTCAAAAAATGGCGCCTCAGGTTCAAATTATTTTGATGACGTCTTATGCCAATATCGAAACTGCGGTTGAAGGAATAAAGCTTGGCGCTATAGATTATGTATTAAAACCATGGAATAACGAATCCTTATTGCAAACCATAAGGGGAGCTGTAAAACAGCTAAGAAAAAAAACGCCACAAATCGGCATCTCTTCCGAAATCACTTTCAAAGGAACTGCTCCCAGCATTCAAAAAGTATATCAGATGGCCGATCGGGTTTCTAAAACCGATGTAAATACTTTGATTTTAGGAGAAAATGGAACGGGAAAATACGTCTTAGCCAAATACATACACGATCAATCCCCCCGAAAAGAACAAGCCTTTATACATGTAGACTTGGGATCCTTAAACGAAAATCTATTTGAAAGCGAATTGTTTGGCTATGCCAAGGGTGCTTTTACCGATGCCAAACAGGACACCGCAGGAAGATTTGAAATGGCGCATGGTGGGACTATTTTTCTCGATGAGATCGGCAATGTTCCTTTGCATTTACAATCAAAATTATTACAGATTATTCAATCCAAGTCGGTAATCCGACTAGGAGAATCGAAAACACGTCCGGTGGACGTACGTATCATTACAGCCACCAATGCTGATATAGAACTGGAAGTAGAAAAGAAATTTTTTAGAGAGGACCTCTATTATAGAATCAATACGGTAGTGCTTATGCTACCCGCACTTAGAGAGCGAAAAGAAGACATACCGCACTTCCTTGACTTTTTTATAAATCAGAATGCAGAAAAATACGACCGAATAATTCCTACAATAGATGGATATACCCGTCAGGAACTTTGTAAATACGATTGGAAGGGCAACATCCGTGAAATGCAAAATCGCGTCGAACGGGCCATGATTTTAACCGATTCCGAAACACTTAGCTTAACGGACTTTGGCATTTCGCAATTGTCGATTATATCCCATACGGACGAGGCTTCTTTACAGGAAATTGAACGTATTTCCATCGTGAAAGCAATGGAAAAAAACTCCGGAAACATCAGTCAAGCCGCTATGGAACTCGGTTTATCCAGAGCCGCCTTATACCGCCGATTAGAAAAACACAACATCAAATAAGCTCTATTGAAAACGACTTCTTTTTATCAATCGCTATTTATCCGAATCTTTTTGATTTTGCTCGGTACAGCATTTTGTTTTTGGTTATATCAAAAACAAAATGGCTATACCCTGTTTTTTATTGGTTTTGTTCTGCTTGTATTATTGTCGGAACTCTATTTTAAAATCAAAAAACATTACGAGGCTATCGACCGCGTATTGCTAGCCATGATATACGATGATTTTTCATTAAAAACAGAAAAGAAACAAACCGACGAGACCATGCAAAATTTGCAAAACCTCTATCAAAAATTACAACAACAACAGCAAGATCACGAATCCAAAGAAGTGGTTTATCTCAACATATTAAACAATCTGGAATCGGGAATTGTAATTCTAGAAAAGAATACGGAGGGTTATTGGGACATCTTTCTAATCAATGATTATTTTTCTAATTATTTTTCAATTCCCAAAATTCACAGCTGGCAGAACCTACAAAAAATGATTCCCAATTTAAGTCGTCATATCGAATCTATCGACTTTAAGGAATCTAAATCCTCTATAGACATACGCTTAGAAGGAGAAGAGAAGCAAACCTTTATGCTCCAGACTTCCAAAACCCAAACCTTACATAAGGAATATTACATCATTATGTTGGATTCCATACAACGGGTTATGGACAAAAAAGAAAAGGATACTTGGCTGAATCTTATGAAAATCATCTCACACGAATTGATGAATTCACTTACGCCTATCCATTCTTTAGCATATAATATTCAAGAAATTTTAGAGGAAGAGCCGCTTACGGCAGAAGATTTAGATGACATCAACATCAGTATAAAAACCATAGTAAACCGCAGTAATCACTTGCAATATTTTGTAGAAAACTACCGTAAATTAACGATGTTACCTACTCCAAATAAATCTCGTGCAGAGCTCAAAGCAAGTTTGGAATCGAGCATACAAGTGATGCAGCCCTTAATCAAGAAAAACAACATTAATTTACAAAGTCAACTTGTAGTGGATTTTATAGTTAACTGGGATCATACGCAAATGGAGCAAGTATTTATCAATTTACTGACCAATGCTATACATGCAGTGGCCGATCAACCAGAAAAAAACATCACCATACAAACGTCCATCAACAACCAGCGTTTGGTTATTGAATTTACAGACTCGGGTTTAGGAATCCCAGAAGAAATAAAAGAAAAGGTTTTTATACCGTTTTATACCACTCGAAAAGACGGTGCTGGAATTGGATTACCCTTATCCAAAAATATGGTAGAAATGCACGGTGGCTACCTTATCTACAGACGAAAAGACCACAAAACCATCTTCTCTATTCATCTACCTCTTCAGAACCTGGAGTAGGAATCCAAAGGTGGTTTTCCAAATTCACTATTTTATAATTTTCAATCACCAGTCCTTCATTTTCTAACAGCTGTTGCATTAAATGGGTACCGTCGAAATGATGTTTACCGGAGAGAAGTCCGTTTCTATTAACTACCCTATGAGCGGGAAGATTGCCTTTGCCGTGAGAGGCATTCATTGCCCAACCGACCATCCTAGCCGATCTTGCAGCTCCAAGCGCTTTTGCAATGGCACCGTAAGTGGTTACTTTTCCATAAGGAATTTGTGCCACAACAGCATATACTCGTTCAAAAAAATTATCGTTTGAACCCATCTATTTCAATAATTTATATAGGGTAATCAGAGCGATAACTCCGGTAACAGTACCGATACAATAATTGATATTCTTAAGTAAAAAATGTTCTTCTCGATCTGAATTTCTAAAAAACATTATATAGAGATATAACATTAATGCAGAACCCAATACTACTCCTAAGGAAAGCAAAAAAGTATGTGCCAAATAAAACACATTAAAATCGTAGGATGCCAAAGTAATGCTTAAAAAAACATAATATGGTATGGGAAACACATTGAGTGCGGCTAAAAACATCCCATAAAAAAACCTATTTTTTATAGTAATACTATGCCCATCAACCAATTCGGCTTGCGTTTCTCTTTTCTCTTTTTTCTTGGCAAAAAAAAGAAAATACACCGTTAGTACACCAAAAATCACAATCCCAATTTCTTGCAAGGTTTCTGAAATAACCACACTAGATTCAATCAGTTTGGCAAAAAAAACCGCAATATAGGTCTGAACAAAAATGGTAACCAAAGCACCTACTACATAGGTATAGGCGCTTTCTTTTCCTTCTTTTAAAGCTATCTTAACCGCCGTCATATTGAGTAATCCCGGTAGAGAAACTCCAATAACTGCGGCCACAAAACCAAATAGCAAAAAATAAAGATACTCCATTTACTTAATTCTAAACTGTATATACGTAATTGCTTTATCGTGTTCTAAGTACTGTTTTTCATAAAAAGTCTGAATTTCAGTCACTACAGACGGCGCTCCTTCATTTTTATAAACATGGTGATTGGCATATAAAACCTCATGCCCTTCTCCGTGCAATAAACCCAAGGTGTATCCGTGCATAAACTCACTATCCGTTTTTAAATTAACAATACCGTCTGATTTTAAAATTCTTTTATAACGCTGTAGAAATTCCGAATTGGTCAAGCGGTGTTTCGTTCTTTTGTATTTGATCTGTGGATCGGGGAAAGTAATCCAGATTTCGCTAATCTCACCAACCTCAAAAGCCGATTCAATCAATTCAATTTGCGTTCTTAAGAAGGCTACATTGTGAAGATTATCTTCCACAGCGGTTTTAGCACCTCTCCAAAAGCGAGCTCCCTTAATATCAATCCCAATAAAATTTCTATCTGGAAAACGTTTAGCCAATTCTACTGTATATTCTCCCTTTCCGCAACCGAGTTCCAAAACTATAGGTTGCTCATTTTTAAAAAATTCAGAATTCCATTTTCCTTTTAACGGAAAATCGCCTACCATTTCTTCTCTGCTTGGTTGAAAAACATTACCAAAGGTTTCGTTTTCTCTAAAGCGTTTTAATTTATTTTTACTTCCCACTCTATTATTTAATTTTTTGGTAAAATTAAGGAAATATACTTAATCTAAAAGTTTTTTATATTTAGACTGTACATTAACCTTTAGAACTGATTGAAAGACCTATAGGCAACAACTGGTTTACTATAACATATTTTATAAATCCCTATCGTTATGAAAGACCCCATATCCCTTACTACAGTAAAACACGAATCGGAGTCTTTTCCGCCTAATGGTTCCAAAAAGAGAATTCTCGTTGCCCCATTAAATTGGGGTCTCGGACATGCCACCCGATGCATCCCGATTATTCATGCCTTAATCAAATTTGGTTTTGAACCTGTAATTGCTTCAGACGGACAGGCTTTGTCTTTATTAGAAAAAGAATTTCCCGATTTACTTTGCCTAAGCCTTCCCTCTTATAAAATAACTTATGCAACCAAAGCATCGTTTTTTAAACTCCAGATTATTTTTCAATTACCACAAATTTACCGTGCCATTCGGGCTGAACAGCAGCATATAAAATCATGGATTACACAATATGGCTTTAGCGGTATTATTTCAGACAACAGATTGGGAGTGTACTCTTCAACAATTCCCAGTATTTTCATGACCCATCAATTGCGGATTCTTTCGGGTTCGACCTCATGGTGGAGCACCAAAATTCACCAGTACTTTATTCGGAAATTTCAGGAATGTTGGGTACCCGATTCGGAAACTAAGGAAAACCTCAGTGGTAAACTCGGCCATTTAGACAGCAGTTCCTTAAATCTGAAATACCTGGGTGCCTTAAGTCGTTTTCATAAAAAAGCCGTGGTACAGCAATATGATTTGATGGTATTATTATCAGGACCAGAACCTCAGCGCACCCTTTTGGAAACCAAACTAAACACCGAATTAAAACGCTTTGAGGGCAGTATTTTACTGGTTCAAGGGATAATCGAAAAAGAACAGCGTATTAGCACTCGATTTAACAAAACCGTCTATAACTACATGACCTCCGAAGAATTGGAATTAGCCCTAAATCAAAGCGCCCTTATCCTCTGTCGTTCGGGCTATACTACCATAATGGATTTGGCTCATCTGGGTAAAAAAGCCTTTTTTATTCCTACACCGGGTCAATATGAACAGGAATACCTTGCGCGTGAACTCGACCGTAAAGGACTCGTTCCCCATTGCAAACAAGACCGTTTTAGAATTGAAGAATTAAGTCGCACAGGCAGTTATCAAGGCCTTAAAAAACAGAATACACCCATACTTTGGAAAGACCTATTTAGCCCGTTCCAAAGTAAAAGAAAATTCTGAGCCATAACCGTATTTACTCTCTAAATAAATGTGCTCTTCATGTGCCTCGACTATGTGCTTCACTATTGACAAGCCCAAGCCCGAACCACCTACAGAGCGCGCGCCACTTTTATCAATTCTAAAGAAACGCTCAAACAATCTCGGTACATATTTTTCTTTAATTCCGTCGCCGTTATCCGTGACGCGAACAATGATTTTATTGTTGACTAAATCCTCAATACTCACCTCTGTTGTTCCTTTATCCTTACCGTATTTAATCGAATTTTCAACCAAATTACTAATGAGCTGTACAATGCGATCTTGATCGGCATACACCATTATTGGATTAACGTATTTCATATCAAAAATCAAGGAAATCTCCTTTTGTTCGGCTCTCATTTCCAACAGTTCAAAAACGGTTTCCACCGCTTGGACTATATCAAATTCCGAATAATTTAAATGTAAATCTCCCGTTTCCAATTTGGTAATCATGTCCAAATCCTTAACGATATAAATCAATCGCTCTACACCCTTTTCTGCTCTTTCTAAGTATTTCTTTCGAACAGCCTTATCATTGATCGCTCCATCCAACAATGTAGAAAGATAACTTTGAACGGTAAATAAAGGGGTTTTTAATTCGTGTGATATATTACCTAAAAACTCTCTTCGGTATTCTTCTCTTACTTTTAAAGACTCTATTTCTATCTTTTTATGTGTAGCAAATTTTTGTACCTCCGTGGTTAAGGTTTCCATGTCCGTAGTAATGGCTTTGCTGCGCAATACCGATGAATCTAATATAGACACATTGTCGTAAATCTTTTTTATTCTGCGATATACAAAATGCTCTACGCGATATTGAATAACAAAAAAAGAAAAAACATAAATCAGTAATCCGAAGACAAAACACATCAACAGATTGACCTCAAAAAAGATAACCAGCAAGATCATCAGGATTAAAAAACTAAAAACCGCGATAAACAATGCGGATTTTAGGGCAAATTTATATGATTTTTTAAAGCGGATGCTCATGGTTAAAGATCTAGTTTATAACCCACCCCTTTAATGGTTTTAAACCATTCGTCACCGATTTTCTCTCTTAATTTACGGATGTGTACATCAATCGTTCTTCCTCCAACTATAACTTCATTACCCCATACTTTATCTAAAATTTCTTCTCTTTTAAATACTTTCCCCGGTTTAGAAGCCAATAGGTAAAACAATTCAAATTCCTTTCTAGGCAAGATGATTTCAACGCCCTCTTTTACAATCTTATATTCCTCTCTATTGATTTCGATTTCCCCTACATTGATGATGTCACCATTTTTCTCCTCTTCCTTAAACCTTCTCAACAAAGCTTTAACCTTGCTCATCAAAACCTTTGGTTTGACCGGTTTGGTAATATAATCGTCTGCTCCAGCATCAAAGCCGGCTACTTGAGAATAATCTTCTCCCCTAGCTGTTAAAAAGGTAATGATGGTGTTTTGCAATTCCGGTATTCTTCTAATGTGCTCACAAGCTTCCATACCATCCATTTCCGGCATCATCACGTCCATAATGATTAAATGAGGATGTTCTTTTTGAGCTTTAAGTACTGCTTCTCTTCCGTTGCTAGCGGTACTTACTTGGTATCCCTCCTGCACGAGGTTATAACCAATGATTTCCAAAATATCTTGCTCGTCATCGACTAACAAAATCTTAATTTCCTTTTTCTTCATTGTGAATCTTACTTATTTAGAATGGTAAAGGTAAAGATAATACAAAACCAAATCAGCTGTTAACTATAATTTAATCTCTTAACGTTTTAATGATTTTAGTACAACAAATTGATAACAGGTCGGTAACCTGATAATCACATTAAGGTAATTCATTTGCACAACCTAACACACACAAAATGAAATTATCTATTTTATTACTCGCATTGTTGCTTACATGCGGACTTTATGCACAAAATGGAACGCTAAAAGGAAAGGTTACCGATTTAGATGCCAACTCAGCTCCGCTGGCTTTTGCCACAGTAAGTATAGAAGGCACCACATTCGGAACCAGTTCGGACGTCAACGGAAACTATCAACTATCACTTCCAGCTGGAAAGCATTTGGTATTATTTAGTTATCTAGGTTACGACACCCAATCCGTATCAATTGTCATTGTAAAAGGAGAAAGCAAATCGCTTAACCAATCCTTATCGTCAAACAGTACCGAACTCGAAGGAGTGGTTGTACAAGCCACTTCCAAAAAAGTAAAAGAAACCGCTTTATTGCTCGACCAACATCGTTCCATGGAAATCAAACAAAACATCGGATCTCAAGAATTGTCCAGAAAAGGTGTTAGTGATGTGGCTGCTGCAGTAGCAAAAACAACTGGTGTAGTCAAACAAGAGGGCTCTGGAACCATATTTGTTCGCGGATTGGGAGACCGTTATAATTCCACTTCTATGAACGGCTTACCCATTCCATCCAACGACCCGGAACGCAAAAACATCAGTTTAGATTTGTTCTCTACCGATATTGTTGAATACATTTCAATCGACAAAACATATTCTAGCCGTATTTTCGGGGACTTTGCTGGTGCTAATGTGGACATCATTTCCAAAGACCATAGTGGTGAAGGTTTTTTTAACTTCTCTATAGGTTCTGAAGTGAATTCCAATGCGGTTCAACAAGATCAGTTTCTATTGTTATCCGACCGTAATTATATGGGATTTTCTAAAAACGACACCCCGACAGATCCCTTAAAAAACTATCAATTCACCAACGGTCTCAACCTAAAAAACAGAGCACCATATGGTATGAACTTCGGTTTTAACACAGGAAAATCTTTTAATATTGGGCAGCAAGGACAACTTAATTTATTCGGAACGGCTTCGTTTGGAAATAAATTTAAATATAAAGAAGGTGTCGTAAAATCGGTACAAGCTCAGGGCGACGCTACCAAAGATTTCGCTACTAAAGAATACGAATATACTACGAATACTACCGGAATGTTTAATGCACAATACAGCTTTAATCCAAACCATAAAATAGGTTATAACTTACTATACATCAACGGATCTTCTGAAAGTAATGAGGAATACCGCGGATATATGCGCGATTTAGCAGATGGTCCTGAAGGCGGTTTTTTAAGACGTGGTAACTATGTTCAAAACACCTTATTAGTCAATCAATTATTGGGAGAACACCAGATTAACGATCAATTCAAGTTGAATTGGGGCGGTTCTTATAACACCATTAAAAGCGATATGCCTGATCGAATCCAAAACTCGTTCCGTATCAAAGACAGTCAATATTACTTTACTACAAATTCGGTAACCGACAACCACCGTTATTACCAGAATTTAAATGAAGATGAAATGGCCGCTAGAATATCCCTTGACTACAAATTTGGTAAAGATTCTGATTTATTATATCGCGGTAAATTAACCCTGGGATACAACAGTCGTTTTAAAAACCTTGATTTTAAAGCAAGTCAGTTTAACTACCGCTTAGGTACTGCCTTAAGAAACGTTGCTGTAGATCCTTATAATCTTGATGCGGTTTTAAATAAAAACGGTTTTGACAATGGTGATTTTCAGATGGAAACCTTTTTGGGTGACCGTAATTTGGATATCGCATTAACACCACAAACTTATAAGGGAAAACAAAACATCAATGGTGGTTATGCGGCATTGGAATACAAACTATCCGAGAAAATATCGGCTGTAGTAGGCTTGCGTTTGGAGCAAATTCGCCAAGATATGGAATGGAAAACACAGTTGGACTTACAAGGTGACGAAAACAATTTTGAAAAAACGGCCTTTCTTCCAAACCTATCCTTAAAATACGCGGTAAACGATCGCAACAATTTAAGACTAGCCGCTTCTAAAACCTACACCCTACCGCAGTTTAAAGAAAGAGGTTTGTTTATGTATGAAAAAGCAACGGGTTCGATTAAAGGGAATCCAGACTTATACGCATCAGACGACTATAATTTGGATTTAAAATGGGAGTTTTTTCCAGAAAACGACGAAATTATCTCGTTGACTGCCTTTGGTAAATACATTCAAAATCCAATTAATGAAATCACAATCACCTCTTCTTCAGACGACATCTCTTTTGCTAACACAGGAGACTCGGGTTATGCAGCCGGTATTGAATTGGAAATTCGAAAAAACCTGTTTTCATTTGATGATGTAAATACCAACAAATTAACAGCGGGCTTGAATGCGGCTTATATGAAAACACATCAGGAATTGGATTCTGAAAAGGTGCGTAAAGAAAATGCCTTTGGAGCCGATTTCACACACGATACGGCTAGTTTTACTGGAGCAGCTGATTTAGTGATGAACGCCGACATCAGTTATATTAAGGAATGGAACAAACGAAGTGTTATGGCTACGGTTTCTTATGCCTATATCTCCGATCGTATTTACTCTTTGGGATCACAGCAATTAGGAAACTCGGTTGACAAAGGTTTTGGAACCTTAGACTTTGTTTTCAAAACAAAATTGAGCGATCATTTAGGTTTGGGACTAAGTGCTAAAAATTTACTTGACCCCTCTATCGACCGCGTACAAGAAAACCTTAACCAAGACATTTTAGTTCAATCCTATAAATTGGGCAAGAACTTTAGTCTGAGTTTAAACTACCAATTCTAAATAATAATCACTTCAAAAAGACTGTCTCCTAAATCGAGACAGTCTTTTTTTATGCCCATTTTTTACTTAAAAATCGCATATGATATTGATTTCACAACGAAATTCAATTATTCTCTTGAAAACACAGAACCTCCCAGCCCTACGGGAATCCGTTAAAAACAAGGGAATAGCGGCAATATAATAAGAGGCTATTCATTTTGAAATTACCACTTGTTTTAAGCCTTAACGTTCTTAATGTTTAGCTAACAGAAAGACAACTTTTCAATGTTAATTCAATAATATTCTCTTAACTAACAATACCGGACTTTCGCGCAAATTTGTACAACAATAACCAATCAACCAGAAAAAATGAAAAAATTAGTAAGAAATGCATTCGGAATTTTATTTTTATCCAGTTTATTCTTAGTAAGCTGCAGCAGTAGTGACGACAACAATCCTACACCTCCAGACGACAAAAACGCCTTCGTCCTAAACGAAAACAATTTTAACGGAAAAATTTCTAAGGGAACCGTTACATTAGATGCTTCAAAAACATATATCCTTAACGGTAGAATATTAGTAGAAGACGGTGCATCATTAGTTATACCAGCAGGTACAAAAATCATAGGAACTGGAGGAACAACTTCTTTTATAGCCGTGGCCCAAGGAGGTAAAATATTTGTAAACGGTACTGCTGAGAAACCGGTAGTGATGACAGCAAACATACAAGAACAAGCACAGTGGGGTGGTTTAGTAATCTGTGGAAAAGCGCCTATTAACAAAGGGAAAACAGCTACAGCAGAGGTTTCAGAATTGACTTATGGTGGCGATCTTGCCAACGACAGTTCAGGTTCTATTACTTATTTAAGAGTAGAATATGCTGGAGCTCGTTTTAATACAGAAAAAGAATTCAATGGAATTTCCTTCTTCGGAGTGGGTAACGGTACTAAAGTAGAATACGTTCAAGCATACAAAGGAGCTGATGATGGATTTGAATTTTTCGGAGGAACCGTAAACACCAAATACTTGGTTTCTAATGGAAACGAAGACGATCAATTTGACTGGACAGAAGGTTGGGTAGGAACCAACTCTAACTGGTATGCAAAACTAGAATTCGGAAGAGGTAACCGCGGTATAGAAGCCGATAACAACGCTACCAACCGTGCGGCTACTCCTATTGCTAACCCGACGATAAACAACATTACTTTAATCGGACTGGGAGAACAAGGTGCTGAACCACAAGGTTTAAAATTGAGAGAAGGAACTAAAGCGAACATCGACAATTTATTCTTAAGCAACTTTACAGTTGGATTTGATGTGGAGCACGACGAAACACTTGCTAATGTTGCCAACGGATCATTAAAAATAACTAATGTTAAATTTGATAAAATAGCAACTAAGGCTAAAGGAAAAAATACGGCTAAAGAAAGTGTGAATGTAGACGGTGTTTATACTGAAAATGCCAATGCAACTGGAGCAGAAAAAGGAGCCGATGTTCCGACATGGGCTAAAGGTTGGACAATCGGTTTGTAAGAAATTAGTCCCCAAAAATGTTAAAAAAGCCATTTACTATATGTAAGTGGCTTTTTTTTTGAATTATATCTGAAATAAATACTTACATTTACAATAGAATCATGTTTTATGGAAAAAAAATACTTTTATATCTTATCGATCTTGCTCCTATTTAGCTTTAATGCTATCGTTTACGGGCAAGTTACCGATCCAACTAATGTTTCGAAACCCGCGGAGAGTATCGAAGGGCTACAACTGTACCCCAACCCGACCTCAACAGGAAAAGTTTATATTACCAGTAATAATAATCTACCTAAGGAAATTGGCCTCTATGACATTTTAGGCAAGAAAATATTTAGCTCAGTATTAACTACAAGAGAACTTAATCTTCCCAACATCAATCCTGGAGTCTACATCATTAAAATTAAAGAAAAAGACGCTACTGCTACGCGAAAATTAGTCATCAGGTAGTTCGTCTTTCTATTAAATATATTCAAAGCATCGACAAATTTCGATGCTTTTTTATTTGTACTTTTGTCTAAAATATTGAGTCGTGATTACAGCAGAAGACATTATCCAAATCAATTCTCCAAAGGAATTCCAAAAAATGGCGTTGAAAACCTTTCGTTTTCAATACGACAACAATAGTGTTTACCGACAATTTTGCGAGTTGCTTAAGAAAAATCCTTCGGATGTAAAAAATCTTTACGACATCCCTTTTTTACCTATTGAGTTCTTTAAGACTAAAGATATACTGAGTTCGGATTTACCCATACAAACCACATTTACAAGTAGCGGCACAACCGGTATAGTAACCAGCAAACATCACATAACTGACTTAGCTTATTACGAACTGAGTTTTAGAAAGGCTTTTTCTCATTTTTATGGAAACATAGAAGATTATGTGGTATTGGCTTTGTTGCCATCCTATCTGGAGCGCGAGGGGTCTTCGTTGATTTATATGGTCAACGATTTGATCGAGCAATCCAATCAACCCGAAAGCGGTTTTTATCTCAACAACTATAGTGAACTCATAGCGAAAATACTACAATTGGAAAAAGACGGTCAAAACGTCTTATTGATTGGCGTTACTTACGCCTTATTGGACCTGATTGAAATCCAAAAATTCAACTTACAACACACCGTTATTATGGAAACGGGTGGTATGAAAGGCAAGCGTAAAGAGATGATTCGCGAAGAATTACACGAATTGCTTTGCGAGGGATTTGGCGTATCCGAAATCCATTCTGAATACGGCATGACCGAACTGCTCTCTCAGGCCTATTCGTTGGGCAACGGGGTCTTTGAATGTCCACCGTGGATGGATATTCTTATTCGCGATACCGAGGACGCCTTGAGCTACCTAGCCGATGGAAAAGCGGGGGGCATCAATGTTATTGACTTGGCCAATATCAATTCCTGTTCTTTTATCGCTACACAAGATTTGGGAAAAAAACAACCCAACCATTCTTTCGAAGTGTTGGGTCGCTTTGATCATTCCGATATCAGGGGTTGTAACCTGATGGTCGTTTAATTTATTTTATTACCAAAACAAAATAGTTCTTTTTCCCCTTTTGTAACAATACAAATTGGTCGTTGATTAAATCTTGCGTGCTGATGACGTATTCTTCGTCTACTTTTTCTTTGTTTACCGAAATAGAATTGGCTTGCAAGGCTCTTCTCGCTTCCCCGTTTGATGTGGTAAAACCAGACTTAGCGGCCAATGCCTCAATGATATTCAATCCCGCATCGATATCCGAACGACTAATTTCCGCCTGACCAACACCGTCAAAAACATCTAAAAAGGTCTGTTGATCTAATTGTTTTAGGTCGCCTGAAGTCGAATTCCCAAACAAAATATTAGAGGCTTTTATAGCATTTTCCAAATCGTCCGCGGAATGAACCATGGTCGTTAATTCAGCTGCCAGACGCTTTTGAAGCACTCTTAAATGCGGCGCTTCTTGATGTTCTGCAGTCAGTGATAGGATATCTTCTTTGGAGATAAACGTAAATATCTTAATGTATTTTTCAGCATCTGCATCCGAAGTATTCAACCAATATTGGTAAAACTTATAAGGCGATGTTCGCGCTGCATCCAACCATATATTACCTCCTTCAGATTTTCCGAATTTAGTACCGTCGGCCTTCGTAATCAACGGGCAAGTCAAAGCATAGGCTTTACCTGAAGCTACTCTACGAATCATTTCTGTACCCGTAGTGATATTGCCCCACTGATCAGAACCACCCATTTGTAGAGTCACTTTCTTCTGTTGAAACAAATGCAAGAAATCGTAACCTTGTAGTAATTGATAACTAAACTCTGTAAAAGACATTCCCTCGGCTGATTCACCATTTAAACGTTTCTTTACAGAATCCTTTGCCATCATATAGTTAACCGTGATGTGTTTTCCGATTTGACGAATAAAATCCAAAAATGAAAAATCTTTCATCCAGTCATAATTATTCACCAATTCCGCAGCGTTGTCCGTACCGGAATTAAAATCTAAAAAACGCTCTAACTGCGCTTTAATGGCATTTTGATTGTGTAGCAGGGTTTCTTCATCGAGTAAATTACGCTCGTTCGACTTCCCAGACGGGTCACCGACCATTCCAGTTGCTCCACCAATCAATGCAACGGGTTTATGCCCGGCCAATTGAAAATGTTTTAACAACATCACCCCTACTAAATGTCCAATATGCAATGAATCGGCTGTTGGGTCAATTCCCACATACGCAACACGCATTTGCTCCAACAAATGTTCTTCGGTGCCTGGCATCACGTCGTGGAGCATTCCTCTCCAAGTCACTTCTTCAATAAAATTCTTCATTTAAATATTATTTTTTACAAATATAAACAATTGAATTCGCAAATTCGTCTATTTATCTGTTCGTCTATTAGCAAATAAGCGAATCCACAAACAAGCGATTAGTTCAAAAAAATTTCAGTATGTAAAACTTATCTTTTACATTTGTCTCTATATGATACTAGTCACAGGAGGAACCGGTTTATTAGGCGCACATTTATTATTTCAATTACTTCAAGAAAACGAAGTAGTTCGAGCCATCTATAGAACGGGTAAAAACATTGAAAAAACACGTCAATTGTTTCAAGACTACGATGCAGCAGCTTTGTTTCAAAAAATAGAATGGCTAAAAGCAGATGTCAACGATCTTCCTTCACTTGAAACTGCATTTATTGGTATCACTAGGGTTTACCATTGTGCTGCAATCGTCTCTTTTGATCCAAAAGACGAAGAACTGCTTCGCAAAATCAATATAGAAGGCACCGCCAATATGGTTAACCTTGCCATCGCTCATAAAATCGAGAAATTCTGCCATGTTAGCTCGATAGCTGCATTGGGAGAAACCATAGAAAAAGACAAAAAAATAGACGAATCCTCCAACTGGAATCCCGATGCTTCACATAGCGATTACGCCATTAGTAAATACGGTAGCGAAATCGAAGTATGGCGAGCCAGTCAAGAAAATCTGCCGATTGTCATTGTGAATCCCGGGGTGATCTTTGGCCGTGGATTTTGGAAACAAAGTTCTGGAGAATTGTTCGAAAAAATCTATAAAGGAATGCCTTTTTACACCAAAGGAACCGTTGGTGTTGTTGCTGTAGAAGATGTTTGTAACATCATGATTAAACTGATGAATAGCCCCATTCAAAATCAAAACTATGTAGTCGTTTCAGAAAACATCAGCTTTCACGATTTACTCGATGGTCTAGCCGATCATTTACATAAAAAACGCCCCACACTCTATGCCTCTCCTTTTACTACGGGTATTGCCTGGAGATTAGACTATATTATTTCGCTTTTTACAGCAAAAAAAAGAAGCTATTCACGCGCTAGCGCAAAAGCTTCTCATTCCTCTACCGTTTACGATAATTCTAAAATCATCCAAACTTTAAATTATTCGTTTACTCCTACTTCTGACTTTTTAAAACCGCTTTGCGAATCGTATCTGAATTCATTTTAGACACCATTTTAGACATCATTTTTTTAGCGCCAGCACTGTCTTTTCCCTTCGTTTTTAAATCCTTTTCCTCGGTCTTTACATCCTTGGTCTTATCCTTAATTTCCTTAGCTTTTTTCTCGTCTTCTAAACGTTGTTCCTTTTCCTGCTCTTCCTTAATTATTTTATTCAAGGCTTCCTTTTTTGCCTCTAATCGCTTCATGATTTCCTCCTGCATTTTAAAATAAGACTCATCACCCAATTCAATATAATACCTGTTGTTTTCCACAAAGGTTAAACTGTCCACTTTATATTTTTTTAAAATGGTATTGGCACGAATAACCGAAACGGTAGTATCCGAATAAAAGGCACTGATGTTTTCAATTCCTCCCAACACGGCAAAGTCATACAACATATCGGTCATCTTATCTTTGCTGATGAAGTTAGTCGGTTTCTCCAATTCTTTTTTACAGGACATTAATCCCAAAAGACAACACAATAAGGTTAGTTTTTTCATAATGGTGTTCATTTTTTTATGCACAGTCGTCGTTTTGGTCTCCACTTTTAAAAAACCTAGTAAGGATAAGATACGCTGCTTCTTATCTCTGAAACAACAATCGTTGTCCCGACTTTTTTTCATTAATTAATCCGTTTTCATAAACCAATTCTCCGTTGACAAAGGTGTGTGTTACTTTGGAGCTAAATGTTTGTCCCTCAAAAGGTGACCATCCACATTTATATAAAATATTATCAGTACTTACGGTCCAACTGGACTTGGGATTAATCAATACTAAATCGGCATGATATCCCTCACGTATAAACCCTCGCTCTTCGATTTGAAATAAAATGGCTGGGTTATGCGCCGTTTTCTCGACTATTTTTTCAAGGCTTATTTTACCGTTTTTACTTGCTTCCACCAAGGCTACTAGCGCGTGTTGCACCAAGGGCCCACCAGATGGCGCTTGACTATAAGGTTTGGCTTTTTCTTCTAAAGTATGTGGTGCATGATCGGTTGCAATCACATCTATTCGACCATCTAACAAGGCTTCCCATAAAGCTGCTCTATCCGCACCAGACTTAACTGCGGGATTCCACTTGATTAAATTTCCTTTAGTCGCATAATCTTCATCAGAAAACCAAAGGTGATGTACACACACTTCTGCGGTGATCTTTTTTTCACTTAGGGGAATGTCATTTCTAAAAAGCGCTGTTTCCACCGCGGTAGACACATGGAACACATGCAAACGTGCTCCGGTTTTTTTAGCCAAGGCAATCGCCTTAGAAGACGACAAATAACAGGCTTCTGCGCTTCGTATTAAAGGGTGGCATTCAACAGCGATATCGTCGCCAAATTGCTCTTTATAATGTGCTAAATTTTGTTGAATTGTAGCCTCGTCCTCCGCGTGTACCGCTATCAACATTTTAGTGCTAGAAAAAATCTTTTCGAGTACTTCTTCTCTATCGACCAACATATTTCCAGTTGAAGACCCCAAAAACAATTTGATACCCGCAACATTTCTTGGATTTGTCTTTAAAACCTCTTCCAAATTATCGTTTGTACCTCCCATCATAAAGGAATAATTGGCAAAAGACTTTTGACTGGCAATTTGATATTTGTCCTCTAGCAGCTCTTGAGTCACGGCATTGGGTACGGTATTGGGTTGTTCGATAAAAGACGTAATTCCTCCAGCAATAGCCGCTCGGGATTCACTTTCAATATCGCCTTTGTGCGTTAATCCCGGTTCTCTAAAATGAACCTGATCATCAATCATACCTGGCAATACCCAACATCCGGCTGCATCAATTACGCGTATTTGGCTTGTAGGGTCAATATTCGAAGCTATTTTTGCGATACGACCGTCTTCAATTAAGATGTCTGCGAAAACGACTTGACCCTCATTGACGATTTGTCCGTTTTTTATTAAAAATGCATTCATTATAGTTTGTTTAGTAGTTGTTTTATCCTAAGAGTAATTACCCCAAAAACGGCTTCTTTAATAATGCCGTTTGACATTTTCGATTCCCCTTGTGTTCGATCCGTAAAAATAATAGGGACTTCGACTATCTTAAATCCGCTAACAAATGCGCGGTATTTCATCTCAATTTGAAAAGCATATCCGATAAAACGAATGTTGTCTAATCGAATGTTTTCCAGAACTTCCCGTCGATAACAGATAAATCCAGCTGTGGTATCTCTTATTTTCATTCGGGTAATGAATCGCACATAAACCGAAGCAAAATACGATAACAATACGCGATTGAGAGGCCAGTTGACCACATTAACACCAGTAACGTATCTCGATCCAATACTCATCGCAGCTCCCTCTTCACAAGCCTGTAAAAGCAAAGGTAAATCCATTGGATTGTGTGAGAAATCGGCATCCATCTCGAAGATATGGGTATATGCACGATCCAATGCCCATCTAAAACCATGTACATAGGCCGTACCCAATCCTTCCTTCTGCTTCCTAACCTCGAGAAAAAGCCGGTTTGGAAACTGCTGTTGCAGAATCCGAACTCGCGCCGCAGTTCCATCTGGCGAATTATCGTCCACCACCAAAACGTGAAAATAATCCGGTAAACTCATCGTAACCGTAATGATGTTCTGTATGTTCTCGATTTCGTTATATGTGGGTATGATGACAACTCCTTGAGGCATTTTAATAGCGTTTACTTGCAAAAGTAAACTTTTTATATAAAGTTATTCCACAAATAAAATACAATATCCTTTTCTGAAAAAAAAATTAGTAATTTTACAGCCGTTATGATGGATATTACATTAACCCAAAGAGTGATTGAGAACAAAGACTGGGCAACATTATTGTTTTTGCTTTGCTTTGGCATTCTAGCAATTAATAGAAATGTCTATGAAGTTCGCTTTGCGGAATACCTCCGTCTGATCGTTTCGGAGAAATACACCAAGATTTACAAAGACAGTTCCAATATCAAAAACAGTTTTACCATATCCCTGTTTTTTGTTCAATTGATTTCGGGAACCTTTTTTGTCCAAATCTGCCTAAAGAGTTTTGGTTATATCAATCATTACTCGCTGATATCCTTTTTAAGAATTTTAAATTTCATCACCTTTTTTATTTTAGCCAAATACTTAATAGAGAAAATTGTAGCAATTGCATTTAATATCGAGGAGTTTTCTGAACAATTTAATTTACAAAAAGTTAATTACCGTACCTATGTCTCTTTGTTGATATTACCGGCTAATTTAATTCTTTTTTATAACGATTTTTCAAGCAAAATCCCCCTTTTCATCATAATGCTTGCATTAATGATAACAAACATCATCTTATACATCATCTTTTTAAGGAATTATCAAAATTTGATTCTTAATAGATTGTTTTATTTTATTTTGTATCTTTGCACTCTTGAAATAGCTCCCTATTTTTTCCTTTATTATTGGTTTACAAAATCTTAGAGCATTAGAACATAAATTATGAAAGTGAAAACAATTTTGGTTTCTCAACCAGAGCCTAAAGTAGAAAATTCACCGTATTTCGAATTACAACAGAAATTAAAGGTGAAGTTTGACTTTAGACCCTTTATTCATGTTGAGGGTGTCTCCGCAAAAGAAATTCGTCAGCAAAAAATTGATTTAAATAATTATACAGCAATTATTTTAACGAGCAAAAACTCTGTTGATCACTTTTTTCGTGTAGCTGAAGAGATGAGATATAAAGTTCCTGAAACTCTAAAATATTTCTGCCAATCAGAGGCCGTAGCTTATTACCTTCAAAAGTATGTGGTTTATCGAAAGAGAAAAATATACGTAGGTCTTAAAGATTTTGTAGATATCGCGCCCCTTATCAAGAAATACAAGGATGAGAAGTTCTTATTACCCGCTTCTGACCAATTAAACGCCGATGTACCAACGACCTTAAACGCGTTGAAAATCGACTGGACTGAAGGTGTATTTTACAGAACAGTGATGAGCGATCTTTCAGATTTAAAAGATGTGTATTATGACGTTTTGGCTTTCTTTAGCCCAACCGGAATAAAATCTCTTTTTATGAATTTTCCAGACTTTGAGCAAAACAATACTCGTATAGCCGTCTTTGGTAGCACTACTCAAAAAGAAGCTTTAGACCACGGTCTAAGAGTGGATATTATGGCACCAAGTCCAGAAGCTCCTTCGATGACTATGGCTTTGGAAAAATACATAACCAAAGCAAATAAATAGTAACCGACAAACGAGTCACTCATTTAAATAAAAATACTTTAAGATTAAAATAAAAGGGCTGTCTTTTTGAGACAGCCCTTTTATTTTAGAAGAAAACCAAAACAAGCCCGAAGAACTCCTTATAAAAGCCTTTAAGGCTAGTTTTTCCATTTTTACTAATAGACCTTGTCTAGAAAAAAACAAGCCGCAAAATCGCTTAAAAACAAGAAGCCAGATGATTTCTCATCTGGCTTTTTTATCTTTAAGAAAGAAAAATCTAAACTTGTGGACCTGCCGCTACTAGAGATTTACCTTCTTCATTATCGGTATAGTTTGCAAAATTCTTAACGAACAAAGCCGCTAAATCCTTTGCTTTAGTATCCCAGTCCGAAGCGTTTTGATAGGTATTTCTAGGGTCTAGAATTGCCGTATCTACCGCTTCTAAAGCTTTAGGAACTACCAAATTAAAAATAGGAACGATTTCCGTTTCCGCTTCTTCGATAGAACCATTTAAAATACTATCGATAATAGCTCTAGTATCCTTTATAGAAATTCGCTTACCCGTTCCGTTCCATCCGGTGTTTACCATATAAGCCGTCGCGTTGTGCTGCTCCATTTTCTTTACCAACTCCTCACCGTATTTGGTTGGATGCAAAGATAAGAACGCCTTACCGAAACAAGCTGAAAATGTTGGTTCAGGTTGTGTAACTCCTCTTTCAGTACCAGCTAATTTTGCTGTAAACCCAGAAAGGAAATAATATTTTGTTTGTTCAGGTGTCAATTTAGAAACCGGAGGCATTACCCCAAAAGCATCTGCCGTTAAGAAGATTACTTTGGTAGCATGTCCAGCCTTAGAAACCGGCTTAACAATATTGTCAATATGATAAATTGGGTAAGAAACACGGGTATTTTGAGTGGTAGAACCGTCTTTAAAGTCAATTTTACCCCCTTCTAAAACCGTTACATTTTCCAATAACGCATCTTTACGGATGGCATTATAGATATCCGGTTCGTGTTCTTTACTCAAGTCAATGGTTTTAGCATAACAACCTCCTTCGAAGTTAAAAACACCATCATTGTCCCATCCGTGTTCATCGTCACCGATTAATTCGCGTTTTGGATCTGTTGAAAGCGTTGTTTTACCTGTACCTGACAAACCAAAGAAAACCGCTACATCCCCATCCTTACCTTTATTGGCAGAACAGTGCATGGAAGCCATTCCTTGCAAAGGCAAATAGTAGTTCATCATCGCAAACATTCCCTTTTTCATCTCTCCACCATACCAAGTACCTCCAATGATTTGGATTTTCTCTGTTAGGTTAAATGCAATATAAACCTCCGAATTTAATCCGTAGTCCTTATATTTTTCAAAAGAAGTCTTAGACGCATTCATCACGACGAAGTCTGGCTCACCGAAGTTATCCAATTCTTCCTGTGTAGGGCGAATAAACATGTTTTTAACAAAATGCGCTTGCCAAGCCACTTCCATGATAAATCTCACTTTTAAACGCGAGTTCTCATTAGCTCCACAAAAAGCATCTACTACATAAAGCTTTTTATTAGAAAGTTGCTTAACTGTATTTTCTTTAAGCGCATTCCAGGTATTTTGGTCGATGGGTTTGTTGTCGTTTACACTTTGAGGAGAATTCCACCAAACTGTATTTTCTGTAACCGCATCCTTAACTATATATTTATCTTTAGGTGAACGTCCTGTAAACACACCTGTCATTACATTTATTGCTCCAAGCTCTGTTAATTCGCCTTTTTCGAACCCTTCTAATTTTGGGCTAATTTCCTCGTCATACAAATATTCGTAAGAAGGGTTGTGAATAATCTCAACCGCATCTGCAATGCCGTATTTTTCTAACGAGATAGATTTAGAAACATTCATATCTATAAAATGTGTTGTTGTTAATATGTTTGCAAACTTAGAAATAAATTTAAAAATATCGATACTAAAATCGGTTTTAAATCCCTTTTTTGACAAAAAATGCCTGATATGCGACCGTAAACCAAGCCGTAATCAACAAAAGACCTCCTACAGGAGTAATTGGCCCTAAAAACTTAAAATCTATAGGCGTCAGATCATTAGTCGCCAACAAATAAATGGAGCCTGAAAAAAACAACACTCCAAAACCAACCAAATATGCAATAGCTTTTTTTGCCTTAGCAGTGCAGCTAGGCGTGATACTTACAAAAAGTAAAAATAAGGCGTGATACACCTGATACCGCACCCCCGTTTCGAAGGTTAGCAATTGACTTTCATCGAGTACTGCCTTAAGTCCATGAGCGCCAAAAGCACCCAAAATCACAGCAATTCCTCCCAAAAGAGCCGCTAAACCCAATATCTTTTTGTCCATGTTCTTTTTATTTCAAATATACAATTCTTTAAATTAACTTCCTTTCAAAATAAAATGGTTTTTTATTTTTTAGCGCTAGTGAAATCGCTATTTTCGTGTTTTAATTAAAAACCACATTATGAGAAATATTTTAATTGTTGGAGCAGGTCGATCAGCTTCATCTCTAATTAAATATCTATTAGAAAAATCCGATTTAGAAAATTTACATTTGACTATAGCTGATCTTTCATTAGAATTGGCTCAAAAGAAAACAAATAAGCACCCTAATGCTACTGCTATAGCTCTTGATTTACACGATGTTGATCGCCGTAGAGAAGAGATTGCCAAGGCGGACATTGTCATTTCTATGCTTCCTGCCTTTTTACATATTGAATTGGCAAAAGATTGTTTGACTTACAGAAAGCACTTGGTAACCGCATCCTATATTAGTCCAGAAATGGCCGCTTTGGATGAAGAGGTTAAGAAAAACGGTTTGGTTTTTATGAACGAAATCGGACTTGATCCGGGTATCGACCATATGAGTGCCATGAAAATCTTAGACGAAATACGCGCCAAAGGTGGAAAAATCATCTTGTTTGAATCGTTCTGTGGTGGTTTAGTAGCTCCAGAATCGGATGATAATTTATGGAATTACAAGTTTACTTGGAATCCGAGAAATGTGGTATTGGCCGGACAAGGCGGTGCCGCAAAATTTATTCAAGAAGGACAGTACAAATACATTCCCTATAACAAGCTTTTCAGAAGAACGGAGTTTATGGAAATCGAAGGCTATGGCCGCTTTGAAGGTTATGCCAATAGAGACTCCCTAAAATACCGCTCCGTTTACGGACTGGACGATGCGCTAACGGTTTTTAGAGGAACCATACGTAGAGTTGGCTATTCCAAAGCTTGGAATATGTTTGTTGAATTGGGACTAACCGATGACAGTTATACCATAGACAATTCCGAACAGATGTCGTACCGCGAATTTATCAATTCGTATTTACCTTACCATCCGTCAGATTCGGTTGAAATCAAATTGCGATTGGCTTTAAATCTCGATCAAGATGACATTATGTGGGACAAGTTGATGGAATTGGATATTTTTAATCCCGATAAAATTATCGGTTTAAAAAAGGCCACTCCTGCACAAATACTGGAAAAGATATTAAGCGATAGTTGGGACTTAAAAGAACACGACAAAGACATGATAGTGATGTATCACAAGTTTGGTTATGAATTGGACGGTGTACGCAAAGAAATCGACTCTAAAATGGTTTGTATTGGCGACGATCAAACCTATACTGCTATGGCTAAAACCGTAGGATTACCCGTTGCCATAGCCGCTATAAAAATACTTAAGGGAATTATCTCTACGCCAGGGGTGCAAATGCCTATTGAAAAAGAGGTTTACGAACCGATTTTACAAGAGTTAGAACATTACGGAATTGTATTTCACGAAAAAGAAGTTCCTTATACCGGATACTAATCCAACACAATAGCCTTTTCAACACCCATTGAAAGGGCTATTTTTAACCCCTTGATTTCGCATTTAATTTTTTGATCGCGGAATGGCTTCAATTAAGGTTTGCGTATAGGCCGTTTGAGGATGCTGATATAAGGCATCCGCCTCATTCATCTCCACAATCCTTCCCTTGTTCATCACCGCCACTTGATCGGACATGTATTTTACCACGGCCAAATCGTGGGAAATAAACAGATAAGTAAAACCGAAATTTTCTTTGAGTTCGTTTAACAGGTTTAAAACTTGGGCCTGAACAGAAATATCCAAAGCAGAAACCGATTCATCACAAACGATGAGCTTGGGCTGTAAGGCTATGGTTCGGGCAATACCTATTCGCTGTCGTTGTCCGCCAGAAAATTCATGGGGATAACGATTAAAACAAGTTTCATCTAATCCTACACGTTCTAATATCTCGACGGTTTTGTTTTTTCGTTCGCGATCAGAACCGTACAGTCCATGCACCTTCATAGGCTCCATAATGGCTTTTCCCACCGTGATACGCGGATTTAGTGAGGAATACGGATCTTGAAAGATAATTTGAATTTCCTTTCTCAACGCCCTTAAAGCACTTTTAGACAAATGCGTAACGTCTTTTCCCCTATAAAAAATAGAGCCCGAACTGGCGCGGTCCAATTGAAGAATTGCATTGCCTAAAGTCGATTTTCCACAACCACTCTCTCCTACCAATCCCAAAGTCTCGCCTTCGTAAATCTTTAAATTGACCTCGGATAAGGCCTGAAATTTCGATTTCGAAAACCAATTTCCTCCGTTTAAATACTCCTTTCCCAAGTCGCGAATTTCCAATAAGGGTTCTTGTTGGTAAAGCACTTCCAAACGCTGTTTTCGCTCTTGTGCGGTGACAACCTCGGATAACGGTGTTTGGTTTAAAAAGTCGGATATGGTCGGTAAGCGCTCTAAGCGGAAATCCAACGATGGTCTCGAGCTGATTAAAGCCCGCGTGTATATATGTGTGGGGTTTTCAAAAATTTGTTGCGTATTGCCCTGCTCAACAAGCTCTCCTTTATATAAAACTAAAGTGCGCTGTGCAATTTCAGAAATCAACGCCAAGTCGTGAGTAATAAACAAGATACTCATAGCCGTTTCGCGTTGTAAATCTTGCAATAAGGTGATGATTTCCCTTTGAACGGTAACATCCAAGGCCGTAGTAGGCTCATCAGCAATGAGCAACTGCGGCTTACAAGCTATGGCCATGGCAATCATGACCCTTTGTTTTTGTCCGCCCGAGATTTGATGCGGATATTTATTAAAAATTCCCTGTGGATCAGGCAGTTTTACCTTTTCAAAAAGGGCCAATACCTCAGATTTAATAGCGGCTTTAGAAGCGGTTGTATGCTCTGCCAACATCTCGGCAACCTGAGCACCACAACGCATAGAAGGATTTAATGAACTCATAGGCTCTTGGAAAATCATTGCGATTTTCCGACCGCGTACCGACCGCCAATCTCTTGAAGTATTTTGAGTCAAATCGACCTGATCAAAAACAATCTGCCCCTCGGATATACGAGAAACCGCCTCGGGCAATAAACCCATCAACGCCAAAGAAGTCACCGACTTTCCAGAACCAGACTCTCCGACTATACCAACAATTTCATTGGCACCGATATAAAAAGAAAGATTTTTGATAATGGGCTTCCATACTTTATCGACTTTAAATTCGATGGAAACAGATTTTACTTCTAAAACTTTGGTTGGTGACATAGCTTATTATTGATCATTGAAATGTAGTGCAATGTATTAAAATAAAAAATGCTAAGCCTTTAAAATAGCGTTCTCTTTACAATTATTTAGAAAGAGAACGCTGTTTCTCTCCCAATTCCGCTTCGACGACTAAGCCACCTTAACCTCATCATATTCCTTTACTAAAGTCAATATAACCGCCGCCGATTTATTCATAGTAGCATAAACCGGACAACGCCTTTTTACCGAATCCATCCATTGTTTTAAAGCTACTATTGAAGCACTCGACGTAGGCTTGATGACCACGTGTACCGTTTTAAAACCCTTGTTGCTTTTCTCTATGGCCGAATCCGACTTAAGCACTTCTATTTCACCGGATATCTCCAATTGAATCGACTTTAAATTCAATTCCTGCTCCTTTGCAACGGCTTTACCAACTGCATGAATACTCCCAGCCAAACTCGCCAAAAGAAATTCCACAGAACTGGAAGGTTTTGAAGTCACAAAACCCACCTCATTGTTTAGGGTTAAAGAAAAATCTTTCGACTTGACGACGAACTGACTCTCTTTGGCTGAAAAACCCAATACTTTTACTACTTTTTTACTCATCACTTTTATTTTAAAAAATTTAAAAAACCTCTTTTTACGCTATAAAAAAAGTCCTCTTGGAACGGTTACCAAAAGGACTTATTATTTCATTCATACGAATTTAAAAACACATCATTTTAGGCAACCAGCAAGACACAAGTGCATATAAGACCACTTGGAAATAAACGTTGAAATAATACAATTGAAATTCATAAGTTATTTTTATTATCTATTATTATAGGCTGTTTTGACACAGCATCTTTAATTTGTTAATCAACTTTGCCGGTATTTAGCGAAACCAACATTTTGGCTCTAACTCCTATTTTACCAAAAACGCTGTTTTCAAAATACGGTAAAAAAAAAAGCCCTCGCAAAAGGCGAGGGCTCTAAATATATATTTTATACTGAAATAAAATTACACAACAAGACCCCTCGCGGATAGAATCCACATGGTAAAATTTGATGAATAATGTTTATTAGTGTTCATTTTTTTTTCTTTGATGTCACAAATTTGACGATGTTTTACCAACTAACCTATTGAAATTCAATTTTTAACTTTTCTTTAACTCAAATTGAAAATAATTCATTTTCAACCAATAATTCTTGTCTTTTAAAGCGCAAAACAATCTGTGCAACAGCAACGACATCTTTTTCGCAATAGGTTATAATGCGATCGATATCCTTATCTTTATAATAGACAGCTGCAACTTGACTACCGTCTATATCGTCTTTAGGCGAAGGGATTCCCAATATCTTTGTCAATAGTTTTAAAGATGTATAGTGTTTAAAATCGCCAAACTTCCACAATTCCAAAGTATCCAAATGCGGTATCTCCCAAGGTTTTTTTCCAAACAAATTGAGTTTTGATGGAATTTTCAATCCGTGAATTATCATGCGTCTCGCTAGGAATGGGTAGTCGAACTCCTTAGCATTGTGTCCGCATAACACATATTGAGGTTTGCTAAAATGCGTTTCCAACAGTGCACTAAAATCCTTTAGCAACTGCGGTTCCTTCCCGAAAAAAGAGGTGGTCCGAAACTGCCGAATGTCGTTTTTAAACACAAAATAACCGACGGAAATACATACAATTTTGCCAAATTCAGCCCAAATACCGGCATGGGAATAAAAGTCTTCTGCCGTAGTGTTTTCCTTTCGTTGATAGGCCGTTTTGGCTTCATAGAGCAATTGCATTTCGGCATCCAATTCTTCATACTGTTCTTGTTCTGGGACGGTTTCTATATCCAAAAACAAGATATGCTCTAAGGGAATTTTATCAATCATGTTATTTTCTTTTAGACAGCATTTGGTAAGCTTCATCCACATAAATATAAAAGTCCTTACTGTGTGCATCTTCAGCGGTCTCCAATCCTTTTAAATGCCCCAGTCGTACAATAATAATATCGTCTTCAGGAATAACGATTACGAATTGCCCCAAATGGCCTCTCATATAAAACATGTGTTTGTTGCGGTAATTATTAAGCCACCAGCCGTATCCGTATTGAGGACTTTCGGGAAAACGCGGTTGTATGGATTTGGCCACAAAAGCACTGTCTAAAAGCTGTTGTCCCTCCCATTTTCCATATTGTTTATACAATTTTCCAAAACGCGCAAAATCCCTAGCATTACTAGCAATACAACAATAGGCCTTTTCAATGCCATCTCCGTCGTGATCCAATTGCCATAAAGCGTCATTTTCGGCGCCCATCGGTTGCCAAAATTTTTCAGAAACATAGTCGGCCAATGGTTTTTTTACCGCTTTTTCCAAAACCATCGCTAGTAATTCGGTATCGCCACTTTTATATTCAAAGTGTTGTCCGGGCTGGTTTTTGATTTGCAACCCCATCATCACCTTACGCAAGTCCTTGTCGAAATACGCTCTGGTTACGATTGAAAGTGGGCTGTAATATTGCTCATCCCAATCTAATCCAGAAGCCATGGACGACAAATCACCTACCGTAACTTGGTCTTTGTAAGCCCCCTCCAATTCGGGTAAGAAATCGATAAGCTTTTGATCCAATCCCTTGATTTTACCCTCCTGTATGGCTTTACCCAAGGCAGCAGAAACCACGCTTTTTGCCATAGAAAATGAATTGCTTTTGGAATCTTTATCGTAACCGTCGTAATAACTCTCATACCAAATACTGTCATTTTTAATAATCATAAAAGCGACGGTTTTCAAGTCTTTATTGGTTTTTTCCAATCGTTCTGTTGCCGGAACGGTATTGTAATCTATAGCCATTTGCCAGGGTTGGGCTATGTCTTTTTTGATTTCTCGGTTGGGGAAATATTTATAATCGTCTAAGAAAGCGGTTTTATGTCCGTGAAAATAAACGGTTCGAACGGCTGTAATTAAATAATCTACTTTAAAAATATACATCAAAGCAACGATAGCCACCAACGTAATTATTACGATTTTAAGTATTTTAAACAGTTTTTTCATCGGTTTATATTTAATTTGCACACTAAAATACTAATTTTATTGTATTCGCAATGGATTCTTTAAAACAAAGATTGCTGTTTGGCTTCGGACTCGTGTTCTAACAGCCATTTTTTAACCGCCAAGCCCGCTGTAAATCCGGTTAACGAACCGTCTTTTCCAATAACGCGATGGCACGGTATAACGATTAATAAAGGATTTTTACCATTGGCACTTGCCGCTGCACGTATGGCTTTAACATTGCCCAATCGCTTGGACATTTCGAGATAAGATACCGCCCTACCGTAGGGAATGTTTTGCAATTCCCGCCATACCTTTTGTTGAAAATCGGTACCGATTGGATGCAAACACAAATCAAAAGTTTGGCGATTTCCCTCAAAATATTCTGTGAGTTGTGTTTGTGTTGCATCGATGTATTTCGAAGTATTCTCAGTAGCAACGTCTGCAATTGTTGCCATTCGAATTTGAGTCATTCCCAATTCATCGGCTTCGAGAAAAAGGGTTCCGAATGGCGTGGACATCAAGGCAGTTATCGTCATGGTATATAGGTGTTTTAGCAGTCAAGCAAATATATATCTTTTCGCAATGGCTATCAACCCTATTCGCGTTAAGGGGTGGAGCGGCATCCTTTGGCAAAGCGGTAGCGACGCCAAAGATATAGCGGAACACCTGACCCGTAGGGGAACGTCCAAAAACAAAAAAGCCACCCTAAGGGATGGCTCTTAATGATTCATTTATAAGTTGGCAAAAAAATCATTGCCCTTATCGTCGGTGATGATGAAGGCAGGGAAGTTTTTTACGGTGATTTTTCGCACCGCTTCCATGCCGAGTTCCTCAAAGTCAACGACTTCAACTTTTAATATATTTTCTTTGGCCAGTATCGCCGCTGGTCCACCTACAGAACCGAGATAGAATCCACCGAACTGTTCACAGGCTTCGGTGACGTCTTTCGAGCGGTTTCCTTTGGCCAACATGATTTTACTACCGCCTGCTGCTTGAAATTCTTTGACATAAGGGTCCATTCTTCCCGCAGTGGTTGGTCCGAAACTTCCTGAAGCCATTCCCTCCGGAGTTTTTGCTGGACCTGCGTAGTAAATGGGATGGTTTTTGAAATACTCTGGCATCTCTTCCCCATTGTCCAACATCTCCTTGATTTTCGCATGTGCAATATCACGTGCTACAATCACGGTTCCGTTTAACATCAAACGCGTTTTAATCGGATACTTAGTCAATTCAGCTAAAATATCATCCATAGGCATATTCAAGTCAATCACTACTGGAGCCTCGAGATGTGGCGCAACCGCTGGCAACAAACGCGCAGGGTTTTGCTCCAATTGTTCTACAAAAATCCCTTCCGCTGTGATTTTCCCCTTGATATTTCTGTCGGCAGAACAGGAAACCCCCAATCCAACCGGACAAGAAGCCGCATGGCGAGGCAAGCGAATCACCCGCACATCATGTGTAAAATATTTACCTCCAAATTGCGCTCCGATCATCGACTCCTGACAAATTAATTGCAGTCGCTTTTCCCACTCTAAGTCTCTAAAGGCTTGTCCGCCCATATTACCCGTAGTGGGTAAATGGTCGTAATATCCGGCAGAAGCTTTTTTAACAGCTGCTAAATTGGCCTCCGCAGAGGTTCCTCCAATGACCAACGCCAAATGATAAGGCGGACAAGCAGAGGTTCCTAAGTCCTTTATTTTTTCACGTATAAACTCGGCCATTGACTTGTCGTTCAACAGCGATTTGGTCTTTTGGTATAAAAAGGTTTTGTTTGCCGATCCACCACCTTTAGCCAAAAACAAAAACTCATAAGCCGCTCCTGTAGTAGCATATAAGTCAATCTGTGCCGGTAAATTGGATCCGGAGTTTTTCTCTTCAAACATGCTGATCGGCACAATCTGAGAATATCTCAAGTTTTTCTTTTGATACACATTAAAGATTCCCTTAGACAACCATTCGGCATCGTTTACACCTGTATAAATATTTTCTCCTTTTTTTCCCACAACAATAGCCGTTCCGGTATCTTGACAAGAAGGCAATTGCCCCTCTATAGCCACAGCAGCATTTTGAAGTAAGTTATAGGCCACAAAACGGTCGTTGTCCGTAGCTTCCGGATCGTCCAATATGGCGCGCAGTTTTTCCAAATGTGCGGTGCGCAACATAAAGGAAACATCGTCCATCGCAGTCTCAGCTAACAATTCCAATCCACGAGGATCAACGGTTAAAATTTGACGATTGCCTAAATTTTCTACTTGTACAAAATCGGAAGTGATTTTACGGTAAGTGGTCGTATCCTTCTGGATTGGATAAGGGTCTTGATAAAAAAAGTCCATGGAATTGTTAGTTTATTTTTGTTGAAGTAAAATTACAAAATCACTTTTGCAAAAAACCTTAGAATGGCTCTAAATAGCGCATTAACTACGGCAATCCTCCCTTTTTAGATAAAAAACCGTTTTGCATAATTATTTATTTGTTTTGTACCTAATTAAATATTAAACTTGCAATAAGTTATATATTTTTAAGTTTTTATACCAAAATCAACAATACTATTTACGAAGATGCAACAAACTAATAATTTTACGGTGACTATCCTAATAAGCATTTGGTTGTGTCTCAGTGTGGCACTGTTTTTTATCGCGGTATTTTTTACAGTTTCCGGAAATCCAGATTTAGCGGGAACTCTTTATATCACCTCATTGCTCAGTACTCCGATATCGGCTGTCGCTTTAGGACTTCAATTAAGAAAAAAGAGTTTGCAATAATTGAGTTGCTGTTTTACTGCTTGCACTTAAGAATACTTAAAACATTTAAAATCTTTTCTCGTAAAAAAAACGCGAAAAGCAGGGGCTATTTCGTTACTTAATGTAATTTTGTCCTTCAAACCCTAGCACGATGTTATATATCCCTGTTTTTAGTCAATTTTTTGAACAAGTCAAGTCAAGTATTAACGACGGCACCTTCGCCAAGTTAACTATGGCAAAAACCATGGGGGATACGGATCTTAAGAATATTTATGTACGCCTAAATATATTGGAAACCGGCGGTTATAACTTTGCCCTTACATCCCGATACAAAACTGAAGAAATAGAGAGTTTTCACACGGTTGACGAAACTTTTATGCTTTTGAGTTCTTACATAAAAAAACCGTTTACAACCGCCCTACTGTTTACTACAGAACAAGATTTAACTTTTAAAGTCAATAAGAAAAACATAGGGAGTCTTATCGAACAAGCACCTACCTTTAAAAATGCTTCTCCCGTTATGCTGGAGATGATTGAAAAAGGAATTGTAAAGCTTTAAGGGGTTTTTATACCTTTTTTTGTACAGTGTATATAAAACAAAATCCCAGCTGTTTACGGTTGGGATTTTTTGTTTATTCGTACCACACCAAGGGATTGACTCCGTCGAATTTTATTTGGTACGGTAGCGGGGTACGTTCGAGCAAAATTTTGTTTTCAAAGATTGAGTGTGCTAAAATTCTCTTCATTTTGTCTTGACACAAAACGAAGCAAAAAGTCAAGACACTATAAAAAATTCCTAAAATCACTTGACTACGCCTAAAAGATTTTAACTCCCTTCGGTCAAACACAAAATCTTTTTTCGGCTCCGTTGCAGTGATTTCTTAACGGATTTTTTATAAGGTCGAAAAGATTCTGCAAAATTAATAAGTACAGTACAAAGTGAAAACTAGGATTATACCTATCCCTGTAATTATTTAAGAATTCGGGCACTGCCGGGAGATTGACTACTTGGTTGTCAAGTAAATATACGAAATCACTATTAAAAAAATAAGTTTAAACACATGGAAATCAACTGTTTAACACATTAACTTAATGACATTATTCGTGCGGTAGCGGGGGATACAAAATCACTTAAATCTAATACTCTCAAAAACTTTAATTAAATCAAACTGTTCTTCTATTGTCAAATCTTTAGCAACAATAGTTAAACTATTTTCACCTATTGCTTGAAAACAAGCTCCTATTTCCCCACCTTTATTTGTTCTTTTAGGTATTTTTATTTTTGCTATATTCCCATTAATAGTATCATAATAATAGTAGCACTCTAAAAAAACTCCTTGCATTTGGTCTATTTCCGGTGTGTGTGAAGAATACAATCCTTCTAAACTCATCCCTAAGGAGTCATATTTCTTTATCTGTTCTTTACTAAAAACCTTAATCGTTTCATCAAAATTTTGTGAGTACTTTCCGAAATCAAAATACACTGTATCACCATTTTTTGTTAGCAAAGCATTAACTTGAGAATCAATACCCTCAATATAAATTTCATTCCAACTCTTAGGTACACAAGCTGTATAATACTGAAAATCAATATTCATAAAATCTTTTTTTAATTCGCAAGAAGTCACCAACAATAACACTGATATACAGAACAAGACTTTATTTATTTTATCCATTTTATTTAATCTTATTTGAATCTATAAAACTGTTTACCTGATTTTTTATATTCCCTTTATAATTGTCTTTAGATAGATTAGATTGTTTATAAACTCCATCCCCCGACGTAGCTCCTAATGGTCCATACCCACCACCAACGATTTGTCCACGTTCTTTAACGTCAGTGCTTAACGAGCTATTCAGAGTCTCATTCATCAATCCTCCTTTTTTATGTTCGAGACCCCCGCTGCCGAACGAATCCTTTCGTGTGGCAAATCAATATTCTAATATTCAACTCTTAAACCCCCCGCTGCCGAACGAATCCTTTCGTGTGGCAAATCAATATTCTAATATTCAACCCCCGCTGCCGCACGAATCCTTTCGTGTGGCAAATCAATATTCTAATATTCAACTCTTAAACCCCCCGCTGCCGCACGAATCCTTTCCCCGCTGCCGCACGAATCCTTTCGTGTGGCAAATCAATATTCTAATATTCAACTCTTAAACCCCCGCTGCCGAACGAATCCTTTCG
>NZ_JAHKRA010000006.1 GCF_019345525.1 Flavobacterium sp. NKUCC04_CG | reverse complement strand
AGCCGCGGCATTTTCTATCTGATGCTCACGCGCAACGGCATCGGCCCTATTGCTGTAATATTCTATATCATACTGTTCTCGATTGTCCAAAAACATGGCTTCGCTCACTGCGGTTAAATCAACTGCGCGATTTTGAAGTGAATACCTGCAAACCTCAATAGCTTTAGGATCAACCACATCGGTATGGATATTCGAAGGCAGACTGATCACTGCCGACCGTTCGCAGTTTATATCCGAAAAGGCGATACGCACTTCGTATTCACCCGATTGAGTAACCTCCAAAACAGAATCCCGCGCTCCGCCTATCAAAACACCGTTCCTATACCAACTGATTGTCCTTTTTAACTCCCCGTATTGTTCGGTATTGGCCTTAATCAGCCAAGGTTTACCCGTGCATAAATCCGCTTGATCAACAATGCTGAGCTCCACATCATTTAATTGTTGCTCGAAATCTTGGATAAACATCGCGAATCCAAGGTTAGGAGCAAAAAAAACATCTAAACTGCCAACTCCAAACTTTAGTCGGTATTTTCTACCGACGGTTAACACCGTGGGTTTGGTTGGAAAAACCTTTGAATTTGATAACCAATAAATTAAGGGATTGTTCCAAAAAGAAGTTATATTGGGCTCTAGTAATTCGGGATAGTTATCAATGACCAACTCCTGATGAATGGGAAGATTTGTTCCGGGAACTCTGGCTATGTTCTGCTTGTTTTGAGTGGTTAAATCCGTCAACCAAATACCTATATATTGCATACGATCCATTGCATAAGGATAAGTAAAAAGATAATTGATATCTAAAGCATCGCTTAAAGCAATAAAATCAAACTCCAATACTGCTGTGGCACTGGGTTGTAACTGTTGTTGGCCCGGAATCTCCAATTGCAAGGCATTTAAATCGGCATCACCCGTCCAAGGCGGACTATTTTGCTGAAAACGCAAAGCCAGCAATCCAGCAGAAAGATTCATACTCAAATCTGTAGTGGATAAGGCGATGCCCTTTTCCAATAGAAAAGTCGAATTGTTTTTATTAAAATAACCGATGGAATTAAAGTCGTTTTGCCCATCACCAGCCTGAAAACGAATGTTGGAAAAAATATTATCGCAGTCCGAATACAGGAATTTTTCTTCCACCCAATCCACATTTTCAGTCATGGCATCGTTAGCCTCGATCTGTACATAGGGAACCTCAGCTGCCCGCAGACAAACCTTAAAGCGCAAATCGTTATTGTAAGTTATATTGTTATAGTAAATATTTGCATTTCCTCCCAAAACCAGGTAATACTCCTGCCCCACTACCAACTCACTTAGAACCATATACCACGTTTCTGAATCATCGCTATCCAATTCCGTCGCAGCAAAGAAGGCAAAACATATTTTAGCCGGACTATCAAAATTGCAGTCCGTATAAACCGCACCTGTAAAAAAGAAAGAAGTCCGGGTCTCTGGTAAAACATCCGATCGAGCATCAAAAACACTAAACAAATGGGTCTCTGCGGCAGCCCGAAACCGAAACAAATTCTTTTTCTGTATGGTAGAAACCGCTCTTCCACAAGTCAAACCCAAGGGAAGCATGCCCGCATGCTCAAAAGAACCCCTGGCATATTGCAGACAGTCCACCCCCGTATTAACCGGAATCTCTACGGCATTCTCACAATTCAAATCCGGATCTAAAGACTGGGCTTGTACACCAAAACAAACCGTCAACATTCCTAAAAAAAAAACCCTTAAAAAACCCCTCTTACGCATAACTACTCCTATTTATAAAAACAAACTGCTCTCATACTATAAAATGTTATATGTTCCATTTGTTTTTTAAAGAATTCCGGTTATCCAAACAGCCAGAGAATATTTTACGTTTTTCCGCACCTAATCGAAACAAAAATTTTAACACATACAACTTTATACCAGTTTACTAATATAAAAAAAGCAAAGACTAAAACAAATAAAAAACACTAAAAAGCAGTAGAAATAAATTTTAACACCTGAAATTCTGTTAAAATTTGATATAATCACAGATTTTGAAAAATAAATAAATATATTTCCGTGAGTAATATTAACTATAAAAAACCCGAAAACATGAAAAAATTAGTATTGGGTACTTTGATGGGTACCGTAGCAATTTTATTGTCTTCTTGTATTCAAGATGAGAGCACTACCACTAATCCTGGTCACGAAGTTACTATTAACACGCCTACTTCGACAAAAACACCGGAATATATCGCTTTTCAAACGGCCTATTATCACGCCGCCGACCAACAGCCGTCTTGGTCGTTAAAGCAAATTCTTTCACATCTGGAAAAACCCGCACGGGATTTTCTAATTTCACTGGGCTACAGCAATCAAGAACTCAGTAATATGGGAACCGAGCTGATGATTGAACGCGCGTTTCACCAGTATGCCGATTTTAAATATTAACCTTAAAACTGACCTTATGAAAAAATTTATTTTTATAGCCAGCTGCCTATTATTCGTATGCCAATCCTATGCAGCTAGAATTGTGGAATTTTCGAATCAATCGAGTAAAACCGTAGTCGTCTATATGATACAAGTGCGCAACGGCAGCAATGCCTTGGAGCATTTTTGGTTTTACGATAAAGAAGTTAAAATAATTATTGAACCCGGTGAAAAATACACTTTAAAACATAACAATCCCGGTTTTCAATTTCCGTTTTATTCGACAGACCCGCCGCCCTATATACCCTTTTGGAACTTTTATTCTCCAGATACAGATTACATCTTTGATATTCCAAGCGAGGATTTGGCCTCACTGCCAGAAACCCCCAGATACCACTATCACGGCGTCAAATTCTGGATCGGCGGCATCAAAGGATGGGGTCTACGAGATCGGATTAATGACGATGCCCCACACTTTCAATACACCTGTAGCTACACGATGCTCGGATACTTCAACAATACTCTTCAAGAACTGATTAAATGGACCGATTGACAGTATTGACAAATGAACAAGTCCGTTTCGACAAATGAAACGGACTTGTTTTTACTCCAACAATTTTAAAAGGCGGCTGTTCACTGTGGCAAAATCAAACGCACCATAATTCTTTTCGAATTCCTTAGCGATTGCCTCGTTCATCAAATTGCCGATACTGCCTTGATGGCTGTGATTAACCTCCTTAGCAGGTTGGTAGGTACCCGATTCGATGGCCAACCCAATATTTTTATAGGCTTCTCTAAAGGGAACTCCGTCTAAAACCTGTTGATTAACCACCTCAACGCTAAACAAATAATCGTATTTTGCATCTTCTAAAATACAGGGATTGATTTGAATGTTTTGTAACATCAAATCCAACATATCCAAACATTCTTTTAAGGAGGTAAAGGCTGGAAAAAGGTTTTCTTTTAACAATTGTAAATCCCTGTGGTAGCCCGAAGGCAGGTTAGTGGTTATCAGTGCAATCTCATTGGGCAAAGCCTGAATTTTATTGCAACGCGCACGTACCAATTCCAAGACATCGGGATTTTTTTTATGGGGCATTATACTGGAACCGGTTGTTAGCTCATCGGGAAAACGAATAAAATTCATGTTCTGACTCATATACCAACAGCCGTCCATGGCAAATTTGGATAAAGTAGCGGCTATGGCACTCAGTCCTTGTGCTAAAACACGTTCGGTTTTTCCACGCCCCATTTGCGCATATACTACATTATAGTTCATGCTATCAAAACCCAATAGCTCGGTGGTCAGTTGTCTGTCCAAAGGAAAAGAAGAACCGTAGCCCGCAGCCGAGCCCAAGGGGTTTTTATTGGTCACTTTCCATGCGGCTAATAGCATTTCCAAATCGTCGGTCAAACTCTCGGCATAGGCGCCGAACCACAAACCAAAGGAGGACGGCATCGCTATTTGAAAATGGGTATAACCCGGTATTAAAACCGCCTTATGCTGTTCGCTTAACAGCTGAAAACGCTCAAAAAGCACTTTGGTTTTTTCGACAATTTGCTGAATTTCAAAGCGGAAATACAGTTTTAAATCAACCAAAACCTGATCGTTTCTCGAACGGCCGCTGTGTATCTTTTTTCCTGCTTCACCGATTCTTTGGGTCAATAATAATTCTATCTGTGAGTGGATATCCTCTACCTCATCGTCTATAGCAAAGGTACCTAGCTCTATTTCTTTGTAAATCGCTTTTAGAGCGGTTTGAATTTCGTTGAGTTCTGCTGTTGTCAACAACCCAATTTTCTCTAACATGATGGTATGCGCCAAGGATCCCAGTACGTCAAAAGGAGCCAGATTCATATCCATTTCACGGTCTTTTCCTACTGTAAAGGCATTGACTGTGGTGTTTGCTGCGGTGTCTTTTTGCCAAAGTTTCATGGGCTTATTCTTTAAACGATTTGTTGTAAAATTTTAATATAGTCTGTAATGCCGTTTTCAATTTCCGCTATATAAACAAATTCATCTGCAGTATGCGAGCGGGCCGAGTTACCCGGGCCGAGTTTTAAAGACGGAATGTCCAACAAAGCCTGATCGCTGGTCGTAGGCGAACCGTAAGTGTTCTTGCCTAACAGCACTCCCGCCTTAACTATTGGATGTTCCAACGGTATAGACGAAGGTTTGAGTCTGATGGAACGCACTTTGACCTCCGATTGCACAAAGTGCTGAATCAATTCCAACAACTCTTCATTGGTATAGACCTCCGTTACACGGACATCGACCACAAAATCGCAAACCGACGGTACCACGTTGTGTTGCGTTCCCGCCTGTATCATGGTTACGCTCATTTTAACCGCTCCAAATAATTCGGATATACGCGCAAATTGGTAAGTGTTAAACCAACTTATGTCTGTCATCGCTTTATAAATCGCATTGTCTCCTTCTTCTCTTGCAGCATGTCCGGATTTACCGTAGGTACGACAATCCAGCACCATTAACCCGCGCTCGGCTACAGCCAATTGCATCTGGGTCGGTTCGCCAACTATAGCAAAATCCAAAACCCCCAACTGGGGCAAAATACGCTCTAAACCGTCATGACCCGAGATTTCTTCTTCAGCGGTTGCTGCCAAACAGAAATTGTATTTTAAATCCGTTTGCTTATAAAAAAAACAAAAAACAGCTATTAAGGAAACCAAACAGCCTCCGGCATCATTACTTCCCAAACCGTATAATTTTCCGTCTATAACTTCCGGATTAAAGGGGTCGCGGGTGTAATCGCCATTAGGGCGTACCGTATCGTGATGGGAATTTAATAAAATTGTCGGCTTGTCCGAGTCAAAGTGTTGGTTAAACGCCCATATATTATGTAGCTCGCGTTGGATTTTTATACCTTTTGATTTGAGGTATTTTTCTATAATCGTTGCCGTTTGCTCCTCCTCTTTACTAAAGGACGGAGTGGCTATGAGCTGTTTTAATAATTCCAAGCTTTCGCCTACCAAAGTCTGTATCATGTTAAAATTGTATTCGGGTTCCTGAATCGGGATTTAATAAATCGCCGCTTTTTTGAATTCGTACCGAAGTAACTCCCGCTTGAGAAGCCTTCCAGGCATTGTTTATTTTGGGAATCATTCCCTGGGCTATAATTCCCAGTTTCAACAACTGTTCTTTGTCCCTAAAGGAAAGCAATGGAACAACCGAATTCTCGTTGTTGATATCGCTTAAAACACCCTTTTTCTCAAAACAATACAGCAGAGAAACCTCGTAGTATTGTGTCAAAGCTATGGCTAAGGCTGCCGCGATATCATCGGCATTGGTATTGAGCAATTGCCCTTGACCGTCGTGTGTTATGGCTGAAAAAACCGGACAAAGTCCCCATTCCAAAAATTGTGCAATGCGCTCGGCATCAACGGAAGTAGCATATAAGTCTCCAACCCACCCAAAATCAATTGGGGTTGCCGGTCTTTTTTGAGTTTGTATCAATTGCGCATCGGCACCGGTTAACCCCAAAGCATTACAGTGTTTTTGCTGCAATTGTGCCACGAGGTTTTTATTGATAAAACCCGCATAGACCATGGTTGCCAATTTTAAAGAGGCTTGATCTGTAATTCTCCTTCCTTCAATCAACTGCGGTTCTATCCCCATTTTTACCGCCAATTCGGTAACTAATTTACCGCCTCCGTGTACGAGTATCTTTTCTCCACTAAGTTGTACAAACAAGGAGACAAATTCCGATAAAGCCGTTTCATCATCCAAAATCTGTCCGCCTATTTTTACGATGGTTAGTTTTTTCATACGGCTGTATTTAGGGTTTCCAAAATTTGCTTTAAAACCACCTGAGCAGCCCAAATTCTGTTTTCTGCTTGTTCAATAACCAAAGAATCCTTACCGTCCAACAGTTCCGAAGCCAATTCCAAATCGCGACGTACCGGCAAACAATGCATGACCTTGGCCTGATTTGTCAATTGCCATTTCTGTTGATCGAGCATCCAGTTTTCCTCAACGGGAAGTATTTGACCGTATTCATGATAACTCGACCAATTTTTTACATAAACAAAGTCGGCATCGACTAAGGCTTCCGTTTGATTGTTGGTTACTGTTGTTCCCGCTATAAAAGTGTCTTTTAACTGATAGCCTTCCGGATGCGTAATTATAAAATCAATCAATCCCTCTTCTTGTGCTTTACACATCCATTGTGAAAACGAATTGGCTACAGCCTGGGGCAAAGGTTTGATATGCGGCGCCCAACTTAAAACCACTTTGGGTTTAACGCCCGGTTTTAGGTGTTCCACTATAGTGATTATATCAGCTAAACTCTGCAAGGGGTGTAAGGTGGCACTCTCCAAACTGATGAGCGGTTTTTTATTGTATTGCTGGAATTTATTAAATAAAGTCTCACTATAATCCTGCTCCTGATTTTGCAAATTTGGAAAAGAACGCAGTCCCAACACATCGCAATAGACTCCCATAACGGCAGCTGCCTCGCGTATATGTTCCACATTAGTTCCATTCATCACTACGCCATCTTGGGTTTCCAACGCCCAGCCGTCTTGATTTAGATTCATCATCATCACTTGCATACCCAATTGTAAAGCGGCCTTTTGCGTACTCATACGCGTACGCAAACTCGGATTTAAAAACACAAGCCCCAAGGTTTTGTGTTTTCCCAAATCCTCATGAGAAAACGGGTTTCTTTTTAATGCTAAAGCTTCATTGACTATAGCGCTAATCGAGTTGATATCTTTTACGGAAAAAAATTGTTTCATTTTAAATGCTTTTAAACGGGGTTTTTAGATGGAGTTACCATAAACTCCTCGATCAATTCGTCGGTTTTAGTATTTTTGAAGCCGCTTAGAAAAGCATTCCAAAAATCTATCGGCATCGGTATAACTCAAATTCAACGCAGGCAATAATCGAATCACTTGAGAACCGGCATTTCCGGTAAAAATGTGGTCTTGGAACAACAGCTCTTTTTGCAGATTTGCCCATTCAACCGGCAATGCTATACCGATCATCAATCCCCTTCCTCTGACTTCTTTAATAAGGGGCAGTTTTTTTAATTCGCTCATCAAATAATCACCCATTTTTTGAGCATGACTCATCAATTGTTCTTGTTGCATCACTTCCAAAACAGAAATAGCCGCTATACATGCCAAGTGGTTACCGCCAAAGGTGGTTCCCAGTTGTCCATGCCAAGGTTTAATTTTATCGCAAATCGACAGGGCTCCAATCGGAAAACCGTTGCCCATTCCCTTGGCCATGGTATAAATATCTGCTTCAACGCCGCTGTGATCAACGGCATAAAAAGATCCCGTACGTCCATAACCCGACTGTACCTCATCGGCTATAAAGATGGCGTCGTATTCCGAAGTCAATTTTCTTATCGTTTGAAGAAATTGATCCGTAGCCACTTGAATACCTCCAACTCCCTGAATGCCTTCTACTATAACCGCAGCTATGGTTTCACCGCTTTCGCGAAAAACCTTTTCCAAGGCTTCAACATCGTTAAAAGGCAAAAAGCTTACCTCCGAAGTTTGATTAATGGGTGCAGCAATTTTGGGGTTATCCGTTACGGTTACGGCTAAGGAGGTACGGCCGTGAAAAGCACCACTAAAAGCAATAACCCTTTTTCTACCGTTGTAAAAAGAGGCTAACTTTAATGCGTTTTCATTGGCTTCTGCTCCGGAATTACATAAAAATAATTGGCGGTTATTCGCGTTGGATAACGCGCCTAATTTTTCGGCGAGTTGCCCCTGTAAGGGTATTTCTATAGAATTGGAGTAAAAGCCTATGTTTTGCAATTGTTGCGTTAACTTCTTTACGTAATGCGGATGGGAATGCCCTATGGAAATTACCGCATGTCCGCCATACATATCTAAATAATCAGTCCCCTTTTGATCAAAGACATGAGAGCCTAGTCCTTTGGTGATTTCAATGGGATTCAATGGGTAAACGTCGTATAAAATCATCTGTCTTTTTATTTTAAAGTTTGAACTCGTTTTATCACAGCCATTTAAAAAGCCGCTGCTTTTAGTTTCAATCCCGTCGATTCGTCCAATCCAAACATCAAATTCATGTTTTGAACCGCCTGTCCACTGGCGCCTTTAGTCAGGTTGTCGATAGCGGATACGACCATCAAGTCCTCGCCGCTTTTCTTTAAATACAGCAATGCCTTATTGGTATTAACCACTTGCTTTAAATCGATTTCCTGCTCGGAAACATGTGTAAAAGGATGGGATTCATAATAAGCTTGATAAAGGTCACTCAGTTGCTTTTCAGCAAGCGTTGTTTTCAAAGTGGCTATTGAAAAAATCCCTCTCGCAAACGCACCCCTTTGTGGAATAAATGTAATTTGCTGATCAAAATTGGTTTGTAAAACCCCTAAACTCTGATTGATTTCGGCCAGATGTTGGTGTTCAAAAGCTTTATAAACCGACAGGTTATTGGTACGCCAACTGTTATGTGAAGTGGCAGATAAAGCTTGTCCTGCCCCAGTTGAACCGGTTGTTGCACCAATATGAATCGGACTCTTTAGTTCGCTTTCCTTTGCCAAAGGCAATAAGGCCAATTGAATCGCTGTGGCAAAACAACCCGGATTGGCAATGTTCTGCGCCTGTTGTATTTCCTTTCTACACAACTCCGGCAATCCATAAACAAAGTTTAGATTTGAATTAGAACAACGAAAATCCTGACTTAAGTCGATAATTTTGGTTGTAGATTCTATGGCGTTTTCCGATAGAAACACTTTGGAATCGCCATGACCTAAACACAAAAACAACAGATCAACAGAAGTGGATAATGCCGCGCTAAATTTCAAATCAGTATCGCCAAAAAGATCGGTATGTACTGTTGCTATATCTTTAGAAGCTTGACTTTTACTGTGTATAAATACAATTTCTACCTCTGGATGAAAGATTAAAATTCGCAACAATTCACCGGCTGTATATCCCGCACCACCTATAATTCCCACTTTGATTTTATTCATTATTTTGCCCTTTATGGTTCAATAAATACCAGGTTTTTATCTGGTTGCCCAAAATTTTAGAAAAGCCCTTAACGTCGTCTCCAGTCCAACCCTCATTCATTTCGCCATAAGTAGCCTGCTGTGCAGCCATCATATCAAAAGGTGATTCTATACCGTGTATCACAAAACGATGTGGGTGTAATTCGACAAAAACTTCACCGCTTACCGCACTTTGAGTACTACTTAAAAAAGCTTCTAAGTTGCGCATAACGGGGTCGTGAAACTGTCCATCGTGAAGGTTGTTACCATAAAAAACAGCCAATTGTTCTTTCCAACTCAATTGCCATTTGGTCAAGGTATGTTTTTCCAAGGCGTGGTGTGCCTTAATTAAAATTAACGGTGCTGCAGCTTCAAAACCCACTCTACCCTTGATTCCGATGATGGTATCGCCCACATGGATATCTCTACCAATACCAAAAGGCTGTGCCACTAGTTGCAATTGTTGTATTACTGCAACGGGGCTCATCACATGACCATTTAACGATATCGGTTCTCCTTTTTCAAAACCAATGACAACGGTTTCGGGATTTGTCTTTGAAATCGGTGTTGGCCATGCTGTTTCTGGTAAATACCCCTTAGAAGTTAAGGTTTCCACGCCTCCAACAGAAGTTCCCCAAAGCCCTTTATTAATGGAATACGCAGCTTTTTCTGGATTGATAAAAACAGCTTTCTCGGCCAAATAGGTTATTTCTGCTTCTCTACTCAATTTCAAATCCCTAATCGGAGTGATAATTTTAACATGGGGAATTAAGATGTTAAAAATTAAGTCAAAACGCACTTGATCGTTTCCTGCTCCCGTACTTCCGTGTGCTACAGCAGTGGCGCCAATCTTTTCTGTATATTGGGCTATGGCCGTAGCTTGGCATATACGTTCGGCACTAACCGATAGCGGATAAGTATTGTTTTTCAATACATTGCCAAAAATTAAATATTTTAATGTGTCTTGATAATATGTTTCTGTTAGCTGAAGTGCCGTATGTGAAGTCACGCCTAAAGCAAAAGCTTTAGCTTCAATTTCTATTAATTCTTCAGCAGAAAAGCCCCCTGTGTTTACCACCACAGAATGGACTTCTAATCCGAGTTCTTGAGTTAAATATACCGCACAAAAACTGGTGTCTAAACCACCACTAAATGCTAAAACTACTTTTTTGTTCATTTTAAAAAGGGAATTACTTCGTTGGAATTATAACTTTCGCATTGATTTCGAAAGCGTGCTATTTGAGTTTTAGGAAAGAAAAACGCTTTCGAAAGCGCATCAATCGATTGGAATGTTTCGTTGATTGTTTCTCTATTTGCTGTGCTTCCCGTTGTTTTTCCTCTGGATTCCACAACAAGGCTGTGCACAAGCAATTCTTCTTTTCCTTACTGCTTAGGATTGAAAAATTGATACAGCTCTCGCATCCTTTCCAAAAGGACTCATCCTGAGTTAATTCGGAATAGGGAACGGGTCTATATCCCAAATCAGAATTGATTTTCATGACCGCAAATCCGGTTGTAAGTCCAAATATTTTTGCTGTGGGATAAAGTGTTCTCGACAATTCGAAAATCTTGCTTTTGATCTCCTTAGCCAAACCCTCATTTCGGAATATCGGATTAACAATAAGTCCGGAATTGGCAACATAATTGCCGTGACTCCAAGTTTCTATATAGCAAAATCCGGCCCAGGTACCGTCTAGATGTAAGGCTATTACGGCCTTACCTTCTATCATTTTTTGGGCTATATATACGGGGTTTCTACGGGCAATACCCGTTCCTCTAGCTTGGGCAGATGCCGCCATTTCTTCGCATATCTGCAAAGCATATTCTACTTGTGAAGGCTGTGCTTGCGCAACAGTAAACAGAGCTGTATTCATCTAATAAAAGAATAAGTCACTAGAATACAAGAACATCAACCAAAAAAGTATCGGTTCTCTTTCTAAAAAATAAACAATAAGTTGGATAGGTAAGTTTGAAAAATCAATTGAAATTGAATTTTTCTAATAAATGCCGAGAAATCTAAATGGATTATGCCCGGTGCCGCAATGTCCGCGAAAAAGAAGAAACCGTATGTACCAAAGCAGTAGCGGCAACAAAAGGAATGTTGCTCAACAATGGGTTACGATATAGATTTTGTTTCTTCATGGGTAAAACTCCTTAGTTGGAGGACACAAATGTTTCCAATAATTTTTTGATTAAACTACTATTTGACTGTTAAATTTTTCCTTACAGAATCAAAAAACAATACAACTAACTAAAAACGAATACATTGTAATTAATTTATTTTTATATAATGTGAGTTATAAAGTGGATTATTTCCGTTTATAACTCGTAAAATGTGGATTTACAATAAAAAAACAGGGCTTAAATAGGCCCTGTTTTTAATGAACTATGGTCTGTCTATTTAACTAAACAACTCTCGTATTTCGTTGACATCGAACGATTTTTTCTCGTCATCAATAGAGATGATACTCGAAGCAACTTTGGTTTTTTTGTTTTGCAACATCACTATTTTCTCTTCAATAGTGTCCTTACAAATCATTCTGTATGCCATAACATTTTTGGTTTGTCCGATGCGGTAACAACGGTCAATAGCTTGGTTTTCTACGGCTGGGTTCCACCACGGATCTACGATAAACACATAGTCGGCTTCGGTTAAATTGAGTCCTGTTCCGCCTGCTTTAAGACTGATCAGGAAAACGCGAACATCTTCATTGTTTTGAAAATTCTCCACATTCTCTTGACGATTCCTGGTTTGTCCGTCCAGATATTCATAAGTAATTTGTTCTTCCTCTAATCTGGTTTTTACAATTTGCAACATTTTGACAAATTGAGAAAACACCAATATTTTGTGTTTACCGGTTTTCTCCTTGATGTTTTCAATCAACAGTTCGAGTTTGGCAGAATAATTCCCGTAATCCTCTTCGTTGTTAATCAATGCCGTAGAGTTGCATATCTGTCGTAATTTGGTCAATCCCTCTAAGACATACAGCTGAGATTTCTCAACGCCATTTTCATCGATTTTATTCAACAGATAATCGCGGTATTTGTTTTTAAACGAATCATAAACTTGGCGTTGTTCTTTACCCATTTCGCAAAAGATGACGCTTTCCGTTTTATCGGGTAATTCCTTAGCCACTTGCTCTTTGGTTCTTCTCAAGATAAAAGGTGAAATGATTTTATTTAAGAGTTGTGCCGTTTCTACATTTTTTTCCTTGTCGATATGATCGGAGAATTGATTCCTAAAATGATTCATATTTCCCAATAAACCAGGATTTAAGAAGTTTAGCTGAGCATACAAATCAAACGTATTGTTTTCAATCGGTGTACCGGTCAATACCAAACGGTTGTTGGAATGGAGCAGACGAACCGCTTTATAACGTTTGGAATTGGGGTTTTTAATCGCCTGACTTTCATCGAGTATAACGTAGTTAAACTTAAATTCTTTTAGGGATTCCACATCGTTTAACAACGATCCATAGGTAGAAATGATCAGGTCGTACTTATTAAAATCTTCCCGATGTTCCATGCGGCTAGATCCGGTGAAATTCAGAGCTTTTAGGGAAGGACAAAACTTGGCAATTTCGTTGTTCCAATTGAACACCAAGGAGGTTGGCGCAACGATCAACGACGGCAAGGTGTTTTTATCTTTTCTTTTTAGATATTCCAGAAACGCGATGGTTTGGAGGGTTTTACCCAACCCCATATCATCTGCCAGACAACCACCGATTTGGTTTTTATCCAAGAAAGCCAACCAATTGAGTCCGTGTTGTTGGTAATCTCTTAAGGATGCTTTAATGGTCTTAGGCACCGGTATGGTTTCTATAGATTCGATATGCTGTAAACGTTGTTTTTTGCGATATAATTCTTCCAAAAACTCGGGTTTAGCATGCATTTCCTCATACAATTCATCTATAATTCCAAATTGGAAATTAGACATTTGTATGCTGTTTTTCTTCACGTCACCCGCTTTAAAATAGATGGCGAATTTCTTCATCCATTCTTCTGGTAATACGCCTAAGGTTCCATCACCTAAAAGCACATAATTCGTGTTTTTGACAAAGGCTTTTTGCAGTTCTTTTAGATCGACTTTTTGATCTCCAAAAGAGATTTTAATCTCCATATCAAACCAATCAATATCCGATTTTAAGCTGATGGATATGGCCGGTTTATGAATATTAAACTTAAAAGACGACAATTGATTGGCACCAAAAACCTCAGCGCCGTGTTGTTTCATACGATCAATAGCATGCAACATCCAATAATTTTCAAACAACTGCTCGGGTTCTAGGTAATAGGGGCCTTCTTGTGTAGCAAAAGCCGGATGCAGACCGATAAAATCTTCGCGGAAATTGTCTTCAAAAGCCTGGTTTCTATCTTTGTAAGATCGGTTTTCCACATCCTCACTGCTCCAAAGCAATTCAGGGCTATAAATGGGGATCAGTTGTTCTCCATATTTTACTACAGGTTTAAAAACGATGTGTTGCCCACCCAAATCGGTAATATATACTTGTCGTTCTAAAATTTGTTCTTCAACAGCAGTCTTATCGCGTTTAAAAAGAGTGGTCTGAATTTCGTATTTTTTAGATAAGGGCTGAATGATATTTTTAGAAACCTGAATCCAATCTTTTTTAAAATAATTGGCCTCTGCATTTTCTGAATAATGTTGTAATGCCAAGGACAAATCGGCCTGTTCAATAGGGTAGAGTTTGTCGGCTATTTTGACAAAAGTTGGAGCTAAAATCACCTTTGAGGCATTGATATTATATTTCTTATCCTCGACTTCTATCATCGCTTTAAGATTGTAAAACCACTCACTTTCAGTTAATTTAAAAAAGAGTTTAATCGGTTTTTCTACTATACTTAGAGGTTCTAAGTTCTTGCGAACCAAGGTACGTCTGCTGTCTGAAAAGTAGAGAAAAGCGTCTTTTAAATGCGGAATAATTGATTTTTGAAGTTCCAAAGCACGACCTAAATTAGGTACACTCGATTCTATAAAATGCTCTTGAATCAAAAGATCAATCTGAAGCGTTTTAACCACTATATTTTGGATTTTCTCTTCCGAAAAATTTAACCAGATTTTGTCCATATCCATCGTATCGATCCTCTCAAAAGACGACGATAAATCGGTACGGGCTTTATTCATTTTTGCCCTAACGGGAATAAAACTTTCGAAATCATTTTTCCGTGCCACAAAACAAAAACCCAAACCTTGTTCGGAAGCTACTGTATTTCTATAGGGAATTTGCGCTTGAAATTCGGTAACCTCATCATCATACAGGGTTTCACCAATGGTTTCTGCAGATTTTATATTTTTATATTTAGAGGTGATTTTAATTCCTTCAACGGTAATTTCATATTGAAAAATAGATAGATAATCGTCTTTTAAAGTCAAATTAAATTGAGTCAAATGCTCGCTTATTTTACTTTCTAAAAAGTTTTTAGCAAAATAATTGGGTCCAAAAACACCTATGATTTTTTTAAGGGCATTGATACGATGTTCACACATTTTATTGGCAATACTACAACTGCATTCCGTAGTTAATACCGAGGTTTTTGCATCGTAGGTAAAATGTTGTCGATGCGATTGCCAAATCGATACCTGAGTACTAATTTCAGTTTCAGAAATAGCCAGAATCTTAACCGTATAAAAAGTATCTCCCTGGGGGCCCGATTTTTTTATCGCTTCCCAATCCATAACTCCTTTGGGTAAACTAAAAATATTTCGGTTGTTAGCTACAATTTCAACTCCAACTTTTCCTCCATCGATCCGGAGTATTTCCTTGTTGTCTAAACCTATTTTTAAGTCGCGAATTACGGCGATGATGTGTTTACAAAGCCCATTGTATTCGAACGGACAATTACACGAAACATTCGCAATCTTTTCTCTAACCAACTCGATGCTTACAATATAGCGGTTCTCATAAGAACCCTTACAGCCAAATTCAAAGTAATCTTTGGTATTGGTAATCAATTCCGTTTCTAAAAAACGGGCTCGATCTCTTGAGGTAACTGTACTATTATTCTTAACATACGAATCAAAACTTTCTAAATTCATTTTTTATATAAATATCTAACGGCTATAACTTTACAACCCTTAATATAGTTAAACCACCCTAATAATGGTTATAAAACGGATAAAACAATTCATTACTTTAAAGCTGCTACAGACACTTACAATTTAGTATAGCTTGAGCAAGAAAAACTATCTTTATTCTATAGGGGGTACTCACACTCCATACGCTTTGATTCTCTCGATGCAATAACGCATTCTTATTGACAAACTATCCCTTTTTAGATTCGCAGTAAATCTTAGTAACTCAAAAGGCTTTTAACTTCGAATTCTTTTAATTTATCCCTTCCATTTAAAAAAGTCAGTTCCATCAAAAAATTGACTTGAACAATAACTCCTCCTAAACTTTCGACCATTTTGCAAACGGCTTCTGCTGTACCTCCAGTTGCTAATACGTCATCGTGTATCAATACTTTATCACCTCGCTTAATGGCATCGGCATGCATTTCTAAAGTATCTGAACCGTATTCCAAAGCGTATTCTTGAGTAATCTTATCAAACGGCAATTTCCCAGGTTTACGAACAGGTACAAAACCGGCATTCAATTCACGCGCAATAATTGTTCCAAAGAAAAAGCCGCGACTTTCCATACCCACTACTTTATCGATTCTTTGATCGCCGATCAATTCCAATAATTTTTGCGTGGCATAGCGCGCTGCTGTTGCATCGTTTAACAAAGGCGTAATGTCTTTAAAAACGACTCCTGCTTTTGGAAAGTCTGCTATATCTCTAATATATTTTTCTAAATTCATACTATTATTCATTTGCATCTAGGATTACACAAAATTCACCGACCAATTAAATCTAATAAAAAGTACACTTTTGAGCTAGTCCCTATGATGGATTAGCCACTCCTAGAAGGCTATTGACTTTATCTATAACCGTTTCAGGTGCTATGGTTCTCATAACGTCTTCATAGCCGGGAATTACTTTATTTCCATATACCGAAAGCGGTAAGAGTGGATATTGTTTTCGATCGGCGGTAATGGCATAATCTGGAGGTTGATTGAATGGAGCAAAACCGGCATACGGATGTGTAGCTCCCCATAGGGTTATAACCTTTTTACCCAACATGGCTGCCAAATGTGCATTTCCAGAATCCATAGAAAGCATGACGTCTAAATGTTGAATCAGGATCAATTCGTCTTGAAGTTTCACCTTACCCACCATAACAATAACCTGAGGATTATCTCTTTTTAGTTGGTTTAGCAAGGCTTGCTCTTGGTCACCTCCACCAAATAAGAAGATTTTGTTATCTTCCTTCTCCGCCAAACCATCGATAACCTGCTGCATCAAGTCCAACGGATACACTTTAGTCGCGTATTGTGCAAATGGCGCAATACCAATCCAATGTTCTTGTTTGGGCCCTGTAATCGCTTTTAAAACCGGGCTCATGTTTTCTATAGTCGGAAATTTAGGTTGACTTAAGTCAACTGTAAACCCGAGTTTCTTCAAGGTCGCTACATGATTTTCAAACATGGTAGGAACCGGGGCGAAAACCTTGTTTTCCAGTCGAGTTAAAGCTTTCTTTGCAGCCCTTCCCTTATCTAAAACAGCTCTTTTAACTCCACTAAACGCGAAGAGGTTTCGCACGATTTGCGACCGCAGTACATTGTGAAAATCGGCAAAATAATCGGGTTCTAAAGCCTTCAAATCGGTGTATAAACGCAACAAACCCAAAAAGCCTTTATGGTTTTTTTTAACGTCAACAGCAAAGAAATCAACCCGTGGAATCCCTTTAAAGAAAGGTTTAAAAAAAGGTCTTGACACTACGGTTACCCTTACCTCCGGATATTGACCTACTAAAGCGCGAATCACGGGAACGGTCATGGCAACATCGCCCATGGCAGATAACCTAAAAATAAGTAAATGAGATTTTTTCTTTAAAGTCATGGTTTTGATCTTTATTTCAAAAAAGAAAAGCGTGAAGTTAAATCACGCTTTGATGGTTTGATTACTACTGTAATTTTATTTTTTATTTTGATATAACACCGGATTCAACTCCTCATCGTTATACATTTTCATTTGTTTGTACACCTTCATGTATTTGGCTCCTGTTTCAATATCATGTAACAAATCGTCAATGGCTGTAGTTAAATCGCTTTTTTGTTCTAAAAGGATATTTAATTTTTCTTGACACTTTGCTCTATGTTCTTCTGAGGCCTCTTTTCTGGTAGCTTCTTCGTTCATATGGTAAATCTTCAAAGCTAAAATCGAAAGTCTATCTAAAGCCCAAGCCGGACTCTCTGAATTGATTTTTGCATTTTCACTGATTTTTACATCTTTGAATTTTTGTAAGAAATAACTATCGATATATTCAACCATATCCGTTCGTTCTTGATTGGATGCGTCTATTCTACGCTTTAACGCCAAAGCAGCTACAGGGTCGATATTGGGATCTCTAATAATGTCTTCAAAATGCCATTGAACGGTATCTATCCAGTTTTTTAAATACAAAAGATGTTCAATTTTATCTTTGGGATAAGGATTGTTAATCGGTTGATCTACATTGTCGAACTGGTGATAATCACGGATACTTTCTTCGAAAATTGGAAACGCTAATTCTGAAAACATACTAATTATTTTATTTACAAATATAGTTTTTATACTTTTATCGAACTAATACATTTTTAAAGTTATGAAAATTCACTACATCTCAGAAGAAAACAGTCTTTTAAATCATTTTTTAGGTCAATTAAGAGATGTGGAAACACAAAAAGACAGTATGCGCTTTCGTAAAAACATTGAACGTATTGGTGAAATTACGGCTTATGAATTGAGTAAGACCTTGCCTTATAAAGAGATTGCCATTCAAACACCGTTGGGAATCAAACACACCACTTGCGTAGAAGACAATGTGGTTTTATGTTCTATACTAAGAGCAGGATTGGCTTTGCATACCGGTTTTATGAACTTTTTTGACGATGCAGAAAACGGATTTGTTTCTGCTTACCGCAAACATGGAAACCCTGGAGAGTCCAGTGAAATTCTAGTAGAATATCAGGCTGCTCCTTCTTTTCAAGATAAGATTTTGATTTTAATCGATCCCATGTTGGCCACCGGTCAATCGTTGGTCGCTGTTTACAACAAACTGCTTACAGAACAAACTCCAAAAGAAATTCATATTGCTGTGGTTATAGCAGCTCCAGAAGGAATTGCCTTTTTAGAAGAAAACCTACCCGATCACTGTCATTTATGGGTGGCTACTCTAGATGATAGTTTGGATCAAAACAATTATATTGTTCCCGGTCTAGGCGATGCTGGAGACTTGGCTTATGGACAAAAATTATAACTGGGTAAAATAGAAAAAGAATGCCAGCGCCACTATACTCGATAAGACCACTTCTTTAAACCAGCGGTTTGGAATACTTTCAATATAGTTTGCCCCTAAAATAGATAAGGGAAAAAAGGTAAAGAGCAAGACGCCATGATTCTTATCTGCAGATAAAACATAAATAGCCACAGCGATTAAAAAAGAAACCAATATTTTTTTGTAAGAAGTCTGCATATTGAAGGGTTTGTTTGACAAGTCTAAGGCTTGGGAAACAAAAAATAATAGAGCAATAGAACTAAATACAGCTACGGCAATATTTTGATAAACATTGTCAAAAACGGTGAAGTCAAAATTGATTTCCGTGCTTTGATCGATAAACCTTAAAATATCGGTATCGGTGGCCAAGATATAAATGCTGAAGAAAATAGCTACTGTTATAAACGCAATGATGGGAATAATCCAATTTCTATAATCGTTTGAAACGAAGAAAAGTATGGCAAAGGCTAATAAAATGACATATAAAATACTCCAGAAATGGAATATAGAAGCGATAAAAATCCAAAGTGATGCATCGAAAATCTTAATCTTCGGATCTTTTAAGGAGTGTAAAGAGAAGAGTCGCCTTAACGCTAATATGATGCAGTAGTTGGCTATAATCAATTTGGTATTGACCAAAACCGAAGGAAAAAGCACCAAAAACAATACAAATAAGAGCGGTGCATAATTATTATCCTTAGTAAGCCTGTTTTTTTGAGTTACGAAATGAACCCAAAAAGTCGATAGCATTAGCAATCCGAGTAAACCTATTTTTTTAACATACTCATATCCAGTCCAAACCACAGTTGCTGTTGTTTTTTGGAACAAAATATAGAAGAGAATCAATAAGACAGCAATTATAAAATAATTAATTGGTTTTGTTTTGCTAAAAAGGCTTGCTAACATGTGGATATTTTATATTTTTGTACTTTACATTTTGTAATTGAAGTCCATTTCAAACCAAAATTACAATTTTTAGAAACTCGAAGAACATATATTTAATTTAAACGAAATAAAAATGACCTCATTTTTCAACGGAATCGCTTATTTATTTGAAAAAATTCTTTTTATCCCTATGGATTTTTTTAGAGAATTAGAGTTAACCAATTGGTGGACTGCAAATATCATTACTTGGATGTTTATCCTTATTTGTACAGGAGCTTTTATTTTCTGGATCAAACAATTAAACTTGTTCCAAAAAACAAAAGAAGACGAACAAGATACTACAGCCCACTCTTTCTTAAAATAAACTAGAGATCGAATCCGATATCTTTTCTATAATACATTTTATCAAAATGTAGCTTGTCTATGTTTTGGTAAGATGTTTTTAGTGCTTGGTTAAAGTCTGCTCCGAAAGAAGTTACCGCCAATACCCTTCCTCCATTACTCACTACTTCAGTACCCTTTAATGCTGTTCCCGCGTGAAAAACCAAAGAGTCTTTTACTTGGTCTAAACCCGAAATAATCATTCCCTTTTGGTATTCTTCTGGATATCCTCCTGAAACGATCATTACGGTTGTTGCCGAACGAGGATCGATTTCTAAAGTAGTCGTGTCTAAAGTTTGATTGGCCACTGCTTGAAACAGTTTTACTAAATCCGATTCGATACGCGGCAATACCACTTCCGTCTCTGGATCTCCCATTCTGACATTATATTCAATTACAAAAGGTTCGTTGTTTACATTGATTAAGCCTATAAATACAAAACCTTTGTAATCTATAGCGTCTTTGGCAAAACCTGCAATCGTCGGTTTTACGATGCGCTCTTCAATTTTTGCCATCAACACTTCATCTGCAAAGGGAACGGGCGAAATAGCCCCCATACCGCCGGTATTTAGACCTGCATCACCTTCACCTATGCGTTTATAATCTTTTGCTGTCGGTAAAATCTTATATGACTTACCGTCGGTCAAAACAAAGCAACTCAATTCAATACCGTCCAAAAACTCTTCTATAACGACTTTAGTGCTTGCCGAGCCAAATTTGGCATCTACCAACATATTCTTTAACTCTAGTTTGGCCTCTTCCAAATGGTTTAGAATCAACACTCCTTTACCCGCAGCTAGTCCATCTGCTTTTAAAACATAGGGCGCCTTTAAGGTTTCCAAAAAAGCATAACCCGCTTCAACATTTTCTTTGGTGAAGCTTTGATAGGCTGCCGTTGGAATTTGATGTCTGATTAAAAATTCTTTGGCAAACTCTTTACTTCCCTCTAACTGAGCACCCTTTTGAGAAGGTCCAATTACCGGAATGTCTTTTAAGAGTGGGTCGTTTTTAAAAAAATCGTAAATACCATTTACCAACGGATCTTCTGGACCTACGACAACCATATTGATTGCCTTTTCCAATACCGCTGTTTTTAGAGCAGAAAAATCATTTGGGTTTAAATCAAGATTGTGGGCAATCGCCGCAGTACCTGCATTACCCGGTGCTACGAATAAGTTTGTACAATCCTTGCTCTGAAGCATTTTCCATGCTAACGCATGTTCGCGACCTCCTGATCCTAATAGTAAAATATTCATTGTAGTGTTGTTTGTAATTAGCGTTCAAAAATAAGTATAAATTAGGGAAATCAACTAGTGTTCCCACTGAGTATATGTATTAATATGCTTTTTTATCGCCAGAAAAAGCATTCCACATGGTGATAAAGACAATTTTAAGATCTAAAAGTAAAGACCAATTTTCTATATAAAAGATATCGTATTTCACCCGATTCACTATATCGCGTTTATGCTCTACTTCTCCTCTGTATCCATGTGTTTGAGCCATACCCGTAATTCCGGGTTTGATCAAATGACGCATCATAAAGTTGTCCACGCTTTTGGTATATTCTAAATTGTGGACTAATGGATGAGGACGCGGTCCTACTACCGACATATCACCGGTTAGCACATTGAAAAACTGGGGAAGCTCATCCAAGCTAGTACGTCTTAGAAAAGCGCCGACTGCAGTAGCCCGACAATCTCTCTTGGTTATGGGTTTGTATTCCTCCTTAGTATTTTCCATATAAAGAGAGCGGAATTTATAACAGTTAAATTCTCTATAGTTTAATCCATTTCTCTTTTGTCGAAAAAAGATGGGTCCCTTAGAGTCGATGCGAATACACAATCCTATAATCGGAACCAACCAACTCAATACAAAGACAATAATTAGAATGGAGAAAATTAAATCAAAAACCCGTTTTACTAAGGCATTAGAAAAAACGCCTAGTGGGGATTGATTGATCATTAATAAAGGATGGATGCCGTAGTATTGTAACTCCATCTTACGCATTAATAATTCGTGGTTATCCGGTATAAACTTAATGGTTTTAAAATTGTTTTTAGCCAAATTAAACAAAGTGGATACTTGATCGGAATCAATACTCTTTAAGGAACAATAAATTTCATCAATACCATGATGCTTAATATAGTTGTTTACTTGCTCAATATCAATTCGATTAGTAAGGGGATCCGGTTCAATAATTTCTTGTAGGTAATATCCATACTCGGGGTTAAAATTAAAGAAATTGACCAGATCTTGGGTTGTTTTAGAATTTCCCAATACCATTACATACCTTTTATTTCCTCCGTAGCTAAGTCGGTACTGTTTTAGAATATTAAAAATAAATATTTTAATACCGAAAAGGGTTATACTTAACATAACAAAATAAGAGACAATATCCCATCGATTTAAGTGCATTTCTAAAAATCCTAATGAGGCAAAGAAACACAGAAAATAGATTACCAATTGTTTGAGAAACTTCTGTACTATGGTAACAATACTGGTAAATCGATAGACTTTATAAAACTCGTTATAAAAAGCAATAAGAAACCAACTTCCCACTAGCCATAAAGACAAATAACTCGTAATACTCAATCGTAATATCCATGTAGAGAATAAAAGCATTGTTAATAGATCAATTCCAATAACAATATATTTTATCAGATGTGAGTATCTACCTATTTTTTTATTCATCTAGTTTTTTACGCTTAATATGCCTTGTCTTCCCCTTTAAAAACGTTGTATATCGTAAGATAAATAATTTTTAAATCTAAGAAAACCGACCAATTTTCAATATAAAAAATGTCGTATTTCACACGATTGATAATGTCGCGATCACTTTCAACCTCTCCCCTATAACCATGGGTTTGAGCCATACCGGTAATCCCGGGTTTAATCAAATGCCTCACCATAAATTTATTTATCTTTTTGGCGTACATTTTGGTGTGAACAACCATGTGTGGGCGAGGCCCAACTACGGACATATCTCCCAAAAATACATTAAAAAACTGAGGTAATTCATCAATACTGGTTTTTCTAATGAATTTCCCTATGCGGGTTATACGCGCATCGCCTTTAGAGGCTTGTTGTCCATCACAAGTTTCAGCTATATACATCGAACGAAATTTATAACATACAAATTCCGCATTATTAATTCCATTTCGCAGCTGTTTAAAAAAGATAGGCCCCTTAGATTCTAGCTTTATTAAAATAGAAATTAAAGGAATTAACCAGGATAGTAAAAACACGATTACAAAAGTTGAAAAAACCAAATCAAAGGTGCGTTTTACCAAACGATTATATTCATTGTCCAAAGGTATTTTGCGTCTTGGAATAATCGGGATTAAGTCATAATATTCCGTATTATAATTATCCCCAATCAACTCATCGTCCTTGGGTATGTATTTTAAAACTTTGAGGTTATTATCCGCAAAATCAACGATTTTAGCAAATGATTTTGTATTAACCAAATACAAACTAATATAGATTTCATCAATTTTCTCCTGCTCAATATAATCGAGTACATCTTGAATATCGACCGTTTCATCTTTAAAAGTTTCTACGAGATTATATCCATATTCTGTTTTTTCGTTAAAAAAATCTTGTAGTTGTTTGACTTCTTTACCCTTGCCTATAATAACTACTTTTCTATAATTACCTCCATATTGACTACGAAAAACCTTAAGAGAATAAAAAATACCTATTTTAATAATGGAAATGACAATCATGGTTACTACACCATATACTATCAATTGTTTGGGCTCAGAAAAACGCGAAGAAAAACCGTTATACGCGAAATATAGAACAAACTGTAAAACAAACTGTTTAAATATTTTTTCAAATATTTTTACGATTCTAGTAAAACGAAATACATCGTAATACATGGTAACCCAAGAACTCAACAACCAACTGGTGGATATAAACAGATAAAACCATCCTTTGCCGAAAAATTCAGGCAAAAGGAAAAAGGCTAATAGATTTAAAATACTTAAGTCTATTATAAGTGTAATTGGTCTAATAAATTTGGAATACCTTCCTCTTCTTTTTTTCACTTAACTAATATATTTTGAAAAATCTTTATGTTCCTCTTTAAGTAGTTCTTCTGGCGTAAAAGACTTAAAGTAGGCATAGGTTCGTTTCATTCCTTCTTCCCTTCCTATAGTTGGAGACCAATTCAAGATATTTCTCGCCTTAGTAATATCGGGTTGTCTTTGCAATGGGTCATTCAGCGGAAGCTCTTTAAACGTCAATTGCTGATCAGTTCCGGTCAGTTTTAAAATTTCCTTAGCAAAATCCAAAATGCTGATTTCATCTGGATTACCAATATTTACCGGATATGGATAGTCGGAATGCAAAAGTCTAAAAATTCCCTCTACTTGATCGTCTATATAACAAAAGGATCTGGTTTGCATACCGTCTCCAAAAATGGTCAAGTTTTCGCCTCTTAGGGCTTGTCCGATAAAAGCGGGAATTACCCGACCGTCGTTAAGTCGCATACGAGGACCATAAGTATTAAAAATACGGACAATTCTAGTCTCGAGACCGTGAAAGGTATGGTATGCCATAGTCATCGACTCTTGAAAACGTTTGGCTTCATCATAAACTCCTCTTGGTCCAATAGTATTGACATTGCCATAATATTCTTCAGTCTGAGGATGAACCAGCGGGTCGCCATAAACTTCAGAGGTCGAAGCAATCAGAATTCGCGCTTTCTTTACTCGTGCTAATCCCAATAAATTATGAGTTCCTAAAGATCCTACTTTTAAAGTTTGAATCGGAATTCTGAGGTAATCAATCGGACTAGCAGGTGAAGCAAAATGCAGTATATAATCCAATTCTCCAACTACGAAAACAAACTTGGTTACATCATGATGATAAAACTCAAAATGCTCGTATTTAAAAAGGTGTTCTATATTTTTTAAATCACCAGTAATTAAATTGTCCATACCAATCACGTGGTATCCTTCCATGATAAATCGGTCGCATAAATGCGAACCCAGAAAACCAGCTGCTCCCGTAATTAGTATTCTCTTCATACTGATCAGTTTGAGAATTTTTCTTTAACAACCATAATAACAAATTTCCCGTTTTCAATAAAACTGCGTTTCCACATTCTTTTGGGTTCTTGAAGAAATCTGTAAAACCATTCCAATCCCAGTTTCTGCATCCAAGACGGAGCGCGTTTAACCTTTCCTGAAACCACATCAAAACTTCCTCCTACACCCATAATAAATCCAACACTTGAAAGCAGCTCTTTATAACGATGTAAGAACAATTCCTTTTTGGGAGAGCTCATTGCAACAAATAAGTAACTCGCTTTGCTATCTACTATTTGTTGTACTACTTGAAGTTCATCTTCTTTACTAAAATAACCGTGCTGATAGCCAGCCACTGTAGCAGTTCCATAAATACTTTGAAATTTATGCGCCACTGCAGTAACTACCTCTTCTTTAGCTCCTAATAGATAAACCGAACGCTGTTTTTTTGCCGCTCTTTCTACTAAGTTAATAAAAAGATCAATACCAGATACTCTTTCTTTGAGCGGTTTTTTTAAAAATTTTGAAGCCCAAACCACCGCCATCCCATCAGCATTAATCAAATCTGCTTCGTTTACACTTTGCCTAAGTTCCGGATTTGTTTTCATCGCAACAATCTTAGCTGCATTGACTACCGTATGTAAAATGGGGGTTTTATTTTCTATCGAATTATCAATAACAGCCATGGTTTCAACCATACTTAAATTATCGATATTAGAACCGAGTATTTGAATTCGCGCGGAATATTTATTCATTAATAGTTGAAATTAGAGGTTCTCTTCCTTCTCATTAAGAATAAAAAAGAAGCCTAATAATACGATAGTAATCGCGGATATATTTATAAAAAATTGCCCTGCAAAAATAGAAACAAAAAAGACAGTAGCTAACGAAATCTTGAAAAAACATTTTTTTTGATCTTTTTTGGCATTTAAAATGAGTTTATATGCTGTAAACAGGTAATACAGACCTCCTAAAATTCCAAAAAACACAAAAATATCGAATATACTGAGCTCAAAAAGAGCTTGACCAACTATTCTACCGCCAAATAAATAATTTAAAAACGTCCAATGCTCCGAATAAAACGAAGTGTTCTCTACAAATCGCTGGTCTCTAATCGATGTGATGGCACTCAAAAAACCTACATCGATATATACATTATAAAGTACATCAAATACATATTTAAACTGATTTAGCAAATACTCATAATAAAAGACCCCTATCGCTATACCCCCTAATAGTGCGCTGTAAAATATTTTACGTGTATAATATTTCCGATTTACGATATGATAAATGCCTAATAAAAACACGAATAAATAAATGGCCTTAGTGCCTACAAATAAGCTGGATATTAACGTTAGCGCAAATCCTATTTTGTATTTGGTTCCCTTGGGCTGCTTTTGATAAAAATAAGATAAGGCCGTGATATAAAAATAACTTGCTGTAACCGATTTGTTGACTAATCCCATAGTGCCAAATCGAATCGTACCGCCATAGGTTTTTAAAAAGGGGGTTGGAAAGAAAATTCCCACAACTGTCGAAATCACGATAATTAAAATAAATATTTCAAAAACTGTTTGCAACTGTTTGTAGCTCTTATCATCCTTGGGTAGTTTTAATAGAAAATTCCAAAAAATAAAAGGAAAAAGCAATAAGACAAGTTCCTTAGTAGCCAGTAATACTTGAGATAAATCGACGGTTTTATGATAGAAAAGTAGCCCCTGACCAATCAGGAAAGCGCTTATTAAAAATACGTATAATTTTACCTGAACAAGACTCTTTTCCTTCCAAAGGATTCCTAAAAATAAAAATAAAAAAACCAATTTAGCCAGTTTTATTCCCAAAACTAAAGATGTGTTTTGGTTGTCGTAAATCTTCGTTAGTAAATCTAAAAAAAACTGAACGATTACGAATAAAATTACCAACTGGTACTTCAGTACTCCTTTCATTCTCTCGTATTTAAAAACATATAAATATTAGAAAAAAACGCGATAAAGATAACACCTTCATTAAATTTAAAAATATTTTCAAATGCGCTACAAATCAAAATCATCGCAAAGAAACTAACGGAAATCCAATTTCGTAATTTAATCGCCCTAACCACATTGCCAACCAAATAAAATAGAAAAAGCAATAATCCAACTACACCGAATTCTATGGTAATATGTAAATACTGATTATGAGTATCGTAATTGCTTTGGGCAGAATTTGTTAAACCTTTCCTTACATAAAGTTCTTTCAATAGGGTTTCACTAGAGCCTGTTCCATAGCCGAAAATGGGTTTCTCCTTTATCAAGTCACGCGTGACTATCCAGCGAGACCAGCGAGAATCTGCCGAGTGTTTATTGTTGTATTTACTATTTACATTTGTAGAGAGTTCCCAACTCAATTCCGTTGTTATTCTAGAATACACATAGGTGCCCTTAAATAATTGATAGCTGCCCACAGCAACAAAGCTGACCAATACAATTAATCCATAAAAAAACAATTTCTTTTGAGTGTATAAACCCTTTAGAACTCGTATTAGAATTAGAAATAATAGAACTATTGTAAACAGCAAAACCGTACGGGAATTAAGAAAAACTATGGTTAGTAAAAACAATAAACCTAAAGCAATTTTAAGGCTTTTGTCAATCGAGAGTTTCACAAATAACAAGGCCGAGAGCGCTGTTAAAAAGTACATGCCCAAATAGGTCGGATGCATTTTTAAAATAGAAGCAAATTCTAAGTAAGTATAGTAATAATTAAATAAATCACTATCGATGACAACTGCTTTCTTAAAACTGAAGTATTTAATGAAATTATTGGACAACAGTATGATTGCTGCAACAGTAGTTCCGTAAATAATTCCTTTTAAGGCGGAATTTTTTAAGTTTTTTAGCAAATTTCTAGAAACAAAAAACAATATAGCAGGTACAGCTAAATAGGATATACTTCTACCAATTATGGTCATACCCTTAGGTAAATCGCTTGTAAAGAGCAGACCATAAATAACCATAAAAAAAACAATAACTGTAGATAAAAAAAGCTGCTTCTTAAAAGATTTTCTTTCAAAACCAGCTCGTTCTTTGACTACCAAAATCAGGAGTAATCCCATCAATACTCCTAAAGCAACATTACCCATTTTAGTAGATAATGGTAGTGCTGCGCCAAAAATAAACGCTACTAATCCAATTGCCTTTCTGTACATGTAACATTACTTTTTTTAAAAAACATTAATGAAAATAAAAAACCAATAAAAATTCCAGCTATACCCGAATTGAACACATGTCCTGACAAACACGAAATCAAAACTAAGACGATAATCATAAAATAACTCAATCGGGCATAGGGATATTCTTTTTTATTAATCAATCCCTTAGCAAATATTAAAAGTATTCCTATTAAGAGTATAAAAAGGATAGCACCGACATACCCATAAGCAAAGAAGATATCTAAAAGATCTATTTCAATAATCTTACCTAACAACTCTTCATAATAAGTTTGTCCTCCTCCGATTACTTTTTCTATCCAGGAATATTGCTCTTGATAAATCGGAATCATCATTTCAAAATAAGTATTTCTACTCGATAATATAAAGGTCAGAAAATCCATTCTTGTCCAGAAATGAGTAAAACGGGTAATTATAGCAGAGTTTACAACAAAGTTATAGGCGCTCCATATAAAAATGGGAAATAAACTTGCAGCGATTATTAATGATTTTCTAAAATTTTTATGGGCAAAGTTTATCTTCCTCGGATTAAAAGCAATTAAAACGAAGACCAATACAATTCCTACCATACCCGTTTTAGAACTAATTAAAAAGCCCAGTATCAGACTCGAAATCAAACAAAAGATAAATTTCAACTTATTGATTTTAATCTCCCAATAATAATAACCTAAAATAACCGATAAGACCAATAACAACGCAGATATCTCATTTCCAGCATAAAAGTATCCCCTAGTTCCAATAGTACCTTCCTCATACATTGGATAGCCTAGGCCCACTATTTTAAGTAAGAGGTTAACCGCTAATATCGCATAAGAAATTTTAATCCATTTGATATATTTATCTAGTAGGATACTATCATTTAAATACATTATTTCCCTAAAATAGACAAAGGAAATTAAGGGAGTTAAGTACTTAAAAATTTTTATTGAATCGTCAAAAAGTATCGAAAATGAATCGTCATAAAATGTAAATCTGACGAGGCTACCTAATAACAATATAAAAAACAATGCTCCTATTAATCTTAAAACGGCAAAATCGACTAAAAAGCGACAAAGCATCAAGCCTATAATAACTATTTTATACAACTGACTGACAGAAATAGGTAAATTAATTTGCTTTCCTAATAGAAATCCGTTGAGCATATCAACAATCAATACCGGAATAAGCATTATTAAAATAAGGTAGTTTAAGACTTTTATTTTTATTACCATTTCATTTCTCTACAAGTTCCCTTAAAAGTTTTAGTTCTTTTTTACCCGTAATTCTCCAATGAATTTGTTCCATAGAAATTCTTGCATTTTGGGTTATTTCTTCGTATATTACTTTATCACTAGTTACTGCTACGATTTTTTCTGCAATTTCTACAAAATCGTTCCCCAACAATCCGTTTACACCATCATGTATAAACTCCGGAATTGCAGCTATAGGATTGCTAACTGTTAGTAACCGACTTGCCATGGCTTCACACATGATTACTCCTTGAGAATCAAAAGTAGTGAAAGCAAAGAAAATTCCATAACGGGAAAACAAATCATTAATTGCATCTCTTTCGATAAATGTATCGATAATATGAACACGATCTTGCAAACCATAATCGTCTATCATCTTTTGGTACTTTTTACTGAGAAAACCTTTTCCATAAATATCCAAAGTAAAGGCTTTAGGCAGTTGCTTCATTACCTCAATGGCGATATCAACACCGTATTTTGGGTCTGATAGGGGCCTAATCGTTACAGCTTTAAATCGGTTTTCAAAATTTGATGGAAGGTCAAATAAATCGGTATCAATTCCATTGGGAAGATTATAAAAAAACGGGAATTTTCTTTTAAAAATAGATTCCGTATGTTCTTTCATCCATTTTGAAGGAGTTAAGATTAAATATTTATTCCGCGTAGTAATCTTATTTAGAAAAAATTTCATCCAATAATGATTCCAATAATTTACATACAAATATTTAGCAATTCCCAAAGGTGAAAAACGGAAGTCGTTTAAGTATTCTGGGTATTTAAGTACATCGGTACCGTGTATAAAAAGTGCCACTTTTAAACGGCTCCGGACAATTTCTTTATAAATGGCATAACCACCATCCACTTTTGGATAAAAATTAAGCAAATGCAAGTATGACACATCGTAGCGGTGTAGCGCTTTACTGATGTTTTCAGAACTATCACAGACCACATCAACACCTTGGTAATTATAATGTTCTACACTTTTTGAAGGCACAAATATAGTCAGGCTGACTCCTTGTTCTATAAAATACAACGCCCGTACATGGACAAACATATGTCTGTAGGGATCATTTTCTTTTGGATAACGCGAAGTGATTATAGCAAGATTCATCATTAGCATTTAGTTGTTTTTAAACCAGTAATAAAGAGATAAAATGGTAAATATTTGTTTCTCCCTATTAAAGCCTAATCGGTGCTGCTTAAATATATTTAATACTTCATTTTTATTGAATACTTCAAAAAAGGGCGATTCATCTTGGCGAAAAAGTTCGCAATAATAACTACCCAGATCTTCTCTAAACCATTTTTCAGTAGGAGACATAAATCCTTTCTTGGGACGGTATATTATCTCTTGAGGTAAAACCGTCTTTGCAAATTCCTTGTGAATAAATTTTCCTTCACCATTTTTGATTTTATAATCAAAGGGCAATGATTCTACAAAATTCATCAATTCGACATCTAATATAGGAACACGTGTCTCAATGGAAAAGTTCATAGATACCTTATCGGTATACATCAACAAATCATCGGCTAAATTCATCCTCATATCCAGGCTCATCATCGCCTCCACATCCCTTTTGTTTTTCCCGTCGATTAAATCGTAGAAATACGCAATGTTCTGTGCACTTTTATAATCTTTGACACGGATTAACTGCGCTATTTCCTTATCTGAAAAAAGGGCATAAATCTTTTCGAATCGCTTTTTAGTATCTTTTTCAGAAAGTGAATTAGCCGCACGTATCCACTGTTCCTTTTTTAAAATCGTTGCTACAGGTTTGGCCATATCAAACAAAAAAGAAGGAACCCGTTCACGTAGTAATTCCCCTTTATACTTGGTATATCCTCCTAGCGGTTCATCTGCTCCTTGTCCGGTTAATACCACCTTTAAATGCTTGCTTACCTCTTTATTTAAGTAATACATCGGTAATATAGACGTGGTTCCTAAAGGCTCTTCAACTATGCTACAAGTCTCTTCGAATACCTCTTTAAAGTTAGCTGCATTAATTATAATATTTTGATGCTCCGTATTTAAATAGTTGGCCGTATCAGTGGCTTCTTCAATTTCATTACTATAACTCTGTTCTTCAAAACCAACCGTAAAGGTTTTTATTTTTTTCACACTGTGTTTCTGTGCGAAATAAGTAACTAAGGCAGAATCAATACCGCCACTCAATAAAGCCCCTACCTCTACATCCGACATCAGTTGACGTTGTACCGCCTTTTCAAACAATACTCCATATTGATCCAAAGCCTTGTTAAAGCCGTAGTTGCGTTGAATTTGTATGGTTTTTATATAAGTATAAACCTTATGCGTATGCGAATCAAGTTCGAATTCCAATATATGACCGGGTCTTAACTTTTTTACATTATCGTATAAGGTATCTGGAGCTGGGCTGTATCTCAACTTGAGCAGCTCTGCCAAGTTATCCTTATCCAGCTCGCTTTTAATCAATTTTTTAAAAGGTCTTAGCTCTGATGAAAAAATTAATTTATGCCCGTCTAAATGATAATAAAGCGGTTTAACACCATATAAATCACGAACTAAATACATTTTTTTTAATTGTCGATCCACTAGCGAAAAACTAAAGATTCCGTTGAAATCGCAAACCGATTCAATTCCAAAGGTAGCCATATAGTAAAGGATGGTCTCCGTATCTGAAGTCCCCTTAAAGACAACTTCAGGCAATTTATTTCGCAAATCGAGATGATTGTAAATCTCTCCGTTAAAGATTATGGTAAAACGTTCATCAACAGTACTCATCGGTTGATGTCCTGTAATCGATAAATCAACTATGGCCAATCTTCTGTGTCCCAATAAAACGGTATCCTTGTCAAATTCAATCTTTTTAATCTCCCCACTATCTGGACCGCGGTGTTTTATGGTGTCTAAAACAACCTGATCAAACGGTAAATTAATGGTTCCTAAAATTCCGCACATATTTTACTTTATTTTATTTTTTGATAAATAAACTTCAGACACTAAACATATAATTATAAAAACGACTAAAGCAGAAACTGTTGTCGTAAAGACAGCTCCTGTGAGTCCATATTTAGGCAATAATAAGAAAATAGCTGCTAGATTGGTGATTGCTCCCAAAATCATAATTGAGAAGCGAACTTTTTGTTTATCTAATGCAACCAGTACCATCTCGTAACCCGAATATAAGAAACTACTCAATATTAAAACACAAATCAGTATAAAACTCAAATTGTTTTCGGATGTCATTTCTTGTTTAACCAAGTACAACAGTATATACTCTCTAAAAAAATACATCAATCCTAAAATGATCAATAATAAACTTACAAAAATCAATTGTAGTTGATGAAATGTTTTTCCAATCAATTCGGTTGTTTTCCCTTTAATTTGATTTAATAAAACTTGAGAAAATGCCAAATTCAGCAACGAAAATGGCGTGGCAATTAGTAAAAAAGCCCTATATCCTCCATACATTACATCTGTTATTAAAATAGGTAATAACAACATTCCTCCTTGAGAAAAAGAAGCGGTAACGACATCTTGGAAACCAAAAAATTTTCTTTCTTTAAAACCTTCTATTACTTTTGAAACATCAAAATCTAAAACCGCTTTTAACTCTTTAAAGTTGATGACCTTAGAGAAACAAACCGATACTATACTGGTTAATAAATTAATCAATATAAGTATTACAAATAAAAAATCAATGTCAATCTGTGGGTAATAATAAACCACTCCAATCAATACTACCAAAAGTGCTGTTAAAAAGATATTGATCTTTAACTCAAACAGAAAATTTCCAAAACCTTTTAAATAATAGAAAAACAAGGTATTAAAACTAAATATATACCCCAACAAAAGAGCTACATATATGCGATAAGCCGGACTATAGTCTATAAACACAAGTATCAAACTTGCAAACAAAACCAATATAATGAAAAAGACAAATTGAATTTGTAATGACATTATAAAGGACCCCATTCCGCCTTCTGTATTATAGGTTTCTTTCATCAAAAACACATAACTACCAAAAGGCAAAATAGGTACTAAAATATTTGATATAGAGTATAGAAATGAGAATTCTCCAAACAATTGCCCTCCCAAAATAGATAACAATACGATGTTTAAAAACCATCTAGACCCGAATTGTAACCCTTGCGATAAATTATTAACGATTAAATCCTTTACAACTTTTTTTTGAAGCATATTACTTTTATTGCTTTACGCACTATACAAAATCTTCTACCTTGATCCCTGTCTTGATAATTCTTGCTGGAATTCCTACAACAATACAATTCGAAGGTATATCTTCTAGTACGACCGAATTGGGACCAATAATAACATTGTCTCCAATAGTAATAGGTCCAAGTACTCTACATCCCGCTCCCATATAGACATTGTTTCCTATAATAGGTACTGCTATGTGCTTGCTCCTACCGCCAATGGTCATTCCTTGACCGATCATACAATCGTCACCAATTACTGCTTCTTTGTGAATTACTAGTCCAATGCCTCTATAGGCAAACTTGGTTCGTTTTCCAATTTGGACCGAAGCCGGTATTGCCGAATTAGAAACCAAATATTGTAAAACATATATTGCTCTAGGTAAAAAAGGAATTCTTTTTCTATATAAAAAATTTGCGGTTCTGTGCAATCTCATCAACATAGCTAAATGTATTTAATTTATAGTGTACTTATCTAAAGCAGCTCTAATAATCTCCAATTCTTCCCATCTATCGAAAAGTATATTAAACTCTCTTAATGCGATTGCTTTGTTTTTCCCTAGATTATTAAACACCACTTTTAAAGCTGTTCCTGTTTGTTTTTTGTTTAAGTAATATACTTTAACATTGGTTTTATCACCATTGTCTGCTAAAATAGAATTGCTAAGGGTTTTTCTAATCTGTAAAGACGAAGCCACTTTAACCCATTCCTTTTGAAATACATAAACATCAAAATTGTCGGGCATAAAATCTTCACCAGCGGCATAAAAAACGACTGCTTCTATATTTTGACGTTCTTTACCAAATTCAACAACAATTTCTGTACCTACTTTATCAGTACTCCAATAGTTACCCCAACTCCACAATTCATTATTTAGATGTTCGATACCATAATTAACCGGATCTATAGTATGACTAGCTGTAATGCTTTCATATTTCGGTTTATCATACATACCATCGACAATACCCGTATCATACTTCAAAAATCTATGGGCATAATCTCTTAAAAAGTATTGGCCTGTCCAATTGTAAAGGCTTAATAATTGATATATTTCCAATTCTAAATAATGATCTGGATCTTCATTAAGTGCCGAAGCGTAGGTTTCCATAACCTCTTCTTTTGTATTGACTTTTAGTTTATTATAATTTGATGTAAAACCAGCATCAAACTCACGTAATTTTGAAGCTAAAGAGCCCATTCCTTGATAAAACAATGCTTTTGCTTCAAGATTTCCCGTTACTTTATAACTGTAATATAAACCCGCTAGCGAAAACATAAACCCGTTTAAAACATGTGATTTTGGATCGGCATATTCTTCATAATAAGGAACTTTATCCCAATACGATAGCACTCCTCCCTCTTCAATAGTCGTGTTATAAGCACGAACCATCTTTTGAGAAGCTATTAAGTATTTTTTGTCTTTTGTAATATCATATGCTTGCAACATGACGCTTATTGCAAATCCGTTCACCAAAGCCGAAGGCCATGGCGATTTCAGATCATATCCGTTTACCAAAGTTTTTGTATTTAAGACAGAGAAATCTTTAATTTCTGTTAGGTTGTTATAACAAAAATTAGCGATATTCATAAATTTATTCTTGCTATCTTCACTCTTAGTTTCCTTATAACTAGCATAATAAGTTGAGGCTACTTGTATATAGCTTCCTGGAAAATAATCCAATTTACCTTCATATTCAAATAAGGGAATCCCATTTTTATCTAGAACGAAATGATCATATTTCTCTATATTTCCGTTGGTCCAAGGAAATACGGGTACATTATCTTTATATTCTTGTTTTACGTCATATATAGAATCTGTGAGTGGTATGTCGAAAGACGTCACTATTTCTGGGGAAATAATCTCTTTTGAAATCAATTTTTTGTCCTCCTTTTTATTACAACTTACACAAATGATAATAAACAAGAATGCAAGCAGTTGGTTGTATTTATTTATCATAATTACAGAAATTTAATATTATTTGATTTAATTTAAGTCCTTTGAATTCCTTATGGGCAACTAAGAAAACAGCCAAATCTGCTTTCTCTATAACATTTGCTATGTCTGTTAATTCAAACTCATCACTCTGCTCCACATTTGGCTCTACAATTAACAATTCTAAATTTTCGGCTTTCAGGGCTTTGACCACATGTACAGCAGGGCTTTCTCTTAAATCATCAATATCTGGTTTAAAAGCCAATCCCATACAGCCTATGATTGGTTTTCTTTGATTATCCAATTCAAATTTTAAAGCGGCATTTTTAACTTTTTCAATTACCCATTCCGTTTTAAAATTATTGATTTCACGAGCCGATCTAATAATTTTAGACTCTTCAGGGTATGCAGAAACTATAAACCAAGGGTCTACGGCAATACAGTGTCCGCCAACTCCCGTTCCGGGTTGTAGGATATTTACACGAGGATGTTTATTGGCCAAAGCTATTAACTCCCATACATTGATTGCTGCGCGGTCACAAATCATAGACAATTCATTGGCAAAAGCTATTTGTACATCTCTCGACGAGTTTTCAACGAGTTTACACATCTCCGCTGTTCTAGCGTTTGTAGGATGTAAAGTTCCCTTTACAAATTGACGGTAAAATGCAATCCCCTTATCAGTCGAATCTGGATCGACACCACCTATCACGCGATCATTGTGCTCCAACTCATAAATCACATTGCCCGGTAAAACGCGTTCTGGGCAATAGGCCATAAAAAATTCACCTTTTAATTCCGGTCGTTCTTGGTGGATCAAGGCTTGCATTTTTTCAGTAGTTCCTACAGGGCTGGTCGATTCGATAATAACCAAATCCTGCGCTTTTAAAACGGGAATGATCATTCGAGTAGCCATTTCAACATATTTTAAATCCGGCTCAAAAGCAGCTTTAAAAGGTGTTGGAACTGCAATTAAATAGACCTCTGAATGGGTCACTTCTGTCGATGCTACTAATTTTTTATCTTGAACAACTTTAAAAATAATGTCGTCTAGCAACGGCTCAACGATATGAATTTTACCTTGATTAATGGTATCTACTACTTTGGTATTCACATCAACGCCTTTGACTAAAAGGCCTTTACTCGCCATCAATCCAGCGGTTGGTAAACCGATATACCCTAAACCAATCATGGAAACAGTGGGTTGATTCATCTTATGTTGTTTTTATAAATTCTACAATTCTTTCACAAGCTTTCCCGTCTCCATACGGATTGTGGAGCTGACTCATTCGTTCCATCTTGGAAGGATTATCAATAAGGTCTTGTGTTTCTTTAATTATTTTGTCTTTGTCTGTTCCTACCAATATAACCGTTCCCGCAAGTACCGCTTCAGGTCTTTCTGTACTGTCTCTCATAACCAATACGGGTTTGCCCAAACTTGGCGCTTCTTCCTGAACGCCCCCACTATCTGTTATAATAATTTTTGATCGATTCATCAACCAAATAAATGCCGGATACGACAACGGATGTATCAATTTGATATTGGAAATTCCTCCCAATATTCTGTTGACCGGTTCTTGAACATTCGGATTGAGATGAACCGGATATACCAATAACATCTCTGGATTACGAAGTGCGATTTCTTTTAAAGCTTCACAAATATTAATAAAACCTGCACCGTGATTTTCTCTGCGATGTCCAGTAATCAAAATGACTTGTTGTTCTGGGTTTATCAACTCCTTTAGTCGTTCAATTTCTGGATGTGTTATTTGCTGTACTTTGGCAACGCTTTCAAGTAAGGCATCTATTACGGTATTTCCCGTAATCAATATGGTGTCTTCTGCTATACGTTCTCGAATCAAATTTTCTTTAGACGTCTGAGTAGGCGCAAAATGATAATCGGCAACCACACTCGTTATTCGTCTATTGGTTTCTTCTGGGAAGGGCAAATGCTTATTAAAAGTACGTAAACCCGCTTCTATATGTCCGACTTTTGCCCCGGAATAAAAGGCTGCAATACTAGCTGCCATTGTGGTTGTAGTATCCCCATGCACAAAAACTAAATCCGGTTTAAAAACATCCAAAACCGATTTCATTTCCAATAAAATCTTGGCAGTTATACTATTTAATGTCTGGCTTGGCTCCATGATGTCCAAATCAAAATCGGGGATAATCCCAAAAAATTCCAAAACCTGATCCAACATTTCTCTGTGCTGTGCCGTAACACAAACTTTGGTTTCAAACTCAGACACGGCTTGAAAAGCTTTTACCAGAGGTGCCATTTTAATGGCTTCTGGACGTGTTCCGAAAACAAATAGTACTTTCTTATTCATAATTATCGTAATCTTGTAAAGGCTCTAAAAACCGCTTACAACTTAGGTATTGAAGCTTGCCATAAAGGTGGCACTACTCCGAATTTGTTGTTTATTTTTTTTTTGTCTAACACACTATATTTAGGCCTTATAGCCAATGTTGGATAGGACAAACTGCTGATTGGATGTACGGTTGTTTTGATGTTTTGAACCTTAAAAATTTCCAAAACAAATTCATACCAACTACATGCCCCAGCACTACTATAGTTATAGATTCCATAACTTCCATCATCTTTACTAATCATTTCAATAATCGCACCAGCTAAATCAACAGCGTGTGTAGGCGTGCCTATTTGATCATTTACTATGTTTATTTCTTGCTGAGTCTTAGCCAATTTCTGCATCGTTTTCATAAAATTATGTCCAAAATCAGAATATACCCAAGAGGTACGAACAATATAATATTTTTTCAAACGCTTGCTGATTACGTTTTCACCTTCCCACTTCGTTTTTCCATAAACGGTTTGAGGATTGGGTAAGTCATCTTCTGAATAGGGCCGTTTCTGCAATCCATCAAAAACAAAATCCGTTGAAAGATGAATCAAAACCGTTTCCATTTCTAAACAGCTGCTTACCAAATTTTCAACCCCATTTACATTGACTTCAAAAGCCCTCTCTGGTTCCATTTCCGCAAGGTCAACAGCCGTATATGCAGCTGTATTAATACAGTATTTTGGACGGTATTTTTCAAATACCCTTTGGCATTTTTCTTTATCAGTAATATCCAGCATCGAAGAATCACAAAAAACAAAATCAATTTCTGTGTGTTTTACTGAAATTGATTGTATCGCTTGTCCTAGCTGTCCTCCCGCACCGGTTACCAAAACTACCATACCGCTTTTGCTTTACTAAATTCGGGGAGTTTTAAATCTTTGTCAGAGATAATACAATCACTTATTAAAAACTGCCAATCTATATTTAAAAAAGAGTCGTTAAAAATAATTCCACCTTCTGATGCTGCGTTATAATATTGATCGCATTTATATGAAAATAAGGCCGTATCGCTCAATACCAAAAAACCATGGGCAAATCCCTTGGGTATAAATACTTGCTTCTGGTTTTCTGCTGTCAATATTTCGGAATGATACTGTCCATAGGTTTTAGAATCTGGCCTTATATCTACAGCTATATCCAATACACTTCCCTGTAGTACACGAACCAATTTCGACTGACTGAACTCTCCGGTCTGATAATGCAGTCCTCTTAATACCCCCTTGGAGGATAGCGACTGATTATCTTGTACAAATCGAATGGGTTGCTGAGTGATTTCATCAAAAGTTTTCTGATTAAAACTCTCCATAAAATACCCCCTCGAATCCAAAAAAACTCTGGGTTCAAGAACAATACATCCCTCCAAATTTGTTGAATTCCAATTCATCTTAGTTCAATTTGCTTTCGCTTATTACTTTATATTTTTTAATAAAGTTTTTACCCCCAACTACCGTTAAGAACAACATTACCAACAACAAAGGAAACAACACTATTCTATTTTCAAGAAAACCACCAGCCTTACTACCCATCATCGAATCAACAACATAAACCACTTTAGATTGTTCTACTATATCGGATTCTATTTTAGAAATATTATCGAGTATACGCTCTTTTCTAGTGAAAAGATCATCGATGTCCATATAGTTTTTTATGGCCAATCCCTGTGGGTTAATAGTGCGATCCATATTACCCATACTATTAATTACATCGTTAATTTGCTTTAACGAATTAAGAATTTCTTGTTTCTTAATTTGATTATTTACCAAAGCCGTTTGCTGCTTTTGCAAATAGTATTTCTGAGCATTTAGTTGTTTAAATAGATTATTCGTTATCTCAACAGGATTTATCTTGCCCTTGGTGTAAACACTGATTAAGTGAAATTTATAGTTCTTTGCCGTAATCGGATTTAGCAACATTTTATTTATATCGCCTCCGCGTTCACTAATAATTCGGAAGGGTTCTAAGTTTTCATATTTATCCGTTAAAAATTGATAAATATCATTAATAGGTTCAATCTTGATATTTTTAATTTCTTCAAAGCCATTCATCTCATCCATGCTTATTTTCCCTTCAACAAAGGACCTTTTAGGTAGGGATTGATATAAGAAATCTACACTCCCAAAATTGGGAACAACGATAAAATCATGTCTCAACAATTTTGGACGCATATCATCCATAAAATATCCCAATCCGGTCCCTACTATAATTAAAGCTAGTATTACTAAATAATACTTTTTAATAAACATCAAAAACCGATAAAACTTTAAACCGATATTTGTCGAGAAACTTCCTAAAGTACTATAGACATATTTTAAATCAATTTCTTGATTGGCTTGGTCTGAATGCTTCTCCATATTAGATAATATTGAATATTTGTTCTAAAATTTTTATAGTAATTAAATAGGTGGGTTTTACACCAGTAGAACCCAATCCCCCCGATGCTAAAGTGCTTCCAGTCTCCAATGGATTATCCGAAGCATAATACGCATACCTAACTTTTACATTTGGCGGAATGCTCTTTCTAATTTTAGAAGCTGATTGTATCGCCTTTTGATAATGCGCTCCTTCCATCTCTAAACCAATAACTCCCCAAGTTGAGTCGTGGAAGAATTTTAACAAATCCTTATTTTGAAGTGAGGTTCCCAAAACCGTTACCATGGTTCCGCCTACTACAGCAATGTCGTTTCCTTCAAACATGGCAGTGGTCAATTCATTGTCTAAGGGATAGTTATCGCCCGTACCCTCGTTAATATGCGCAAAAGGAATCATAATATCCCCTTTTCCACCTACTAGTATCCCTGCTTTTCCCATAATAGAAACGGAAACTACATTCAAAAAAGTATGTTTGTGAAACGGTTTTAATAATTCGTCTATTGTTTCATAGGCTTGTTCTCCAAAGGCATAATCCATCACTATGATAACCGGTTTGTCTTCCCCTATTTTTTGCGCAGCAAAAGCCGTATTAGGAAAATCAATTAATGCCGTATCAAAAATTTGGACGTCTATATTGGTTCCTGATGTATCTGGTAAAAAGCTCATTCCCTCTTTAACAGCTCGGTCCTCAACCAATTTTCTCAAATCGCCGTTTTCCGATTTACTCAACTCCTCATATATTTCCAATTCCGATTGTCCCTTCAAATGCTTTTTCAAAACCATAGGCGCGAAAATAGAATTCATCACACTATGCATATTGGCACTGATAATGTGTATCGGTCTCTCTAATAAACCCTGTTTTTTAAGGTGGTTTTTGATATTATCAGACCACATCTCTCCATAGATATGGTGTCCCAATCGCTCACGTAAAATGGGACTAAAAGTGATGGTTCTCTTATTGTTATCCACTTCTTCTTCAATGGCTAATTTCCCCAACCAATAAATCACATCTAAAAAACGATCGGGATTTTCAGGAATGGCAAATCCATCATAGACAGTCAAAACCTCTGAAAAAGAGCGTCCTAAAACATTGGATAAATGCGAAATGGCTATTTCTTTGTCTATTAATGACAAGGGTTCCTCCGTTTTAACAGCATGTTCAATTTTAAGCCAATCGCGAGTTACCTTTCCGTCCTCTCCAATTAATACCCTATTTTTTATCTTATGAGATTCTACAAAAATAAAAGTCAAATGCGTTAAAACATCATAGATATCCGATCGACCTCTAGTGATTTCAATATTCATCTGTTCTTCGTCGATACGGTAACAATTTCGCCTTCTTTTAGGAGGAACTATAGCCTGAAAATGGGAAAAGGAATAACCTTCATCAGAAGTTAAATTAATATATCTACATTCCTCTATTCCTATCGGTAAACGTTCAATTACATATAACAAACCGTTTAACTCTACTTTTTCTTCTGCTATAGAACCATATATTTCTGGGCGTAATTCCAATAAAGCTTCTCTCAAGGTGTCGCCAGAAATTCCCATTGGTTTATAAAAACCTCTGTTAAACAAATGGCGCATCGTAATATACATACGTTCAACAGCCGCAGATGAAACCTGGGCTCTCGTTCTAGATATGTTTTTTATCTCTTTCATAATTGGCTATATTATTTTAACACTGAAACCGGATAGTGACTACTGTTTACAATAAATAAACAATTGAACCATTTTGGTTTAATACTTCTTATTTAACCCGCAAATATAGGTTATTTCTTTGTAATTAATTTGTCTACAATAACCCGATCGTTACTCAATCGGGGCAATTTATTTTGACCTCCCAACTTGCCTATGGATTTCATATAATTTTGAAACCCTTCTGGAACAACCTTTGTTATTTTCAAAGTTTGCAAGACCTTCCCTGTAATTAAGTCGTCATAATATACATTTTGCTCACGCATTGCATGATCAATTTTTAAGGCAAACATTTCCAAATCTTCCGGTTCTTCACCAAATTCGATAAACCATTCATGATAGGGTAATCCAGATTCTGGCGCAATCTGTGGTGCAACACTAAACTCATTAACTTGAATCTTGGTTCCTCGCATAGCTAACTGTAGCGCCAATTCCACTTCTTTTCCGATAACGTGTTCACCGAAAGCGGAAATAAAATGTTTTATACGTCCTGAAACAATGACTCTATATGGTTTTAAGCATGTAAATTGAACGGTATCGCCCATATTATATCCCCACAGTCCCGCATTGGTAGAAACAACCAATACATAATTAACTCCTATTTCAACTTCGCCTATAGTTAATCGAATGGGCACAGCGTCAAAGAAGCTTGTTGTCGGAATAAATTCATAAAAAATTCCACCATCTAATAACAATAATAACCCCTTTTCTTTCTGACTATCTTGATAGGCAAAAAAACCTTCCGAAGCTGGAAACAATTCTATAGAAGGAACACTTCTTCCTATTAACTGCTCAAATTTGGCGCGATAAGGCTCATAATTGACTCCGCCATAAATAAAAAGATTAAAATTCTTAAAAATATCACCTACGGGTTTGCCTTCTCTTTTTTGTAATTTTTCGAAATACATTTGAACCCAACTTGGTATTCCTGAAATCACAGTTAAATCTTGATCAACGGTCTCTTCTACTATCAAATCGACCTTGGCTTCCCAATCCTCTATACAATTGGTTTTCCAACTGGGCAATCGGTTTTTTTGTAAATATTGAGGTACATAATGAGCCACAATACCGGAGAGTCTTCCGAAATTAATTTGGTTTTTCTGTTCTAATACAGGGCTACCTTGTAAAAATATCATTTTACCGTCAACAAAATCAGCTTGCCCGGTTTCATAAATGTATTCCAAGATGGCGTTTCTCGCAGCTTTAATGTGATAAGGTAAGGAATCCTTGGTCAAAGGAATGTATTTGGCACCCGAAGTAGTACCCGATGTTTTGGCAAAATACAAGGGTTTTCCAGGCCATAAAACATCCTGTTCTCCACCAATGATACGATCAACATAAGCTTTTAAACCTTCGTAATCCCGAACGGGAACCCGAGATATAAAATCACTGTGATTTTGTATATCCTTAAAATGATGTTCTTGTCCAAAAGCCGTGTTTTGGGCTTTTAAAAGTAGTTCTTTAAACACCCGTTCTTGGGTGTCAACAGGGTTCAACGCCCATTTCTGAGTTTTGTGATGAACGATATTAGCAAAAATCTTTGCTGCTAAGGATTTTATGGACATATTTTTCTAATCAAAATCTATAAACATGGTAGGATCAATTGGATAACTGTCTTTCCACAATTCAAATTGTAAGTAATTGGGAGCACTACCGTCTATTCCCTCTCCCACAAGACCTAAGGCTTCACCCGTTTTTACTTGGTCTCCTTGAGCCTTGGTTAAGGATGTGGCTCTTTTATAAACGGAAATAATTCCTTCTGCATGGCGTAATATAAGAACGTACCCACTTTGAGGAGTCCATTCCGCTAAAACTACAATACCAGCTGCAATAGCTTTTATTGGTGTATTCTTCGGAACCGCCACAACTACCGAATAATGTCTTTGTTTAGGGTCATACCGCTCTACTAAAGTACCCTTGACTGGCGGAAATAAAACCATACTCACCTTAGGTTTTGCCTCTTGGAAAAGATTATACTTATCTTCCGCTAAAACCAATTCCCTCAATTTTTTATCGCTTTCACTTACTTGTAAATCTTTACTTTCCAAAAGCGGTATTTCATTTTTAACTACCGAATCCAAATTGACTTTGGACAATTCGATTTCTCCTTTTAAAACCTTTTTGACCGACTCTATATATGCTTCATTGTTAATTGCCAATTGTTCTAAAGAATCTGTTTTCAAGGTTAATTCAATAGCTTGCCGCTTTAACTCTGCAGAAGAATAACCCGGAATCAGCTCTTTTAAAGGGGTAAAAACAATCAACAAAACAGTAGAAATAATTAAAAATAAAAACAATGAAAGACCGGCTCCAATTACATTAATCAGATTTAATTTTATCGAAAAGATTTCTTCAAAGGTGTGTTCGTTAAACAACACAATTCTATTTTTATTTAGAAATCTCTTTTTCAAATGCTCGCGTTTCAGCCTTTTCTTAGACATAATTTGAAAATTTTTCTCGTACAAATATAGCAATTAAACCAAAGTCCGTAATTCAATTCCGCTTTTATTAACTTGCGTTTAAGCCTGAATGTTAATGTTTATATCTTATAGACAAATAATTCTTTTGTATTGTTCTGTTATCGCTTATTTTATTATATCTTTGCTCTATATATTGAAAATAAATTTATATTATGTATTCATTATCAGTGTTTCTAGGATTAGTTGGACCGTGGCAGATTGTATTAATTGTAGCCATTGTTCTATTGATGTTTGGCGGTAAAAAAATTCCAGAATTAATGAAGGGTTTAGGAACTGGAATTAAGGAATTTAAAGATGCTACTAAAGAAAACGAAGACAAATCAACTTCTAAGAAAAACACTTCTAAAGAAGACGATTCTAAAACAGAATAAGTTTTTGTAAATCTAACATATTCATGCACTAACTAAAATTAGTGCATTTTTTTATGCAAAAAAATACCTGTTTGATATCAAACAGGCATTTTCCCTCATAAAACATAATAAAAAACACTACTTTTTCTTTTAATAAATGGGGATTATTTCTTTTTAGTCTCTTCTTTTTTAGTTCCTTCCGCAGGGATTTCTTTCTTGGTTTGATCATCCTTGGAAACCTTTGGTTTTTCTAGCGGCTCGACATCCATTTGCTGAGGCGTAATCTTAACTGGTTCTTCCGTTTGCTTAGTCGTATCCCGAGTTTCTTTTTTATTCTTCTGCGGTTCTTGTGCAAAACTTACCATAGCAATAAGTAGAAATGCAGCTATCAATACTTTCTTCATATTTTTTTCTTTTGGTTTCTAAATACTGCCAAGAATAATCTTTTGACTACACTATAGAAATATTCAAAATCAACGCCAAACTATAAACTTGATGAAACTAATTTTAATACAAATTATAATACATTGATTGTAAGTGATTTGTAATTTTAAAAAAAGACATTCAAAAACCAATAAGATTTGTATAAAACGGGGAATTCCGTAAAAATCCCCAATAAAACTGTAGAATTCCCCAATAGAATTAACTTATCCTTCCAGTATCATCGATAATTGGATTCTCTTTTTAGCACTATCGATCTCTACGACTCGTACTTCCACATGTTGATGCAGTTTAACGACTTCATTAACATCTGAAACAAACCCTGCCTTGAGCTGTGAAATGTGAACCAAGCCACTTTCCTTTATACCCAAATCGACAAAACATCCGAAATTCGTGATATTATTGACAATTCCAGTAAGTATTTTTCCAACGCTTAAGTCGTTAATAGAAAAAACAGTAGGGTCGAACTCAAAAACCTTTGCTGACTTTCTTGGATCTAAACCCGGCTTTTCCAATTCTTTTAATATGTCTTGTAGACTGAATATACCGATCTCGTCACTGATATAATTATCTAGATTTATCTTTTGAATGCTTTCCTTATTAGAAATAAGATCGGATACAGAAATGTTTAAATCCTTAGCCATACGTTCCACCAATTTATAAGCCTCTGGGTGAACAGCCGAATTATCTAAAGGATTAGATGCTTGTTGAATACGAACAAATGCAACCGCCTGTTGATACGCCTTTTCTCCAAAACGAGGCACTTTTTTCAATTGTTTTCTATCGGTAAAAGTGCCGTTTTCAGCACGATAATTCACTATGTTTTCAGCGAGTTTTTCACCGATTCCAGAAACATAACTCAACAGTGATTTACTAGCTGTATTCAAGTTAATGCCAACAGAGTTAACGCAGCGCATCACTACGTTATCCAATTCCGTTTTTAATAAAGTCTGATCAACATCATGTTGATATTGCCCTACACCAATAGATTTGGGATCAATTTTTACTAATTCGGCTAAAGGATCAGACAGCCTTCTTCCTATAGAAACCGCCCCGCGAACCGTAACATCATAATTCGAAAACTCTTCACGGGCTATTTTTGATGCAGAATACACTGAGGCACCTGCTTCACTTACTACAAAAACTTGTATTGGCTTGTCAAAAGCTATTTTCTTAATAAAAAATTCCGTTTCCCTCGATGCTGTACCATTTCCAATGGAAATAGCGTCTATTCTATACGAATTAACCATCGACCGAATTTTTTTCATCGCCATTGCAGCATCTTTTTGTGGAGGATGTGGATAAATGGTTTCATTATATAAAAGGTTGCCATTCTCGTCTAAACAAACCACCTTACAACCCGATTTATATCCTGGATCTATTGCCAAAATGCGCTTTTCACCTAAAGGAGCTGCCAATAACAACTGCGATAAGTTATCGGCAAAAACACCGATAGAGTTCACGTCTGCTTTAAGCTTTGCTTCTTGTAGAACCTCATTGGACAAGGCAGGTTCTAATAATCTTTTATAACTGTCTGCAATCGCTTTTTCTAAATGCTCGGAACAGCTGCCTGAATTTTTTATCAAATTTCGCTGCATCATACTCAAAATCTCGTCTTTATCCACAACAACATTCAACTTAATAAATCCTTCATTTACTGCTCTAAAAATAGCCAATAAACGATGAGAAGGTATCTTGTATAAGGGCTCTGACCAGTCGAAATACTGTTCAAATTTTTGAGCTTTTTCTTCTTCTTTTTGACTTTTCACAACCTTGGTATCCAAGGTCGATTTGCTTTGAAAACACCTCCTTAGGCTTTTTCTAATATACATATTCTCGTTAATCCACTCGGCAATAATATCTCTTGCCCCTTGAAAAGCCTCTTCAGAAGTAGTTACTTTATCATTGAGATAACGACTAACCACTACGGATAAATTGGTGCTTTGTTGTGCCATAATCTGTTTGGCTAAAGGTTCCAAACCATTTTCTCTAGCGGTATCAGCTCTGGTCTTTCGCTTTTTCTTATAAGGCAAGTACAAATCTTCTAATTCTATCAAATCAAAACTAGAGGTGATTTTCGTTTTCAAATCTGCCGTTAATGCATCCTGAGATTCAATGCTCGCAAGAATCGATTCTTTACGTTTGACTATTTGAAGGTATAAATCGTGGTATTTGGCTATTTTCTCTATAAAAACCTCGTCTAAATTGCCCGTCTGATCCTTTCGGTATCGCGCAATAAACGGAATAGTACAATCCTCTGACAAGAGTAAAAGTGTGTTTTCAATGTTTTTCGAGGAAGTTGCAACGGCCTGTTGTATAAATTCAAGAGCAGTCATAAGTATTAGGCTTAATTTGAAAGGCTAAAATACTACCTTTACCGCAATATTAAAACCGTTATAACGGTCGATTTAGGAGTTCGCTTAAATTTATAATGTCCGCCTTGTTCGAGATGTGTTCATTTAAAAAAACAATCAAAATTCCAATTAAACAGCGTTAACCTACTTTTAGTGTTTAGCTTTGTGACAAATTCAACGATTCAATACTTATGAAATACCTGTTTTTCTATTTGCTTGTAGTAAACTATCTTGCCTTTGCACTATTTGCCTACGACAAAGAGAAAGCACAAAAGAAGGCTAGGAGGGTACCGGAAAAAAACCTATTGATGTTGTGCTTTATAGGTGGCAGTTTTGGAGGATGGATAGCGATGAATAAATTGAGACACAAAACGGCTAAATCGTCGTTTAAGATGCAATTCTACGCCATAGTTGTTGTTCAATTATTGATATTGGTATTTGTTTTTAGGAGATAAAAAAGGCCGCCACTGGCAGCCTAAAATTATGAACAACTGATCTTATCTACTCGTGTAGCATGCCTACCGCCTTCAAACTCGGTTTCTAAAAAGGTTTTTACCATTTCAACAGCCTGTTCTATAGAAGTAAATCTAGCGGGAATACTAATGATATTGGCATTGTTGTGTTGACGCGATAAACTAGCTATTTCCTTAGTCCAACACAAAGCACAACGAATTCCTTGATGTTTATTGGCCGTCATGGCAATTCCATTACCGCTACCGCAAATCAATATACCAAAATCGGCTGTACCCTGTTCAACATCATCAGCGACACGGTGTCCGAAATCGGGATAATCAACAGAACTAAAATCATCTGTTCCATAATTTGTCACCACATGTCCTTGCTCGGTCAAGAATTGAACAATAGCTTTTTTATAAGTTGGACCTGCATGATCATTGCCAATAGATATTTTCATAAATAATTATTTGTTTTGGTTCGTAGTTTAGGACAATGCTCACTAAAATTGGTCTTTATGCCATAAAGCGTCCATCATTCCATTGCTTTTGTTGGTAGTAACCATACAAAGGTATAACAAAGTATTAAAAATAAAAAAATACGCGTTATAAGTATTACTAACAGACATTGATTCCTTTAGTTTGAAAGCCAGTTAGTCCGATGACACCATTTCGTTCAAAATGCCGCATCAAATTATTTAATACAGCTCTAAAAACCAAACTTAAAACCGAACCAAAAATTTCTAATTGGCATGCAAAAAGCGCGTTCTTTATATTTTTACAAGAAAAGTAGTATCTTTGTCTAATAATTTACTTCATTAACATTTGTAATAGTTTCTAATTACATAGACTTATAATCTTAACCTTCTGATTAAAAAAGTCTTAATTAATCCTTCTCCAACTACGAAATAATTATAAACGTTATATTTTATTTAATTTTTTAAAATACAAAATCTCTTCTCTTAGTATTTTGTACATTTAAACCAATTAAGTACGATTTCGTTAAAAAAATAGCTTAGAATTTAATCTAAAAACAAGATTATAATGCGTAAAAGAATAAACTCAAAAAAAAATAAACTTCAAGATTTTTCAGCAAAAATCTTAAAACTGCTTTCAAAAAATCCATCCAAGACATATAATTATAAACAAATTGCGGCTTCGATGGAGATTACTGATACCCAAGGGCGAAATGATATTATAAAGGAATTAAAATTCTTACTGTCCAAGGATAAAATCAAGGAAATTGAAGCAGGTAAATTTCAAATTATACCTACTATGGATTACTTTGAAGGTACTATAGACATGACTAGTCGTAAAACTGCATATTTCGTTTGTGCCGAATTGGAAGAAGATGTCTTCATTCCGACTAACAATCTGAATAAGGCTTTAGACAAAGATGTGGTCAAAGTCTATATTTACAACAAGCGAAAAGGTAAAAAACCCGAGGGTGAAGTCGTTGAAATTATCAAAAGACACAAAACAGAGTTTGTAGGAGTCATCGAAATTCAGAAGAATTTTGCTTTTGTGACTAGTGCAAACGCCAAAATGTATACCGATATTTTTATTTCCAAAGACAAAATTGGAAAGGCAAAAGACGGTGATGTAGTATTGGTCAACATCGAAGACTGGCCTGAAAAAGCAGACAGTCCCTTTGGACGTATTCTCAAAGTCTTAGGACGTCAAGGAGAACACAATACCGAAATGCATGCCATACTAGCCGAATACGGTTTGCCTAATGATTTTCCAGTAGAGGTAGAAGCCTATGCTCAAAAAATAGACACATCCATTCAAGCAGAAGAAATAGCAAAACGCCGCGATATGCGAGAAGTTTTGACCTTTACTATAGATCCAAAAGACGCTAAAGATTTTGATGATGCGCTTTCTTTTCAACAACTGCCCAACGGCAATTATGAAATAGGAGTCCACATAGCCGATGTTTCACACTATGTACAAGAAGGTACCATATTGGACGAAGAGGCCTACCAAAGAGCTACTTCGGTATATTTGGTAGATCGAGTAGTGCCGATGTTACCAGAAGTCTTATCAAATTTTGCTTGTTCACTACGACCTAATGAGGAAAAATATACGTTTTCAGCCGTTTTCCAACTCAATGAAAAAGCAGAAATCGTCGATCAATGGTTTGGTAGAACGGTTACCTATTCCGACAAGCGAATGGCTTACGAAGAAGCACAACAGATCATAGAAACCGGTGCTGGATTTATTCCAGACTCCATTTCTATAAGCGGCGTAGAACAAGAAATTGAACAACCTATCGTAGATGCTGTCGTAAAAATGAATGCCTTAGCCAAAATAATGCGTCAAAAAAGGATGAGCGATGGTGCCATTTCCTTTGATAAGGTGGAAGTTAAATTTCATCTTGATGAAAATGATGAGCCGGTAGGGGTTTATTTTAAAGTGTCTAAAGACGCCAATCACTTGATTGAAGAATTTATGTTGTTGGCCAATAAAAAGGTTTCTGAGTATGTCGGTAAACAGAAAAAAACTTTTATTTATAGAATACACGACGAACCTGATCAAGATAAATTATTTAATTTACAAGGAATCATTTCTAAGTTTGGATATTCCATTAACTTCAAATCCAAATCCTCTATTTCCACTTCATTAAACACTTTGCTTTCTCAAGTACAAGGAAAGAAGGAGCAAAATTTAGTTGATACCCTGACTATTAGAAGTATGAGTAAAGCGAGTTATTCCACGGAAAACATCGGGCATTACGGATTGGCATTTGATTATTATTCTCATTTTACTTCACCAATTCGTCGATATCCAGATATCATGGCACATCGTTTGTTACAACGTTATTTGGATCAGGGTGCGTCGGTCAACGAGGAAGAAATGGAAGTAAAATGCTTGCATTGTTCCCAAATGGAAAGCTTGGCTGCCAATGCAGAAAGAGATAGCGTGAAATACATGCAAGTCAAATTTATGCAAGACCAGAAAGGCAAAGAATTTGTTGGTGTTATCTCTGGTGTTACCGAATGGGGAATCTATGTTGAACTCGTTGATAATAAATGCGAAGGCATGGTTCGTATTCGCGAAATTAAAGATGATTATTACATCTTTGACGACAAACAATACGCTTTAGTTGGACAAGCAACTCAAAATGTGATTCAGTTGGGCGATGAAGTAATTATCACAGTAAAAAATGCCGATTTGATTAAAAAGCAATTGGATTTTAACTATATCAGAAAAAACACCTAAACCAAAGATGAAAATGCTTATCAACTGCTGTTGATTTTAATAACAGTTGATGAGCCAATACATACAAAATAACAAAACGAAATGAAAAAAATGATCTTAATAGCGTTTCTTTTGGTTGCTCAAATAGGAACAGCTCAGACAACTAAGCAAGTAGGGGAGTTTACTTCGGTAAAAGTTTTTGATAAAATCAATGCCACTTTAGTTCCTTCCAATGACTATAAAGTAGAGCTCAGCGGAGCCAATTCCGATCTAGTAGAGATAGTCAATAAAAACGGGAGTCTCCGAATTAAAATGCCTTTGAGTAAAACCTTACAAGGTGATGATGTAAAAGCCATCATCTACTATAAAAATTTAGATGCTATTGAAGCAAATGAAGGGGCTATAATAAAATCGGATGCGACACTAGAAGACGTTTCCTTACATATTAATGTTAAGACAGGGGGAAAAATTACTTTAAAGGTCCATGTCGAGCGTTTGAATGTTAAAGCCAATTCAGGTGGTGTATCTACCGTTAAAGGCAAAACGAAAATGCAAGATATCATCGCTAATTCTGGAGCAATAGTAAATCACAAAGAGTTGGAATCCGAACAGACTGATGTTACGGTAAACGCTGGAGGAACCGCAGACATACGTGCGACTAAGTTAGTAGAGGCTAAAACCAGGGCAGGAGGAGTAATTAGCATTTATGGCAATCCAAAAACCATCAATGAAAAAATAATTGCAGGAGGAACCATTAAGAAAGTTAATTAATAAAGCTATTATATTGGCTGATTATTTTTTAACTTGCAAACCATTTCAATAAATGCCAATTTAACATTGGCATTTTTACTTTACTACAATGATTGACAACTTATTAACGGGTATATCCTTAGGTTTTTTCCTGAGTTTTATGATCGGACCTGTTTTTTTTATTTTAATTGAAACAAGTATAACCAAGGGTTTTCGAGCTGCGATGTCCTTTGATTTTGGAGTAATTTTAGCCGATATTGTATTTATCGCGATTGCTTATTTCAGCAGTTTTAGACTGATCAACAGCATTAAAGACGAACCGGCATTATACTTATTTGGAGGTGTAATCATGATTACCTATGGTGTCATTTCCTTTCTTAAACTCAAAAAAACATCTATAGAAGTTATTAAATTAGATTCTATTAGAATCAAAAAAGACTATTTTAATCTCTTTGTAAAAGGTTTTTTGTTAAACTTTATCAATGTAGGGGTTTTGGGATTTTGGTTGGCCATCATTATCACTTTAGGACCCGAAATGGAGATGGAGCCCAATCGAATGCTCTTCTTTTTTAGTTGTGTGATTCTCGCTTATTTTATTACCGATGTATTTAAAATTCTATTGGCTAAACAATTGCGGAAAAAACTAATACCCGAAAATATTTTAAAAATCAAAAAAGTAAGTAGTATTTTACTGATAATATTTGGATTGGTAATCATGTCGAGAGGCGTTTTCCCAAAGGAAGAAAAATTACTTGAAAATAATTTTATATTCAATCACAATAAGAAATAAAAAAAGGAGATCTTATAGATCTCCTTTTTTGTTGAGGCATCGAGCGGATTCGAACCGCTGTTGACGGTTTTGCAGACCGCTGCCTAGCCACTCGGCCACGATGCCCTCTGTGTTAGGGTTGCAAACTTACTAATAATTTTTTAAAATCAAAGCGAATCAAATCTTCTTTTTAAAAATAAATAAGGGATTATGCTCTAAATTCCTCCATTTCAACCGTTACCATTTCCACATCACCACCAATCGGCGGGTTTATTTTTGATACGCCAACTCTAACGTGAACGATTAACGGTATTTCATGCAATACTCGGTTGAGAATTCGTTGACATACGTGCTCCAAAAGTTTAGATCGTATAGCCATTTCCTCTACCACAATTTTATTTAGATGCACATAATCTACTGCCATAGCCAGTTCGTCCGTTTCCGCAGCTTTTAAGAAATCGGCCTTTGCCGTTAAATCAATCCGGTAATCCGAACCAATTTTTCCTTCTTCTTCCAAACATCCGTGAAAAGAAAATGTTCTAATGTTTATTAATTTTATAAGTCCCATAGCATTTGTTTATTTAGTAAAAGAAGTTAAAAATACGATATTTTTAGTATCCATCAGTCTTTCAAAAGCAAATAAAAACCTAAAGCAGTAAAGGGAATCTCTAACTTTTTGATACCTTTGCTTATATAATAATATATCTATGTCAACAAAAGAAAAATCATTGAATTTTATTGAACAAATCATTGAAGAAGATTTAAAAAATGGTTTGCCAAATGATAAATTACATTTTCGTTTTCCACCAGAGCCCAATGGATATCTTCACATTGGACATGCGAGTTCGATTTGTTTAAATTTTGGTTTAGGTATAGATTACAACGCACCAGTAAACTTGCGTTTTGACGATACCAATCCTGCAAAAGAAGAACAAGAATTTGTAGATGCCATCAAAAATGATGTGGAATGGTTGGGTTATAAATGGAGCGAAGAAGTATATGCCTCAGATTATTTTCAGCAATTATATGATTGGGCAGTCAACTTAATCAAAGATGGTAAAGCCTATGTAGACAATCAGTCTTCAGAAGAAATGGCCAAACAAAAAGGGACTCCAACCCAACCCGGTGTTGAAGGACCAAATAGAAATAGAAGTGTCGAAGAGAATCTCGATTTGTTTGAGCGTATGAAAAATGGCGAATTCGAAGAGGGTTCCCATATCTTAAGAGCAAAAATTGACATGACCTCTTCCAATATGTTGATGCGTGATCCTATTATTTATAGAATCATCAAGAAATCACATCATAGAACAGGGACGGATTGGTGTATCTTTCCGATGTATGACTGGGCACATGGAGAAAGCGATTATATCGAACAAATCTCTCACTCTTTCTGTACCCTTGAATTTTTACCACATAGAGAATTATACGATTGGTTTTTAGACCAAATTGTAGATCCAAATAAAGTGAGACCCAAACAAAGAGAATTTGCGCGTCGAAATTTGTCGCATACTGTAGTAAGTAAAAGAAAATTATTACAATTGGTCCAAGAGGGTCACGTGACGGGTTGGAACGATCCAAGAATGTCAACCATATCCGGTATGAGAAGAAGGGGATATACTCCAAATGCAATCCGTAATTTTGCCCATACCATTGGTATTGCAAAACGAGATAATCTTATTGATGTCTCTTTATTGGAGTTCTGCGTAAGGGAAGACCTCAATAAAATCACTCCAAGAGTTATGGCTGTTTTAGATCCGGTTAAACTGATTATTACCAATTATCCGGAAAATGAAGTGGAGTGGTTAGAAGCTGAAAACAATCCAGAAGAAGAAATCATGACTTTTAGAAAAGTTCCATTCTCCAGAGAACTGTATATCGAAAGAGACGATTTTATGGAAAATGCCAACAGCAAATACTTCCGATTGACTTTAGGAAAAGAAGTACGTCTAAAAAATGGCTACATCATACAAGGCGAAAGCGTTGTAAAAGATGACAATGGAAATATTCTTGAAATTCATGCCACTTACGATCCGGAAACACGTAGTGGAAGTGGAAGTGAAGCTAGTAAACGCAAAGTAAAAGGAACGATTCACTGGGTTTCTGTTGCGCATGCCATTGAAGCGGAAGTCAGAATTTATGATCGTTTATTTACCCATGAAAACCCAGATGGTAATAAGGAAGTTGATTTTAAAGACTATATCAATCCAGATTCACTAAACGTAATCAAAGGTTATTTGGAACCGAGTTTGGCAAGCGCTCAAGCTGGTGATAAATTCCAATTTCAACGTTTGGGATATTTCTGTGTCGATCAGGATTCAACCGAAAATCACTTAGTAATCAATAAAACCGTCGGACTTAGAGATACTTGGGCAAAACTGGATAGTAAATAAGTTCAATCACGGTTAAGTTTACTATCATTAAATTTGTTCTATAACCAATATGTTTTGTTTTTTAACTAGTAGTTAACACTAAAATTGAAAGATTCTATTTAGATTTATAATATTATTAATCAAAAAAACAAATTGTTATGTCAAATCAATTAGGAAATACATTTATTGCTGTACTAGCTGGTGCGGCAGTAGGAGCTGGATTAGGAATGTTATTTGCTCCTGAAGAAGGAACAAAAATGCGCAAAAAACTTAAAAAAGGTTTTAGCCAATCTAAAGATGGTTTGTCTGATAAAATTGACGAACTGAAAAAGCAAGTTAAAGGTGTAGTTGAAAGAAAAAAACACGATTTCGAAGAGGGTTTTGAAGAATTGATTTCTACTACAGGTAAAAAATCAGAAGATGTTATTTCGGCTTTAGAGAAAAAACTAGCTGAATTAAAAAAAGAAGCTAGCAAAGCAGCTAACGCTAAATAATAACAATTAGATATGGCATTTGAAGAAGTAAAAGAGGATATCAGGGATATTAAGAGCAATGCGAAAGCATATCTTGATAGTAATATAGAATTCTACCAATTGTGGGGATTCAAAGTTATTACTAAAGCTACTAGTTTTATGCTTAAACTCTTTTTATTGAGTTTGTTCTCTATGTTGACTCTTTTATTTATTTCAATAGCTGCCGCTTTTGCTATTGGCCGATCTTTAGAAAGCTTTACACTAGGTTTTTTGATCGTCGGAGGGATTTACTTAATTTTGAGTTTAGTGATTTATTACTATAAAAATTTGATTATTGAGAAACCATTGATTAGAAAATTCTCAGATATTTTCTTTAACGACTAACCATTATGATGAAAAGACAGTTTAATTCTATAGAAGAAATCAATCGCGAACTAGAAATCCTCGATGTTCAAAGAGAATTGGAATTTCACCGAATGGTACAATCAATCGATGACTTAAAAGAGGGTTTTACACCTTTTAAAATATTGAAAAATACTTTTGGAACGGTGAGCTCGCTATTAAAAAACTCCACTGGCGTACAAACTTTCCTAGTTACAACGCTATTAAAATTTATCTTTAAAAAAAGAGCCTAATATCCCATTTGGATAGAAAAGTTTTTTGCAGATATAAAACGCCTCGATTATCGAGGCGTTTTTTTGTGTTTTAAAGCGATTTAAGTGATTTTTATATAATTCTGAATGAAGTATATACATGACCATTAAAAAAGTCTCATTCTCTTTTAATTGACCTAATTATATTTAGGTGGGTTACTCGTAACTACATGCTTCTAAAAATATAGCTTCCATTACGAATTGCTTTTTCCCCAGAAACAGCTTGACTATGCCTTTGGCATGGCCAACTAATAATATAAAAAAACGCCTCAGATTGAGGCGTTTTTCGTATTAAATGTTATAAGAAATCTACTTAACTCGTTTATAGTTCTTCGTCTTCAGATGTATTTTTCTTCTTTTTAGGAGCTCTTTTCATCGCTTCACCAACTTGGTTACTAGCCGTAAAAGAAGCCACCATATTGTTTAGCATATCGCTTCCCGCTTGTGGTGAATTTGGCAATAGGATTAGATTGGAGTTATTATCCGCACCAATGGCTTGTAAGGTGTCGTAATGTTGGGTTACTACAATTAAAGCCGAAGCTTCCTGTGAGTTGATACCCACTTTATTTAAAACGTCAACACTTTCTACCAAACCCCTAGCTATTTCACGACGCTGATCGGCTATACCTTGACCTTGCAATCTCTTAGATTCTGCCTCAGCTTTAGCCTTAGCAACAATTCTAATTCTACTTGCTTCTGCTTCATATTCTGCAGCCGTTTTTTCACGATCGGCAGCATTGATTCTATTCATCGCATTTTTAACCTGAATATCCGGATCTATATCGGTGATTAAAGTATTAATAATGTCGTAACCATAGGTTGTCATCGCTTCGTTCAATTCCCTCTTTACAGCTACAGCAACATCATCCTTACGTTCAAAAACATCATCCAGTTTTAATTTTGGAACCTCTGCACGAACCACGTCAAATACATAAGATGTAATTTGATCATGTGGATATTCTAACTTGTAATAAGCTTCATATACTTTCTCTTGAATTACTTTAAACTGAACAGAAACCTTTAGCTTAACAAATACGTTATCCTTAGTTTTTGTTTCAATAATTACATCAAGTTGTTGAATTCTCAAATTCACTTTTCCTGCAATACGGTCAATAATCGGTATTTTAAAATGTAAACCAGAATGTCTGATACTCTTAAACTTACCAAAACGTTCTACCAAAGCAGACGATTGTTGCTTAACGGTAAAGAATGAAGTCAATATGATGACTAATAGGAAAAATCCTAAAATGGGTAAAAACATAATTTAAGGCGGTTATTAATATTAATACTTGCAAATTATAAAAAAAATCCCGCTTTCGCAGGATTTTTTTTTATTTAACGAATTTTATATCTGCTTTCATACCCGGAAGTATCATTCCAGCTAATTCTGAATCTATTTGTTCTACTAAATTGCTATAGCGATTAACATCTATCTCGACTATTAGCGTGTTGGCAGTAATTAGTTTTACTTTTCCTTCTACCGGCACCCCAAAAATAGGCATCGTAAGGATTTCTCCATCCTCTGACCAAGGTCCAGTAGCTGTTGTTGCAGTGCAATTATCTTCATGTAAAATAAACTCCGCCATATAACCCACTTTCAGTTCAATCGTATCTTGATCACATCCCGCTTTATGTGGATAAACTAAATTACCTCCCGGAACTGGAAATCCAGAAATCGTAGCGGTAATCGTTGTAGGTGTCCATTTTCCTAAATATTTACTATCTCCTCCAGGCGGTACTTGATCATCTTTTACTTTTATTATAAGTATATTACTATCGGTATGATTCGCCTTCTTAGCGATTACACTATATTCTCCCGCAACTGTAAATGCATGTGTATAATCAATTTTAACGTCGTTGGCAAAGATTTCGGCATCCGTTACTGTTTCACCATCTTTTGTTACCTTAAAAGTTACCGTAGCATTTATGTTTGAAGTCGAAACATTAGCACTTAATACCAAACTATGCTCTACTACAACTATAGTAATGATTTTACTATCAGCGGCATTGGCTTTTTTTGCGATTATTTGATATTCACCTGCTGTCGTAAATGTGTGTTCGTAAGCAATTTTAACATCGTTGGAAAAAATATCAGCATCATTTATAGCAGTACCGTCTTCTAAGACCGTAAAAGTTACTTTGTCATTTACTTTTACCGTCGTATGAGCCGTAATCAATTCAAGTTGTTTCAATATTGGTTTGGGCGGAACTGGTGGAGTACTATCATCACTACTACAGCCTCCCAATACCAACGCAAACAGTATTGAAAATAAAAGTATTTTTTTCATATTTATAATTGTTAATTGTTAATGACCGCTAAAATATAAATAAATATGAAAAATAAAAACTAGTTTAACTCAATTGCTTTACTAATTCTAGCTAAAGTTTCCACTTTTCCTAACATTTCAATAATATCAAATAAGTGAGGTCCCTTTAATGCACCTACTAGACTTAAGCGCAAGGGCTGCATTACTTTGCCCATGCCTATTTCTTCAACTGCCAACCACTCTTTTACCGTGTTCTCAATATGTATTGAAGTAAAATCCTCTATTTTATCCAAAACAGTTGCTGTATCACGCATTAACTGACTCGTGTCTTCTTTCCAATTTTTTAAAGCTTTGCTATCATATTCTTTAGGAGCAACAAAAAAGAAATCAGACAAATCATAAAAATCACTGACAAAAGTCGCACGCTCCTTAACCAAATCAACCACTTTTTCAACATATGCTGTTGATACTGCAATGTTTTTTTCTTTTAATATAATTTGAAATTCCTCTGCCAAACTGTTGGTCGATTGCAATTTCAAATAATGTTGGTTAAACCATTTGTTTTTTTCTGGATCAAATTTAGCTCCTGCCTTATGAACGCGAGATAAATCAAATTTTTCAATCAATTCATCTAGTGAAAAAATTTCCTGATCTGTACCGTCATTCCATCCCAGTAGCGCCAAAAAATTTAAGACGGTTTCTGGATAAAATCCCTTTTCTCTATATCCAGACGATTTTTCCCCAGAAACAGGATCGGTCCAATTTAAAGGAAATACAGGAAAACCTAACTTATCTCCATCTCTCTTGGATAATTTTCCGTTACCAACCGGTTTTAAAATCAAGGGTAGGTGTGCAAATTTTGGAGCTTGCCATCCGAATGCAGTATATAACAATTCATGAAGGGGTAGGGAAGGCAACCATTCTTCACCGCGAATGACGTGTGATGTTTCCATCAAATGGTCATCTACTATATTAGCCAAATGGTACGTAGGCATACCATCGCTTTTAAACAATACTTTATCGTCTAATAAATTAGTATCAAACTTGATGTCTCCTCGAATCAAATCATTTAGATGCAAGGTTTGATCTGTCGGCGTTTTAAAACGTATAACAAATTCATCACCTGCTGCAATTTTGGACGACACTTCTTCCGGCGTCAATCGCAACGAAGTTTCTAAAACTTCTCTATTGGTATGATTATAAATAAAAGTCTTGCCTGCCTCTTCTGTCTCTTTACGCAATTGATCTAAAGCTTCAGCGGTATCAAAGGCATAATACGCCCAACCTTTTTCAACCAATTGATTGGCATATTCTCTGTATAATACTTTTCGTTCACTTTGTCTATATGGACCAAATTTTTCATTTTTTCCTATGGTTTCATCAGGAGGTATTCCCAACCATTCCAGAGCTTCTAATATATATGCTTCTGCTCCAGGTACAAATCTATTTTGATCGGTATCTTCAATACGAAGATAAAAGGTGCCCTGATTCTTTTTAGCAAATAAATAATTGAATAAAGCGGTTCTTACACCACCTATATGTAAAGGTCCTGTCGGACTGGGTGCAAAACGCACACGAACATCATTTGACATGGTCTTGATTATTTTTTACAAAGATACAATTATGAATCATGACAATAAATGGATTTTTAAATTTTCAATATGCAAATCCCCATTTACTCCTATACAAGGACTCTGTTGCATTTATAAAAATTAAACACTTAATAATCAATCCATTATAAAGACTACTAAAAAGTCTAAAATCCATTGTTAACTCAAATCAGTAATTACTTAACCATCAGTTAATTGTATGTTAACATAGAATGTTGATAAGTTTGGATAGATTTCAACAACTGTTTTTTGTTTATTCGGAAATATTTTCTAATCAAAATCACGAATTAGAATTCCAAATTTAGTTTCTAAAATTTGTTGTTTTGTTATGAGTTATAAATTCGAAGTTATCAACACTTATCCACAACAATACTTATTAAAATTCTATTACTAAAAAAAAATTCAATAGTTGTTGATAACTACAACACTTCATTTAAAACCAATGAGATACTTTTTTAAATAATGTGTATAACTAATGACAAGTTAGTATCTACTAGTTTCATCAAAAAGTTATTGTAGCTATTAACACACAATTAGAAGAAGAAATAAATTTAAATTTTAAAAAATATTTTTTTTCTATTATATATAGATGTTGATAACAATTTTTAAACAGAATTTAAAAGAAGTCTACTGACTAGATATAAGTAGTGTTTAATAAAAAAATCAGTTAGTCTGATTGATAGGATTTTTAAAATAATAGACGATACCCAAAGTTCGCTATAATAATTTTACTTAGGTGAATATGTAGCTCATAGTTATTAAAGCCGTTAACTTTTAAAAAATATCTTTTTTTAAGTCAATCTCGTACCGAAGTATTAGATGTAATATGTATTTAATTCCGTTTTGTAATTTGCGTATAAGCTTGTTTAGCAATGCTTGGCAGTTTTAAAAGCGTATTCTATTGTAAGAGTTTGAAATGCCTTGTTTGTTTTGATTTGTTAGATTGATTAGTTATCAACTTCGGTTTTGTTAAAAACAAATCATGATGTTGGTAAAAATTTTGAAGTGCAGTTAGTTTTTCGTGATTAATTCTAGCTGTGAAAGTAATTGCAATTATATTTTGAGCTGTAAATCTAGTATAGTTTAGTTATATATATGTAAGTGATTGAATAACAGTTAAGTAAGTGTTTTTTAATTTAAGTTTTTTTTTTATTTAGGGTTTCCTGTAATTTTTATTTTTCATCGTAACTTTGTCGCCTTTAGGTTTATTATTTAACTCCCTGTGTATGATTACTTTTAATTACGAGTGTGATTTTAAATTGGAAAATGAATCGGCCTATTCCGCATGGATAGAAAAGCTGATTGCTTCTGAGAATTTAAATGTAGGTACCATAAATTATATTTTTTGTGGTGATGAATATTTGCATCAGATTAATGTTCAATATTTGGATCATGATACCTTAACGGATATCATCAGTTTTGATTATAGGGAAGGAGATTCTATTTCTGGGGATATGTTTATTTCTATAGAGCGCGTTCGGGATAATGCATCGGATTACGAGGTATTATTTATGGATGAGTTACGTCGTGTGATGGCGCATGGTGTTTTGCATTATTGCGGTTATAAAGACAAGACAGATCGAGATGAAATGATTATGCGTGAAAAAGAAAATGAAAAAATGTCAATGTTCCACGTGGAACAATAGACCACTTTTTTTAATTATTAATTAAATGTTCCACGTGAAACAATGAGTTTATTTGAAGATATATATGATGTAATCGTTGTAGGTGGAGGACATGCCGGTTCGGAAGCAGCAGCAGCAGCGGCGAACATGGGATCCAAAACTTTATTGGTTACTATGAGTTTACAAAACATTGCACAAATGTCTTGTAATCCTGCAATGGGAGGAATTGCAAAAGGTCAAATCGTTCGTGAAATTGATGCACTAGGTGGTTATTCAGGAATTGTTTCTGATCAAACTGCAATTCAATTTAAGATGTTGAACAAATCAAAAGGTCCAGCTATGTGGTCGCCACGTGTTCAAAGTGATCGTATGCGATTTGCTGAAACTTGGAGATTGATGTTGGAGGGAACAGAAAATTTAGATTTTTATCAGGAAATGATTTCTGGTATTATCGTTGAGAATCACAAAATAGTTGGAGTAAAAACTTCTCTTGGAATTGTGATTAAAGCAAAATCTGTTGTATTGACCAACGGTACTTTTTTAAATGGTTTGATCCATATTGGTGAAAAACAATTTGGAGGAGGTAGAGCTGGTGAGAGTGCTTCATTTGGAATTACAGAAGATTTGATAAAAATGGGATTCACTTCTGGTAGAATGAAGACGGGAACACCACCGCGTGTTGATGGTCGTTCACTTGATTTTTCTAGAATGGAACCACAACCTGGAGATGTAAATCCAGCTAAATTTTCTTATTTAGATATAACCAAACCTTTGGTTGAACAACGCGATTGTCACATGACCTATACTTCGCCAGAAGTACATGATTTGTTGCGTGAAGGTTTTGATCGTTCACCTATGTTTAATGGACGGATCAAAAGTTTAGGTCCGAGATATTGTCCTTCGATAGAAGATAAAATCAATAGATTTGCCGATAAAGATCGTCATCAAATATTTGTAGAACCTGAGGGATGGAAAACCTGTGAGTATTATATCAACGGTTTTTCAACTTCTTTGCCAGAAGATGTACAGTTTAAAGCTTTGCGTTCGGTGGTTGGTTTTGAGAAAGTGAAGTTTTTTAGACCGGGTTATGCTATCGAATATGATTACTTTCCGCCTACACAATTAAAGCATACTTTAGAAACCAAGTTGGTTGAAGGTTTATATTTTGCTGGACAAATCAACGGAACCACCGGATATGAGGAAGCAGCTTCTCAAGGATTGATGGCCGGTATTAATGCACACTTAAAAGTTAATGAGCGTGAGCCATTTATTTTAAAGAGAAATGAGGCATATATTGGAGTATTGATTGATGATTTAATTACAAAAGGTACAGAGGAACCGTATAGAATGTTTACATCAAGAGCGGAATATCGTACTTTGTTGCGCCAAGATAATGCTGATTTTAGATTAACACCGATGTCGCATGCATTAGGTTTAGCTTCTGACGAACGCTTAAAAAGAATGCAAATCAAACAGAATGCTTCTGAAGCTTTTGTAGAATTCTTTAAGGAAACCAGTGTAAAGATGGAAGAGGCCAACCCTATATTATTAGAAAAAGGTTCTGCTCCGATGGTTCAAGCGGATAAAATGTTTAAGGTTTTCTCACGTCCCCAATTGGAATTGGAAGATATGTTGAAGTTTGCTAAGGTACGTGCTTATGTTGATGAGCACGAGTTAGACCAAGAAATTATTGAACAAGCAGAGATTCAAGTGAAGTATTCTGGCTATATTGAAAAGGAAAAGAATAATGCAGATAAGCTGACTCGTTTAGAAGATGTACGTATTCCTGAGAATTTTGATTATGATAAAATCAAGTCTTTATCTTATGAATCTTGTGAGAAATTAAAGAAGATTAGACCGGTTAGTATTTCTCAAGCGTCTAGAATTAGTGGGGTAACCCCAACAGATATATCTATTCTATTAATTCATATGGGTCGTTAATGTTCCACGTGAAACAATATGCAATTTTAAAAAGTGTAAAAGATAATTTTACACTTTTTGAGTTTAAAAAAGTTTTTTAAGATGAAGCAAAAAGAGACTATAACCTATATAGCTGTAAAGGATAATTCCGTTTCTAAAGAATCTTTTGAGTTGATTCAAGATGAAAAATATGGATTTTTAAAAACATTTCCGAAACCCTTAAAAGAGGATTTGAATCGATATTATGAAAGTGAAGATTATATTTCACATACCGATAGTCAGCGGAATTGGTTTGAGAAAATTTACCAAATGGTAAAAAAGAAAGCAATTCACAATAAAATAAAATTGATTAATAGCCATAAGAAACAGCCTGGGAAACTATTGGATATAGGGGCAGGTACTGGCGACTTTTTATTGGAATCTAAAAAAAGAGGTTGGGATACTTTAGGATTTGAGCCCAATTCTAACGCACAAAAAATACTATCTCAAAAGAATATAAAGCTCGTAGATTCCTTAGATGATGTGGCAACTAATTCTATGGATGTAATTACGATGTGGCATGTATTAGAACATGTATATGATTTAGAAATGCAAATGGAAACCCTTTATAGAATATTAAAAAGTGATGGTGTACTTATTATTGCGGTTCCCAATTACGAATCTTTTGACGCTAATCATTATAAAGAATTTTGGGCAGCTTATGATGTACCTCGTCATTTGTGGCATTTTTCTCAAGCATCCATGTTCAAATTAACGGATGCCTTTAACTTTAAAATAGTAAAGAAACATCCTATGTATTTTGATAGTTTTTATGTTTCCTTGTTATCTGAAAAATATCAGCACGGTAAAATGAATTTTATTAAAGCTTTATTTATAGGATTAAAATCTAATTTAAAAGCAAAAAAAGATTTTCAGTATTCATCTATCATTTATCAAATTCAGAAAAAATAGAAATTAAAATAGCCATCATTAAAAGTCTGCCAATTTTGAAAAACTCAAAATTGGCAGACTTTTTTTATGGACCAATACTGTTATCAATACTAATTTTTAAATGATGGGATTGTTATAAAAAATTTATCAGTTTGCTTTTTTACAATGGAAGTAACTAAATAAAAATTAGAAATTACAGTAGTATTTTTAAATGGGTCATTTTTAGGTTTGAATTTTTATGTTGAAAATATGGAGGACATGTATAAAACGAGGCAAAAGTTTTATTTTAAAATTTTGATTTTCCAATGCGATTGAGACGGTGTTGCGGTATTTATTTTTATTTTGAAAGGATTTTTTATAGTTGCAAAAATAGGGAAAAGCAAAACCAATAGTTTTTTTAAATTTAAAGCAATCTCGTTTTAGGGTATGAGGTAGTGAAGTAACTAAGGTAGCTTTTAAAAAAAGCGTAAAAAAAGTAATGCGCAATTAAGTAAGTTGAATTTAAAAAAGAAACCATTTCTTAGTAATCGAAAAATAAAGGAAAAACGATTTTTAAGTTGTTGAACAATTTTGGTCGATATTTAAAAAGCAAAAAGTTCATTTTACGGATTTCTATATAGAATTATACTTTTTAAAAAACATTAGGGTGTATGGTAATAGTTCCTATATAAAAATACTAAAAAAAGGCTATTTGTAAGTAAATATTGAATTTAAAGAACCTTGTTGAATGTTTCCTAAGCCAAGTGTAAAAGTATATAGATAAAAGCTAAACGTGTCTTAAAAGCCTTTATTTTGATCCATTTTTAATAGAATTTTCCTATTTAAATTAGATTTCCTATTAGAATTATCTATGTTTAAAAAATAGAGGGGTTTCGTGCGTAAAAATATTTTTAACTTAGGTTAAAAGTTTTTATTACATTTACCGAGTAAATAAAAAAAAAAGAAATGAAAAAAAGCATTTTAGTATTAGGCATGGTTGCAACATTAATTTCATGTACAGATAAAACAACGACTAGCGTAAGCGAACACAAAACGGCGTATATCGATACACAAAAATTGATGAAGGAATATGAAGAGACTAAAGATATCGAATCGAAATACAAAATCAAGTCCGATGAAATGGGTAAGGAACTAGAAGGTGATATAGCTAGATTTCAGTCGGAAGCTCAAAGTTTCCAAAGAGATGCACAAGCAAAGGGAATGGCATGGGCTCAACAAAAAGGTGCAGAGTTACAAAGAAGAGAGCAAGAGTTAGGAGCTAAACAACAAGGAATGGTTCAGACTTTGCAAATGGAGAGTGGAAAGGAGATGGATTCGGTTGTTAAGAAAATCAAAACCTATGTAAAAGAATACGGTAAGAAAAACGGTTATGAATACATTTACGGAACCGAAGATGCATCGACTATTTTATATGCTAAAGACGAATATGATTTGACTGAAAAAATTGTCAAAGAATTGAATTCAAAATATAAAGGTACAGCTACTGCTTCTGAATCAAAAGATGAAAAAAAGACAGAAACTAAAAAATAAATTTTTATATTTAAAACCTCCAATTATTGGAGGTTTTATTTTTTTAGTACCTTTTTTAGAGGGTAATTTGTAGGCTCAATACCAAGGCAAAATGAAAAGGATATCAACGGAAGCGAAATATGCGTTACAATTTATCAATCAAACCAATCGTTCGATTTTTTTAACCGGTAAAGCTGGAACGGGAAAAACTACTTTGCTTAAACAAATCATTGAAACCACACACAAGAATGCAGTAGTAGTTGCCCCAACGGGTATAGCTGCATTGAATGCAGGTGGTGTTACTATACATTCTTTTTTTCATTTGCCGTTTGCTGCATTTATACCCGATTCTCAATCTGTTCCTATTTTTTCTGATTCGGTTAAGTTTGAAAATCAAGTATCGTTGCGTCGTCATTTGATGATGAATAATACCCGTAAAAGTTTATTTCAAAATTTAGAATTACTGATTATTGACGAAGTGAGTATGGTACGTGCAGATGTATTGGATGCGATGGATTTTATGTTGCGTCGGATACGTAAAAACGAACAGGCCTACGGTGGCGTTCAAGTTTTATTTATCGGCGATTTATTGCAATTACCTCCAGTGGTTAAGCAAGTAGAATGGGAAATTTTAAAGCATTATTATCGAGGAAATTTCTTTTTCCATTCGCACGTTATTCAGAAAAACCCGCCATTATACATTGAATTAGATAAAATATACCGTCAAAGTGATGATCGTTTTATCGGTGTTTTAAATAATTTAAGAAACAATCAAGTTACTAAAAAAGACGTCGATTTACTCAATGAATTTGTACAACCGGAATTTGATTTAAAAAAACAAGCGGGTTATATTACTTTAACTACGCATAATGCTAAGGCAGATAATATCAATTTAGAAGCCCTTCAAGAATTGAAAAACAAGGCCTATACTTATTATCCAGAATTAGTAGGTGATTTTCCGGAGAAGATTTTTCCTTTGGAGGCAAAAATGACACTAAAAGTTGGTGCTCAAATTATTTTTATTAAAAACGATTTATCTTTTGAAAAGCATTTTTTCAATGGTAAAATGGGTGTTATACAGTCCTTGTCTGCCAACGAAATTTTTGTTCATTTTCCAGAAGAAAACAAAACCATCGAAGTAGAAAAATACGAGTGGCAGAATATTAAATATACCGTTGACAACAATACTAAGGAAATTCAAGAACAGATCTTGGGAACCTATACGCAGTATCCGATAAAACTCGCTTGGGCAATCACCGTACACAAGAGTCAAGGCTTGACGTTTGACCGCGCTGTATTAGATGTATCGCGCGTTTTCTTACCAGGACAAGCCTATGTGGCTCTTTCGCGTTTGCGTTCCTTAGAAGGGCTTATTTTGCTAAATCCTATTCAGATGAATGGATTGCAAAATGATGCAGACGTTATGGAGTACGCCAATCAAAAGGCAAATCAGGAAAAATTAGAAAGTGAGTTACATACTTCTACGCGGTTTTTTATTTATAAATACCTGGTTCAAAGTTTTTCATGGTTTGAATTGTCCACCCAATGGCGTCAGCATTTACAAACTTATATATCGGAAACGGATCGCAGTAAAAAGAAACAGTTTGAAGCTTGGGCACAAGTACAATCGCAAACCATGGATGGATTATTAATTCATTCCGAAAAATTTGTCAATCAATTGCATCAATTGTTCCACGCTGAACCACATGATTTTGCGTTTGTAAAAGAGCGGTTTGAAAAGGCTTACGCTTATTTTTTTCCGAAGTTAGATCGTATGGTTTTTGAAATTTTATTTACGGTCACTCGTGTAAAGAAGATGAAAAAAATGAAAGCTTTTTTCGAAGAGTTATCCGATTTAGAGAATGGTTTTATCAAAGCGATTTTGCAATTGATGAAGGCGCAATTATTGATGAAGGCACTATCAGAAGGCAAGGAAATCAGCAAAGAAAATTTATCTTCCCTTACGATAGGAGAATACCGTATCAATCATTTGGTTGCCATAGCTGAAATACTGCGCACGGGAAACCTGGATTTAGATGAAGACGATGAGGATGAAGGTTACTACGAAAGACCAGAAAAAGAGAAAAAAACGACCAAAAAACAAACCACAGAAATCACTTTAGAACTCTGGAGAGAAGCTAAGAAAATTGAAGAGATTGCCGAAATTAGAAAATTGACAGTACAAACCATATACGGTCATATGGCCAAACTAATTGCACAAAAAAGCGTTGAAATTAGTGATATACTTCCGAATGAACGGATAGCTGCATTGAAAAAAATCATGGATGCCAATACCGAATTGAGTTTATCCGAAATCAAAGAAAAAGTAGGTAATAAATATACTTGGGAAGAGCTTCGATTGTTTAAAGCATCGATTTCTTAAAAAGGCAACCACTTAAAAAAGCGAAGACTTTTATTTTAGTTAAACAATTAAAAGATGGGGTCTTGCTTAGGTTAAAAAATAGACAGCCAATAATGCCGGAATCATATAAATCACTATGGTTTTTGCTCCTTCGTAATCCTTGGCCATTCGTTGTCCAAATAGTAAAAATAAAAAGGTAATACAAGCCAATACCGAAGCGAGAAAAGCGAATATAATTGATGAAAAAATAATCATATCCAATAAACCAATCAGACTGATTAAACCGGTAAATAATTCTAAAAAAGTGACTATTCCCAAGGCAAGGGGAACTTGTTTTTCAAAAATGGTATCATTGAAATGAGGAGTAAGCCACAGTAAGTTTCCCTTCCAATCCATAATTTTATCGAGTCCAGATTGAACAAAAACCACTACAAAATAACCCATCATCAACATCCCAAAAACCATTGTACTATCCATAAATTGAATTAAAATTAATTAGTTAATTAGCCTCTACAAATGATTCTTAAGGAAGCATCTTTTATCCATTAAATATATTATTAAAATTAATATTTTTTAATAATAATTCAAATAGAGATTGTTTTTTATTATAAAACCGAAAAATCATTAAGCTATATGGCATCGGATGAAGCTTTTATAAAAAAATGATTGCTTGTATTTTGAGGATTGACGTGGTTGCTAACAGTAAAACAACTGCTTTTGCTGTTTAAAAAACAGGAATATAGTTCGCTATAGTTGGGCGTTTTCTTTACTAACACGGATTTTTTTAAGGGAAGTAAGTTATTTTTGATGAATCAGTCGAGTCAATTTAATCGATAAATCCGTAAAAATCATTTTGGGATTCCCGTTGCGTTCAATGTGGTAAATGGCTTCGGATAACTCTTCAAAAATTTCGTTGATGTTGGAATTATTTACAAAAGGTGCAAAGTTTTCCAATTTAAATTTTTCGACCGTTGTTTGGTAATAGACCAATTCGGGTGCTTGATAATTGATTAGCAAAGCCTGTCTGAAAAGTTCTATACAAAATTCCAAAAATTGTTTTTGAGACTCACGTCCCAAGGCGGATAGTTCTTCGCTCCACAAAATTAAATCTTGAATAACCGCCGCATTTCCCTTAGCTCGGAAAGCAGCGCGTACCCATTGTACAAACCAGTTTTCAAAAGGCAAACCATCGTTAGTGTTTTTGTAAAGATGCAAAGCTTTGTTGAAGTTTCCTTGAGCCTGTCTAGAAATTAAGGTTGCTGAAGAAGGCGAACACTGCTGTTTTTCTATTAAAGCAGTTTCTATGTCTACTGCGGTTAAGGCCGGAAATTTTAAAATTTGACAACGCGACAAAATCGTTTGAATAATCGTTTTTTCGTTTTCAGCGATTAAAATAAAGACCGTTTTAGCAGGTGGTTCTTCTAAGAGTTTTAATAATTTATTGGAGGCTTCCACATTTAACTTATCCGCCATCCAAATAATCATTACTTTATATCCCCCTTCGTAAGATTTTAAGGCTAATTTTTTAAGCACTTCCTGTGCTTCGTCTACACCGATTTGTCCTTGTTTGTTTTGAATATCGATATGATTATACCAATCAAATAAATTGGCATACGGATTTTCAATAATGAAATTCCGCCAAGTTTCTATAAAACTGTCGCTCGTAGCATTTTTCTTTACGGCATCGGTTGTGGCAACTGGAAACACAAAATGCAAGTCGGGATGTCCTAAGGATTTAAACTTTAAATTACAGGAATCGGAACCGCCTTCATTTTCGGAACCGGTATTTTTACACAATAGATATTGCGCATAAGCTATAGCTATAGGTAAAGTACCCGAACCATCAGGACCAATAAACAATTGGGCGTGTGGAATACGACCCGATGAAGCACTTTGAATCAAATGATTCTTAAGGTGTTGTTGACCGATTATTTCTGAAAACTGCATAGCACAAATATAATCCAAAAACCCGATTTAGAAAAACGATAATCAGTCAAGTTTTAGGGGTTAAAAATATCGGTATTTAATAGTTTTTGCATTTGATGTTTTGCAAAGGACTGGGGTAATGACCTAAAAAAGGAATCTCTAATTCGACATAAAATCGGCGATTCCAATTGGGCAATCCATCCGATTTGCTTGGATTTTGTAATGACGCTTTTCGTTCGGTTTAATCGTTTTTTCTCAAAATTTACAAAAGCCACTACCGGATTTTTTTCCAGATGTAATTCGTGTATCAACACGGCTACGTCTTCTATAGCCATACATGCTCCTTGTCCCATGTTTGGTGTGGTTGCATGTGCTGCGTCGCCTATAAGTAAAACCCGATTAAAGGCAAATTGCTTAAGGGGTTGGATGTCTAAAATATCGCTTTGAATTAAGTCTGCGTCTGAGGTATGTGCAATAATGTGTGGAATATCGTTATAAAAATCTTTAAAATTAGTTAGGAGTTCGGTTATGCCATAAGACTTTACGGTATGGTAATTTTCTGTGGTGGTATTGATGCAAGCATACCAATAAATTAGATTTCCAACTAAAGGAACAAATCCGAAACGCCCGGCTTTATCCCAAATTTCGGTACCATCTTCAACGATAATATTGGGATTCGGGGTAATGGCTCTCCAACAAGTATATCCGGCATACTGCGGTTTGGATTGCGGTAATAATTGGAGTCGAACCGCAGACCCAACACCGTCACAGCCAATTAAATAATCTCCACTGGCTTGTGTTCCATCAGCGAAAGTTAGCTGTACTTTTCGATCAGTTTGTACCAACTTAATCAATTTTTTATTGACTTCGGTATCGGCTTCATCAAGTTTTTCATATAGATATTGAATCAGTACTTTGCGGTGTATACTAAAATTGTCAGCAGATCCGTTTTTTACCAATTCGGTATTGGCTTCAAAAATGGGATAACCCTTTGCATCCTTAATGGTTAGAGAGCGCAACATATTACCTAAGGGGATGAGTGCTTGGGCTAAACCAAGATATTCAAGTGCTTTCATGGCATTGGCCGCAAGTCCTAGTCCGGCTCCCAATCCGTGTATGTTGGGTTTTGATTCGTATAGTTTAACGGTATGTCCCAGTTGCTTTAAACTGATTGCCGTAGTAAGACCAGCGATTCCACCACCAATAATGATAAAGTGTTTAGGCATATTAGAAATTTAGGAAATAATTGTAAGTTAAAATATTTAAAATTAAAGAACCTATACCGGCTTGTATTAAAGGCAATTAATAGTAAACAAAGGTAAAAATTAAAAAGATAATTATGGGTTTCAAGTTGTTCTATATCTGAATTTTGGCCAGTCGGTAGTCGAGGAATTTTAGCCTTCTTAAATAAATCTTAAAATCTTAAAATGCTGTTTTTAAAATTCCGCTTGGGTATAAATCAGTTATTTAAAAACTAAAAAAGTTTATATTTGTGAAATTTCTATAACTCAACCCCATTAAATTATAAAATGAAAACCATTAACGATTTTAATTTTAAAGATAAAAAAGTACTGATTAGAGTTGATTTTAACGTGCCTTTAGACGCGGATTTCCACGTAACTGATGCGAATAGAATTGAAGCTGCAAAGCCTACGATTCTCAAGGTTATTCAAGATGGTGGAACAGCCATATTGATGTCGCACTTAGGCAGACCAAAGGGAGTTGAAGAAAAATATTCGTTAAAACATATAGTGGCAAAAACAGAAGAGGTTTTGGGTATGCCGGTACATTTTTTAAATGAAAGTGTTGGTAGTGAAGTAGAAACAGCAGTAAAAAATAGTGCTGCGGGTTCTATACTTTTATTGGAAAACTTGCGTTTTCACGAGGAAGAAGAAAAAGGAACGGTTTCTTTTGCAGAGCAATTATCCCGTTTAGGAGATATTTATATCAACGATGCATTTGGGACGGCACATCGTGCCCATGCCTCAACAACGATTATTGCGCAATTTTTTCCAGAGAACAAAACTTTTGGTTATTTGTTGGCAAAAGAAATTGAGAGCATTCAGAAAGTTTTAAACAGTTCTGAAAAGCCGGTTACCGCAGTTTTGGGCGGTTCTAAGGTTTCATCTAAAATAACGATTATAGAGAATATCTTGGATAAAATCGATCATATGATCATCGGTGGTGGAATGGCATTTACCTTTATTAAAGCCTTAGGCGGAAATATTGGAAGTTCTATTTGCGAGGACGATAAAATGGAATTGGCCTTGGAAATCATTCAAAAAGCCAAAGAAAAAAATGTACAGATTCATTTGCCGGTAGATGTTATTGCTGCCGATGCTTTTTCAAATGAAGCTCAAATAAAAATAGTCAACGTCGATGAAATTCCTGACGGATGGCAAGGTTTAGATGCAGGTCCAAAAACTTTGGAGCTATTAAAACCGATTATAAAAGAATCGAAAATTATTTTGTGGAATGGACCTCTTGGGGTTTTTGAACTTGAAAAATTTTCGAATGGAACAATTTCCTTGGGAAATTATATTGCAGAAGCTACCCAATCCGGTACATTCTCTTTAGTTGGAGGAGGCGATTCGGTTGCAGCAGTAAAGCAATTTGGTCTTGAATCAAAAATGAGTTATGTCTCTACTGGTGGTGGAGCTATGTTGGAAATGTTGGAAGGAAAGACATTGCCGGGTATAGCCGCTATCGAAAACAATTAAACACATCATTAATAGAGCGGTACCGTTTACCGCTCTATTACAAAACGTTAAGCATGAATTTTAAAGTATCAACCCTTCTATTAGGTTTGTTTTCCGTTGGAGCTTTCGCTCAGAATCATTCGGAAAACGACAACAAAAATGCAGAAATTACCATTTCGTATTTAGATTCCATCAAAAAAACATTTGTCAATCATTCGGTTAGTAAGTGTATTGAAGAACGCATGACTAAAGAACTTGTTAGTCTTGATTTGTTCGAAGAAATGGAATCGGATATCAGTAATGTGTATAGAGATGAAGAAGTGAGTTTTGACGAGTTACCTACGGAATTGTTAAAACAACGACTTCAATTACTCGATCAAAAATCTCCTTTTAAGATTGAATATAACGAATCTTTAGAGCGCGTAATCAAGTCTTTTTTAAAGAACCGTAAAAAATCATATGCACGCTTGATGGGATTGGCAGAATACTATTTCCCTATGTTTGAAGAGCATCTGTCAAAATACGATGTTCCCTTAGAAGTAAAGTATTTAGCGATAGTAGAATCGGCCTTAAATCCGGTTGCTCGATCAAGAGTGGGTGCTACAGGGCTTTGGCAATTTATGTATCCGACTGGAAAACAATACGGTTTGGAAGTTAATTCTTTTGTTGATGAACGTTCAGATCCTTTAAAGTCTTCCGAAGCTGCTGCAAAGTATTTGTCTGATTTATATGCTATTTTTGGCGATTGGGATTTGGTGTTAGCCTCTTATAATGCTGGACCAGGAAATGTTTCTAAAGCTATAAGACGCTCGGGTGGATATACCAATTACTGGAATATCAGAAAAAATTTACCCAAGGAAACCCAAGGGTATTTACCAGCTTTTTTTGCTACAATGTATATCTTTGAATACGGAAAAGAACACGGGATAATTGCTAACGATTCGCCTGCTTTATTGGCTCAAACCGACACAATTGCCGTTAAAAAACGCATGTCTTTTGAACAAATTTCATCACTGTTAGAAATTTCATCACATGAAATCGAGTTTTTAAACCCAACCTATAAGCTTAAAGAGGTTCCTTTTGTTTCAGGGAAAAATCATTTTTTGAGATTGCCTATTAACAAAATCGGTTTATTTGCTTCTAATGAAGATAAGATATATGCTTATATCGACCATGAGGATGATAAAATAGAAAAACCTAACTTCGCTTTAGAAACCACTACTGCGCTTGTGTCTAGTGATATTAAACCGACTTATCACACCGTAAGAAATGGCGAAAGCTTGGGCGTTGTAGCAAATAAATACGGTATTACAGTAGCACAAATAAAAAAATGGAACAGTTTGAATTCCAATGCGATTCATCCCGGTAAGAAATTAAAAGTTGGTGCTTTGGTTGCCAATATTGCCAATACGAGTTCTGCATCCAAAGGTCAAAAGGTATATACCGTTAAAAATGGGGATTCCTTGTATTCCATATCTAAAAAACATCCCGGTGTTTCTATAGGACAATTAAAAAAAATCAATAATTTAAAAGAAGGTCAAAGCATTCATCCCGGTATGAAATTGCGTATTGACGGATAAAAACCATTAAAGTCAAGTGAAAAAAATTCTGATTGTATGCATATTCTTTCTCGCTTTAGCTTGTAAGGAAAACCGTATAGTACATCCAGGTCGATTACCGGATTCAGTCGGAAAATACAATTACTTGACTTTGATTATGAATGATTCGTTATGGATCGGAAGTGCTGGAGACAGTATTAGGAAGTATTTAGCTGTATCTATAGACGGTTTATCCCAAGAGGAGCCGCAATTTGATATCATTCAATTTTCTCCGAGAATTTTTGTCGATAAAAATAGATTGGCTCGAAATATTATCGTTTTTTCAGATAAATCGAATTGTTTGTTTACTTTGGAACGAAGTAAATATGCAACACCCCAAAATATCTTTACTATCAATGCACCATCGTATAATGAAATGGTCGATGAGTTTAGAGTTAATATCGACTCCATTGTTTCGACCATTAAGAAATTAGAATTAAACGAAATGCAACACGCTTTGAACCGTGGTGCAAAGTTGGATATCCAACGGATTACAGCTGTTTTTGGGGTTAAAATGATGATACCTAATGATTACAAATTCGTTTTTGAAAAGGACGATTTTATTTGGTTAAAAAAAAATCTCGCTTCTGGAAATAGTAATTTGCTGTTTTATGAAGTGCCTATTTCGCGAATTGAGAACGGCAACGACAAAATTAGTAACATCATTCAAGTCAAAGACTCTATAGGGGAAGCTTATATTCACGGAACCGTTGCTGGTTCATTTATGAAAACCGATGAGGGATATTCCCCTTTTATTAAAAATGTAGTACTCGATCAAATGCAGGTTAAGGAACTGCGGGGGACCTGGGATATCAAGAACAGTTTTATGAACGGGCCTTATATTTGTTATGTGTTTAAAGATGAATATTATGACCGTTACCTCTTTGTAGAAGGCTTTACCTACCATCCGTCCAATTCCAAACGCGATTTGCTATTTGAATTGGAAGCCATAATTAAAACCATTAAATTTCATGAATGACGATTTTAGAATCGAAATAAAGCCATTTAAGGACTTATTGCCAATCGAAGTATATAGAATACTTCAATTGCGAAGTGAGGTGTTTGTAGTAGAGCAAAATTGCGTTTATGGAGACATAGACGACAAGGATTTCGATGCGGAACACTTGATGATATGGAAAGGTGACGATTTGGCCTCCTACGCGCGTATATTTGATCTAGGTATTTATTTTGATAATGCCGCTTCTATTGGTAGGGTCATTGTCAATCCAAAATACAGAAGTTTTGGACTGGGTCATCAATTGATCAAGCAGTGTTTGGAACAAATTGAAACGGAATATCAAGTTCAAACAACCGATATCTCCGCTCAAGAATATTTACAGAAATTTTATGAAGGCCACGGTTTTGTTAAAATTTCTGAGATGTATTTGGAAGATGACATTCCTCATATTCACATGAGGCGTGTGGTGGGTTAATTGGCGTATTTATTTTATTTAGTAATCAAAATCTCCACTCTTCGGTCCAAGTCGGGAGTGAGGTTTAAAGGGTATTGGTTGCCGCACCCGAAATGCTTTAGGCGGTTTTTAGGTACCTTGAGCTGTGTGAGTAACAGATAGACGTTTTTGGCTCTGTTAGACGATAATTCGCGTTTATTTGTACTTCTATCAAAGGTTTCTTTATATCGTTTGGGAGTACAACAGATATGCCCGTGAATCTCAAAGTTAAATTCCTTGTTTTTACGCATGTGTTTGGCAACATCGCGTAAGGCTTTTTTCGCTTTTGGCGTTAATTTACTATTGCCTTGTTCAAAATAAACGTTTTGTAATATAATGCGATCTCCTTCAACTACCGTATCGGGAAATTCAGTATAAACACCGGGTTGTTTTTCAAATGGAATCTGTTTAAAATTTAAGATCAAATCGACCCTTCTGTTTTTCTGTCGCACTGCGGACACATCTTTGACGTAGTCTTGGTCGATAAGAACACGACCTTTGCCTTCAATGGTAATGACGACCTTAGTACGAATGCCTTGATGTACTATAAAATCTTTGATGGCATTGGCTCTTTGTTGCGATAGTTTAAAATTGTAATCGTCTTTACCACGGTCGTCACAATAGCCAAAGATCTCGATGGCTTCCAGGGAAACCGTATCGAGATCTTTGATATATTCTAAGAGCAGTTGTTGCTCTTTTTGTTTAATTAAATGTTGGTCAAAATCGAAATAAATAGAATGAATGTTGTCTTCTTGTGCCGATGCAGTTAAGCTCAGCAAATACACAACAAATACTATGATACAACTGCAATATTTCATCCGGTTTTTTACTTTCTTCGAATCAGCGGTATATCAGGAGTTGGACGTATGATCATCGGGTAGTATTCAATCTTTACAGAACTACTATCTAGACCAAAAGCTTTCTCCTCGGACAAACTGATTTTCTTTATTAAATCGTATAAATCTAATATAATTCTTTCATTTACGGGCAAATCATTGTCATAAGATACTAATTTCTCTATTAAAACAAATTTAAAATCACCTAAAATATTGTTTCTGTTCAAAGATTCATAACGACTTGAAAGGTCAATTTCCCCAGATTCCATAAGGTCTTTAACAACTTTTCTAAACATCAAATTGATTTTCGGTGCTATACGGAATCCCAAATAAAAATCTACGCGTATTAAGTTGTCGTGTAAAAGTTCTCTTACGCGGTATTCCATTTGATAAGGTTCGTCGGTTACATTGACGTGTAATAACCAATAATTATCGGCGCGTTTTGGTCTTTTTTGCAAAATCGAATACATGATTTTTGATTCCACTTCCTCTGGGTTTTGAGCGTTGGTTAAATAAATCAAGTTGGTGGCATATTTTGGAATCGTCGGGTCTTTACTAATTTCGGACAAAACGGTTTTGTACTTGTCGATACTGGTAAATTCCGTATAGTTTTTTCGAATGCGTTTTCCCAAAAAACAAATGGTCATGGTCAAGGCAAGTATTCCGGCTATAAAGATGGACACATAACCTCCGTGAGAGAATTTTTGAATGTTGGCGATAAAGAAAGAAATCTCAATGCTTAAATACACCAATAAAATCAAAACGATAAATATGGGATTATATCGTTTGAGAACCATGTAATAACCTAGTAATATGGTGGTCATGATCATACACATGACAATGGCCAAACCATAGGCAGCTTCCATATTTCCGGATTCTTTGAAATGCAAAACAACAAAACAACAACCGAAAAACAACAACCAGTTTATGGATGGAATATACAATTGTCCCTTGATGTCGGTAGGGAATTTTACACGTACTTTGGGCCAAAAATTCAAACGCATCGCCTCGTTGATTAAGGTAAAGGAACCGCTGATTAAAGCTTGAGATGCGATAACTGCCGCTATAGTGGCTATGGTAATTCCGACGGGTAAAAACCACTCGGGCATAATGAGGTAAAAGGGATTTCCTGGATTGTCTGGATTAGCCGATAAAAAACCTAAAGTTTTTCCAGAATGTTCAATTAAATAAGCTCCTTGTCCAAAATAATTTAAGACCAACATGATTTTGACAAAGGCCCAACTGATTCGGATGTTTTTGATACCACAATGTCCTAAGTCGCTATATAATGCTTCTGCACCAGTGGTACACAAAAACACAAATCCCAAAACATAATATCCATCGGAGTGAATGGAAAGTAAGTGAAAAGCATAGTATGGGTTTAAGGCTTTTAATACGTAGAAGCTGCCCATCATTTGACTAACACCTAGAATACCGAGCATCACAAACCAAATAAGCATCATCGGTCCAAAGAACTTTCCAATAAATTTGGTTCCAAACTGCTGAATAAAAAACAATCCAAATAATATACCTAAAACCAACGGTATCGTCTGTAAGTCCGGTTGATAAATCTTAATTCCCTCCAAAGCAGAAGAAATCGAAATGGGTGGGGTGATGATTCCATCGGCCAATAAAGCACTTCCTCCGATAATTGCCGGAACAATTAGCCATTTTTTATGTAATCTTTTAACTAGGGTATAAAGGGAGAAAATCCCGCCTTCTCCTTTGTTATCTGCTTTTAAAGTTAGAAAGACATACTTGAAGGTGGTTTGTAAGGTTAGTGTCCAAAAAACACAAGAAATAGCACCTAAAACGATAGCTTCTTGAATAACTTCTTTGCCCATGATGGCTTTCATCACGTATAAGGGCGAAGTACCAATGTCTCCGAATATAATTCCTAAGGTAACTAAAAGAGTTCCTACGGAAACTTTATTAATGGAATTGGACGAGGTTTTGGATAGTGTGCTCAAGTTGCTATTTTTAAGATTATAATTAGTTATTGTTCTTTATCGATTTGTGATTTTTTTCTTCTTTTCCAGATCCGCTTACGAACCAAAATATAAATTACTGCAGTAATAATTAAATACGGCCAAAGGGTTAATACACCCAGGATAAATCCAGATAAAGAATTAAATCCCGAAACTACAGCATGCCACATTTTTATAGGATAGGATTCGGTTATTCCGATTCCCGAAGCTGAGGTTTGGTATATTTCGATGGTTAATGTGCTGTATGAAATTTGATTTTTTAGATAGTTTAAACGGCCTTGTACCGATTCGATTTCTTCGCGAATTTGCGATAATGACTTTTCAATTTCGAGAATCTCAGCTATTTTATTGGTTTTGCCCAACAGTTCTAAGTATCTATTCTCTAGTATTTTTTTGGTCTTTAGGCGCGCTTCCACGTCAATAAATTCTTCCGTTACATCTGTAGCCGTAATCGTTTTGTTATCGAAATAAGCAACATCCTTACTAATCGCGTCGAGTAGTTTGTCAAAATTTTTGTTGGGAACGCGTATAATAATATTTCTATAGGTATAGTTATATTGGCTACCCGAATTGTCGTTTTGTATAAAACCTGAATGGGACTTAATGAGTTGATTTAAAGTTTCAAAGGATGTATTTAAATCCTTAACCTCATAGCGAATGTTTCCCGTTTTTATAATTTTGGACTCTTTATTTATGGATTCTTCGGAATCAGTTGCCGCTTCATTAACTTCATCGTAGTTTGCTGCTTCTTTAGATAGGGCACCGTCCATTGCTTCGACAGCATAACTTGACGATGCGTTGTCTTGACCACAACCCAAAGGCAGTAGTAATAGGGAAAGGGATAGCAAAAAATAACGCATGTATTTCGTTGAATTAAGATTCTTTTGAATCGTTAGATATAGCTACTATAAACTTAGTAAATAATTGAATCGTTTTCTCATTTATTTCGTTGAATGTCAAACGTTCCTTAGTTTGGTAAAAAAACATAATCGCATAAGGTTGATCTAGGTTTTCCAAGAGCAGTTCTTGATTTAGGCGATAGGTTTCGCGTAATACCCGTTTAAAGTAATTGCGATCAACCGCTTTTTTAAAGTTTCTTTTGGAAACGGAAACCCCCATCTTTATCTTTACTTGTTGTTCAGAAGCATCCACGGGCACATAAACCAAACGCAACGGAAATTTGCTCACAGATTTACCTTCTGTAAATAAAGATGCAATGGTGATATGGCTTTTTAATTTCTCTTTTTTGGGGTAATTCAATTTCATGTGTTGGGTTTCTTCTGCGCTACAAAGGTAAAAAAAGCTTTCGTACAAATTTGAAATAAAAAAAACCCCTTTTTTGAGGGGTTTTTAAGTGCTGTTATGCTTTGTAAACATTGTTTTTTTGATCGATATCGGCCATGAATTGACTTGGGTCAATAATAATGGTTTTAATCTTTTTTCTCGGTTGATCGATGGTAAATTCATAGTGCGGATTACCCCATCCCCAACCGGTCAACACCGTGCGTTTGATTTCTGGATATGGATTGGGTTTGATCCAGTGCATGGAAGTATTTGGAATATAAAAACTTTCGAAAGAACCGTCTTCATATTCAACCATAATATCTAAAGGCATCGGAGTTCGTCCAATGCGTTGGAGACTTACTTTTGTTTTAGAAGCTCCAGCATCTTCAACGAATTCAATACCGTAGTCGATGGTGTTGGTTGTTTGGGTCCAATCCACCATATACCAATCCAGTACCGCACCACTTACGCGTTCCGCAGTTCGTTTAAAATCGTTTGGTGTAGGATGTGTGAATTGGTAATCTTTATAATATTGCTTAATGGTTTTCATGGTGTTTTCCATTCCAATGATATAAGACAATTGTGTCAAAAACACCGATCCTTTAACATAGGCAGAAATGCTGTAAGCACTATTGAGGTCAAAGCGGTCAGCATGTGTTGTTAAGGGTTGTTCAATACCCTTGTTCACCATATAATAGTAATTTTTATACGAGTTGCCAAATGGGTTAGTATCCTCTTGTTCTGTTTTGTCCATGACGGTCATCACTGCCAAATCAGAAATAAAAGATGTAAAACCTTCATCCATCCATTCGTGTTTGGTTTCATTGGTTGCCAGGGTGTGTTGAAACCAACTGTGCGCCATTTCATGAGCCGTTACACCAACCAAACTTGCGAAATCGCGATTTCCCGTAATCAACGTGCACATAGAGTATTCCATTCCGCCATCTCCTCCTTGAATAACCGAATATTGATCGTAAGGATACAGGCCTACAGTTCTATTGTAAAATTCGAATAATGCAGCTGTTCGCGATTGTAATAACTTCCAATTGTCGATAATTTTAGGATTGTTTTTGTACAAAAAGTGTAGCGTCAAACCATTTGGACCTGGATATTTGTCGTGTATATAGTTATCGTCTGCTGCCCAAGTAAAGTCCAACACGTTTTTAGCAGTGAAATGCCAAGTTAAGTTTTTGGTGTTTTTCGGATGGTTTACTGTAATGTTGTCGTCTTGATAACCGTGTCCAATTTCATTTTTGTTTTCGAGGTTTCCAGTAGCACCTACAGTGTAGTTTTTATCCAAGGTAAGTTTAACGTCAAAATCGCCCCAAACACTGTGAAATTCACGTCCCAAATACTGTTCTACATGCCAGCCCTCAAAGTCGTATTCGGCCATTTTTGGAAACCATTGTGCCATGGATAAGGCAACTCCTTCAGCAGAATTTCTACCGGCTCTTCGAATCATCTTTGGTGCTTGACCATCAAAATTCATGGTAAAAACCGTAGAAGCTCCTGGTAGAATCGGTTGTTTTAAAGTAACTTCCAAAACCGTTCCTACTACAGTACTTTTTAATTCAACACCGTCTTGTTTTAGGTTTTTAACTTTTAAATAGCCAATCTCATCGGGTTTTAATAAACTGATTTTACTTTCATAAACCTTTTTATTTCCTTTTTCAATGGTGTTGACCATGCGTTTATCAGGATCTGCAATCGACTTTAGACGGGCATCCATGTCGCTCCCCGGTTGAAAGGCATTGTAAAACAAATGGAAGAACACCCGATTTAATGTATCTGGAGAATGATTGGTATAGGTTAGTTTTTGAATTCCGGCGTATTGAGATTTTTTGATATCCATGTTGACCTCCATTTTGTAGTCCACATGTTGTTGCCAATATCCTGGATTGGGATTCTTCTGAGCTAGAGCTCCAAGAAAAGCAAGAGAAAAACTAAGGGAAAGGAAAAACTTTTTCATATTAAGGTTTTAAAAGAACAAGTTCACTAGTATTCCTAAAATCGATAAGTCGAAGGGAGGAAAAGCTAGTGAACTTGAGTTATTGATAATTTAAAATGACTTATTTTTTAGCTTTTGACAATTGGTCTGCTAACAAAATTGCATTGTAGGCATTAACGATTTTTCCAGAAGTGGAAATCTCTTTAAAGTTTCTTTTGTCTTTAACATCACCACCTAAGATTACCACCTTGTCAATTGCGATTCCAGAATCCATCAAGATCTTTTTCACTTGTCCAGCACTTAACTTAGGATAGTATGCACGAACCAAGGCTGCTACACCAGCTACATTAGGAGAAGCCATAGAAGTTCCTTGTAAAAAGTCGTAAGTATTGTTTGGAACCGTAGCATAAATTTTTACACCTGGTGCAAATACATCAACATCATAATGTCCGTAATTGGAAAAAGGAGCGATTAATTTTTCGCTAAATTCTGGATTTAATGCACCAACAACTAAGAAGTTATCAGCAATTTCTTTACCCATTTTTACATTGTCGTTTGGAAAACGATCCACACCACCATCTTTGTTTAAATCTAAGGCGTCATTTCCTGCAGCAACTACAATCAACACATCTTTTTGTGCAGCATAAACAATCGCATCGCGAACCCATTGAGAATGGGTTTCAAAGTATTTACCAAAACTACCGTTAATTACTTTAGCTCCGTTGTCTACAGCGTAACGAATAGCCAGTGCAATGTCTTTATCGTATTCATCTCCGTCTGGCACAGCGCGTACGGCCATGATTTCAACTACATCAGAAGCAATACCATCACCACCTAGATTGTTGTGACGTTCTTGTGCTATAATTCCCGATACGTGGGTACCGTGCATCGCTTCATCGCGGTCTGGTCCTAGAACATTGTTATCTCCGTAAACAACATCTTTAATATCGTCGGGGTTGTCGCCGGTTAAAGCCCTACCGTCAAATTCTAAATTCAATTGGTAATTTAATTTGCTTTCAACCTGTTTTCTGTATTTATCCAAAATCGAAAGATCGTTACCTCTGCTCATAATACCATACATGATATTTTTTGCTGAGACGATTTTTGCATCGGCCTTGGCATCTATCTTTTCTAAATCTTGAACTGTATAAGTGTCCGCCTTAAAGTATTCTAACAATTGTTTGTTGGCATTTAATAAAATGTCAACACGCGTTTTACTCTCGGCAGCTTCGCTTAATTCTTCGCGGTGTTTGGCAAGGGCTTTTTTATATTGAGCCGAACCGTCGTCACCTTTTTTTACAATACGGGTGTATTCTAAATTCTCATGAACGGCTTTGCCCAAAAAGTTCCAGCCGTGTATATCGTCTATAAAACCATTTTTATCGTCGTCAATACCGTTTGCAGCCTTTTCTTTCGGATTAGTCCAAATAGCCTTTTTTAAATCGTCGTGTTCGATTTCTACTCCCGAATCAATTACTCCAACAACAACCTTTGTTGCTTTTTTACCTTTTAGTAATTCGTTGTAAGCTCGGTCAACAGACATTCCTGGTACGGTATCACGAACTAAATCTAAATGACTCCATCTTTTTAATTGCTCATCTGTTAACGCAGTTGTTCTTTTAGGTAAATGATCAACTCCACTGATAGGGGTGTAATTAGCGAATTTTGTTCCTCCACAACTCGCTAGCACTAGGGCTAAAGTTGCAGATAAATAAACCGGTTTTAATAAACGCATCTGGTATTTTTTAATAGGTTATAATTTATTTCCAAGGCCGAATTTAGTGATTTACGGCTAAATAACAATTCTTTTAACTCAAACAGCCTTTAAATAAGTATAAAAAGCTTATCGCGTTGTCCTCGTTGTACAAATTACGCAAACAATCTCTTCATCTGAAAGTAAATCGGATGAAATTTTTGTTTTTATATTGAAACACAGGTTTTTAGGGGTTTTTTATTGCCATCTATCTAATAATTCACGCTTGCGAAAACCTTTTTTAAAACCGATGCCGGACCACATTAAAGTTTTTTTAACGGTTATGACCTTTAAAGTTTAACATAATCACTTGGACTGATTGAATTCACATTATTTTAGTTCACAGTTTTTTATTTATTTAGATAGTGTTTTTTTAAGGAAAGTAGTAAAGAAGAGAATCGCTGTGCTTTTTTACAAGTATATTTTGAGTAGCGCTATAAGTCAGTTATTCTTTAGGGGATTTGTGTATCAATAACAAAGCCTTAGGAGATAGGCTATAACGTTTTACCGTATAAGTCATTAATAGAGTGGCAGTGTTTTATAGTTTGAACGCAGGAATCCATCCATATAAAATAAAATAAGGCAAATAGCATACTCCAATTATGGCGAATGCTATTTGTTTAAAAAATTAAAAAATATCTTCACAGCGGAAAACCTCGTTGAGGCGAACACCTTTGTCGGTATTTTGTACCGTAATAATTTGGTTGTGTGCATCGTGACCCAATAACAGGTAGTAATTTTCGTCTGCCGCCGTTTTTAAGAATTTTTCTTTTTCCTTTAGGGTTAATAGCGGTCTGGTGTCGTATCCCATAACATAGGGTAAAGGAATATGACCAGCTGTAGGAAGTAAGTCAGCTACATAAGCGATTTTTTTTCCTTGATAATCGATCAGTGGAATCATTTGTTTTTCGGTGTGCCCGTCGGCAAAAAAGATTCCAAAATCCAATTCCGATTTGGCAAGTAAATCGTTTTCAGGTCTTGTGATAAAAGACAACTGACCGCTTTCTTGAATGGGTAGTATGTTTTCTTTGAGGAAAGAAGCTTTTTCGCGATCATTTGGGTTTACAGCCCAGTCCCAATGTTTGTCATTGGACCAATATTTGGCGTTTTTAAAAGCGGTTTCATAACCCGTGCGATCCGCATTCCAATTGATGGCCCCTCCAGAATGGTCAAAATGAAGATGTGTTAAAAAAACGTCGGTGATATCGTCACGATGAAATCCGTGTTGTGCCAACGATTTATCGATCGAATAATCACCCCAAAGCGAGTAATACCCGAAAAATTTATCCGATTGTTTGTTTCCCATACCCGTGTCAATTAAAATCAATCGACTACCTTCTTCAATCAAAAGTAAACGAGCAGCGATGTCAATTAAATTGTTCGAGTCCGCTGGATTGGTACGGTTCCAGATAGTTTTGGGTACCACACCAAACATCGCACCGCCATCCAACTTAAAGTTGCCGCTTTCTATAGCATATAATTTCATGATTGTCTTTGTTTTTGTCAGACGCAAATTAATCATTTTAATTGAGGGTTACAATTCCTAATTGGACAAGCAGTCGATCGCAAACCAGTTTAGTCCGTATTTTTATAGCTCATCGTAGGTTGGGCTGGGAAACTGTGGAAATGAAAACGGAATAACCCTCAGATATTAAAAGGTTTAAAAGCCGAGTGACTGTTCGAAAGGGCTAATCGAAAACAGACAATTCGCAGAAAACGATTGGATTTTTAAATTCTCGTCAAAATATGAAAAATTAAAAAAGTATGATATTTGTCATGTTTGTTTATACGGATTGTTAAATACTTTTGTTTTTGTTTGTTTAAAGGGTGCTAAAGTGTTTTTAATACCGTAAAATTGAATCGTTTAAAAAATGTTAAGTTATTGGTTATTATGTGATTAAAACAATAAGTTTTGACTATTGCGTCATTAGTTATAAAAATGTTATTCCGTATAGGAAACCGCATTTTTTATAATATCTTTGCAATAGTTTTAGAACTAATCCATATAAACACATGATAAAAGTTTCAGATACAGCAAGTAAGCGCGTGGCGCTACTAATGGAAGATGAGGGATTTGACGTAGCTAAAGATTATGTTCGAGTGGGCGTAAAAAGTGGCGGATGTTCCGGACTTTCCTATGATTTAAAGTTTGACCACGATTCAGGTGAAGAAGATAAGATTTTTGTTGACAACGGGGTGACCATAGCTGTTGATAAAAAGAGTTTTCTATACTTGGTAGGAACAACTTTAGAGTTTGAGGGTGGTTTGAATGGGAAAGGTTTTCAATTCAACAACCCCAATGCAAACAGAACCTGTGGTTGCGGCGAGAGTTTTTCTCTGTAATTCAGAGTTTACGTATTCGCATTAGACAGAAAAAACGAAGACAGGTTTACAAGACCTGTTTTCTCTATTAAAGAAATTTTATTTATTGAACGAAAACTTAGGGATTAAGTATATCCAGGGTTTTTAGATTTAAAAAAAAATATGAGCAAATATACCGAAGAAGAACTTAAAAAAGAACTGGAAACCAAGGAGTACGAATATGGTTTTTATACCGACATCGAATCGGAAACTTTTCCTATTGGATTAAACGAAGCGATTGTTCGTGCGATTTCTCTTAAAAAGGAAGAACCGGAATGGATGACAGAATGGAGACTGGAAGCTTTTCGTGCTTGGCAAGAAATGATTGAACCGGAATGGGCTAATGTTCATTATCAAAAACCGGACTTCCAAGCGATTTCTTATTACTCAGCTCCAAAGACAAAGGCTAAATACGACAGTATTGATGAGGTTGATCCTGAATTGTTGGATACGTTTAACAAGTTGGGCATTTCTTTGGAAGAGCAAAAACGTTTAGCAGGAGTAGCTATTGATATCGTGATTGACTCCGTATCTGTAGCCACTACTTTTAAAAAGACATTGGCAGAGAAGGGAATTATTTTCTGTTCGATATCCGAAGCGATTCGCGAGCATTCCGAATTGGTTAGAAAATATTTGGGAAGCGTTGTTCCGCGTAAAGACAATTTTTATGCCGCTTTAAATTCAGCGGTATTCTCTGATGGATCTTTCTGTTATATACCTAAGGGTGTACGTTGTCCTATGGAATTATCTACTTATTTCCGTATCAATCAGGCTGGAACCGGACAATTCGAAAGAACCTTGGTTATTGCTGATGAAGGAAGTTATGTGAGTTATTTAGAGGGATGTACAGCGCCGTCTAGAGACGAAAACCAACTGCATGCTGCAGTGGTGGAATTAATTGCTTTGGACGATGCTGAAATAAAATATTCTACCGTTCAAAACTGGTTTCCTGGAAATAAAGAAGGTAAAGGTGGGGTATATAACTTTGTTACGAAACGAGGATTGTGTGAAACCAGAGCGAAGATTTCTTGGACTCAGGTGGAAACCGGTTCTGCTGTAACTTGGAAATACCCATCATGTATCCTAAAAGGAGATCATTCTATTGGAGAATTTTATTCTATTGCAGTGACTAATAATTTCCAGCAAGCCGATACGGGAACCAAGATGATCCATTTGGGTAAAAACACTCGTTCGACGATTATTTCGAAAGGTATTTCTGCCGGAAAATCTCAAAACAGTTACCGTGGATTGGTTCAAATCGGTGCTCGTGCAGATAATGCGCGTAATTTTACCCAATGTGATTCTTTATTGATGGGTGATCAATGTGGTGCGCATACATTCCCTTATATCGAGGTAAAAAACAGTACGGCACAATTGGAACACGAAGCAACGACCAGTAAAATTGGTGAAGATCAGGTATTCTATTGTAATCAAAGAGGAATTCCTACAGAAAAGGCGATTGCCTTAATTGTAAACGGATTCTCCAAAGAGGTTTTAAACAAACTTCCGATGGAATTTGCTGTAGAAGCACAAAAATTATTAGAGATTTCCCTAGAGGGAAGTGTTGGATAATTGACAGAGAACTTATAGATAAAACATATAATAAAACAACAGAGTTTTGCAATCGCAGATTCGCATCTAGAATTTCAAATCTCAAATTCAAAATCAAAGCATGTTACAAATTAAGAATTTACACGCTAGCGTAGAAGATAAAGAAATATTAAAAGGAATTAACTTGGTAGTTAATGCCGGAGAAGTTCACGCGATTATGGGCCCTAATGGAGCTGGTAAGAGTACCTTGTCTTCTGTTATCGCTGGAAATGAAAATTTCGAAGTTACTCAAGGAGAGATTCTTCTTGAAGGAGAAGATATCAAGGAAATGGCACCAGAGGAAAGAGCGCATAAAGGTGTTTTCCTTTCGTTTCAATATCCTGTTGAGATTCCGGGAGTATCGGTAACGAACTTTATGAAAACGGCTATTAACGAATCTAGAAAAGCACAAGGTTTGGAAGAAATGCCGGCTAACGTGATGTTGAAAAAGATTCGTGAGAAATCGGAAATGTTGGAAATCGATCGTAAATTCCTTTCCCGCTCATTAAACGAAGGTTTTTCTGGAGGAGAGAAAAAGAGAAATGAAATTTTCCAAATGGCCATGTTAGAGCCGAAGTTGGCGATATTGGATGAGACGGATTCCGGTTTGGATATCGATGCTTTGCGTATCGTTGCTAATGGAGTTAATAAATTAAAAAGCCAGGACAATGCGGTAATCTTGATTACGCATTACCAAAGATTGTTAGAATATATCGTTCCAGACTTTGTACACGTATTATACGATGGTAAGATTGTGAAAACGGGTGGAAAGGAATTGGCATTAGAATTAGAAGAAAAAGGTTACGATTGGATTAAGAACGAAATCGAGTAATTCGATCGACCACTTAAAACAATTATCAATCTAATTTAGAACTGCACATTATGGAATTGAAAGATAAATTAATATCCTCTTTTATCGCTTTTGAACAAAGAGTTGATGTCAACAGTGAGTTGCACAACCTGCGTTTGGACGCTTTAAAAACCTTTGAAAACCAAGGCTTTCCTACTAAAAAGGATGAAGCTTGGAAATATACTTCTTTAAATGCCTTGTTAAAAAACGATTTTAGTGTTTTACCTAAAAGCGAAAAGGCAATCGACTTTAAAGACGTTAAAAAATATTTTCTAAACGATGTCGATACCTATAAATTGGTGTTCGTTAACGGCGTATTTAGTTCGTATTTATCATCGACTACACATGATGGAATCGATGTTTGTTTGATGTCTTCGGCCTTAAACAAACCCAAATATAAAATGATTATCGACACCTATTTCAATATGGCTGCCGATAAAACAGATAGCTTAACGGCTTTGAATACCGCTTTTTCATTAGAAGGAGCTTATATCAACATTCCGAAAAGCAAAGTGGTTGACAAGCCTATAGAAATTATTAACTTCTCGACGGCCAATAGTGAACAAGCCTTGTTTACACAACCGCGTAATTTGGTTGTAGTAGGTGAGAATGCTCATGTTCAAATCATCGAACGCCATCAGAGTTTAAGTGATAATACGGTATTGACCAATAGTGTAACAGAAGTATTTGCTCATAAACGCGCTATTGTTGATTATTATAAATTGCAAAACGACAATCAAACGGCTAACTTGATAGACAATACCTTTATCGTGCAAAAGCAGGAAAGTGTCGTTTCTGTACATACCTTTTCTTTTGGAGGAAAGTTGACGCGTAACAACCTAAACTTTTCGCAAGATGGAGAGCGTATAGACAGTACCTTAAAGGGAATTACCATTATAGGCGACAAGCAACACGTCGATCATTATACTTTGGTTTCGCATAATCAACCGAATTGTGAGAGCCACCAAAACTATAAAGGAATTTATGACGGTGCTTCGGAAGGCGTGTTTAACGGTAAAATCTATGTGGATCGCTTGGCCCAAAAAACCGATGCTTTCCAACAAAACAACAACGTATTGTTGACCGATAAGGCTACGGTAAACTCCAAGCCACAATTAGAAATTTTTGCGGACGATGTGAAGTGTTCTCACGGATGTACGATTGGGCAATTGGATCACGATGCCATGTTTTATATGCAGCAACGCGGTATTCCTAAAAAAGAAGCACGCGCTTTGTTGATGTATGCCTTTACCAATGAAGTATTGTCCAGTGTAAAAATACCGGATTTAAAAGAAAAAGTATCCAAACTCATCGCGACCAAATTAGGTGTTGAAATGGGTTTTGAAATCTAAAATACGATGTATCAATCTCAATATAAAAGCCAGAGCTATCATAGTTCTGGCTTTCGTATTTAAAGCCATTTTTAAAAGGATAAGTTAATGGTATGGCGTGTCCGCTTTTAGGGCTTAAACAGCCCTTGTAAGCGGCCAGGCTGTTCGCTATATCTTTAACTTCGCTTCGCTTCGTCAAAGGATGCCGCTTCCATCCTTCACGCAGCTAACTAGAAATCATACCAGATAATCGAAATTCTGTAATTCTGAGAGGTCTTTAAGGGGGTGGAGACAGCTTTCTTGTAGTATATAGAGTTTATTGCTCAACTCCAAAACAGTATGGTAATTGTGGTCAACGATAATAATACCGCGATGTTGGCTGGCTTTTGTAATAAGTTTCTGTATTCTTTCAACAGTTATGGGTGCTAAACCTTGAAAGGGCTCATCGAGTAAGGTAAATTTAGAAGGCGAACTAAGAATTAGCATAATCTCTAAATACCGCAAATCACCAAAGGAGAGTTCCTTAATCTTTTTATCGGTTAAGGAAAGGATGATGTCATCTTTATAAATAGCCTGTTTTATATCGTTTTCTAAAAAAAGTGTAATCGCTTTAGATACCGTTAAATAGGGAGGAATGAAGCGATGTTGAGGTAGATAATTAATGGTCTGACGTAGCGAATACAAATGATTGACTTTCACTCCATCAACGGCTAAATATTTGTGTTCGCAATTAAGAACGCCGTAAATAATTTCTAATAGCGTTGTTTTACCGGAACCGTTTCGACCCAAAACACCGACTATTTCACCTGTCTTACAACTTAAGGCGATATCGGTAAGTATCGCCCTACTGCCCCGATGCTTAACTATACTGTCTGCTATTAAATGATGAACCATATTAGAGTGAAATAAATGAATAGCGATACGATTACATTGATCAACGAAGTGACTACTAGGAGTTTGGTTTTTGTAATGCCACAATTATGATAGTAAATATAAAGGTGGCTTTTGTATATTCTAAAATATCCCAATACCATTGCAAATCCTAAAGTAGAGTAAAAAATTAAAATGGATGGAAGATTAAATTTAAACAAAAACAAAAGTAGAGATAGCGGAGCATTGAGTATAAAAACTTCTTTATAAAACTCTAAAAGCAACCTTATTTCTCTGTTGGTAATCATCTTTAATAAATTTGTTCCTAATTCCGCATAAGGAATTTAAGCCGTCGATATGTTTAAATTAAATATCGTTTACTGTTTTTATCTTATAAAAAATCAGATTTTGAATCTATTCAGTATGATGTAAATATAACAATTACTATATAAAGACCTAATTTTCAATGACATTATTTTTTTATCTACGGACAACAAAACTCTAATAAGATTCTAATTTCCATTTTTAATAGCCAATATCGCTTTTTGTTATTTTTGCATCGTGTTGTAAATAATAGATTTATAAAAGATTGATGGCATAGCAAAATAGCTTCTTAATAAAGCAGCTTGTTACTTGCACAATCTTAGCTATAAAGTTCTATTTAGAATTTCAATCCGTGACGATGTAGTTGCTTAATATTCGGAGTTGTGAATGCGTACTTTTTTAAACCTCAAACTTGGAGACCACTCCTTTTATACGTGCTGAGCCGTTCTGGTTTCGGTACTGTTGAACACTATTTTCAATACCAGTTCAACGACCCTCCCTCGTTTTAATACCTCTTTTGCTTTTTTAGATGCCTAAAATTTAATATTAGTCATCGTTTCTTCTATTCAATAGGAATATGGAGTGGGTATTGGTATGCCCCAATTCAAGGGAGGATTTTATTTGATATATCGTAAGTTTTAATCGATGATGCTACCACTTTGGTTGTTGTAAGCCGATTTACTAAAAAAGGGCTTGCTACTAAAAGACAGCAATCATCAAATACAAATAGCTATTTATGAAAACTAAAAAAAAGAAATTTTCTCAGGAAAGAGAAATTTTAATTACATCTCATGCCGTTGACCATATAGACGAGTGTTTTCAAATTTTTAACACTTCCGAACAGGGACTTAGTTCTTTAGAAGCAGGGCGGCGTTTAGAAGTTTATGGGAAAAATGAAATTGTACATCAAAAGGCTCCGGCAGTAATTTGGCAATTGTTATTGGCCTATAAAAACCCTTTTATTTTTGTTTTGGGAATTTTGGCTATCATTAGTTTTTTTATGGATTTTTGGTTGCCATACCGTCAAGGAGAACCTACAGAACTCGCTGGATGTATCATCATTTCAACCATGATTTTTATTAGTGGTATGTTGCGTTTTTGGCAAGAATATAGAACCAATAAAGCGGCTGAATCTCTTAATTCGTTAGTTAAAACCACAGCCACTGTACGCCGTCGAACCGATACGAATGCGGGGGGGCTTATACTGGAGGTCGATGTGGAAGAACTGGTTCCGGGTGATATCGTACAGCTTTCTGCAGGAGATTTGGTACCGGCCGATATCCGTCTGTTTACATCCCGTGATTTGTTTGTTAGTGAAGCAGCCTTAACTGGTGAATCGATGCCGGTTGAAAAATTTGATATACCCGGTGATCATGACGTATCGGAGAATTCGGAAAGCACTGACGCCCTTCATGATTTGTTGCGTTTGAATCACATCTGTTTGATGGGGACCAATGTAACTAGTGGAACGGCTTCCGGTATGGTTTTTTCAACGGGTAGTGAGACCTATATCGGTTCGTTGGCAACCTCGATTGTTGGTAAAAGACCGGATACCGCGTTTGACAAGGGAGTTAATAGTGTGAGTTGGCTATTGATTCGATTTATGATGGTGATGGTTCCGGTAGTGTTTTTGGTAAACGGATTAATTAAAGGAAATTGGATGGATTCCGTATTATTCGCTTTAGCAGTAGCCGTTGGACTTACCCCAGAAATGTTGCCCATGATTGTGAGTGCCAACTTAGCTAAAGGAGCTATTAATATGTCGAAAAGAAAAGTGATTGTCAAGCGCTTAAATGCCATTCAGAATCTAGGGGCTATGGATGTTTTATGCACGGATAAAACGGGAACCTTAACACAGGACGAAATCGTACTAGATCGCTATATGAATCTCAGTGGAGCAGATGATGAGCGCATATTGCAGTGGGCCTGGTTGAACAGTTTTCATCAAAGCGGTGTCAAAAACTTAATGGATCGGGCCGTGGTTAAATTTACTGAAGAGCGGGAAGATTTCGAAGCCTTTACGTATCATGCGAAAGTAGATGAATTGCCGTTTGATTTTGAAAGACGCAGATTGTCAGTGATTGTCAATGATGCGTCCGACAATCATATCTTGATTTGTAAGGGTGCTGTTGAAGAATTGTTGGATATTGCCACTCATATTCGCCTTAATGACGAATTTTTGCCTATGGACGATAAGGTTCGTTCGTACATCTTGGAAAAAGCAACAGCATTTAATAAATCGGGATACCGTGTTTTGTTAGTCGGAATTCGAGAGATTCCCGAGGTGTTTACGGAAACGCATTATACTTTGGAGGTAGAACAGCAGTTGACTATCGAAGGTTTTCTAACCTTCCTGGATCCGCCTAAATCATCGACAAAACCCGCAATTCAAGCTCTTTTGGACAACGGTATTCAAGTCAAAGTATTGACTGGTGATAATGTGGAGATAACGAGAAAAATATGTCGTGAAGTCGGTATTGACGATACAAATTGGTTGGTTGGGAGTGATATTGCACGCATGAATGCAGAGGAGTTGAGTGAGGCTGTTGAAAAAAACTCCATATTCGCAAAATTATCGCCCTTACAAAAGAATACGTTGCTTAAATGCTTGCAAAAAAATGGACATACAGTCGGTTTTCTCGGTGATGGAATCAATGACGCACCTGCCTTACGGGATGCAGATGTTGGAATATCCGTAGATTCTGGAACAGACATCGCCAAAGAGTCGGCAGACATTATTCTATTGGAAAAGGACTTGATGGTTTTGGATGAGGGTATTTTGATTGGCAGACAGACCTTTGGCAATATCATTAAATATTTAAACATGACAGCCAGTTCCAATTTTGGGAATGTGTTTTCGGTTATTGTCGCTAGTGCTTTTATTCCTTTTTTACCGATGTTGGCCATTCATTTGCTGCTGCAAAATCTAATTTATGATATATCACAACTGTCCTTGCCTTGGGATAAAATGGATCGTGATTTCCTAAAAAAACCACGAAAATGGGATTCCAAGAATATTGGTAGATTTATGATGTGGATCGGTCCAACTTCATCTATTTTTGATATTACGACCTTTGCGGTTTTGTGGTATATTATCGGAGCCAATAGTGTTGAACATCAAGCCTTGTTTCAGTCTGGTTGGTTTGTAGAAGGCTTGTTGTCTCAGACTTTAGTCGTGCATTTGTTACGAACTCAAAAAATCCCATTTATTCAAAGTACCGCTACTTTACCCGTATTGGTGTTAACTGGAATGGTGATGTGTTTGGGCTTGTATATTCCGTTTTCTCCTTTGGGTACTTATATAGGATTAGTACCATTACCAGGGTCGTATTTCCCGTGGTTGCTGGGTATATTGTTGAGTTATTTTGTCGTTGTGCAAACTATTAAAACAATCTACATCCGTCGATTTGGGCAATGGTTTTAGCGGTAAAAGCTTTATTATACTATGCGATGATTCTAAAAATCATCGCATAGTATATAAATGCCTTTTAAGAATCGTTGTCTTTATGGAGCTGTTCGATAAAATAAGAGGGTTTAAGCCCTGTTCTAGCTGTAAAAGCATTGGTAAAGCTTCGGGTGCTTGTAAAGCCTAATTCATTAGCTATAGCGCTTATTTTATAAGAACGTATGGACTTGTTCTTTCTCAATAACTCCAGGGCATGGTCAATTCTCAAATCGTTGACATATTGATTGAAATTCTTGTTTTTGTAAGTATTGATGATTTTGGACAGATAAGAGGTATTTGTTTTCCATTGCTCTGCCAATTGAGATTGCGTGATGTTCTGTTGTAGAAATTCCTTATCCGTTTGAAAACTCTCGAGTTTTTGCAATACATATCTAATGATATCTTCATGTATATCAATGTTTTTAGAGAGCGAACTGTTTTTGAGTTCCGGGATGATTTCGGGTACCGTTTCGGCTATTTCTTCGGCTTGGGGACTCGGACGAAGTAAGGCTTCGTATTTCTTGCGATAAAGACGTTGTTTTTTGTAATATACTACAGTTGTAATTCCAATGGACAAGATGATAAATAGCGCTAGTGCATATAAATAAAGCGCGTTTTTCTTGTTGGTTTCTATTTGTTGTTCTAACTCTCGTTTGTACTGAAATAAGTTTTTATTATCGTATTCTGTATGTAGATAATTGTTTAAAAATTTGTAATCTTCTCGCAATAAGCTGTCTATTTGAATTAGGGTATTGGTATAATTCAGTTGTTTCTCTAAATCTTTTTTATCTTTATAATATTCTATGAGAAAAACATAAGCTTGACGCAAATCTAAACTCGTTATTTTCTTCTCTCTAAACAAGTTATCGACATTTTGGAAGTAGACTAATGCTTTTTCTTTTTGGTTTAAATCCCAATAGTTTTTGCCGAGAAATAGATAAGTAAGATGTTCGTTAGTGTAGTCTTTATTGTTTTTGATTCCGTCGAGTGAACCTTCGAGTAGGGCAATGGATTTGTCGTGTTTTTTTAAAGCATACTGAACAATTCCTTCAGATTGTTGAAAGTAAAGTTCTTCTTCGGTTAATATAGTGGATATCTGTATTTTTTTGCAAGCTTCAAGGCCTAAGATATTATATTCGCTAGATTTTATATAGTCGCCAAGTTGGTAATAGCATTTGCTGATAGAGCGAATGGAATTGATATAGCCCAGAAGATTGTTGATATCGTTTTTGTCGCGGTAATAAGCTGCGCATTCGTTGTATATTTCTAGCGCTTCGGTGAAAGAACCCAAATAATATTTGACGTCACCAATGCTATATCTTATTTTGTGAAGCATATATAAATCATTGGTTTTGGAGATATATTCTTCTGCTTTTAAACTGTTTTCTACGGAAATTTTGTAGTTCTTTTGTAAGAAATAAATGGTTCCATAGGTTTGATAGGCGATGCTAATGAGTTTGTTGTCATTAGTTGATTTGGCCAGATTAAAAATACTATCGGCATAGGTGATTTGAACGGATTCCGGCGAGCGAAAAAGCTTTTTTCGATAAGCATCAATCAATTCTGCCTTGTTGTCTTCTCTCTTTGCTTTTTGAATGTAAGTGTTTAAATATTTTTTTTGTAGGGGGCTATTGAGCTCTTGCGAATCAATTAGTGTCGCTAGTTCGGCGTAGGTTTTCTGTGCTAAATTTTCTGTTTGAGCTTGTGAAAAGGTGCTTTTGAGGAGTAAGATTATACTCAAAAAGAAGATTTTCCCTAGATAGCTTTTACCAATTAGTCGCATTTTTAATGTGTTTTAAGCAAAACTACAATATTTTATGCTTGATTTAAAAAACTTAAAATCAATTATATGTATATTTTAATGTATGTAAATTTATAAATCTACACTATAAATAGTTGTATGAATGAATTTATACAACTAGTTTTGAAAAAGTTAAGTAACAAAATAAGACCACCATACTAATCACTATATAACGATGAAAAAAACATTAATATTATCCATTTCTCTAATGGCACTTTGTACTGCATGTTCAGTAGAGTCCGATTCAGTAGTTTCGGTTTCCAATAAAGAGCAAGTTGTGAAATCAACTTCAATAAGCGATCTAACATCTGCTTCTTTGACTTTGACAAAATATTTTTACAATAATAACAATTCTGAAATGGAAATTGGCGAGCTAGTTAAAACAGTTGATGGCTTAGCTAAGTCTGATTCGTTTTTGAAAGAATATAGTTTTTTGGCAAACGCATATGCTTCCGTTTCGACTGAAGATATTTCTAGGATTGTTGATAAAGATTGGAGCGTACTCGATAATGTAATGTATTCGAGCGAATTTCAAATGCAAGTATTGAAGATGGTTAATGGGGAAGAAAATTTGGATAGTTATAGTAAAGAAATTGCTAGCAATCCAGATTTAAACCTGTCTGAAAAACAAATTTTGTTTGACGGTATAAAAATGAGTGTGGTTTCATTAGAAACTGGCGTTGATGACGAATGGAGAAAAAGAAAATTTATGGGGTATTTAGTAGCTCAATATGATAATGATTTAACTGTAGTTATTACAGCAACTGTTTTGGATATTGCTATGAAACAGTAAATTGTTGTTTCCCTTACTAAGTAGTCCGGACTACTTAGTAACAACAACAACAACAAGAAATAAAGATTTTTTTTATTCAAGTTAATGTTTTTTCTTTTTTAATGGGTGTATTAAAAAAGGATGGTTTTTCAAATGGAAAAAAGCAATCATTGTCGTTATGATTGCTTCTTTTCCAAATAACATTATTCAGAATAAATTATTTTTACACATTTTGCTAAAAAGAGGTCGTACTAGTGATTAAGTACGGCCTTTTTTTTATTGTAAATAAGGGCAAAGGTATTCTTAAAACACCGTTTTATCGTAATAATAAAGTGCTTTTTTATGATGTTTTTATGCTTTTGAGCAATTATGCTTTTTAATCGTTATTTTTTAATTATTTTTACAAAAAAAAATGAAAAAACTGTTGTGTCTGTTTTTGGTCTTTGCATTGTTTGTGAGCTGCAGTTCGGATGATACGAATTCACTAAATAATGGAAATAAAGAGCTTATTTTAGGAGTTTGGAATTCTAAAATTTATACCATTAGTGATAATGGAAAAGTTGTTTATATTCCAGATCAAAGTGAAGGTGCTCGTATAGATAAGTATAAATACGAATTTAGAAGGGATGATAATATGTTCATATGGTACTATTACCCAGGAGGTACTTTTTTTGGAGGGGGATATGAAGTGTGGAATAATGCGTATTACATTGAAGGAGACTCGTTGTCTTTTGTAAATGAGGAGATGAATACCAGTACTTCTTATAAGATTGAAAAATTAACGAAAGACGAGTTAGTAATTTCGTATATAATTGATAGAGGAGCAGATAAAGGTTTGTTACATACTAAATTTATGGTGCGTTAGTTATGAGAAAGATTTTTAATTATTTTGGTGTGTGTTTGTTAGTGGTTTGTTTGTTGTCTTGTAGCTCAGACGACGATACATCAAAACAAAAGGATTTATTGACAGGTAAATGGGTGTGTTTTGAGTCGTTTCAGAGTGATAAGGGTGATGTCGATTCCTTTTATTATGAACTTCCAGTTGTGATTTATGAGGAGCGTGAGAATTCTTATATTGCGTTCAATAAGAAGGGGGAAGGATTTGATGTAGTAGTGGAGAAAGGGTATCTAAAATCTATAAATGATTTTCAATATAAGGTAGTAGATGGTTTAATGAACGCTTATAATAGAGAAGATTCCGATCTTCCACTTATACAACGTTATGAAATCATCACCTTAAACCAAAGTGTGTTAAAGTTAAAGACAGCGATAAACAGTAAGTCATACACGGTTAGAAAGTACTATAGAGTTGTTGAATGGAATTCAAATACAACGTATCAGGATATCTTAAATGACTTTGGGGTAACTCTCCCCGATTAATAAAGATTTGATTAGATTAAAAAAACATAGGGCTTTCTCAATTTTGAGAAAGCCCTATGTTTTTTTATGATTCGCAACTGCTACAGTTGACTAAATTGGTAACCATTTCCTTAGAAACACTTTGGCTACGTTGGTAATATAGGGTCTTGACACCTAATTGCCAAGCTTCAATCATTAAACGATTAACTTCCTTAATGGCGAGACCTGATGGTATATTAAGGTTGAGGCTTTGCGCTTGATCAACAAACTTTTGTCTTATAGATGCTTGTTGGATAATTTCCAACTGACTGATTTCCTTAAACGTTTTAAAAACAGCTTTTTCTTGCTCAGTAAGCTCGTCCAATTGTTGTACACTTCCGCCGCTTAACATGATGCTTCTCCAAGTGTCTTCATTGTCGATTCCCTTTTGTTCTAGTAGGATTTTTAGGTATTTGTTTTTACGCATAAAATTCCCTTTCGACAATCCAGCCTTGTAATAATTACTGCTAAAAGGTTCGATTCCTGGCGATGTTTGCCCAAGTATAGCAGATGAGGAGGTAGTCGGTGCTATGGCCATGGTAGTAGTGTTTCTTCTTCCATAACCTTTTAGTATTTCCGGTTCTCCATAAATGCGAGCTAGATCTTGAGTGGCTTTGTCAGCGCGTTGTTGGATTCTTTGAAAAATTTCTGTGGTCAACATCTTGGCTTCCATTCCTTCAAAGGGAATGTTGTTTTTTTGTAAATAGGAGTGCCAGCCTAATACGCCCAGTCCTAATGCGCGATGTCTTTTTGCAAAGCGATTTGCTGATGCTAGATAATAATTACCTTCTGTTTTTTCTATAAACTCCTGTAAAACTGCATCCAAAAAGAAAATAGCCAATTTTACGGCTTCCGTATCTTTCCATTCGTCGTATAATTCCAAATTCATAGATGAAAGACAGCAGATAAACGATTCGTCATTTGATGAGGGCAGCATAATTTCGGAGCAAAGATTACTCGAATTGATACGCATATTCAAATCTTTATAGACTTGGGGTTTGTTCCTGTTTACATTGTCTGAAAAAAACAGGTATGGCATTCCCTTTTGTTGGCGACTTTCCAAGATTTTGGCCCATAATTGTCTTTTTTCCGGATTGCCATCAATCATTTCTTGCATCCAATAGTCCGGTATAGATACTCCGTAAAATAGATTTTGTATGGGATTCCCGATATTTCTTATTTGAATAAACTCTTCACAATCGGGATGGTCAATATCGAGATAAGCTGCAAAGGCACCACGACGAACACCGCCCTGTGAAATGGTATCCATAGCCGTATCAAAAAGTTTCATAAAACTTACAGCGCCACTGCTTTTACCATTATCGGTAACTGCGCTTCCGCGCTCTCGAAGGTTTCCGAAATAGCCAGATGTTCCACCTCCAATTTTGGTTTGCATAATAACTTCACCGAGCTTGTGCGTGATGTCTTCGATACTATCTGGAACATGTACGTTAAAGCATGAAATAGGCAAGCCTCTTTCGGTGCCCATATTAGCCCAAATCGGCGAGCTTAGGCTCATCCATCCGCGCTCAATCATCTCTATGAACGAATCTTTTAATTCGGGCTTATACAGACGTCTCGCGGCTGCGGAACAAATACGGTCAATAGCTCCTTCTACGGTTTCTCCTTTAAGAAGATAACCGCGATTTAAGATTTGTTCACTTTCGGAATTCTTCCACCATAGTTTTTCTCTAAGGTGTACGGATTCGTCGGTTTGTAAGGGCAGTTCGTTATGTGATGTAATCATTTTTTCTTTTTCTAACAGTTGGCAATTTTTTAAAATAGGTCGTCGGCTGTGATGCTCTTATCGTGTTTGGTGTAGTCAACAGGTCTTTTAGCGAAGAAATCATCCAGGCTATTGGCGAAAACCTCTTCTTCAAACCAAGCCATGGGCTTGTATTCTTCGGCGGTAATCCCATAAATGTCTTTTAGACCAATCTTTCTCATACTTTCGTCAACGCGAAATTTCATAAAGTTTAACAAGTCTTCCTTGGTAACAATCTCGATTTCACCGTTTTCAAAAATCCATTCGAGTATGTTCTTTTCAATTTCAATCGAATGTTTGACAACCTCTTGTATGTGATTGACCAATTCTTCGTCAAAGAAATCGGGAAACTCTTCTCGTATGGCATTGATGATATAAATACCAGCATTGGCGTGAACTTGTTCGTCTATTGAAGTCCAGGCAATAATATTGCTCACGTTTTTCATAAGGCCTCTAAATCTAGTAAACGAAAGAATAATCGCAAATTGACTAAACAATGAGACATTTTCTATTAATAGTGAGAATAAAATTAAAGACACCACATATTTTTTGCGATCGGTTGAATTGGCATTCTCGAGTACTGTCGACAAATAATCAACGCGTTTTTTGATCACAGGAACCGTTAAAAGATCTTCAAACTCATCATTGTACCCCAAAACCTCTAAAAGCCGGGAATAGGCCTCAGAATGGCGAAATTCGCATTCCGCGAAGGTGCTTCCCAATCCGTTAAACTCCGGTTTTGGGAAATGATGGTAAATATTCCCCCAAAACGATTTAACGGCCACTTCAATTTGTGCAATCGCTAGTAAACTGTGTTTGATTGCAATTTGCTCGCCCTTGGTTAAATGCGAATGAAAATCTTGTGTGTCCGCAGTAAAGTCTACTTCGCTGTGTACCCAATACGATTTGTTGATGGCTTCGGTAAACTGATATACACCCGGGTACTCGAAAGGTTTGTAATTAATTCTTTTATCAAAAATGGACATACTTAAAAAATTTTTAGATTAAACCATAGAAACTGATTTCGTTTTTCTTCTAAAAAATTTTTATTTTTATTCTGATTTATTCAGTAAATAGTGAGTTTGTTTAAAGAGATAAACAAATTAAAAATAAAAATTCGAATTGAAATAACAAATCGAGATTGCTCTTTATTTAAATCAAAGCTACAATTTAAAAGCTTCTTTTTCAATAATTTGAAAATAAGTTTCGGTTTTGTTATCAACATTTGTTTGATAAGATTTTATAAAAAAAACCCCTCTAAAATTGGATATTTCAAATATCTTTTTTCAAAGGGGTTTTTTTATCGACAATCGTAATAAATAGGGAAAATGCTTAGTCCGTTACCATAGCTTTTTCTATAGGAGTATTGCTTTTTACTACTACAAAATTAGAAATAGCATAATAAGCGTGTTTGTTGTCGGTCGTTGCTTGCATATTATTTGTCCAGGGTTCAAAATAATATTCAAAGGCAAAAGATTGTCCAGCTTTAGCATTTTTTAAGATGTCGATTCTCGTTGGTACTGCCATCCCTGGACACCATCCAGCACGATCTGGTTGCCAGTTTCCTTTTTGTGCTTTTATCGGATTAGCGGCACAGCCAATAGGTCCCAAAACATGTTGAAAGGCGTCTTGTTGGTCGATTTTGATTTGATGGGTTCTAAAACACCATTCGGCACAACCTCTACCACCTTGGTCTAGCGGAGTAGCGTGGCCCCAGCCTGAAATGATAGTTCGGATATGTGTGCTTTCTGCGTTTTGGGGTACATTAATTGTTTTCTGTAGATCGAAGTTATGTGCTTCACCATAAGGCACTCCCTCTAAAGAGTTTTTATTGTATTGTAATATTGGCGTTACTGCAGAATACTTGAAGTCCGGTTTGCCATAGATATAGTCGAAATCAACACTTACTAACCAACCGTCTGCTCCCCATACTTCTGTGAAGATTCTCAATTCAGTAGGTCCGGTTAATACGGATTTAAAATCGGTTACATCAAATTCCAATCCTCTTGCTAAAGGAGAAGAATCTTTTCCGTAAGGCGTGATGTATCGTCCAATTTCGTACCAAACTCCCGTTTTAGGGTCTTTGACTTGAACATTGGCAAATACGTCCCAAATGTTGCAGGGACAATCGAATTGGACGTACATTTTTATAGCTTGTACTTTTTCGATATCGGTTGGTAAATTTACGGTTTTATCGGCAGACTGATTTTTACCATCGCCAAAAGCTACTATTTGTTTCTGGAAGGTTTTAAAATTATAGGTTCCCTCTTTAACGGGCTCTGGTTCTGGCTCTGGTTCTGGAATAGGTGGTATAATAATTTCATTAGGGCTATCGTCTTTGCTGTTGCAGTTTGCTGTAGTCAATACTATTCCTAAAGCAAAGAGACAGAGTACTAGTTTTTTTTTCATAATTATATGTTTTTTTTGTTGATAGGTTGTGGGTAAAAATAGCAATTATATTAATTATCTTTACTAAACTGATAAAAAAAGTGGAAAACTAATTAAAGAATTCCACTTTTCACAAAAAAAACTAGTAAGAGATGCTTTATGATAGCGAAGCTATAAGTTCTTTCCAACTGGTTAATTCTGGAATGCCTGGTTTTCTCTTTCCGAAAAATTGAACAATGATTTCTCCCATTTCATTGAAGACTTCTATAGAAGTTACTTCGCCGTCTTCGGTGGGTTTTCTAACTATCCAAGTTTGAGCAACTTTGGTCATGTCTAAGTGCATATTGAAATCTGGATCTAATATGTTGTACCAGTTTTCATGCCACATGGTTTTTTTGACCTCACCCGTATGTATTTGAATGTTTCCTTTATTACCGACAAATACCATAATGGGTATTTGTTTACTTGCTGCTGTTTCGAGCATGCTTACAATAGCCTCTTTTTCTATGGGTTTTGCATAATATTCACTTGGCGCTAAGCGGAGTGCTTGTGTACGAGTTATGCTGTATTTTTTTAATAAACCATAAAAGTTATGTGTGTCCTGTAGGTTTTCCCAGTCGTCTTGAAACCCTTTTACATCGATTTCCTCATCCATTCTTTCTTCCAATTGCAGTTCAAGACTTTCAACGGGTTTTTCAACGGATTGCATCGGTGATTGGTCGTCTGATTTAAACTTGTTGACCAATTCGTCAAAAGCTTTTTCATCGCTGGCAGGAGTTAAGTAAATCTTGTGAATTGCCTCGCCATCTTTTCCAAAAAATTGAAGACTTTTGCGTTCCATTCTTTCAGTCTTTTCTACTACGGCGAAGGCCGTAGACCATTGACCGATAAAAATTCTTAAATCAATATCTTCATTGACAAACAATCCGGCATGAGGGGAGCTGAAATCCGGGTTTAAATAAACACCCTTTCTTTCGTGTACACATTCATTATTACGGGTTAGTCCCATTACTTTACCTAAAGTTTGAACTTCAGATAGAATTTCTTTCATGTCCGTTTTTAAACGTATGGTGCTGTCAGGGATTTGTGTTGCCAAAAGTTCCACTTCACTAACCTCAAGTTCTTGAGCTGCGTTTCTAATTCTTAAGTGGGGTCTTTCCGATTTTAAAAGGGCCCACTTTTCTTTTAAAGAAGATGTTGCGGTATTCATGAGTATGTTTTTATTTAAGTTCCAAAAATTATTAGAGGGTTGTTGTTTACAGGATTAACGCAAACCGTACAGGGAAAATTATAAACCGAGCTTATTATATCTCGAGTTAAGACCTTCTCTGGTGTATCATAGCAAATTTTCTCCCCCTTTTTTAAGAGTAGAATTTTGTCAGAAAATTGTGCGGCAAGGTTTAAATCGTGTAAAACCACAACTGCAGTATTCCCCATTTGTGTAAACTGCTTGATTAATTGTAATATCTTGTGTTGATGTAACACATCTAAATTGTTGAGAGGCTCATCCAAAAATAGGATTTTTTCCTCCACTCCATTTTCGAGTTGTGCTAAAACCCTAGCCAAATGTACTCGTTGCTTTTCCCCGCCAGATAGACTGTTGTACGGTCTTTTTTGTAAAGACAACACATCGGTTAATAGCATATTGGTTTCTATGGCTTGTTCATCTTCTTTTGAAGGTTTGCTATCGAAATAAGGATAACGTCCCATCATAACAATTTCTTTGACATCCAGAGGGATGTCGGCATTGTTTTGTTGGGAGAACTTGGCTTTGTGTTTGGGTAATTCCTTGACGTGCCATTTATGATAAGGAATGGATTTTAGCTCGATTTCATTCTTATTGGAATCAATTTCATTGGCCAAAACACTTAACAAGGTCGATTTCCCTGCGCCGTTGGGTCCCAATATGGTTATTAACTGCCCCCTTTCGGCAGCAAAGTCAATATCTTTTAAAATGGTAATACCACTTTTTACTTTATAATTAACTTGGGTTACTTTAATCATTATTATAAAGATTTTTTAAACCTAATTAAGATAGCAATAAATACAGGTGCTCCCATAATGGCTGTCAGTATTCCTATAGGAACCTCAGAAGGAGCAACAATGGTTCTACTTATCGTATCCGCTGTTAATAATAGGATACTTCCCAATACGGCTGATAGCGGTAAAATTAAATAGTAATTGGATTTAAATACCAATCTCAGTATATAGGGAACAATCAAGCCTACAAATCCTATCGTTCCCGCAAAAGCAACTGCGGTTCCAACTATTAAGGCCGAAAAAACAACAATCCGACGTTTGATTTTCTCTACGGGTATACCCAAGTGTTCGGCATCTTTCTCTCCGAGCATCATCGCATTTAAGGCTTTTCCCTTGTTTAGTAAAAAACCAAATGAAACGATAATAACCACTGCCATAATTATATTTTTTGTCCAATTTGCTCCAGCTAAACTTCCCAAGGTCCAAAAGGTTAAGTTCCTCAGTTCCTCTTCGGAAGATAAGTAGATCAAAAGACCTGTTGCTGCACCTGTTAAGGCTGTAATTGCCACACCGGATAACAATAAAATCACAATATTGGTTCGGCCATCTATCGTGGACATCTTATATACAAAACTCATCGTAATCAAAGCCCCGATAAAACTCATAATGCTCAATAAAGAGTAGTGTATACTCTCGGGTATATAGGGTTTAATATAAACACCTAATACGATGGTAAAGGCTGCAAATAGCACGGCTCCTGAAGTTATTCCTATTAAATCTGGGGAAGCTAAAGGGTTTTTAAACATCCCTTGAAGGCAGGTTCCAGAAACAGCAAGACCACTTCCAATTAATATGGCCAATACAATCCGAGGCAATCGAATTTGATAAAAGACGTAATAATCACTAGCATTAACAAGGTGTTTGTTAAAAAATAAATTTACGATAAGATCGAAATCGTTGCCTTCAAATTGGTAAACCCCTATAAAAAGAGAACCGATCGACAAGAGCAACAGTATGATTAATAAGAGTGCAAGATAAACGGTTAACCTTTTTTGCATTATTTGCTCAATAATTCATTTAATTGTATAGCTGCGGTTCCCAAACGCGGTCCAAAACCGGAAAGAAGTTCGCCGTCCATAGCGATTATTTTTTTGTTTTTTCCTGCTTTTGTAGCGTTAATACCATCTACTTTTAATAGACCGTCTATACCGCCTAAGCTTTCAAGTCCCGATGTAAACAATAAAATTACGTCTGGATTTCCTTTGATAAGAGATTCCGGAGTCAAAGGTTTGTAGTCGCTAAATTCTGTTATAGCATTTTGACCACCCGCTAAGGCAATTATCTTTTCAACAGGTGTTTCTGTTCCGGCAACCATTAAAGTTCCAGCTCCTCTTGCATAGATAAACAACACTTTGGGTTTTGGTTCAATCGGTTTTAGCTGGGCTAAATCACTTTTGATTTTCTCAGTCAAGTGTTTATAGTCGGTTTTCCCTAATTTTTTAGCAACTTGCTCAATCATTAGTTCTGTACCTTTTTCAGAATATTCTTGTTTTACCAATTCCAATTGAATGCCAGAAGCGGTGATTTTTGCTTTTAAATCTTCGTTTAAATCCTTGTCAGATGCAAAAATAAGTGTAGGCTGTAGGGCTATAATAGATTCCAAAGAAAGGGAACGAACATGACCTAAATCTTTTGCGGTTTGCTTGATGTCCTCTGGATAAGTGCTGGTTACATCTACACCAACAATATTAGTGCTTTCTCCTAATGCGGCCAATATTTCAGTAACTGCACCGTTGAGTGAAATTATTTTTTCGATCTTTACATCTTCCTTAATCTCGGTTGTATCATCTTTTTTTGTCTTGTCTTGGCAAGAAATAAACAGCACTGTTGCAAGTGCGATAGTCAACATGTTTTTCATATAACGCTATTTGAATTAAATCTAAATAAAGGCAAATCTAGATTTTTTTATTGAGTTATAAAATATAATTAGATTAATTTTAAATTAAAATTTTAATTTATAGTTTGGGGAATAGCTATCTTTGCTTTAAATATTAGTAGGTGTGATTACAAACACTAACTTTGTATAAAATTGAACATAAGATGTTAGATATTCAATCCATAAGAGCCGATTTCCCAATTTTAAGCCAACAGGTGAACGGTAAGCAGTTGGTTTATTTTGACAATGGGGCAACAGCTCAAAAACCACAGCTAGTATTAGATGCTATTGAAACCTACTACAGTACTATAAACGCCAATATACACCGAGGTGTTCACACTTTAAGCCAGTTAGCTACGGATGCTTATGAAGAGTCTCGTTTAAAGATTCAGCGTCATATCAACGCTAAAAGTGTTTATGAGGTGCTTTTCACCTCCGGGACTACATTTGGTATTAATTTAGTAGCACACGGATTTGGGAGCCTTTTAAAAGCAGGCGATGAAGTATTGATTTCTGCTATGGAGCACCATTCCAATATAGTGCCTTGGCAATTTTTATGCGAGCGCACAGGAGCCGTGCTAAAGGTGATTCCAATGAATGAAAAGGGGGAATTGATTTTGGAAGAATTTGATAGATTATTAAATTCAAATACCAAGGTAGTTGCGGTAACACATGTATCCAATGCTTTGGGAACAGTTAATCCGATAAAGTATATTATCGATCAAGCACATGAAGTGGGAGCGGCTGTATTAGTCGATGGAGCTCAAGCCACACCGCATATAAAGCCTGATGTTCAGGCCTTAGATTGTGATTTTTATGTTTTTTCGGGACATAAGGTTTTCGGACCAACGGGGACGGGAATCTTATATGGTAAAGAAGAATGGTTAAATAAATTACCTCCCTATCAAGGAGGTGGTGAAATGATTAAAGAGGTTACATTTGAGAAAACCACTTATGCTTGTTTGCCTCATAAATTTGAAGCGGGAACTCCAAATATCGCTGGTGGAATTGTACTGGGAGTTGCAATCGATTATATGAATAATATTGGATTTGACCAGATAGCGGCCTACGAGAAAGAATTGTTGGAATATGGAACGAAGCAGTTATTGCAGATTGAGGGACTTCATATTGTTGGTACAGCTGCGGAAAAAGCTGCGGTAATTTCATTCAACATTGAGGGAATTCATCCCTACGATATTGGCGTTATAGTTGATAAACTTGGCGTTGCCGTGAGGACAGGACATCACTGTACGCAGCCTATAATGAACTTCTTCGACATTCCAGGAACAGTTCGAGCTTCTTTTAGTTTTTACAACACCAAAGAAGAAATCGATGTTTTGGTCGAAGCTGTAAAAAAAGCAAAACAGATGTTGTCATAAAACAAAGTAAAAAAAAATGAGCATACAAGAAATACAAAAGGAAATAGTCGAAGAGTTCTCCATGTTTGAAGACTGGATGCAACGTTATGAATATATGATTGAGTTGGGGAAAAGCCTGCCGATTATAGAAGAAAAATATCAAACCGAAGACAACTTGATTAAGGGTTGCCAATCTAAAGTTTGGTTGCATGCTGACTACAAAGACGGCAAAGTATATTTTACAGCCAACAGCGATGCCATCTTGACCAAAGGTATTATCGCTATTTTGATACGAACTTTTTCCGGTCAAACACCTCAAGATATCTTTAATGCCCAAATGGATTTTATCGACGAAATTGGGTTGAAAGAGCATCTTTCGCCTACACGTGCCAACGGATTGGTATCGATGATAAAACAAATAAAAATGTATTCATTAGCCTTTCAAGCAAATAAATAAAAATGGAAAACGAAATTAATGTACAAGAATTAGGAGAGCGTATTGTAAGGGTGTTAAAAACGATTTTTGACCCTGAAATACCGGTAGATATATACGAATTAGGATTGATCTACGACGTTTTCGTCAATGAGAACTACGACGTTAAAGTATTGATGACTTTAACTTCGCCAAACTGTCCAGTCGCTGAAACATTGCCCCGAGAAGTGGAAGAAAAAGTACGGTCTGTAGAACATGTAAAGGCCGTGGAAGTTGAATTGACTTTCGATCCAACTTGGACTAAAGACTTGATGAGTGAAGAGGCTAAGTTAGAATTGGGAATGTTGTAGTTATGGAAGGAGAAATTGTAAATAAAGTGGCCAATAGTGCTTTGATGGTGTTTGATATGGAGGATCTATATCCCTCCAATCCGCGCATGGAACTGGATATTTCAAAATGGCTTTATGAGGGGTTTATATTGCGTGAAAAAGAATTTCGTGCTGCCTTAAAAGATCATGATTGGAGTGTTTTTTCTGATGCTTATGTCGCTTTGTATTGTGCTACAGATGCGATTTTGCCCGCCTGGGCATTTATGTTGGTAACCAGCTATTTGCAACCGATCGCCAAACAAGTTTTTTTGGGTGATCGTAAACATTTAGAAAGCGCTCTTTTCCAAGATTTATTACAACAAGTGGATTATTCGGAATACGATGGGAAAGCAACGATTGTCAAAGGTTGTTCTAAACATGATATTCCAGAAGAAGCTTATGTTTTGGCGACTCAAAAATTGATGAAACACGCTCGATCTGTGATGTTTGGTGAAGCTTGTTCGGCAGTTCCTATTTTTAAGAAAAAAGTTTAATTCAAAAGAAATTTGTTTGTTTTATAGGAAAATACTAGCTTTGAGTATAAAAAACTCAAGAAAATGAAAAAAATTACATTTAGTTTGATGGTGCTCTTCGCTATGTTTGGAGCTAACGCTCAAGAAGTTGTATCAGATTCTCAAGTTGGACCGTGGACTTCTAAAGGAACTTTTTCCTTATTGGGGAATCAGTCTAGTTTTACCAATTGGCAAGCAGGTGGAGACAATAACTTTGCCGGAACTTTGGGAATTAATTACGATATTAATTACAAAAGTGAGGATTGGAATTGGGATAATAAAATTCAAGTCAACTATGGTATTTCAAAAATCAAGGGTAGTGATTCTCAAAAAACAGATGATCGTTTTGAATTCAACTCTTTAGTAGGTAAAAAAGCCTCAGGAAATTGGTTTTACTCTGCATTCTTAAACTTTAAAACTCAAATGGATGCAGGTATGGATCCAAATGATAAAGAAGTTAGAAATTCGCATTTCTTTTCACCGGCCTATTTGCAAATAGGTCCCGGTATGTTGTGGAAAAAATCAGATAATTTAAAAGTAAATTTTGCACCGGCAACTTCTAAATTTATTTTTGTTCATGACCATTTCACGGAATTTGCACCTGCCTTTGGTGTGGAACAAGGAGATAATATGAGATATGAGTTGGGAGCATCAATCTCTGGATATTACAAAGCAACTTTAATGGAGAATGTTACTGTTGAAAATATCTTGAATTTATATTCTAATTATTTAGAAGACCCTCAAAATGTAGATATAGACTACCAATTGAACGTGGTTTTAAAAATCAACAAATATCTATCTACCAATTTTGCGCTACAAACAATCTATGACGATAATTCTTATCAAGGATTTCAAATCAGACAAGCTGTTGGAGTGGGCTTAAACTATACTTTTTAATCGGCATTCAAAATATAAATTATAAAAAAAGGGGCCACAAGCCCCTTTTTTATTCTTCTTCCGTATCCCATTCAATATCTTTGAAGTCTGGGTATAATAAATTATTGTAAGGAAAACGTGTCACGTGAATTTTACGAACCGTTTCATATACTTTTTCTTTAAACTCTTCGAAATTTTCCTTGTTGGTCGCTGAGATAAAGATGGCATTATCTGCTCCAACTTTAGACATCCAGGTTTTTTTCCAATCCTCAATACTGTTGTGTTTTGAAGTTCTTTCGGTCATTAAATCATCTTCTTCAATCACTTCCGGTACATAAGCATCAATCTTATTGAAAACCATTATAATCGGTTTGTCGTTGCTCTTGATTTCCTTTAAAATCAGATTTACCGACTCTATATGGTTTTCGAAATCGTGATGAGAAATATCTACTACATGTAATAATAAATCAGCTTCTCGGACTTCGTCTAACGTGCTTTTAAAGGATTCGACCAATTGTGTTGGTAGTTTTCGGATAAAACCTACAGTATCGGAAAGCAAGAAAGGCAAATTCCCTATAACTACTTTTCTAACGGTGGTATCAAGAGTCGCGAATAATTTATTTTCTACAAAAACTTCGCTTTTTCCAATAGCATTCATCAAAGTAGATTTACCAACATTGGTATAGCCAACCAAAGCAACACGCACCATAGCGCCGCGATTTCCTCTTTGTATAGACATCTGTTTGTCGATGACCTTAATTTTGTCTTTTAACAAGGCAATTCGATCTCTAACGATACGTCTATCCGTTTCGATTTCCGTTTCTCCAGGTCCACGCATTCCAATTCCCCCTCTTTGACGTTCCAAATGCGTCCACATACCAGACAAGCGAGGTAGTATATACTGAAACTGAGCTAATTCTACTTGGGTTCTGGCATAAGAGGTTTGAGCTCTTTGTGCAAAAATATCCAAGATTAGATTGGTGCGGTCCAAAACCTTACAATCGATTATTTTAGAGATGTTTTTTTGTTGTGCCGGTGTTAATTCATCATCAAAGATTAAAGTACTGATATCGTTTTCTAAGATGTAAGTATGAATCTCTTCCATTTTTCCCGTACCTACAAAAGTTTTGGGATTGGGTTGTTCCATTTTCTGGGTGAAACGTTTGATTACTTTTCCACCAGCGGTATAAGTCAAAAACTCTAATTCCTCTAAATATTCGTTTAGCGTTTCCTCATCTTGATTTTGTGTAATGATACCAACAATCACGGAACGTTCAAAATTTATTTCTTCTTTGTCTAACATAGTCTGAGTTTGTCTTACAAAAATAAGGAAAAAGAATGATGGATAGGGAATTAACTTTTAAATATAAAGGGAGTAACGATTTTTTGTTGTCGTAAAAATGAAATTACAAGGCCCTTTTGGATGTTAAAATAGGAACGAATACTTCTTTTACATCCTTATCAAACAGCGATTTAATGCAAACCTATAAAAGACAAAAGGAATTCGAAGTTAGTACGTGTTATGAAATGTTTATGTAGATTTTATTAATGAACTATCTAATTAATAATAGGATTTAGTAATAAAAGAGTAATATTTGGGGGTGTATATCTGTATTATTATCGGAGAAAGCAACTCGGTTTAAACAATTTGAATAAAATTTTTAGTTTTTTTAACACTCTTTGTTAATATAAAGCTAAATATATATTATATATTTGGAGCCAGACTAATCTTTATGTTATCCAAAATATGAGAAAAATTACATTATTAATAGCGGTATTCCTACTGACTTTTTGTTGCTTCGCCAACAGAAACAGTAGCATTACAGGACTTAATTTAGATTCTACAGCGGCTTCCTCTGAAGTTATTCGTTGGAGTTGGTCCGCAAGGTCTTATGATCCTCAATTAAAATTACAGCAGTATTTTAGTGGAGAGGCAGCTGTGAATTTGTGGAATGCGCTGGATGTTCTATTACTAGATCCGGCTTGTGCGCCCCCCACAGCTTTGTTATTTGATGGTTTGACGCACAATTCTGCACGTATAACTTGGACAGGTTCCGTTAGTGTGGGTGCAAAATATGATGTATATTACTCTACGGTAGCCACAGTGCCAACTGTAGCCACAGTTCCGACTGTAGCTGATGTTGTTGGATTAAACACTACCTTAAATGGGCTAACAAATAATACCACCTATTTTGTATGGGTTCGTTCTAGTTGTAGTATTACTACAGGAACAACGGTAGACATAGTAAAAGGTGATTGGTTGGGTTCTATGAGTTTTACAACCTTTGCTAGTATACCTTATACGGAAGGTTTTGAAAGCATTAATCACGGTTTTGAATTTGGAACTGGAGCTCATGTTAATAGATGGTATGTTGATACAGCTGTGAAATCTACAGGATTAAAATCTTTGTATATTTCTAGAGATAATGGGGTTTCTCACTTGTATAACCTTTCGGGTTTACAAGTTACACATGCTAGTAAAAAAATAATTGTTCCTGCAGGGACTCAAGATGTAAGCGTTTCTTTTGATTGGATATGTAAAGGAGATGGTTTTCTTCCAAATCCCGCTTTGGATTATTTTAAAGTTTGGGTTGTACCAGAAACTTTTGTTCCCACTACAGGAACCTTGATTTCGACTACAAGTGGAGGTATTTTATTAAGAGCTCGCGAATTTAACAACAATGCTGTTTTCTTAAGAGAAAATTTAGTAGCTAATTTAAATCAGTTTGCCGGACAAACAGTGAAATTGGTTTTCGAATGGCGTAATGATGCTACTGATGGAAATCAACCACCTGCAGCAATCGATAATATAGACATTAAAAATGTTACTTGTGTAGCGCCAACAAATCTAACAACTTCTGACTTAACAGAAAATTCGGTTCGTTTGAATTGGACAGGAATCACTTCTTTGACTCCTAATTATGAAGTGTATTATACTTCTGATCCCAATCCGATTATCTACGATAATCAAGCGGCTATAACGGAAAATATTACTGCAAACCGTCTGGATTTACAAGGGTTAACTCCAAATACAAAATATTATGCTTGGGTAAGAACAAAATGTGCCGCTACAAATAAGAGTTTTTGGGTTGGTCCAGCAGTGTTTACTACGGGACAAGTTCCGCAACAATTACCTTATGTTGAAGGTTTTGAAGGTACTCATGGCTGGAATTTAAACAGCACTGAAACCTCTCTTCAAACCAATAAATGGGCAGTAGGCACAGCGGTTAATAGTCGTGGTACAAAATCGTTATATGTTTCTAGAGATGCAGGTACCACTTATGAGTACACCTTAAATCAAGAAGCGGCATCGCATGCTTATAGAGACATTCAAATCAATACAGGGGTAACGGAATTAAGTCTGAGCTTTGATTGGAAATGTTTTGGAGAAGGCTTTACTGCTGCACAGCGTTTTGATTATTTTAGAATCTGGATGGTACCTATCGATTTTGTTCCTACTTCAGGAACACCGATTACAGCAGCAGCAAATAGAGTTAGAATTGGAACAGATGCATATAATAATAAAACCGATTTTACTAGGGAGAATATAGAATTTCAAGTTGCGAATTTAAATTTATCTGGACAACGCGGTAGATTGGTATTCGAATGGGTTAATAACCGTACATTAGGAAATCAACCTCCAGCGGCCATTGACAATATAGATTTGAGAGCATTGACATGTGCTGTGCCAACGACCTTTAACTTAGATGCTGTAACTCGTGATTCGGCAAAATTCAGATGGAATAACCCGTTCGTGAGACCTGGTTCATATGAACTGTATCACAGTACAACTCAAGACATGCCGATTACTAGTACGACACCTACGGTTACTGGGGTTACTGGTACTGTACATACTATTACAGGATTGACAACCAATACGGTGTACTATGTTTGGTTAAGATCAAGTTGTGGAACAGGGGCAAATACCTCCAAGAGTTATTGGGTTGGACCTTTAAAAATAATTACAACTCAGGTTCCTGCAGTATTGCCATATACAGAGGATTTTGAACAAAATTTCACTGAACAAAATACTTGGACAAGTTTATTCTCAGACAAGGTAAATAAATGGTTTAAGGGGTCGGCAGCGACAGCTGGTGTAGGAAATTCAATGTATATTTCTAATAATAACGGTGTCAATCATACCTATACTATTACTAGAGAGCAAGTTTCTCATCTTTATAGAGATATTACCATTCCTGCCAATACGGTTGAAATTTTAGTGTCGTTTGATTGGAAAGGTATTGGAGAAGGAACTCGACTGGCACCTAGAGATTTTTTAAGAGTATGGTTAGTACCAACGGAATTTATACCGGTAGAAGGTGTAAGAGTGAGTACTACCGCTACTTTATTTGGCGGGGTTCAAGTAGGAGAATATGATTTAGCAAGCAGTAGTACTCTTGATTATTTAAACAATCTCACTGGCGACTTTATTCAAACAAATGTTGAGGTAAATGTAAGGCGTTATGCCGGACGTGACATGAGATTGTTGTTTGAGTGGGTTAATGATAATGCTAGAGGTACTCAGCCTCCTGCTGCGATCGACAATGTAGGTATAAAAGTAGTGACTTGTCCGAGTGTTAAAGCTAAAAACATTGGACTTTGTGCCAATCCAGAACCAACAGGTTCAGAATTTTTCTGGGAACCGGATGGAGACGAAACCGAATGGGAAGTTGCTGCGGTACCGTTTGATGCGGACTTATTAGAACCGCTTCCTGCAGATATTGTTTTAGTACAAAACGATATTAGGGAACATGTTTTCCATAATTTAATAGAGGGAAATACATATTCTTTCTTTATTAGGGCAGTTTGTGGAGTGGATAACAAAAGTATATGGACTAAGGTAAATTATCGAATAGTTTTTAAAAGAATGGCGCAGGCTTTGCCTTTTTGTGCAGGTGACGAATCTTTGATTTTTCCGAATGTTGATGATACTATGGGAGTTCCTAATTTACCTAATAATATTGCTTGTTTAGGACAAGCTCCTAGACCGGTTTGGTATTATTTAAAAGTGCGACAAGATGGGGATTTACTTTTTGATATTATTCAAAATACCAGTTTTGATGCTAATGGTAATCCTAATGGTACTGGATTAGATGTGGATTATGTTGCTTTCGGTCCTTTCGAAAGTTTGAGGCAAGCGTGTTCCGAAACGGACCTCGGCCCCAATCTTCCAAGATGGGAAAACAATAATGGTTTGGTACCCGGGACTTATTATCCAAGAGGAAATGTTGTAGATTGTAGTTACTCTGGTGACCCAATTGAAAGATTAAATATCCTAAATGCTAAAGAAGGTGAGATTTATGCAGTATTGATAACCAATTTCAGAGGATCTGCAGGTTTTATTAAATTAAAACAAATTAATGCAGGTGCGCCAGGAGGAGGTTCTACTGATTGTAATTTTAATTGCGACGTAGATTTAGGAAAAGATAAAGTTTTATGTGATACAGATGAATATGTAATCGTGGCGAAAGTTTCGACAGGAGGAGATACTGTAGGATTGGTATATAACTGGTTTAAAGATGGTGAGCCAATGGATCCTGCTGTATATTTTGAGGACAGAATTACCGTAACAGAATCGGGCAAGTACGAGGTTTTGGTAGAGAAGGTAGATTGTATCGAAAACCCGAAAGATGAGGTAGTGATTAAGTTTGTCAAGTCGTTTGAAGGAACGGTGGCTGGTGGTATAGATTCATGTGATCCAGATAATAATGGTGTTGGACAATTTGATTTAAAGAAATTTGCTTTAAATGCGATCAATACTGATCCTAATCCAGGTAAAATGGATTTAGAATATTCGTATTATAATTCAATTTTAGATGCGGAGAGTAATTTGGATCCTATTGATGTAAGCGGAATTTATCAAAGTATAGCGAAAACGGTATTTTTAAAAATCAAGAGAAAGGAACTTTCGAAATGTGAAAAAATATTCCCTGTGAATTTAGTAGTTAAGCCAACGCTTTATCCGGTTGTAGGATTTAAATATCCTGCTCCAATATGTATCAATAACGATATGACGATTGCACCAGAATTTGTGACAGACTTTGATATGGGAGGAACTTTTAGTTCTGGAGCAAGTGGTGTGTCAATTAATCCTAAAACAGGAGTAATTGATGTAGAAAAAAGCGCTGCAGGTAAACATGTGATTACATATACTTACTCAATTCCAAGTGATAGATGTGGTGAAACTACTATAGGAACGACGGAGATTGAAATTTTTGAGCGTTTCCAGATTACGTACGATGCCGAATGTAGCGGTGGTGAGTATAAATTAAGAGTAGTGGATTTGTTGCAAAATATTGATATGACTACAGCGACGTACGCTTGGGAAGGATCAGATGGGTTTAAATCAGATAAACGAGAGATTGTTATTCCTGGAAAAGGGGAGTATAGTGTATTATTAACAACTACAGATGGTTGTTATGAAACCTTAAAAATCGAATTGGACCGTGTTGATTGTATGATTCCAAAGGGGATTTCTCCAAATGGCGATGGCATCAATGATTCTTTTGATTTGTCTCGTTATGTTGTCAATAATTTGACTATTTTTAACAGATACGGTAAAAAAGTGTATTCGCACGGTATTGGATATACGAATCAGTGGACTGGACAATCAGATAGCGGTTCTGCCTTGCCAGATGGAACTTATTTCTATGAGATAGTTACTTCTACTGAGACTTTTACAGGTTGGATTCAGATTAATAAATAAATTTCAAAAGTCGGCAGTATGTTGCTGCCGACTTTATAAACTAAAAATAACAGTTACTTATGAAGAAATTATATCTTGCAGCATTAACAGCATTTTTCTTCCTTCCTGAAGTTCACGCACAACAGGCTCCTCATTACACTCAGTATATGTATAATATGAGTGTGGTTAATCCGGCTTATGCAGGGTCACAAGAGGGATTAGCTATGGGATTGTTGTACCGTAAACAATGGGTAGGACTAGATGGAGCTCCGCAAACAGGAACACTATTTGGACACACGCGGGTAGGAAAAAAAGTCGGATTAGGGCTGTCGGTAATTAGTGATAAAATTGGACCGGTAAAAGAAAATAATATTTACGGGGATTTCTCTTATACTTTGGATTTAGGAGGAGAACAAAAATTGGCATTAGGATTAAAAGCGGGAGTTACTTTACATGATATTGGCCTTTTTTCTGATATAGGGAATGGTTTTATAACCGATGCAGGAGATCCTGCTTTTGCAGAAGATTCAAAAAGCACTCTTTTTAATGTAGGTGCAGGTGCTTTTTATTATACTAAAGACTATTATGTAGGATTAGGGGTGCCCAATATGCTTAAAGGCAATTATTTGGATTACGATGGTAAAAAATTCGGTACTCGAGTAATGCATATGTTTTTGACAGGGGGATATGTTTTTGATTTAAACAAAGAGTTTAAGTTAAAACCTTTCTTTATGGTGAAATATGCGCCAGATTCACCAGTGTCGGCAGATTTATCTGTAAATGTGATGTATGTTAATAAATTCGAAATTGGAGCTTCTTACCGTATCGATGATGCCATCAGTGGTATGGTCAACTACCGTATTACGCCAAATATTCGTGTCGGTTATGCTTATGATCATGTTATGTCTGATTTAAATGTTAAGGCGAAAGCATCTCATGAGTTTATTTTATTGTACGATATTTATTTTTCTAAAAAAGTATCCAGTTCACCGAGATATTTTTAATTTAAAAAATCAATATTTATAATATGAAATCGTTTTCTCTCATTTTTTGCTTTAAAAGAAGGAGCAGTATCAAGCGATAACATAGCAACCAGCACATAAAATAGTAATCAGATATGAAAAAAATATATTTAAGTTTGTTTTTCTCTTGTAGCGTGTTCTTAGGACATGCTCAGGATGAAAAAACAAAAATTGCCGATGAATTTTTTAGCAAATATGAATTTGTAAATGCAGCAAAAGAGTATCAAAAATTAGTTCGTGGTGTTAAAACCGACAATTACATTAATTTACAATTAGCAGAATCGTATTATAATATCTTTAATACCGTTGAGGCGGCAAAGTATTATGGCAAAGCGATAGCTGTTAATCCAGAACTTGATGCAGAAGTATATTATAAATATGCTCAAATGCTTAAAGCGAGTGGTCGTTATGATACGGCTAATGATGTGATGAAGAAATTCGCCACATTAGCCCCTACCGATTTTAGAACCATTGCGTTTCAAAAAGAACCAGACTACATACCTCGATTGAGAAGCCAAGAAGATTTATATACCTTTGAAGACAGTGGACTTAACATGGCCGCGGGATCTGATTTTGGAGCTTTTCTGACACAAAACGATACGTTGTATTTTGCATCTACCCGTACAGAGAATAAAAAAACATACGGGTGGAACAACCAACCTTTTTTGGATTTATTTCAAGCAAAATACGATCCAGAAATTCAAACTTTCAGCCAAATTAAAGCAGTTTCTGAAATCAATACCAAATACCATGACGGACCTGCTACCGTGAGTGCTGATGGTAAAACCATGTATTTTGCAACAGAAAGTTTCCGTGAAGGGAGCTTTATAAAGAATAAGGCGAAACTTTTGAAATTCGGTAAGGTTAGTTTATTTAAAGCTACTAAAAAAGGTAAGAAATGGGGCGATTTTGAAGCATTTCCCTATAATGGTAAAGAATACTCTACCAGTAACCCTAGTTTAAGTAAGGATGGGAAAACGCTTTATTTTGCTTCTGATATGCCGGGCACTTTAGGCGGTATGGATATTTGGAAAGTGGCTATTAATGAAGATGGAACTTATGGGGCTCCTGAGAATTTAGGTGCTAAGGTTAATACAGAAGGAAGAGAATCCTTTCCGTTTATTTCCGATGATAATAAATTGTATTTTGCCTCAGATTCCAGAAAAGGTTTTGGAGGTTTGGATGTATATGTTTTGGATTTAGAGATTAAAGATGCCGAAGTGAAGAACCTTGGTAATCCAATCAATACACCAAAAGACGATTTCTCATTCTCTTTTTATCCAGATAAAAACATTGGTTTCTTCTCAACTAATCGAGTGGGTAGAGATGATATTTACAAAGCAATTCCGGTTTGTCATGTAGAGATGTATGTAACTACGATTAATGAAAAAACAGGAGAAATACTTACTGGTGCTCAAGTGAAAATCTTAGATGATAGAAATAACATTATTGAAATCAAATATAGCGATGCTCGTGGAATTGTTGAATATGTAGTGGATTGTCGTAAGAACTTTGTTCTACAGGTCGATAGAAGCGGTTACGAAAGTAAGATTATCGAGCTACCACCACATAAGGGTGGAAGACAACAAGTGACGGTTTCACTTCGTCCAATTGAAGTGATTGTCGTTGAAGAGCAAATCTTATTAGGTTATGTTTATTTCGAATTTGACAAGGCAAACATTACCCAACAAGGATCATTTGAATTAAATAAATTAGTTCAAGTAATGGAGCGTAATCCAAATATGAAAGTGCAGATTAAATCTCATACAGATACGAGAGGAAGCGATGTTTACAATTTAAAATTGTCTGAACGTAGAGCGCAAACCACCTTACAGTATTTAATATCCATGGGAATTTCTCCAAGTCGCTTGATTGCAAAAGGCTATGGCGAAAGTGAACCTAAAGTGGATTGTGGTGATAATTGCACCGAAGAGCAACACGCGATAAATAGAAGATCTGAATTCATTATATTACAGAAATAAAATACTTTTTAAATTGTTTGTAAACAATCCCGGTACTTGTTAAGTGCTGGGATTGTTCGTTTTAATACGCAAAAGTAATATTGGCATAGTAGTTGGTATTATAGTAATAACAACCATGAAAAAACAACCTTATGAATTTATATAGAACAACATTTTTATGTATCGCCTTATTGCTTTCTACCTTGGGCTTCTCTCAAAAGGCAACTGTCACAGCTATGAATTATGATATTAGTGACAACTTGGACCTACAGGCAGTGGCCTCCATTTTTGGAGAGTCAAGAGATTTGGCTGATTTTGAACGCAGACTAAACGACCCTCAATCCCAAATTTCCAATTTGGATTTAAACAGAGATAACTATGTTGATTATCTGCGTGTAATTGAAGTTACTGAGGGGCAAACTCACTTGATTGTAGTTCAAGCGGTATTGGGACAGGATATGTTCCAGGACGTGGCTACTATAGAGGTGGAGAAAGATCGAAAAAACCGGGTACAAGTGCAGATTGTGGGTAACGAATATCTCTATGGAAGAAATTATATATACGAGCCTGTGTACGTTTCGACGCCTATCATGTTTGATTTGTTTTGGGGGGTTTCGTATAGACCATATTATTCTTCTTGGTATTGGAATTATTACCCTACTTATTATTCGCCTTGGGAACCGTATCCAATTTACCGATATAGAAGTAACATACATGTTCATATAAATAACAGCAATCGTTATGTTTATGCGGCTGATCGTAGAAGTTCGCGTTCTGTTCGATTGTTAAGTGATGTGCGTGCTAATTCTTATGAAAGACAGAATCCGCAAAATTCTTTTAGTCAAAGAAACAGCAATGTGTCTAACCGTTATGTTTTGGATCAAACGAGAACGAGCAATCGATCCGTACAAAATCAGAATTTGAATTCAAGTTCAAATAGAAGCAATACCGTTAATAGCGGCTTAAGACAAGTTAATAGTAGTACTAGAGATGTTAGTAACAGTTCAAGAGTTAGTAACAGTAGTTCAAGAGATATTAGCACGAGTACCAGGGCAGTTAATACGGGCGCTAGAGCAACGAATACCGAAATGAGTACTAGAGTGTCGCCAACAACAACTAATAGCTCTAGGGTATCGTCATCTTCTGTGAATACAAGATCTAATACTTCTGCTGCTACGCGTGTAAACAGTCAGCCTGCTCGAATTGAGCGTACGGCGCCTGCTTCAAGAGTTTCTTCTAGTTATAATAATAGCGGTGCTAGTAGCCGAGCTTCTATGTCAACAAGTCGTTCTTCAAGTGTTTCGCCTTCGATGTCAAGCAGTCGATCTTCTAGCTCGTCGATGGGGTCTTCTTCATCAAGTGGTAGAGGGGTAGGAAGTTCTAGTAGAAGTTCGCGATAATCATCTTTATAAAAAAAACAGGCCCAAAGGCCTGTTTTTTTATCCATATATGTCATTTAATATTTTAGCTAGCCGCAAGCCACCTTTGAGCAATTGTTGCTCCAGATCTTTCTGATAGTCAAAATAGTATTTATAACTCAATTTAGCTTCGGGCTGAGCGGAATCGTATATACGTTGTGCAGTACTATACGATTCATAAAGCCAAGAAACCAATTCTCCTTGTGTTAGTGCCGAATTATACTGTTTGTCGTGTATGTTCAGTACCGTTGAAAACTCTGTATAACTATATTGAGTGAAATCTACTAATTTGGAATCCCATAAGGTATGTAGATTTGTTTTCTGTCCAAACCATTCTACACCAATTTTATTACCGCCTAAATCTTCTGCCTTACCTACGTGTAAGGGCTGGTGTGCGTCGCCAATTAGATGGATTAGGAAATAGAGGTTCTCTTGTTTTTTTGCTAGAGGCAAGTTCTTATCCTGGAGTTCTTCTATTAAAGAAAGTGTTCTCTTATAAAGGTTTTCTGTAGTAGTTGCTTCCATTTCTTTGCCGAAATCCGATATGCTTAAATCACTTCCTACATTGACATAATGCCAGCCATCGGCGTGTTTCCATGAGGAGTCAGACTTAATAAAGTCTGGCCAGTTTGACCAATATGCCAGTTTTTGATTTCCAATTATTTTTTTTAGATTTTTCTTAGCTTTTCGAGTCAAATTGCGCTCGGCAATTTCTGCAACTACGCGGTGCCCTGTTGTTCCCCATGCCCAAGCGGCAGTGGTGTTAATTAAAAACAACGCTACAAATAAATAGATTATTTTTCTCATTTTAAAAATTTTATCCAAAGTTAGGCACAACCGTTCAGAGTTGAAACCGTCTAGGGTGTTAATAAAAAGATAAGATATGGCTTATTGAAAAAGAGCCTTCAATTCGGTAGCCTCGGAAGGTTTCATTTTTCCAGCTAGAACCAAGCTCAATTGTTTTCGACGTAAAGCAGCTTCGAAACGTTCTTTCTCTAATTCGGTTTCAGGTATAATCTGCGGAACTACTATGGGTCTGCCGGTTTCATCAACCGCAACAAAGGTGTATATGGCTTCGTTTGCCTTGTTTTTAATGCCCGATTCCCTGTCCTCTATCCAAACGTCAATAAAAACCTCCATAGAGCTGTTAAAAGCTCTGGAGATACGTGCTTCGATGGTCACTACACTTCCTAAGGGAATGGCTCTGTTAAAGGCAACGTGGTTTACAGATGCCGTTACACAGACGCGTCTAGAATGCCTGCGAGCTGTAATACTAGCGGCACGATCCATACGGGCCAATAGTTCACCGCCAAAAAGGTTGTTTAGCGGATTGGTTTCACCGGGTAATACTAAATCGGTTACTACGGTTACAGATTCGGATACTAATTTGGGATTCATTTGTTTTTTTTACAAAGATAAAAACATTATAACAAAAAAAATCCTGAAATTAATTCAGGATTTTTTGATTTATTTTACGAGAAGCCAAGCTTCTTTGTTGTGTTTCTTGTGAATTGCTCGCATGGCTGCTTGTGCTTCTGCGAGATTAGCATAACTACCATATAAAACTGGGTAAAAACCATATTTGTTCTTTTCCAAGAAAGAAGATTCATAACCTTTTTTCTCAAGCTCTTTTACTGCTTTGGCTGCATTTTCTTCGCTTTTAAAAGCACTAGCAACGATGTGATAAGGTTTTAAAATTACCGCTTCTTTTACTGTTAGTACCACAGGTGTTAGTGGTTTTTCGATAAAGAAGGTTGCCTGTTGAATTTGTAAATCCACTTTGTCCTGAACGGCTTTTTCAACGTTTAAGGTTTGTTCGGCTATATAAGCTTCCTGTTCTTGCTTGTATATGGTTCCTCCAATACTTGTTGCTACAACTAAGACAGCAGCATATTTAAGAAAAGTGTATTTGCGTTGTCTTTTTGGTGCCAAGCTGATGATTGGCGTGGTTGTTTCTGCTATTATGGCTTGCATTCTTCCAATTGAGGGTGCAGAAACGGTACTTAATCCAAAGGAAGAAGTTAAGTAATTGGTGCTTAATTGGGGTTCAAAAACCAAATTAGCACGCTCGTTTAAATGGATAGATCCTATCGGCTTAAGAAAGATGGTTTGGTCATCCGCTAAACCTTGTTTCCATTCGGAAACAACGGCTGTAATTTGAACAACTGCTTTTTCATATGAAATACCTTCTTCTAATGCGATATGATTGGCTAGAAGCCCATCGTTATGAATCAGTTGAGCATTAAATGAAATTGACTTTTTTGGTGGAAAAAAAGTCTGACTACCTTCGTGAAAGCTAGCAGACTGGACTTCGGTTAAAAAAGCACCAAACCCAGGAACTATAACACACTGATAGCGATATAATAAGGCGGATATGTATTTTTCTATCATCATATTACAAAGTTAACGAATCAACACACAAAGCAAAATTTTATCCACAAATGTTATTAACAAAACGATAAATAGTTGTAAACAACTTGTTCATAAGCGATTATAAATGGAATGGAAAAATCGTTAGTTGCAATTTTGTGTAAAAAAGCAAGACTAATGCGTTGATATGTATTATATTAGGTGATGTTTAATTCATTTTCTAATTTTTATGGATGAGGAAAAATTGTTTTATACACTAGCGCTTCAGCAAGTAGAAGGGGTGGGAGACCTGACTGCGAAAAAGCTGTTGAATATCTTTGAAGATGCAGAGGAGGTTTTGAAAGCATCCGTTTCATCGCTGGTAAAAATAGAGGGCATAGGCAATCGTTTATTGTCCAACTTAAAGAGTAAGACCATCTTTGTGGAAGCGGAGAAAGAGCTGCACAATATCGTTAAAAACAATATAGTAGTCACTTACTTTCGAGACAAGGAATATCCAGATCGATTAAAACACTGTGAAGACGGCCCTGTTTTGTTGTTCTCTACGCGGAGATTAGCATGGAATAATCCACGTATAGTTAGTGTAGTGGGAACTAGAAATGCTACGGCTCGAGGCGAAGAGTTTTGTCGGACTTTTATTCAAGATCTCGCGGTGTATAATCCTGTTATAATAAGTGGTTTTGCTTTTGGAATAGACATATTGGCACATAGGGCGGCTATTGAAAATCAATTGAAAACGGTTGCTGTTTTAGGTCACGGCCTATTGGATATTTATCCTAAAGCACATCGAAAATATGTTGCAGCTGTTGAATCGAGTGGCGGTTTCTTAACCGAGTTTAAAACCAGAAGTTCTATAGATAAAGAGAATTTTGTTAGACGTAATCGAATTGTAGCAGGTTTGTCGGAAGCAACTATTATCATCGAAAGCGCGGAAAAGGGGGGCTCCATCAGTACAGCCCGTTTTGCCAATGAATATAATAGGGAGGTTTTTGCTGTACCCGGAAGAATTTCAGATAAATATAGTAAGGGTTGTAATGAATTGATTAAATGGCAACAAGCCCAACTGATTACATCCGCTCAAGATGTAGTACAAATTTTGCAATGGGATCAAATGCAAAAAACAACAGCTAAAATCCAAAAACAACTCTTTGAAGATTTGAGTGACGACGAACAAAAAATTTACGATTACTTGCGAATTACTGGAAAACAACCGTTAGATCTTATTTCAATTTCCTGTCAAATGGCAGTTTATAAAGTTGGGGCACTATTGTTAAAGATGGAACTAAAGGGTATTATTCGTCCCTTGCCCGGTAAAATGTTTGAATTGTTATAAAAAAAGCCACCCTTTTGAGGCAGCTTTTTTAGAGAATAGTTTTTGCTTAGATTCGATATCCCAATTTTTGACGAACACGATTTAACGTATTTTGAGCAATAAGGCTTGCTTTCTTGGCGCCAATTTGTAATAAGTCATCCACTTCTTCTAAATGGTTAATATAGTAATCGTATTTTTCTCGTTCCGTTTTAAAACGGTTCGTTATTAACTCAAATAATTCTTGTTTAGCATGACCGTATCCGTAGTTTCCTGCTAGATATTTGGCTTTTAATTCGGCTATTTGTTCCGTTGTAGCTAATAATTTATAAATCGCAAAGACATGGCAGGTATCTGGGTTTTTGGGGTCTTCTAAAGGAGTGCTATCGGTTTGTATAGCCATGACTTGCTTGCGCAAGGCCTTGTCATCTTGAAATATATTGATATAGTTATTTCTGGATTTACTCATTTTTTCTCCGTCTGTTCCAGGAACTATCATCACTTCCTCTGCGATTTTTGCTTCTGGTAAAACAAAGGTTTCGCCCATCTGATGATTGAATCTCGAGGCTACATCTCTAGTGATTTCTAAATGTTGTAGTTGGTCTTTTCCAACTGGAACAAATTCGGCGTCATACAGTAATATATCTGCTGCCATCAACATTGGATAGGTAAAAAGTCCGGCATTAACATCATCTAAATGCGAGGCTTTATCTTTAAAAGAATGCGCTAGTGTCAATCTTTGAAAAGGGAAAAAACAACTCAAATACCACGATAACTCGGTGGTTTGCGGAACATCGGATTGTCTGTAAAAGGTTACGTGATTAATGTCTAAGCCACAAGCCAGCCAAGTTGCAGCTACACTATAGGTGTTTTCCTGCAAAATAGATGCTTCTTTTATCTGTGTAGCTGAGTGTAAATCAGCGATAAAAAGAAAGGAATTGTTTTCTTTAAGGTTGGCCATTTGTATCGCAGGGAGGATAGCGCCTAAAAGATTTCCTAAGTGGGGAGTACCAGTACTTTGTACTCCAGTTAGAATTTTAGCCATTTTCGATTTTTTCTAAATTTAGAACAAAGATAACCGATTTGCTTGAGTGAGGAGCAATGTTTTCTGTTGCTAAAGACTTTTTTTTTAATTTTAGCCTTGCTGATCAAAGTGCGTGATGTTATATTGCTTTATATGTTTTACTTTTGATTTGTTGAAAATTTAAGAAATAGTTAACGTATGAGGCTAGTGAAAATTGCATTCTGGATTTTGTGGAAAATATGGTTTTATCTTTTGATGACGGTGGTGATCATAATCATGTCTCCCTTACTAATTTTAACTATTTCTAGCGATCGAACATATCCGTACTTCTTTATTTTAGCGCGTTTTTGGGCTAGAATTGTTTTTTTTGGTATGGGTTTTCGTTATCAAGTCGAATGGCAACAAAAACCAGAAAAAGGGAAGAGTTATATGTTAATCGCCAATCACACATCGATGATGGATATTATGCTGATGTTGATTTTGATTAAAGACAATCCCTTTGTTTTTGTCGGTAAACAAGAATTGGCAAAATTACCTATTTTTGGATTCTTTTATAAAAGAACCTGTATTCTGGTTGATCGCGGAAATTCCCAAAGTAGAATGCAAGCTATAAAAAGTGCAGAGGATAAGATAAAATTGGGACGCAGCATTTGTATTTTTCCTGAAGGGGGAGTGTCTGATGATAAATCCGTGGTCTTAGATGAGTTTAAAGATGGTGCATTTCGCTTGGCGATAGAACATCAAATAGAAATTGTTCCTATGTCTTTCGGCGGATTAAAACGTTATTTTCCTTTTGAATTTTTTGCAGGTTATCCCGGGACGGTCCCCGTGGTGGTTCATCCGTTTATAGTAACTAAAGGTAAGACTCTTGCCGATAGAAAAGAAGTGAAACAGCAAGCTAGAGAAATGATGTTAAAGCAATTGTTGCTTTTTAAATAATAGAAAAATAAGCTACGAAAAAAGGGCCGTCTTTTTTAGACAGCCCTGATATTTATTGAATTGTTAACCCAGATTTCCTAGACTAATCTTCTTTGCTTTTGATTAATTCTTTGATTTTAATCTCTAATTCATCCATCAATTCTGGATTGTCTTTGATTACGCCTTTAACCGCATCGCGACCTTGACCCAATTTGGTGTCGCCATAGCTAAACCAAGAACCACTTTTCTTAACGATTTCAAATTCTACAGCCAAGTCCAATACTTCACCGACTTTAGAAATTCCTTCACCATACATAATGTCGAATTCTGCTGTACGGAAAGGTGGTGCTACTTTGTTTTTCACAACCTTTACTTTGGTGCGGTTACCCATTACTAAATCGCCATCTTTAATCTGAGTCGATTTACGGATGTCTAAACGAACAGAAGCATAGAATTTTAATGCATTACCTCCCGTTGTTGTTTCTGGATTACCAAACATAACCCCAATTTTTTCACGCAACTGGTTGATGAAAAATACCGTACAGTTCGTTTTACTAATTGTTCCAGTAAGTTTTCTTAAGGCTTGTGACATCAAACGGGCATGAAGACCCATTTTGGAATCGCCCATTTCACCTTCAATTTCGCTTTTTGGAGTTAATGCTGCAACAGAGTCAATTACCACTAAGTCAATAGCTCCAGAGCGAATTAAATTTTCTGCAATTTCAAGTGCTTGTTCTCCATTGTCTGGTTGAGAGATGATTAAATTGTCGATATCAACACCCAATTTCTGTGCGTAAAAACGGTCAAAGGCATGCTCTGCATCAATAAATGCAGCAATACCTCCTGTTTTCTGAGCTTCGGCGATTGCATGTAAAGTAAGTGTGGTTTTACCAGAAGATTCCGGGCCGTAAATCTCGATGATTCTTCCGCGCGGATATCCATTTACTCCCAAGGCTAAATCCAATCCTAACGAACCTGAAGAAATTGCTTCTACCTCGACTACTGCACGGTCGCCCAATTTCATCACCGTTCCCTTACCGTAGGTTTTGTCTAATTTATCTAATGTAAGCTGTAAAGCTTTTAATTTGGCTTCTTTATCTGCACTCATCTTTCATAAAATTTGAAATGTAAAAGTACAGCTTTTTTTTGAGTTACAAAGGAGTTGCTTGCCCATTAGAATTTATAATAATAGCGATAAAATCCCTCCTTATAGCGTAAAATCAGTGTTTACTGCTGTGTTTCATCATAAAATGATAATTATCATTTTATAGGATTTTTAAAAAAGGGTATCTTTGTCGCTTCATTCTTCCAATTAGAATGATTTTTCATATTGTTTATTTACCAACTTAAAAGTTAATAGCATGCAACTGTATAACACTTTAAGCGCGGAAGAAAGAGCTTTGCTCATCGAGCAAGCCGGGCAAAACCGTTTGACCCTATCTTTTTATGCTTACGCAAAAATCGAAAACCCACAACAATTTAGAGACGACCTTTTCTTAGCTTGGAGCCACTTAAATGCTTTGGGAAGAATCTACGTTGCCCAAGAGGGAATCAATGCACAAATGTCTGTTCCTGCCGAAGGATTTGAAGCACTGAGAGCAACCTTAGAGGCTTATGATTTTATGAAGGGCATTCGTTTAAATGTCGCAGTAGAACAAGACGATATGTCTTTCCTTAAGCTAACGGTAAAGGTTAGAAGTAAAATCGTTGCAGACGGATTAAAAGACAGCAGTTTTGATGCAACAGATATCGGTATACATTTAAAAGCCAAAGAATTTAATGAGATGTTGAGCGATCCCAATACGGTGGTTATCGACATGAGAAATCATTATGAAAGTGAGATAGGGCATTTTGAAGGAGCCATAACTCCTGATGTAGATACCTTTAGAGAGTCACTACCTATTATTGAGGCGCAACTTGCCGAACACAAAGAGGATAAGAATCTATTGATGTATTGCACGGGTGGAATACGTTGTGAAAAGGCCAGTGCATTCTTTAAGCACAAAGGCTTCCAAAATGTATATCAGTTGGAAGGTGGTATTATAGAATACACCCGCCAAATAAAAGAGGAAGGCTTAAAAAGTAAATTTATCGGAAAGAATTTTGTGTTTGATCACCGTTTAGGCGAGCGAATTACCGATGATATTATTGCAAATTGTCACCAATGTGGACAGCCTTGCGATACTCACGTGAATTGTGCCAACGAAGCTTGTCATTTGTTGTTTATTCAGTGTGATGATTGTGCAGAGAAAATGCACCACTGTTGTTCCGATGAATGTGTCGCCGTAATTCAATTGCCGGAGGAGGAACAACGTGCCATGCGTCGTGGTGTTCAAAAGGGGAATTTGATTTTCAAAAAAGGGAAGTCAGACGCCTTAAAATTTAAGAATGAACGCAACGTTTTTGATGAGATTGTTCCTGTCAAAGTAAGCGCTGTTACGAAAATCAGAAAAAAACGCATTGAGAAAAAGAAATTGATAGGTAGAGTAGAGCACTATTTTACCAAAGCGGGTGTCGGACAATTCTCGATTGAAAATGAAGCAATAGCACTAGGTGATATTCTTGTTGTTGTTGGACCGACTACGGGAGAACAGCGATTGGACGACTTACAGCAAATGATGGTTAATGGAGTTGTAGTTCAACAAGCTCAAGTTGGTGATAAAATGACCTTGAGTTTGGATTTTAGAGTGCGAAAATCTGATTTATTATATAAAATACAAGCATAAAAGATGACGGTTTCGGGAAAGGTGGAGTTGATGGCTCCTGCAGGTAATTTTGAATCTTTACAAGCAGCGTTAGATAACGGTGCGGATTCGGTTTATTTTGGTGTAGATCAATTGAACATGCGCGCGCGTTCAACGGTTAATTTTTCAGTGGATGACTTGCCCGAAATTGCAAGGCGTTGTGCTGAGAAAAAAGTCAGAACCTACCTGACTCTAAATACCATCATCTACGACCATGATTTGTCGGTGGTAAAAACCCTATTGAACAAGGCGAAAGAGGCGGGTTTAACCGCTGTAATTGCTTCAGATCAAGCGGTAATCGCTTCGGCAAGAGCTATTGATTTTGAAGTTCATATTTCGACACAACAAAACGTTACTAATATCGAAACCGTAAAGTTTTACAGCCTTTTCGCGGATACCATAGTTTTGTCGAGAGAGTTGAGTTTGCGCCAAGTAAAAAGCATAACTGCGCAGATTGAAAAAGAAGGTATAAAAGGACCATCGGGCAATTTAGTGGAGATTGAAATTTTTGGACATGGTGCCTTGTGTATGGCGGTTTCTGGCAAGTGTTATCTGAGTTTACATTCCCATAATTCTTCAGCCAATCGCGGGGCCTGTAAGCAAAATTGTCGCAAGAAGTACACCGTGATTGATCAGGATTCGGGTTTAGAGATTGAGATTGATAACGAATACATGATGTCGCCCAAAGATTTGTGTACCTTAGACTTCTTGGATCAAGTGATTGATTCGGGTATTAAGGTGTTAAAATTAGAGGGGCGTGGACGTGCTCCAGAATATGTTGCTACCGTTGTCAAAACATATAGAGAGGCAATTGATGCACAGGCAGCGGGAACATTTACAACTGACAAAGTAAATCAATGGATGAAAGATCTGGAAACGGTCTATAATCGCGGTTTTTGGAGTGGCTATTATTTGGGTCAGAAATTAGGAGAATGGAGTGATAATTCCGGATCCAATGCCACTCAGAAAAAGGTATATGTTGGAAAGGCAACTCATTTTTTCCAAAAGGCTGCTATTGGTGAATTTAAAATTGAGGCTTACGATATTAAAAAAGGGGATCGTATATTGATTACGGGACCTACAACTGGGGTAGAAGAATTGACAATTGAAGAAATGTATGTCAATGAGCAGCTGGCAACTAAAGCGCTTAGGGGTGATGACTGTACCATTAAGTTGCCCTTTAGAGTACGAATGGCCGATAAGCTTTATAAAATCGTAGAAAATTAATGATTATCATTACTTTGCAACGCGAAAAATGCATCGGTTGTAACTATTGTGTGGAGGTAGCTCCGGGGCAATTTCAGATGTCAAAGAAAGACGGTAAAACCGTATTGCTGAAAGCGCAAGACAATAAGGGTTTTCATACGGTAAAAACTGTGGACTACACCATTTTGGAAGGTTGTGAGCAAGCAGAGAAAATATGTCCTGTTCACATCATTAAAGTCAAAAATATTTAATAATACTCAAGCCTTGTTTGTTAGGATAAAATCCGAATCGTCACACCCATTTTTACTCGGGAGTTTCTGGTGTAAAATTTAATGGGAGTTTAAAAGGCTTGAGAATATACTAGAAAAGATTATGAAAAAAATATACCATTTAAAAACCTGTGATACCTGTAGGAAAATTCTAAACCAAATTCCGGATTTAGACCAATTTGAGTTGCAGGATATTAAATCAAATCCAATTACAGCATCGCAATTGGAGGAGATGAAAAACTTATCGGGTAGTTATGAGTCTCTTTTTAGTAAAAGAGCGAAATTATACAAGGAAAGAGGTTTAAAAGACACAAAATTAACGGAGCAGGATTATAAAAATCTAATTTTAGAGCATTATACCTTTCTGAGTAGACCGGTTGCTATTGTTGAAGGGCGCATTTTTATTGGGAATTCTTCGAAAACAGTAGGGGAGTTAATTTCATGTAAAAAAGTTAATAGAGTGTAATAATAGATAATTTTAGTTTTGTAAATTTAACAGAATCTTAAATTTTAATTTATGAAAAGTTATTTTGCAGAATTTTTCGGAACCTTCTGGTTGGTTTTCGGTGGATGTGGTAGTGCCTTGTTTGCAGCTGGTGTTCCAGGTGTAGGCATAGGTTATTTAGGGGTGGCTCTCGCATTTGGATTGACAGTATTAACCATGGCTTATGCAGTAGGTCATATTTCGGGAGGACATTTTAATCCAGCAGTATCTTTTGGATTGTATGCCGGAGGTCGATTTCCAGGCAAAGAATTAGCACCTTACATCGTCTCACAAGTATTGGGAGGTGTGGCTGCAGCTAGCGTTTTATATTGTATATATACCGGTAATGCTGCTAATGGAATTGATGCTAGCTCGGCAGGAGCGTTTGCTGCCAATGGATACGGTTCCCTTTCTCCTCAGGGTTATGGCATGAATGCCGCCTTTATCGCGGAGTTTGTACTCACGGCATTTTTTTTGATTGTAATTTTAGGTGCAACTGATAAATATGCCAACGGTCGATTTGCGGGAATAGCAATAGGTTTAGCCTTGACTTTGATTCATTTGATTTCTATTCCCATTACCAATACTTCGGTAAATCCAGCACGTGCTACTTCTCAAGCTGTTTTTGTGGGAGGAGCGTATATTTCTCAATTATGGCTGTTTTGGATAGCTCCAATTGCTGGGGCTGTTGTGGGAGGCTTGATATATAAATTCTTGTTGCAAAAAGACGCTAAGCAAGACTAAAATAAAAAAACCTAATCTTAAATCGATTAGGTTTTTTTATTTTAAACTCGAAAGGGTTTCGAATCTTTTGCTATTAGAGCAGAAATATTATAAATAACTGAAACTGAATTTAGCTAGATACTTTTTTAGTACCTTTGTAGCTATTATTATTTTGAATATGATACATTCCATGACTGGATTTGGGAAAGCAAGTATGCAATTGCCAACCAAAAAGATTACTGTAGAGGTGAAATCGTTAAACAGTAAGGGTTTAGACCTAAACGTACGACTTCCTTTGACATATAGAGAGAAAGAATTGCCTTTGAGAAATCAGATAGCACATGAATTAGAGCGCGGAAAAGTTGATTTTTCTTTGTACGTAGAAGTTACAGCGGAGGAAACATCAAACAAGATAAACGCTCCAATTGTGATGGCTTATATCAATCAAATGAAAGCTATTCTACCTGAGGCCGATGAGACTGAGTTGATGAAAATGGCTGTGAGAATGCCCGATTCATTAAAGGTAGAACGTGTTGAACTTGATGAGAACGAGTGGATTGAAATTCAAAAAGTTATTATACAAGCTTTGGCGAATATTAAATCTTTTAGAAATAGCGAGGGGAATACACTGGAAACGGATTTCAGATTGCGTATAGCTAATATTCGCAACAGTATGGAGTTGGCAGCAGCTTTAGATGGACAGCGAATTCAGACGGTGAAGGATCGTTTAAAAAATAATTTGGCAGAACTTCAAGTTAACGTCGACGAAAACCGATTTGAACAGGAATTGATTTACTATCTTGAAAAAATGGATATCACCGAAGAGCAAGTTCGTTTGACGAATCATTTGGATTACTTTATCGAAACCTTATCCGGTTCTGAGGCAAATGGGCGTAAATTAGGCTTTATCGCTCAGGAAATGGGACGTGAAATCAACACCATGGGATCTAAATCCAACCATTCAGAAATGCAAAAACTAGTGGTTTTGATGAAAGATGAATTGGAAAAAATAAAAGAGCAAGTACTCAACGTTTTATAATAGTCACGCATAACGAATTTTTATGAAAAAAGGCAAACTCATCGTATTTTCAGCACCTTCTGGATCGGGAAAAACCACTATTGTAAAGTATTTGCTTCAACAAGAAGATCTTAATTTAGCCTTTTCTATTTCGGCTACTTCGAGAGAACCACGCGGTACGGAAATCGACGGAACAGATTATTATTTTATGTCGTTGCACGATTTCAAACAGCACATCAAAGCCGAAGATTTTTTAGAATGGGAAGAAGTATATCGCGATAATTTTTACGGAACTTTAAAAAGTGAAGTGGAGCGAATCTGGAGTCTTGGAAAAAATGTAATCTTTGATATTGACGTGGCCGGCGGCTTGCGTATTAAAAGCAAATTTCCAGAAGAAACTTTGGCGGTTTTCGTAAAACCACCGAGTATAGACGAATTAAAAATTCGATTGAAAAAACGCTCTACTGAAAGTGATGACAAAATCAATATGAGAATTGCTAAAGCTTCGGTTGAATTAGCTACAGCGCCTCAGTTTGATACGATTATTAAAAACTATGATTTGGAAGTAGCTCAAAAAGAAGCCTACGAATTAGTCAAAGAATTTATTAAACAAAATTAATTTAGCATGAAGATTGGATTGTATTTCGGTACTTTTAATCCCATCCATGTTGGGCATCTTATCATTGCCAATCACTTGGCTCAATACAGTGATTTAGATGAAATATGGATGGTGGTAACTCCTCATAATCCGCTCAAGAAAAAGAGCGGCTTGTTAGAAGACTATCACCGTCTTCAAATGGTTCATTTGGCTACACGAGATTATCCGAGAATCCGCCCTTCGGATATCGAATTTAATCTGCCACAACCCAATTATACAGTCAACACCTTAGCGTATCTGCAAGAAAAATTTCCCAAAAATCAGTTTGCGCTTATCATGGGTGAAGACAATCTGAAATCCCTTACTAAGTGGAAAAACTACGATTTAATTGTGGAACACTATCCGATTTATGTATATCCGAGAATTTCTGATGAGGTATCGGATTTACCACATACAACCGATATTTCTAACATAAAGTTGGTCGAGGCTCCTATTATCGAAATCTCTTCGACGGCAATTCGACAGGGTATTATGGATCATAAAGACGTACGCCCCTTATTGGATGGTGAAGTCTGGAAGTATATTAATCACAACCTATTTTACAAGAAATAATACATCGAATAAGCTAAATACACCCTGTGTAAATTCGCTAGAGTTGCCTTGTGTTTTGTACATTGGAGTACTGCAGTCAGCTTGGCTAAACTACCTGTCCGATTTCTATTATTTAAGTTTTCCTAGAGCTCTGTTTATAAAACACTAAATCTACGGATTTGATACGCTTGAAATTGGTGTTTGCAGCTAAAAAACAAAAAGCGTTCGAATCCAGACGAACGCTTTTATACCAAAATAAAAAACACTAGACAACTGTTTTAAAAGCAGTTTTTTAAGATTGCTTTTCTATTAATTCGTCCAACTGCTTATGATAACGGCACTAATTGTAGTAGAATTGTGTTTGGCAATATTAAGTTAGTGTTAAAGTTTTTCATCTTGTCAGTTTGTGTAGAAACTTCCACTTATCCTATTTGCTTAGATTTAATGGATTGTTTTGATTAATAACATTGATAATTCTAATATTTATTTTTAAAATATTGAGTTTTTAATTGAAAAATTTACTATATTTAGAATGATGTTTATTTAATTATTTTAATACTTGTGAATAGTTAATTGTTTGAAATTAGTTTTTTAACTACTTTTGGTGGTTGAACAATATGTGTTATATGAAGGAAAGTCCAAAGTTTGCAGTTATAGGAGGAGGAAGCTGGGCCACGGCCATTGCCAAAATGCTTTGCGAAAATCTATCTGAAATTGCTTGGTATATGCGAAGTGAAGCAGCGGTAGAAGCACTAAAAGTTAATAAACACAATCCAAATTATTTAAGTGCTGTTGAATTTGATACCGACCAATTGCGGTTAACGAACGACATCAATGAGGCAGTTGCTTATGCGGACTATATTATTTTCGCTATTCCGTCAGCCTTTTTAAATGCGGAACTTCAAAATTTAAAGGAAAGTTTGGACGATAAGGTGATTTTTTCAGCAATTAAAGGAATCATACCAGAGACCAGTCTGATTGTTGGTGAGCATTTCCATCAAGTTTACAATATTCCTTATGAAAATATAGGTGTTTTAACGGGACCATGCCATGCTGAAGAGGTAGCCTTGGAGCGCCTGTCTTATTTGACAATCGCTTGTTCAAATACGGAAAATGCAGAAATACTGGCAGCTTGTCTAAGCAGCCATTATATTAAAGTAAAAATATCCGACGATATTATCGGTACGGAATATGCGGCCATGCTTAAAAACATCTATGCCATTGCTTGTGGAATGGCGCACGGATTGGGATATGGAGATAATTTTCAAGCCCTATTGATGAGTAATGCTATCCGCGAGATGAAAAAGTTTATTCAGAAAGTACATAAGATGAAAAGGAATATAAACGATTCCGCCTATTTAGGTGACTTGTTGGTTACAGGCTATTCGCTTTTCTCGCGTAATAGAATGTTCGGAAATATGATTGGTAAAGGATATACCGTGAAATCTGCGCAAATGGAAATGAACATGATTGCAGAGGGGTATTATGCTGCCAAAAGTGCTTTTGAACTCAACAAAAGATACGGTGCAAAAACGCCAATTATCGATGCGGTTTACGATATTTTATACGAAGGAAAAGACCCGAAAAAAGTATTTAAAAAATTAACCGATAAATTGGATTAATTTTTAAAATACGGCATCATAAGGTCAAATCATACGTTTAAAAAAGCAACGCATTGAATTTCAATGCGTTGCTTTTTTGTTTTCATTGCATTTGTTGTTTTTTTAACTTTGTAAGTTGTTGATTTTAAATAAATTATAAGCTTTCTCTTGGGCTAGTTTTTAAGAATTATTTTTGCCGAGTAAAATAAAAATTAAATTATGGATCATCTGATTAATCATCCGGGAATTTTAGCCGTATTCGGTATTGCCGTATTTATTATGTTATTATTGGATTTGGGAATTTTCAATAAAAAAAGCCATGAAGTTTCTACTAAGGAAGCCTTGACCTGGTCTATTGTTTGGATTTCATTGTCTATGGTATTTAGTGGAGTCATCTACTTCTATATGGATTTTGAAAACTTTGCTCGTTTTCAATCGGCCTATTGGATTGAAAAGGCACTTTCCGTTGACAATCTATTTGTGTTTATCTTAGTATTTACCTTCTTTAAGGTTCCAAAACATTTACACCATAGGGTATTGTTTTGGGGAATTATAGGCGCATTAGTATTTAGAGCGATATTCATCTTCGCCGGTGTGGAAATGATTAATCATACCTATTTGCCAGATATGGAACTGTTTGGACAAACGGTACGAATTAATGCTGTCTTGACTATTTTTGGTGTTTTCTTATTGTATTCGGGAATTAAATCCTGGTTTAGTAAAGAAGAAAATGATGCTAATGCCGATTTATCTAAAAACCCTGCCGTTAGACTGGTTCACAAATTTTTTAAAGTAAGTGAGAACTACGATGGTGATAAATTCTTTACCGTTCAAAACGGTGTAAAAATGGCAACACCGCTATTTGTTGCATTAGTGGTTATTGAATTTACCGATTTGCTTTTTGCAGTAGATAGTATTCCGGCCATTTTCGCTATTGCGCCAGATGACCCGTTTATCTTATATACTTCCAATATTTTTGCGATTTTAGGATTGAGATCACTTTATTTCCTATTGGCGAATTTTATGGATAGTTTTAGCAAACTAAAATATGGATTGGCAATCATCTTGGCCTTTATAGGTGTGAAAATGATTATATCTCCATTTTACCATATGGAGTCTTGGATATCACTTACTGTAATCGGAAGTGTATTAACCCTATCTATTGTATTGTCGCTGTTGTTTCCACCAAAGCACGAGCAATAAAAAAAATATATTTTAAATATAATGCCCCTAAATCCTTTTTGGTTTTAGGGGCATTTTTTATTGAGATAAAATTCCTTGATGTTTGTTGTTGTCCAAATCAATCACGTTGTCAACGCTAATCGTATTTGCGGGGAAAATATAGTTTTTGTCAAATAGGGTGCCCTCTGAAAAGAAAGTGACCATAAAGCGATTGTCAAGTTGAAAAATATTCTCGTCTAATAGCTCTACTTTTATCGATGCGCCTGCTTCTAACCTAGGAAAGGCATGTCTAAATAGGGTGCTTTTTCTCAACTCCGCGTCAATCATTCCTTCTGCTTGAGAGATGATCATAATGGCTTCTAAAGGCAATTCGCTCTTATTGATTATATAGGCATACCAAGCATGGCTGGCAAACTCCTCATTCCATTCATATACGGCAGCCATAAAAACATCTTTGACTACTGGAATAATAATATCTTTTTTCATGCAGATTGTGTTTTGTGTTTAAGGATGTATGATGTTGCTTGCTGTACATAGTTGGTGGTTTTCAATTCTATGTTAGTAGCTGTCGCATAAATCCAATTCCATGTGATTTTTATGGTGCAAATATAATTATTAAAAAGCAGTTGATCTTGGAGTAGTTCATAAGTAGTGGTTTTTTTTAGGAAACACTTAAGCTGCATTTGTATGGAATTAAACATCAAAACAGGTGGTTTTTAAAAGCGCGATTTTCTCTATAATTCCTTTGATTTGATATAAATATTATGTTTTTTCAAAATAAACAGGAGCAAAAGTGTAACAACTGGTGGCTAAAGTGTACTTATTATATAAAACTGCATATCGCTATGTTAAAATATCTTGTTCCTTTAGAGTGGAAAGCTTTTTCAAGAGCTGCTTCTTTTAAGTTCAATCTTTTCGTAAAAATCTTATTTCTGCTGGGCGCTTTATATTTACTAGGAGTTTTTATGGCAGTTGGAGTTTTAAGTTATTTCCTTTTAGAGGAAAATGGTTTACCACCCTTTGAAACTATTAACAAATACTTGATTTATTATTTTGCAGCAGACCTATCACTGCGTTTCTTCTTTCAAAAACTACCCACGGCAAATATCCGACCCTTATTAATACTAAATATCAAGCGCAGTCGCTTGGTTAAATATTTCTTGGAAAAAACGATTGTTGCCGTTTTTAATACGGTACATCTTTTCTTTTTTATTCCCTTATGTGGAATCATGATCTATGAGGGAATGCCGGTAGTGCACGTTGTTTTTTGGGGTTTGAGTTTGTTGTTATGGATATACTGTTTCAATTTTCTAAACTTGCTAATCAATAACCGTCCAGTTTTTTTCTATGTAACAGTCGGTATTATTGCTGTAATTGGAGTTTTGCATTATTTTGAAGTCGCTGACCTGACCATTTTTACAGAGCTGTTTTTTAAATCCTTCTATGATTATCCCTTTTTGGTGGTCGTGCCTTTAGGGCTTTTAGTCCTATTGTATAAATGGGCTTTTTCATTTTATTCGAAAAATTTATATTTAGATTCAGCGCTTTCTAAAGCTCAGGAAGAAGTGGAAACTGAGGATTTTAGTTGGTTAGATCGTTTTGGTACGATAAGTCCCTTTCTAAAAAACGACCTTAGAATGATCAAAAGGAATAAAAGACCCCGTACAACGGTTGTGATGAGCTTGGTTTTCTTGCTTTTTGGTTTGTTGTCTTTCGGTGACATAATGCCAGAATATAATAACGACTTTATGCATGTGGCTTTTGGAATCATGATTACTGGAGGCTTTCTTTTAAACTTCGGGCAATTTGTTCCGAGTTGGGACTCTTCCTATTATCCTTTAATGATGTGTCAGAATATTAAATACAGAGATTATTTAATGGCGAAATGGTGGTTAATGGTTTTGGGAACCTTGGTTTCAATGGTGCTCAGTTCTTTTTATCTGTTTTTTGGTTGGGAGGTATATGCGTTGATTTTAGCGATTGGTGTTTTTAATATTGGGGTGAATGGTTATTTGGTTTTGTGGGGAGGAGCTTATATAAAAACACCCGTAGATTTGGAAAAAAACAAAAATGTATTTGGCGAAAAACAAGCATTTAATTTAAAAGCTATGCTGGTTTCAATGCCAAAGGTATTTGTTCCAATTATGATTTATATTGGCTTTAAAACGTTTTGGAATTTGGAGGCTGCCCTTATCGCATTGACGGTTATAGGTGCAAGTGGTTTGGTTTTTAGGAATAGGGTTTTCGATATCATAGAACGCCTCTATAAAAGTGAGAAATACGAGGCATTAAAGGCATATAAACAAAAAAATTAAATCGATAGAAATTAACGATATGATGATACAAGTACGAAATTTATCTAAAACATATAACGGTACCACGGTTTTGGACATTGACTCTTTGGATATTCAAAAAGGGGAGAGTTTCGGTTTAGTCGGAAATAATGGAGCGGGAAAAACCACTTTCTTTAGTTTGCTTCTCGACTTGATTACTCCTACTAAAGGCACTATTTTAAATGGGGGTTTTGAGGTCAAGATTACGGAGCAATGGAAGCCTTTTACAGCGGCATTCATCGATGAGAGTTTTCTGATAGGGTATTTGACACCGGAAGAATATTTTTATTTTATAGGAGAACTGAGGGGGATGAATAAAAGTGCCGTTCAGAGTTTTTTGCTAGAATATGAAGATTTTTTTAATGGAGAGATTTTAAATATAAAAAAGTACTTGAGAGACCTCTCAAAGGGAAATCAGAAGAAAGTGGGAATCGTTGCCGCATTTATTGGTAATCCACAACTGGTTATATTGGATGAGCCGTTTGCTAACTTAGATCCAACAACCCAAATTCGATTAAAAAATATTATCAAACAAAAATCGGAATCCAAAGAGATAACGATGTTGGTTTCCAGCCATGATTTACAACATACTGTTGAGGTTTCAACGCGTATAGTGGCATTGGAAAAAGGACGCATCGTTAAAGATGTACAGACTTCCGAAACGACATTACAAGAACTGGAAAGCTTTTTTTCCGTTTAATTATCACGGATCTACATTTAATTATTATTCATTCTTAGAATTCGCTTATCCCTTTTTGGATAAGCGAATTTCTTATTTTTGCCTAAAAGTAATTTTTTTCGATAAAAGTGCCGTATTTTTACCCATTAGTCATACTAAATTAGTGTTTTAAAAGTTAAGTATTTAAACTTCGAATATTGAAAACGAATATCTCTAAATATATTTTAGTCTTGGTGGTTGGCGCTTTTATATGGGCGTGTTCTACTAAAAAGGATGCTTTGGTCAATCGGCAGTTTCAGTCGTTGAATACCAAATTTAATGTCTTGTACAACGGGAATATTGCTTTTGATAAAGGGCTAAAGGATTTAAGGGAACAATATCATGATAATTTTTGGGAAGTACTACCCATCGAAAGAATGCAACCTGAAGAGCGTGCATTATTGGATGACAAGCCTAAAAATCCAGATTTTCGCTTAGCGGAAGACAAGGCTACCAAAGCCATTCAAAAGCGCTCGATGTATATTGGAGGTCGGGAGAAAAACCCGCAAATGGATGAAGCTTATTTGTTATTGGGGAAATCCAGGTATTACGACAATCGATTTATTCCAGCCTTGGAATCCTTTAATTATATACTGTACAAATATCCAAACAGCGATAAAATCAGCGAAGCGAAAGTGTGGAGAGAGAAAACCAACTTGCGATTGATGTATGATGAGCTGGCGATTCAGAATATAAAAAAGATGCTGAAAGAGCCTGGTTTAAAAGGTCAAAATCGCGCTGATGCCTTGGCAACAATGGCGCAGGCTTATTTGAATGCCGGACATATGGATAGTGCCATCAGTCCTTTAGTCGATGCAAAGATGTTGACGGAACGTATAGAGGAAACAGCGCGTTATAGTTTTATATTAGGGCAACTATATGGACGAACGGATAAAAAAGAATTGGCCTTGGCGTCGTTTCAAGAGGTTATCGATATGAATCGTCGAGCTCCTCGCCCATATATGATACAATCACATGCCAATCAATTGTTGTATGGAGATCTTAAAAAGGTGGATAGCGTCGCCTTCTTAGATAAATATAAAAGCTTGCTAAAAGACAGGGAAAACAGACCTTATTTGGACTTGCTTAATCGACAGGTAGGATTGTTTTATTTGCAGCAAGAAAAACACCCTACTGCCATCAATTATTTTAAAACCTCGCTTAAAGAAAGCAAGGGTGATTTATATTTAAAAGCCTCCAATTACAAGAGCTTGGCCGAAATTTATTTTAATCAAGCCAAATACGAATGGGCAGGACAGTATTACGACAGTACTTTGGTGTTATTGCCTCCAAAAACAAAAGAGTTTTATCAAATCAACAAAAAACGCGACAACCTACACGACGTGGTCATGTATGAACGTACGGCTAAAGAAAGTGATAGTATTTTGAGATTGGTAGCTATGAGTTCGACCGAGCAAGACGCTTATTTTAATTCATTGATAAACAAGATGAAATTAGATGATAAGCGTAAGGAAGCTTTGGCGAACAAAGGGGCTCAGTCCAATGGTCAGTCTCCTTTTGCAACAATTACGAATCCACTAACAGGTGGAAGTATTGACCCCATAGGAATGGCTCAGAAAGCATTGTCAAATACAGCCGGTTCGGGTTCTAAATCTGGCGGTTCTAATTTTTATTTTTATTCTTCTAATGCTGTTTCTTTCGGTAAATTGGAATTTAAAAAACGTTGGGGAAATAGAAGCTTAAAAGACGATTGGCGTTGGGCGGGTTCTTCATCCATTTCTAATACAGAATCGGATTTGAATACCGACGGTAAAGCAGCGGCAGGCGAAGTAGAGGAGGGGTCTGAAGAAAACTTAAGGTATTCTGTAGCCTTTTACAAAGGGCAAATTCCTACCGATCCAAAAGAGTTAGCGGCCATTAAAAAGGATAGGGATTTTGCATACTTCCAATTGGGATCGATTTACAGTGATAAGTTTGCAGAATTTGAATTGGCTGTAGAAAAATTCGAGGCGTTATTACTCTTTGAGCCTGAAGAGCGATTGATTTTGCCGGCTAAATACAATCTGTATAAAATATATTTGAGTATTGATCCGGTTAAGGCCGAATATTGGAAGCAAAATATTTTATCACAACATAGCGATTCTCGATATGCAGAATTGTTGCTGAATAAAAATATTTCATCTGAGGTTGAAGGCTCTCCAGAGCAAGTGTATGGAAAACTGTATCAAGAATATGAGAAAGGAAATTACGTGCTAGCCTTGGCCAATGCCAATCAAGCAATTTCTCAGTTTGTAGAGAGCGATTTCTTGCCTAAATACGAATTGCTAAAGGCCAATATCATAGGAAGGCTTGAAGGGATTGATGCATACAAAAAGGCATTGAATTACGTAGCTTTGACCTATGCAGGTAAGGCGGAAGCCAAAGAGGCAGACCGTATTATCAATAGGGATTTGCCAAAACTAAATGCTCTGAAATTAAGTGATGATGCGTCTCGTAGTTGGAAGGTAGTTTACAGTATTCCAGCCGAGTCTTTGGAAAAATCATTGTTGGTGGCAAGAAAGTTAGAACGATATGTTTTGGATAGAAATGACGGAAAAGTGAAATTTTCACAGGATTACTACACCGTAAACCAAGTGTTTTTTGTACTTCACGGTTTTGAAAATGAGCGTAGCGCTGAGGCGGCAGTGGCCTATTTAAAAAGTGCATCAGCATATAAAATTGATGAAGCAGCCACGATTGTATCTACTGAAAACTATACCGTTATACAAGTTAAAAAGAATTGGGAGTTGTTTTTAGAAATGAAAAATAAATAAATATGTTTGATAAACCTAAAAAGAAAACGTACACGGACTTATTAGGGAAAACCAATAGAATTGTTGAAGGAACGACGATAACAGGCTCCATAGAGACTGTAGCTGATTTCCGACTAGACGGTGTTTTATTGGGTAATTTTACCTCTCAGGGAAGGTTGGTTTTGGGGCCAAGTGCCGTTATAAAAGGAGATGTTATTTGCGAAAATGCAGATATTGAAGGCGAGGTTGATGGTAAAATGACGGTTTCAAAAGCTCTAATTCTCAAAGCTTCGGCGGTAGTTTCGGGTGAAATAAGTGTAGGTCAATTGTCCGTAGAACCGGGAGCTGTTTTTAAAGTAACCTGTAAAATGACGGGAATTATGCCAGCTGAAGAACAGTCAAAAACAAAAAAATAAATGCGCCCAGACGATAAAAAATCCGTCAATCAATACATTCGATTTTCGGGTATGGCCCTGCAAATGGGAGTGGTTATCGCAGCCGGAACCTATTTAGGGGTTTGGTTGGATGAGAAATACCCGAATAATTTCTCCGGATTTACCGTAGGCTGCTCTTTATTGGCAGTTTTTTTATCGATGTTTCTGGTGATTAAACAAGTACAACAACTTAATAAAAATAAATAAAACTCATAAAACAACAATTATAATGAAACAAAAATTAGGGAATTTTATAAAATACTTAGTGCTTTTTACGATAGTAATTGGTGGTGCTCAATATCTTTTTATTGAATTTATTTTGTCGCCTCAGCCTTATTACTACAATACATTTGCAATTTATGGTTTTCTATTTTTAATTACATTGTTGTTGTTCGGAGCTATTTTATATATCAATTCGGTTTTTTCTGAATACACAGGATATGCGTTTATGGCGAGCAGTTTTTTTAAAATGATGCTGTCTGTGCTCTTCTTATTGCCTATAATTCGAAGCGACGATCGTTCTTATATAGCTGATGTTGTGGCATTTTTTGTTCCATACTTTTTATATTTATTTTTCGAAACCTTTTTTGTTGTGGACTTATTAAAAGACAAAAAAGAGGAAACCGTTTGATTTATAGCAAGATGGCTCTTGATTTTTTTTTCATCATTAACAGTTATTTATAAATTAAAAATTTTATCTTTGCATCAAATTTTACAGACCATAAATTTCAATTTTTAAGTAAAAATGATGACCGCAAAAAAATTCACGAAGTATTTATCTGCCCTATTGCTGATTTTGATGCCGTTCGTATCCACAGCAGCCGACGCAAGTCAAAGTCACGACAAAGAAGCTGAAGAGTTTGATGCAACGGAGTTAATTCAGCACCATATTGCCGACTCGCATGAATTTCATCTCTTCGATTATAACGGTCATTCCTATTCCATGCCATTGCCAGTAATTCTTTGGACAAACAATGGTTTAGTTACTTTTATGTCTAGCGAATTTGATCATAACGACGACGCTACAGTAGTAGTTGAAAAGAATGGTCAAGCCTTTGTTAGATACCACGGAAATATTTATTATGCAGCTGCTTTTGAAGCCGCAACAGACGGATCACATATAGAAGCTCCTGCTATTACGGATTTCTCTAAAAGACCAATGAATTTCTCGATTACAAAACATGTGTTTTCTTTGATTTTCTCTGTGTTGTTAATCCTTGTTGTGTTTAGTGCTGTAGCGCGTTCTTACAAGAAAAACAGTGCAGCTCCAAAAGGGATAGCCGGTTTCTTAGAACCGTTAATTGTTTTTGTTAGAGATGAAATAGCGATACCTAACATTGGTGCAAAAAAATATGAAAAATTCATGCCGTATTTATTGACGGTGTTTTTTATAATCTGGGTGAATAACCTTTTTGGATTGATTCCTTTCTTCCCTTTTAGTTCTAACCTTACCGGAAATATTGCCTTTACTTTTGTAATGGCTATGTTTACTTTCTTAATCACTATTTTTAGTGGTAATAAAAATTATTGGGGACACATTTTCAATACACCGGGAGTGCCGTTATGGTTAGCGCCAATTATGGTTCCTGTAGAGATTATGGGTATGTTTACCAAGCCTGTTGCTTTGATGATTCGTTTGTTTGCTAACATCACTGCTGGTCACATTATTATCTTGAGTTTAGTTTCTTTGATTTTTATTTTCCAATCGGTATTTATTGCGCCGGTTTCAGGAGCATTTGTATTGTTTATGAGTGCATTGGAAATATTAGTTGCCGCTTTGCAAGCGTATGTGTTTACCTTGTTGTCTGCATTATTCATCGGTCAAGCGGTGGAAGACAACCATTAATTAATTAGAGTTTTATTAAATATTAACTATATAAATTTTTAACTATGATTTTAGCTGGAATTGGTGCTGGAATTGCTGCTTTAGCGGCAGGAATAGGTATCGGAAAAATTGGTGGATCTGCAATGGATGCTATTGCTCGTCAACCTGAGGCAGCTTCAAAAATTCAAACTGCAATGATTATCTCTGCTGCACTTATCGAAGGTGTTGCATTGTTCGCAGTGGTTGTTGCATTAATTGCAAAATAATTTTTGAAAAAAAAAGGCATCCTGAAACGGTTGGTTTTAGGATGCTATTTTTACATTAAAACAAATTAAAGCTAATATACTATGAATTTTGTAGCACCTGAGAGTTTAATTTTTTGGACAACAGCTATTTTTATTATCTTCTTTTTCTTGCTAAAGAAATTTGCATGGAAACCAATTTTGGCTGCTGTTAAAGGTAGAGAAGAATCAATTAATACTGCATTAGCCTCTGCGGAAGCAGCGCGTAATGAAATGCAGAATCTTAAAGCAGATAATGAACGTATCTTACAAGAAGCGCGTATCGAAAGAGATGCAATGATTAAAGATGCCCGTGATATTAAAGATACAATGCTTGCTGAGGCCAAATTGGAAGCTCAAAAGCAAGGTGATAAAATAATTGCTCAAGCCAAAGCTACAATCGAAAGTGAGAAGAATGCTGCTATGAGTGAATTGAAAAATCACATTTCTAGCCTTTCTATCGAAATCGCAGAGAAGTTATTGAAAGATCAATTATCTAACAAAGAAGCCCAAGTGAAATTGGTTGAAAAAATGTTAGACGAAGTAAAACTAAATTAATTCATCCTTATGATAGGCACGAGAGCAGCTGCAAGATATGCAAAAGCAATGCTGGAGATTTCCTTGGAAAAAGGAACTTTGGAGACGATTAATAAGGACATGCTTCTTATTTCAGGATCCATTTCTCAAAGTGAAGATTTAAAGAGTTTTCTTTCAAATCCGACCATAAAAGGAAATGTGAAATTAGATGCTTTATCCGAGGTTTTTGCCAGTACATCGGCACAAACGATTGAATTGTTTAAATTACTTATGCACAACAAACGTTTTGATATTTTAGAGGCGATTGCTTCTAAATTTCAAGAGTTGTACGACCTGGAATTGGGGATACAAAAAGCAAAGGTAACTACTGCAATTGCAATGGATGGAGAAATGGAAGCAAAGGTTTTGGATAAAATCAAACAGATTTCAAACAAAAAGGTAACCATTGAAAACATTATTGATCCAAGTATATTAGGAGGTTTTATCCTTCGTATAGGCGATCAGCAATTCAATGCTTCTTTAGCAAATAAGTTGCAAGACTTAAAGAGACAATTAACTAATTAAAATCACCGCACGTATTACGTGTATAAACCATAAATCAAAATGGCAGAAATTAAACCTGCTGAAATTTCAGCAATATTAAAAAAACAGTTATCTGGTTTTGAATCTGACGCTTCTTTAGAAGAGATAGGAACCGTTCTTGCAGTAGGAGATGGTGTGGCTCGTGTTTACGGCTTATCTCATGCTGAGTATGGAGAACTAGTTCAATTTGAAAATGGATTAGAAGCAATGGTACTTAATCTTGAAGAAGATAATGTTGGTGTTGTATTGTTAGGTCCTTCAACAGGAGTTAAAGAGGGTTCTATCGTTAAGAGAACACGTCGTATTGCTTCCCTTAAAGTAGGTGAGCAAATGGTAGGTCGTGTTGTTGATACTTTAGGTATTCCAATCGATGGTAAAGGTCCAATCGGAGGAGAGTTGTACGAGATGCCTTTGGAGCGTAAAGCACCAGGAGTTATCTACCGTCAACCGGTAACGGAACCTTTGCAAACCGGTATTAAGTCTATCGATGCCATGATTCCAGTAGGACGTGGTCAACGTGAGTTGGTTATCGGTGACCGTCAAACAGGTAAAACTACCGTTTGTATCGATACTATTTTAAATCAAAAAGAATTTTATGATGCTGGGCAACCGGTATTCTGTATATATGTTGCAATAGGGCAAAAAGCTTCTACTGTAGCAGGTATTGCAAAAACATTGGAAGATAAAGGAGCTATGGCTTATACGATTATCGTAGCAGCAAATGCTTCTGACCCTGCTCCAATGCAAGTTTATGCTCCAATGGCAGGAGCTGCTATCGGGGAGTATTTCCGTGATACAGGTCGTCCAGCCTTAATCATTTATGATGATTTGTCTAAACAAGCTGTTGCATACCGTGAGATGTCGTTGATTCTTCGTCGTCCACCAGGACGTGAAGCCTATCCAGGTGACGTTTTTTACCTTCACTCTAGATTATTAGAGCGTGCAGCTAAGGTTATTGCTGACGATACGATTGCTAAAAACATGAACGATCTTCCAGATTCAATCAAACATTTGGTAAAAGGTGGTGGTTCTTTAACGGCACTTCCTATTATCGAAACTCAAGCTGGTGACGTTTCTGCATATATTCCAACCAACGTAATTTCGATTACTGATGGTCAGATCTTCTTAGAATCGGATTTGTTTAACTCAGGGGTTCGTCCAGCTATTAACGTAGGTATTTCGGTATCTCGTGTTGGAGGAAATGCTCAGATTAAATCGATGAAGAAAGTTTCTGGAACTTTAAAATTGGATCAAGCGCAATTCCGTGAATTAGAAGCTTTCGCTAAGTTTGGTTCTGATTTGGATTCAGCTACTTTAAACGTAATTGAAAAAGGTAGAAGAAACGTTGAAATCCTTAAACAAGCAGTTAACGATCCTTATAAAGTGGAAGACCAAGTAGCTATTATCTATGCAGGTTCTAAAAACTTATTGAGAAAAGTTCCTGTAAATAAAGTGAAGGAATTTGAAAAAGATTATCTTGAAATCTTGAACTTAAAACACAAAGAGGTTTTAAATGCTTTAAAAGCAGGAAAATTAACTGACGAAGTTACAGCAGCTCTAGAGCAAGTAGCTAAAGAAGTATCTTCTAAATATTAATAATTAGGTTGTAGAAAAGCAATTGATATACTCAATTGCTTTTCTCTAATTACTTACACTATTTAAAAATGGCAAATCTTAAAGAAATTCGTAATAGAATTACCTCCATTTCATCTACAATGCAGATCACTTCTGCGATGAAAATGGTTTCTGCGGCTAAATTAAAAAAAGCTCAAGATTCTATTACTGCGATGCGTCCTTATGCTGAAAAGCTGACGGAATTAATCCAGAATATTAGTGCAACTTTAGAAGGTGATCATTCAGGTGTTTTTTCTCAAACTAGAGAGGTAAACAAGGTTTTAATTGTAGCTGTTACTTCTAATAGAGGATTGTGTGGGGGTTTTAACGCCAACGTAATCAAACAAGTTAACCTATTGAGAACTACGGTTTATCAAGGGAAAAAAGTAGATTTGTTGACTATTGGAAAAAAGGGTTATGATGCTTTGCATAAAAATATTCACGTTATCCAAAACGATAGTGATCTTTTTGATCATTTATCTTTTGATGCTACTGCTAAAATTGCAGAGCATTTGATGGATGTTTTTGCAAAAGAACAATATGATACCATTCAATTGGTGTACAACCAGTTTAAAAATGCGGCAACACAATTTGTGATTACCGAACAATTTTTACCGTTGATGTTGCCAGAAGTAAGTACTTCTAATACAACATCAGATTACCTTTATGAACCGTCTAAAGAAGAAATTCTTGAAAGCTTGATCCCAACGTCGTTAAAAACACAATTGTTTAAATCGATTTTGGATTCTTTCGCATCGGAACATGGAGCGCGTATGACTGCCATGCACAAAGCAACGGACAACGCACAAGAATTAAGAGATCAGTTAAAATTGACTTATAACAAAGCGCGTCAGGCATCGATTACCAATGAAATTTTGGAAATTGTTGGTGGAGCGGAAGCTTTAAAATAAATCTTCTTTACGATTCAATATATAAAAACCTCCTTATGGAGGTTTTTTTGTTTATACGTAGTTTTAAGAGTTTTTTTCTCAACTCCAACACCAATCTCGTCTAGGGCGAATTAATGCTTAATAAGCGACTAAATGGCCTTTAATTGGGTTGTTGTTGCTTCTCTTAAGCTCGCATGAGAATGATAGTTTCTTAGAATTCATAAGTGATTATGAAATGCCTAGGAATTAAAGTCGCAACTAAAACTTCATTAGCATACCTAGAATTAAAGCTAAGGTAGACCCAATCACTTAGCTTAAATCAATAGCAATTATACCGCTTAAGACGGCGCATCTCCGCTTCGCTGGTATTTAGGGGTTTCTTAATCACTGATTGAACTCAAAAATGGTCAAATCGCAAAAAAAAAATCCCCATCAAATAAATGATGAGGACTTTTTTAGTAGGTTTTCGGTATAGGTTACTTCACGATTTTGTTTAATAACAAACACCAAACCATTTGATTTATTCTATGATAAAGTTGTCTAAATATAAGTTGTAAGCAGCTTCTTTACCAACTTTTAAAGCTAAGAAACTCTTTAATCCCGTTTTGTTATAATCCAAACCAGCGATGTTTAAAGTTACTTTTACCCATTGGTTATTGGTGTTAATTACACCAACATATTGGTTATTTGCAGCAGAACTAATAGTTACAGCAGCAGCTCCAAGATCTCCAACATTAAAAGCGGTAAAGGCTGTTCCGTCTGATTTATAAACGTTAAAAGATAATGATTTAGCTGAAGTACCTTTTACGAAAAAGCTCAATTTTGTTGCACCTGCAGGTACATTAAGTACTTTTTCTGTAGTGAAAACATAGTCGTTACCCGCTGGAGTTCCAATAAGACCTAAAGCAGCAGAACCATCAATTCCTTTACCGTTTTGTTGTGTAGCATAATCTTTCAATTTAGCTGCTCCATTTAAACTTAAAAGTCCATTTTCAAAAGCCGTCCAGTTTTCAAAATCTCCACCTGGGAAAGCAATATTACCATTTCCTGGTTCCGGTTCCGGTTCTGGGTCTGGATTTCCTCCATTTGTACCACCTTCAATCATGATGTTGTCAATTAACAAATCATAAGCCGCTTCTTTTCCTACTTTGAAAGCAATAAGTTTTCCTTTAGCCGACGTGTTATAATCAACACCAGTTAAATTAAGAGATACTTTAACCCAATTGTTGTTTGTGTTAATGGTACCGTTGTACTGATTGTTTTCTGCTTTGTCTAAAGTTTTTGTACTATTAAGTCCCTCTACGTTAAAAGGAGCATAGGTACCGTCTGCTTTAAAAACATTTACTGAAATAGATTTTGCAGAAGATCCTTTTACATAGAACGAAATTTTTGAAGCTCCAGTAGGAACGTTTTTGATGTTTTCTGCTGTAAACATAAAGTCATTTCCAACAGGTGTTCCTTTAACAGCAAGGGCATTCGAGGTTTTCATACCTAGACCCATGGCTTGAGACATATAGTCTTTTTTAATTTTTTCACCGTTGAATTCTTGAAGGGAACCTAAAAATGTTTCCCAGTTTTCAAAGTCAGCTCCTGGAAAAGCCACTACACCAGTAACTTCTGGTTCTTCTCCTGGTTCTCCTGGCTCACCCGGTTCTCCTATAGTAAAACGATTCTCAGTTAATTGAACATCAGATTCATAACGCGCCACAAATTGGAAAGTAGTTCCGAATTTAGTAACAATACCTCTGATTTTTCCACTTTGCTTACTGATAAGATTCGAAGAAAAAGGTGCTTGTTTGTTTGTTCTGAAAATGATCGTTTTACCTGTTTTGTCAACAATATCTCTATTTGTTGCATTGGCGCTCTCGTCATTATATGGTTTACCAACAGCATTGTCTGCAAACTGCACATTACTAAATTCAACTAATTTACCAACGTATTTATCAGAACTGATTGCCTCTTCTAAGCTGATGTCGTTAACTAATAGATTTTCACCAACTACATTACATGAAGGTACTATATGGTTTTTAATTAAAGCTTTACCGATGTTTCCAACGTTTCCGTTATACAACTCACCAATTTGAAGAATACCGTCTCTTTTTTGGATATACAGGTTTTCCAGTTTAATAAAAACGTGTTTACCTACACTAGATGTGGTATAATGACCCAAACCAGTAGATTCTGCAGCTACTTTAAAAGCTAAAGAATTGTCTTTTGTAACCAAATAAATAGTTTGATAAAAGTGTTTTTCTTTGTCGCTCGAAACTACATAACCAGAGATGATATCATTTCCTGTATATTTAACAGGTTTTTCTGTAGCCTCTGCATAAATTTCTAGGACTGTTTTAGTGTCTTCTAAGCCGGGGTCTTTACAGTCGATGTTTGGAATCGTAAAATCATCATTTTTTGCACAACCCGAGAGGATTACTAATATTAGTGCTAAAAATAAAAAGGGTTTTAAAAATAACTTCATAATGTGATATTTTTTATTAATTGTTTTTTTTTAGAAATTGTAATAAACGTTAACGAAGAAATTACGGCCATATCCATAGAAATATTTATTTCCGAAAGACGGTGTACCCGCGGCTTTATCTTCTGAAAGTTCTTTATAATTGGCATTTCTCGCTTGTTCGAAACCACCTGTTTTATAGGTAACATCAAAAATGTTGTTGATACTGGCAAAGAAACCTAAAGTATTTCTGTTGATTCTCCAAGATTTACCTCCCGTAAGATTTACCAACATAAGACTTTGTAGTTTTTCTTGTTTTAAGATATCTCTTACATCATCTTTTGTCATATCAACAAAAGGTCCGCGATTTGGATCTTGTGGGTTGATAACAAAATTATCCGTTCTCAAAATCGGTGAGATATCGATATAATTATTATCTAAATAGTTGGCATTAGCTCCAATCCACCAAAACTTAGGGTCGCGGTACTCCAAACCTAAAGAAGCAGCCGTTTGAGGCCCTGAAGCTACTCGGTAGTTCTTTAAATAAGCCGTTCCGTAATCAACCGTTCTACCCACATTGTCGATATTTAATTTGATGTTTGGATTGTTTGTGTAAAAAGACTGACCTAAAGCTACAGTAGCTGTTGCTTTTACAGTAGGAATTATTTGGTATTCAGCACCCAATTCAACTCCTAAGTTTCTCTTGTTGATTCCAGTTAGAATTTCAGAAACAAAAGCATCTCCTTTGTCGTCGATTAGATTCCCTTGGTCGTTAAGAACTCCAATTCCCTCTGCATAGTAAAAAGAAAGATCGCTAGAGTTTTTAACTTCAGAAAGATAAGCCGTAGCTCTTGCTTTTAATTTAGGTGTTCTTAGAATATAACTTCCGTCAATACTAAAAATGTCTTCACTTTTTAGATCGGGTGTAATGTTATTGTTTAAACGAGCATTTGAAAAAACGTTTCTCAAACTAGGTGCTTGATTCATATAAGCCACATTGGCATTTAATATATGACGCCCTGAAAGGTGCACTGTAGCGCCTCCTTTAAATCCAAAATTGTTGTAATTTACTTTGTCACTTTTCCCGTAAGAGTTGGTAGGATATATACCGTTTTTGTATAAACCATCTCTTTGGTAGTCTGTATAAGAAATATTTTGAGCTAAGTAAAAACTAACTCTTTCGTAATTGAATTTAAATTGAGTGAAAACATCGATTACATTAGCTTGTAAATCATAGTTGTATCCAAAACGATCGCCTTCTCCAACAATTCTGTTCTGTTGGTCCATGTTTGGCTGCGATTTATCCCCTGTAAAAAAGTTGTCCACATCTTTATAACCACTTCCACCTAATAGGTCGGTAACGATACTAAAGTTTTCAGAATGTAATCTTCTGTAATTCACTCCTGCGTTAAGGGTCAAATGATCCGATATCGTAGAGTTTAAATTACTGTTAAAAGACAACGATTTATCATCGGTACGATCTTCATACTGAATCACACGGCTCGTGCCGTTGACCATATTGTCGCGGTAGATTTCATCCCAATTGATTTGGCTGTTGTTTAGGAAATATTCCTTAGCAGTAGCGGCATTAGTCAAATAAGGCTCCTGGTTTCCAAGGAAATTACCGTCTCTATCATGATATCCAGAGAAATAGCTAGGCATATTTCTGTAATATGTAGGGTCAGGATTATTGGCGCCGTTATATCCCAAACGACTGTTTCCGATTTTACCAAATTGGTAAGACGCACTAGTCGTTAATCTGTTGTTCTCATTAATAGTCCAATAATGCGTTAGCATAAAAATAGGCTCTTCAACCTCTTTATATCTGGAGTTGCGTTTGTCATCTCCTTGCCAACCCCAATAAGAGTTGTATTTAAAGCCTTTTAAATCAGCTGCTTCATCTGTTAAAGGAGCGTTTTTAGCTCGCTTATTTTGAGCGTAAATACCGGTAAAGTTTAAACTGTGTGAATCGTTAAATCTTTTCTCAATGGCAACGAATAACGATTTTGCATCGTAATTAGTTCCGTCAAAATAAGCCTCATCAGCACCTCTATATGAAGCGGAAAACGTATAGGCCCAACCTTTAGCATTCATTCCAGATGAATGAGTAACTACCGGTCTCCATGTGTAATTTGTGTTTCCACCAGAAAAAGTCAAACGCGTTCCTTTTCGCATATAAGAAGCACGGGTATTAATGGCTTGAGTACCTAAAATACCACCGAACGTATAGTCAGAAGGTGCTGATCCCATAGAAAACTCTTGGTTTCTAGTCACATCGTTTAATCCGCCCCAGTTACTCCATTGCGGACGACCATCGTAAACTTTGTTCATTACAATACCATTAATCATGGTTTTTCCAAATTCGTTGTCTAATCCACGAATCTTGAATCTAGCCTGTCCCCAGTTAAATGCAGCGGCTTGTTGAAAAGCATCTCTAGAAGCTTGCAATAAGCCGGAGGTGGTTTCAGATCCAGAATTGTCGTCACCCAAATCATTGTCTGTTAAAGTGATTAAATTCAATTGGATGTCAGCTGTAATGTCTTCTTCAAGTACAATTACACCCAAATCCATGTTTTGACCAATTGTTAATTCTAATGGAAGTCTCTTTGATAAATATCCTGGATAAGTCAGTACTAGTGTCTGGCTTCCTGCAGGAGCATTATTAAAAGTAAAATCCCCTTCATCATTTGTACGCTCCGTTTGATTGGTGCCGATGATGTTTGCAACTACTGCTTTGATGGGTTGTTGCGATTTTGAATCAACAATTCTTCCTTTGATTTCTTGGTTCGGCTGCGCCCAGGTGTTTAAGACTTGCAGAACAAGAAAAAGACTAAATAATAGTTTTTTCATAAATAAATTAAAAGTTAAAAATGCTATGAACTAAGTCTTAATGATAACTTAATTTTGGCAAAGTTACATCTTTTGCTATAATTCGCTATTTTTGCAGGCAAGTTAATTGTAAACTTTACATTAAATTATTTGACAATGAGGATGAAAATACACTACCTAGTAATACTAGGATTGTTTGTTTTAAATGTGTCGTGGGCACAGGAGAAAAAATTTATGGTACATACCGTAGCTTTTTACAATGTTGAAAACTTATTCGACACCATTAGGGATCCGAAGATATTCGATGAAGAATGGACTCCTAAGGGAGCGCAAGCTTGGGTTGGTACAAAATACAACAAAAAGATAAAAAACCTAGCCGAAGTGATTTCTCAAATTGGAACAGACGAAAATAAAAACATGCCTACCGTATTAGGTGTGGCGGAAGTCGAAAACCGAGCTGTGTTGGAAGATTTAGTAAAAGCTCCCCAATTATTAGCTGGAGATTACGGAATTGTTCATTATGATTCTCCTGACAAACGAGGTATTGACGTGGGATTAATCTATCAAAAGAAACATTTTACACCTACCCATACGGCAAATATTCCACTTTATATTTATGCTCCAAATGAGAAGTCTAAAGAAGAGGGAACCAAAAATAAACGCGTTTATACTCGTGATCAGTTATTAGTAACGGGATTATTGGATGGAGAGGAAATAAACTTTATCGTGAACCACTGGCCATCAAGATCAGGAGGGGAAAAGAAAAGTAGCCCGTTTAGAGAGGCCGCTGCCACTTTAAATAAAAAGATTATCGATTCGCTTTATATGATTAACCCAAATGCCAAAATCATCACTATGGGAGATCTTAATGACGGTCCTTATAATAAAAGTATTAAGGAGGTATTGGGAGCCAAAGGCAAAAGAGAACTGGTAGATAAGAAAGGTTTATTCAATCCGATGGAACAAATGTCTAAGGACGGAATCGGTACTTTGGCCTATAGAGACGCTTGGGATATCTTTGATCAAATTGTACTTTCAGAGCCGTTATTAGGCTCGGATTACAGTTCTTTTACCTATTGGAAAGCTCGGGTTTATAAAAAACCCTTTATGGTGCAAAAAACCGGAGCTTTTACAGGATACCCTTTGCGAAACAGCAATGGAGAAGTCGGGTATAGCGATCACTTTCCGGTTTATGTTTATTTGATTAAACAAGTTAATTAACCGGCGCTAAAACAAATTAAAAAACCATCGATCGAAGTCGATGGTTTTTTTGTTTACTGATATTAGTTCGGTTGTAATACTTTTAAAAACAAGAGTTTATTGTTCGGACTCTAGTTTGTCGAAAGTACGCTTAGGCTTAGTCGAAAAGCTCCATTTCGACATCTATTTGAGACGACTCCTTAACGGTGAGTAAGAATTTTTTAACATAATCGGTCTCGTTATGCTTTTGAATGGCTTCTTGATTCTGGAATTTCTCATAGAAAATAAAATCAGAAGGATTTTCCGTTGATTGGTAAAAGTTGTAAAAAATACAACCGGGTTCTTGTCTGGTCTGAGCGACTAAATCTTTGGAAGCTTCTAATACTCGGGCAATACATTCCGGTTTTATACTGATTCTCAATACGATTGTTTTTTTCATAAGATTTGCTTTCTCGATGATTGGAAATTAGGCCTTTTTTTAGTGTGAAATTTTATGGAGCTATATAGAGCACTTCTGAAGCAGAATCCGGATTTTCCGGTGCTACTTCTTTTAATATAAATTGACTGCCGTCTGTGAATGTTAGGCTGATTTGAGCGTTTTTGCATTCGACGGTTTTGATTGTTTTGTCGTGTAAAGCATATTTATCCATATAATCTACATAGACCACCTCGTCGATATGAGCTTCGGACTGATCAACTTCGGTTTCTTGCCAGTTTTCCCAAAAACCTATTGCCCCATTGAGAAAATAACGGTTCCAGTTTTTGTCTTTTATTTTGACAAATACGATGAGTGGTTCCCGGTCGATTTGATCTTCCATTCCTATAAGCCCTTCTAAAATGGCATCGGCAAATTCAGATACAACAAAATTACTATCTTGATAAATTCTTCCGCTTGGGGTAGTTTCTGCTTTCATGCTTGTTTTTTTAAATGCAATCAAAGCTAGTGTTTTCTTTTCGAAGATTGTAAAATATAAGGCTTACTGTTGGTTGTTTTTTTGTATGAATAGAATTAAAGCAGCGGAGTGTGTTTTGCAGAAGCACTCAACTTTAGGTATTTAGGAAACGGAATCTATCGTAAAAATAAATGGACTAACCTACAAAAAATACTATCTTTACACACGATTAAACAAAAATGATTTATAACAACCTTGGGTTGAAAATATATAAAATATAGAATGGCTTGTACAAATTGTTCAACAGGAAAAGATAGTTCGGGAACCCCTAAGGGGTGTAAAAATAATGGAACATGTGGTACGGATAGTTGTAATAAACTAACGGTATTCGATTGGTTGTCCAATATGTCGTACCCCAATGGGGACGAACCGTTTGATGCCGTAGAGGTACGGTTTAAAAACGGTAGAAAAGATTTTTATAGAAATACGGAAAAATTAACCTTGAGTATAGGCGATATTATCGCCACAGAAGCATCTCCAGGACATGATGTAGGTATTATTACCTTGACAGGAGAATTGGTTAAGGTACAGATGAAGAAGAAAAAGGTCGATGCAAAAGGCACCCTTTTAAAAATCTACAGAAAAGCAACGCAGAAGGATATTGATATTTGGCAAGATGCTAGAAGTAAAGAAGATCCGATGAAGGTTAGAGCTAGAGAATTGGCTATTAAACTCAATTTGGAAATGAAAATATCCGATATTGAGTTTCAAGGAGACGGTTCTAAAGCTACCTTTTACTATACGGCCAACGATCGTGTCGATTTTAGACAATTGATTAAAGATTTTGCCAGAGAGTTTAGTACGCGTATCGAGATGAAGCAAGTGGGATTCCGACAAGAGGCGGCTCGTTTAGGTGGGATAGGTTCTTGTGGTAGAGAATTGTGTTGTTCTACATGGTTAACCGATTTTAGAAGTGTAAATACTTCTGCTGCACGTTACCAACAATTATCCTTAAACCCACAGAAGTTAGCTGGACAATGCGGTAAACTAAAATGTTGTTTAAACTACGAGCTGGATACGTATTTAGACGCTTTAAAAGGCATGCCGGATTCCGACACGAAAATCAGTACGGTTAAAGGTGATGCTTATTGTCAGAAAATAGATATTTTTAAAGGAATGATGTGGTTTGCCTATGCTAACAACTCTGCCAATTGGTATGTTTTAGGTGTAGAGCAAATTAAAGAAATCATGGCTTTGAATAAAAGCGGGGAGAAAGCTAAAGAATTGGAAAGTTATGCCATTGAACCGGAGGCAGGAGAAGAGAAAAACTTCCAAAATGCTGTAGGACAAGATAGTGTAACGCGTTTTGATCAGCCTAAAAAGAAAAAAAGACCGGCTAAAAAGAGAATTCCTAATAAAACCAATACCAATGCGGCTGCTCCGGCACCGACTACTAATAATAGTCAGGCTCATAAAAATCAGACTAATAACAATTCAACACATCGAAAAAATGCTCCTAAGAAATAAAATTCTTTTAGCAGGATTCTCGTTGGCCTTTATTTTCGCTTCATGTGATAAAAAGCGCTTTTACGACGAATACCAAACGGTTGGTACAGCTTGGAGTAAAGCTGATATCAAAACCTTTACAGTAGAACAGCAAGACAGTCTGGGGTCGTATAATTTGTTTTTAAACATTAGAAACAACAACAAATACCCGTTTAATAATCTGTTTGTAATTTTAAAAACACAACAGCCCGATAAGCAGGTTTTCATTGATACTTTGGAGTTTCAGATGGCGCGTGCAGATGGGTCACTTTTGGGGACGGGTTTTACCGATGTCAAAGAAAATAAATTGTGGTTAAAAGAAGGGTTTACCTTTAAACAAGCAGGAACTTATCAGTTCGAAATCCAACAGGCCGTACGTCAATCGGGTAAAACAGAAGGAGTTGAGGCTTTGGAGGGTATTTCGGAAATAGGACTGAGAATTGAAACAGCAGAATAATTAGATATATGAAAAAACAACAAGTGACAAAACCCGGTGAATTTGCGGTTTATATTAAATGGTTTTGGATGTTATTTGCAGGTGGAATGACGGCAATCGTTCTGTTTTTCCTATTCGCCTCTTGGGGTGTTTTTGGAGCTATGCCTACTTTTGATGAGCTAGAGAATCCCGCTAGTAATGTCGCCACAGAAATTATCTCCTCAGATGGGAAAACCTTAGGGAAATTCTATCTTGAAAATCGAGTGCCTGTAAAATTTGCCGATTTACCAGATTACTTAGTAAAGGCCTTAGTGGCTACAGAAGATGAGCGCTTTTATGAGCACTCGGGAATTGATGCTCGTGGAACTTTAAGAGCCTTAACGTCAGTGGGTAGTAATGGCGGTGCCAGTACAATTACACAACAGTTGGCAAAATTGTTGTTTCACGGAGAGGGCTCGCGTAATATATTTGAACGATTGGCTCAAAAAGCTAAAGAATGGGTTATTGCTGTAAAATTAGAGCGTCAATATACTAAAGAAGAAATCATTACGATGTATTTGAATAAGGCCGATTTTGTAAACAATGCCGTGGGAATTCGTTCTGCAACACGCGTATATGTTGGTAAAGAGCCGAAAGATTTAACCATAGATGAAGCGGCCATGTTTGTAGGGATGCTTCAGAATCCATCGTATTTCAATCCGGTAAAACGACCGGAGTTGGTGCAAAAAAGAAGAAACGTGGTTTTGCATCAGATGGCTAAGAGCAATTTTATTACAGAAGAAGAAAAATTGCGACTTCAAGACAAACCTATCGCCTTGCATTTTACACCAGAGAGTCATAAAGACGGTATTGCAACCTATTTTAGAGAGTACTTACGTGATTTTATGAGACGCTGGGTGAAGGAAAATCCTAAAAAGGATGGATCGACTTATGATATTTACCGCGATGGATTAAAGATTTATACTTCTATAGATTCTAAGATGCAACGTTATGCAGAAGAGGCGGTTACTCAACATTTATCCAATTTACAAGAGGAATTCTTTCTTCAGAATAAAACCAATAAAACTGCACCCTTTTTAAAATTAAACGAAAAGGAAATTGAGAGTATTCTAAATCGTGCAATGAAAAATTCGGAGCGTTGGAGACAAATGAAAGCTCAAGGTAAATCGGATTCCGATATCTTGGCGTCGTTTAAAGTGAAAACCGAAATGAGAATTTTTACTTGGAAGGGCGAACGCGATACCATCATGACACCGAAAGATTCGATTATATACTACAAGCACTTCTTACAAACGGGCTTGATGGCTATGGAGCCTCAAACCGGTAATATTAAAGCTTGGGTTGGTGGTATCAATTACAAACATTTTCAATACGATCACGTAGCTCAGGGAGCGAGACAAGTAGGTTCTACATTTAAACCTTTTGTTTATGCTACAGCCATAGAGCAATTGCATTATTCGCCTTGTGATTCGATTATAGATTCGCCTTTTACCATGGCTAAAGGACGCTATGGAATTAGTGCCGATTGGTCTCCTCAAAATTCCAACCGACAATTTAGAGGTATTATGACCTTAAAGTCTGCCTTAGCCAATTCTGTCAACACGGTTACGGCCAAATTGATGGATAAAGTAGGTCCAAAAGCAGTAGTGGATATGACGAGAGATTTGGGAGTAAAATCCGACATTCCGCAACAACCCGCTATCGCATTAGGAGCCGTTGAAATTACAGTAAGTGATATGGTTGCGGCCTACAGTACTTTTGCCAATCAAGGAGTTTATATCAAACCGCAGTTTGTCATGAGAATAGCCGATAAAAATGGTGTTGTTTTATACAATGCTGTTCCAGAGGCCAAAGATGTATTGAGTAAGGATGTGGCCTATACCGTAATTAAACTATTAGAAGGTGTAACCGAATCGGGATCTGGTATTCGTTTGAGAACGGGTAGTGGAGGTTCTGGATACAATCGAGTAACCGGACATCCTTATAAATTTACCAATCCTATTGCCGGTAAAACGGGAACCAGTCAAAACAACAGTGATGGATGGTTTATAGGAATGGTGCCAAACTTGGCAACGGGTATTTGGGTAGGTAATGAAGACCGAGCTGCTCACTTTAGAAATACCTTATACGGACAAGGGGCGACTATGGCTTTACCTATATGGGGAATCTTTATGAAAAAATGTTATGATGATCCCGATTTGAAAATATCAAAAGGACAATTTGAACGACCGGCAAACCTCTCTATTAAGGTGGATTGTTGGAAGGCACAAGCTGTAGAAACAGAAACCGATTCCATAGAGTTAAGTACCGATGAATTCGATTTTTAAAATAACCAAAACGCCTTTTTTAAGAGGCGTTTTTTTTATATTTTTAACCAAATTAATTAAACCAATTAGTTATGATAAATAAAAGAGTTGCAAATGTGGAAGAAGCTTTGCAAGACATTACCGATAACGTTACTATTATGCTGGGAGGCTTTGGATTATGTGGAATTCCCGAAAATAGTATAAACGAATTGGTGAGAAAAAATATAAGCGGATTAACCTGCATCTCCAACAATGCTGGGGTGGATGATTTTGGATTGGGATTGCTTTTAAAAAAGAGACAGATTAAAAAAATGATTTCCTCTTATGTAGGCGAAAACGCAGAATTTGAAAGACAAATGTTGTCTGGAGAGTTGGATGTGGAACTAACGCCACAGGGAACCTTAGCAGAAAAATGCAGAGCTGCCCAAGTGGGAATTCCAGCTTTTTTTACTCCTGCCGGTTATGGTACGGAGGTTGCTGAGGGTAAGGAAGTCCGTGTCTTTAACGGAAAACCGCATATATTGGAACACGCATTTGAAGCTGATTTCGCGATTGTAAAAGCTTGGAAAGGTGACGAAGCGGGTAACTTAATCTTTAAAGGAACGGCGCGTAATTTTAATGCGTGTATGGCTGGAGCGGGAAAAATTACCATTGCAGAGGTCGAAGAAATCGTTCCTGCTGGTCAATTAGACCCTAATGATATCCATGTTCCCGGTATTTTTGTAAAACGCATCTTCCAAGGTGAAAAATATGAAAAGCGCATCGAACAACGCACCGTACGTACAAAGTCATAAAAAGCTTGTAAACCGCGGAGACCACTTGTCGAAATCCATTTATTAGACAAGATTAAAGCTTGAATAGTTAACCATTGAATCAAAAATTATGTTAGATAAAATAGGCATCGCAAAGCGAATTGCACAAGAATTAAAAGACGGTTATTTCGTCAATTTAGGAATAGGGATTCCGACCTTGGTGGCGAATTATGTTCCACAGGGAATGGATGTAGAGTTTCAAAGCGAAAACGGCGTTTTGGGTATGGGACCTTTTCCCTTTGAAGGAGAGGAAGATGCGGATTTAATCAATGCCGGAAAACAAACGATTACCGTTTTGGCTGGGGGCTCTTTTTTTGATTCTGCAACGAGTTTTGGAATGATTCGCGGGAAACACGTAGACTTAACTATACTTGGAGCCATGGAGGTTAATGAAAGAGGCGATATCGCCAACTGGAAAATACCGGGTAAAATGGTTAAAGGAATGGGTGGGGCTATGGATTTAGTTGCTTCTGCTGAAAACATTATTGTAGCCATGATGCATGTTAATAAAGCTGGGGAATCCAAAATTCTAAAAGAATGTACTTTGCCATTAACAGGAGTTAATTGTGTAAAGAAAATCGTTACTGAATTGGCCGTTCTTGAAGTAACAGACAAGGGTTTTAAACTCTTAGAACGCGCTCCAGGTGTCAGTGTAGAAGACATCGTAAAAGCGACAGAAGCCGATTTAATCATTGAAGGTGATATACCTGAAATGAAAATTAACTAAACCGATGTTTTCTGTTTATAGTAATGGCCTTTTGTATTTTTCAAAAGGCTTTTTTTATATTTTAAGAAAAAAGTTGATATAACAATTTTTTATTGTAATTTAAACCCACAAGCAGTGGAGCACTTTTATGCGTTAAATCTTATGTAATAGTAGTATAACACGAGAAATTAACAATTAAACAAGGAATTGTTCCTGCTGGTAAAGATTTGTACAAATACCTAAATTAAGATACCTTATGCGATTAAATTTCGAGCTCCCCTTTTACTTAAAATTATCTTGTGTACTGATAAGTATCGTAATCATGGGTTATTTAGGCGTACTGGGACAAAATGTGATAGTTCCTATTATTTTAGGACTGCTATTCTCTACTCTTTTAGTACCTTTTTGTAGTTTTTTAGAGAGAAAAGTACACTTTCCGCGTGCTTTAGCAGCCATAGTTGCTACCATACTTTTTACCAGTATCATTGTTTTGGTGCTTTATTTATTGGCCATGCAAATGACTAAATTAGCCGATGATTGGCCGGCTTTTCAACAACAATTAATCGACTCGTTTTACAGCCTGCAATTATGGGTACAAGACCATTTTGGAATTGAACAAAACAGTCAGTTAAACTACTTAACCGAGACCGCTTCCAAATCTCTTAGTGCAGGTACGGATATACTCGGGAAAACCCTAAGTTCAATTTCCGGACTAATTATGTTAATTGTCTTTACGTTTTTATATACTTTATTTCTGTTGCTGTATCGTCGCCATTTGGTGAAATTTCTAGTCATCGTATTTAGAGACAAACACCAACATGTAGTTTTGGATGTGGTGATTCAGATTCAAGTCATGGTCAAGAGGTATTTAATTGGGCTGTTGTTGCAAATGATAATCGTAACCGTTTTGACTTTTATTGCCTATACCATCATTGGAGTTAAATACAACTTTATGTTGGCAATACTGACTGGTGTACTTAATGTTCTGCCTTATATCGGAATTTTTATCGCTTTGGTTGTTGGTGTGATCATCACTTTTGCAACCACATCGGCCAGTCATGTCCTGTTTGTAGTGTTGGCTATGGTCGTAATCCATGCCATCGACGGCAATTTAATAATGCCTAAGGTAGTGGGGTCGAAAGTGAAGTTAAACTCTTTAGTGGTAATCCTCGGATTGGTGATTGGCGAAATGACTTGGGGTATTTCTGGCATGTTGTTGACCATACCTGTATTGGCCATTATGAAAATCGTATTTGATCGGGTTGAAGGCCTACGTCCATGGGGTTTCTTACTTGGAGAAGAAGACAACGAGTCTCCGCTGTTTAACAAAACCATTACTAAAATATTTAAGGCACCGGAGAAACCTACGGATACCGACGACCATAAGGACGACGACCCTTCCGATTCCAACTCTTAGTTTAGATCCGGATTTCTAAAACAAATAATGAATGCCTGTTTTTTCGATGATAAAATCACCGGAAACCATTTTTTCTAAAGACCAATTAGTACTGCCATCCGGAGGTAGCTTTAATCCTCGAATGGTTGCGGCTTGACTGTAGAATTCCTTTCGTGTTTGCTCATAGGGAGCAACCAGATTAAAAACAGCATCGGCTTCTTTCTGATTTTGAAAAACGAGTTGTGTAGTAAAAGCAATGACATCGTTCAGATGTACCATATTGACACTTAAATCCGGATTTTCGAATTCGGATTTTTGTGCTAAAAAAGTTACAGGATGGCGAAGAGGACCAAATAAACCGCCCAATCTCAATATGGTCGTTTTCCATAATCCCTCCGTTCTAAAGAGATTTTCGGCCGCTACAATTTCACAACCACTAGTTGTTGTGGGGTCGGTTGCTGTTTTTTCAGTTATCAGGTTAGGTTGGCAACCGTAAACCGAAGTAGAACTCATAAAAATAACCCGTTTTACGGCACTATCGCACAACAGCGGTATCAATCGTTCCAGTTGGTGGCTATAGGGCATAGCGGCGTCCTTTACTCGCGGCGGTATGGCGATAATTAGGGTATCACAGCCGCATAAGAAATCGTTTATAAGAGATTCGTTTAAGTTTTCTTCTGCCAGATTGATGCAATAAGGGCTAATACCCGCTTCTTCTATTAAGGCCAATTTCGTTTCCGTTGTGGTCGATGCTTTAACGCAGATACCTAAATTTTTAAAATGTACTGCAAGAGGAAATCCCAACCAACCACAGCCGAGTATGTTCACGGTATTTTCGAATTCGTTTAAGTTGGAGTGTTGAAACAACAGTTTGTTATTTGTAACGTTTTCATCGGCTAAAACGAAATGATTCTTGATTAAAACCCGCTGTGAAGCCGTGTTGTCTTGTGCTGTCCAAGCTTGTATCTGACGAAATCCCTTTTTCCGTAAATAAGTGAGCATAATACAAACCAACTCAGAAGCATATCCTTTATTCCAATAATTCTTACCCAGTGAATACCCAATTTCTACCGTTTCCAAATCCTTTGGTCTATAGACGAAAGTACCCATTAGCGCGTCTGTCTTTTTATCGATTACAGCAAAGCGAAATGCGGTTTTTTCAGCAAATTCTCTATGTGCTTTTTCTATGGATTGTCTCGCTTCTTCCAGAGATAAAGTTGGGGGTGTTTCCCGAAACTTCATCGCATGAATATCTGAATAAATGGAAAAAAAACTTTCGACATCTTTATGTTCGAGTTTGCGGATAAACAGGTTTTCAGATTGGGTTTTCATATATATATCAAAGCTATAAAAGTAAATATAATTTTGGGTATGCCTAAAAAATTTTTCTACGAAATTTGAAGTTTAACTTCTGCTTAATACCGGATTATTAAAAATGAAGTAAATTTGATTTATGAAAAGATTAGTTTTATCGCTGTTGTGGGCCAGCTTCACTCTGGGAGCTTCAACACTTTATGCACAGCATGACAACGAGCAAATTGTTGTTCCAAATCGTAAAAATGACGAAGAACAGCAAAAAAAACCTTATTTGATTTTAATCTCGGCCGATGGATTTCGCCATGATTATATTGAAAAACACCAAGCAAAATACTTGGGTAGTTTAGGTAAAAAAGGGGTTAGGGCCAAGGCATTAATTCCGTCTTTCCCGTCGGTTACTTTCCCAAATCACTATACTATAGTTACCGGCTTATATCCTGCTCATCACGGTTTGGTTGGGAATTATATGTACGATCCGAAGATAGAAGAACGGTATTCACTGAATAATCCCAAAGCGGTTTTAGATCCAGCTTGGTATGGAGGAACGCCGATTTGGTCTTTGGCAGAACAACAGAAAATGCTGACTGCTTGTTATTATTGGCCCGGATCAGAAGCCGCCATACAAGGTGTTTTACCGTCGTATTACTTTCCTTATTCAGAGAAAATCAGTATAGACAAGCGAATAGAGGAAGTGGTGAAGTGGTTGCGTATGCCGGAGGAAACCAGACCGCATTTAATTACCTTTTATTTTCCAGAAGTAGATCATGCGGGGCATACCTACGGACCCGATGCAGTGGAAACCAAACAAGCGGTTCAGTTTATAGATGAATCGGTAAAAAAACTCGTTGAAGCAGTTGCTAAAAGTGATTTAGATGTAAACTATATGTTTGTGGCCGATCATGGAATGACAAATATTGATCAAAAAGAGCTATTGACCTTGCCTATCACGATTAATCCTGAAGAAATTACGGTAGTTAGTAGCGGTGTTTATGTAAGTCTATTTGTAAAGGATGCTCAGCAAGTTGAAAGCGTTTACAGTGCGGTTAAAGCGGCAAAAGGACCGCATTATCAGGTATTTTTAAAGAATGAGGTTCCAGAAAAATATCACTTTAGCACCAAGGATGATTATTTTGGTCGAATTGGTGATATCGTGTTAATTGCCGACAGCCCGTATTATTTTTCGAACAAAAAAGCCAGCCCAGGTGCACACGGTTACGACCCTTATCAATATCCTGATATGAAGGCTACTTTTATTGCTTGGGGACCGCAAATCAAACAAAAAACCAAAGTGGATGCGTTTGAAAACATCCATATATATCCCTTGATGACTGAGTTGTTGGGCCTGGAAAACACCCATAAAATCGATGGCGATGACCGTATGGTTAAATCGGTGTTGAAATAGATATGGCATAAACAATTAATACCCATACAAAAGAGCTACCTCTTGGTTTTACAACATTCCCCCTCCTTTGGAGGGGTTTTGAAATCCTTTCACCCCTTACGGGGTTCTATAATCCTTTCACCCCTACGGGGTTTCGCAATCATTTCACCCCTACGGGGTTCTATAATCCTTTCACCGCTACGGGGTTTCGTAATCCTTTCACCCCTACGGGGTTTCGCAATCATTTCACCCCTACGGGGTTCTATAATCCTTTCACCCCTACGGGGTTTCACAATCCTTTCACCCCTATGGGGTTTCGCAATCCTTTCACCCCTATGGGGTTCTATAATCCTTTTACCCCTACGGGGTTTCGTAATCCTTTCACCCCTACGGGGTTTCACAATCCTTTCACCGCTACGGGGTTCTATAATCCTTTTACCCCTACGGGGTTTCACAATCCTTTCACCGCTACGGGGTTTCGCAATCATTTTACCGCTACGGGGTTTCACAATCCTTTCACCGCTACGGGGTTTCGCAATCCTTTTACCCCTACGGGGTTTTGCAATCCTTTCACCGCTACGGGGTTCTACAATCCTTTCACCCCTACGGGGTTTCACAATCCTTTTACCCCTACGGGGTTTGTTCTGACCTGAAATAACGGTATGAAAAATAATTGTTTAGCAAAATCCTTTTGTAAAGCATGCTTAGATAAATTAACTCTTAATTCGATGCTTTATTTAAAAACGATAAGCAACACCTAAATTTAGATTGAGGCTATATAATTTAAAACTAATGGTTTCGAAATCTTTTTTAAACAGGTTGTTAAATCCCCAACTAAAGTCGGAATAAATTTGAATTTTAGGTGTTAACTGATAAGCGGTACCCAATTGAACACCCCATTGAAAAGGATTGATTTGGTCTGAAAAATCGAAGGTAGCGCCATTTTCTTTTGTGAAAGAGGTTTTGATTCCTGTCGGGTCTGGGTCTCTTAGATGACCTTCACCTACAGTACCTTCAAATCGTTTGGACAATAAAAGGGAAAAATAGGGGCCGAAACTGAAATCCCAATTAGGAGAAACACGATAAACAGCCAGAATCGGAATCGTTAGGTAAGTGTTTTTTACAGTTGTACTCGTTTCTCCAGTAAAATATCCTTTGAGGAGCTCGCCTCCCTCTCCAATAATTTCAGTACGGTAATTTTTAACCTCTGCATCGGATTTCATCCCTCTCATTTCATAACGTAAACCACTTCGAATACCCCAATTTTGTTGATGCTCTAACCAGTGCGTCGCATTGGCTTCCACTGTAAAAGCTAAGGTCGGATTAAAGTTTTTTATCGCGCGAATCTCTTGTGGAAAAGGAATAGGAGTACTACCTCCCAAATTGAGTCCCCCTTTTAGTTGATATTCTAAATTCAAGTAAAATCGGCCGCTGTATACCTTCTCTTCCGAAGGCAATTCTTGAGCGAAAGCAGCAGTGCAAAGTAAATATAGGGAGCCTAGATAGAAAAAATGTTTCATGGATTGTAAAGTTTAGTTGGAATCGTAAATCACTTCAACGTTGTCGATATAAAGCGTACTGCCTACGGCGCCTTTAAAATCATCGCCGTCTATACTTGAGGTAAACAACACGCTGAGGTTGTATTTGCCTTCTTTTAGCTTTTGTAAATCGACCGTTTTACCGTTTCTTACCACAAAAGGAATATTAAATTCTGTCCAGTTGGCCGTTGGTTTCTTTCCTTTAATATCGATCTGAGCAATGGAAACGATATTGGGATGCGTAAACTTATTCGTTCCATCGAGCACTTTGGTTGCGTTGTCGGTTTCATAGAAAATGGCATAGGCGTCCCAAGTATCCGTTACATGATCTACGGTTTGTCCCATATCGGTATAAACCGGACCGGCTTCATATTTATAAAAACCTTTTAAAAGCAGAGGCTGGTGCTCAAATGGAAATCCCAACTTTATCGCTTTTCTCGGATTGTTTTGAATCTCCGTGAGATCTAAGGAACCAATATAGATAGTACCGGCTGCTATGGGTTTCTTAACCATTACACCAAAACTACCGGTTGACTTGGTTTGCATTTGTACACAACCTCCAGTCTTGCCGTTTTTAGAAGGGATTGTCGGGTATTCATCAGGCGATTTCGCTACTCCTGTAAACGAAAATCCGATATTTCCAGTAGCCCAATCCATGTTGTGAATGTTATTTTGATCCATTTCATAAAATACATAAAAAGCATTGTTATCTATTCTATAGTTTTCAAAATTGTAATTGGTGCTCAATTGTGAAGTAATATAAGACACCGTATAATTCTTTTTCCAATTCCCGTCTTGCGAAGTGACTTGATAGGTTTGAGGATTGGTAAAATCTCGGACAGTTCCACTAGCTGGAACTATTTTTGCTCCGGCTGTTAGGATGAATTCGGGGGCTTGCTGCGTTAAGTCGATGTCGGAATGCACGCGTAAACTCACACGATCATTTTCAACAAGCGGTTCAGCCTTTAAAATGTCTTTGGAGACAATACATTCAAGTATATCGGCTTCGGCATTTAAGGCCTCTTCTTGAATACAAGAAACCAAGGATATGGAAACGAAGCAACTCAGGAAAATAATTTTTAATTTCATCATGTGTTAAAGTGTTTTACAAACCAATTCCATGCTTTTTCAACCGACTAATAGCAGCACCGTTATTCCAGCTTAAATGGTTAGGTAAAAATACGCTAGTATGAGGTAATTTTTAGCGATCGGTTTGTTTTATTAATAAAAACGACGATAATATTAGATACGGGTATTAGATTGTTAAACAACAACTGTTTCGAATCTTAAATAAAAGTTGGGGGGAGGTTGAGGTGGATTTTAAACAAAAAGCTTAAGCTGCTTAAATCCAGGGAGTAGAACTATTTTTTCTGCACCAGTAAGCAGTATTCGGTATCGATGTTTAAATAACCTTGATTGTACACAAAATAATAAATAGTACCGGTTTTGGTTTGATAAATACTGGTAAAAAGTTGAAAATCGTAACCTTGTTGCAATAACTTTGATATGGGAATTTTTGTTTTACCACTTTTGTTGAAAAATCTTAGAATGCGGTAGTTTTTCCGGAGTTGATTGTTGGTATTGCGAACCAAATTGTTAAAATCTTTATTGACCTTATTGTTATACGAATTCCGACAGCTGTCGTCGCAAAATTTTTTATCCTCTCGGCCCACTAGTTTAGTTCCACATTCTAAGCACGTTTTCATGGTATTTGTTTTTTATTTCAATTTCTTCGTCTCATATAAATCGGTTCTACGATCCTTTTTTATCTGAACACTTCCGTGTTCGTGCAGTTCTTTTAATAAATTGACATCCACATCGACAATCAGGGTCATCTCGGTATTTGGTGTTGCTTCTGCCTTAATCCCGTTGGTCGGAAAAGCAAAGTCAGAGGGGGTTAATACGGCTGCCTGTGCAAATTGGATATCCATATTATTCACCTTTGGTAGGTTTCCTACACAACCTGCAATGGCCACATAACACTCGTTTTCAATAGCTCTGGCCTGGGCACAACTTCGCACACGGGTATAGCCGTTTTGCGTATCGGTAAGAAAGGGAACAAAGAGAATGTCCATACCTTGCTCTGCCAATAATCGCGATAGTTCGGGAAACTCCACGTCATAACAAATAATAATTCCAATTTTTCCACAGTCGGTATCGAAAGTTTGGATTTTAGATCCGCCTTGCATTCCCCAATAATGCACTTCATTGGGGGTAATATGTATTTTGGAATACATTTCATAAGTACCGTCTCTTTTACAAAGAAAACCAACGTTATAGAGATTGCCATCAATCATATACGGCATACTTCCGGTAATGATGTTGATGTTATAAGAAATGGCAAATTCCTGAAACTTCTTTCGAATATCATCCGTAAAACGAGCCAATTCTCGAATGGCTTCGGCTTCGGACAAGTGATTGTAATCCGCCATTAAGGGAGCGGTGAATAATTCGGGAAACATAGCAAAATCACTTTCGTAATCGGCTACGGCATTGATAAAGAACTCCGCTTGATCAAAAAACTCGTCGAGCTCGTTAAACAAACGCATTTGCCATTGGATTAGCCCTAAGCGGACAACACTTTTTTTAGTATTAATCAGTTGTTGGGTCTTTTCATAGAATATATTATTCCATTCCAATAACACCGCGTATTCCTTCGAATCTTTATCGCCTTCGAGATAATTGCGCATCAAGCGAACCACGTGAAAATCGTTGCTCAATTGAAAAGACATCACAGGATCGTGTATTTCTTTGGCGCGTACTTTATCCAAATACTGTTTTGGTGTCAATTCTTTGGCAAACTTGGAATAATTGGGAATACGTCCCGCAAATACAATAGACTTTAGATTCAGTTGCTCACAAATTTCTTTACGCGCATCATATAAACGACGTCCCAAACGCAAACCGCGGTATTTGGGATGTATAAACACATCAATACCATACAACACATCACCATCGGGGTTGTGTGTAGAGAAGGTGGAATTTCCAGTAATCGACTCATAAGTATGGGCAGACATCGCTTGGCGTTCATCTACAATAAGTGATAAGGCGGAGCCGACCACGATATCATCGACTAAAACAACCAATTGTCCCTCTGGGAAGGTAGCTAATAATGCTTCTATCTCATCTTTAATCCAGTAGGAGTCTTCCATACCCTCGTAGGACTCCATCATGGATTTCTTTAATTCCAAATAATCTTCGACTTGAAGATTTCGAAGTTCTACTTTATTAATAGCTGCTTCCATTACTTTTTTTTCTTTTAAAGGTACATAAAAATCCATTTGTAAACGGTTACAAGCATTTACATTCGACTGTAAACGTTTTTTATCAGGATAGTTATAAATCAAAAGAAGTGATTTGTACAGAGAAAAACAAATAGTTTAATCTAAAATTTTAAAAAATGAGTACATTAAGAAATAGCGTAAGGCTGATAGGAAGATTGGGGAAAGACCCAGAAGTAAAAGAGTTTGAGAGCGGAAAGAAGGTCGCTAATTTTAGTTTGGCCACTTCGGTGGTTTATTACGACGAACACGGTCAACGCGTTGAACAAACCCAATGGCACCAAGTAGTGGCTTGGGGAAAATTGGCGGAAATCGCTGAAAAATTTGTCAAAAAAGGACAGGAAGTTTGTGTTGGAGGTAAATTGGTCTATCGGGATTATGAGACCAAAGAAGGGGTTAAGAAATATATTGCTGAGGTCGTGGTTTCTGAAATGCTGTTGCTGGGAACTAAGTCGGAACTGGATTCTTAAGTAATGGTTGTTTTTATAAACATTAGTACAGATTGGGATGGTAGTTTTTATAGAGGCGATTCCAATGTGTTGTTGAACTATTTGTACGGTTTTCCGTACTAAAATGTTAGGGCTAGTTTTAAGAGGTTTTTAGTATTAATATCTAGTTGTAAAACAAAGGGTGTTTATTGTTAGGAACATTGGTTTTAAGTATGTTGTATGATTGTAATTCTGTTATTTGAGTTAAAAATAAATTTATAATGTTGTGTTATTTATTTTTTATGATATTTATTTTTACAACTTACTTGTTTTTATTGTTTTATTTATAAATCGTTGGCTTAAAATTTTGTTAATGAAAAATCTGTATTTTTTGCTTTTAGCTTGGGTAACGACGAACCATTTATATGGGCAATTGCATGCAACTATAAATGGGAGTCAAAATCATGGAACTGTTACGCTGCCAAATTCACCAACAGCTTCCAGTTTTCGGGTTTTTGGAGACTTTCCTCCAAGTAATTTTATAGGTGTTGCTGATGTAGGGATTCCTCTATATACGATTTCACATCGAGATTTCGAGTTTCCGCTAACTCTAAAATATCATAACGGTATGGGAAATAAGGTAGAAGCACAACCCGGAGTAACAGGCTTGGGATGGCATTTGACCAGTGGAGGAACTATTACTTTATTGGAAAGTAAAAAGAGAATTGATGTGCCGTCTTCAGGTCCAATCATAGTGAACCAAGAGCACGTGATTAATAATGACTATTGGAATACTAAAAGTTACTTAACCCAGATATTGGGAGGTACCTCAGGAAATGACATGACTTCTAGTAATAATAAAAAAGAGAAATCGTTACTAGGAGCGGTGTATTCGGTCAATTTTAATGGCTTTTCTGGAGAAATATATTTCGATCATCAAAATAAACCTAAATTTAGAAGTAAAGAAGGAGTCTATTTCGATGTAAAAATAAACTTTGCAAATAAACTTATCACGGTGCCTCTTTTTGATAATGAAACTGCAAGAATTGAATATCGCCATGAGGTGTATAGTTTTATTTTAATAGATAGCAATGGCATTGTGTATGTTTTTGGAACTAATGATACCGCCATTGAATTGAGTACTCTGGGGCATAATTATGATTTACCAAGTTTAACTCCGGCAATAAGGAATGTTCCTTCAGCCTATGAAGATTGGAAAAATGCTGTAAAAACAATTCCAACGACTTGGCATTTGACGAGTATTAATTTCTTAAATGGGGAGCGAATTACTTTCGATTATATCCGTCAACAACCTATATATTCCAGTCGTGTATATAGTCATCTGAAAACTGGTGAAATTGATCTTGGCGACAATAATGTACCGGATTTGCAACTTTTTGAAAAAAAAACCAGATATATTAATGATGAACAAGCAACGATGATACTTCCAGCTCTGCTTTCGTCTATAGTAACTCCTAAAGAAACTATAGAGTTTGACTATAAAATATCGGAAAATCACCATAGATATTCAGGGATGGTTTATGATAATATGCAACATGATAGGAGCTCAGATTACGATCTCGCAGAAAGGGCCGATAAAAACATCTTATTTGTTATGACGGATGTTAATCCTAAGAAAACTTCTTTTTATGAACTGACAAGACCTATAAAAAAAATAGAACGTATCAGAATCTTAAATTCAGAGAAAAAATTATTTAAAGCAATTGATTTGAATTACAAAGCTAGCTCTTTCGAACGCGCTAAGCTTAGTAGTTTGGGAATTACAGGATATACCGGTGATGTAGCTGGACAAACACAGAACTATTTTTTTAAATATGATATGCCGGTATCGGAATCTCCAGATTACCACACGTACAATAAAGATGATTACGGTTTCTATAATTCTAAAAGTGGTTATTTGGGCTATTGGGACGATATCCAAAATATACCAGAGGAACGTTTTGACCAAATTCTACAAGAGTTTAAAAATAATGCAACTGCGAGAAATGCTTACACGGCTAGTAGAAAACCGGAAGTATCTCGTTTCAATACTTGGGAAATATTAACCGACATTGTTTATCCCACTGGGGGATATACCAAATTCGAATACGAGCCAAACAGGTATGGTGGTATTGCTAAGAACTATAATGCCAGTCATAACACAGTACACAGTCGTAACGCAGCATTTGTAGTAGAACCTTATGAGGGCACAGATAATATTGCTGGTGGGGTTAGAATCAAAAGAGTTCGGAATTTTGATTCTGACAACAAATTACTAAGTTCAAAAAGTTATGCTTATGTACATAATTATCAAAATGGTAATACAAAATCGAGTGGAGTCTTAGCGCATGTTCCTACCTATTTTGATTTTATTAGTGGAAACACAAACGTAATAAATTTTCGCGGGATTGAGTATTTTGCTTGGAGTACTAACGATATTTATCCAGCAGGCCGGTTAAGAGGAAATCATATAACCTATAGTGAAGTAACAGAAATTGACGATGTTGATCATAGTTTTACTACTTACAAATACAAAAATTTTGACAACGGTTTCCATGATTCAATAAATATAGATTACGCAACCCATCATGAAAACGATATAAGGTATTTGGGAAATAAGGAAATTTGGAATGTGCATGATCTTATTAGTATGGATTTGGAAAGGGGACAGCTTTTGAGTAAAACACTTTTTAAGGCTAAAGCTTCTTCAAACCAGTCAAAAGGGGATTTGCTCAAAGCATATACATACGAGTATAACGATTCTAGTTCACGATTTGAAGAGTATATTAGAACAATCAATCTATATGATAACCACCTGCTTTCTCAGCAGAGAGGGCTTGTTCATGCTTATACTTATATTGCTAGTAAAATATATACCTATACTCCTTATCTAAAAAAAGAAACCATCATAGACTATCCAAATGGAAATAGCCTAGGTTTAATTAACTCAGAAACTACCTATCAATACCATGATAAATATAAAAATATTACTAGAAAAACGGTAAAAACAGCTGATAAAACCTATAGAACCACCTACAAATATCCATACGATTTTAGCGGTGTTTATGCAGATATGACGAGTAGAAATTTGGTAGCCCCTGTAATTGAACAACGAGAGTATCTTAATAATGTACGAACATCAACGATAAAAACCAATTTTCGTCAAATTTCCCCAGATTTCCAATTGTGGAAACCCGCTTCAATAGAGATTCAGCACCGCAATGGTCCTTGGGAAAAGCAAATGGAATTTTTAGAATACGACGATAAGGGTAACCTATTGAGTGTTAGGAATAAAACCGGATTAGTCACTAATTATATCTACGGGTATAACAAAACCTTGCCGATTTGGCAAATTGAAAACGTATCCTATCAAACCATTTCCAATGCTTTAGGAGCAACTGATATCAATGGATTCTCAAATTCAAGTAAACCGAATGCCATTAGAATGTCATTATTAGAAAATAAGATGAACCAAAACGCGCTTTTAAAACGCGCTTTTATAAGTAAGTTTTTATATGACCCTATGCTCGGTTTAATATATAAAAAAACGGCCAGCGGCTTGATAGAATATTACAAATACGATGAAAGTGGACGTTTAAAACAAGTGGAAGATGCTAATAACAATACGACGATAAAGTATGAGTACAACTATAAACAAAATTAGTGATTGCAGTGTTAAAATCTTGCTACTAGGGATTTTATTTTGGAGCAATACCGGCTTTACACAAAAAATTCTTTGGGAAAAAACATGGGGTGGCAAACAGTCGGAATATTTATTTGATATGATACCGACAGCCGACTATGGTTTTCTGTTGGCTGGATCGAGTTTGTCTGGTAAAACGGGAGATTTAAATGCTGAGAAAATCAGTAATATGGACGCATGGCTGTGGAAAATGAAAGAAAATTCCGACCCAGAATGGCAATTACGACTCGGTGGAGACGGTACCGATTTGCTTAAAAGTATAGACGGCACCAATGACGGTGGATTTATTTTGGGAATGACCTCTACATCTGGAAAATCTGGAGACAAGAGCAGCGAGTCCAACGGCGGTCAAGACCTGTGGATTGTAAAGCTCAATGCGGCTAGAGCGATAGAGTGGCAGTCCAGTTTTGGTGGTAGTGGTAACGACGATTTGGTTTTGGTTAAACAACTTCAAGACGGCGGATATATTATAGGCGCTACGACACAATCTAGTGCATCGGGAGATAAAAAAAGCAGTACTCAAGGCGGAAAAGATCTTTGGATTTTGCGTTTAGATATACACGGTCACCTTTTGTGGCAAAAAAGTTATGGAGGCAGCTACGAAGAAGAAATGGTTAGTATCATCGAAACCCAAGACAAAGGTTTCTTAATCGGAGCCAATTCCAATTCCCCTATGAGTACAGACAAAGGAGCAGCAGGTTTTGGTATGCGTGACTTTTGGTTAATCAAACTCGACGGAAAGGGAGCGGAAAAATGGCAACGCGTTTTCGGAGGTAGTCAAGACGATGCACTTACCCAAATCCAAGAATTGGAGGACGGAAATATTTTGATAGGAGGTAGTTCGAATTCGGATATTTCTGGAAATAAAACCGTTTCAGCGAATACGGCCAGTGACTTTTGGTTGCTAAAAATAGATCAAAATGCGACGGTGTTGTGGCAAAAAAGTTATGGCGAGGCCCAAACGAATTTATTAACGAGCGTCTTAATCGATAAAAAAGGCAATTATCTATTAGGAGGATATGGCATCAGTAAGGTTAAAGGAAAAATAAAATACCAGTATATGGGTATTCAAATCAATCCGGACGGAGAACAACTGTGGCAGAAGTCCATATCAAGCACGGGGATTGACATTTTGCGTAAAACCGTACAAACTCGTGATGGCGGATTTGTATTTGCCGGTACATCGGACGGAAAGCCCAATGCAAACAAAGCGGCGCAAAAGGGACGAAATGATTTTTGGATTGTTAAAGTAAAAAAAGAATCAAAAGAAGAAGAACGTTTAAAAATTGAGGCTGTTCCAAATCCTACTGCTGGTTATACCAACGTCATTATCGGTTTCGACTATAAAAAAGGAGATTTACAATTGATTGATGTCAAAGGGCGGATCCTTTATCAAACTGGTATCGAGTATCAGACGATTGCGGTTGATTTGGCTCCCTATCCACAAGGGGTGTACTTTATAAAAGTACGAACCGATGAGGGTGATGCCTCGGTGAAAATCATCAGAAAATAATATAAAAGTTACTTTCTATTTTACCGTTAACTAAAAGAAAAAACATGAGAAAAATATACTTTTTAATATTATTATTAGGAGTTATCTCCAGTTGTTGGGCACAAAGCATCAATCAAAACTACATCAAAACCACAACATATCTCTACCCGACGAGTTTGCCTTTAGTGGTAGACAGTATGCGTGTCTCCTTGGCTTCTGGAGGGATCAGCCTGAATCCGAGATTTGGTCCAACCCAAGTCAAAGTAGTTTATTTTGATGGGTTGGGCCGCCCCAAACAAGAGGTGATTGCAGGCAGTAGCAGCGCCGCAGGCAATATCGTTACCCATATCGGCTATGAAGTCAACTTAGGACAAACAAAAACCTTTCTGCCATTTTCCACACAACGAGCCCCTCCTAATGGTGGGATAGGCGGGGCATTTGGATCGAGTAATCCCGTTTATGTTAGCGATGCTGAACAGGCAACATTGAATTTTTACAACACTCCCAAATACCAAAACACAACTAATCCATATAGTGAAGTGGTTTTGGAGGCGTCGCCCTTAAAGCAAGTAATAAAATCAGCTGCTCCAGGAAATGATTGGAAAATTTCGGCCGCATCCGACAACCGCAATATCGAATATAAAAACGCTTTAAACACAACCAATCAAGTAAAGAAATTTACGGCAACAGAAAGTATTTTTGTTGATAATAGTACAGGTTTAATTGAAACCAACTTGGTTAACTCGGGTTATCACGCTAAAAACAGTCTGTATTGGAATACGGTTAAAGATGAAAGTAAGGGGTTTTACGAAGAATTTAAGGACGCACAGGGGCAAGTTGTGCTTCAAAGAACGAGGTATATGGAACCTGTTAATATCGGTCCATTTGCCTCGAAAGGTGTTGATTTTGGCCCTGTAGATGAGGAACATTTTCTTTTGGGAACCGTACTCTTTTATACCTATTATGTTTACGACGACTTCGGTAATCTACGGTATGTTTTACCTCCTTTAGCAGCGGGTAAAACCGATACAGAAACTTTAAATAAACTGTGCTACCAATACAAATACGATTATAAAAATCGTATGGTTGCCAAGAAGTTGCCCGGTAAAGACTGGGAGTATTTGGTGTACGATAAAGCAGATCGATTAATTGCAACTGGGCCGGTATTGAGTCCTTTTGGCGACCAGAGTACAGGTTGGCTTTTTACCAAATATGATGTTTTTAATCGGGTGGTTTATTCGGGGTTTTATACCGGATTACCTACTACTGCTGTTGGGCGAAAGCAGTTTGAAACGGAGTTGCAAAATCAAGCCTTTGATTTTGAATTTAGAGGTGAGAGAGATGAGCTTCCTATCTCCGGTATTGCAATGCAATATACCAACCGTTGTTTTCCAAAAACAGCGGTTCAGATTTTAAGCGTTAATTATTTTGACAATTACAGTTTTGATACAAGTTTAGCTCAGTTGCCTGCGGTGGAAGGGGTTGTAGTTAAAACCAATGTGAAAGGTTTGCCTACAGGAAATTGGAATCGAGTAATCACCACGGCCAACGAAAGCTTGGGAGAACTGTCTTATACCTTGTATGATTTTAAAAACAGAGCGGTTCGTACATATCTTAAAAATCATTTGGGCGGTTTTACCCAAACCGATTTACAACTAAATTTCCGAGGACTACCGATATCGACCACGACCACACATACGGCTACTCAAGCGAGTGCGGACCAGCCAACGGTAATAAAGGAGAATTTCGCCTACAACCATGCTGAGCAACTCGTTTCCCATACCCATCAAGTAGGTAATGGAGAAGCGGTGGTTTTGACTAAAAATGATTATGATAATTTGAGGGTCTTAACCTCCAAAGAAGTGGGAGGACTAGGAGGTACTGCAATAACTCCTCCACTTCAAAAGGTGAGTTTTAAGTACAACATTCGCGGTTGGCTTACGGAAATTAATGATGTTCATGAAGACGGTGTTCAGGCTAGTAATAATCCTTTGTTTTCGTTAAAACTCAATTATAATAGATTTGATACTTATTCAAGCCCTGGCTCTGGACCAGTACTTTCGCTCACTCAAAAAGCGATGTATAATGGAAATATTGCCGAACAACTATGGAGAAGCAACGACGGTGTTCTCAAAAGCTATAATTACAATTATGATGGTTTAAATCGTTTGAAATCGGCTTTTTACAGCCTTCCCAAGACAATTAATCCGATTACCCGTGCATATGATGAAAGTCTGACCTATGATAAAAACGGCAATATACTCACGCTTAAACGCAACGGAAACACAACGGCGAATAACGTTATTGAAATCGACGATTTGGACTACACTTACGACGGCAATCAATTGCAAAAAGTAACCGATGCTACAAATAATGCAGAAGGATTTAAAAAGGGAACCCATACTGGTAACGATTATGCGTATGACAGCTTTGGTAACCTGATTATTGACAAAAACAAGGGCATTACTCAAATCAAATACAACCACTTGAATTTGCCGACAGAAATTACCATGACTGCTGGGAAAATTAATTATATTTACAATGCGGCGGGTGTCAAGTTGCAGAAAAAGGTTGTTCCAACAAACGGTGCGGTAACAACAACCGATTATTTGGGCGCTTTTCAGTATGAGAACAATCAATTACAGTTTTTTCCAACGGTGGAGGGATATTATAATGTGCAAACCAATAAATACGTTTACCAATATAAAGACCATCTCGGAAACGTCCGATTGAGTTATTCCGACACCAACGGCGACGGACTGATTACTGCTGATGAAGTTTTAAGCGAAAACAATTATTATCCGTTTGGACTGCAACATCAGGGAGATAATCCTGCGGTTGCTCAAGCGAATCCTGCGGCAGAGAAGTATAAGTATAACGCAAAAGAGCTCCAAGACGAGCTGGGGCTTAACTTTTACGACTATGGTGCACGTAATTACGATGCTGCTTTAGGTCGATGGTTCAACGTAGACCCGTTGGCGGAGCAAACCATGGAACCGTATTCGTACGTTGGAAACAACCCGATTAACTTTACTGACCCTACAGGGATGAGTAAGGAGGGAGTTGAAAATGATTGCGATAGTTGTAAAACTAAAGCAGATTGGCAGGCTTATTATCAACAAGCAGAAAACACCGCTTCGATGATAGGAGAAGATGCTTGGGAGGGGCTTAATAATAAACGTATGTCCAGGGCGATTGATGACAATGGTAATTCTATATTTTACTTGGACGGTAAGAAGATGGACTTAAGAACCTATGAGAATAAAACTCATGCAATCGGAAGTTTATTAGGAGATGCAGCATTAATCGAAGGGGGGGCTCGTTTGTTTAAGTATTTTAGTAATGCGTTTAGTAAATCCAAAGATGTCGCTAAGGGGGGAAGTAGCGTTTTGTTAAACACTTCGAAACAGCTGCAGGCTAAGTTTAAACACGCAGGCGACTTTGGAGTAATTGGAAATTATAATAAAGCAAATGCTGGCAAATTCAGTTCTGCTATAAATCAGCATATTAATTCCGCAGGTGTTCAGACTATTCAAGGAACATACAGAGGTCAATCTGTAATACACTATGTCAATCCAAATACAGGGTTGAATGTAATATCAAGTCCAACGGGTCAATTTATGAGTGGTTGGAAGTTGAATCCTGCACAATTACAAAATGTTCTAAAACATGGAGGGTTATAGATATGAAAGCAAATAACGAAAAAAAGAATATTGCAATAACTTTAAGTGAATATGAAGCCCTTGTATTTCTTGAATGGTTACACAACTTCAATGAAGAAGAACATCCTACTTTGTTTCAAGACCAAGCAGAACAAAGAGTTTTATGGGATATGGAAGCTGAGTTAGAAAAAGTTGTTTCGATTACTTTTGATGGTAATTATCAAGAAATTCTTTCTAAAGCAAGACAAAGAATTAGGGATGAAGAATAAATCAAAAGCCCGATATAATCCCCCCGCTGGTGCGCGAATATTAAAAACATTCGACTAGGCTACCGTGCGAGTCCTCTCGCGTGGTCTGTATTAGATACAAGAACACTCCATCATGCTGAGGTTTTCTGCTTGCATAAAGGTGTTTATTTAAAATGGGAATAAGTCTTTTGACTAAGACAAAATGGAATCCGGGTTTTTGTATAAAACTTGAGTTTTAAGATTCAAATATTAGTTTATTCAATTTGCCACACGAAGGGATTGACTCCGTCGAATCTTCGATTTCGTGCGGCAGCTGGGGGAGTTGAAAATGATTGCGATAGTTGTAAAACTAAAGCAGATTGGCAGGCTTATTATCAACAAGCAGAAAACACCGCTTCGATGATAGGAGAAGATGCTTGGGAGGGGCTTAATAATAAACGTATGTCCAGGGCGATTGATGACAATGGTAATTCTATATTTTACTTGGACGGTAAGAAGATGGACTTAAGAACCTATGAGAATAAAACTCATGCAATCGGAAGTTTATTAGGAGATGCAGCATTAATCGAAGGGGGGGCTCGTTTGTTTAAGTATTTTAGTAATGCGTTTAGTAAATCCAAAGATGCCGCTAAGGGGGTAACTCGCTCTTTAGATGACCTTTCTTCATTGAGAGGAGCCACATGGAAAGAAGCTGAAAGTATGATTCCGAAGGATTGGATTAAAGGGGCTATGAAAAAGGGAGAAGGGATAAAATTTGTAAACCCTGCAAAAAAAGGAGAGCAAATACTATTAGAAAAAGGTTGGCAAGGAGCAAAAGATCCATTACACGCTGGCCCTTATATGAAAGTAAGTAGAAATGGTCAAGTAACACGAATTCCATTATCAGGCAATCCAACATTAAAATAAGTAAGCATGAAAAACATTATTTATAAAATTCTTTGGAGTACAATAGAAGACTTTGTTGGTCTTTGGGAAATTTTATGGGAATTAAATTCTTTATTGCCCGAAAAAAGTCATAAAGAAAATTTGGAAAGTGTTAGGAAGATATTAAAGTATTTTTTAGAACAAAATCTTGTAACTTTTTATATGAATAAATGGGGAAATGATGAACTTGAGGGATTGTCTTCTAATGAAGCAATACTGTTTCTTAAAGATGAAAAATATTGGAATGCTCCGGCTATAAATGAAATGTGTATCAAAATTGGGAATACAGAAAAGGGTGAAAAATTTTATAATGAAGAATTGGTAAGTGATTTTATCTAAGGATTGTTTGAATTGCCGCTAAGGGGGTGCCTGCACTTAGGGCGGCTTATGTTAAGGAAGTTGAAGGTCTATCATCAATTGCTTCTAAAATGCGGTCGGGAGGGAGTTCGTCCGAAGAAATTGCAAGGACTTTATACGGGTTAAGAAGAGAACTTGGGGTGAATTATAAATCACTTACTCCTAACAATGTACTACAACAGATATATCAAAGAAATCTTCAAAAGTATGGAGATAAGCTAGGTCCTACAATTGACTATTTAAGGCAGCAAGGTAAATCTTGGGATGATATAATCAATAGTGCAACAAGAACAGGTGGTAAGGATTTAGGGTTTTAGAATTTGAAATAATTAAAATTATGTTATTACGAAACTTTGATTACGCTACAAAATACTTTGATTATAAATCAAAGACTGAACTTAAAATGACTTCAAATCCTCAAGTAAATGGATGGTATAAGTTTATTTATGAAGTATTTTCTGCTTTATTAGTAATAGACAATAACCTTTATTTCTTATATGGTGAGAGAAAGTTTTTAATAACGGAATTTCATCGAGTATTACTTAAAGAGAAAAGTAACACTGAAAACGAATTTAGTCTTATGAACCGAAATGATGTACTTGTTAGTTTTTTATTTCCAATACCAGATCCTAAATTAAATGTTTTGCCATTTGAATATATTGATGAGGACGATTTTAAATGGGGTGATTTCATTGCGAAGATTATAAATGATGGTGAAAGAAAAAGAAATTTTGTAATGAATTTATTAGAAAGCTGCTAAGGGGGAGGTTACAGTATATCGGGTGTTTGGTGGGGATGCAAGAGCTCAAGGGTTTTCTTGGACAACAAAAAACCCTACTTCTATTAAAGACTTTAGAAATGCAGCAGGATTGCCTTCAGGAGGGGCGAGTGGAGCAACGAACACCGCTGACTTTATGATTAAAGGTAGGGTGAACAGTAATAATATTATTAAATCTCGTTCAGCATTGCCATTAGATGGGAATAAAGGAGGGTTACCGGAACTTATAATAGACCCAAAGAATGTTAGAATAACTGATTTTAAAATACTCAAACCATAAATTTTATAAATGATGGATTTTAAATATAAAGGTATGACAGTAAATGAACGACTTTACGTAAGTGGTCTTATGGACGCTTTTGACAAAGCAGCTAAAGAAGAGGATATTGAAAGAGTCATAGAGATTTTGAAAAAAGTTGAGATTACAGATGAATCTGCAATTAGGGAGATTTTAAAAGAACTTGGTCTTACAGAAAAAAATTAGACTAAAAGTTTTTTAGTGTAAGGGAAGTAGTAGTCGCTAAGGGGGGAGTTAAGTTATTTGGAGAAGAAGTAGTAACGACTACAAGCCGTATGGGAAGAAATGGTAAAGCTGTTGAAGTAATATTTAAAGATGGTAGTAAAATTGATATTAATGCAGCCCGTGTAAAGCAATGGACGCCAAATACACATTCTAATGCACCTGCAGGGACATTGCAAAAAGTAAAGTTTAAGAACTCTTTGCCAGGTTCGAAAGGTTATAAGCGTACACCAACCCAAAGCGAGTTGGATTTCCTTAATGGTTTATAGAAAAATTATGAATATAGATAAAGCTATAAGAGTATTTTCAGACTTTTTAAATAGTAGTTGGATAATAGTATCTCAATTGTTGTTTAATAGAGATTATACCTCAAATGAAGATTCAATTAATGATTGGTTGCAAGCTAACTGGGAGCTGCTTGTTGAGCGAAAGATTCTTAGAGTTAATGAGTACTTAGAAGTATATGGTGAGGGTGCGGATTATAACGGCTCAAGTAGTAGAATAATCGATCCTGATGTATTGCCAAATTTCAAAGTCGTAACTAAATCAAGAAATGGTGATAGGGTTCTTGATATATTGAATAATGAACAAGTATATTTGGGAAATATAACTTTTGAAAAGCTTGTAGGATTTAAAAACGGTTTTTATACATCTGAACCAGAATTTAAATATGTGTTACTTACAGATGATAATTTTGGACTAGATAGAGTTGTAGCATTAGAAGATGTTGTGTTTGAGTTGGATAAATTATAGGAAACCCCCGCTACCGCACGAATCCTTTCGTGTGGTACGATTAATAAACACAAGAATTCTGGGGCGAGTACTCTATTAAAAACAAAAACGCTCAATCCTATTGGGAGTTTTTTTTACAATGGCAGTTTATCAATAAAAAGGTAGTCTTCCAACTTTGTTAAAATATAATGAGGTTTCTTTGTATATTACTTGCGTTTTAAGAGAGGATATTAGTATCTAGAGTATTTGCCTTTCGGAGAAGTCATGGTACAGCAAAGTACCAACAACATCTTTGAAAATGTCTATAAATTCAATGACTTAGGAGGTAAAAGCGGATGAGCTTTTGTCGAACAAATCCCCCCGCTGGTGCGCGAATATTAAAAACATTCGACTAGGCTACCGTGCGAGTCCTCTCGCGTGGTCTGTATTAGATACAAGAACACTCCATCATGCTGAGGTTTTCTGCTTGCATAAAGGTGTTTATTTAAAATGGGAATAAGTCTTTTGACTAAGACAAAATGGAATCCGGGTTTTTGTATAAAACTTGAGTTTTAAGATTCAAATATTAGTTTATTCAATTTGCCACACGAAGGGATTGACTCCGTCGAATCTTCGATTTCGTGCGGCAGCTGGGGGATTGTGTGCAGCATAGTTGCTTGTTATCTTTTAGTTATTTATTTTTAAGGAACAATAGAAAGATAATTAGTATTGTTTTTGTAAATCTTCCACAGATACACGCAAAATGTTTACCCCTATGTTTAATTCTTAACTAAGAAGAAGCGAAAAATTATGAGTAATGTTCGAAAACGTAGCATAGTGTATTTGATAAGTTTTTTGGTTATTCTACTTTTAGTGACATTTATCTTGACTAATCAATATAAGAAAAAAGAATTTTCCCAAGAAATATATTTTATTGTAGAGAAGGTGGAGGAGAGCCCTGCTCTACGGTGCTCTTATTACAATAAAGAAGGTAATAAATTATTGTTGAATAGTTATACTTTTTATGCTCCCTCAGAAATTGAGAAAGGCGACATAATAACAAAGAAAGCAAATTCGAATCAAATTGTAATTTATAGAAAAAATAGATTGGGAGTAGATGAAATAAAAAGAGTTATAGATATTAAATAGATTTTGTAATATATAATACCCCTTCTGGTGCGCGAGTATTAAAAATTTCCGAATAAGTTACCCCGCTACCGCACAAATATTTTAAATAATTACAGCAATAGTATAATCCTAGTTTTTACTTTGTACTTTAATTTTGAATTTTGCACAATCTTTTCGACCTTATAAAAAATCCGTTAAGAAATCACTGCAACGCAGCCGAAAAAAGATTTTGTGTTTGACCGAAGGGAGTTAAAATCTTTTAGGCGGAGTAAAGTGATTTTAGGAATTTTTTATAGTGTCTTGACTTTTTGCTTCGTTTTGTGTCAAGACAAAATGAAGAGAATAGATTGTTCGCAGCATCAAACTTTGAAAGCAAAATTTTGTTTGAGCCCAGCTACCACGCGTCCTCTCCCCCGCTACCGCACGAATCCTTTCGTGTGGTACGGATAAATATACACAAGAATGCTAGGTGCGAGTCTTCTATTAAATACAAAAACGCTCAATTATATTGAGCGTTTTGTGTTTATGAAAGATTTTTCTCTATTTTTATTCAGAGGAATAAAACAATCAAAATGAGTAGAAATTATAAATTTTGTAATCCTGAGGGTTTATACTTTGTAAGT
>NZ_JAHKRA010000005.1 GCF_019345525.1 Flavobacterium sp. NKUCC04_CG | reverse complement strand
TATCTGCGTATCTGCGTATCTGCGTATCTGCGTATCTGCGTATCTGCGTATCTGCGTATCTGCGTATCTGCGTATCTGCGTATCTGCGTATCTGCGTATCTGCGTATCTGCCCATCAGCCTATCCGCGCATCAAACTATTTGTCCCCAATTAATCAATTCTTCTTTAATCATTTGGAGGCCTCTTCCGGCTTTTTCTGGAATGATTTTTAGATGTTGGTATGTGGCTGCAACGGGGGCAGGATTGGGATCGATATAATAGACTACAGCCAGGTCGGAGGCGTAGTCCATGAGAGATGCAGCGGGATAGACTTGTAGTGATGTTCCAATTACAATTACAAAATCGGCTTCCTTTACCACATTGATAGCGCGTTCCATTTCGGGTACGGCTTCGCCGAACCAAACAATATGGGGGCGTAAGGCGTCTCCTTGTTCATTACGATCACTGCTTTTTAGATCTGTAGTCCAATCTAAAACCAGTTCGGGTGTTTGTAAACTGCGAACTTTTAAAAGTTCCCCGTGCAGATGGATGACGTTTTGGCTACCGGCGCGTTCATGTAAATCATCGACGTTTTGGGTAATGATGGTCATTTTAAAATCATTTTGTAAATCGGCTAAGATTTGGTGACCAAGATTAGGTTTTGCTTCCAGTAGTTGTTTGCGGCGTTGGTTGTAAAAGTCCAAAACCAATTCGGGGTTTTTATGCCATCCTTCGGGTGAGGCTACTTCCATCACATCATGGCCTTCCCATAGTCCACCGGCATCTCTAAAGGTATTAATACCACTCTCGGCACTCATTCCAGCGCCAGAAAGCACAACTAATTTTTTTTCCATATCTTTTTATTGTAAACGTATTGCAGTGTGGTTATCTTTGTTCTTTTAAGTAAGTTAATAATAAATAATGATTTCCACCAACAAACTATTTCAAAATATTGAATATCTAAACTATTTAGAAGATTTTATTACCGACAATCGCAAACAAGGTTTTTTAGAAGTTTTAAAAAAGAGAACCAAACATTTCACCATAGTTACCGAAGATCTCTTTCAATTGCATAACACCAGTGCTGTGATGCGCAGTTGTGAAGTTTTTGGTTTGCAAGAGCTGCATGTTATTGAAGCCAATATGGGTAAAACCATCGACAAAGAAATCGCAATGGGAGCAGAGAAGTGGGTAGATATTCACCGACATAATTCCAGTCAGCATTGTATAGATAATTTGCGTTTACAAGGTTATCAAATTGTTGCAACTACACCACATGCCGATTCGAGTTTATTGGAGAATTTTGATATTTCTAAACCGGCAGCTTTATTTTTTGGTACGGAGCGTTCGGGTTTATCTGACGAAATTATCAATCAAGCCGATAGTTATATAAAAATCCCTATGGTAGGTTTTACGGAGAGTCTAAATATTTCGGTATCCGCTGCCATTGTTATTCAAGATATCACTACGCGATTGCGTAATTCGGATATTTCGTGGCAATTGAGTGAATCGGAGGTACTTGAAAAGAGAATTGATTGGACCCGCAAAACCATTAAGGATATCGATAATATCACAGAACGATTTTTACAGTTAAATAGATAATCGCAGTATGGTTATTAAAATAGAGGCTGTATCATAGATTGTGACAGCATTTATTTTGAACGTTATTTTTATTCAAAAATCGCTTATCATATTGATTTTAATACGAGGCTTTTATTGCTCTACAGAAAACTATAGGGCGTTTTGTAAAACCCCATAGGGGTAAAACGATTGTAGAACCCCATAGGGGTGAAACGATTGTAGAACCCCGTAGGGGTGAAATGATTATGTCTTTAAAACAAAAAAGGCTGTCTAATAGACAGCCTTTAATTATTATTTGGTTTTCTTTCTCATTTTCATATTGATAAACTCTACAGCCAAGGAGAATGCAATGGCAAAATAGAGATAGCCTTTAGGTACGGCTCCGACTTCTTGACCGGCTAATACGGCATGTGAAAGGTGCATGCTTTCTGTGGTTAACATAAATCCGATCAGAATTAAGAACGACAAGGCTAAAATTTGTATAGAAGGATTCTTATTGACAAAGTTTCCTACTGGAACTGCAAAAATCATCATGACTCCAACAGAAACTACTACAGCTGCAATCATAATATAAAGTGCTCCTTCGACTCCGTTAGTCATTCCTACAGCGGTAAGTATACTGTCAACGGAAAAGATAATATCGATCATTAAAATTTGAAACAAGATGTTTCCAAATGATTTATGAATCAATTTTTTGGTATCTATAGGCGAGTCGTGATGTTCGATATGACTCACTTTTTCGTGGATTTCCTTAGTAGATTTGTAGATTAAGAAAATACCACCAGCTAATAAAATTAAGGCTTGGCCGTTAAAATCTGCTGTAAACCATCCCCAATCAACACTTAAAAAGGGTTCTTTCATAGCGATCAGATAGCTGACGCCAAAAAGTAGTCCAATTCGCATAAACATCGCTAAAAACAACCCGATTCGAGTAGCTCTTTTACGTTGTTCCTCGGGTAGTTTTCCCGTAACGATGGAAATAAAGATAATGTTGTCTATTCCGAGAATAATTTCAAGGAAAGTCAAAGTTAAAAATGCCACGATGGCATCTGCGGATAATAATACTTCCATATTCGTTTTTAATAGATTATTCGGAAACCTTTTCGATAACTCCGCGTTGTTTTTTTGCGTCTCCGACTATCCCGTACTCAAATGTGTAGGTTTTGCCCTGAGTGGTAATGATTTTCATGCTAACCGCTTTTTGTTCGGCTCTATTTTTAGGATTAATTTTTTGCAAGACGTATTCACAATCGTTAATCCAACGAATACTTGAGGTATCAACTTGACCTTCAAAAGTTTCGATTTCAATACTGTCGTTTCTCACAAATCGGGATGTTTTTTTAACTCCTTCAATTTCTGTTTCAAAGACAAACGTTCCCGTTTTAAAATCTTTACAATTGCGTTCTTGTTGATAACAGGACACCAAAACAAGTGTTAAAGGTATAAAAAAAAGCTTTCTCATGATATATGTTGATTTAAATTCTTAAATTATTTACCGAATAGGGATTTCATTAATGTTTGTATTCCTTTAAAGAAGAGAATCATAGAGGTAATACACATAAATATACCCAATCCCAATACAAAATAGTAAAGAGGGTGATTGGGGTTTTTAAAGGCACTGTTGATGACAACGGGTCCCATAAACATTAGGGGAAGGGTCACAGCTAGGTATTTAATACCTTTTACTAAAAATCTCCTATTGGTGTGATGTTGTTGCTCCATTTTATTAAGATTTATAATGTTCGATTGCTTGGCGAACCGTTTGATGTTGATCTAATAGTTCCGTTGCCTCTGCTGTACTTATATTTAGGGTACTACTGATTATTTGAATACCTCTTTGAATCAGTTTGGCGTTGGTCATTTTCATATCGACCATTTTATTGCCTTTTACTTTTCCCAATTGAATCATGGTAGTCGTAGAAATCATGTTGAGAACCAGTTTTTGAGCCGTACCTGCTTTCATACGGGAGCTACCGCTAATCAATTCAGGGCCAACAACAACTTCTATGGGGTAATTGGCTACTAGGGTTAGGGGGCTGGCAGCATTGGAAGTAATACAAGCAGTGGTTATTTGATGTTCCTTACATTTTTTTAAAGCTTCTATTACGTAGGGTGTAGTACCTGAAGCGGCAATACCGATAACGATGTCGTTGTTGTTGATTTGAAATTGTAAGAGGTCTAACCAACCTTGTTGCGGGTGGTCTTCAGCGTTTTCGACCGCATTTCTAATGGCTTGATCACCACCGGCTATAATACCGATAACGAGATTGTTATCAACACCAAAAGTAGGGGGACATTCGGAGGCATCTAGTATGCCCATTCTTCCCGAAGTTCCTGCTCCCATATAAAAAAGGCGTCCACCTTTTTTAAGTTTTTCCACCACTTGTTGTACGACGAGCTCTATTTGTGGTAAAGCGCGTTCGACAGCCAGAGGCACGGTTTTGTCTTCGGTATTGATGTGAGTCAATACTTCTGTAATAGACATTTTTTCTAAATGGTTATAAGCAGAATCCTGCTCGGTAGTTTTGATAAAGCTCATAAAAAGGCTGATATGGGAACCACACAAAGTTACATATTTTTTGCAATCTTCGGTTTAATTATTATGGAAAGGCTCGCTATTCAAAAGGCTTATTACAATTGGAAATTTTGAAAAGCATAAATATTTTTTAGATGTTTTCCAGACAAAGTATTGCGTAAAGAGAGAAGGGATTTATTTTAATAAAACAGGTTACTTCAGTATATCGAAGTAACCTGTAAAAACATAATGAATATCTCTTAGTTCTTAATGATTTTTAGTTCTAAGAATTCTTTTTCATTAACTATTGCTGTAATTAAATAAATTCCTTTAAGAAGTGTAGAAATATTTATAGTACTGGTATTTGATCGTATCAGTAATTGACTGCTTAAATTATATACAGCCATAGTAACTCTGTTGTTTTTATCAATAGGTATATAGGATACATTTTCATATTTATCAACATATAGTTTGGTTACTTCATAGGTGTTTTCATTTTCGGTAGGCATTACTCTGTATTGTGGATAATTGCCAGGATTATTGGGTTTACTAGAAGGAAGTGGTACCAAACTGGAATTTATGACAGTGGTGCCACAAGCATTTGTTACACTAACTTTAAAATTCGTAGACCAATTGTAACAACTACCATGTGCAGTGGCATTCATACCACTTCCATAGAAGTTAATTGGACAAAACGAGTTTTCGGAAATTTTTTCCCAAGAAATGGAATTTACATTTTGTGATACATTTCCTGTAAAAACCAACTTGGTTTTCGCCATGGTTTCTGTGCGTAAAGTGGACTCGAAAGTAAATACTGGTTTTCCAACCCAAACATCTTTATAGATTGTCGTTTCTCCACAGATTGCGGTTCTAAGTGTTAATTGGATTTTTATTTGCCCATTTAAGTTGTTTTTTCGTGTCAAGGTTATTTGAGAACTTCCCTGACCACTCATAGTAACAATATTTGATCCTTCTACAATTTGCCAATTGTAAATTTCAGAAATAGTAGGGGATGTAAATATTTCAGAGTTGCAAATTAAATTAGTTCCTCCAATTTTTGGAGCATTTAAACCTGTGCAAAGAAAACTGCAATCAGGTAAATCCGCGCTATTTCCATTTAATTCTTCACGTAACCAACTTCCATTTTTTGAATTAAAGCTAATATGACGAGCATTTTTTTCTGTTTCAGAAATGTAGTTTTTTAAGGGTGTATAATAACCATTGGTTAGAGTAGCTATAGTAGGGTAGGAGGCTCTATAGTCTTGGTCATTTAAAGCGCCATTTTGTTTTCTAATGTCTAAAGCACTTACAATTGGTATGAAATTGTGCTTTGGATTAGGGAAGGATCCGTCGATAAAATCTGAAAAGGATCCAACTGCATTTTCTATATTATTGTAACCGCCAGCATAAGTCTCCATGGGTAAATAGCTTGATGAAATGCTGTTTGACTGAGAAGTAATATTTGTCGAAACAGTAAAATTTAATCCAAATGCACGAATTATTTTTTTATGATAGCGTATTTTTCCGTAATAGATTTCTCTATTGCTATCCCATGTTTCTGGATTTGCTAACACATCGAAATCGTAATTAACTTTAGAAGACCCAGGAACATGACCTATGAATCCTAAAATGGGATTATTGGAAGTAAAGCCCCAAGCGGAAACAGCTAAATTAAAAATGGCTTTTCGAAGACGATCATTACCACTACTTTCGGATCCGTGTATAGATACTAACTTATCACGGCCACTAAATCCTTGACCTATACCACATTGATTTCCATTACTTATAGCAATATTTCTTGATTGAGTAGGGTAACCGACTTGATCAAATTCGTTTTGCCATTGAATGTGTGGTTGTTCTGTAGCTTGCTTACGAAGGGTTACATAATACTTATTCATTTGCATTGCTGCTGGTGTATCTTGTAAGGTTAGGGCTGCATTAGGGCTTGTGTAGTCTGCTAAGAAATCACTATCAAAAAGGCTACCTATGGTTTGAATAAAAGGTATTAGTACTTCTCCTACAGTTACTGCTAGAGGATTACTGGTGTATACTGATAAAGCATGACGGCTCAAATATTGAATACTAAGAGGGGTGTTTGAACCTTGGAGTGGAGAATCATGCATGACAAAAAGCCGAACATCGTGTTTTTTGTTTTGTTGTTCCATTTTTGCCAAACTATATCTGCTAATTAATCCACCCATACTCTGACCGAGAAGAACATTTTGCTCAGTGCTTCCGTTTCTGCTTTTTTGATTATTGACCCAAGTGATGACTTTTTGTAATGTTTTTGCATTTTCTCTGATATCTCCGACGCCATTAATCCAATCGATATAGATTAAATCGTATTCGGCAGAATCAGAATCGGTTAAGATTTCTCTTAGTTCACTTGTTGAATTAAGCGATTCTGTAAAATCTGACAATGTAAGGGAACCTCCGTGTTTTTCAGGAGTTAGTACGCTATTAGGGTCAAAACCTTCAGCTATAATAAATGGTTTTAAAATTCTACCTTGATGATTTGCGGATGTCTTTGTTCTAATCCAAGCACTATGTTTACCATTACTGATGTAATGATTTTCTGGTGCCTTTTGCGAAAGCTTTTTTAGCATTTTTGTAATTGAGGTCAATATTCTTCCATCGTTAAGAAAGGTTCTAAAGACCCAAGTGTAAGTACCATCTTCTTCATAATTCACTGTAATAGGTTCATTAAAAGGCAGGTTCTGAGGTCCATTGCCATCACTGAAATCAATTTCAATCCGCTCAATTTCTTCTAACGCATTTCCATAAAGTAGTTCCCTGGGAAAAAGCACTTCGAATTGATTGGTATCTATGATTTGAATAGGAGGAGTTATTGCGATAGTACTTTCTTCTTCGTAAGGATTTTGCCATACATTATCTACATAAACATCTTGATAATACATTTCTGAGTGTAATAGACCGGTATCTAATGCTCTTTGACTTATTTTTGAATACTTGTAATATAGCCCTGACAGTACTAGAGTAGTGTTCTCTTCTTGATTATGTATTTTTCTAAAATTTCCCCAGATATTTGCTATTTTTTCCATTTCGACAAAATGTTCCTGAGTACTAGGATGGATTCTACCCATTTGTAAGGTCTTATAAATATCGCTAAAAACGCCAATATCGACTTCTGCCTTATTGTTGTTCTCATATATGTTTTCATCTTTCCCATTGTAAATAGAAATATCGGTAAACTCCATGGCATAATCTAATAAAATTCCATGAGGAATGCGATTGGTTTCTAAATGACGAAAATATTGGCCGATATCTGCTGCCCATTCTCGACCTATTATTCTTCCGTCTTCTTGTTCGTTGTATTCGTCCTGCCCATAAGTAAAGTAGCTGCAGACCAGTAAAAACACAGATAATATAATTTTTTTCATAAATAAATAAAATTAAAGATTTAAAATAAATTTTGTTATTTGTTATTTTATCATAAATAATTAAAATAAACTTATCTATTTATTTTATTATAAACTAATTAATTTTTTCTTTTATTATGATTTTAGATTTATAAATAAAATATAATGAAGAATTCTCTCTATTTCTGAGGAAAATAACTATTTCATAATATTGCTACAATTAACATAAATTACAATTAACCTTTTTTATGTAATTTAATATTTCAAAACCTTTTAAACAATTTACTGTGTTTAGTGGGATAGTTTGCGAATAATTATTTATGCTTAGAATTAAGACATTCTAATAAAATGAACTTAACAAAATAATCAGTAATCGAAATTTTTGACTAGCATTTCCGTAGCCCTGTTAAGGAAAATGAAAGCAAAAAAAGTGTTGTTTAAAAAGTCAAAAGTGTATAGAGGAGAGCTGTAGTAGGAAGGGAATGAATTAATTAGTTTCTTTTGTTTTTTTATAGCTTAATATCGTCTAGAATAAACTACTTTTGCAGCAAGCAGACTGCCCTATCGCTAGTTCGTAAGAATTAGAGGAAAGTCCGGACACCACAGAGTAGCATAGCGGGTAACACCCGTCATTAGAAATTTTCTAAGAGGACAAGTGCAACAGAAAGTATGTACAGGTAATGCTGTAGTGAAACCAGGTAAACTCTATGCGGTGAAATGCCATGTATATTTAACGCTTGAGGGCTACTCGCCCGATGTTTTAGGGGTAGGCAGATGGAGCTATCGAGTAATTGATAGCCTAGATAAATGATAGGGATGCGTTTTTCGCATACAGAATCCGGCTTATAGGTCTGCTTTTTTTATTCTTCTTCACCGCTTGAAATGGTTTCGATTTCTTCTTCCGTTTGAAATTCAAAAAACGAAAACACAGAACCACCATAATTCTTTTGAAAAGAATAGTTGTCTAAGTGTTTTAAATCGGTGTATTTAGAGTGTTCTACCACCAACATACCTTCAGGGTCTAAAATGTTATTAGCAAAAACCAATTGAACGATACTTTCAAATTTCTCCAAAGTAAATTCGTAAGGAGGGTCGGCAAAAACCAAATCGTAAGACGCTTTGTGTTTTTCAAGAAACTTAATAACGTCTGATTTTAATGCCGTAATATCCAAATCCAATTCCTTAGCCGTTTTCTTGATAAAATTGACACAGCCAAAATCACCGTCAACACTTATGATTGGACCGGCTCCGCGAGATGCAAATTCATAACTGATGTTACCTGTACCAGAGAATAAATCCAATACTTTTAATTCATGTAAGTTAAAATGGTTGTTGAGTACGTTAAATAGTGATTCTTTACTCAAATCAGTAGTGGGACGAACGGGTAAATTTTTGGGCGCAGTAATTCTTCTACCTTTGTGTTGTCCGGAAATAATTCTCATGATTGAAATAGGATATAATATGAATTAAAATTTTGGGTTGTCGTGTTTTCTAATAAGGTTTGTAGCGGTTTAAAAGAAACCTCTCGAATGTATTTATAAGCCATGTGATAACATGGCGATTCTGCTGTAATAGCTCCCAATAGTACTAAGGATTGCTGATCTGGATTTAATTCCAGTTGTTCATATACAAATAATATATAGTAGATAAAATCCTCGGCTGTTTGGTATTCAAATGAATTAAATAATAATAATTGATCGTTTTTAATTACGATTAACTCAAAATGCGAATCTTGTATATAGGCGTATACCACCGTTTCATTGTTGTTGCTATTTTCTCTTAGCAAATGCGAAACTAGCGATGTATTGATGTTTTGATATACAAAAGAACCCAACTTATCGAGTAAAAAATTATTAACCGATATATAGGGAACATATACGTTATTCATTTGGTACAAATCCATTTCATCATAGGCGAAGAAATCAGTTGAAAAAACCTTAGTTGAATATTGTAAATAGGCGCCAAGCGTATTTTCGTCAAAAATAGCTTGAGGTACAAAGGTATTCAGCGCATTGTCATGCAGTACCAATACTTCTTCATAATTGTTGCCTAAACTTTGATATTTACTAAAAATAGCTTCTAATTGCACTTCAAGCGGAAGTGTAGTTTGTAAACTTTCGCGTTGAAATTCCAAAGTATTCTTAGTGAGTAAATCTTTTATGATAAAAGAAAACTCTTGCAAGGAAACCTGTATGATTAATTGACTGTAATTTTTCGGATGACTCATGGAGAATAATTTTGAGGTACTACTGCTAGAAACACCCGACAAATTTAAGCAAATTTTAAAGGAAGATATTCCTTTCGGGTTCAAAATCCTTAGTATCTTTGAAAACTAATCCGTTTTTACCTATTTATAATGACGCCCTCCAAGTTTCACCGTTTGCTTTTGGATCATTTTCCCTTTGAAGCAACCCTAAAACAAGATATATTTTTTCAAAAAATCGCACATTTCGTAACCAGCAGTAAACAAGACGAGCTTTTTGTACTTAAGGGCTATGCCGGAACAGGAAAAACAACCTTACTATCCACTGTAGTTAATGCGTTGCATTTTGTAAATAAGACAGCTGTAATGTTGGCTCCAACGGGCCGTGCCGCAAAGGTAATAGCTAACTATTCCCAATTGCCAGCTTTTACGATTCACAAAAAGATTTATTATCCAAAAAAGGGTAAGAGTGATGGCGTACAATTTACGATGCAGGTTAATAAGGCGCGAAATACTATTTTTATAGTAGATGAGGCTTCGATGATTTCGGATACGGCAACCGATTCTAGCCTGTATCAAAACGGTTCTTTATTAGACGATTTGATTCATTATGTATATAGTGGACGCAATTGCAAATTGATTTTAATTGGCGACACAGCTCAGTTACCGCCGGTACACATGGATATTAGCCCCGCGCTAAACATCGATCAATTAGCACTGGGATTTCAAATGGAGGTAGATCATATCGAATTGGATGAAGTAATGCGTCAGGAAGAAAATTCTGGTATTTTATACAATGCTACTGAATTGCGCACTTTGTTGAATTCGCAGTTTTTCGATACGTTTAAATTTTACTTAAAAGGCTTTAAAGATATAGTCCGATTGCAAGACGGGCAAGATATCCAAGATGCTATTTTAACAGCTTACGACAAACAAGGGCCGGAGGAAACGGCGTTTATTGTAAGAGCCAATAAACGAGCGAATCAATATAACGAACAGATACGTACTCGAATACTAGATAAGGAGAGTGAGCTTTCACCAGGGGATTATATGATGGTTGTTAAGAACAACTATTTTTGGCTAAAAGATTCTACGATTACAGATTTTGTAGCCAATGGGGATATTATTGAAATTCTACAAATCCATAAGATACAAGAATTATATTCGTTTAAATTTGCGATGGTTAAAGTGCGGATGATCGACTATCCACAAATGGCTCCTTTTGATACGATATTATTGTTGGATACCATTGAAAGTGAATCTCCAGCTTTGACTTATGAAGAGTCTAATCGATTGTATCAAGAAGTGATGCTGGATTATCCGGAAGAAAATTCCAAATATAAAAAATTGCAGAAAGTAAAGCAAAATGAGTATTTTAATGCTTTACAAGTTAAGTTTTCTTATGCCATTACTTGTCATAAATCACAAGGAGGCCAATGGAATACTGTATTTATAGAACAACCTTATCTACCAGACGGTATATCAAAAGAATATATTCGTTGGTTATATACAGCCATGACTCGTGCCAAAGATAAATTGTATTTAATTGGTTTTAAAGACGAGTTTTTTGAAGATTAAATCGAATTTATTATTTAAATTGTTAACAATATATAGCTTTTAATTATGAAAATTATTGCCGTAATTCCAGCCCGATATGCTTCTACGCGTTTTCCTGCAAAGTTAATGCAAGATTTAGGAGGTAAAACCATTATTCGTAGAACCTATGACGCGGCTGTGGCTACAGCTCTGTTTGACGATGTTTTTGTGGTTACTGATTCGGATTTGATTTTTGAAGAAATCCAATCTCATGGAGGAAAGGTGGTTCGTAGTATAAAAGAGCATGAAAGTGGAAGTGATCGTATTGCGGAAGCTGTAAAAGAAATAGAAGCAGATATCGTGGTCAATGTTCAAGGTGACGAACCGTTTATAAACAAGGATAACTTAGAGAAGGTTATAGCAGTGTTTAAGGAAGATATCGCTGGCGAAATTGACTTGGCTTCTTTGATGGTGCCTATAGACGATTGGGAGAGTATTGAAAATCCTAATAATGTAAAGGTCATTGTAGATCAAAATCAAATGGCTTTATATTTTTCCAGATCGGTAATCCCTTATCCCCGTGATAAAGAGGTGGGTGTTCAGTACTATCAGCATATTGGTATTTATGCGTTTAGAAAAGCAGCTTTACTGGAATTTACAACTTTGCCAATGAAAAGCCTTGAGGCTTCTGAAAAATTGGAACAGTTGCGTTATTTGGAATACGGAAAAAAAATAAAAATGGCCATAACCAATCACGTGGGGATTGGTATAGATACGATAGAAGATTTAGAAAAGGCAAAACGCTTGTTGGAGCAGTACCCAAACTTATAAATTAAATCAGTAAATAGCTGTTATAAAAAAAGACCGATTAAATTGTATTTTAATCGGTCTTTTTTTATGTTCTAAACTACCTAAGGTTGTTGCGTAGGCATAACGGGTTGTGGTACTTCATTTACGGTGTTGTTGCTGTCGTTTCTAGCTTTGTTACTGTAGCGTGTTAAGGCTGCAGCAGGAGCCTTATCATCCAACGGCATTTGAATACTGGTAATCCACTCCGATGGCTTACGGGTATCTAATATGGATTTTTCAAATACTAAAATCACATTCTTAGAAAAATTCTCTACTTGATTGGCTTTCTCCATAGCCATTCTGCTGTCTGCAAGAGCGGTTTTTAAGTGTGAGTAATCTCCTTTTAAAACGGTATTGAAACTGACAAAGCTTTCTTGTTTACGACCTTGTACTTGACTGTCTTCAGTAGTAAAAATTTCTTCAGCTATAGGAACACACATCGAAAAACTCACAGAATCTGCGGTTGCCGTATGGCGTTCTATAATAGCAAAAGGCTTTCCTTTAAGGGTTAGCGAATTATCCTTGACAAAGTCGATCAAACTCTGCGCTATTAAGGCCATTTCTTCAGCTAGATTTTCATTGTCAGCAGTTCCTTTCTCCATGATATAATAGGTTTCGCCTTGAACTACTAAACCTTTAGTATCAACGGTAAATTCACTGAGTTCTTTGGAGAAATAGTTTTTGATATTAGCCAAACCACGGTCCAATTTTTCACCGATAATATATTCGGGTCCTCCTTGAAAAAAGGAAGTGACTTTCATCCAGATATTCATGGTTCCCTTTACACTCCAAGTTAACATAGTACCCTTGGATTCACTTTTGAACTTCCAGCCCATTATCGAAGTGCTTTTATCGACCACAAGATTTTGAGTAAGACTGTCTTTGGGAATGGCCTTTATCGTTTTGATACTGCCATTTCCATTTTTACTTGTCCAACTAAAACCTGCTGAATCACCTTTAACCGTAGCATCAAATACCATGTTATCGTGGTTGAATTCCTCCCACGGAGCCCAATCTTCCCAGCTTTTTAAATTGTTGATATAGTGGTAAACAGTGCTTTGTGGCGCATTGATAAAAAGGGATCTTTTTACGGTATAGGCACCATTTTGGGTGGCGATATATACAAATAAGGCCACTACACTTAAAACGGCTAAGAGTAAAAAATATTTAAGTATTTTCATAGTCGATTGTATTTAGAAAACTTCCAAAACCTCAATTGGACTCTAGCGGACTTACTCTCTGAGCAACGGACTAAAACAACGGATTCTATAAAGTTTTGTTTTATTTTGATAATTTGTAATCAAAAGTAGTGAAATATTACTATTTCAATGTAGTTTTTAATACAAAAAGCAGACATATAAATGCAATAAAGCCAATTAAGACCCATAAACTCCCTTTGTAGTAGGTTTTATGCAGTTGTAAGTCTTTTCTATACACATAAATCATTGCTATTATAAAAACAACGACAAAGAAAATAGAAAATTTGATTTGTCCTGGAGTAAACATAGTTTTTTAATTTGCACAAAATTAGTCTAATTATATGAATTTCAAAGACAAATATTCAAATGATTAGGTAGTGTTAGATTAGATTTTTTCGGTGTTTATCGCCTTTTTCATTACAGATTACGCCTTGTAATTATATGTATAAAAATAGGGAAATTTTAGTAATATTACCAAGTGCATATGTTACTATTGTTTTATTTGTTTAAATAATTAACTTTTATATGGTTTAATTTTGTAATATTATGCTAATATTAACTTATAATTAGATAGCTATGTTTAAAAAAATTTCCCTTGTAATTTTGCTTGGTTTGTTGTATTCGTGTTCTAAAGAAGAGATTCCCGTTCAGGAACAGGATTTACAATTAAAAAACAGTATTAAAACACATGATCCAGCAGGCTATGATTCGCCTTACAATGGTGCTGCTCAAATGATACAGTATACTTTTTATAATCATACGGACGACCTTACTTTGGAGTACACGGCGAATATAGGCTTAGCTTATTTTGATGGTCAAGATGACTTGTTTTATTTGGGAGGACTTGATATGCACACTTATTTACCTAGTTTTATTAGCAATACAAACACAGAGTATTTGACCACAGTAGCTGCTGATCCTATCGTTTTGCTGCCTCAAAATGGCACTGATTATTATGGAGGGCATTGCCCTGTGATACCCATTGGATGGCAAGCTTCTTTATTTGATATTTCAAATAATACAACTAGTGGAGAACCGGGTATAATTTATGAATGGGGAAAGGTTTATACGATTGACTTTAAAATTACAGACAGCAACAATAATGTGGTCATTAAGTCCAAAATAAAAGTGAGGTTTTTTGATGATACTTACGATGCTACTAATAATCCGTTATGGCAAAATGCAGGTGTTTATGACTTGACTGGAGAGCAAGTACTTTTTAACATAGAATCGCAAGAACTGGTTATTGCCAATTCACCTACAGGAACTCCTAGTAGCGTGTATTTTGAATTTAATAATGAGAAGTATTATATTACTTCGTATACCAATGCGCAACAGTTAATAATTGAAATGAACAGAGTGCCGTAAAAAGTTTGGTAAATGATATCGTATAAAAAAGCCGCTTATAATTTTATTTATAAACGGCTTTTTGAATATAGGTTGAAAGTGTTATAATTAGATTTTTTCTGTCCAATTAAACGGGTCTTCTTCTGCTTTGTTTTGAATACCGGTTAGCTTGTCCTTAATAATAAGAGCATATGATTCGCTATCTTTTAATTCAGCTAAAGGGTAATAAGTGTCTTGAAAAGCGAAGCCTTCAATTTGACTTACTACTGCAGCAGTACCGGCGCCAAAAATTTCTTTTAAACTACCGTTTTTAGCTGCTTCAATTATCTCGTCAACCAAAACGGTTTTAACTTGAATATCGATACCGATATGTTTGGCTAATTCAACGATACTCTTTCTGGTAACACCGTCGAGGATACGTTCGCTAGTTGGTGCTGTAAATAAGGTGTCGTTAATTCTAAAAAACACATTCATTGTACCTGCTTCTTCCAATTTAGTATGCGTGGCATCATCGGTCCAGATTACCTGTTGGTATCCTTCTTTTTGTGCTAATTGAGTAGGGTAGAACTGTGCCGCGTAGTTTCCAGAGCATTTTGCTGCTCCAACACCACCATTGGCAGCACGACTATAATGTTCGGCAATTTGTACTTTTACTTTTCCAGCATAATAAGATTTTGCAGGGGATAATAAAATACAGAATAAAAATTCTTTTGAAGGACCTGCGATTACTCCAGATTCTGTAGCAATCATAAAAGGACGGATGTATAAAGAATTTCCTTTTCCTTGCTTAACCCAGTCTTTTTCAATGTTTAATAAGGCTTTTAAACCTCCGATAAAGCGCTCAGAATCAATTTCTGGCATAGCTAAACGTACCGCTGATTTGTTAAATCTATTGAAGTTTTCTTCAGGGCGGAACAACCACACATCTTCGCTTTGATCTTTATATGCTTTCATTCCCTCAAAAATCGCTTGCCCATAATGGAAAACACGGGCAGAAGGATCTAATTGAATAGGTCCATAAGGTTTGATTTCAACTTGTCCCCATACGCCGTCCTTGTAAGAACAAACGAGCATATGGTCGGTAAAGGCACCACCAAATGATACATTTTCAAAATCAAAAGTATCAATTTTCGATTTTTCTACTTGTGATATAGAAATATCTGTGATTGTTTTTAAACTCATTATAATGTTTTTAAGTGTTGTTTTTTTCTAAAATACAGCAGTTTATTGCCTATTTTTTCGCAAAATTACTTTTACAAATTTAGCAAAAATATCTCCAAAAAGCCGCCATACATTGAATTATTTTCGAATTCAATTATTTTTAATTATATTTTTAAAATTATAAATAAAATTTACAGATAATCCTTTAATGGCCATGAAGATACTCCTATTGTCGTGTATTTCCGTTTTTTAAGTATATTTGGAAAAATAATTTAAGATTTAAAAGATGAAAAAAATAGTAGTTCTCTCCGCTGTTTTAATACTAGTGTTATCCAGCTGTAAAAAAGCTATTGACCAAACCGTAGTAGAGGCAGTTCCTACCGAAATCAATTATGAGGTTTTTGGAGATTCCATAAAGGAAACACCGGTATTGACACAGGTGGAAATGTCGGAAAAATATAAAAACATGAAAGCTGGTGATACTTTAGCTGTACAATTTAAGTCGAAGATAGAAGAAGTTTGTCAGAAGAAAGGATGTTGGATGAGTCTTAGTTTGGATGAGGGACAAAAGAGTTTTGTAAAGTTTAAAGATTATAGCTTTTTTGTACCGATGAATGCAGGTGATCACGAGGTTATCGTTAGTGGTAAAGCGTATGTCAATGTGGTGTCTGTTGATGAATTGAAACATTATGCCAAAGATGGTGGTAAGACAGAAGCAGAGATTGCTGCGATAACGGAACCCAAAATTACTTATAGTTTTATGGCCGACGGAGTTCAAATAAATAAATAATGAAAACGGCTTTTTTTCTTGGTTTGTGTTTGTTTTGTATTTCGTGTAAAGAAGTAAAAAAGGATGTACAGCAGCTTGAGCAACCTAAGGCAGCTAGTACTTTTATTCATTATGAAATGTCAGAGATGGCCTTGTTAATGGAACAAATGTATGTGGATAATATGCGTATAAAAAAGGCTATATTAGCTGATGAAGCCATAGCGGATAGTTTGCCCTCTTATTATATGGATTTGGAAAAAGCTACGTTGACAGACCCTACAGACCGGGATTTGTTTTTTACTACCCAATTAAACCTTTTTTTAAGGGCACAACGTTTGGTTTATGAAGAACCGCAAAACAGAAAACAACATTTTAATGCTATGGTAGAAAGCTGTATTGCTTGCCATCAAGTAAAATGTGGTGGACCTATAGAGCGCATCAAAAAATTGTTAATACCGTAATTTTGAATAGAAAAATAATTATTACGTCTGACGGCTCTAGCAGTATATTTGTTGAAGAGTTACAAGAAACCTATCATTCTGTTTTTGGTGCAATACAAGAAGCCAATCACGTGTATTTGAAAGAAGGATTTTCTCAAATGTCAAAATCGGAATTTACAATTCTAGAAATGGGTTTTGGAACGGGATTAAACGCTTTCTTAACGGCTTTAGAAACGCAAAAACAGCATAAGGCAGTTAGGTATCATGCCGTTGAGGGATTTCCTATTACTCAAGATGAAGTAGCTGTATTAAATTATCCTCAACAAGTAGATGATATGCAGGCAGTAGCTTGTTTTAAGCAACTTCATCAAAACGATTGGGAAGTGGAATTGCAAATTAATGATGGCTTTAGATTAAAAAAAATTAAAGCACTCTTTGAGGATGTACAGTTAGAGTCGGGATTCTATGATTTAATTTATTTCGATGCTTTTGGATATCCCTATCAGCCTGAATTGTGGTCGGAACAAATTTTTAAAAAAATGTACGATGCTCTAACACCACAAGGCATATTGGTTACTTATGCCTGTAGAGGACCTATTAAAGTTGCCATGCGAAATGTGGGCTTTAGAGTAGAGCGTTTGGCAGGGCCTCCAGGTAAAAGACAAATGCTACGGGCTCATAAAAAACCAAAATAAACAGCTATTAACTCATAAAATATTCTTAAAAAACAAAAATTACATATTTTGTATTGAGGAATTGTGTTATATTTACTCTAGCGATATCCCTTTAATTAGTTAAGTTAGATATGAAAGCAAGACAAATGTTTGATTACACAAAAACGGTATTAGAAAATGTTAGTTTTGACCCGTTATTATTTTGTAAGGAGTTAGAAAAAGCAATGAAATCATTGTTGCCTTACGATTTGGATTTATTAACCAGATGGTTAGAGAAATACACTTTGGGGAAACCCGAACTACAACAGTGTTTGTTGTTGATTAACGAATAATATTAATATAAAACTCACCTTTTAGGTGAGTTTTTTTTTTGAGTAAAGAAAGGTGTTTGATATTGGTTTTAAATCGTGACTTATGATTTACGATTCAGTTTTGGACTTATAATTTGTATATCACTAAAAGCAATAGCACCTCGAACTACACTTAGAATGGTTTCTCGTAAGGCTTCGATGATTTGAATTTTCAATTCACTTTTACGATAAATCAAACTGACTTCTCGGGCCGGTTTAGGATCCTTAAATTCAACTAAATTAATTAAGTATTCAGCTTTCAAATCCAGGGTATGTAAATAAGGGAGCAAAGTGACACCCAAACCTTCATTGGCTATTTTTATAAGGGTTTCAAAACTACCACTCTCCAGTTTAAAGGGAAGCTCGTTGTCCAGGCTGTTGTTTTTACACAGATTAATTACCCCATTTCTAAAGCAGTGACCGTCTTGTAGTAATAGTAAATGATGTAAGTCGATATCGTTAATATCTATTTTTTTGGAAATGCCCTGTCTAAAGCGCTCTGGGAAGTATCCTACAAAGGGTTCGTAATATAAAACGGCTTCCTTGATGTCGGCCTCTTCTAATGGCGTAGCGGCAATGGCAGCGTCGATTTGGCCGTTTCTCAAACGCTGAATGATTTCTTCTGTATTGTATTCTTCAACTATTAAATTGACTTTCGGATGTTTTTTGATAAAGGTTTTTAAAAACATCGGCAATAAAGTAGGGGTAATTGTCGGTATAATTCCCACGCGAAATTCACCACCAATAAAGCCCTTTTGCTGATCAACTATATCTTTAATTCGATTGGACTCCTCGACAATTTTTTGTGCTTGTTTTATTATAATTGCACCTACTTCAGTAAGCTGAATAGGTTTGGTAGTGCGGTCAAATATTATAATTCCCAACTCTTCTTCTAGTTTTTGTATTTGCATACTTAAGGTAGGTTGGGAAACGAAACTCTTTTCTGCTGCTAAAGTAAAATTCTTATATTCTGCAACTGCAATGGTATAGATAAGTTGGGTAATAGTCATATGTTATAAAATGGCAAGAATTAATTTTAATATGTATTCAAGTTAAAACAAAAAAACTAAAAATCAATCTTTTTTAATTCGGTATAATTATATTTTAGTTTTTTAAGTAAGATACCGTAAATCACTTTATAAACCAACCAGATAATCCCAGCAAATATTCCCATAAAGGCTAAAAAAGCTAATATAAGAACTGAGGACTGTATGTTGTTGAGTTTGTCGAAGTAATGATTGGTATGACTAAGCACGAATATAGCATAAAACATACCGATGATTACCATAAAAATATTGATGTAAATATAAATTTTAACGGTTTTACGCGTCTTTAAAATTCCTTGCATCAAAGTCTTTGTCGATGATGAAACGGAAATTGAACGGTAATTTTTATAAAAAAGCACAATAAATACCAAGGAAAAGCCAATCGATGCGTAATCTATAATTTCAATAAATACGGTAGAGTCATCTACTTCACTACTAGGCATCAATAAGCTAATTAAATTCAAGATGATGAATTCGATGATGCTGATAATAAAGATCCATTTCACAATGGATGATGATCTTTTGTGAATCATGTTTTTAATATCATCTTGAGATACTTTTGGAAAGTCTGAATCTTTGTTCCAATGTTTTTTTAATAAATCTAATTCTTTCATATGTGGGACAACCTTAAGGGTTGATGATTTTTTTTAATTTGGTTTTTATTCGGTTCATTTTGACACGAGCATTGACTTCACTAATACCTAGGGTCTCGGATATTTCTGTATAGTCTTTATCTTCGAGATACATATATACCAATGCTTTTTCGATGTCGTTGAGTTGCTGTACGGCTAAGTATAAAATTTTGAGTTGTTCTTCTTCTTCAAAATTGTATTCGTCGTATTTAAATTTGTGTATCGTAGCATTAAACTCAACAGTTGCAATGGTGCGACCCTTTTTCCGATAAAGTGAAATCGCCGTATTTAGTGCTACTCTATAAGCCCAAGTTGTAAATTTTGAATCACCTCTAAATTTGGGATAAGCTTTCCATAATTGAATGGATATCTCTTGGAATAAATCTTTATGTGCATGCTCATCTGAAGTGTACAATCGACAAATCTTGTGGATTATATTCTGATTAACTTCGACTTGCCGAATAAATTCTTGTTCTAAAATTGGATTCATAAGTCATTTGACGCCTATATAATTTAATTGTTACAAAAGTAGTGACTTTCAAGATCATTATATGCTGAATGATTTCAAAATTGGGCTTTAATTATGAATTAATCTTCGTAAATTTGGTAGTCAAAAATTCGATATTATGATGAATATTCCTACTTCAAGTTTTCCAAGAGTCGTGATTATTGGAGGTGGCTTCGGAGGTCTATCCTTAGCGAAAAAGTTAAAAAACAAAGGCTTTCAAGTCGTACTATTAGATCAACATAACTACCATACTTTCCAACCTTTATTATATCAAGTAGCTACAGGTGGCTTGGAAGCAGGATCCATTGCATATCCGATTCGTAAAGTGGTGCAAAACTACGATGAAATTTATTTTCGTTTGGCACATGTCAATAAAATTGATACCGATGGAAAAAAGGTGATCGCCGATATAGGAATTATTTTTTACGATTATTTAGTGATTGCCACAGGATCGAAAACCAATTTCTTTGGTAATACTTCTATACAGAAAAACAGTATGGCCATGAAAACGATTCCACAATCGTTAAATATTCGTAGTTTGGTTTTGGAAAATTTTGAAGAAGCTTTGTTGACCAACGATATGGAGGAAAAATTGGCTTTGATGAATTTTGTCATCGTAGGAGCGGGGCCCACAGGAGTGGAACTTGCCGGAGCATTAGCAGAAATGAAAAAAGCGGTTTTACCTAAGGATTATCCCGATCTAGATATTCGTAAAATGGAAATTAATGTCATTCAAGGTTCCAATCAAGTGTTAGATGCGATGTCTGATAAATCTTCGGAAAGAGCTGAGCATTTCTTAAAAAAACTAGGTGTTTCGATTTGGAAGAATGAGCAAGTGACCGATTATGACGGTAACGTGGTTATCACAAAAAACGGCACAACTTTTCGTACGGCTACCGTCATCTGGACCGCTGGTGTAAAAGGCGCTGCTATTGATGGTTTTAAGGATGAAGTGATGTTGAGTCGCGGCAATCGTATGAAAGTGAATGAATATAATCAAGTGGTAGGATTTGACAATGTCTTCGCGATTGGAGATGTTGCCGGAATGGTTTCAGAAAAATTACCTGGAGGACATCCGATGATGGCTCAGCCTGCCATTCAACAAGGTCGATTATTGGCTCAAAACTTAGTTCGTTTGCAACAGAATAAACCACTAAAACCATTTATTTATAGAGACAAGGGGTCTATGGCAACTATAGGTAGAAATAAAGCGGTTGTCGATTTACCAAAATGGCATTTTAGCGGAATTTTTGCGTGGTTTGTTTGGATGTTTGTCCACCTGATGTCTTTAATCGGTTTTAAAAATAAAATAGTTGTTCTGTGGAATTGGGTTTACAATTACGTGATTTTTGATCGTGAAGGACGATTGATTATTCGTCCTTATAAACGAAAAAATAACGAGAGTTTTCCCGATGATACCGATCTATAATGCCTTCTTTTTGTGGTAATTAATCAATAGATCAACAAATCGATTATAGGATTTGATTCCTTCTTGTTGGTTGTTGATTTTTAAAAAGTTATTATAAAACACTTTAAAAAAGGAATTGGAAATGTTTCTATAAGAATCCCAAAACACTTTGTTTTCCATTAAATTGTGATGCACTGCTGGGTTTATATGATATTGAATCGTTTCCAATTCTTTTATTTCATTGCGTTCCATAGTCGTTAAACAGTATCTTAAGGCATAGATATAACCGGCATATTGATATTTTTTATCTACTTGTAAGGTCGCATTGAGGTATCCAATAAAATTCGCTTCACTTTCTGAAGCATAACCGATTTGGTGCGCAATTTCATGAGAAGCCGTTACGTACATTCCCAATTTTGGAACCTTATTATTGACCTGTGCTTCATTGGTAAAGGGATTGATATAACCAGAGAAACCCATATAACTTAGTACCGAACTCCACAAGGAAGATTTCAGTGCGTAGTTTTCGTGTTTAATCCACGGATATACCTCGGTCACATATTGATAACCACTGTTGGCTTCGTCATAAATTTTAGTGATGTCGTAATCGACAACGACACTCTTTGTCGAATCACCAGTGATTTCTAATTGCAGTTGGTTGACCTTAGTTAGCAACTGATATGAAAAGTCAATCAATTCATCATCGGTGTATTCTCGTTCCAATTCCATTTTCTGATACAACGGTATTCTATAATTGTTGTATCCCCAAAACAAATTGAAAAATAAAAAGAAGATTGCCAACACGCGGATCAAAAAATAAAACAAATGTTGAAAGCGCATGCTCCACGAATAAGATCCCTTTTTTTCTTTAAATATTACAACGGTATTGATTATTATAATTAATCCAACGATAAAATAAAGGATATCACCAATAGAAAAGGGGAAAAAGCCATATACTTTTCTAAAAAGGGCACTGATTTTAATATACCATTCGTTGGAATAATAATTTTCAATCCAAAGGGGATGTTTCTGAAAGATTTTGACCAACAGATATTGTATGATTAGCAACAAAATCCAAAACCAATTTTTGCGCATATTTTTTTTATAAAAATATAAAAAAAATAATTGTCAAAATTTATTTAGAATAATTAAAAATAACTATCTTTGTACTTATTTCTTAGTAAGTTATGTCAAAAGATAAAAAAGAAGGAAAAGTGATATTTTTTTGCAACGGTAAAAAATGTTGTCGCTATAATGAAGAAGCTAAAACTTGTTTTAGTGAAATGATTATCGAAAATGGATTGGAAAACCAAATGGAGATTCAAACCATGAAATGCCAAGGGATGTGTAAAAAGGCTCCCATATTTTATCTTCCTACCCCAGACGTATTTAAAAAGGAAGTTTCTAAAAAGAAAGCTCGTAAAATTTTTGAGAAGTATATAGCTTGATAGGCAGATACGCTGATATGCTGATATGCTGATATGCTGATATGCTGATATGCTGATATGCTGATATGCTGATAGGCTGATAGGCTGATAGGCTGATAGGCTGATAGGCTGATAGGCTGATAGGCTGATAGGCTGATAGGCTGATAGGCTGATAGGCTAATACGCGAATAGACATATAGGCGTATAGACGAATAGGCTGATTGACATCTAAGCAAAAAACAAAAAAAAATCTCATATTTATTTGTAACTTTGGGCGAGCTATCTAATTACAGTCATTTGATTCTCTGGAATTCATATTTTCAGAGTATTTGTTGTTGAAAAACGGCATTAAAAATGGTGAAATCAGAAGATCTAAAATGTAAAAAACAATATCTACTTATGAATAAAGAGATTAGAAATTTAGAGCCGAAAGAGCTTTGGAATAAATTTGCTGATTTGAATGCGGTACCGCGTCCATCAAAAAAAGAGGAACGTGTGATCGAATTCATGATGAATTTTGGAAGACAGTTAGGATTAGAAACCATTAAAGACGAAGTAGGTAACGTAATTATTAAAAAAGCGGCTACTTCGGGAATGGAAGACAGAAAAACCATTGTAATGCAATCGCATTTGGATATGGTTCACCAGAAAAATAACGATACAGACTTCGATTTTGATACTCAGGGTATTGAAATGTATGTTGATGGAGATTGGGTTCGCGCTAAGGGAACTACACTTGGAGCTGATAACGGTTTAGGTGTAGCGACTATTATGGCTATTTTGGAAAGTACAACTATTCCTCATCCTGCCTTAGAGGCTTTGTTCACTATAGATGAAGAAACGGGAATGACTGGAGCAATGGGATTAAAGGGAGGTGTATTAGAAGGACAAATTTTATTGAATTTAGATACGGAAGAAGATGATGAAATCGATATCGGTTGTGCTGGTGGAATTGATGTAACTGCAACAGCAGAATACGATGAAGAAGCAGCGCCAGAAGGATCAGTTGGTTATACCATTACGGTTAAAGGTCTGGTAGGCGGACATTCCGGTATGGATATTCACAAAGGATTAGGGAACGCTAACAAAATCATGAACCGTTTACTTTTTGACGGATTTGATACTTTTGGATTACAAATTGCAGAAATAAAAGGGGGTAGTCTACGTAATGCTATTCCAAGAGAAAGTGTAGCGAAAGTGATTATTGCTCAAGTATATGATGAAGCTTTTGTTTTTGATATGCAACAGATTGTTGAGGAAATCAAAACAGAATTCAAAACTACAGAGCCAGACCTGGAAGTTGTTTTTGAGAAAATAGAAGATACTCCTAAAAAAGTGATGCCCTATATGGCTCAATTTTTCTTTGTTCGAGCCATGTACACAGCACACAACGGGGTATATCGTATGAGTGCTGATTTTGATAATTTGGTCGAAACTTCAAATAATATTGCCAAAGTAGAAGTTGGAGCAGGTAAATTAGCGGTTAAATGTTTGACGCGTTCTTCTGTAGAAACTTCAAAATTAGATTTAGCTACTTCCTTACGTGCAGCTTTTGAGCTGATGGGCTGTGAGGTAGAATTCTCTGGTTCATACCCGGGATGGACACCAAATGCCAATTCAGAAATACTGGATGTATTGACGGATATATATGAAAAACAAAACGGTACAAAACCAGATGTTGTTGCTTGTCATGCTGGACTTGAATGTGGTATATTAGGAACTAATTATCCAGATATGGATATGATTTCTTTTGGACCGACGATAAAAGGAGCGCATTCACCTGTTGAGCGTGCTAGTATTTCGTCTGCACAGAAATATTGGAAATTTGTATTGGAAATATTAAAAAATATTCCAAAAAAATAATTTATTTGTGGGAATCACAACAGCCGGAATTTATCGTCAAGATAGATTCCGGTTTTTTTTGTTTTTTGTATTAAGGAAAAATTAAGTAAGATCGTTCTCTTAAAACAATCAAAATTTGTATTTTAGACCATTGTTTTAAATAGAAAGTATAAACGAACAACTATTATGAAAAAGAAATTACTAACCTTAGCATTAATCGGCGCCTTAGTCGTTAGCTGTGGTAAAAAAGAAGAAACCAAAGTAGAACAGCTTTATCCAACAGAAGTAACTCCGGTATCGGAACAAAAAGTGAATCTGGACTATACCCTAGAGTGGACCGCTTTTAAAACACCCAAAAAAGTTGGTGTGAAAGGAACTTTTGATAAAATGGAGCTTACTGATGTAAAAGAAGCAGCTACTTTAATAGCGTCTTTAGAAGGCGCTAAATTCACGGTAGAAACCCCAACAGTAAACAGTAAAGATCCGTTGAGAGATGATAAGTTGAAAGCCGGTTTCTTTGCAAAAATGGCAGGAAATATCACGGGATCATTCGGAGCGTTTAAGGATGGTAAAGTCGCGGTTTCTATAACGATGAACGGTGTCACAAAAGAGAAGATTTTTGCATATGAGTCAACAGACACTAGTGTAAAGATAAACGGATCAATAGATATGATTGCTGACTTTAGTGCTAATGCCGCTTTTGACTCCATCCACGAACTTTGTAAGGACTTACACGAAGGAAAAACATGGACAGATGTAGATATCGCAGTGGAAATTAAAAAATAAGATAAAATTGTCGATTTTAAAGAGAGGAACTTATTCGTAATGTTCCTCTTTTTTTATACCTTTGTATCCTGAAATTTAGATAATAGAAGATGTTAGATAGACTACAAATTATAAAGCAACGTTTTGATGAAATATCGGATTTGATTATTCAACCCGATGTTATTTCTGATCAAAAGCGTTACGTACAATTAAATAAAGAATACAAAGATTTAAAAGCGCTTGTTGAAAAACGAGAAGAATACTTGACCCTAACAGCAAACATTGAAGAAGCTAACGAAATAATAGCCGACGGAAGTGATGCTGAAATGGTTGACATGGCCAAAATGCAGTTAGACGAGGCAAAAAACCGCTTACCGGAATTAGAAGACGAGATAAAATTCTTATTGATTCCAAAGGATCCCGAAGATGCTAAAAACGTTATGGTGGAAATTCGTGCCGGAACCGGTGGAGATGAAGCCAGTATTTTTGCAGGGGATTTATTCCGTATGTATACAAAATACTGTGAGGGAAGAGGCTGGAGAACTTCGTTAGTAGACTCTAATGACGGAACTTCAGGAGGTTTCAAAGAGGTAATCTTTGAAGTTACTGGTGACGACGTTTATGGAACTTTGAAGTTTGAAGCTGGTGTACACCGTGTTCAACGTGTGCCACAAACCGAAACACAAGGACGTGTTCACACATCTGCAGCAACGGTTATGGTGCTTCCAGAAGCCGAAGAATTTGATGTTCAAATAGACATGAACGACGTGAGAATAGATTATTTCTGTTCATCAGGTCCTGGTGGGCAGTCGGTAAATACGACCAAATCTGCGGTTCGTATGACGCACGTTCCTACAGGATTGGTTGCTCAGTGTCAGGATGAAAAATCTCAACATAAAAATAAAGACAAAGCTTTAAGTGTTTTGCGCTCTAGATTGTACGAGATGGAATTGGCTAAAAAACAAGAACAAGACGCTAAAAAACGAAATTCACAAGTAAGTAGTGGAGACCGTTCTGCAAAAATTAGAACCTATAATTATCCGCAAGGTCGTGTGACTGATCACCGTATTGGTTTGACTTTGTATGATTTAGATGGGGTTATGAATGGAAATATTCAGAAGGTTATCGAAGAGCTTCAATTGGTAAGCAATACCGAAAAACTGAAAGAAGAAGATGTTTATTAATCTCTGAGATAACACATTATTCGCCACACTTACTTCGGTAATGTGTGGTTTTTTTTAAGGCTATTTTAAATAAAAAAACATGACCACACCACAATTAGTAGCGCAAATTCATCAAAAAAAATCATTTTTATGTATTGGTCTTGATGTCGATTTATCGAAAATCCCAACCCATCTTTTAGATTTAGAAGATCCAATATTTGAGTTTAACAAAGCGATTATTGATGCTACTCATGATTTGGCAGTTGCCTATAAACCCAATATTGCTTTTTATGAAGCTTACGGCCTAAAAGGCTGGGCATCCTTACAAAAAACAATCGATTATCTCAATGAAAATTATCCGGAATTATATACTATTGCCGATGCTAAACGCGGCGATATTGGCAATACGGCCTCTATGTATGCAAAAGCTTTCTTTGAAGATTTGGCCTTTGATAGTGTTACGGTAGCACCTTATATGGGCAAAGATAGTGTGGAACCCTTTTTGGAATTTGAGAACAAACAGACCATCATGCTGGCTTTGACTTCCAATTCCGGAGCTTTTGACTTTCAAACCCAACTTTGTGAAGGAAAACCATTATATCAAGTGGTTTTGGAAACTTCGAAAAATTGGAAAAACCACCATAATTTAATGTATGTTGTTGGTGCAACCAAACCCGAATATTTTGGTGAGATAAGAAAGATTGTACCTGATAGTTTCTTGTTGGTACCGGGAGTAGGTGCACAAGGGGGCGATTTACACGCGGTTTGCCAACACGGACTAAATTCCCAAGTCGGCTTATTAATCAATTCGTCTCGAGGGATTATTTTTGCTGGTAAACAAGCTGATTTTGCGGAACAGGCTCGATTAAAAGCTTTCGAAATGCAACAGCAAATGGAAGAAATACTAACGCAATATTTTAATTAATTAGAATTATGCCTGCTTTTTACGATCAAATAGGACAAGAACATCATTTTGATAATACGCCGAAGCGAATTGTTTCTTTGGTACCTTCGCAAACGGAGTTATTATTCGATTTAGGCTTGGAGGAGAGTTTGGTTGGTATTACCAAATTCTGTGTACATCCCTATCATTTAAAATCGACTAAAAAAACCATAGGTGGTACTAAAAAGATTCACTTTGAAAAGATCAAACTTTTACAACCCGATATCATAATTGCCAATAAAGAGGAAAATACCTTGGAGATGGTGGAACAATTGAAGCAGTTGTGCCCGGTATGGGTGACGGATATTTCTACCATAGACGATAATGAACAGATGATCAGCGACTTTGGAAGATTGTTTAACAAGAGGACAGATGCTCAAAAATGGAATGATAAAATCCGTTTTGCTCAAAAAGATTTTATGAAATTTGTTAGTGAAAGACCCATACAAAAAGCCGCTTATTTTATATGGAGAGAACCGTATATGGCTGCTGGTGGTGATACCTTTATTGATGAATTATTAAAAATCAATCGATTTGATAATATTTATTCCCATAAGGAAGGCCGTTATCCAGAAATAGAATTAAAAAAGATCAGATTAGAGGGGGATCCTGATTTGGTGTTTTTATCATCTGAACCTTATCCGTTTAAAGAAGAGCACGCGTTTGAAATAGGCAGGAGTACCCATCATGCTAAAACGGTGTTTGTGGATGGTGAGATGTTTTCTTGGTACGGAACACGTTTGGTTAAAGCCTTTGAATACTTTAAGATTTTACAGCAACGTATAGAATAAAAAAACCGAATAGTTTTTAGGCTATTCGGCATACTAGTTTCAATCAACCTAACTATTAGAAACTCAATTTTATTACCTGACGAAGGTCGTTATAATTAAGTTTTCCAGCGTTAGCTTCTTGTTATCTATATATTATGAAATGGAAAATCACTTGGTTATTTTTTAAATAAACCACCCATTTTGTCTTGCAAACCGAAAACATCCTTTAATAGCTGGGTATTTCGTGATGCGCCTGTGTTAGATCTAATTTCCTTTTCTTCGACAGCAATCATTTTAAAGACACCAGCCAGCGTTTCATTTGCAACGTAATCAGTCAAATCGGGATTTACCTTTTTTACTAGCGGAATAGCGTTGTAAGTATTGACAATATTACTCCAAACTTTGTCGGCTCCTACATTTTCAAAAGATGCTTGAATAACCGGATTAAATTTGGAATAAAGGTTTTGGGTAGTCGCTTTTTCCAAATATTGCGTTGCGGAGTCTTCGGACCCCAATAGGATATTTTTAGCATCGTCAAAAGTAATGTTTTTAACGGCATCAATAAATATTGGTGTAGCCTCTTTAACCGCTTCTTCCGCGGCTCTATTGATTACTTTTAAACCTTCGTCTGCCAAGCTAGACATACCAATTTTTCTTAGGGTATTGTCCACTTTTTGCAATTCTTCAGGTAATAAAATCTTGACTAAATCATTTTTATAAAAACCGTCTTTTTGAGTCAGTTTAACCACTTGTTTTTCGATACCGCTTTCCAAGGCTTCTTTTAGTCCGGCACCAATTTTGTTTTGGTCCATGTTTAAAATATTGTTGGTAGAGGTTTTGGTAGTGGTGTTTTTTGTATCCGTTGATTTTTTACCAATTTTGTTAGAAATTTTATTTAGCAAATTGTTGTTTTGCGAATATACTTCTGTTGTACTAAGGCAGTTAAGGGCAAAAAGAAATAGAAGGGAGGATAATACCGATTTTTTCATGAATTTTCGTTTGTTTTTATAAAATATGTAAGCGGTGATAACACCTTATTTGAGTTATTGTTTGCGATAGGTTCCACCAATGGTACTCCCTTCCCAAAAGCTTTTCAGTTCAGCTGCTTCATCTTTGTCTTTAGTACCGATGTGAATCTTTGATTGGCTAAACTGTACAGTTAGAACACCTTTTAAATCGGGATAGGCTGGAGTTATAGGAACTTCAATTTGATTGTTGTCTGAATTATAAATACCGTTTGCCAGAAATTCCGCTGTTTTCTCCTTAGATGATAAACTTATTTTTACTTCAAAGTTGTTTTTCTTTAAGTGTTTTAAATCGACAACGATATAAGGATTGCTTAGCGAATCGCCTAGGGTATAAACACCAGCTAAACTATCTAAAACCACTTTGGGTTTTAAGGTCAGTAGGTAGTCCTTAGCCAATTTTCCAATAACTTCTTTACGGTCAGAACCTACACGTGCGAGCAAATCACCAGATTTGATCTTATAGAATTCTTTGCTTCCATCAAAATTAGCTTCAAAAACAGAATCTTTTAGCTTCCAGGTTCCTTGAGAATATTGTGGAAAATCTTCCTTATCACGATAATAAAGCGTTTTATTTAAAGTGCTATCAGCATGTATCGCTATAGTAGTTTCTATACCCGGACAATCCGGACAGGGAATTACGCCTTCAAAAGCATGATTAAAAATACTATCCATAACTTGGGATTGTATCACTATTGGGATGCTTTTTTCAGGATCTTTTTTACAAGATGCCAAGGTTAAGATGCTCAATACAACAATAAAATAGTTGCTTTTCTGAATCATAGTACTGGGATTTTAATTTTCAATGAATGCAAAAATAAGGCCATTATTTCATTATAATACGCTTGGATAGGCGGGATTATCAAATAAGGACTAATTTAATAAAAAAAGTTGATTATATTTTGTAAAATCCTTTGAAATGTACTATTTCTTTTTAGTTTGCTTGTAAGGCTTTACTGCTAAATACATTAGTTTTATCTTAATTGGATAGAAATAGAAAATGCAGCTGCTGAATTGAAAGTGGTATTTAAAAATAAATGAATATCATAAAAAATACTGTGTAAATAAGGATTAAAAGACCTAATTAATTTGTTAATTTGTCCTGTCGATAAACCATTTGAATAGTTTGTGAAAATGGTTTGTCGTTTGTTGAAAAAAAAATCCAAAACCTATTTTTGGAATCCATTAGAAAATACCTATTTTTGCATATGCAACACAACGTACTTATTTTAGATTTCGGTTCGCAATACACACAGCTTATTGCCCGTAGAGTTCGCGAATTAAACATTTTTTGCGAAATATTACCTTACAACAATTTACCTGAGGATTTATCGACCTTTCATGCAGTCATCCTTTCTGGAAGTCCTTTTTCGGTTCGATCTGCGGAAGCATTGCATCCGGATTTGTCGAATATCAAAGGCAAACTGCCTTTGTTAGCCGTTTGTTATGGAGCTCAATATTTGGCCCATTTTCACGGTGGAGAAGTAGCACCTTCAAGTACTAGAGAATACGGAAGAGCCAACTTAAATTTCATCAAGGAAAACGAACCGCTTTTAAAGGGTATCGAGTTAAATAGCCAAGTATGGATGAGTCATAGTGATACGATCAAAACCTTACCTACTAATGGGGTGCTTTTGGCGAGTACAAAAGACGTATCTAATGCCGCTTACAAAATTGAAGGTGAGCAAACTTATGCTATTCAATTTCACCCAGAGGTATATCACTCTACTGATGGAGCACAATTGCTTAAAAACTTTTTAGTGGATATAGCTGGAGTAGCACAAGACTTTACTCCGAAAGCATTTGTCGATGAGATCATCGGTGATTTGCGTGAGAAAATAAAAGACGACAAAGTAGTTTTAGCCCTTTCAGGAGGTGTTGATTCAACCGTTGCGGCTGTTTTATTACATCGTGCAATAGGTAAAAACCTATATTGTATTTTTGTAAACAACGGTCTTTTAAGAAAAAACGAATTCCAAAATGTATTGGAACAGTATAAAGGCATGAATTTAAATGTAAAAGGGGTTGATTCTTCCGAACGTTTTTTGACTGCTTTAAAAGGATTAGAAGATCCAGAATTAAAGAGAAAAGCCATTGGTAAAGCTTTTATTGAAGTATTTGATGACGAGGCTAAACTAATAGAAGATGTGACTTGGTTAGCTCAAGGAACTATCTATCCCGACGTCATAGAATCTATTTCTGTTAAAGGACCGTCTGCTACTATTAAGTCACATCACAATGTTGGGGGACTACCTGATTTTATGAAGTTAAAAATCGTAGAACCTTTGAGAATGTTGTTTAAAGACGAAGTGAGAAGAGTTGGTGCTTCTTTGGGTATTGATCCTGAATTATTGGGAAGACATCCTTTCCCGGGTCCTGGGCTTTCTATTCGAATCTTAGGTGATATTACTGCAGAAAAAGTCAGTCTTCTTCAAGAAGTAGATGCTGTTTTTATCAACGGCTTAAAAGAACACGGACTATACGATCAAGTATGGCAAGCCGGTGCTATTTTACTACCGGTAAACAGTGTAGGTGTTATGGGTGATGAACGTACTTATGAGAAAGTAGTGGCATTGCGCGCTGTAGCATCAACCGACGGAATGACTGCTGATTGGGTGCATTTACCCTATGAATTTTTGATGGAAATATCCAATCAAATTATAAATAAAGTAAAAGGTGTTAACAGAGTAGTTTACGACATTAGTTCTAAACCACCAGCCACTATTGAATGGGAATAAAGTAATGTAGAATAAGTCGTTGTAATTTTTTTACAGCGACTTATTCACTTATAAACACAAAAGAAATGAAAAAGAAGTTTTTAAGTAGCCTTGCAATTTTGACTTTGAGCGGCGTTATGAGTGTACAGGCTCAAACCGTAACTTTTAAGCAGCACAGAGTTAATAAAGGAGAAACCCTTACGGATATTGCCAAGCAATACAGTGTTGGGGTAAAGGATATTTTAAAATACAATCCAGAAGTTGAAAGCGGATTGCAAGAAAAGGCTGTTTTGTTAATTCCCGTGGTTTCGAATTCTGAAAAAGGCGGTATTTCAACGGTAACTTCAACGTCTAAAAATCATTTGGTGGAAAGTAAGGAGACGCTTTATGGCATTTCCAAAAAGTATCAAATTTCCATAGACGAATTGTACCGCTTAAATCCGGGTTTAAAAGAAAACGGACTTAAATCGGGGGAAATAATCCATTTGGAGCCCGCTATTACGGCAGCGGTAGCTGTAAAGCCGATCGCTAAATTGGATACTTTAGTCGCTTCCTCTGCTCAAGTGGTTAAGGAGTATCTACCTTCAAATACCAAAACAATTGTAGTAGGGCCTAAGGAAACGGTATATGGATTAGCTATTGAGTATCAAACATCAATACAGCAGCTGTATGAATTGAATCCATTATTAAAAACTCAAGGTTTAGTGGAAGGGCAAGCTTTAATAGTACCTTCGAAAAAAGAACCTAAAGAAACACTTAAGGTAAATGATGTAAAAACTACTAATACTGTAACTTACAAGGAAATAGTAGTTGAGCCCAAAGAAACTATTTTTAACTTAAGTAAAGAATATCAGATTTCTCCAGAGCAATTGTTGGCATTAAATCCAGAGTTGAGTTATGGACTACGCGTGGGTATGACTTTAAAAGTACCTGGGTCGGCTTCAGAAAAAGGGATAGCTGCTAGCGGTTCAAAAACGACAACCTACAGTTCGGGCTCTTATAAAGATTTAACCCGCTCCCTAGACAAGAACAAATCCAAAGAATTGGTTTTGTTGTTGCCTTTTAATGCCCATAAAATTAATATAGCCAAAGACGATATTCAGGAAAAGTTAAAAAAAGATGCTTTTTTAAACATGACTTTGGATTTTTACTCCGGTGCTCTAATAGCTATTGATTCGGCAAAGACATTGGGGTTGCCTTTAAAGGTTAGAATTTACGATTCTAAAGAGACCAGTTCCACTTCAGAAGTATCCAATCTGTTTTCCAGTGAAAACTTTAGTGCGACCGATGTTATTATTGGTCCGTTTTTCCAGAAAAACGTGATTCAGACCGCTGCCTTAATTAAGGAAAGTAAGGTTGTTTTAGTATCTCCTTTGTCAACGGAGAAGGGTAAGTCGGGGCCAAACTTGATTCAGACGATGCCCAATTCAGATGACTTAAAAAGATATATGGTTGATTATATGTTGAGTCAAAAGGGGAAGATAGTCGTTATTGTCGATGAAAAGAAAACCTCGACCAAAAGTTTTTTACAGCAAAATTATCCCAATATCAAAGTGTTAAACGGTTCGGAAGCATCTAAAGTAGCTGATTATCTAAGTACTTCAACCAAGAATTTTGTTATTTTGGATACCGGTAGTATTCAAACGGCCTTAAGTACGACAAATGCCTTGATTTCCAAGTTGGCTACACATGATATTCAATTGGCTACATTTGATAAAAACGAAGTTTTTGACTATACTGAAATATCTTTAAATGCTTTGACAAAACTCAAATTGATGTATGCATCGGTAACCCGTGAGAATGAAAGTGAAAACGGTACTCGTTTTGCTAAAATGTATAAAAAGGAAAACAATATCTATCCAAATCGTTATGCCACTCGTGGTTTTGATGTTACATTTGACGTGATTTCGAGAATGTTCCAAAATGAAGATTTCGAAGAGACCATTTCAAAATATACCACCCAACAAGTTGAGAATAAATTTGCTTATTCCACTGTAAATGGAGGAGTGTATAACCAAGGAGTATATTTGTTGTATTACGATGAGGATCTAACCGTAAAAATTATAAAATAATGTTGTCAATAGTAAAATACTTAGGAGATTTAAGAACCGAGTCTGTGCATTTGCGTTCGGGTCAATCTATTATTTCTGATGCACCGCTAGATAACCAAGGTAGAGGAGAGGCTTTTTCGCCAACCGACTTGGTTGCCAATGCAGTAGCGAGTTGTATGTTTACCATAATGGGAATTAAAGCAAAAAGTATGGGTTTGGATATTTCGAACTCCAGCGCAGAAGTCTTTAAAGAAATGCGAGAAAGCCCTAGAATGATTTCAAAGGTTACTGTTCGTTTTGTCGTGAATGGTGTTGCAGACGAAAAGGATAGAGTGATTTTGGAACGTGTAGCTATGAATTGCCCTGTATTTTTAAGTTTACATACTGATATCGAAAAGGATATACAATTTAACTGGAAGTAATGCTTCAAACAAACAACCAACAATATTTAATAGAACTTGCCCATACTAAGATGCCTTTCGGAAAATACGAAGGGCGTTTTCTTGTAGATTTACCGGAATATTATGTCGTTTGGTATCACAACAAAGGCTTTCCCAAAGGGAAATTGGGCGAGCAGTTGCAGTTGATTTATGAAATCAAATTAAACGGACTGGAATCACTTATTAAAAACATTAAAAACAACTATAAAAAGTAATTGGTAATTGGGAGTAGCTTCAACAAAAGCGTCATATTAAACTCACAATTAATTAGAAGTATGATTCAAAAATTCGTACTTTTGCCAAGTTTTATTTTTAACAACTACAACACAACATTCGATGAAACAAACTAAATATATTTTTGTAACCGGCGGCGTTACCTCTTCCTTGGGAAAAGGCATTATTGCTGCTTCTTTAGCTAAACTACTACAAGCCAGAGGATACGAATCGACCATACAGAAATTTGATCCTTATATTAACGTAGATCCAGGAACATTAAATCCTTACGAACACGGGGAATGTTTTGTAACTGATGATGGAGCTGAAACCGATTTGGATTTAGGACATTATGAGCGTTTTTTAAACGTTCCTACTTCACAGGCTAACAATGTTACTACGGGAAGGGTATATCTTTCTGTAATAGAGAAAGAGCGTAGAGGGGAGTTTTTGGGTAAAACGGTACAAGTGGTACCTCATATCACCAATGAAATTAAAGAGCGTATGTTGCTTTTAGGTAAAAGCGGTAAATACGATATCGTGATTACGGAAATCGGAGGAACGGTTGGCGATATAGAATCGTTGCCTTATATAGAATCGGTACGTCAATTATTGTGGGAACTCGGTGATAACAATGCCATAGTAATCCATTTGACTTTAGTGCCTTATTTGGCTGCCGCAGGAGAGTTAAAAACAAAACCGACGCAACACTCGGTTAAAACCTTGATGGAAAGCGGTATTAAAGCCGATATATTGGTTTGTAGAACGGAGCATGAATTATCAACAGAGATTCGTCAGAAATTGGCTGCTTTTTGCAATGTAAAACGCGAAGCGGTAATCCAATCTATCGATGCTTCAACCATTTATGAAGTACCGAATTTAATGTTGGAAGAAGGTTTGGATCGCGTTGCCTTGAAAAAATTGGATCTCCCAGAAAAAGCCACACCTGATTTAGTACAATGGAACGAGTTTTTACATAAACTAAAAAACCCACAACACACGGTAAACATTGGATTGGTAGGTAAATATGTAGAATTACAAGACAGTTATAAGTCCATTTTAGAAGCTTTTACTCATGCTGGTGCAGAAAATGTAACCAAGGTTAATGTAATTAGTATTCATTCTGAATACCTAACTGCTAAAAATGCTGCTGATAAGTTAGCGAATTTAGACGGTATATTAGTGGCTCCAGGATTTGGATCACGTGGTATAGAAGGAAAAATTGAAACGGTTAGATATGCAAGAGAAAACAATATTCCTTTTTTGGGAATTTGTTTGGGAATGCAAATGGCTGTGATTGAATATGCTCGTAATGTGATGCATTACGAAAATGCCAATTCAACTGAAGTTAATACCAATACCACCTATCCTGTGATTACGTTTATGGAAGAGCAAAAAACCATAACCGACAAAGGAGGAACCATGCGTTTGGGCGGATGGGATTGTGAAATCAAAAACGATACAAAAGCTTTTGAAATCTACCAATCGAATTTAATTAACGAACGTCACCGTCACCGTTACGAATTCAATAATTATTATTTAAGTGAATTTGAAAAGGCCGGTTTAAAAGCTACTGGAATTAATCCTAAAACGGGATTGGTAGAAATTGTTGAATTGGAAAACCATCCTTTCTTTGTGGGTGTTCAATTCCACCCGGAATATAAGAGTACCGTAGCGGCACCACATCCTTTATTTGTGGGATTTGTAAAAGCAGCCGTTGCACATAAATTAAAATAATAGCGGTAGTAGAGTTGCACTATAACAGCAAAATTGAATTAGTATAAACGTTCAAAATATTTGAAATAAGTAACACCAAGTAATGGAAGAAAAAAAAATAGATCGTAATAGTATTATTGGGTTTGTCATTATAGCAGCCTTATTGATCTGGATGATGTTTAACAACATCGGAAAAGAGAAAGAAGCCATTGTAAAAGATAATGAAAAAGCCCAAAAAGAACAAGTCACTACGGCCCAATCTCAACAAGTAGAATCGGCTATTGCTGGACATCAAACTGCTGCAGATTCATTGGCTTTAACTCAGTTAAAAGCTTCTTTAGGTGCTTTTGCTTATAGCGCAACTTTAGCATCGGCTCAAGGCGGAGTTACCGAATTAAAAAACGATGTACTTACGATTCGTATTTCAAATAAAGGAGGTATTATTGAAGACATTAAAATCAATAATTTTAAAAGATTCAATAAGCATTCTGACGAAATGGTTGAATTGATTAAAAACAATAATTCCAAATTTAATTTAGAATTTCAAACTGCGGATAGCCGTACTTTAAATACTAGAGATTTATATTTTGAGCCTCAGTTGTCCAAAGAAGGAGAAAATCAAGTATTAACCATGCGTTTAAAATCAAGCGAAAACCAATTTTTGGAATATCGTTATGTTTTAAAACCGGGTGATTATATGATGGATTTTGCCATTCGTACTCAAGGTTTAAATCAATTGGTGGATCCGTCTAAAAAACCACAATTGGAGTGGGAAATAAAAACGTATAGAAACGAGATGAGTATTTCTTATGAAAATAGATATACCCAATTGGCTTACGAATACGAAGGAGGTAAAGACAACCATTTAAGTCCTACGAGTAAATCGGATGATAAAATTGTAAAAGACGTTACCTATATCGCTTTTAAGCAACATTTCTTTACGTCTATTTTATTGACTAGTACACCGTTTTCTACTGTAGAATTGAATTCTCAAAACTTGGTAAATGATGAAAAAATAGATACGGTTTTCACCAAACATTTTGCAGCTAAATTACCTTTAGATTATAAAAATGGTGAATTGAATTACGATATGAATTTGTATTATGGTCCTACAGATTATAAAATATTAAAATCATACGATAGAAATTTAGATGAAATCGTTCCTCTAGGTTGGGGAATTTTTGGATGGATTAACAGGTATTTATTCATTCCTGCATTTGATTTGTTAACTTCTTTCTTGCCACACGGAATTGCGATTATTGTCTTTACTATTTTAGTAAGATTATTTATGTCGCCAATTACTTATAAATCTTACTTATCACAAGCTAAGATGAAAGTAATTCGTCCAGAGGTAACGGAATTGAATGAGAAGTTCAAGAATGACCCAATGAAAAAACAACAAGAAACCATGAAGTTATACTCCAAAGCAGGAGTAAATCCGATGGCCGGTTGTATTCCTGCATTGCTGCAGATACCGATATTCTATTCGTTGTTTCAGTTTTTCCCTTCAGCTTTTGATTTGCGTCAGAAAAGTTTCCTTTGGGCAGACGATTTATCGTCCTTTGATGCGGTAATACATTTGCCATTCACCATTCCTTTTTATGGTAACCACATCAGTTTGTTCCCCTTATTGGCTTCGGTAGCGATCTTCTTTTACATGAAAATGACAACGGGTGATCAACAGATGAGCGCTCCTCAACAAGAGGGTATGCCGGATATGAGTAAAATCATGAAAGTGATGATTTACATCTCTCCAATTATGATGTTGTTTTTCTTTAATAACTACGCTTCTGGTTTGAGTTTGTATTATTTCATTTCCAACTCGATTACTATTGGAATCATGTATGTGATAAAAAACCACATCGTGAACGAAAATAAATTGAAAAACAAAATGGACGAGAACAAAAAGACTGATCGTCCACAAAGTAAGTTCCAAAAGAAAATGCAACAGATGATGGAGCAAGCTCAGGAACAACAAAAAATAAAAGGTAAAAAATAAGATTTATTAATATAATACCAAAACGGGGCTGTCTGGAAAGACAGCCCCGTTTTTTATTTGTCAATTTATATAATTAGTTTGTGCTTACACTAATACAATTATATATACTTGATTTTGTAGAACTAACAGTATAAAGCACTCCGTTACCCGTTTTAAAACTAAAAGTATTTATATACAGAGCATCCAGCTCTTGAAGACGTTGTTCAAATCCTTGTTCAGTGTATAATTTAAACTCATCAAGAACTGTTATTGCCGGGCCTGATTGGTGATTAACGTAGTACTGTTCAATCATAGTAATATGATAACAGCTGACAGTCCCAACTTGTTCGGTGATTTCAGATTGCGCAGGAGTACTTGCATTATTTTTTTCTATGTTTCCTCCGAACATACTTAGGGTACTTAGAGCGAAAAGGCTCATTGCAAAAAGTTTTTTCATATTATATTTTTATGGTTTAGATTCTAAATATAAATATTATATATTAATTACAGTTAACAAATACAATATAATGAGTTAATTTTTTTTGAATACTAAAGTATTAATCGACTTTTATATTTAGTTTAGATAAATGCTCGATCGTAAGTTTAAGGTTGCTAGGGTTGCTATTTTTTACACTTCGAGACTATAGTAGTGTTTTAAAAATAGTGATTACCCTTGTAGTAGTTTGGTCAATTTTTTTCCGTTGATTGTAGCTTTTCTATCCAGTTGAATCGCTTGTTTCTTATTGTTCCAATATAACGTAATAAAAGATTGTGGTTTTCTTTTAAGCAACTGGTTTAATTGCATAGAAAAGGTTTGCATTCGTTGATTTAGATTGGCATCCACAGTTGCATCAATAATGTATAGGGGATAGGTGTAATTCGTTTTGTCTATTAGATTTAAAACTAAACTATCCTTATTGGTAATACCGATAAAGTAAAAATCGATTTGATTGCCATAGGTTTCTTGCCAAATTTTAAATTGTTGAACTTGACTTTCTGCTGTGGCACAATTGGGTATCCAATACTGAACCACGCTAGCTCTTTTGTCTCCCTTGTAAAGCTTTTCCACCAATTCGGTGGCAGAGAGATGTGTTATTTTGTGTTGGGCATAGATTTTCCCTGTAAAAATCATTAGTAGTGTCAGTAAGGATAAAAATTTAGCAGTCCTGGTCATCATTTTTTAGGTGTAAATATTTATCTAAAATAACCAATTAAATTAAATTTTGGAGAGCATTTGATAAAACAAAAGACTTTTTTGAATTAGCAGCTGAGAATTTTGGCGATTTTTATTTTTTACTAATGGTATAGGTTGTAAGTTCAGGCAGCTGTATATAGTTTAAAACTATATAACCATTTAGAACAATTATCATTTACTGCAACTTCAAAAATTAAAAGTCGTATTTTTGCGGTTTAATTTTTTAATAAAACCATGTCATTGTAAAATTCATCAAGTGCTGATCTTAGTACTGTTTGATATACAGAGACATATCAATATAAAAGATCCGAGATATGAAAAGAGTAGTTGTAGGTCTTTCCGGAGGAGTAGATTCTAGTGTCGCAGCCTATTTATTGAAAGAACAAGGATATGAGGTTATCGGATTATTCATGAAAAACTGGCATGATGATACCGTGACTATTTCCAACGAATGTCCTTGGTTAGAAGATAGTAATGATGCCCTTATGGTAGCGGAAAAACTGGGTATCCCCTTTCAGACTGTTGACTTAAGCGAACAATATAAAGAGCGTATAGTGGACTATATGTTTAAGGAATACGAGATGGGTAGAACGCCCAATCCTGATGTGTTGTGTAATCGTGAAATCAAATTCGATGTGTTTATGAAAATAGCCTTGAGTTTGGGAGCTGATTATGTGGCTACAGGGCATTATTGCCGTAAGGGCACCTTGGATATTATCGATGAGTCTGGTGCGCAAAAAGAAGCGTATCAATTGTTGGCAGGAGTGGATCCAAATAAGGATCAATCCTACTTTTTATGTCAGTTGTCGCAAGCACAATTGGCTAAGTCGTTATTTCCTATTGGAGAATTACTAAAGTCGGAAGTACGTGAGATTGCTAGTAAAATGAATTTGATAACGGCTGATAAAAAGGATTCGCAAGGATTGTGTTTTATCGGTAAAGTTCGTTTACCGGAATTTTTACAACAACAACTCAAACCCAAAGAAGGTTTGATTTATGAAATAGACAAAAACAGTCCAATTTATCAACAAGAAGCTGTAAGTTATACCAGTTTTGAAAAGCAATTGGAAGCCGAATCACGTGCTATTGCCTATACCCCTCAAATGGGGAAAGTAGTAGGCAAACATCAAGGTGCACACTATTTTACTACCGGACAACGCAAAGGTTTAAATGTGGGAGGTACTGCGGAAGCCCTATTTATCCTAGCGACTGATGTAAAGGAAAACGCTATATATACCGGTCAAGGACATGATCATCCAGGTTTGTTTCATCAAAGTTTGTTTGTTCAAGCGGATGAAGTGCATTGGATTAGAGAAGATTTAAAAATGAAAAACGGAGATAGCAAAGCTATTATGGCTCGTATTCGCTATCGTCAACCCCTTCAAAAAGCAACGCTTTATCAATTTGAAGACGGAATGTATGTGCGATTTGACGAACCACAATCGGCAATAACTGAAGGACAATTCGTATCTTGGCATTTGGAAGATGAGTTAATAGGCTCAGGAGTAATTTCAAAAAAATAATTTATGGAGAATAAAATAACGCAACTTTTTGGTATTCAGTATCCCATCGTTCAAGGTGGAATGATTTGGAATTCGGGATATAAATTAGCAAGTGCTGTTAGCAATGCGGGAGGTTTGGGGCTTATCGGAGCTGGCTCTATGTATCCAGATGTTTTAAGAGAACACATTCAAAAATGTAAAAAAGCCACGGACAAACCCTTTGGTGTAAACGTACCGATGTTGTACCCCAACGTAGCTGAAATAATGGATATTTTGGTTGAAGAAGGCGTAAAGATTGTATTTACCTCGGCGGGTAATCCCAAGACCTGGACTCCTTTTTTAAAGGAACACGGAATCACGGTGGTGCATGTGGTCAGCTCATCGAAATTTGCTTTAAAAGCACAGGAGGCTGGTGTAGATGCTGTAGTTGCAGAAGGTTTTGAAGCAGGCGGACACAACGGTAGGGAGGAAACCACTACTTTAACTTTGATTCCAATGGTTAAGGAGCAATTGAGCATTCCGTTGATAGCAGCGGGAGGTATTGGTTCAGGACAAGGCATTTTGGCTGTATTGGCATTAGGAGCGGATGGTGTTCAAATGGGCACGCGTTTCGCTGCCAGTGTGGAGAGTTCTGCTCATGATAATTTTAAAAATTTGTTATTAGAAGTAGGCGAGGGTGATACCTTGGTTACACTTAAAGAGTTGGCTCCAGTTCGATTGATTAAGAATGAATTTTATCAAGGCTTAGCCGCTTTATATCAAACTAATCCAAGTGTTGAACAACTCAAGGAATATTTAGGAAGAGCACGTGCAAAAAAAGGTATGTTTGAAGGCGACTTGGTAGAAGGGGAGTTGGAAATTGGACAAATAGCGGGAATTATTCATCAAATTGATACCGTAGAAAATATATTTAAAAAATTACTAGTAGAGTTTGAAGTAGCAAAGGAGAAACTCACGCAGTTCAATCTTTAAGTCAATCTCTTTTTAAAAAGCTTTTTTAGTACAAAAGAGCTTGGTTATACATGAAAATGAAATAATTTTTATAGACTATTTTATAAATTGAGATTTACTAATAAGTAATTGTAGTATAAACATAAAAAGGCTGTCTCTAATTGAGGCAGCCTTTTGTGTTTTGATCATAAATAGAATTTATTTGATTAAACCCCTTGCTTTTAACATCGGAGTAATCGAAGGATCTTGACCTCTAAAGCTTTTATACAACTTGGACAATTCTTCTGAATTACCCTTGGAAAAAACTTCATCTCTTAATTTTTGTCCGTTTTGACGGGTCATTCCACCGTTTTCTACCAACCAGCTGTACGCATCGTGATCAAGCATTTCCGCCCATAAATAGGCATAATATCCCGCAGCATAACCACCGGAGAAAATATGGCTAAAATAAGAAGAACGGTATCTCGGAGGAACCTGTGGCAAATCTACTCCTTTGTCTATTAAGGCTTGTTTTTCGAATTGATCGACATCCTTTATAGAAGCATCTACACCTAAAGTATGCCAAGACATATCTAAGGAAGTGGCTGCTAACATTTCTGTCATGGCATAACCTTTATTAAAACTCATGGCATTGAGCATTTTTTGCAACAAAGCATCTGGCATTACTTCTCCAGTTTTGTTGTGAATAGCGTAATTTTTAAGCACAGCAGGAATCACGGCAAAGTGCTCGTGAAATTGTGACGGAAATTCTACAAAATCGCGCGATACATTAGTACCGGATAAAGTAGGATAGGTTTGATCGGCAAAGAAACCGTGTAAGGCATGTCCGAATTCATGAAACATTGTCGTCACATCATCAAAACTGATTAATGCAGGTTGTCCTTCAGCCGGTTTAGTAAAATTGGACACATTATAGATAACCGGTTTGCTGTTTAATAATTTCGATTGACCAACTATATTGCTCATCCAAGCACCACCTCGTTTGGAATCTCTTTTATAAAAGTCTCCGTAAAACAATCCAATAGAAGTTTTATCATCGTTAAACAATTCATAGACTACTACATCCTTATTCCATACGGGTAGATCGGTACGTTTTTTAAAAGTAATGCCATATAACTGTTCGGCCATATAGAAAACCCCTTTCTCCAAAACGGTATTTACCTCAAAATAAGGTTTGATTTCATTTTCGTCAAGATTGTATTTGGATTTGCGTATTTTTTCGCCATAAAAATCCCAATCAGCTGCGGTTAGTTCAAAGGGATTTCCTTCGCTATTGATTAGGTTTTGAATATCGTGTGCTTCTTGTTTAGCGATAGCAGTAGCCGCTGGAATCAATTGTCCCAACAAGTTGTTTACGGCTTCTGGTGTTTGGGCCATTTGATCTTTTAAACTCCATTGAGCATAGTTTTGATAACCTAAAAGTTGGGCTTTTTCAGCTCGCTTGGCAACGATTTTTAAAATAGCTGCACGGGTATCATTGGCATCGTTTTTCTCTGCTCTGGTCCAAGAAGCATGAAATAATTTAGCACGACTATCCTTATTAGCCATACTGATTAAATCCGGTTGCTGAGTGGTATTGATTAAACTGATTAAATAACTACCGTCTTCCTGTAGGTACGAACTTAAGGTGTTTGCATCTAAACCTTCGAGTTCTTCTTTTTTAAAGCGAACGCCACCAGCCTTAGTAGCGGCTAATAATTGATTGGAAAACTGCGTGTTTAAGGTTGCGATTTCACCGTTAATCACCTTTAGTTTTTCTTTGTTGTCGTCTGATAAATTAGCACCTGCCAATACAAACGCATCATAATAATGATCTAATAATCGGATGCCTTCTGCATCGAGTTTTAAATCTGCTTTTTGATTATAAAGGGTTTTAATTCGATCAAACAACGCATTATTTAAATAAATAGCATCATTATGAGCTGCAAAATTTTTAGCTAATTCCTCTTCTACTTTTTGAAGCTCCTCATTGGTATCTGCTCCGGTTAATAAGCCAAATACATTATTTGCACGCATAAGTAGTTGTCCGGTTTTTTCCAAAGCTACCAAGGTATTCTCAAAAGTAGCTGCTTCTTTATTAGAAGTTATCATTTTAATTTCCTCCAACTGTTGACGCATTCCTTCCAAAAGTGCCGGTTTGAAATCTTCATTTTTAATTTTACTAAAATCAGTGGTTTGATAAGCGAGAGTACTTGGAGCAAAAAAGGGGTTGTTTTCATTCCAATCGGATTTTTCTGCTTTTTTGTCACAAGAAACTGTCAACAAACCGGAGCTTACGAGTACTCCTAAAAGAACTTTACTATTAAATATCATGTTTGATTTTTTTGATTCGAGCTAAAAGTAATAAGATTTTTTGAAGAGATCGCTATTTTAACCCTTATGTGTTGAAAAACTATCTTAAAAACGTTGTATGTTTTTTTTAAAAGCATTATTTTTATAAAATATGTAGAGTCTTTAATTTAAATTTCATTTAAAAGAATGAGTTATTATAAAATCGAAAATTTAGAACAGTATTTTAAACACTATAAAAAGTCAGTTCGAGAGCCTAGAAAATTCTGGAGTAAAATTGCAGAAGAAAATTTTGTTTGGTACCAAGCTTGGGATAAGGTGTTTGAGTTCGATATGGTGGAGGCTGATTTTAAATGGTTTACAAATGCAAAATTAAATATTACTAAAAACTGCATTGACCGTCATTTGGCTAAAAGAGGCGAGAAGACCGCTATTATCTTTGAACCCAACGATCCGAATGAGGCCGCAGAACACATTACTTACAACGAATTGTATAGTAGAGTCACTAAAATGGCTAATGTTTTACAAGATCAAGGCATTAAAAAAGGCGATCGCGTATGTATTTACTTACCGATGATACCCGAATTAGCCGTAAGTATGTTGGCTTGTGCACGTATTGGTGCTATTCACAGTGTTATTTTTGCGGGTTTCTCTTCTTCTGCGGTAAGCAAAAGAGTTAATGATGCTGGTTGTAAATTAGTCATTACCTCTGATGGTAATTTTAGAGGCAATAAAGTGATTGCTGTAAAACCATTAATTGACGAAGCCTTACAAGATTGTCCGTCAGTTGAAAGGGTGTTGGTCGTAAAACGAACCCATACACCAATTACGATGAAAGCCGATAGAGATTTATGGTTGGCGCCTTTATTGGAAGAAGCTGTACCCAATCATGTGGCCGTAGTTATGGATGCAGAAGATCCCCTATTTATTTTATACACATCGGGTTCTACAGGACAACCAAAAGGAATGGTGCATACAACCGCAGGTTATATGGTTCAAACGGCCTATTCTTTTAAAAATATTTTTGATTATCAAGACACCGATATATTTTGGTGTACTGCAGATATTGGTTGGATTACAGGCCACTCTTATATATTGTATGGTCCTTTGCTAAATGGAGCAACAACAGTGCTCTTTGAGGGGATACCGTCCTATCCAACCTACAGTCGTTTTTGGGATATCATCGATAAGTATAAAATTACTCAGTTTTATACAGCACCAACAGCAATTCGCTCGTTGATGACTCAAGATTACAGTTATGTAAACAAACACGATTTGTCGAGTTTACGCGTAATTGGTTCTGTTGGAGAGCCTTTAAATGAAGAAGCTTGGCACTGGTACAACGATCATGTAGGTAAGAAAAAATGTCCTATAGTCGATACTTGGTGGCAAACGGAAACGGGAAGTATCTTAATTTCTGCTTTGCCTTTTATAACTCCTACAAAACCAACTTATGCGACTTTGCCTTTACCGGGAATTCAGCCGGTTTTGATGGACGATAAAAGAAACGAAATTGAAGATAATCAAGTAGATGGCAATCTGTGTATTAAATTTCCTTGGCCAGCAATGGCTCGAACCATTTGGGGAGATCACCAAAGATATATAGAAACTTATTTTACGAAATTTCCCGGAAAATACTTTACGGGTGATGGTGCTTTAAGAGATGAAGTAGGTTATTATAGAATAACGGGTAGAACCGATGATGTAGTTATAGTGTCAGGTCATAATTTGGGTACCGCTCCAATCGAAGATGCGATTAGCGAACACCCTGCAGTTGCGGAAAGTGCTGTTGTTGGTTATCCACACGATATCAAAGGACAAGCTTTATACGGTTTTATAACCTTAAAAGTACAAGGAGAATACCGAGATCGCGAGAACTTAACCAAAGAAATCAATAACTACGTATCGAGTCATATCGGTGCGATTGCCAAATTGGATAAAATAGAGTTTGTGGAAAGTTTGCCAAAAACCCGTTCTGGAAAAATTATGCGCAGAATATTACGCGCTATTGCCAAAGGAGATACGGACAATTTTGGTGATATCTCTACTTTGATTAATCCAGAAAGTATAGATAATATAATTGCTTTGAAAAACAAGTAGTTATAATCATTCTTAAATATAAAAGGGTAGGGAGACAGTGGTTTTCCTACCCTTTTTAGGTTAAATACTGTGCGCTAGCAATGAGGCTTATGGCTATTATGGCTAAAAGCAAACCAAACATGTTTTTTTTGGATAAACTTTCTTTAAATACGACTACACCAATCAGCGTTCCCAAAAGTATCACTCCAAAATTCATCATGGCAAATACCGTTGTTGGATTGTCTGAAAACAAAGTATGGGCTTTTAAGTAAAAGTAAATATTTAAAAAATTTAGTATTCCTAAAGGAAGGCCGAAATACAAATTCTTTAAACTCAATACAGCTCCTTTTACAAAGATTTTGTAAACGTTGATTAACAGCGATACCAATAGTGAAAAAGCAAAAACATAAAAAAGCGAGGTGGTATATGGAAGCGTTGTATATAGTGCTATCTGCTTAAAAAACACATCAATTACTCCAAACCCAATAAAAACAAATAAAGGAAACAAAGCTGAATTTTTGTCCGCTTTAGCGCTTAAATCTTTTTTATTTAACGTAAAATATATCGCTGTCAATCCGAAAGCCAGTCCGAGGTATTTTAAGAGCGTAATTTGTTCTTGAAAAATTAGTATGGCCGCTAGAATCGGAATAACTAATGATAATCGTTGTGCGATATCCGTTTTTATAATGCCAACTTGATTAACGGAATGAAATAAAATTACAAATATAGTCGGTAATAATAAACTCAGTGGAATTAATATGTGCCAAGGTAAATCTGTTGGAATATTGGAAAGATCTATGGGAAATAAATTATAACACAAAATCAACGCAACTAAATAATTGACGCTAACCATTTGGAAAATATTGGTTCCTTTGTTTTTAGATATTTTTAAAAGCACACCAACGGAAACGCTACACAATATGCTTAAAATTAGATAGATCATGTACAACTATATTTAAGATCGTAAATGTAAAGAAATTGGACTTACAAAAAACCGGTAGTTTAGAAAGTCTAGTGGTTATTGTAAACGATGCAGGGGATTTCTTTTTCTATTTTACATAATATATATTATAGTTCATATTCATATCTGCAATTAGAGAAGGTAAAAACCTCCTTTAATCAATTGGTGATCTATATAAACAAATAAAAATCTCAGATAGTACTTTATGCGCATATTGTCTGTCTAAAATATGGTTTCTATAAAAACTGTACTGATTTTTATTTAAATAAATCTTGTGCATTAAAAAAAACAGTTATTGTCAATAAAAATATTCTAATTTAATAGTAATCAAATTAGAAAAGATTATTTTTGCAAACCAAAATGATTTTTTAATTTAAAGATATTACAGTGGAAAACTCTCATGCACAAAAATTAATCAAGAAAGTTCAGTCAGATTTAATTGCTAACGGACTTGTTGTAGAAGATTTTGTTACCGACTTAAAAAAATTAAGAGAATTTGCACTCTTAGAAGAAAATCCTATATTGGTAAAAGCAATTCGTTTGACATATGAACACGTCTTGGCAAATGGTGCATTCTTGATTGATATTCCTTCAGATGAACCTATAGACGAAGAAAATCCAATCGAAACGGAAAAAGTAACTGTAACGGAAAACAATATGGAAAGCTTACAGTATATCCTTTCTTTGTTTACTGACTTAAGTAACAAACATAACGTGGCTGATTTAAAAGAATACAACTCAAAACTTCAAGAAGCATAAATTTCTTAAAGCGATCATAAATTATAGAGGCTCAGGATAATTCCCGAGCCTTTTTTTGTAAAAATCATTTGTTTTCTTTTTTTTAAATGTATTTTAGTACACTAAACTCATAACCTTATAAAATCATTTTTTTCATGTTGAAAATTTTTAAAATTATCGCTTTTTTGGAAGGGATTTCCCTGTTGGCTTTATTTTTTATAGCTATGCCTATGAAGTATTTTATGGATAAACCAGAATTGGTTGGTCCTGTTGGAATGGCTCATGGACTTCTATTTATTGCTTATATTGTAATGGCTACGGTACTTAAGTTTGATGAAAAATGGAGCTGGTCCAAATATTTCTTAATTTGCATTGCTTCTATCATACCTTTTGGGACTTTTTATGTGGAGTTCAAAATGTTAAAAACGGAATCGCCGTCTTAATTTAAATTAGAATATGATTCCATATAGTTGGGTAAAAAACGTATTAAGTGAATTGAATTTACAGCCTGATGTTGTGGATTCTATAATTCTAGTAATCAATACGGTTTTAGCACTTGCCATAGGTTTTTTACTCGATTATATTTTAAAAAAAGTTATTTATACTTTTTCCAAGTTTATTTCAAGCCGCTCTCGTTTTCGTTTCCATGTTTATTTAGTACAGAATAAGGCTTATGCCTATTTGGCACATCTTATTCCATTAAGTTTAGTAAATAATTCCTTAAAATACATTTATTTAAAAGAATTCGAAGAGTTAATGCTTTGGAATAAATTGTATTTTGTAATTGTCTCCATATTAACCTTATACATTTTAAAAAGCATCGTATTTTCCATACGAGATTACCTAAAAACCAAACCGAGATTTCTCGATAAACCCATAGATAATCAAGCACAAGTTTTTATAACTTTTTTGTGGATTTTTACAGTTATTTCCATTCTATTAAATACGTTTAGTACCAATTTCAGGGATTTATTAACGGCTTTTGGAGCACTGTCGGCTATAACTATATTGGTTTTTAGAGACAGTATATTGGGCTTTATTGCGAGCATTCAAGTAACCTTAAACGACACGGTGCGAATTGGCGATTGGATTACCAGTGAAAAATTTGGAGCAGACGGTTATGTTATGGAAATCAATCTAGTTACTGTTTTGGTTCGTAATTTTGATAACACTACTACTACCATACCGACTTACAGTTTAATTTCAGATTCTTTTAAAAACTGGAGAGGAATGTTTAATTCTGGAGGTAGGCGTATTAAGCGCGCTTTATACATCAAAGAAAACAGCGTTAAATTTTTAACCGACGCCGACTTAGAACGCTATAAAGAAATTGAGTTGGTAGCGGCTTTTATAGAACACCGTCAAGCTGATATCCATAACTACAATACCAAACACAAAATCAATAAAAAACTCCATATCAACGGTCGAAACATGACCAATTTGGGATTATTGAGAAAGTATATGAACCAATATTTAGCCAATCATACCGGTTTAAATAAGGAATTGACCACTTTAGTTCGCCATTTACAACCTACAGAAAAGGGAATTCCATTGGAGATATATGCTTTTACGCTAGATAAAACCTGGGTGAATCACGAGGCTATAATGGCCGACATATTCGATCATTTTATAGCAGCTGTCCCCTATTTTGATTTGGAAATTTACGAATTACCCTCTGCTGTAGATTTGGACAAATTTGCAAACTAAAACCAACCCAGATCAGTAAGTCCATGAGGCGAAGGTTTTCCATCTTCACCTAAATGTACCATCGTAATAGCTTCTACAGTAATGATGGTTTCTTTAGTCATAATGTTAAAAACTGAACATTTAATTTGCAAGGATGTTTTTCCGAATTTCGTGATTTCAAATTGAATTTCAATGATATCGGACTGACGAGCAGAACTCATAAAATTAATTTCAGTCATGTATTTGGTCACCACTCTTCTGTTTTTCAAGATTAAAACGGCAAATAAGGCGGCTTCTTCGTCAATCCAGGCTAACAAACGCCCTCCAAATAAGGTACTGTTTGCGTTTAAATCCTCTGGTTTAACCCATTTTCGCGACTTATAAATATTATTGTTGGTCATGCTAAAGCGTATTGAAAATTATAAAAAAGATTTGGTTTTAGTTACTCCGTGCGCTGCGGGTTTGCCGTCTTCGCCCAAATTAACCATGGTAATGGATTCAACCGTAATGATCAATTCATTGGTCATTGCGTTAAAGACTTGACAGGTCATGGTAATGGATGTGGTTCCATAACGCGTTACTTTCAGTTGAATCTCGATGATATCAGACTGTTTGGCCGTACTCAGAAAATCAATAGCCGACATGTGTTTGGAAACAATTTTGTTGTTCTCTAAATCGATGATAGCCATAGAAGCCGCTTCTTCAGAGATCCAAGCTAATAAGGTTCCACCAAACAAAGTACTGTTGGCATTTAAGTCTTCTGGTTTTACCCACCTTCTACTCCTATATATATTGGTCATTTATAAATTTGTTTAAAGCGGTTGAAATAATTTCCGCATGATCAAAGGCCAGCAAAGGTAAGTTATTAATAGAAAACCAACCAACTTCTTTAGCATCATCTTGGGCTTTGGCCGGAACTTTCTCTTTTAGTAAAGTAAAATAAGCTATACTAACAATATGTGAACGCGGGTCTCGAAATGGTTTTCCAAAAGCGCCAATTTGTAGGAGTTCGGTTGCTTTAATACTTGTCTCCTCCTCTAGTTCGCGCGCAGCAGCAACTTCTAGCGCTTCATTTTCATCAACAAATCCACCGGGTAAAGCCCAGGAATCTTTATACGGCTCGTTTTTTCGCTTTATTAATAATATCTGGTAACCAGATTCTTCACTTGTTAATACAACACAATCGACAGTGACGAAAATTTTTGAAATGTACATAGGCTTGGGGGTAGTTTCTATAAAAAACCTTTATAATCATTAAATAAAATGTTAAAACTAGTGTTAATTTTAATAAAGTTATACTTTTAATTGAAATAAGCTGTTTTTTTTTTATGAATAGATTTTTTTGTTTTATATTTGCAGTAGTAACAACACCTTAAAGTTATGATTTTACTTTAAGGAGTAATTATTAAAAAAAAGAAAATATGAAAAAAATTGCATTACCAGTATTAGCTACAGTTCTTGCCTTCGGATCAATGAATGCACAAGAGCGCCCTTACAACAAATGGTCAGTTGACTTAAATGCAGGTTTAACAAAACCTACTGAACCTTTCACTTCAGGGTATTTCGCAGATACTTTTGGGTTTATCCATGCTGATGGAGGAGTTCGTTACATGTTTAACAACAAATTCGGTGTTAAAGCTGATTTTGGGTATGACAAGATTGAAAATGCTGATGACAGTAAAAAATTTGAAACTCAATACTATAGAACTAGCTTACAAGGGGTAGTTAACTTAGGTAGAGTTTTTAATTTTGAAGAGTGGACTAAAGTATTAAACATACAAGCTCACGCTGGTGCTGGTTATTCTTGGATGACTAGCGATGGTTTTAAAGGAACCGACCAAATGGCTAACGTTATGGCAGGTATTACAGGGCAGTTGAAATTATCTGAAAGAGTTGCTTTAAATGCAGACTTTACGATGATTAAAAATGCTCAACAAAACCATAGTTATGACGGTTATACAGATGTATCAAGTGCTAGAGGTTTACAAGGAAATCTTTATAATGCGACTTTAGGTCTTTCTATCTACTTAGGTGCACATGGAACTCATGCTGACTGGTATTATGGAGATTCTTCTACCAACAAGTTGGCTGAACTAGACAACAGATTAACTGATGTTGAGAATAAAATGATGGACTCTGACAACGATGGTGTTGCAGATTATTTAGATCAAGAACCAAATACTCCTGCTGGAGCTATGGTTGATGTTAAAGGTAGATCAATTGACAAAAATAACAACGGTATTCCAGACAGTTTCGAATCTTATTTAGAGGAGAAATACGGAAAACAAAAAGTTGAAACTATGACTGTTGAAGACAGTGCGTTAGTAAAAGAATTGATAAACAAAGGATACGTTGCTGTATACTTTGATTTTAACAAATCTCAACCTACTGCAGCTTCTACTGAAGGTATGAACTTTATCGTGACTTATTTGAGAAGTAATCCTTCTTCTTCTGTTGAAGTAATTGGATATGCTGATGCTGTAGGAGGAAACTCTAACTACAACAAACAATTGTCTGAAAAACGTGCTACTGCAGTGAAAAATATTTTAGAAAAATCAGGTGTTGCTGCTTCTAAAATTTCTGTAAAAGGTAACGGAATCGATGATTCAGTTGAAAAATCTTCTAACAAAGCTCGTGAAATTGCTCGTAGAGTAGTTTTCAAAGTAAAATAATTCGTTAGAATTTTATAATATTATTTGAAAAAGCGCAAGTTAGACTTGCGCTTTTTTTATACCTTTCTTTTAGGATTATTACTTAATTTTGAAAAAATTAGCCCTATGGAATTTAAAGTAGTATCGGATTACCAACCTACTGGTGACCAGCCAAGTGCCATACAGAAACTAACACAGGGCATACTAGATCAAGAAAAATACCAGACTTTACTCGGTGTTACGGGCTCTGGGAAAACATTTACTATTGCCAATGTTATTCAAGAAGTACAAAAACCTACTTTGGTTTTAGCTCATAATAAAACTTTAGCGGCCCAGCTCTATTCGGAGTTTAAACAATTTTTCCCCAATAACGCGGTAGAATATTTTGTGTCGTATTACGATTACTATCAGCCGGAAGCTTTTATACCGGTAACGGGAACTTATATAGAAAAAGACCTTTCGATTAATGAAGAGTTGGAAAAAATGAGGTTAAGTACTACTTCATCGCTTTTGTCTGGAAGACGCGATATTATTGTTGTAGCTTCAGTTTCCTGTCTATACGGTATTGGTAATCCGATTGAATTTCAGAAAAATGTCGTGAGTATTGAGTTGGACCAAGTAATCAGTCGTACCCAATTTTTACATCGTTTGGTGCAGAGTTTGTATTCGCGAACCGAAGCTGATTTTACCCCGGGAACCTTTCGAATAAAGGGAGATACGGTAGAAGTTTTTCCTAGCTATGCCGATAACCCTTTTCGCATTCACTTTTTTGGGGATGAAATTGAGGATATTGAAGTTTTTAACCCTAAAGACTCTCAGGTAATTGAGAAATATACGCAATTAAATATTTATCCTGCGAATATGTTTGTGACTTCACCTGATGTATTACAAAATGCCATTTGGGAAATTCAGCAGGATTTGGTTAAACAAGTAGATTATTTTAAGGAAATTGGAAAGCATTTGGAAGCCAAAAGATTGGAAGAGCGTACCAATTTTGACTTAGAAATGATTCGGGAACTGGGATACTGTTCGGGTATAGAAAACTATTCTAGGTATTTGGATGGGCGTATGCCTGGAACTAGACCATTTTGTTTGTTGGATTATTTTCCCAGTGATTATTTGATGGTTGTTGACGAAAGTCACGTGACTATTTCGCAAGTTCACGCGATGTATGGAGGTGATCGATCGCGTAAAGAAAACCTGGTTGAATATGGTTTTAGACTACCTGCGGCTATGGATAACAGGCCCTTGAAATTTGAGGAGTTTGAAAGCATGCAGAATCAAGTGATTTACGTTTCGGCTACTCCTGCTAATTACGAATTGGAAAAATGTGAAGGTGTATTTGTGGAGCAAGTAATTCGGCCCACTGGATTGTTAGACCCGATTATTGAAGTACGTCCTAGTTTAAACCAGATTGATGATTTGATTGAAGAAATTCAAAAACGTGTCGAAGCAGACGAACGGGTTCTAGTAACCACCTTAACCAAGAGAATGGCGGAGGAATTGGCAAAATACTTGGATCGTATGTCTATTCGATGTCGTTATATACATTCGGATATCGATACCTTAGAGCGTGTCGAGATTATGCAAGATCTTAGAAAGGGCATTTTTGATGTATTGATAGGAGTCAATTTATTAAGGGAAGGTTTGGATTTACCAGAAGTGTCTTTGGTTGCCATTTTGGATGCCGACAAAGAAGGCTTTTTGCGCAGCCATCGGTCTTTGACTCAAACGGTTGGTCGTGCAGCGCGAAACATCAACGGTAGGGCGATTATGTATGCTGATAAAATCACAGATAGTATGCAGAAAACCTTAGATGAAACGGAATACAGACGCACAAAACAACACACCTATAATATCGAGCACGGTTTAGAACCGAAAGCGCTAAATAAAAAAATTTCCGGAGAATTGACTAAGGATTTACTTTCCGATCCAACGACACATTTTGCCGCGGTTGCTGAAAATAGTCTAAAATACATGTCTAAGACAGAGATCGAAAAAGCAATTCGCGAAAAGCGCAAAGCCATGGAAGTAGCTGCTAAGGATTTGGATTTTATGCAAGCCGCTAAACTTCGAGATGAAATTAAAATTTTAAAGGAAAAAATGTGATGAGCGTCGATGCAGTTATGCGTATAGACTTATAGAAAAATAGACATAAAAATCGTACTTTTGTAAAAACTAATTTCGATGATGACAAATAACGATATATTTAAAAAATTACGTGTTGCTTTACAATTGCGCGATGATCAAATCATAGAAATTCTGGAATTGGTAGATTTTAGAATCTCTAAAGGAGAAATCGGGAATTTTTTTAGAGCTCCAGAACATCCAAAGTATGTGGAATGTGGTGATCAGGTATTGCGCAATTTTTTAAATGCATTGGTTATACATTTGAGAGGCACTAAAGAAGAACCTAAAGTTCCGCTTGATGTAATAAAAACTCATAAAGCAACCCCTCCTAAAGATTTTGATAATAAAGATAGAAGAGCGAGTACAGCTACTCCTCCTCCATCAAAACCAAAAACCTTTTCTAAATCAAAGGATAAAAAGGGTGATTTAAAAAATAAAAAATTTAATCCACTTGGAAACATTAAATATAATAATGGAAAACCGAAGAAGAAAGACAACGAATAAATCAATTTAAACATGTTGTGATTCGTTTCAATAAAAAATATAAAAGGGCCCTTTGTGAATTAACTCAAAAGGGCCCTTTTTTTATATAATAAATAAAAAAGCCCAAATCATAAGATTTGGGCTTTTTAAATATAATAGTTTATCGATTAAGATAAAGCAGCTTTAACTTGGTCAGCAGCTTCTTGAAATTCTACTGCAGATAAAATTGGCATACCTGAGTTATCGATTAATTCTTTTGCAATTTCTGCATTGGTACCTTGAAGACGTACAATGATTGGCACTTTAATAGTGTCTCCCATGTTTTTATAAGCGTCAACAACACCTTGAGCAACACGGTCACAACGAACGATTCCTCCAAAAATGTTAATCAAAATTGCTTTAACATTTGGATCTTTTAAGATAATGCGGAAAGCCGTTTCAACACGTTTAGCATCTGCAGTTCCACCTACGTCCAAGAAGTTAGCTGGTTCAAAACCGGCATATTTAATTAAATCCATAGTAGCCATCGCCAAACCAGCTCCGTTTACCATACATCCAACAGTACCATCTAAATCAACATAGTTTAAACCTACTTCTTTTGCTTCTACCTCTATTGGGTTTTCCTCAGAGATATCACGCATATCAGCATATTCTTTTTGTCTGTAAAGAGCATTGTCATCTAAAGAAACTTTAGCATCAACAGCTAAAATTTTATCATCAGATGTTTTTAATACCGGGTTAATTTCAAACATAGATGAATCACTTCCAACATAAGCATTGTAAAGTGCATCAACGAATTTAACCATTTCTTTAAAAGCGTTTCCAGAAAGACCTAAGTTAAAAGCAATTCTTCTTGCTTGAAATCCTTGAAGTCCTACACTAGGATCTACTTCTTCTTTAAAAATTAAATGCGGTGTGTTTTCAGCAACATCTTCGATATCCATACCACCTTCAGTAGAATACATAATCATGTTACGTCCATTTGAACGGTCTAATAATACAGACATATAAAATTCAGATGGTTCGCTTGCTCCAGGGTAATAAACATCTTCAGCTACTAAAACGCGGTTTACTTTTTTACCTTGTGGGGGAGTTTGCGGAGTAATTAAGTCCATACCAATAATTTGACCAGCAATTTCTTTTACTTGATCTAAATTTTTAGCCAATTTAACGCCTCCACCTTTACCGCGTCCACCTGCGTGGATTTGAGCTTTGATCACGTACCAAGAAGTACCTGTTTCTTCCGTTAATTGTTTTGCTTTTTCAACCGCTTCTTCCGCATTGTTAGCAACATAGCCACGTTGTACTCTTACTCCGTAACTTGCTAATATTTGTTTACCTTGAAATTCGTGTAAATTCATAGTGAAATATGTTTAGCTTTAAATATAAACTGATTACAAAAATAACAAACTTCAATGGAAAAGCCTAATATTTTTACTACTTATCTGTTTTTTGAATGTTTCTATTTAGGGAAGTAATCTATTGTTTTGCCATTTTTTTTGCAACCATCTTAGTCGTTTTAATTTCCGTATTCGCAGTTTTATTATGCGCACGAATCAGGGAGTTGTTCCATTGTTGAGGCTAAATTATAATACCAGTGTTTGAAAGTAACCAGATGCCAAGTGAAATGTGCTAAATACCAATCGACTAGATGTAATTTTTTATAAAAAACGTAAAACTTGCTTCCAACATTAGAAAAGTAGTGCCTTGTAAACTTTGGATTTTTTATAGTCGGTTTTTCCGGTATTTAAAATCTGATAAAACCCTATATTCACTATTGATTGTATGGACTAAATCGTGCTAAGAATACCTTAAAACTAATTTTAATGATAAAACAAAGTGACTTAATAGCATGAATTAGGGCTACTTACTAAAAGATGTGCCGATGTGATGGTGAAAGGGTTATTTAACCGTCTCGAGTTGTGAGACGGTTACTTTTATTTTCTAGAAAATATCAATACTTCCTTTACCTTCTCTGATAACTTCGGGTTCAGGACCAGATAAGTCTATAATGGTTGAAGGTTGATTATCTCCAAATCCGCCGTCAATAACTACATCGACGATATTTTGCCATTTTTCAAAGATCAATTCGGGATCGGTGGTATATTCAACTAAGGTATCTTCATCGTAAATGGAAGTCGATACAATGGGATTTCCCAATTGTCGAACCAGTTCCAAAGCGATACTGTTATCGGGAACACGAATACCTACTGTTTTCTTCTTTTTAAACTCCTTAGGTAAATTATTATTACCCGGAAGAATAAAAGTGTATGGACCAGGTAAACTGCGTTTTAGAATTTTAAAAGTGGCTGTTTCTATTTGTTTAACATAATCGGATATATTGCTCAAATCGTGGCAAACAAATGAAAAATTGGCCTTGTCTAACTTAATTCCTTTGATTCGCGCTATTTTTTCCAGTGCTTTAGTATTGGTAATATCGCATCCCAAACCGTAAACAGTATCGGTCGGATAGATCACAAGACCGCCATTTCGCAGCACAGTTACTACCTTTGCAATCTCTTTTGCATTGGGGTTATCGGGATAAATTTTAATAAATTTCGCCATAATATTCCGTGTTTATTCATCCTATAAGTTAACCTAAAATTTGCAATTTTGCAAATCTCAGTAGTAATTTTTTTAGCCCGCCTACATCAAATTTGATTTCTGCCTTTTTATCTGCACCGGCACCTTCTAGGTTTACAATTTGTCCTTTTCCAAAACGTTCGTGCATGACAATTTGCCCAACTTCTAAGCCATAATCTACAGCTGATTTGGCTGAAAGCATTGCGTTAGAAGGCATCGGTTTTAATCTACGAATATTATAATCTACCTTATCTTGCTGTGGTAGATTGCTTGGCGGTGTACCGCTTTCTGGTTTTTGTTGGCGTAATTTCGATTTGTCTACATCGCCAAAAATATCGCTATTAATACGCGATTTGTATCGATAATTCGTTTCTGTAGGGGTTAAATACTCCAAATATTGTGAATCGATTTCTTCAATAAAACGAGATGGCTCACTATCTACCAATTTCCCCCAGCGGTAACGCGATTGGGCATAAGTCAAATAAGCCTGATGTTCGGCACGTGTTAAGGCTACATAAAACAGTCTTCGCTCCTCTTCCAATTCACTACGTGTACTCATACTCATGGCGCTCGGAAATAGGTCTTCTTCCATTCCAACGCAAAAAACGGTAGGGAATTCAAGTCCTTTGGCTAAGTGGATGGTCATTAAGGCCACTCGGTCGTCATCGCCCTTATCGTTATCCAAATCCGTTGCTAAGGCAACATCTTCCATAAACTCACTTAAAGCTCCACGTGCACCATCTACTTCTTTTTGCCCTTCTGTAAAGTCTTTAATACCGTTGAGTAATTCTTCTATGTTTTCCATTTTGGTAATTCCCTCAGGAGTACCATCTTTTTTTAATTCTTGTACCAAACCCGATTTTTTAGCTACGTGATCGGTAAGGAAATAAGCGTCTTGATTTTCATTTAAAATTTGAAAACTCTTAATCATATTGACAAAATCAGTCAATTTATTCTTGGTCCCGGCTGTAATCTTAAGGTCAATCTTATCGATATGTTCCATAATTTCATAAATAGACCGCTTGTAGTGATTGGCAGCAATAGTCAATTTGTCAATAGTAGTATGCCCGATACCTCGTGCAGGGTAATTGATTACACGAACCAAGGCTTCTTCATCTTTTGGGTTGATGACCAAACGCAAATAACTCAATACATCTTTGATTTCTTTACGTTGGTAGAAAGATAGTCCACCATAGATACGGTATGGAATATCGCGTTTCCTCAAGGCATCCTCCATAGCGCGCGATTGGGCATTGGTACGATATAAAATGGCAAAATCACCATTTTTTTGTTGGTTACGCATTTTTTCTTCGAAAATGGTTCCGGCAACAAATCGACCTTCTTCTCCGTCGGTTAACGAACGATGTACTTTTATTTTGGGTCCAAAATCATTAGCAGTCCATACTATTTTCTCTAGTTTGACTTTATTTTTATCGATTATGGTATTTGCAGCTTCCACAATGTTTTTAGACGATCGGTAATTTTGCTCCAAACGATAGGTTTGTACGTTGTCGTAATCCTTTTGAAAGTTTAATATATTATTGATATTCGCACCGCGAAAAGCATAGATACTTTGAGCGTCATCACCCACTACACATATATTCTGAAAACGATCGGATAAGGCCCGAACGATTAAGTACTGTGAATGATTGGTATCTTGGTACTCATCGACCAAGATATATCGAAAACGATCCTGATACTTCATTAACACATCGGGAAAACGCGTCAAGAGTTCGTTGGTTTTCAATAATAAATCGTCAAAGTCCATCGCTCCAGATTTAAAACAACGGTCCACGTAATTTTGGTAAATCTCACCCATACGCGGCTTTTTACTCATGGCATCAGCCTCTTGTAAATCGGCATTGTCGTAATAGGCTTTAACCGTAATCAAACTGTTTTTAAACGAGGATATGCGACTCAATACTTGTTTGGGCTTATATACATCACGATCCAATTGCATCTCTTTAATAATTTGACCGATGAGTCGCAAGCTGTCTTGAGAATCATAAATGGTAAAATTGGAAGGATATCCTAACTTATCAGCTTCTGAACGCAATATTTTAGCAAATACGGAGTGAAAGGTTCCCATCCAAAGATTCTTTGCTTCGGAACTTCCCACTATTTGAGAAATACGCGTTTTCATCTCTCGTGCAGCCTTATTCGTAAAGGTTAGCGAAAGTATATTAAAGGCATCGACTCCTTGGTTCATCAAATAGGCAATGCGCAAAGTCAAAACTCGGGTTTTTCCCGAGCCTGCTCCAGCGATAACAATCATTGGCCCATCTTTCTGTAATACAGGCGCTTGCTGCGCCTCATTCAATTGACTTATATAGTTTTGCATAGTTTCGATCCAAAGGTCAAAAATACTATTCCTAGGTGGTTATAACAAGTTTTTAGTTGTATAAAAAAGTTTTGATAATCTAGTAAAATATTGCTTATTTTGACAGATACTAAAACCGTTTGAATTTATGCAGTTTGATTTTTTAATAGAGACCTTTTCTTATACCTTTCCCGCCATAGTAACTGGAGCTATCGCCTACTTTTATTTCTCTGAATTTGTTAAGCAAAACAACAAGCGAGATGCGATTGCGGTACCGATACAGAATCTGGAAAAAGATAAGTTTAATTTGCGCTTACAAGCTTACGAACGTTTAACGCTGTTTTTAGAACGTAATGACCTTAGAAATTTATTGGTGAGAATCGCTCCAATTTCGATGGAAAAATCGGCTTATGAAACCCTATTGGTACAACATATAGAACAAGAGTTTGAATATAATCTATCTCAACAAATATACATATCCGAAAATCTTTGGAATACCGTTCGAAACAGTAAAAGTAAATTGCTACAGGAAATTCGTACGCAAGCAGCTCTAAGCAGTAATCGCGATGCCAATGATTTACGTCAGGCCTTACTTAAACATTCTTTTAACGATAGCAATCCTATTGCTTCTGCCCTAATTAGTGTTAAGGAAGAAGCCCGTATTTTATTGAGTTAGATGGGCAGTTTACATAGCGGCTATTTAAATAGTTAATTAAACATCCTATCCATGATATAAATAATAATACTAAATACTTTAAGGATTATCACGGCGTAATCATTAAGGGAACGGGGCATTATCCCATGCTGGAAAAACCTCAGGAGTTTAATAGTCTATTAAATACAGTTTTAAAAGAATTGAAGCTTCAACAATAAAAACATTCCTTAGAAATCCGACTACAAGGCGGTCAACGATAAGATTGATTTGTATTAAATTGTTGTGCGTATTTGATTCAAAGGTATTATTCGAGATATTTAATCATAAAAAAAAGAGGTCGTATTTCAAATAACGACCTCTTTTTAGTATAATATAGCGACAGTTGCAATAATAACTATCGAATTAATTTTTTGTATTTAACACGTGTTGGAGCTACATCACCAAAACGTTTTTTACGATTTTCTTCATATTCAGAGAAGGAACCTTCAAAGAAATAAACTTGAGAGTCGTTTTCAAACGCTAATATATGCGTACAAACACGATCTAGGAACCATCTATCGTGAGAAATGATTACCGCACAACCGGCAAAGTTATCCAAACCTTCTTCCAAAGCACGCAACGTATTTACATCTAAGTCGTTGGTAGGCTCATCGAGTAACAAGACGTTTCCTTCTTCTTTTAAGGTCATGGCTAAATGCAAACGGTTACGCTCACCACCGGACAAAGTAGCTACTTTTTTGTTTTGATCAGAACCTGCGAAATTAAAACGGCTTAAATAAGCTCTAGAGTTTACTTGTCTTCCTCCCATCATGATCAATTCCTGACCGTCACAGAAGTTCTCCCAGATGGTTTTTTCTGGATCAATATTGCTATGCGATTGATCTACATAAGCAATTTTAACCGTTTCTCCGATGTCAAAAGAACCGGAATCGGGAGTTTGTTCGTTCATGATCATTCTGAAAATAGTTGATTTACCAGCACCGTTGGGTCCGATAATACCAACAATTCCCGCTTGTGGTAAAGTGAAGTTTAAATCTTCGTACAATAATTTATCTCCAAAAGCTTTAGATACGTGTTTGGCTTCAATAACTTGAGTTCCCAAACGAGGACCATTTGGAATGTATATTTCCAGATTCTCTTCTAAAGATTTTTGATCTTCATTTAACAATTTGTCGTAATTCTGTAAACGCGCTTTTTGCTTGGTTTGACGTCCTTTAGCACCTTGGCGTACCCAATCCAATTCGCGTTCTAAGTTTTTCCTACGTTTAGAAGCTATTTTTTCTTCTTGTCTTAAACGGGTTGATTTTTGATCTAACCAAGAACTGTAATTTCCTTTCCATGGAATTCCTTCCCCACGGTCTAGTTCTAAAATCCAACCTGCAACATTATCCAAAAAGTATCTATCATGCGTTACGGCAATAACAGTACCTGGATATTGTTGTAAATGTTGTTCTAACCACAATACCGATTCGGCATCTAAGTGGTTGGTAGGCTCATCTAGTAACAAAACATCGGGTTGTTGTAATAACAATCGACATAGCGCCACACGTCTGCGCTCCCCACCTGATAATATATTAATTGGCGTATCTGGCTCTGGTGTTCTTAAGGCATCCATTGCAATTTCCAATTTGGTTTCCAATTCCCATCCTCCAGCAGCGTCGATCTTATCTTGTAAAACCGCCTGTTGGTCCATTAATTTTTGCATTTTATCTGCATCTTCATAAACCTCTGGAAGTCCAAACATATCGTTGATTTTATTGAACTCTTCCAATACAGCTACAATTTCTGCCGCACCTTCCTTTACGATTTCAATAACGGTCTTGGTTTCATCTAAAATAGGCTCTTGTTCTAAATAACCCACCGTATATCCCGGTGCAAAAACTACATCTCCTTGATAATTTTTATCAACTCCTGCAATAATTTTAAGCAAAGAGGATTTTCCTGAACCGTTAAGTCCTAAAATACCAATCTTAGCTCCGTAGAAAAAGCTTAAGTAAATATCTTTCAACACTTGTTTATTGGTCGAAGAATAAGTTTTACTCAGCTTCGACATTGAAAAAATAACTTTTTTATCGTCTGACATACAATGTTTTATTAGTTTTTATGTGTTTTTTTAAAATGGTTTTTTATTCGCTTTTCTAAAAAATCAAAATTAGCACATTATTTGCGATAAAAGAAATTTAAAGTTCTATTCTAAGTAGGTATACCGCAATTCGTTTGCGAATAGGATCATCCCGTTGGGGCTTTTACTAATAGTTGATTTTTAATACAATCACATCAGAGGAAATAAAGCCTTATACATTGATTTTTTAAGCATAAAAAAATCAAGCCAGATTTCGGTTTTGAGGATAAAAAAAACGTTAGAGTGGCCTTAAATTGGGCATTGTCAAACTAATTATGAAAGATGTGCCCTGGGAACATACTGGTTTTCAGTGGTTAAAAAAATTGCCAAGCCTCTTTAACTAAAGTAGGCTTTTTTTAATTAAATTAGTGAAAAATATACCTATGGAATTTAATATAAAATTAATCAGTGCCAATATTATTGTCGTTGATAAATCCAATGTGCACTTGAAAAATACGGACGGAACTGAAATGGTGATGCATATTGGTGATGTAGTGACAAATGCCGTGTGGGCAGAACATGGAAAACTTTTGGTTACCTTGGAAAACGGTACCATAAGATTGTATCACAATCAACTGGAGTACGATATGATATAAATGTTGTAAATCATTAAAAACACAAAAGATTGGAAATACACCAATCTTTTGTGTTATATTCCTACTAGATTGGGTTTACACCCTTCCTTTTAAGGCGCTAAATACCCAAGCGTTTGCAAAGAAACCAACACCCACAGCAACAAATCCCCATCCAGAAACTTCATTGTAAATAAAGGCTCCCAAGGCAATTAAAATTATTCCCATCGCTATCATAATTAGCGTTGCCCATCCCAAGATTTTGTTTTTATTCCAGTTTTTACTCATGCTAATCTTGATTAATTAAAAATTTTGGCTAACATTTCCTTTAGTAAGTCTCCTTGTGGTAAAGCACTAGCCCCTACTCCTTTGTTTTTTAAATCGATGTCTTTAAGGATCGAAATGATTTGACTCACTTTTCGCATCGGATAATTTTTAAATCCGATTTCATAATCCTTTAAGCCATATTGGCTGATTTTAAGGTTTTTAACTACATTAGCAGGTGATTTGTCTTTAAGTCCATGATATAACAACAATTTGGAAAAATACGAATAAACCAGTCCTAATGTCAAAACCAACGGGTTATTTTTGCTGTTTTGAGCAAAATAGTGTGCGATTTTATAAGCTTTTAGTTGATCTCGGTCAACAATGGCCTTTATCATTTCAAAATTATTGAAATCTTTGCTAATACCTATATTGTGTTCTACGACTTCGGCTGTGATTGCGCTCCCTTTGGGTAAAATAATCGTCAGTTTATCGAGTTCATTCGCTATTTTACTTAAATCGGTACCTAAAAATTCAACCAACATAGCTGATGCTTTAGGCTCTATCGTATATCCTTTACCTGAAATAACTCGTTTTAACCAAGCCTCAATTTGATATTCTCTCAATTTTTTACTTTCGTAGAGAACCCCTTTTTTTTGAATGTTTTTGTAAACTTTTTTACGTTTATCAAGGGTTTTGTATTTATAACAAAAAACCAATACGGTTGTCGGTTGTAAATGCTCTAAATAATCGTCGAGTTGATCGATGGTTCGGATTAATTCTTGCGCTTCCTTGACAATAATGACTTGGCGTTCGGCCATCAACGGAAAGCGTTTGGCATTCGATATAATCTCTTGCATGCTAACGTCTCTACCGTAAAGAACCATTTGATTAAAACTCTTTTCCTCTTCGGTCAAAATATTCTTTTCTATAAATTCAGATAATTTATCGATATAATACGGTTCTTCACCCATTAAAAAATAAACGGGTGCAATAGTTCCTGCTTTGATATCTTTTGTAATTTGTATTACCTGATCCAAAATATTTTTTGTTTAATTGTTCTTTGTCATTAGAAAAAATATCTTTGTCTTATGCAAAAATTAAATTTTCCTTCATTTGAATTTCGCTTCAAAAATACTAAAAATAAGCTAGCTATTTTTGATATCATTCGGAAAAAATTTATTCAGTTAACCCCTGAAGAATGGGTCCGTCAACACGTGGTACACGATTTGATTTACAATAAAAATTACCCTGAACAATTGATAAATGTTGAAAAAGTCATTAAAATTAATGATTTAATAAAACGTTACGATGTGGTTGTGTTTAAGCCTAATGGGACTATACTTTTATTGATAGAATGCAAGGCACCACAAATTAAAATAAGCCAAAACACCTTTGATCAGATTGCTCGATATAATTTGTTGTTGCAAGCCGATTTACTATATATAACCAACGGATTGAATCACTATTATTGTCAAATGGATTTTGAATTGGAGCAATATCACTTTTTGCCAGAACTGCCTTTATACATTTTAAAACCATAAATAATGTCAAAAATCGCTATTGTCATATTAAATTGGAATGGAAAAAAATTATTAGAAGAATTTCTACCGTCCGTTGTGAAATATTCTCAATCTGCAACGGTTTATTTAGCCGATAATGCCTCTACAGACGATTCTATATCCTATGTGTTAAATCATTTTCCAACGGTTAAGATTATACGGAACAACGACAACTACGGTTATGCTCAGGGTTATAATATAGCGCTAAAAGAGTTAGAAGAACCCTATTTTGCCTTAGTGAACTCCGATGTTGAAGTAACTACAAACTGGTTAGTTCCCATTGTAGAACTCTTTGAAAAAGAAACAGCTGTTTCGATTATTCAACCAAAAATTTTGGATTATAAGGACAAGTCAAAATTTGAGTATGCTGGTGCTGCTGGAGGTTTTATCGATTCTTATGGGTTTCCTTATTGCCGAGGCAGGGTGTTTAACAGTATTGAAGTGGATCACGGGCAATACGATGATATAGTACCAATATTTTGGGCATCTGGTGCTTGCTTTTTTATTCGTAAAAGCACTTTTGAAGATTTAAATGGCTTTGATGTCGATTTCTTTGCACATCAAGAAGAAATTGATTTGTGTTGGCGGGCAAAAAATGCGGGTCATCAAATCCTATATTGCGGAACATCCACCATCTACCACGTTGGCGGAGCGACTTTAGATTATCAAAATTCTCGTAAAACATATCTCAATTTCCGAAACTCCTTATATATGTTACTTAAGAATTTGCCTTCAAAGCATTTGTTTGGCACTATTTTTATTCGTCTGTGTTTGGACGGTTTAGCCGGTTTTAAATTTCTATTTGAAGGAAAACCGAAGCACTGTTTCGCCATTGTGCAGGCGCATTTCGGCTTCTATTATAAAGCAGCACATTTTTATAAAAAAAGAACAACCAAACAACTGCTCTCCTATTATGATTGTAAAAGCGTTGCCAAGCAGTATTTCCTAAGAAATAAGAAAAAATATGATGAAATAATTTAACACTTGTTTAGTGCTAATTAATTTTAATATTAGCACAATTTTTGATAGATTAGCCATATATAACAAATCATTTTACATTATGAAGAAAATCATTTTAGGATTGTCTATTTTGGCAATTTCTTTGAGCTCTTGTGGCTCTCAAAAGAAAATAGCTGCATTAGAAAGTAAAAACAAAGAGATTCAAGATTTATTAAACACTTGTACAATAAAATTAAACACTTGTTTAACAGAAAAAGAATCTTTGAAAACGTATGCAGAAAAGATGAAAGTTGATAATGAAAAGTTATTTAACACTATGGATAACTTAACTTCTTTATCATCGAAAGGAGCGCAAAACCTAGAGAAATCTTTGGAAAGTATGAAAGAAAAGGATTTGAGAATTTCGCGTTTACAAGATGCTGTAAGTAAGAAAGACTCCATCACCCTAGCTTTGGTTACCAGTCTAAAAAGAGAAGTTGGTTTCAATGATCCAGATATCGAAGTTAATGTTGAAAAAGGAGTTGTATTTATTTCAATTGCTGATAAATTGCTATTTAAAAGCGGAAGTTATGTAGTTAGCGACCGTGCTAAAGAAGTTTTGGCAAAAGTAGCTAAAGTGGTAAACAGTAAACCGGATTTCGAATGTATGGTTGAAGGTCACACTGATAATGTGCCTATTAAAAACAACATGATGGAAGACAACTGGGATTTGAGTGTTAAAAGAGCTACTTCTATCACAAGAATACTTCAAAATGACTTAGGTGTTAAACCAGAGCAATTGATTGCTGCAGGAAGAAGTTACTATGTTCCATTAGTATCTAATGATACACCTGAAAACAGACAAAAGAACAGAAGAACAAGAATCATCATCATGCCTAGAATTGATCAATTCTATGATATGATTGAAAAAGAAATGAAAATTTTAGCTAAAGGATAATTTTTTTCTTTTCAAAATAAAAAAAAAGACCGTTTCGACGGTCTTTTTTTATACCAAAAAATCACTATAATTATTATTTAGACTTTAATGCTGTTCAGCTTTTTGCTCCCCCTGTTTATAATTACAAATTAATCGTTGTATCTGTTGATGAATATAGTGCTTGCTGTTATGTAGAAAGACTAGTTCAAAAGCAGCACTCATTTACAATTGTCAATAACGTTGATTTTAGGGTGTTTTAAGCAGTATTGAGAAACTTATCTATATTGGTATATCATGATCCTATTACTTAATAAAATGTACACATAAATAAGGATTGAAAGCGAAGGAATCTATATTTATAAAGATTTAGAGACAATGCTTTTGTAATTCGTCAAATCAGCTCGGAACTTCGATAGCCAAAAGAAGAAACAACATGCAACTGTAGTGGATATCTTGAATTTTTCAGTATACGACATAATCAAACCGTCTTTGTCTTTTTTAGCAGTGTCTAACTGTTAAACGCATTGGCGTATATAAAAGAACTGAGGTAGCATTTTAAACAAAAAAGGGTTGAGAAAATTTCCCAACCCTTATAATATGGTGTGACAGAACGTTTATTTAATCAATATCTTTTTGGTAAGGAGTCCCTTAGCATTCTTAAACTTCAAAATATATACACCTGTTGACAAATTCTGTAATGGAATTTGTAGTGTTGAGGATGTAGCATCCGTATTATTGATGTTTAATAATTGTTTTCCCGTAATGTCAAACAACGAAACGTTAGCGTTTACTAAGTGTTCATTTGTACCTTCAATATTTATAAAATCTCTTGCCGGATTAGGCCAAATTTTTAAATCATTTTCAAGTACAGTATTTGTTTCTATAGATAAAGTTCCTGTCACAGGACTGATAACCATAGAAAAATCTTGCTTTCCACTAGATAAATTTCCCTTGTGACTTACTACAATTCTATAGGTACCTGCTTGAGCATTTGGAATTTCGATTTTCTCAATATTATCCACATCATTATCGCCTTTTATAGCGCGTAAATCATTAAAGTTTTTATTGAGTTTCCAAGGCATAAATACCTCGTTATCTTTGTAAATTCTCAAATCTAAATCATTGTTTAGAGCTGGAGATGGATCATCTAAGTAAGCAGCATAATTATTATCTGCTCTAGGACTGTCAGTCCATGCTATAGTAGCGGCAAATGCGCTTCCAGAACTAGTAACTACAAATTCCTTTTCAAAGCTTGCACCTTGATTTAAGGTTTGTTCTCCTATAAATGCTTCAGTAGATTTGCTGGATCTAATGACTTCAATACCGCGGGCAGCGTTGATTAGTCCCCATCCAAATTTGTGGTCAGGTCCCGGGTCTGTACCTGCCTCGTCAGCAGTTTGCGCCATTAAGGCACGAAGGGTAGCCGATCTATAAGCTACATTGTTTTTTTGGATAGCGTATTGTTGCCATAAAATCAATACTCCAGCTATAGCAGGTGCGGCCATCGAAGTACCACTTGCTACACTATAGTCTGTATCGGATTCAGAGTCGGTTGATAGTACTTGAACACCTTTGGCTGAGATATCCGGTTTTATTCTAAAATCATCTGTAGGTCCGAAATTACTAAAAGACGACATCACCACTTGATTTGCTGAAGTGTAATTATTGACTTGCCCTACTGCTGCAACTACAATGGCATTTTTAGATAATGTGGCTCCTAATAACAAATCATTCCCTCTTTTAGTTGGGTTTAATCTATTGAAACTATCACGATCGTTACCAGCAGCAACAACAGGTTGATAAAATGGCGCATTTGCAGTCAGGATATCAAAACTATAACTAGTATAGTCGTAAGAACCAAAATCAGCTACACGACCATTCCAATTTTCAGGACTCGTATCCACTCCATAAGAGTGATTAGAAACCAATAAACCTTCTGCGGCTTGTTGCGTCATTTCCCGAATATCACTTCGCCAATCGTTAGACCAAATGGTTGCTTCAGGAGCCATACCTTTTGACTGCGCGTTTCTGCCAGAGGATGCAATGGTACCCGTAACGTGAGTACCGTGTGATTCTACTCGAGTAGAACGATCCTTAACGATTACCCTACCGTTTAAATCAACATGAGTTCGCAAAGCAATACCGCCATCCCATACTCCAACAATCATTTCCTTACCCGTTAAATCTAAATTTAAATCGGTTTTTATATTGTCAACGCGAGCGGTCTTTCTAGATCCAGCATTTTTTGTGCTATAATAAACGATATTCCCGTCGGCATTGACTTCTTTTACTTCAAAAAAATCACCCTCTTTATTATAGCCATTAATTGGAAGTCCTTTAGATTTAGCTACTTCAACGGCATTATTATAAGCTTTTTCGGAATGAATTCCACTGGCAATTGCCAATTTCTCTAAATTTTCAATTTGAGAATTCTTAATGATATTCTCTCTTACTTTTACATTTTGAGCATGGAGTTGGTTGGTCAATGCAAATGAAGTAAAAACAAAAAAGGCATATTGTAATTTTATTTTCATCGTATAATTTTAAACTAGGGTTTAAAAATAGGACTTTTTTTTTAAAAAAAATTTTTGTCTTTTTTAAATATGTGATAATTATTCACTGTATTTCGGTTAAATAAGCATAAAAATTTTGTATATAAATTATATATTTTTAAATATGGCCTATATATAAAACCCAATAGAGTTAAAAAAAATCTAACTCACTATTTTTTAGTTTTATTAAAATTTTTAGCTTCATTCCAATACAGATCCATTTCTTCTAAATTCATAGCTGTAATGGATTTTCCCAAATCAACTGCTTTTTGTTCTATATATTGAAAACGGCTTATAAATTTTTTATTGGTTCGTTCGAGCGCTGTTTCTGGATTGATTTTTAGAAAGCGCGCATAATTGATAAGTGAAAATAAAACATCTCCAAATTCCTCTTCCATCCGTTCGGTTTGCTGTAGGTTGACTTCTTGCTCGAATTCATCTAACTCTTCTTTTACTTTATTCCAAACATCGGCTCTGTGTTCCCAATCAAAACCAACACCTTGAACTTTTTCTTGAATTCGACTTGCTTTAACAAGAGCAGGTAAACTTTTTGGTACGCCACCTAAGACGGATTTATTACCCTCTTCCAATTTTAGTTTTTCCCAGTTTTGCTTAACCTCTTCAGAACTAGTAAGCTTTACATCTCCATAGATATGTGGGTGTCTAGAAATCAATTTTTCACAAATACTGTTTGCGACGTCAGCAATGTCAAAAGCATTGGTTTCACTTCCTATTTTTGCATAGAATACCAAGTGTAATAAAACATCTCCGAGTTCCTTTTTTACTTCCTCTAAGTCGTTATCCAAAATAGCATCACCCAATTCATATACTTCTTCTATGGTCAGATGACGCAAAGTTTCCATGCTTTGCTTTTGATCCCACGGACACTTTTCACGTAAGTCGTCCATAATGTTTAAAAGCCGTTCAATAGCTTTTAACTGCACTGCTCTATTATTCATATTTTAGCCGTTTTATGATACAAAAAATCCCGTTAAAACGGGATTTAAAAATTTTATTTCTCAACGCTTTCCGCAACCGGTGTTTCGACCGTCGCTAAAGCACCAAAAGCCTCTTCGGTAATCACTCCTCTATTTTGAAGTATGTTATACCAGTTTAAAACTTTTTTGATATCTGAAATGTAAACGCGTTCTTCGTCGTATTGAGGAAGGATTTCTCTAAAGTAGCTAGTTAAAATAGCTTGATCTTCTTTATGAGAAACGGCCGCTTTAAAATTTTCTTTCTGTGCAATAGATTTAAATACAACAAATAATTTTACTTCATCATCATAGGTATACATTGATATTTCAGAGAGTAAACTTACATTGTGTTTTAATCCAATAGTACTTCTTTTTCCGTCCACTAGAGACTCCGCAACAAAACCTGTACGCGTTTGTACTTTTAATTCATACAATCCTGGTTTTCCTGAAATGGCTAATATTCTATCTAAACTCATTTTTTGAAATTATTTTAATTTTAAAGTCACAAATATCTTAATTTGTAATTAATATGCAAACTCTATCTGCTTTTTTTAGACGCAAACTTCATTTTATAATTGGGAACTATCTTTCCTTCAAATATATTTTGTAAACGGCGAGAATTTAATCTTTTCTTTAAACTGGAAATTTTATCCGTAAATAAGATTCCTTCGATATGATCGTACTCATGTTGAATAACACGTGCAGCTAATCCTCCGATTTGTTCTACCTGTTTATTAAAATGTTCATCGTAATATTCTATAGTAACCAATTCCTTTCTATATACATCTTCATTAACATCTGGAATACTTAAGCAACCTTCGTTAAAAGCCCACTCTTCTCCCTCTTCTGCAATAATTTTTGCATTGATAAAGGCTTTTTTGTACGTAGATAAAAATAAAGCTTCTGTTTCCGATACGTCATCATTATCAGCGAACGGAGCGCAATCTACTACAAATAATCGAATTGCCAAACCTATTTGAGGCGCAGCCAATCCTACACCGTTTGCACGATGCATGGTTTCAAACATATTCTCAACTAGTTCAGCTAATTGTGGATAATCTGGGCTAATGTTTTCACCTATTTTTCTCAATACAGGATCTCCATAACCCACAATTGGTAATATCATAATTGTTTTCTTTAATTTTTATTCACGCTTAAAATACTAAGCAAACACAAAATTAATCAAAAAAACAGAAATAATTATTACAATATACAAATTTTGGTATTTATTTTGCACTATATTGCCTAGACAATCTTTACCCTTTAAAATAATTTTAAAACTACCTACGGAATAGTTATGTTTAAAAAAGCACGAAAATTCACAGATAATTCACACCTTACCGATTCTTTAAAAATTACTATTTCTTCGATTATTCCCTTTTTAGTTTTGATGCCGTATAAGGAATTTACCCTAGCCTTTACGATTGCTATGGGGGCCTTATTGACAGCGCCAGTGGATATACCTAGTAATCTTAAACACAAAGTAGTAGGCTTACTCGTAGGTGCCTTATTGATACCTACCCTCACCTTGGTATTGTGTACGGTTGTGGGAACCGTTTTGTTTTATCCTGTTTTTTTATCGATTATATTCGCACTATGTATGATTTCCGTTTATGGGCACCGTGCAAATATGTTGTCTTTTACAGGACTCTTAGCTGTTAGTTTGGCTTTTGTGCATCCGTATCAAGGTAAAGATTTATTAATCCATTGTTCGATGTTATTGCTCGGTGGTATGTTGTATTTGGTTGTTACACTACTGTTTAATTTGATTCGTCCGAGACGTTATGCTGCCTTGCAAACCTCCGAATGCATGGACTTGACCTCTGATTACTTAAAATTACGTGCCGAACTGTGGACAAAAGGTGCAAACCGGGATAAAATTATAGAGGAACAGCTCAGTATACAAGTTAAACTAAACGAGGTTCATGAAAATCTTCGAGAGTATTTAGTACGGAACAAAGCCAATACCGGCAACTCCTCTTACAATCGTAAAATGTTAGTGGCTTTTACAGCTTTAGTCGATATCCAGGAAATTGCCTTATCAACGGCTTTCGATCACAAGAGATTATACCAGCTTTTTGAAAACCATATCGATATCATCGAAGATTATAAAAATTTGGCTATTCAATTTGCTACAACCATTTCGAATATTTCCCTTTCTCTTAATGTTGGTAAAAAATATACAGCAGTAACTTCATTAAGTGACGACTTAAAAAAAATTAGTGATAAACTCTATCAATTTCAGAAGACCAATCAATCGGATTCGACCTCCGAAGCGGTGATTATGTTTTCAAACGTTATTCATTATGCCAACAAACAGATTGAAAAAATCAAGGTTCTAGAACGCGTATTAACCAATACAGTGACCGAAAATGACTTAAAGGGGAAACATAAAGATCTAGAGAAATTTTTGACTCCCCAACATTACCGTTGGGATACACTTAAGGAAAACATGAACTTTTCCTCAACCATTTTTCGTCATGCCTTGAGATTGACATTGACTATTTTTGTCGGATTTATGATTGGACAAGTCTTTAATCTATTAAATGCTTATTGGATTCTATTGACCATAGTCGTGATTATGCGTCCGGGATTCGGGCTCACAAAGCAACGCTCCTTTGAACGGGTAATCGGTACTGTAGCAGGTGGTTTAGTGGCCTTTGCCTTATTAGCCTTTATCGACAATACGCCCGTTTTAGCGGTTTTAACCATATTTACTATGATTATTGGATATTGGTTCTCACATACGGATTATAAGGTTGGTGTCACTTTTATCACCATTTATGTAGTATTAATTTACGGTATCTTAACACCGAATTTTATGGATTTACTCACCTATAGAGTTATTGATACCTTTATAGGTGCGCTGCTGGCATTTGGTGCAAATTATTTGTTATGGCCTTCATGGGAGTTTTTAAACATCAATATCCACTTGACCAAATCTATTAAAGCCAATCGCGATTACTTAAAAGAAATCTCCATTTTTTACAACGAGAAAGGGGAAGTTACCTTGCCGTATCGCTTGACTAGAAAGTATGCTTTTATTGAAATTGGAAATTTAATGTCGTCGTTTCAGCGTATGATTCAAGAGCCAAAGTCCAAACAAAAATACCGTTCGGAATTGTATGAATTAGCCGTTTTAAACCATACCCTACTTTCTTCTGCTGCTTCTATAGGAACTTATATACAATCGCATAAGACAACAGAAGCTTCTAAAGCTTTTAATGTGGTTATGGATACGATTGTCAAAAATCTAAACAGCACTATTGAAGTGCTACAAGACTCGCAGAAGGAGCGCAAAATTTGGACATCCGACGAACAAAAAGAGTTTGAAATTAGTTTCTCTTACTTAAAGGATATACGTGAAAAGGAATTAAAACTAGCTATAGACGATGATGAGGATATCAAAATTAAGATGGAGGAATCCCAATTGGTTATTGAACAATTAATTTGGTTAACCAGCTTGTCTGAACAGATTTTAAAAGTGGCCAAGAAATTAGCTTATAAAAAGAACATTAAAAAAACAGCTTTGGCTGCTTAAATAAAAAATGGCTGTCTCAATACTGAAACAGCCATTTTTTTTAAAGAAATAGTAATCCGATTGGCCTGTATTTCTTAGCCCCACTCTTTGGTGGTCAAACTAATCCACGTGATTTCCGTTTATAGAATGTAGAATTACTCCGCTAGAAAATCTTCTAAATATTTAAATCGTTCGGTCAGTTTACCGTTTGCTGTTACACAAGCTCTTTGAAAAACGCCATCTTTATCATTGTTAAAGAAAGCGGGCATAACTTGATCAATAAAAGTTTCTCCAAATCCCTCACTAGCATCCTTAGGTAATTCACATGGTAGATTATCCACTGCCATTACCACCACTGCTGCTGGATGCTCAATACTAACCTCTTTATTTTCTCTTGGGTAATAACCATAGATTGGATCTGCAATGGTAGAGGCTCTTAAAGTTGAATCGATAGGACCTGCTACGTCACAAGAAATATCAGCAACCACTTTAATTTGATTATGCGCTCCATTTAACATCTCTTTGGTTAGAATTTTAGGGCTTCCAGTTTTGTAAAAATGCCCTGCTATAAAGATATCTGCTTCGCGAGTAAAACGCTCAAAATTGGAATCATACAATTCTGGGTTTTTATAGAAATCGGCTTTTGAAGCTTCAGTACCGTCAATCCTTTTGTAATAGTCCATGACGTCAATTTGAGTATAAACAGGAACATCAAATGTCTTGTTTAAAAAATCATCTATAGAAACGGGTTTCATTTTCATTCCATCTAAGATTTCCTTTGCGCCCATTCCCACTTTACCATGTCCGGTTAAAACAACTTTTACAGGGGGTAAATACGGACGATTAAGGCGACTGATCAAATCCTCGGTGTGTAGTAATACCTCTGCTTTGACTAAGTTGAACAATTCAAATTTAATTCCAAAAGCTCTAAAAGCGTTATAAGCTCCAACTATACCGGCATAGCGGCCAAAACCGATCAAACGTTTGTCATTTTCATCAACAAGGGTTTCATGATCAATTAATCGAATGTTTTTATCTAAACAAGCTTGTAATAAAGCCCTATTGTAACTTTGTTTTTTTATAGTATGCGAAAAGAAAAAATAGGTTTTGTTTGGAATAAGTGCATCAATGGGAACTTCCTTTACGCCTAAGAGTACATCACAATCGGATAAATCGTCACTTACTTCAAACCCCAAATCCCTATATTCTTGATCTGAAAATACACGGATGTCCGAAGTCTCAACGACAAATTCTACTTCTGGAAAACGCTTTACCACTTCAACCAACTCAGAAGGACTAAATACAACTCGTCTATCTGGTGGGCTCTTTCTCTCTTTTATAAGTCCAAATTTCATAAATAAATTCTAAGGCTGTTAATTGTACAATTTTTCAAAATTAAGCTTAATTAATTCTTTTGCAAAACAAAATGACAAATTCATTTTTTCACGGCAAAAGAATTAAATATAATTTAGTGAAGGCCGCATTTTAACCCGATCTATTTCAAGCTTCTGACTGTAATCCTTATGAAAATGAAGATTTTTTTAGTATATTTAAGTTGGAAATGATTGCAAAAACAGCCGGGCTTTCGTTTTTTTAATTTATATTTGCCGTTCGTTGTTATATAAAATTCTGTATAACAACTGATACTTGGGGTCGATTGGCTTTGACAGCAAGTGGAATTAGATTGTAAGCATGTCGAGCGCTGAAAAACAGCTCGTAAATATCATTTTTCAAACTTTTCAAACGGCGAAAATAATTACGCTTTAGCTGCTTAATCTGAATTATAGTAAGATTTGCCTAGTTCTCACCAGGTGAGAAAGCTAGATTCTCCAAAAAAGCCTTGGTTTGTGGCGTTTTAATTAGGAGAACCGTAAAAATAAACCTAGGGAACCTTTAGTCTCGACGGGTTTCTGACAACTAAGAGAATAAGCGACAGGTGGCCGTTCCTAGCCAAGCTTGTTGACGAAAAACTAAGAAGGAACTAAACATGTAGAAAGCTTTTTGATTGCTTGTTTGGACCCGAGTTCGATTCTCGGCGACTCCACAAATAAAAAACCGCAAATCCTTAAAAGGGTTCTAGCGGTTTTTTATTGCCTAAAAACTTAATTTTTTTTTTCTCTCCACATTTAATTTGTATAAAAATAAACTATTAGTAGTAAGGCCTATCATTTCAATATTATGTGTACTGTCAGTAGGATACTCTATTTTAAAAGTAACTAGATAAGTAAGGCGCTTGTGGACCTCATAATTTTTATAGATACAGTCAAAATAACTTTAATCATTTTCAAAATACTGTGATTTTACAATGAAAACTATTCCAAAAAACTGGAGAAACTCTTAAACCGATGAGTAACTAAAGGTATCTTTTGCTCCATTTTTATTTAAAAATTTGATCAATTCTTTTACTCCTTGCATCGTTCCTTCAAAGTAATTGCCATTTCTGAATGCGGGAATAAAAACGCTATTGATTATTTCAGAAGTTTCTTCGTTGGTGAGGATTTTTTCAATTCCGTTTCCGTTTTGTATTCTAATTTTTCTGTAATCCTTAGATATAGCAATTAAAACCCCATTATCCTTTCCAAATTTTCCCACTCCCCAATGATTGGCAATAGTGAGTGATAATTCTTCAAATCGATCAGCAGAAACTCTTGTAGAATCAATTGTTACAATTACTATTTCTACGGTTGTTTCTTTTTCGTATTGATCAATTAAACTATTTAGCATAGCTTTTTCACTTTTGGAATACAATTGTTCATAATCGGTTACCCAGCCGACGTGATGTATAGGATGGAGCGAGAAAAGTTCACGATAATTTTCAATAAAGGCAAGCCTCAAAGAATCCATTTCGCGCTGTTCTTCAGTCTGTGAAAAAGCACTTAAACTCCACGTTAGGAAAAAGAACCAGATTATTTTTTGCATTAGAATTTTTTAAAAATTTATGTTTAAATACATTGGGCCACTACAACCCTAAATATAATAGATTTTAAGATTTATACGCCAACTTAAAGAAATTAAAGTAAGTAGTGTAATATAAAGATAAGACTACAATTGTTCAATACCAATTAGTTCTTTGATATGATTAGTGGTTAATTTTGAATTATACTCAATAAAAAATAATAATATTTGATTGAATTTCATATAATATTTACTATTTTTAACGTTAACCAAAATTTTAAATTATGAAAAAACTTTTATTAGTGGCAATTTTACTAGGTTCTTTTGCCTCATTCGCTCAAGTAGTTGGTCCTGCAGACCCGCCATCGTATATTTCTTGTAGAGAATACAAATTGTACAAATGCGATGCCAATGGTAAACAAATTACCAATAGTCGAAATCCTAATTATGTAGAGTATCTCGTTAAAATTTGTCAGGAAACTCCCTCAGGAGGACATATTTACTATACATTATTACAACAAGTAGTAGATAGACTTTGCCGTGATGGATATATAATGTTGCATCCAAATGTGACTATATTAAAAGTTACTAAATCTCCTTTTGCATACGGCGGTGTGTATGTGCCGATAATTGAGAATCCCGTATTCGATTTTTAGTAATTATCTTCAAAAGAGTATTATATAAGAGGTTGTCCAAGAGGCAGCCTCTTGTTTTTAATGGCATTTCCTTTCCTTAGAAGCGTTTCCGAAAGACTAAGGGGTTTGTAGCTCGAACATCATCATTTCACCGCTACGGGCTTGTAAAATCGTTTTACCCTTATGGGTTTTATATAGACCGGAGCTGTTGGCAGCTTGTTAAAAAAAAAACCACTAGCACATTTAAGTTGCTAGTGGTTATTTGTTTTTTTAAATGCTTACCAACTTAAGTTGGTAAGGACTAATGAAAAATTCAAAAAATAATTATGCGCGTCTAACTTGAACTGCTGTTAATCCTTTTTTACCTTCTTCTACTTCAAAAACTACTTCGTCGTCCTCACGGATACTTTCTAGTAAACCTGTACTGTGTACAAAAATATCTTGTGATGATCCGTCTTCTTTAATAAATCCAAAACCTTTTGCTTCATTAAAAAATTTTACTGTACCTTTTTTCATGCTTTTTATTTAAATGTTATACTAACAAATATAAATAGAGATTATGTAAAAGCAAGTGTTTTGTTAATTTTTTATTTAAAAAAAAAATTTGTATTGATAATATTAAATTTTCAATACAAATTAAATAATATGAGCGAAAAAAGAAGGTTCTATTGATTATAAATTGGATATAAGCTTGTTTTTTTAAATTATTCCTAACAGATTTTCTAAATTACACTATGAAAATTCTAAAAATTTATGCCAAAAAGGAAATAGCTGTGCCTATTAAAAACTATTTTGTTTTTTAAGCAGTGATCTAGGGGTAAATAATAAAACTAGTCTTCGCGTTTTACAAAAATTTCACTGGGTAGTATCCCGAAATTATTTTTATAAAGTAAGGTAAAATAAGTCGTTTTGTTATACCCCATTTCAAAAACCACTTCGCTGATATATCTAAATTTACCACTGAGCAGTAATTCCGTAGCTACTTTTAATTTTTCCTGTTTAAAAAAAGAAGCTGGACTGGTTCCGTACCGGTCTTTATATGCTTTATTAAACTTCGAAGCAGACATATGAGCAATTGCCGCCAATTTTTCTATACCAGGAAAAGATAAATAGAGTTGGGATATTAAATAATCCTGGCTTTTTTCAAGGGCTTCAGCATCTTTTTCATAAAACGTTTTCGAGGTGATTTCTAGATTCGTTCGTTCGAGAAAATACCCCAATAATTGGTATGCAGTACTTTTAATATCAAACTCGAAAAAGAAATTATTGATTCGCTGTTGTTTTAATTTAAAAAGGGCCACTTTACTCCTGCTGTCGATGTGTTTATAAAACAAAATTTTCTTTTTTTTTCGATCGAAAACATCTTTAAATTCTTCCTTTAAATTGGATTTGTTGAGATAGGTTTGCATTAGTTTTTTATCTATAAAGAGGCGCAGAGAATACATGTGATTACCCGTTTCGATATTATAGGAACTCTCTATTCGACTATCGATAACCCCCAATCCAAACTTAGAGCTGTCACCAATCTCGTAGTGGGTTTTAAAGACGGTATGCCTGTTTATATCCTCACTCAGATCGTAATAAATAATCCAAAAGTCTTCATCAGAAGGTATGCGAACTAAACGTAATGGGATATTAATTACAGCATCTATAAGTAAAACGGCAAAACCGGGTATGATTTCCATAAAAAAGGTTTCTCCTTCGGCTATAGGCGATTTAAAAGCCATAATTCGATCGTCAGATTCTATAAATCCACTCAATTCATCGATGAATTTTTTGCGCCAATCTGGCGAAAATGAAAAAGTATGACTAAAATTTTTCAATAGCTAAACTTATTTTGGTGTTAAAGTAAATTTTGATATTGTTTTGGGTAAATTCCATACGTTTCTTTAAAGCGCTTGGCCATATAGGATATACTGGAATAATTCAATTTAGCGGCTACTTCTCCGATCGTATATTGACCGGTAGCTAATAATTCTTTGGATTTGTATAACTTATTGCTTTGAAAAAAAATACCAGGGCTAGAACCGGTTATTTTAGCAAATAACTTTTTGTATTTGGAGGAAGACATAGATACTTTCTCTGCTAAAAAATCAACACCTGGAAAATCGCCTTCAAGGACACTTAATAAATATACCTTAGATTTTAAAATATTTTTAAAATCCTCATTTAATGCTTTACCAATCACTATTTTCTCTGTAGTGGTTTGCTTTAAATATTCAGTTAACAAGTCGTAAACCAATGCTTTAAAGTGAAACTCATAAAATAGATTATCGTATGTAATTTGTTTGAATTTTTGAATTAATAAAGCACTATTAGTACTCATCCTATCCAAACGGATTATAGTGTTTTTATTTTGATTGAAAATCTTATCTACAAGCGGTGCTAAGTTTGGTATGTTTTTAAAATACGTTTTTAAAGCAGCTTTTTTAATAAAAATACAAATACTAAATATTTTAGTGTCTTTATTAATGATGTAATCCAGTTCTAAATCACTGTCCACTATAGAAAAATTATAATTTAATCTTCCGAGCAAGCTTCTTTCTTGATTATCAACTACTAAATCGACATCGTTTCCTTCAAAATCATAAAAATATAGTCCTACAAAACTAGCATCTTCACTCGTATATCGCACTAAAACATCTTCTTTATAAATAGTGTCTTCCAGCATGGCTGTAATATCTCTCTCAATCGGTAAAATATAATGGGTACCTCTATAAGTTTCATTATCCCCCTTTATAAAATGATTTTCGACAACGCCTCCCATGGCTTCAGCAAGTACTTCAGTCCAATTGAATTCCACTCGGTAATGTGGTAGAATAACTTTCATTTTAAATGATTGATTATTTATAATGTGGTTCTTACTTAATTACAAAAAAATAATTCAATTGGAGTTATTTAACCACATAATGAGATTAATTTTAATGTAAATACAGTTAAATAAAACAAATATATAAAAAATAGCGCTATTATTTGTTAAAAAAATGTTTTTTTGAGATGTATCTATCCGGAAATAAATAGTTTAAGATACTATTGATTTATAATTATCGCTTTGCAATGATTTTAAATCAATTGATGAAAAATAACTCAAAAAAAGAGCTATTTATTACATTTTTAAATACTTGGATTTTCTAAATAATCGCATTTAGTACTGAATATTTGTTAAAATAGTATATCTAATATGGTTTTTAAGACTTAATTGATTTTGTAGATGCATAAAAAACCACAAATAATCATAAAACACCTTATTATCTGTTATAAACATCATAAGTGTAGTTGTGGTTATTTGAAACAAAAAAAACCTGTAAAATTTCTTTTACAGGTTTTCTTTTTCATAGCAAATCTACGTATTAAAAAATAAGGTTTACCTACCTCCATATGGACAAGAGGTGACTGACAAATCCCTATTTTTACAGATCAAAATAAGATGTAACTTTTAAACAGGTCAACAAAACAACAAAACCAAATCTTTCCTATAAGTAGCCAACTCAAGAAAAATTCAAAAATAAAAAAACCTATTTATCCGCATATACCAAACAATTTTGATTGCCTTTCATAAACTTGTTTAGCAAATTTACTGTAGTTTTTGATCAAAGCAAATAGTCACTAGCATTTTTAACAAAGTAGGTCCTTTTGAGATAAAAAATGTTAAAATCACTTTTTACATGCATTTTGTACATTTAATGACTAATTATATATTTCGGCAAAAAATCTTTAAATACCTCCATATTTCCCGATTTTTTATAGCTTAAATGGAACTATTAAAAAAATACTAAATAAGAGCAATCCATCAGTTGGTATTCTTAAAGAAACTATATTTACCATATATACGCCAGCTAACTGGTAAACAACTAGATTTTTTGATAAACCAAATCTTAATCCTGATTATAGGTCGTCAAGTATTGGTCAAGAATCTAAAATAAATCATTTTAAACTTTTGCTATATAATGAGAAACCCTTTTATTCAAACTTTATTGGAAAGTAATCGAAGTTCAGCTAGTTTTTTGGACAAGTTGCGCATTGAAAGTTTTACCGATATATTGTTTCGTTTTTTGTTTCAGTTGGAAGATAAAAAGTATTTATCTGAAGAAGCTATAGAGATTCGATTAAACAGTTTGAAAAGCGAATTTACAACCATATTGTATCACTCATTTAATGATGCCATCGAAGTGCAAAAAATAGTAGATTCCTTTTTTGAAGCGCTTCCCAATATTTATTTTAAATTGTTAAACGATGCTAATGCGATACTCGACAATGATCCTGCGGCAACTTGTTTACAAGAAATTTTAATTTCCTATCCCGGATTTTATGCCATATCCATTTATCGTTTTGCCCATCAATTGCAGTTGCAACAAGTAAAACTTATTCCTCGAATATGGACGGAATTTGCTCATAATAAAACGGGTATTGACATTCACCCAGCTGCGGTGATTGGTAATTCCTTTTTTATCGATCACGGTACGGGGATTGTGATTGGTGAAACTACGCGAATTGGAAATCATGTCAAAATTTATCAAGGGGTAACTTTAGGAGCTATCTCCGTGTCAAAAGACAAGGCGAATTTGAGGCGTCATCCCATCATTGAAGACCATGTTGTGATCTATTCTGGAGCCACCATATTAGGCGGGGAAACGACAATTGGGCATAATAGTATTATTGGTGGAAATGTCTGGTTAACCAAGAGTGTTGACCCCAATTCGATTATTTATAACAAAAGCAAGAGTTATACCAAGGATAAAGAAATACTCCCCGAACCCATTAACTTTATAATATAATATATCATGAAAGTAAATACCATTTTAGAGACCATTGGCAATACGCCACATGTTAAAATCAATAAATTGTTTCCAAGTGATATTGACGTTTGGATCAAATTAGAGAAAAGCAATCCTGGTGGAAGTTTAAAAGATCGTATAGCCCTGGCGATGATTGAAGATGCAGAGGCCAAAGGTTTGATTAACAAAGACACTACGATTATCGAACCAACCTCCGGAAACACAGGTGTGGGACTGGCGATGGTTTGTGCTGTAAAAGGTTATAAATTGATTTTGGTAATGCCTGAATCGATGAGTATGGAAAGAAGAAAGTTGATGTCGGCTTACGGTGCTAAATTTGTTTTAACTCCTAAAGAATTAGGTACATCAGGATCGGTTAATGCCGCTCTTGAATTGGCTAAAAACACAAAAAACTCTTGGGTTCCCCAACAGTTTAATAATCCGGCCAATCCGGAAATACACCACAAAACAACAGCACAGGAAATCCTTAACGCTTTTCCTGATGGTTTGGATTATTTAATTACTGGTGTTGGAACTGGTGGTCATATCACCGGTGTGGCTGAAGTTTTAAAAGAAAAATTTCCCGCAATTAAAATATTTGCCGTTGAACCGGAACAATCACCGGTATTAAGTGGTGGTCAAGCTGGTCCGCATCCATTACAGGGAATTGGTGCTGGATTTATTCCTCAAATCTTAAAAACAAGCCTTTTGGACTCCATTATAAAAATAACCAAAGAAGAAGCCTTTACTTATACGCAACGCATCGCAAGAGAAGAGGGAATTTTAGCGGGAATTTCAACCGGTGCTTCTTTAGCTGCTATTGCTCAAGTTTTAGTTGATTTACCTAAGGGATCTCGCGTGCTTACCTTTAATTATGATACGGGAGAACGCTATTGGTCTATAGCAGATTTGTTCGATGAAAAAAGTGCAGAAATAAAGTGATAAATTAAAAAACCAGAACTTCGTTTCTGGTTTTTTTTTAACCATTTGTGCAAAAAAATGATTTTTATATTGATTTTAAATATAAAAACGATATATTTGTATATATTTTATTTAAACCCGCTGCTTTAGTAATTGAACAGCTTCTGATATTTTCTTTGTTATTAGCTACCGCTAAAATCCTTACCTACCTTTTTTACAAAGAACTTCTTCGCTGTATCAGCCTTTACTAGCAGCAAAAAAAAGATTACATGATTCAAATCAACAAAAAATCACCCGAACATTTACCGTCTAAAAATGAATTTAACACTTATAGTGCTTTTTTATATCAGCATTTAGAGCAATACGGCGATGAAAAAGTAGATATAGATAAAGCTTTGAATTACGCTTTAGCAAAAGAAGGTAAGCCCGGTGGATTTATACTCATTGCGCAAAAAAAAACAACAGAAATTGCCGGTATCGTCGTAATCCTAAACACCCAAATGGAAGGTTTTATTCCCGAACATATTTTGGTTTATATTGCTACTGATGCTGAACTTCGAGGACAGGGAATTGGAAAAGCACTTATAGAAGAAGTGATCCAACAAACTAACGGTTCCATAGCTTTGCATGTCGAAGCCAATAATCCTGCTAAAAAACTCTATGAAAGATTGGGATTTGAAAACAAATATTTAGAAATGCGTTTAAAAAAATAATCATGGCATTTATTACCTTAAACACACAAAAACTAAAAGATAATTTTCGGACATTAGATAGTGTTTTCCAGAGTAAAAACATTGAATGGGCTATAGTCGCCAAACTGCTCTGTGGCAATGAACTGTATTTAGAAAAATTACTTGAGCTCAATCCCAAACAAATTTGTGATTCTAGAGCATCCAACTTACAGATGGTTAAGAAAATTAACCCCAATGTAGAAACCATTTATATCAAACCGCCACCAAAGCGAAGTATAGACAAAATAGTTAAGTATGCCAATATCAGTTTTAATACCGAATTGGAAACCATCAAACTGTTGTCCAAAGCAGCTGTAAAACAAAATGTACTTCACAAAGTAGTTATTATGGTTGAGTTGGGCGAACTGCGCGAAGGAATTTTGGGAGATAGTCTGATCTCTTTTTACGAACAAGTATTTGAACTTCCTCATATTGAAATTATTGGAATCGGGACTAACTTAACCTGTATGTATGGTGTACTGCCCAATGCCGATAAACTAATACAATTGTCGTTGTACAAACAAATTTTAGAGATTAAGTTTGATCGAGAGATCAAGTTTTTGTCAGGCGGTGCTTCCGTTACGATTCCCTTAATATTAAATGGTAGTCTTCCGGTATCCATCAATCATTTTAGGGTTGGTGAAAGCTTGTATTTGGGGACTAACGTATATGATAATACGTTAATTGACAATATGCATTACGACGTTTTTAAACTCTATGCCGAAGTGATTGAATTGCATGAAAAACCGATGATACCATCAGGAGAAATGGGATTAAATCTCTTGGGAGATAAAACGGAATTCGATTCCTCCTTGGAAGGAAGTATCAACTATAGAGCCATCATCGATTTGGGTTTACTAGATATTGAAATTGACCATATTACACCTGCGGATTCCAATATGAAAATTGTTGGTGCCAGTTCGGATATGATTGTAATCGATTTGGATCAAAATCAGCATAAAGTAAAAGTTGGGGATTTGATCCCTTTTAAGATGAATTATATGGGGATACTTCGAATTATGAATTCGGATTATGTCGAAAAGAAAATAGAATAAAAAAGGGAGCCAAGGCTCCCTTTTTTTAAAGTATATTTTCATGAAATAATTGGGTAGTCAATGCGTCCAAATCCAAAGTACGTCCCGGATGCGGCCTGGAAGTTTGTATGCAAGAACTGCGCACGGCAGTTAGCCACCTAAAACGTTCTGAGACCTCCATTTTTGCTATAGGACCGCTTTGCGCTTTGCCTAAGGCTATATTTTCAAAAGCTTGAATGTAATCTATCAAATCACGAAATTCGATTTCTGTTTTAAATAGGTCAAACTTGGCTTTATCGACATAAAATTTAGCGTTTATAAACTTGGATTGCTTACAGAAAACAATCACACCTATATTAAAAAACTCTTCGCGTTCTACCTGAGGTAAAAATCGAATGATGGAATACTCATACAAGTGCATGTCGTGCTTTTTTAGCTTCATTAATAAATAGTTCTGAATGCGCCAGTCTCGTTGTTAAAAAAGACAAATAAATGCCTCTAATTTGCTCTGGATTCCATTCTGAACCCTCCCACTCTAACCATTCTTCTGGAATTAAGTCAACAATAGATTTAAGAACTGTTGGGTTCAATATTTCCTTAAATTGTTTGTCAACCAAATCTAACTGAGATGCTTTGGGTAACAATACATGGTCCTTAATTAAAGCAAAAGGGGTTATTGCGCTTTTTTCCCAATTGGTAAATGCGTGATGAAAATAAAAAGCAGCACCGTGATCTATTAACCACAATTCCCTATGCCAAAACAACAGGTTGGTATTTCTAAAAGTTCTGTCAACATTAGTGATAAAAGCATCCAACCAGACAATCTTCGATGCGAGTAACTCCTCTACTTCTGTAGTAGCGGGATCATAAGTCAAAGACCCTGACAGAAAATGTAAGGCGAGATTTAATCCCTGACTAAATTGCAATAAATCTTGAATTTCTTCATCTGCTTCGGTTCTTCCAAAAGCTTCATCCAAATGAGCAAAAACAATTTCAGGTACATCCAGTTGCAAATATCTAGCAATTTCACCGCCTAACAGTTCGGCAATTAGTGCCTTTACACCATGTCCTGCTCCTTTAAATTTTAAAACATACTTAAATCCATCATCAGCATCTGCCAAGGCTGGAAGTGAGCCACCTTCTCTCAACGGTGTAATGTATCGAGTAACATTCACAGTGCGAAGATTAAATTGGTGTTTTTTCATATTCGTAAGCTTTTTAATAAACAAATATTAATCTGTAATGGACTATTAATACCATTCTCTAACTATAAATTCCACGCGGGTTGGGCATCTAATACTTTAGAATAAATTGGACAATCGGGTTCATGAGCTCCTGGTAAATAACCACTACTCATTAAAAATTCATTGACTATTTCACCTCCTACAAACTTAAAGTGTTTCTTAAATAAAGACACCCAATTATCCTTATCCTTAGGATGATGAAAATCTAGCCAATTTTTAAATGAACCCATTTCATCTTGAATTTTCACAATCTGTTTAGCATTGTAAATCGCTGCATGAATCTTGAGCTTGTTTCTAATTATATTGGAATTCTGCAACAATCTATCGATGTCCTTCTGCTTATAGGCCGCTACTTTATTGAGTTCAAACGCGTCATAGGCTTCGTAAAAATGTTCCTTTTTACGCAAAATCAAAGACCAACTTAATCCGGCTTGATTTATCTCTAAAATCAATCGGGCAAAGAGTTCATTATCATCACCAATAGGAAACCCATATTCGTTGTCGTGATAATTTTTATTTGGATTTAAGGTCTCCGGCTCTAGAGCATTGACAAATTGGCAATATGTTTTTTTACTAATTTCCATTATACTTTAATCATTATACCCGCCTTCCTCATCTTGGACGGAATATCGATTTGTTCATCGCGAGAGCGGATATTTGAAAACTCGCGGATTTTTCCATTTTTCAATTTGAGATACGCCTTAGAACGTATTCCCTTAGCTTTTTTAAGATAGCTTATATCTTCGATTTTAATAATTGCTGCACTCGTTTTAAAGAAAAAATTTTTGATAAACAAATAAGTAAATATCCCTAGAATAAGAATAAATACATAATCGTATAGATCGATAGTATTCCAATCGATTAAGAACATTTTGGCTACAGCTGTTATTAATACAATCGACACCACGATGCGTTGAGCTCCAAGTAAGGATTTCATGTCGTCTTGAATTTCAAGCTGCTTATTTTGGGAATCGTGTGTTATTTTCATAATAAATGCTATTGAGTTATATTAATTATGGTTCCAATTTACGTGCCGAAAATATTTTTTTATGATATTGTCACTATATTTTCTCAATAAAAAAAACTATTACCAGAAATGACTTGTAATAGTTTTTTTATTTAATTGACATTAAGCTGAGTTTACTTAATAGACGCTGACTTAAAATACAAATAGACTTTCTCATTGCCGTTATAATGAGTAAATTTATCTTCGATACGCAACATGTCTTTTTGAAAACCTACTTCTAAATTTCCTTTATAAATCTCTTCTTTTATCTGTTCATTGTTAGAACTGTCATATACAAAATCATAAATTTCGACAAATATCTTCCCTTCAGAAGTCAACTTTACCGACTTCATTGCTCTTCTAAAATCTAATTTACATCCCTTTTCAAGGATACCCGCTCCGTCATAACTATCATAAATCATAGAATCGCTTTCGCCATTTGAGGTTTTAACAAATGTTAGCATATTTTTAGAAATGCAATTACTCTTAGATATGGCTCCATATTTTTTAGAACCAATCTTGGCACCTTCGTAATACCAGGTCGTTTTAGATTTTAAATCTTGTATATCTTTTATTGGATAATAAGGAGCATTGAAAACCAAATCTTCATTTTCATCTTTATTATCATCACTTTTAGAACAGGCACCAACTAATAGAGCTAATCCAATTAAACTCAAAAACAAGTTTTTTTTCATTTGTATTTACAAAAAAATATTTTAACAATTATACATTTTATTCACCCCTCCTAAGTAAGAAAGTTCAAAATAACATTCTTAATTAATTACAAATAAAGCTTATTTTTATTTCTTATCAAAATTTTTAAAAAAATCACAACTTTAGATTCCTTTAATATACTTCCCAAATCACAGGTGTTTTATTTTACTTCGTATTATAAAACTTGTTTCTTTTTTAATTTAAAGAAGCAATTCCTTAGACGTAAACTGTGCTTATTCTAAACCGTAAACTCTTCCTATCTTAAAAATAAGAATCCCGATATGGTTTTATCGGGATACTTAGTATAACAAAAGATTACAACTTATAATTATATATTTAAAGCTCTGTTGTCCGTTGCTGCTAATGCTGCCTCTTTAAAGGCTTCTGCAAAGGTTGGATGCGCGTGAGATGATCTAGCGATATCTTCAGCAGACGCACGGAATTCCATAGCTACAACGGCTTCTGCTATCAAGTCAGCCGCACGAGCGCCAATAATATGAACCCCAAGCACTTCATCTGTAGTAGCATCGGCTAAAACCTTTACCAAACCGTCTAAATCTCCACTAGCTCTAGCACGACCTAATGCTTTAAATGGAAAACTTCCCAATTTATATGCTACACCAGCTTCTTTTAATTGTTCTTCTGTTTTACCTACTGCCGAAACTTCTGGCCAAGTATAAACTACTCCAGGAATTAAATTATAATCAATATGTGGTTTTTGTCCAGCAATAATCTCAGCAACCATAACTCCTTCTTCCTCTGCTTTATGGGCTAACATAGCGCCGCGAATGACATCGCCAATAGCATAAATATGAGAAACAGATGTTTGTAAGTGATCATTAACTTCAACTTGACCTCTATCCGTTAATTTTACACCTGCCTTTTCTGCATTCAATCCGTCAGTATACGGACGACGCCCAACAGCTACTAAAGCGTAATCACCTTCTAAAGTAATGATTTCTCCTTTTTTATTTTCGGCTTCAACAGTAATCGCACTTCCCGCGCGTTTTACCGATTGAACTTTATGTGAAGTATAAAACTTCATACCTTGTTTTTTCAATACCTTAGTCAATTCTTTCGACAAAGTAGCATCCATTCCCGGGATAACACGGTCGGCAAATTCAACAACAGAAACCTGAGCTCCTAGTCTTAAATATACTTGACCTAATTCCAATCCAATAACACCTCCTCCAATAACAACCAAGTGTTTTGGAATTTCCTTTAAATTTAAAGCTTCAGTAGAAGTGATGATTCTCTCTTTATCTAAAGTGATAAAAGGTAAAGATGATGGCTTCGATCCCGTTGCAATAACCGTATTCTTTGCCTCAATTTTCTCTACTGTTCCGTCTGCTTTAGTTATGTTTATTACCGTTGCACTTTCAAAAGAACCAACTCCTTCAAATACGGTAATTTTATTTTTACCCATTAAGTACTTTACTCCAGCAACCGTCTGATCGACTACTTCTTGCTTACGAGCAATCATTTTCTCAATATTAATTTTTACATCAGCTGGAATTTCAATTCCGTGTTCTGCAAAGTGAGCCATTTCTTCTACGTGATGTGATGAAGACAATAAAGCTTTTGAAGGAATACATCCTACATTTAAACAAGTACCTCCTAATGCTGAATATTTTTCAATAATAGCAGTGTTAAATCCTAATTGAGCACAACGAATGGCAGAGATATATCCACCAGGTCCTGAACCAATTATAACTACGTCAAATGAACTCATAATATTATGTTTATGTTGTGTATATTATTTAAAAGAACAAATTTACGATTTTATACCAACTAGAGAAGAAATTAGAGAAAAGTTTTTTTTAATAGCTCCCTATAAAAAAAGCTAGCAATCTCTTTTAATTCCATTGATACGCATTTAATAGTTGATTAAAAATCAAAACTGTTCGCTTTTAAATGGCTAGTTCGGCAAATCGACTGAAAAGGATTTTATCTAGTTTAATTTACTACTATTAATCTATTAAAACAGAATATTAAACTATATATTTTAGAAATATTATGATATATAAACTAAATACACTTAATTATACCAAACTTATTGCTATTTCAATATTATTTCCCTTATTTTGAAATTCAACGTTAAAACTATACTGATGAAAAATTTTGATGCCGCCGACAATATTCAAGATTTACAATATTTTGGAGAATTTGGAGGTGTAAACCCGTCTATATCCGATTCTTCTACTTATACTTTTCTATCTGCTAAAACCATGTTTGATACCTTTGAGGGTAACACAGACGGTTGTTATCTATATTCGCGTCACTCCTCCCCGAGTAATCTGTATTTAGCACAAGCCTTAGCAGTGATGGAAGGGTCTGAAGCAGCTAATGTTACCGCTTCTGGAATGGGAGCTATAACATCAACACTTTTACAACTTTGTAAAAGCAATGATCATATTGTTTCTAGTAGAACAATCTATGGTGGGACCTATGCTTTTATGAAGAATTTCCTACCTGGATTTGGTATTAAAACAACTTTTGTCGATATAACTAAAATCGAGGTCGTTGAAGCGGCAATCACACCAAATACTAAAGTACTTTATTGTGAAACGGTTAGTAATCCTTTATTGGAAGTAGCAGATATTGAAGCATTAGCTCAATTGGCTAAAAAACACCAATTAACATTGGTTGTCGATAATACTTTTTCCCCTCTATCTGTGGCCCCAATTCAATTGGGGGCTGATGTGGTAATACACAGTCTAACCAAATATATTAACGGCAGTAGCGATACTGTTGGTGGTGTTATTTGTGCGTCTAGTGAATTTATCAATGCCTTAAAAAGTGTAAATGATGGTGCTTGTATGTTATTGGGACCAACCATGGACAGTTTGCGTGCTTCCAGTATTTTAAAAAACTTGCGCACCCTGCATATCCGAATCAAACAACACAGCTACAATGCTCAATATTTAGCTCAAAAGATGGAATTAGACGGTATTAAAACGGTTTATCCTGGCTTAGAAAGTCATCCAAGTCATTCAAGATATAAAGGCATGATTAATCCTCAATATGGTTTTGGGGGTATGTTGACCATCGATGTGGGAACTCTTGACAAGGCCAATGCCCTGATGGAGCTTATGCAAAACAATAATTTGGGATATCTCGCAGTGAGTTTAGGCTTTTATAAAACCTTATTTAGTGCGCCGGGTACTTCTACCTCGTCTGAGATTCCTTTGGATGAACAAAAAGACATGGGACTAACAGACGGTTTAATTCGTATTTCAATTGGATTAGACAATGATATTGAAAGAACCTATCAAGCGATGAAAGCGTGTATGAAAGAATTGCATATACTATAAAAATAAGGTAATAACAACATTTGTAAATGAGGTCGGCCTAGTGTCGGCCTTTTTTTTGAAAAAAAGCTCTTTTAAACAAATCCATTCCTTAATATAATTTTATTATATATTTTCAGTACATATTTTTATTATTTTTATAGAAATTAATTCTAAATGGTATCGCTATGGATAACAAATCATTTTCAATTATTTCTTATATTACACTTATTGGGTGGTTAGTTGCCTATTTTGGAGGAAAAGATACAGCTGATGATTTATTGAAATATCATCTTAAACAATCGCTTGGACTTGCCGTGTGTAGTATATTATTTCAAATAGCCATTAACATACTTACGTTAATCATGCCCATACTTGGTATTTTATCCTTCTTAGGTATTATCTTCTTTATACTGTTGGTTATTGGTATTATCAACGCTGCTAATTCAGAAAAAAAACCACTACCCCTAATCGGTAAAGCATTTGAAACACGTTTTAGTTTTATCGACTAATCCCACCAAATTACCTAAGTAAGCCCCTCTTTATTTCAGAGGGACTTACTCTTTACAATTCAATTTCAAATTAAAAATAAATACGATCACGCAAATACTATAGCAGTTGGGCATAGCATGTCGGAAAAATTTCATTAATTTGACTTTATTTCCAATTCTTACAAATGAACTATAAATTAGCATGGTTACCGTTGGCATTTATCAGCCTTATCGCTTGTAAATCTCCAATGTCTACTTACTCAGAAAAATCAGAATCCCCTATACAAAACATTGAAAAAGACTTTGTTTTGGGCAAAACCATAAACTTGTATTCTGAATTACTTCAAGAAGACCGTACTTTAAATATATACCTACCGGAAGATTACAACTCCGATAAAGCTTATCCTGTCATTTACCTGTTAGACGGTTCTGCAGATGAAGATTTTATACCCGTAGTTGGATTGGTTAAATACAATACTTTCTCTTGGATCAATCGCATACCAGAAAGCATAGTTGTTGGTATTGCTAATACTCAAAGAAAACGGGATTTCACTTCATTAACCACGATAGCCTCCCAAAAAGAAATGATTCCCAACAACGGTGGGTCCGAAAAATTTATCGCTTTTCTGGAAAGCGAATTACAGCCTTATATCGAAAGCCGATATAATACCTCTCCTTCAAAAATGATCATCGGTCAATCCTTAGCAGGACTTCTGGTAACCGAAATGCTATTGACCAAGCCACAGCTCTTTGATAAATACATCATCATTAGTCCGAGTTTATGGTGGAATGACGGTGCCTTATTAAAAATGGATTCCCCTATCCTAAAAGCGGACTATAAGAAGCCGACAGCTGTTTATATAGGCGTTGGAAAAGAAGGCTCCATAGACGGTTCTAAAAACCATATCATGGAAGAAGATGCCGAGAAGTTGGCAAACAAAATAAAGTTGGGTTTATCCGATGAAGTAAAAGTCATTTTTGATTTTTTACCGGAAGAAGATCATGCTACCGTAACACAGCCAGCAATCTTTAATGCCTTTCGCGCCTTATATCCTAAAAAATGAGTTACTAACAACGAGTTTCCCTCCTAATTAAAACGTATTACTTATTTAGTTGTTTATTCATTTTAATTAAAGTTTTTATTTAATACAACATATATAAATAATTGTTATATAATCTATTAGACATTGGCGATAGTTTTTATCTATGAGGTTAAAACTTCTAAAACGTCTTGTTGTATTCTAAAAAATCCATAGGGATTCTATAAAGGTTTTACTAAGTAGATTTAAATAACGCAAGCTTTTTAAGAGCTAGTAAAGAGTAGTATTACGGGCTTATTATTTGGGAAGATCATTTTTAGTACTTAGCTTTGATTACTCCCTGTAACCAGTTTTACATAAAAGATGAACATAAAAGAAATACTTGCTAACAGTGCACATCGTCCGTGGAGTTTACCAAAAGGAAAATGGTAGAGTTAAACTACTTAGACTTGACTTATACAATAGGTAAACTGCATCTCAACAGCATGCCAGACCTATTCAACTATTCCAAAGGCATTCAGGTTATTGCTTGGAATAGAGAATTGGTGTAAGTAAGGCTTATGTAAAATAGAAAATGCCGCGTTATTTCTTAACCAATGCTTTGTTTAAAAAATCATTGAGTTGATCAAACAAATCTTTTGGGTTTGAATATAATATTTGTACGTCACTGATACCGGCTAAGGTCGTTGAATGTTCTGCTTTTATGTGGCGCATATAGATAATGGGCTTTTTCTTGGCTTTGGCATATCCGGCTTCTATTCCAATTCCAATGCCCTTATAAGTACATTCAGCTAACAAAAAGCTACAGCGATCAATTTCAAGCATTGCTTGATGCATCATTTCTTTTTCATTATTCTCGTCAAAAGAATATTGATCTACAAAAATCATGGTTTGAACATTGACTCCGTTTAAAGCCATTCCAATAGCAATAAGTTCTTTACTTAAATTTTTTCGATGTTTGTAATTGACTGCTATATATGCTTTCATTTTTGCTTTTAAATTTTTGTGGCAAATGGTTGTTTTTAAACGCGATTACGCGACTATTTTGTTTTGGTAGGTCTAATTTCAATCTTGCTAGGCAATACATTGGGATTCATATGCAACAAATCAAGTATCAATTGCCCTACATCTTCGGGTTGAATTTTCCATGAATCCGCTTCATTCGGAAGGTGATTGTTGAAATTGGAAGTGACAGAACCAGGTAAAATAGTAGAAACCTTTACATCTTTGTCACGTAAATCCAACATAGCAGCTTGTGTAAACCCTACCACTCCAAACTTAGATGCATTATAACCCGAACCGCCAGCAAAAAAGTTAATTCCAGCAAGACTGGCTATAGAAATAAAGTATCCCTTTTGTTTTTTTAGATCTTCCACCCCGGCTTTTAAGGTGTGAAATACACCTGTTAAATTGGTGTCAATCATGTCTTTCCAATCGCTAATACTCAATTCATCAACAGAAGCAAATTTACCTAAACCCGCATTGGCAATTACAATATCCAATTGCCCAAAATGATTCTTAATTTCAGCAACAGCATTTACTTCATCTTGATAGTCACGTACATCAGAACGCAAACCGATGATTTGATCGGTGCTACCGATTTTGGCAGCCGCCTCTTGAGCATCGTCTAAATTTCTACCCGAAAGCGCTACGCGATAACCCGCTTCCACCAAAGCTTTGGCTATTCCAAATCCTATTCCTTTTGTTCCGCCTGTGATATATGCAACCTTAATTGGGTTCTTCATGATTATGTTTTTATTTAATTAATAAAAATTCTTTCCTATACAGTCAAATTTAAAGTTTTTGATATGATTTTTATCAAAATAATCAAATACTTGAAAGAGACTACCTATTTTTTAGGGCACCTTTTATTAATCTGTAAAAGTACCTCTATTCCCCGAACCGTGTACCGGTTTATCAGAAATAAAGCTTTAGTAATTTACAAAATTAATTTTAAACTAGAAAATCATTAAAACTTTTTTAAGCTTGTAGTGTTTAGAATGCGAACAACTATTAAACAAAGCTGATAAATTGCATTTCTATTAAGATTATCCCTACAAAAACAAGGAATACACAACTAGAATTAGTCCGCAAATAGATTTTAATTAAAATGCTTCAAGTTGTTAAAAAACTAAAAAAGACTCCTTAAATTGCAAAGGTTTTTCCTGATAATTGACGAAGCTGTTTATGAAAAAAATCCTACAAATTTATATAGATTCCTACAAAGGTCTTTCCGCAGCCTCGTGGATGCTGGCCTTTGTGATGTTGCTCAATCGCTCCGGTTCTATGGTTTTACCATTTCTAGGTGTTTATATGACTGGTAAGCTGGGGTTTAGTCTCGAAAATTCGGGTTATGTATTGGCTTGTTTTGGCGTAGGGTCCTTAATTGGTTCTTTTTTCGGTGGTTGGCTGACCGATAAAATCGGTAATTTTAAAGTTCAAAGTTTAAGTTTGTTTTTAAGTGCTCCGATGTTTGCCATCATGCCGTTATTTGATACCCCCATCGGATTGGGCTGTATTATGTTAATTCAAAGTACCATTAGCGAAGTATTTAGACCAGCAAATTCAGTAGCTATTACGGTACACGCTCGACCGGAAAACATTACCCGAGCTTTTTCACTTAATCGTATGGCTATCAATTTAGGCTTTTCGATTGGTCCGGCTATGGGTGGTATCCTAGCTTCTATATCTTACGCCCTATTATTTTACGTGAATGCTGTAGCGGCCTTTTTAGCGGGCTGTTTGTTTGTATATTTCTTTATCAATAAAAAATCAACCAAGGAAATCAATCGAGATCAACAACGCGAAATCTCGAATCCCGAGATGGTTAAACCAGAGCGTTCGCCTTATAAAGACGGTCCCTTTATACTGTTTAATCTCTTTTGTGCGTTTTATGCCATTGCCTTTTTTCAGTTGTTTAGCACGCTACCCATTTTTTATCAAGAAATTGGAAAGTTAAGTCAGTTTGATATCGGTATTATTTTGGGATATAGCGGTTTGATTATTTTTATACTCGAAATGCTGCTGGTGCATATAGCAGAAAAGAAATTGACGGTAACTCAAATTATTGTATTTGGTGTTTTTCTTACGGGAATTGGTTACGGTATGCTTGCTTTTGCACACGGTATCTTTATCATTTATGTTTCCATGACCTTTTTGTGTTTTTCCGAAATGTTAGCACTCCCCTTTACTTCTACCGTAACGGCTTTGCGTTCGGGAATAAACAACAAAGGTGCCTATATGGGTTTCAATGGATTGGCATTTGCCTCTGCATTTGTTATATCGCCTATATTGGGAACTAAAATTGCCAAACTGTACAATTTTGAAGTACTGTGGATTGGTACAGCCTTATTAAGTGTAATTTCTGCTATAGGATTTTACTTTGTATTACAAAAAATGTTAAAAACAACTAACGACTAAAAATTTATATATGGAATTGAATGAAATAATCATTTCTGAAAATGCTTTTAACAGCACTGATCCTTATCAAGTTATTCTTTCCAATATATCCGTAATCAATGTTTTACGAGAAGAGGGAATTGAAGATTCAGAATTATTTGATGACGCATTAATCAGCTATTTAGTAGATTATTACTTTACACAGACAACAGCTGGCGGATTTTCTCAGTTTGTATGGAATACAAAATGGTCCGAGGAAATCAATGAATTAATCGCAGTCGGATTAGAGTCGATGCATGCTGAAGCTCACTTAGCCTATTTTGAAAAACAACAACGTAGAATGAAGGCCTTAAGTAGCGTTAAGGCAAAGAAATTCTTTGATCAAGCTTTTTCCGAAAAAAACCCGATAAAATCGACTATAGATGACGCTAGTTTTAGCAGTTTGGATGAAAACCTTATAGAACTGCATTCGGAATGGCTTAAAAATCACCCACAGTTAAAAGTTTTATCCATTGATGCGATGTTTAGTGAGTTAGAAAAACTTGTAGGACATCCCATAGCGCGATAACACTATTTATATTTTAAACTGCGACCTGCTTTTTATTAAAGTATACGGCTTTTTTGGCTATCTTAGTACAACTACGCGCGAGTAAATCTTGGTAGTTCTATAACGTCTATTTTAAAACAAACCAATTATGTCAAACATTGCATTTATAATCGAAGAAAGACCTGCGGATATCGGGAATTTTCTAGTTGGTCGTTTATTGCCTTTTCGTCAAAAACGTTCGGTAGGCCCCTTTGTATTTATTGATCATATGGGACCAACAGAATTAAAAGACTATGAAAATTTAGACGTACCTCCACATCCACATATCGGACTGGCTACACTCACCTATCTATTTGAGGGAAGTATTATGCATAGAGATAGTTTGGGTACGGAAATCGAAATTACGCCAGGGGCTGTAAATTGGATGACAGCCGGCAAGGGAATTACCCATTCAGAACGAACTCCTGAATATTTGCGTCATTCCGACAAAAAACTACACGGATTACAAATTTGGGTGGCTTTACCAAAGGAACTCGAACATATGGAGCCTTCCTTTGCACATATCAATGCAGAAGCATTACCGTCATGGAATAATGATGGTGTGGCTTATAAATTGATTGCCGGTGAACTTTTTGGTAAAAAATCGACTGTTCCAGTATATAGTCCCCTCTATTTTTTAGAAATCAAAAGCAGTCAACAAACAACGATTAATTTGGGTGCAGACTTGTTTGGTGAAAGTGGTATGTATATTTTGGAAGGCAGTGTTCAAAGCGAGGGAAATACATTTGAAGCCAAACACATTCTGGTTGCCAAAGACAGCCAATTGTGCGAATTTGAAATGGCTCCCAATACTACGGTATATATTTTTGGTGGTGAAATACTACCGGAACCAAGACATATTGAATGGAACTTTGTTTCTACAGATTTAAGTACCATCGAAAAAGCTAAGGCAGACTGGATCGCACATCGTTTTCCAAAAGTTCCTGGAGATGATGGTTATGTGCCGCTACCCCAACCCAAATAATGCCGATAACCTCTATCGCTGTTTTGTAAACAGCATGCCGTCCAAAAATAAAACCGTTTCATCTTAAACTACTTTTTGGATCTATCAGTTGCTGAGTTGCTTGCAAAAAGCTAAATTAGCGACTTAAAATTATATTACACAATGAGAAAAACATCTTTATTAGTATTTCTGTTGGCGGGTCATTTGTTATTTGCGCAACGAAATCTAACTATAGAGGAAGCAACATCCGGTAATTTCACAAAGTTTGCTCCGAAAACCATTACAGCTCCTCAATGGCAAGATCAAAATCAATTGAGTTATTTGGATGCCACTTATCAGAATTTGATGAGTCGAAATCAATCCAATAAATGGAAAGAAACCGTTTTGATATCTAAGGCTGATTTGCAAAGCGCCATTGACAAAACCTTAAATGAGTCGGGTATAAACCTTAGAATTTTCCCTTATGCGTATACTTGGAAAGATGCAAAAACATTGACGTTTACAGCTACAGGAAAAGACAATATGTACCACATTGAATACGATTTGGCTTCCAAAAAAATTAGTAACTTTTTTAAGTTGGACAAGCTCGCTAAAAACCAGATTGTTTCATCAAAAGGAAACTATATGGCTTGGTTAAACGACAACAACATTGTGATTTCTGATCGTAACGAAAAAAATACGGCAATAACTAATGATCCTGCTTTAGACATCATTAATGGTAGTAATGATACCCACAGACAGGAATTTGGTATCGATCGCGGTATGTGGTGGAATCCTACAAAGGATCAATTGCTTTACTATAGAAAAGATCAAAGTATGGTAAGCTCCTATCCCTTAGTCAATTTTGGAGCTCGTGTTGCGGAAGTAAAAAATATTAAATACCCGATGGCGGGTATGACTAGCGAGCAAGTTACTTTAGTGGTTTATGACATCAAAACTCAAAAGAAAGTAACCTTACAAACCGGTGAGCCCAAAGAACAATTTTTAACTATGGTTACTTGGGATCCAAAAGGCGAATACGTTTATGTTGGGCTACTCAATCGCGAACAAAATCACATTCAAGTAAATCGTTATAATGCAACGACAGGGCTTCTTGACAAAAAGTTATTTGAGGACAAATCAAATACCTATGCAGAACCGTCCCATGCTTTGACCTTTGTACCGAATAAAAACAATGAGTTTTTATACCTTACTGAAAAAGATGGTTTCCGTCAAATTTATTTATACAACACCGATGGTAAAGAGCTGAAGAAATTGGGATATAAAGACGTTGTAGTCAAAGAGATATTGGGTTTTGATGCAACTGGAAAAACTTTATATTATGTAGGTACTAGCAACAGAGGATTGGATAGACAACTTTATCAAGTATCCTTAGCAAATCAAACCACAGAGCTGCTAACGACGCTATCTGGAACACATAACATTCAAATGAATGAAAACAAAACGGCTTTCTTAGATCAATTTAGCAATACAACAACACCTAATGAAATCAGCATAGTAGATACAAAAACCAAAAAAGCGGTTGAATTAGTTAAGTCGCCAAATCCGTACGAAGGAACCGTAACGCTTCCGAAAATGGAAATGGTTACCATAACAGCTGCTGACGGTCAGACACCCCTAAATGGTCGATTGATCTACCCTGCCAATTTTGATGCTACTAAAAAATACCCAGTAATGGTATATGTTTACGGTGGACCTCATGCGCAGTTAGTTCAAAACAAATGGTTGGGTGGTGCTAGTTTATTTGACTATTATATGGCTCAAAACGGTTATGTTGTTTTTACAGTTGATAATAGAGGAAGTGACAATAGAGGTCGCGATTTCGAACATGTTATACACCGAAAACTGGGTGAAAATGAAATGGCCGACCAATTAAAAGGAATAGAATTCTTAAAATCTAAAGCCTTTGTTGATGCCGATAAAATTGGAGTTTACGGATGGAGTTTTGGTGGTTTTATGACCACTACCCTTTCGATAAATCATCCGGAAATCTTTAAAGTTGGAGTTGCTGGAGGACCTGTTATGGATTGGAAATACTATGAAATCATGTATGGCGAACGCTATATGGATACACCTCAGGAAAATCCAGAAGGCTATGAAAAAACAAGTTTAATCAATAAGGCAGATAAACTTAATAATCGTTTACTCGTTATTCACGGTGCTCAAGACCCTGTAGTGGTTCAACAACATTCGATGGAGTTTATAGAGGCCTGTATCAAAGCGGGTAAACAAGTCGATTACTTCCTCTATCCTACACACGAACACAATGTATCCGGTAAAGACCGCGTGCATTTAAACCAAAAAATTGCTGATTATTTCTTTACTCACCTTCAAAGACCGTCGGTGAATTAAGATTCATTACTATACTAAAAGAGGTTATCCATGTTTTGGGTAACCTCTTTTTTATTTAAACGTATTTGAAAACAAAAATCTATGTCAGTACAAAATCACGGTTATAATCCATCACTACAGGCAAAGGCTTATCGGCTAATTCACAAAGACTGTATTCAATATTTTGACACATATTATCAAGTGCCAAATCGTTTTCATCATAACCAAAAGGTTCTGCTATTTCATCGACTATGGCATCCAAAGCCATAAAGGAATACCCCACAAAAGTTACAAAAAACGGCATGGCCCAACTGATGGTATCTATCAAGCCAAAGGGCAACATAAAACAGTATATATAAACCGTTCTGTGCAGTAAAACAAAATAGACAAACGGAATACGGGTATGTAAAATTCTTTCACATCCGCCTAGAATAATGGATAGTTCGTTGATGTTTTGATCGATCCGAACCTTTTCAATCGAATCCAGCTTACCCGCTTTATGCTGTTCTTGCAACCAGCGAGTCAACTCATTTAAAATGATTGTCGGTTTATACTTTTTATCGGCTAAAAAATCACAGAAATCACTTGGCAATAAACGCCTCATTTCTAACATTACATCTTGAGAACGCAATTGACCTTTTAAAGCATATGTAAAGGCTACGATTAAATCGATGCTGTAAGATTGCTCTTTTTTGGACGTATCTACGTAATTGAGCAATTGAAACGCCAAGGAGCGGGAATGAATAACCAGACTTCCCCATAATTTGCGCCCTTCCCAAAAACGCTCATAAGCCGCAGAATTACAAAATCCAAGAAAAATGGCTAATGAAATCCCCATCAGCGTGAATACCGTTACATTTAGCGGAAATTCGGTTTTTGGAAATTTTAAATGGTAAAAATAAATACCCCAAGAGAAGATAAATAACAGCAATAAAACTGGGTATATCTTTTTTAGTACGGAACCTTTCCATGAAAATAACATACGTAAAATAGTAGTTCGATATCTAATTATCATCGTATAGAGTTTAGCTTGCAAAGTTACGGACATCTCATAAAAAAATCGCTACTTCTATCGGTAGATAAAAATAGCGATTATAGGATGCCTCTAAACATCAAAACAACATTTAATCGAAATTAAACTAAAATCAGAAAACAGAAATAAACCAAACCGGTGGTTTGATAAAAAATCAATACTTCTTGATTTATATAAAGTAAATATATAAAATTTATATAAAAAAAACAAGCTATTTGTAGCTACTATACTAAAAAATAAAGCCAAAAAATCTTTAATATCTCAGTTCCATTAATTTATACTTTTAAAAAAATGATATTTTACTAAAAAAAGTAATTAAAATACGGTTGTTGATGATAATGCTTTTTTTTCTATTTGGATTGTGAGGATTGGAACTTATAAATTTAATTTAAATAACCATGCTAAACCCAAATATGATTATAAAGCTTCTCTATCTATCAAGCTGAGATTTGTGTTTTAATCATTTTTATTCTTTAGCAATTAAGCTTATCTTTATGATCAAATTACAAAACAAGCTATACTAACGATTTTGTTCTCGCTAGTGAACGATAGAGTATTCTTATTCTATTATAAAAAATCATAATCGAAAACAATTGCTAATCGCTTTTTGAAGTCTTAATTTTGTAATAGAAATTTAATAGTAATCATAAAACATAAAACCATGTCATTAGTAGGAAAAAAATTCCCAAACATTACAGTAGATGCTATCTCGGAAATGGGAGATGATTTAAAAATTAACGTATTTGAAGAAGCTACCAAAAACAACAAAAAAGTAATTTTGTTTTGGTATCCTAAAGATTTTACTTTTGTATGTCCAACAGAATTACACGCTTTTCAAGCTGCTTTGCCAGAATTTGAAAAGAGAAATACTATGGTAATTGGAGCGTCATGTGACACTAACGAAGTTCATTTTGCTTGGTTAAATACAGCAAAAAACAACGGTGGTATTGAGGGTGTTACTTATCCAATACTTGCTGATACTACACGTAACTTATCTAACGTATTAGGTATCTTAGATGTTGAAAGTACAGAATACAACGAAGAATTAGACGCTGTTATCATCAACGGATCAAATGTAACTTACCGTGCAACTTACTTAATTGACGAAACTGGAAAAATTTTCCATGAATCGGTTAACGATATGCCATTGGGAAGAAATGTAAACGAATACATCCGCTTGATTGATGCTTATACTCACGTACAAACTCATGGAGAAGTTTGTCCTGCAAACTGGGAAGAAGGAAAAGAAGCAATGAATGCCAATAGAGATGGTGTTGCTTCTTACTTAAGCCAAAACTAATTTTAAAAATAAAAAACATGCTAATAGAATTAGATCAAGACAATTTACAAGAAATTGTAAATTCAAACGAAAAAGTAGTAGTACAATTTTCAGCCTCTTGGTGTGGAAACTGTAGAATTATGAAACCTAAATTCAAAAAATTGGCAACAGAGAAAGAAAACATAACTTTCGTAATTGCCGATGCGGAGAATTTTCCAGAATCAAGGAAATTAGCCGACGTATCTAACTTACCAACATTTGCTACTTTTGTAGGAGGAGTATTGAAAAATCAAACTCAAACAAACAAAGCTGATGTACTAAGTGAATTAGTAAACGAAATAGCTTAATTTCTCTATTAATATTAACTCATAAGTCCTATAACTATGAAATTACCGATAATCAAACATTTAACAGAGTTTATTGAAGAAAACGATCAAGATTATATTATTGAAACTCTGGAAGTATTAGAATCACTTACAGAAGTAGCTTCTTTAAAAGACGACGAATTAGATGTTATTGGCGAATTAATTTCCAATATGTATGGTGCTATTGAGGTCCATAAAATGATCAAAGAAGGCGCTAGTAAAAAAGAAGCATTAAATGCGTTTATGCAACGTGTCTTAGGATCTATTGATAAATAATTTGATTCTTTCGCTAGATCAAAAAAGCCCTCAATCGAGGGCTTTTTTATTTTATAACTGTAGTAAATTTGCCGTTTAATGGGTTGGTATTTTGACCGGTTCCGATTTGGCTTCTCCATCCAACAACTTAAAGAGTACTACTTCAAAAGGACTGGCAGCCTTTATGTCGAGTTGTATGGATTTCGCTTCCTGCTCTTTTCCCACCGAAATTGCGATAATTACAGGGTTTTCCGGAGAAATAACCATAGTAAGGGTGTCTAGCTTGACTTGATCCATCAACAATGCTGTAACGCGATTGTATTTTTCTGCATTGACCAAGTAAGACTTGCCGAGCAGCATTTTTTTATCGCCTTCTTCCAGCTTGTATTGATGGCTCTCAATTTTATAAAAATCCCCCATCTTCTTTCCTGTGTATTGGATTTCCTGAACTGTCTTTAAATTGGGATTGATGATTTCAACTTTAAAAGGCATTTCTTTTACAATTATTTCTGAAGATTCTATCAAATCGTAGTTTTGCTTTTCTTTTTTATCACTACAGGACATACCTACACTCGCAATCAATAACAAACACAAACCGCTAAGGCTACTCTTATTTTTAAACATATTTTGTTGTTTTAACATCGCTAAATTACAAAAAACTATTTTAGATTTTTTACCAAAATTCAGGTTCTCTCCATCCATCGTAGTTTAGATTCATTAAAAAACAATCCAATCGCTTTTGACTAAATTTTCTTTTTACGGCCGGTAATGATAAAAATCAATACAACACAGATTAACAAACCTATATTAAGCCAATTCGTTGCTTGATAAGCACTTAAATACGATACTTTATTTTCAATAATATTAAAAAACATCCCAACAATAACCGCTATACCCAAAGCAATAGCAATTTGCTGTACGGTCAAATATACACCAGAAGCAGTACCGACCAAAGCAGCTGGTATATCGCGTATAGCCACGGTTAACATACAGGGTAATACCGTTCCACAACCCAAACCATACACCAATAAAATAGTGTAAATCCATAGCTCAGAAACATCAGTAGTACTAAAAACAAACAGATGTCCCAACAAACCAAGTATCATAATAGTCAAACCAATCAAAATTAATTTCTGCCCTAAACGCGCTAATAATTTTACAGCTACAATAGAAGCTATTACATATCCTATACCTTGAAATACAAAATAATAGCCCGTTTGAGTTGAACTAACACCTAAACCATATTGCAGGTATAAGGCGTTGACAAAAAAGTAAGTATCTTGTACCATAAAGTAAAAAGCCACTGCAGTTAAACCCCAATTGAAATCGGTAAAGGCGAAAACATTAATATCGATTAAAACTTCTTTGGACTGTTGTTTTCGGCTGCGTTGATGGAATACAAATACTACCGCTAATACCAAGCTGATTCCCAACATGATCAAACTCCACCAAGGCCAATTCTTTTCGCGTCCTTCAATCATCGGATAAATGAATCCAACCAACATTAAAAGCAATAGTATTTGGCCTCCAAAATCAAATCCTTTATTAAACTGTTTGTCACTCTCGGGAAGTAGTTTATAACCGTAAAAGATTGCTACTAAACCCACGGGTATATTAATAACAAAAATCAGCCTCCAACCTTCAATAACACTGTGAATATCGGGCAATAAGCCTCCTAAAAACTGACCGATTACCGATGCGACTCCCGCTATACTCCCGTAAATTCCGTATGCCTTAGCTTTTTCATGCTGATTTGTAAAGATAATCGGAATCAATGCCAAACCTTGAGGAACCATAAATGCAGCACTTACTCCTTGCAGTAAACGCGACAAATTAAGCTGCAGCGCGGTTTGTGATATACTGCAAAATGCTGAAGCAATGGTAAAGACCAACATACCCATTAGATATACGCGTTTTTTCCCGTAATAATCTCCCGCTCTACTCCCAGCAATTAAAAATCCGGCATAACCGATTACATATAAAACAACGATCAATTGTGAATCGGCATCAGTTGCTTGCAAGGCCGTTTTAATTGATGGAATCGCGACATTAACGATAAACAAATCAATAACACATAAAAAAATAGCCATAGAGACTAAAATTAAGGCGATCCATTTTTGACGAGATTGTTCCATAATCCAGCGGTTTTTATGTAAATTTGATGCAAAATTAAGGTATAATAAATAGATTAACAAGCAGTTATATAAAGCATACTTAGTATGAAAAAACAGACTAATAGTGACGATCAAGGGGTTAGCTCCCCAAAAAAAATCGAATTAAAGCCGGATAATTTAGAATTGGTATCGCTTTTTAAAGTTATAGGCGGAAAATGGAAAATCCTATTGATTAAAGCGGTATCTCATCAATGTCCCAAAAGATTTGGAACCTTAAAACGCGATATGGAAAACCTGGCTCATGGCACGCTAACTGCTCAATTAAGAGAATTGGAACGCGACGGTATCGTGCAACGTGAAGTCTTTGCAGAATCACCACCTCGTGTCGAATATAAACTAACGCCATTAGGGATTACGTTACTTCCGGTAATCCAAACCCTTGAAGATTGGTGGACCAGCTATAGCAATGTAAAACCATCGTCTGAAACACAGGACTAGAATCATTCAAAATATCACAAAATCAGGCATATAAATAAAATGAAAGCGAAACTTCCAGACTCGGATAAAAATGCCTAATTTTGAATTTTTAAAACGACAAATATTATGGCTACAATTACACTAAAAAACAACCCTATTAATACCGTTGGTCAATTGCCGGCAGTAGGTACAAAAGCAGCTGATTTCGAATTGGTTAAAACCGATCTTTCAACAGCGTCTTTAAAGGATTTCGAAGGAAAGAATATCGTGCTTAATATTTTCCCAAGTATTGATACACCAACGTGTTCTGCTTCGGTTAGACATTTTAACCAAGATGCTTCAAAATTAAACAACACCGTTGTATTGTGTATTTCTCGCGATTTACCCTTTGCTCAGGCGCGTTTTTGTGGTGCCGAAGGTATTGAAAACGTAGTGATGTTGTCTGATTTTAGAACAGGTGATTTTGGTAAAAACTATGGTTTAACGATTGTCGATGGGCCCTTAAAGGACTTGCATTCACGTTGTATCGTTGTTTTAAATAATGATCACCAAGTGATTTACGAAGAACAAGTTAGCGAAATTGCTAATGAACCAAATTATACCAAAGTATTCGAAGCATTAAAATAATGATCAACTTAAAATCTTTTGTGTTTGGACGAATTAAAAGCGTTAAATATGCCTTTATAGGGCTGTATCGCTTAGTATCTCAAGAACACAGTATCATTACTCAATTATTTATTGCTGGACTGGCAACCATAGCAGGTTTTTATTTTAAAATCAGTAACACCGAATGGATGATGCAAATTTTCTCTATCGGATTGGTATTAAGCATGGAAGGTCTGAATACGGCAATTGAGGAAATGGCCGATTTTATACATCCCGATTTTCATAAAAAAATTGGACTTATCAAAGATGTGGCTGCTGGTGCTGTAACAATTTCTGCACTTACAGCCATCATTATTGGTATCATTATCTATTACCCAAAATTGTTTTAAAAAGAATTTTTTATACTGATGGCGAAAACAAAAAACGAGACGACTAAAAAAAAATCCAATAAAACTACCCCGGAACAACCGATGCCAAATACTTCGGTGATGAATAACAGTAAGTTTATCATTTCCGTAATCCTAATTATCTCGGCAGTAGCCCTCTTACTTAGTTTTATCTCGTATTTTATTACGGGATATTACGATCAAAGTAATGTAGATTTATTGTCTGAAAGAAATGAAGTGGTTTACAATTGGCTAGGAAAAATCGGTGCCTATTTATCACACTTTTTTATCTATGAAGGTTTTGGATTGGCTTCCTTTATCTTTGTTAAGATCTTGATTTATGCCGGATTGTTTTTATTTTTTGGAATTGCCGCCAGCAGATTTAAAAAAATCCTTTTTTGGGATTTGTTTTCAATTATCATCGCATCGGTTATTTTGGGATTCTTTTGGAGCAGCAACCCGCTTTTGGGTGGTGTAATCGGTTTTGAAATCAATATGTTTTTACAGGATTATTTAGGAAAAACAGGAACCATATTGTTGTTGATCTTTTCTTTTGTAGTCTTTATTATTTTTAGATTAAAAGTATCCCCTACCGGCTTAAGAGATAAAATTCAAGATTTTTCTATTAAAAAAGAATCAGATTCCATAGCCGAAACGGTTTTGGATAATGAAAATGATGGTTCTCAACCCGAAGTAGAATCCAAAAATTCTTTTTCGATCAGCGAAGAAAAACCAACGCCAAGCGTTGCGCCAAAGACAACACAAAATCAACCTAAATCCATTTCATTAGACGTGGATCATAAAGGGTTTAAACCCACTATAGAACACAGCTCGGAAATTGATTTTAACAAAAATCAAGCGACCAAGTCTGATATGCAGGTATCCCCTGCTGAAATGGACAAAGAATTGCTTATCGAAGCCGTACAAGAAGAAGCTACCGTAGAAGAGAATTTAGCCGCCAAGCTCGTTCAGGATTTCGGAGTATTTGATCCTACCTTAGAATTGTCCAACTATCAATTTCCAACCATTGAATTGCTAAAGGATTACGGAACTGGAGGCATTACTATTAATCAAGCGGAACTGGAAGAGAACAAAAACAGAATAGTCGAAACCCTGAGAAACTATAAAATTGACATTGCTCAGATAAAAGCTACAGTCGGACCTACAGTGACCCTATATGAAATTGTACCCGAGGCCGGTGTTCGTATATCTAAAATAAAAAACCTAGAAGACGATATCGCTTTATCTCTATCTGCATTGGGAATCCGTATTATCGCACCCATACCTGGAAAGGGTACTATTGGTATTGAGGTACCCAATAAAAACCCATCAATGGTATCGATGCGCAGTGTTGTTGCTTCACCAAAATTCCAAAACGCCGAAATGGAATTACCTATCGCTTTAGGGAAAACCATTTCCAATGAAACCTTTGTAGTCGATTTGGCTAAAATGCCCCATCTATTAATGGCTGGTGCAACCGGACAAGGTAAATCGGTAGGTTTAAATGCCGTTTTAACCTCTTTGCTATACAAAAAACATCCGGCCGAAGTAAAATTTGTGTTGGTTGACCCGAAAAAGGTAGAACTGACTTTGTTCAATAAAATTGAACGTCATTACTTGGCTAAATTACCCGATTCTGGCGATGCTATTATTACGGATAACACCAAAGTAATCAATACATTGAATTCACTTTGCGTAGAAATGGACAACCGTTACAACTTGCTAAAAGATGCAATGGTTCGAAATATCAAAGAATACAACGATAAATTTAAACAACGCCGACTAAATCCTGAAAACGGACACCGTTTCTTGCCCTATATCGTATTGGTTGTTGATGAGTTTGCGGACTTGATCATGACTGCTGGTAAAGAGGTAGAAACCCCTATTGCCCGTTTGGCTCAGTTGGCTCGTGCTATTGGTATTCACTTAATCATCGCTACCCAAAGACCATCGGTAAACGTTATTACAGGTATAATCAAAGCCAACTTCCCTGCTAGAATAGCTTTTAGAGTTACGTCAAAAATTGACTCCAGAACCATTTTGGACAGTCAAGGTGCTGATCAATTGATCGGTAGAGGAGATATGTTATTTACACATGGAAACGAATTGGTACGTGTTCAATGTGCTTTTGTTGATACACCTGAAGTAGAACGCGTAACTGATTTTATCGGTTCGCAAAAAGCCTATGCCGATGCTTATTTGTTACCGGAATTCTTCGGTGAAGAAAGTGGCACAAGTCTTGATATTGATATCAGTGATCGCGACACTTTGTTTAGAGAAGCTGCAGAAATTATAGTTGTGGCACAACAAGGATCTGCTTCTTTATTACAACGTAAGCTAAAACTGGGATACAACCGCGCTGGAAGAATTATCGATCAACTGGAAGCTGCAGGAATTGTGGGCCCGTTTGAAGGTAGTAAAGCTCGTAGCGTTGCTATTTCCGATTTAGCCGCACTGGATAACTTTTTTAAAGACGAACAAAACTAACCACATGAAAAACCTATTTACCTGTCTATTGCTAAGTCTTTGCGTATTTCAAGCCCAAGCTCAAAATAGCGCCAAGGCCAAAGCACTTTTAGACGAAGTTTCTACCAAAATAAAAAGTTATAACAATATAGTTATAGACTTTAATTATAGCGTGCGTAACAATCAAAATAACAGTAACCAAGACAGTAAGGGAAATCTTACCGTTCAAAAGGACTTGTATGAGTTTAATTTTATGGGTATGACAAAACTGTTTGACGGCAACAAAATATATACTATAATTCCCGAAGATGAGGAAGTTACCATCAGCAAATACAATGCGTCGGATTCCGATGCACTAACACCATCTAAAATATTGGTGTTTTTCAACACGGGTTATAACTACGCATGGGATATTTTACAAAACATACGCGGTCGTCAGATTCAGTACGTCAAATTAACACCAACCAATTCAAAATCAAACATCAAGGAAGTTTTGTTGGGTATAGATATTAAAACAAAAAACATTTACAATAAGATTGAAGTGAATAAAGATGGATCAAAAACCATTTTAACCATTAATTCTTTTAAAACGAATCAAGCATTATCGAAAAATCATTTTAACTTTACGGAATCAAAATACGCTAATTATTATATTAATAAATTAGACTAAACTTCTGGAGTGAAAATATTAGACCGCTATATATTAACGACATTTGTATCAACACTGGGAACGGTGTTTATCATACTTTACTTTATTTTTATCCTTCAAGGGGTTTGGCTTTTTATTGCCGATTTGGCCGGAAAGGATTTGGATATATGGGTAATTCTACAATTCCTACTATTCTACTCGCCTAAGATGATTCCGTTAGTATTACCCTTATCGGTTCTATTATCGTCAATTATGACTTTTGGAAGTTTTGCTGAAAATTACGAATTTGCCGCAATGAAATCTTCGGGTATTTCGCTTCAAAGAGCGATGCGGGTTTTGAGTATTTTTATTGCTTCTCTGGCTTTGCTTTCATTTTGGTTTGCCAACGATGTCATTCCCAAGTCCGAATACCAATTTATCAACCTGAGACGCGAAATTCTTCAAACCAAACCGGCCATGGCCATTGCTGCGGGTCAGTTTAATGATTTGGGGAAAATCAATATCAAAATAGATAAAAAAACGGGTAAAAAAGGAGAATATTTAGAAAATGTCACCATGCATATCAAGTCTAATGTGGGCTATGAAAACAAAACGGTTATCAAATCGTTAAACGGTGAATTGGCTACTCTTGAAGATTCCAATATTTTGCAACTCCACCTACTCGATGGTAATTATTACGAAGAAGTAGAATCCAAAACCTACCAACAGGCCCAAAAGGAACCGTTTATAAAAACTAAGTTTGAGAAGTATACCATTAACATCGATCTAAATAGTTTTCAGGACAACTCTGAAGACAGTGAAAAAATCACCAATACCAATTCGATGTTAAACGTAAGAGAGCTCAATTATACGATTGACTCTTTGCAAACCACTTTGGTTAAGGAAAAGCTTTCCAATACGGAAAACCTCGCTATGCGTACTCAAGGTGCTTTTGACTATGGTAAGCGAATGGATAGCAAGCGTACTTTTGTCGCAGTAGCTCCTAAGGACCTTCTAACTGAATTTGAGCCCAAAACACAATTGAGAATCATTCAATCGGCGATTGATAACACCTCCAATATGAGTTTTAATGCCGAAAGCAATGATACAGCCATTAAGGATCGTCAAAAATACATCAACAGTCACTGGTTGGCTTTACACGAAAAATTTGTTATTGCTTTTTCATGTTTTCTGATGTTTTATATAGGTGCTCCACTGGGTGCTATTATCCGTAAAGGCGGTCTAGGACTACCTATCGTTTTTGCCATATTGATTTTTATCACCTATCACTTTATCAATACTTTTGGTAAAAAAGTAGCTCAGGAAGACGGGATGACTCCCCTATTAGGTGCTTGGTTGGCCTCGATGGTTCTGACACCTTTGGCTATTCTTTTGACTTATAAAGCCACAAACGACAGCGGTATGTTTAATATGGACAACGTTCTATTACCTATTCAAAACGCTTTCAAAAAAATATTTAAAAAAAACAAACACACTAATCATGTCTAATTCTAATATACAACTCAATACTATTGAGGAAGCGATTGAAGATATCCGTCAAGGGAAAGTAATCCTTGTAGTAGATGATGAAGATCGTGAAAACGAAGGTGATTTTATCGCCGCAGCAGAAAAAGTAACTCCAGAGATGATCAACTTCATGGCTACACACGGTCGTGGATTGATTTGCGCCCCTTTAATCGAAAAGCGTTGTAAGGAGTTGGATTTGCATCCGATGGTTAATAACAATACCGTATTGCATCAAACGGCTTTTACGGTATCGGTAGATTTAATTGGGCATGGATGTACTACGGGAATCTCCGTTCACGACCGTGCAAAAACCATAGCGGCTTTAGTTCATGAGGATACCAAAGCAGAAGACTTAGGTCGTCCGGGACATATCTTTCCATTGATTGCCAAGCAAGGTGGTGTTTTGAGAAGAACAGGACATACCGAAGCTGCAGTTGATTTGGCTCGTTTAGCGGGATTCAAACCAGCGGGTATCTTGGTAGAAGTTTTAAACGAAGACGGTTCTATGGCTCGCCTACCTCAATTGATGTTGGTAGCTAAGAAATTCGACTTAAAAATCATTTCTATTGAAAACCTAGTGGCTTATCGTATGAAGCACGATAGTTTGATTGTAAAAAAAGAAGATTTCGAAATCGAAACGCGTTTTGGAACCTATAGACTAAGAGCTTATTTACAAACGACCAACAAACAAGTGCATTTGGCCTTGACCAAAGGATCTTGGAATACTGGAGAATCTATTTTGACGCGTATCAACGCCTCTACCGTCTATAACGACGTGTTAGGCGCTTTAAGCGGCGATTTGGACGAGAAACTAGAATCGGCTTTCCAAGCGATAAATCAAGCTGGAAAAGGCGCTATTTTGTTTATTAATCAAGAATTGCAAAGTTCTAACTTATTAAACCGTTTGGCCCTTTTAAAAGAGCAACAACAATCTTCGGAAGTTATAGAAGTACCGAAAATGACTACGGATAATAAAGATTACGGTATAGGAGCACAAATTTTACATGATTTAAACATCAGTAAGATCAAATTGATGACCAATTCTGAGCAGACCAAACGCGTTGGTATGACGGGTTACGGCTTGGAAATCGATGAATATGTCACTTTTTAATAAAAAAGTTTTACAGCTAAATCGTTTACCGCAAATAAGTTAAAAAGGACACTTAAAAAATTTGATATTTTTATTGTATTAAAGTTTGTTTAAGTCGAAAAAGCCCCTATATTTGCACTCGCAATTCAGCAATGAAAGGCACTGGAGAAATGGCAGAGTGGTCGATTGCGGCAGTCTTGAAAACTGTTGACTGTAACAGGTCCGGGGGTTCGAATCCCTCTTTCTCCGCCATAAAAATGAAACCCGACCTTGGTCGGGTTTTTTGTTTTATAAAAATGTTGTCGAGCTCGCTCGAAACAACATTTTTGAAAAACAAAAAAACAACGTTACGCAGTAACGGTGTCGTTTTTATGAACCGCTCTCCCCTTACAGGGAACACCGTAGTGAAGCGGAGGTAATCCTGTTTTAAATATTCTACTCACTCAAAAGCGTATTGAAAACAAAAAAAAACAAGGGCAAAGACCGTGTTTTTTCTTTGAACTCACTCCCCCTCCAGGGTTCAAGAATTAATCCCTCTTTCTCCGCAATAAAAACGAAACCCGACCTTGGTCGGGTTTCGTTTTTATGAACCGCACTCCCCTATAGGGAACACCGTAGCGAAGCGGAGGTAATCTCTGACTTGCAAGCTCGCTCGTAAGCACAAAAAGTGGAAAACGAAAAGCAACGTTACGCAGTAACGGTGTCGTTTTTATGAACCGCTCTCCCCTTACAGGGAACACCGTAGCGAAGCGGAGGTAATCCCTTGTTTATCTCCTCTTTCAAACATACCGTAACAGTATCACTTTACCGCTCTCCCCTACAAGGAACACCGTAGCGAAGCGGAGGTAATACTGTCTTTCCCCCTCTTACAAGTGTTATACAAATTTGATGTGGTAAATTCTGCACACTAATGTTTCTCTCATAAAACGCATCTAATATACAAAGAAGCCCAATTCTATCTTGCCAAAGTAAGAAGACCTACTTTAAGAGGTAAACTCTCTATGTAAACATAAAACCCACAACATGATTGAGAGTTCCTGTATTTAATATATAACGTGAAAGGACTCGCGCGGCAGCTGGAGCTCAAGCAAAATTTTGCATTCAAAGTTTGATGCTGCTAACAACCTATTCTCTTCATTTTGTCTTGACACAAAACGAAGCAAAAAGTCAAGACTCTATAAAAAACTCCTAAAATCACTTGACTTCGCCTAAAAGATTTTAACTCCCTACGGTCAAACACAAAATCTTTTTTCGGCTGCGTTGCTGTGATTTCTTAACGGATTTTTTATAAGGCCGAAAAGATTGTGCAAAATTCAAAATTAGAGTAGTAAATATGGTTCTACTATCGCTGTAATTATTTAAAACATTCGTGCGGCAGCGAGGGATTAAACACCAAAACAAACAATAGTAATTAATAATTATTAACCAATAATAAATATGAATTTTTAAATACACTATTATTCGAAATTTATTTTATAAGTTTGAAAGAATAGACTTTTGGTAAATTATAACAGAAAGTAGTAAACATGATTCTTATGATTCCAAAAACTAATATTCGAGTACATCTGACTTTAAGAATTAAAACTGTCTATTTAATATAAATGAAATTGACCCATAAAATTATAAAACTTTTATTTTCACTTTGTGTAATACTCATAGCACAAAATGTTTTTGGGCAAAGAGAGATACAGTCCTATGAAGATATGTTTACGTATGATTATGCACTTAAATACTGTTTGAATTTACCTATAATAGAAGAATTCCCTGATTATTGGTTTTTAGAGAACTTTAAAGCTCCTGCAGGGATAAAAAGTATAGAAATGTATCCTTATGACGACAGAGTTATTTCTAAAAGATATCCTACTGGAACCTTTAAGATTAAGGAACAGTACATTTCGACTAAAGACTTTAAAGTCATACATATTTATGATCCTAAAAATGGTTTTTTAAAAAAAACACTATTATTTCCTCTTAATGAAAGTATCAAAAACAACGACTCCATATTGTACAAAACATATAATTATAAAATTGATGAAAAACATATTTTAATAGATGTATCATATCCCAATTCAGAAGACATGCAAGCCCAATATTTATATAAAAAAAAGACAAATAATTTAGTTCATATAATAAATAATAAGAGAGATACAGTTTACTTTTCATATAAGAATACAGATATAGAAAATTTTGACCTAACAGTCATGGAAATCAAGTCAACAAACATTCACTACCAAATTACGGATTCAATTTTTAAAAATAATTCTGAAAACTATTTGAATTACACACATTCACAAGAATTTTATAATAATAGTAATAATGGTTCAACATGGCTTTTGACTAGAAAACTTCATGTTAATTCAAAATATGTTAGCAGTAGTAAAACAGAATGGAATGATGATTTAATTAGTCTAAATATAGAAACAGAATACTACAGACAAGATATAAAATTGAAATTTGCTTCCAATAAAACAATAAATAACATCAAAATTGAAAGGAATCCTGTGTTGAATTGGGGTAATAACTATTTACGAATAAAAAAATACCTTGGCTTATGGTACAATGAGGTTAAAACCTACAGTCCGACAAGTGATATGAGTTTTAGCTTAATAAAAAAGTCTCAAAAAATGTGGCAATCATATATGTATGGACTTAAAAAAACAAATTCAGAACGTAGCACAAAAACTGGCAGAATAAAAATTAAAAAAGGAAATATTTATCAAAACCATGAACCATTAATAATATACAACTAAGATTATGGCAGTATTTAATACTTCTATAGATTATTAGAGAAAGGATTTGCATATACCGCGTAATGTAGAGCCCCCGCTGCTGCTCAAAATAAAATCCGCCGGCGTCAATCCTTTCGTATGGTAAATTCTCTACATTAATGTTTCTCTCATAAAACGCATCTAATATACATAGAAGCTCAATTCACCATTGCCAAAGTTAGAAGATCTACTTTTAAAGGTAAACTGCCTATGTAAACATAAAACCTACAACATGATTGAGAGTTCCTGTATTTAATATATAACGTGAGAGGACTCGCGCGGTAGCTGGGGCTCAAGCAAAATTTTGCGTTCAAAGTTTGATACTACTAACAACCTATTCTCTTCATTTTGTCTTGACACAAAACGAAGCAAAAAGTCAAGACTCTATAAAAAACTCCTAAAATCACTTGACTTCGCCTAAAAGATTTTAACTCCCTTCGGTCAAACACATTTTTTCGGCTGCGTTGCAGTAATTTCTTCACGGATTTTTTATAAGGTCGAAAAGATTGTGCAAAATTGAAAAGTAAAGAACAAAGTGAAAGTCATGGTTATACTATCGCTGTAATTATTTAAAATACACGTGCGTCAGCGGTGTGCCGGTGCCACTGAACCGCTTCCCCAACAGGGAACGCCCCATCGAAGCGAAGTAATCCTTTCTTTATCACCTTACAACCCCCGCTACCGCACGAATCCCTTCGTGTGGTAATTAAAAAACTCGCCGCTGCTCAAAATAAAATCCGCCGGCGTCAATCCTTTCGTGTGGTAAATTCTGCACACTAATGTTTCTCTCATAAAACGCATCTAATATACAAAGAAGCCCAATTCTATCTTGCCTAAGTCAGAAGACCTACTTTTAAAGGTAAACTGTCTATGTAAACATAAAACCCACAACATGATTGAGAGTTCCTGCATTTAATATATAACGTGAGAGGACTCGCGCGGTAGCTGGCGCTCAAGCAAAATTTTGCGTTCAAAGTTTGATGCTGCTTACAACCTATTCTCTTCATTTTGTCTTGACACAAAACGAAGCAAAAAGTCAAGACTCTATAAAAAACTCCTAAAATCACTATAAGGCCGAAAAGATTGTGCAAAATTCAAAATTAAAGTAGTAAATATGGTTCTACTATCGCTGTAATTATTTAAAACATTCGTGCGGCAGCGAGGGCTTTCTATTCCACAAAAAGCCAATTATGTCGACTTTTTTCTTAAATTTATTCAATTAATTGGTTTTTGCTTAATGTGTCGTTAAATTGAAACTTTTCGCTTCATTTTCCACCACTAACGCCAAGCCCGAAACGTTATCTGTAATCGCAAGTAAACTAACACCAATGAATTTCGAGATAAAAAATAGTGGAGAGATTTCTAATGAATTTTTAAAATTAGGAATTCAAGATTTCACAAGTGCGTGTAAATTCATTTCACTACTTCCATACAAACGAAATTCAAACAAGGAAAATGTATTATGTGTTTTTGAAGATAGTGCAGGAACTTGTAGTACAAAACATTCAACACTAAGGAAATTAGCACTTGAAAATAACAAACCAGAAATCAAATTAATTCTTGGAATTTTCAAAATGGACGCAAATTATGCTCCTAAAATTAAAAAAACACTAGAGGTAAATTATCTAAATTATATTCCAGAAGCTCACAACTATCTAAAAATTGGAAGCGATTATTTTGACTTTACTAATTTAAATTCTTCATATTCTGAAGTTGAAAATCTACTTTTAATTGAAACAGAAATTGAATTCGACGAAATTAATCACCAAAAAATTCAAAAACACAAAGAATTTCTTTCAAATTGGATAAAAGACAAACCACAATTTAATCTTGAGCAGATATGGAAAATTAGAGAAAGTTGCATTACAGATTTACAAAACTAAAAATTGCGACTACAGATAACACCTGTTTTGCAAAATTGCGGATTTGAGGCAGAATTAAAATTTTAGGATAAATTCCGCAAAAGCCAATCATCAGACAAAAATGCCTTAAGTTTAACGAATGAATATCTAAACTCGAGCACATATAATTCAATAACACCCCACTTTAGATCACAGCCATAGAAAGCATTTTAATACAACAAAGTGCCCTTAAAAGCCTTTAAAAACTTCACGAAGAACAAACCGTAAACATTATAGCAAATACATTTACAAATAGTGACAATTTTACAGGATTTGTTTATAACAACTACCCTACTTTCAATCCCATTGAAACCATCCTACAACTTCACCAAGAGAAAATTGCCCTCTACGAGCGCATGCTTACAGAAAAAAACGAAATGATGTTGAGATTAGAATCTCTTTTTTAACAGAAGTAATTATTTATTTCCTACTCCATAAAAACACATAAAACATCAGCATTATGTGTTTTTTAAATTACAGTTTCATAAATGCTTTAGCTGTTTTTCAATTTTTTATATTCACGAATTAATTCTTTTAGCTGTCGATTCGATGTAACGTCCACATCTTTATCTGATAAAAAATGTTTAAACCTGAAATTACTTTTGTAATTTTTCAGCATAATTTCTTGATCAATAATCAAAAGTTCATTTCTTAAATGTTGTTTTTCAACTTCTAGTGCACCCAGTAATTCGAATTTATCGCCAAAATCTCTCCTAAAAGTATTGGTTTTAAAGGGAATCGAGTTTAAAATTTGCATTTGTTTTTTTGATTTTAGGTCTAAACCTCCAATGATTCTAATCGCAATTTCTTCAACCTCCGTTTTTGATAAAAGACCTAAATCTTCAGAAGAAAACGATTCAAATGGCTGTTTTTTCTTCCCGTTTTTGTTGTCTGCAGATTTAATCGCAGATTTAGTAGAAACAAATCCACTTCCAAAACATTTTTTACAATTACTATTTAAGCCTTGGCAAGTACAAATTTCAGATTTCATTTATTTTATTGTTATAGTAACTATTTATAAAAAGTACATAATTCATTTGCAAAAATAATCAAATTCTATTTCATAATAGTTGAAAATGTTTTTGTATTATCCCATGCTGTACAACAAGACTCACAAACAGGTGTCGATTCCTACAAAGCTCGATAATTGTCTTGTCCTAAACATGCTATACACAAAAAAAAATCGTTATAGCAAACACTTATTTCCATAACAATTCATGAAATCGTTTATCAACTTCAATAAAATTGTTCAAAACTGATCATTTTGAATTGGAAAACGGAGCATATTATTTTGATATCACCAATGCAGAATACGAAAAGGCACTCGTATTGCCATGATTAATAAATTCGAATTAATTTCGATTGAAAGAGACATCAAACTCTTGGAAGAGAAGAACGCTCGCAATGTACTTATACTTAAGAAAAAAGATTTTAAGGTAGAATAAACTTTTCAAAATAAATAGTTAGTTCATTAATAACATATTTAGCTAAGATAAAAATATGCTTTACTGAATTTTTTTATATTTTCGTCAATAAAAAACAATTTTAGAGAAAATCAAAAGGGCTGAAAGAATGGTACTTCAATTTCCTTCAGCAATTTCTAGTCACCAAAATAAACACTAATGAAACTCATAACAACTACTATTCTATTACTTTTTTCTATAATTTGCGTTAACGCTCAGGACATAGAACTTGATAAATTAAAAAAACTCACTGAATCTAATAATTACGATATTATTGTAGCTGAATACGCTAATAACTACGATAAACTTTCAGCCAAATCGCTATACTACATCGGGCAAGCTTTTTTTATGTTAGAAAATGATACTGATTGTTTAAAATTCATGGATTTATCAATCCAGCTCGACAATCAGGATCCGGCGTCTTATTTTATAAAAGCATCCACATTAAACTATTTAAGTAACTATGAGGAAGCTATAACTAATTTTGAAAAGGCAATTCTATTAAACCCAAATGATGAAAAATTCTATACCGGTCTTGGTGATTCTTATACAATGCAAAAAAACTATATAAAAGCCGCAGAATCATACACCAAAGCAACTAAACTCCCCAATTGTCCTGATCGCTCCTACTATATGTTGGGCCAAGCTTATTCAAGTTTAAAAGATGATGTAACTGCCTTAAAAGCCTTTTATCAGGCAAAAGAAAAAATGACATCCGAATCAGAGTATTATGTAGACACATTGTTTAATATTGGTTTACTGGAATCATTACAGAAGAACTTAGATAAAGCAGAACCCATTTTCAAGGAAATCATTGAAATTTCACCAAATGACTATCACTCTTACGCCAAGCTAATCCAGATCTATTATCACAATAAAACCTACGATAAGGCAGTTGCTTTGAAAAAGACCTTGTATGAGGCACATCGAAAGGGAGAATTAAAAGAAACAAATCTAGAAGACATGTTTTGTATTGATCAATTCGAATGGAAAGGTTATAAAGTATTGGTTTTTGAGCGTTATGAGAATGAAAATAAAGGTAAGATTTACAACAAACACTTATTTTATGTAAACGACAAAAGTGAAAAAACAATGTTGCGAGTTCAAACTGAATTTTCTCCAATTTCAGTGGAATTGGGAGGCTCAAAATATTTACTCTGTGCTAATCAAGGTGCTACTCATATTAATTCTGGTTTAGGTTTTAATGAAGATTACAACTACGAAGGAGTTAAAACGGAAGCAATCAATCTATTTACTCAATATTTAAAATAACGCGATACAAACAACTTTATATAAACGGTAAGCTAGATACTCATTATAGCACCAAAGAAGCATAATCCGAGTGAAGAAACAAATACGCTTACTGCTGATTTTTTAATTAAAAATCCTATATTTGAACATACAATACACAGAGTTATGGCAAACAACAAAATACATCAAGGTCGCAACATCAAACGTTTCCGTGAAATGCTAAGTATCAAACAAGATGCCTTGGCCTTTGAATTGGGCGACGATTGGAACCAACAAAAGATATCCCTACTCGAACAAAAAGAAACGATTGACAACTCTATTTTGGAACAAGTAGCCCGAATACTAAAAATACCCGTTGAAGCCATTGAAAATTTTGATGAAGAAACTGTAATAAATATAATTTCTAACAATACTTTTGATAACTGTGCGCAACCTGCTTCTATTTTCAATAACTCCACAATTAATCCAGTAGACAAAATTATCGAACTTCACAATGAAAAAATCGCCCTATACGAGCGCATGCTTAAGGAAAAAGACGAAATGATGTTACGCTTAGAAAAGCTCATTCAAAACAAATAAGAATCTTTATGACTATATAAAAAAGCTTAACCTTCGGTTAGGCTTTTTTTGCGCTAAAATTACAGACAAGTATTTGGCAAAAGTGGCAGATTAGTGCTTCATATAAAACTATCTCCTAAGTTTGAAGTTGGTACTTTGTGATTAGAATCGCCAATTTCCCGGAGCTCCTTACGGTTATAATGCCTTTAAAAAGAACTAAACCATGAATGATAATTAGAGTCGGTAATTATTGATCTCATCACATAAGCTCAGGACATGATCCAATCCATATAGAAAACCACTTTCATCAATATCCATCCATCTAAACAATTCAATAATTAGATTATAATGCTCTACACTATTTTTAGTACAAATCATTGGCAAAAAAGGCTTAAAACAGATTGGTTCATGATGTGCAATTCTATTGCGCAAATCGTTTATCGATTTTAACTTATTGAATATAAAACTCTGATTAAATTGTATAGACGCACTACTCCTAGGCTTGAGCGGAAAAACCTTTAACAAGCATTGTCCCCCTGCGTAAAACTGCGGTTGTGCAAAAAGATATCTCCAAAACCCAAAATCTAGTGATGCCAAAAGCTTGGTATGCGAATTTATATCTCTACTATTTAAGAGTTTTACAACTATTGATTTCGTTCTCTTACATTTTTCAGTATTGAAAAAACCATTATGAGAAACACTGTCTTGGAGCCAATCCTTACCGTGTTGCTCCATATATTGATCATTTATTTTATTGCGTAATGCAATTTCAAAACAGCTAATAAGTGTAAACATTTCTTGTGACAATTTTAAATTCTTTCGATACAAAGTCATTGCTTTTCTTGTATCAAAACCAGTAGCTTGTAGGTATCGACTCATTCTCGCCGGCGACATAATATTTCAAAATCAATATATTTCATTTAAAACTAGACTTTTATAAAAAAATTATTACATTTGTATTATACTATTCCCGATAGCCCCTGATTTTATCAAGCTATCGGGTTTTTGTTATTTATAGAGTTTGCCGTATTCTTGTGTTGCCTAATATAAAAAACTTTTAAAAGTATAAATTCTATTTTTTACCAAAAAGAATCCAAATCCAGCTACTTCCCCATAAAAGTAACCGCTAGCTCCTTGGGCTATTGAACAATTTTACGATCAAAGAAAAATATTCAATTATATAAAAGCTGTGTTTGCATATTTATTAGGAATGTTTACATTTATGATTGTAGTGATGGTAATCGGAACCATTACAGACTTAATTTTACAACATTAAAAAATGAAAAATAAAATTGGCTTTAATTTAGTTTTCGCAATACTTGCATTTCCTATAGGATTAGCACTGTTAAAAGAATTTGACTTTAATACTTATACATTTAAGAAAACCGCCTTAGGAATACTTTACCTGGTTACGTTTATCCTTTGTGTTTTTCTGACGTTTAAAAAGAAGAGTCAATAAGGCAAGAAGTAAAAACGGCACCTAACTAGCAGTTCGTCAAAATTTCGGGGTTTACAAATCTTCAAACTTTCTATATACGATACCGCCGATGCAATGTGCATTGGCTTTTTTTATTTAATTTAGCTACTGGCCCGCAAGGTTGGATACGTATTTGCCAAATGGAACTTTCCGTTCAATTTAACCGACACTTGATCATGCTGCCGAACCGAGATAGCCCATTTCGTGAACCCTACTCGAAAAGAAAAACTTTCAATAAAAAAGAAAAACCTTAAACAAACATGAATATCAAGATTGAAACCGAAAGACTATTTTTAAGAGAGATGGTAGCCAGTGATGAAAAAGGATTATTTGAATTGGATAGTAATGCTGCTGTTCATACCTATTTGGGAAATAATCCCATAAGCACTCGCGATGAAGCGGCAAAATACATTGAATTCGTACAACAACAATACAAAGAAAACGGCGTTGGACGTTGGGCGGTAATTGACAAAGAGACAGGCGAATTTATAGGTTGGTCCGGTATTAAACTTATCAAAGAACCGATGAATAATCATCATAATTTTTATGAAATTGGATACCGTTTTATTGAAAGATATTGGGGAAAGGGACTTGCTACAGAAACCACTGTTGCGCTAGTTCAATATGCTTTTGAAAACTTGCAAACAGAAAAAATTTACGCCATTTGCCACATCGACAATAAAGGTTCCAAAAACGTTTTGCTAAAAAGCGGTTTAAAATTCATAGAAACGTTTGATTATGAAGGAACGGAACACAATTGGTTTGAATTAAATAAGAGTGAATGGCTTAATGCAAAACCTTAACGAAAACCACCTTAAAAGCTGCGTAAAGAAAACCATAACCGAAAATAATTTTTAACTACAAAGTATTAGGGTTTCATTGAGTAAAAAAGTTTAAAAATCGTACCTACTTTTGCCCTCACATACATTTTTTTGTAAAAAATAAGCAACTAAATTATTGCCACCAAAGACAATTTAGATGTTGCTGTAAATTCAACCGCTTTGTACTTAACGAGGATGCTTAGCATAGATATAAAAACAAAAATAATATTGAAACTACCCCATTTTGATAACGATTAAAAAGAAAGCACCCTTATATGCAGTCTATGGAAGGCAATACGGAATATTTTCAGCAAAGCATTAAAAGATATGAGGAAAATAATAGGCAACAAAAACTTCAAAATCATTGACAACAGTTCCCATTACCCCTTCGTCGATCAACAAGTGTAATGTTAAGCTTTATGGTCACAGAGAAATTCTATTGGTAGAAAAAGTTCCTTTTACCTCCCAAAATTCTCTGATTCGATCGGTTTTGACAATTTTGTCTTTAAAGGCTGAGTTGTCGTTGGTAAATGCCAATTCATATTCATTGACAAGCGTTTTAAATCGCATTATAAAAATGCCTTTTTTATTTTTTACCAATACGTAAATTCTGCCTTCAACCAAATGTTCCATAGCCACTTTTTGGCAAATTACAAAACTACTAACGCCGATAGTTGGTGCCATATTTTCAGTAATTACTTGAAAGGCAATTTCACATTTTTCTAAAAATGGGAAATAATAGGGAGTCAAATTAGGCATGATGATTTTAGATTCCAATAAATATTGAAACTGTAAATCTGAAGTAATCATTTTAACCCCATTTTTATCCTCTCCGTCCACTTCACTATGTGCGATTCTCAATTTGTTGATTCCATAGAAAAGTTCGTTTAAATCGACTTGATTGAGCTCACAGATATCAATAATAGATTCAAACTGCAAACTATTTCTCTTTTTCCAAGAAGTTATCGTATTGGGTTTAACATTTAAGAGCGTAGACAACTGTACGTCAGTTTTAACGTTTAAGTATAATTTAAGTCTATTTAAAACAATAGTAGCATCGAGCATAAAACAGTCAGATTTTATTCCATAATTGAAAATTTACCAAAAAACAGCCCGCCTTGCAGTTTCAATTTGTGTACAAATGAAATTCATATATAAAAACGCCTTTGCACGAATATTACAATTAGAACCACAGCGTGTTTAAAATAAGCTGCTTTTGGGAATTAACAATCAAACAAGTATAATACGAAGAACAATTGGTCCAAAATCTAAGTATAAACATGCATACGACAGCGTAAACCACCTCTATAAATACTTTAATTAAACCTTATAAAAACCTATCTATTAACGATGCTGTAACATCATCGCCTCAACACTTAGAGAAAACAGTAAATAAAATCAATCCTTCCCTATATAATTACCTGCTCAGAAAATTATATTAATTAATGCAACAAAAATAGCTAACATCTACATAGCCTAACTACCTATAGAACGTAAAAAAACACCTCTAAAAGTTTTTTTTAAAAAGACGTTTATCAAGATTAGGGTGAGTATTGTAACCTATTTGTTGTAATTTGTAAGTACAAGCAAGCCGTGTAAGCTGTGGAATTAAAATAGAGCCTGTTCTTTACTGATCAAAAAAATAATGCTTAAAAGGCAGCTTTTAATAAACAAAACGAGGCTGTCTCATAAAGACAGCCTCGTTTCATATTTCTGCACAATATAATTAGTAAAACAATATATTATAATACTAACAATGGAGCGATAAATCCGATACCCAAAAAGCCGGTAGTATAATCTTTAACACCAAAGGCAGTTTCAGCATATTTGGTATAATCGTACTTACGAGCTGTATAGGCAATATAAAAGCGGATATTCATATCTTTAAAAGGCATGTATTCCACCATTGGGATAAGACCGTAACTCGTTGACAATTTTGAACTCGCGTTGGCATCTGGATTATCATTCCACGAATGCGTTGCATTCATAGCCGTTAAGAGAACATTAATCTTAGGTGTTACGAGATACTCCGCTCTGAGCCAATTGGCTATATATTTCGTTTTTTGTGTAGCATAAGGATATTGTGAGTTTACAATATCAGATGCAATCCCCAAACGATCAAGCGCTTCATCGCGATATTGGAAATCGTAATACAAAACGAAATTTTTGGCTTTATACTTATTTCCCAATGCAAAATAGTTCATATTGGTATTCTTGGCTTCATTAAAGAAACTGTAACTATAGGTCGTTTCAAATTTACCGTCAAAAAAACTACCTCGCCAGTTCCCCACTGCTGCTAATGGAAATTTAGAAGCCGTAATATTGGGTGGTGCACTGGCTCCATATTGCTCTTCATAACTTTTGGTTCTCGAATTCAATACCTGAAAGGAAAATGAATTTTTCCCATCTGCCAATGTATGTGATATTCCCGCACCTACTAAAAAGTTATCGGCATATTCGATGATATCATTGTATGTAATGATATCAATTGGATTGAGATCAAATTCGTATCCACCCCAATCAGCGCATAGTTTTCCAACGGATATATTTGTTCTTGGTGACAAATCAACTTTTATAAAAGCCAAATCCACGGACCTACTGATATTATCTAGATCTCCTGGAAGTTGTTCTCTAGTATATCGATTTCGAAACCTGAAATACACCCTATCGTGGATTTTACCTTTGATTTCAAACCGAAACTGATCGGCATTAAATTTTGAAACCATATGACTACCATCGGTAAAAGAACTATTAAAAGCCATCCGCGTATTAAAAATGACATCTACGTCCCTCAAAAGCGACTGCTTTGAAACGGGAATTAACGATTTGGCGGAATCCGTAATAATAAAATTCCCTAGATCCGTCTGCTTTTGCATCTGATCTACTTGTCCAAGTACAATAAGCGGAAAAAATCCGATTATCATATAGAAGAAAAATTTTTTCATATGTTGATTTTTTAAATATTAATATTCATATGAAATCGCTTCATCTTCAGGGGGTTTGGGGGAGTCAAACGCTTTACTATAGCGATAACATGATGACACTTTGAGCGTTTTATAACAAAAAAGAGCCCAATAAAAACCCTGCGGCAATGGCTACAGCAATGGTGACCACACCGGGGACAAAAAAGCTGTGATTGATGACGAATTTTCCGATTTTAGTACTTCCCGTTCTATCGAAATTTATCGCTGCTAACAAAGTAGGATAGCCCGGTAAAACGAAGTCACTATTCACTGCTGGAAAAATCGCAATTAATGCCGATGGTGGTAAACCTAGCGCAATCCCTAATGGCATCATGGTTTTGGTTGTTGCGGCCTGACTAAACATTAGCGCTCCCATGATAAACACCGCGATGGCAAAAGTCCAAGGATACTCTGAAACGATTCCTCCTAATGCCTTTTGTATGATAGCATTGTTAGACGACATAAACGTAGAACTCATCCATACCACTCCAAATACGGAAACTACGGCCGAAGCCATCGAGACAAACAAACTGGCTTTGGTAACTTCTGTAGTGGTGGTTTTTGTAATCAACATCATCGCAGCGGAGGCCGTTAGTGTGATTACACTGATTATGGTAACCATGGTTAATGAACCATCAGCCTTTACTGCCAGAGATTCAGCACCAGCCTCAAAACTCGGAACGATAGCGGGAAATGCTCCAGCAATTACGATTAACAGTATGGCTACACCAAATATTAAAACGGATGTTTTAGCACCCGGTTTTAAAACAACCTCTTTACCTTCCATACCACTATTCATCGATTTCGCAAATTCCGGGTCTTTCATCTTCTCGATAAAAATCGGATCATCGTTCAGTTCCACACCCTTCTTTACTACAGAAAAGCAGCCGATTAATAAACCGATAATACTGGCCGGAATACAAATCATCATGATGTCGACCATGGCGCCATGATAGGCCAAAATAACAACTAATGCAGCAGTAGCAGCACTCATTGGACTTCCCGTTAGTGCCAAATGCGAAGCAATAACCGAAATACTTAAAGGACGTTCCGGACGAATACGCTTCTTAGCAGATACTTCTGAAATGATTGGTAATAAGGAATAAACAATATGGGCGGTACCTGCAAACAGGCATAAAAAATAAACGGTAAATGGTGCGATAAAAGTTATATTCGATGGATTACTACGTATGATTCTTTCAGCCAAACTGACTAAATAATCCAACCCACCACTCGCTTGTAATGTAGCTGCTGTAGTAACAATAGCCATAATGATTAGCATCACATCTAGAGGAGGATCCGTCGGCTTCATCTTAAAAATAAAGATAAAGATAAATAGGCCGACCATCCCCATAACTCCCAACCCAATTCCTTTCATCTGCGATCCTATAAGGATCATAGCAATGAGAATAGCAAATTCAATCCAGATCATAGTTAGAATTTTAAGTTAATACCTACTTTGTTGTTGTTGAAAAAAAGAGAATCCATATCAGATTACAGATTCTCTTTCTTAAGGATATTAATAATCAAAGAAATTTTGCTGAATTGTCGCTCTATTAGAAGTTTCTGTCAAGGATAACATCAATAAAACCCTAGCTTTTTGTGGATTCAAATCATCGGAAACTACAAATCCCAGTTCGGCATCTTTAACCTCGTTATCCAAAGTGATACGACCAGAACCCGCACGACCAGAACGGCATACGATGATTCCTTTTTTGGCAGCTTCTGCTAAAGCTTTGCCTACTGGAGCATTAAAATTACCGTTACCCATACCTGCATATACCACTCCTTTTGGTCCAGAATTGGTTACACAATACACACTGTTTGGATTGGCATCCGCATATCCGTAGATAATCTCTACCTGCGGTAAAGAATTTAACTTGGTTACATCAAATTTTTTCTGAGGACTTCTCAACGACTGGTAGTAGTACTGCACTTTACCGTCATAAATCAAACCTACCGGACCGAAGTTTTTAGATTTAAAAGTTTCCAAATCCGTAGTACTGGTTTTGGTAACATCTCTAGCGTCAAAAACCTTTTCGTTCATCGCAACCAGTACGCCTTTACCAACACTCTTAGGATCTGCAGCAACCACAATAGCATCTAATAAATTTCTATTACCATCCTGGCTCATAGCTGTTGATGGACGCATAGCACCTACAATAACTACAGGTTTATCAGACATGGTTGTCAAATCTAGAAAATAAGCAGTTTCTTCCTGCGTATCCGTTCCATGTGTTACTACAACAGCGTCTGCCTCATCATTTTTAAAAATATCATTGATCCTTTTAGTCAGCTTTAACCAAGTCGCAATATTCATATCTTGACTGCCAATTGAAGCAATTTGCTCACCGGTAATTTTTCCATAATTATGAATTTGCGGTACCGCGTTTAACAAATCGTCTATAGGCACTTTACCTGCGGTATAGGCTGCTTTTGTAGATGATTCTCCAGAACCAGCAATTGTCCCTCCAGTAGCCAAAATAATAATCCTAGGACTAACTTTAGACTGAGATTGTACTTGTAATGTTACAGCGAAAAGCAGTAACAATAGAATGTTCTTTTTCATAATTTTACTTTTTCTTAGCTATTAATTAAAAAATTTAAATTCGTTTATTAAGGGTTAAGAGGTTATAAATTTGGGGTTGATTAAGTTTTCTAATGAATAAATTTCATCCCATTTTGCTTGCGTAATTAGCTTGCGCTCCACTACGGCAATTTGATGCACACTTTTATTTGTTTTTAAGGCTTCACCAGCTATACTAGCACTCTCCTCATAACCAAGTATAGGATTTAACTGAGTCACAATTCCGATACTGTTCATCACCAAATTATAGCAATGCGTCTCGTTTGCAGTGATACCGTTAATACATTTGGTAATTAAGACATCTATAGCTTTTGCTAAATAGTCTAAGGAAGTAAACATGGCAAAAGCGATAACCGGTTCCATTACATTTAATTGCAATTGACCCGCTTCTGCAGCCATGGTTACCGTTAAATCTTGACCAATTACATAAAAACAAGTTTGATTTACGACTTCCGGTATAACAGGATTTACTTTTCCGGGCATAATTGAAGAACCCGGTTGGCGTGCAGGTAGATTGATTTCGTTAAAACCGGTTCTCGGTCCAGAGCTTAATAAACGCAGGTCATTACAAATCTTGGAAACCTTAACCGCAGTTCTTTTCATGGTCCCCATAATTTGCACATAAGCTCCTGTATCTACTGTAGCTTCAATTAAATCTGGCGCTAATGTCAACGGAATTCCGACTTCTTTAGCTAAGTATTTAACGCATAGCTCCGGATAGCCTTCAGGAGCATTTACTTTGGTTCCTATAGCCGTAGCTCCCATATTGATTTCTAGCAATAAACTCTGAGCGTCTTTAAGTCGTTTAACATCCTCACCAATCGTAGTAGCGTAGGAATTAAACTCTTGTCCTAAAGTCATCGGTACCGCATCCTGAAGTTGGGTTCTACCCATTTTCAAAACACTTTTAAATTCATTCCCCTTCGCTCTAAAAGCGACTTCCAGCTTTTCTAAAGTTTTAATAAAGCTATCCATCTTAAGATATAACGCAATTCTAAATGCTGAAGGATAGGCATCATTAGTAGATTGTGAGCAGTTTACATGGTTGTTCGGATGTAAAAAAGTGTATTCGCCCTTTTTATGTCCTAAGAATTCCAATCCTATATTGGCAATCACTTCATTGGCATTCATATTGACAGAGGTTCCAGCACCACCTTGAATAAGATCAGAAACAAATTCATGATTGAATTTACCTGCGATTACCTGATCACTTCCATAACAAATGGCTTCAGCAATTTTTGCATCCAAGGCACCACAATCTCTATTTGCCATGGCTGCACCCTTTTTTACATAACCTAAAGCTTTAATAAATAAAGGTTCTTTAGAAATGGGAATTCCCGTTATATTAAAATTTTCAACAGCTCTAAAAGTTTGGATTCCATAGTATAAATGATCTGGAATATCTAACTCTCCTAAAAAATCATGTTCTCTTCTTGTTGATGTTTTCATAATTAAATTATATTATAGTTTATAATGGTTATCAGCAGTTAAAACAACGCGCAATCACGCCTAATTAATTCTTATTTTATATCGTAAACCCAACTAATGACCAAGGGATTTCGTTACATATGATCTAGTAAATTAAAATAATCTCATGGGAAAACCTCTTAAAATTTGAATAATAGGTTTTTAACATTTGCAACGGACTAAAAAACATCCATTTCCTCAGCAATTTCAAAAATCATCAATGGTTAAATATTGATTAATCCCTGACTAAAGATATAAAAAAAATGATAAATCTTTTATTAAAAAGCAAATTTGTTTTACATATACTATGGGTGTTTTCTAATTTTTTGTGTTTTATTTAAAATAAAAAAACATAATTATATAAAAAATATCGCTAAAAAAAAGTGATAGAAAATAAATAAAAGTCATTATTTAACATTTAAAACAAAATAAACTAAAAGTGTTGAATTTATCGTAAAAGTGATTTTAAGTCGCTGCTGCCTTTCTCAATTCTATCTTTATAAATGCTGTAGGTCACTATCGTTTACTATTTTCTTTTTTACCGAACTCCTATTCGCTTTCAAAGTTTTACATCCGAAATGAAATAGTCCTTCAGTTACAGACTCGTTGAATCCTATATACCTTAACTGATGCCTAATAAAATCGTTCTAATTAGAATTTTTGGAGCTCATTCTAAAAAAAGTTCAACTTAAAATAGTGCTATGAAAAAATTTGTAGTTTTGGTGTTAATGTCGTTGGCTTCTTATAACGTAAACGCGCAATTTCAACCAACCGCCACCAAGCTTAAAATCATTAAAGAATCTAAAATATCTGCCCTTATTAACAACTGCTTTTCAGGAGTTTCTCCTAGTAGCATTTGAGATTGCGTCTTTAGAAACCCTTTTGATCAGCGGACAGTATCACGGCGACGAATCCAGACGAATACAAGTAATTCAAAATGAGTTTGATCGCTTACCCCAATTAAAAGTACTGAACATCTCCAATAGAGCCTTTACTAGTTTACCCAGCTCTATGGAGCATTTAAAGAATCTAAATGAATTGTATCTCGATGGAAATAAAATGCGTGTTTTTCCCGATCTTGTAAAAAGATTTTCAAAACTAGTGGTTTTTGGCATGAGTAATAATCCTCTAGATTTTGAGGCTTATAAACAGTCCATAAAAGGTATAAAGTGGCGCGGATTACTGTATTTGGCGGATGTGGGTTTTACCCGAATCTCAATACGAAGAATTACAGCGTTTACTTCCTAAGCACGACTTGTATTATTAAAGTTCAATACGAAAGCGCTTAAAAACACTAAAACAACGGTTCTTAATGATTTGCGGCTGCCTATTCACCCTTTTAACGAAACTGATGGCTCTATATTCCCGTTTTCAATTTATCTCCTGCAATACATAATCTAAAAGCAAACTGTCTCATACAGTAGAAAAGTGATTTATGAGCAGAACCAGCTTACTACTTTCTCTTCACGTGAATCTATTTGATTCAAAATTCAATTATTCAAAAAACAGCTGTACCCTACTCGATTCGCACGCCATTTTCAAAATAAAAACTTTTGATAAGATTTCCCTTTTCATCAAACTTTTCCAAAAGTCCATCTAGTTTATCACTTTTGCGATTTCCACTAATAGCTACGGCTCCATTATCATGGTACAGCCACGATACACCGCTAAACTGCCCTTTAACGTAAATACCTTCAGCCTCTATTTGACCTTTGATTGTCCATTGTTGGTACGGACCTTCCAAGGTATCATTTTTAAAATAACGAATAGATTTTTTGATCCCGCTGTCATACCATATTTCACTTTTACCTTCTTTGATTCCTTTTTTCCAACTTAATTTTATATCCATTTGACCATTGGCAAAAAAAGAAGTACTTACACCATCTTCTAAATCGTTTTTCCAATTTGAAATATCCTTTATACCACCATTTTCAAAATACCAAGTCACCACGCCTGTATTGTTAACAAAATCTTGAACCCATTCGGGTTGCCCATTTTTATAATATCGTATCCAATCGTCTTTAAACTTATTATCCGTCACCGTGCCTTTTTGGTATACACTACCGTTTTGATAATATTCAATAAAGCCACCATTTTTCACATAGATCTCACGAGTTGTATCTGGAGTGATGACTTTATATCTAATCAATTCTTCATTTATTCCATACACAAAAACGGTGTCTATTATTCTTTTGTCTTTTAGTTTTCCTTTTTCATAAATCTTACCGTTATAATAAAACATATAATATACACCATCTTTAGCCGTTGTCTCTTTACCTGTACGTATCCAAAATCCTTCTCCTGTCTTGTCATCAATCCAATATACCCAATCCTCATTGCGCTTAGAAGCATCATCAAAGTCCGAATTTTTACACCCAAAAAATAATAAGGCAAGAACTAGTAAAAGGTATTTTGTCATTATAATATATTTATTAATAGTTTATTTTGTGAATACGCCCATTCGCAGATTCATCGATTATGCATTTAATTTATACTTTTTTTTTAGCTTTTAAAATAGCATTTATTTCTTGAGGAAGCTGTGTCCCGATAAGCAAACTGCGGTTATTGCTCAAAACTATTTTTAAAGCCTTATTGCCCTTTACAGTAAATGCTTGACCATCCTTACCATTGCGAATCCCCCAACCCATATAGTCCCTTAAGGGGGCATATTCAACAATAGAAATACTTTTTATGTCCTCCCATCGATAAAAATGCGGATCGGAAAACGGTCTAAAAACAAATTGTATTCCATTGGTTTTTATCTGAGTAACCAATTGAATGTTGAAAAAAAAAAAAAAAAAATCAGATAGAAACCCATAAATATAAGCAGGGCTCCATCATTGATGATTTGATCACCAAATGCTACATGAAACAACAATTGACTAGTTGCAATATAAAGCATAACACCAAAGGGAATCAATAAGATTAGGACTAACCACCATGCGTTAAAACGTTGTTTTTCCTCAAATAAAATGATACTCATGATTAGATTCCTTTTTTGCGAATATAAACTTTTTCAATTAGTTAACCTCCTTTTCATTTACTTGTCTAAGTAACGAACATTTCACTATATTTCGCTATTCTAACAAACCAAGCATGCAAAAAACGGAAATCGAAATATTTTACCCGACCACGCTCATTGCATGGCGAAAATGGTTAGAAGAAAACCATCTCTCCACCGGCTCAGTATGCTTGGCATACTATAATAAAAGATCTACAAAAATTCCATTACTTGGAGTGAAGCGGTGAACGTTGCCTTGTGTTTTGCTTGGATAATCGCTTGTACTCGCCAAAAAAGATAAAACACAACAAAAAAGGATTAATGAAATTATAAAAAAACACTAATGCTCGGATACTTACTTTTATAAAAAAATTATGGCTTTTAATATATTTTAGTTATTTTAGTAAAAAATATCCGCAATATAAAAAACCTTGTTTTGCCATAAATTTGAAATGACATTTATTTGCAAAAAAAGGTGTAAAACACAACCATAACCACCTTAAAAATAACGGATTATAATGAAAAAATCACTCTTAACAACTCTTTATATAACACTATTAATCATCTGTGTTTTCATGATTAAAATGGAAATTATGGAAATTAATTATCCCATATTAATTGTAGCCTTTATAACGATTCCTATCACACTTTATTTGAAATTTAGGAAAAAACAACTATAAACTTAAGTCCAATAGACCGTGAGTTTAAATCCGTAACAAAAATCAAAATAAACCCAGTTAAACTTGGTACTATTTCATTTTTATAGTTAAATTGCTGTATGAAAACGAATCCCAAGGTAATTATTATTGGTGGTGGCCTTGCGGGACTAGTAGCGGCTATACATTTATCAAACAGCGGATTAAGCGTTATGCTTATTGAGAAATCGGCATATCCACGGCATAAAGTCTGTGGTGAATATGTTTCCAATGAAATTTGTTCCTATCTCGAAGAATTGGGGGTTGATGTCCAATATCTAAAACCAACAAGCATTACGCAACTCGAATTTAGTAACCGTCAAGGTAAATTGGTAAATGCCTCACTTCCCTTAGGTGGTTTTGGTATTAGTAGGTATGCGCTAGATTATTATTTATACCAAAAAGCGTTGGAAAACGGTTGTACTATTATACAGGCCCTTGTTACGGCAGTTGATTTTTCCGACGAGCTGTTTGACGTCACTACTCCTGATCAAGTTTTTAGAAGCAAAATGGTATTAGGAGCTTACGGAAAACGCTCGAATTTAGATCTGGCTTTAAAACGCGATTTCATTCATAAAACAGCAGCTTGGTTGGCCGTAAAAGCACATTATTCCAGTGATTTCCCCAACAATCTTGTTGCCTTACACAATTTTAAAGGCGGTTATTGCGGTGTTTCCAAAGTAGAAAACAACAGTGTGAACATCTGTTACTTAGCCGATTATAAGACTTTTAAAAAATATAAAAACATTGCCGATTATCAACGTGAAGTATTGTACACAAATAAACACCTTAAGGCAGTCCTTGAAAACAGTACCCCTTTGTTTGAGAAACCGCTAACAATCAGTCAAATATCCTTTGATAAAAAACCAACAATAGAAAAGCATATATTGATGATCGGCGATACCGCCGGACTGATTCACCCGCTTTGCGGCAACGGCATGGCCATGGCTATACATGCGGCAAAAATAGCGTCAGAATTGGTCTTGGATTTTTACAATGGTAAAATAGCCTCTCGTAAACTTTTAGAACAATCCTATGCCGCACAATGGGAAAATCATTTCGGTAAACGCTTGTTTATGGGTCGGATTTTAGCCAAAGCTTTACAATATGAAAGTTTGACCAATATATTGTTCCATTTCGCAACTACCATACCATCCCTCTTGCCCTGGATTATCAAGCAAACCCACGGTAAACCCATAGCCATCTCATGAGCATCAACATCAAATACCGAACCGAAAAAACCGAAATCATGGACGATTTTTCGCTTGAAGGCGAAGAACTAGTCGAGGCTTTGGATAAAATTGCGAGAATCAATCAACTCTTAGGAGGTAACAAACTCACTATTAATGGCCTACGCAAGCTATTAAAACAAACGGATTGTTCTAATACCGTTTGCATTGCTGATATTGGCTGTGGAAATGGCGATATGCTGCGAATGTTGGCCACTTTCGGCATCAAGAATGGCTTAAATTTTAAGTTAATAGGAATTGATGCCAATGCTTTTACCGTAAATCACGCTCGAAAATTATCGGCCAACTACCCCAATATTACCTACGATTGTATCGATATTTTTAGTGCGGATTTTCAAAATTTGAAATACGATATTGCTTTATGTACGCTAACCCTACATCATTTTTCAAATGAAAAAGTAATGGATTTAATCACTATATTTAATTCGAACGCCCGATTGGGAGTCGTGATAAACGATTTGCAACGCAGTAAACTGGCCTACAGGCTATTTATTATTATTAGTATTGTTTTCGGATTAAAACACATGTCTAGAGAAGACGGTCTTGTATCGATATTGAGGGGTTTTCGAAAAGAAGAACTCATCAATTTTTCCGAAACTTTACAATTAAGAAATTATACCGTGCTGTGGAAATGGGCCTTTCGATACCAATGGATAATCACTAAGATATGAACGTAAAGATAGTAACGGTTGCCAAGCAACTACCGCAATATTCCCGCACTACAACCGAAATACTTCCTTATCTGGATATTTGGTTGCAGGGACAAGACGACCGCTTTATAAAAAAAGTAAAAAAGATTTTTGAAAGTGCAGCCGTTCATAAACGCTATTCCATTATGGAACCTCAGGAGGTGTTTACAGCCACTTCTTTTGAAGAAAAAAACGACATTTACTGTCGAGAAGTGATCGTTTTGGGAGAGCAGGTTCTCCAAAAAGCATTGGACAAAGCCCAATGGGATCCGCAATCGCTAGACTATATTATTACGGTGAGTTGCACCGGTATTATGATACCGTCCTTAGACGCTTATTTGATCAATAAAATGAAACTTCGTCAGGACATCGTTAGGCTTCCCGTTACCGAAATGGGTTGTGCGGCTGGGGTTTCGGGTATCTTATATGCTAAAAACTTCCTTAAAGCCAATCCGGGTAAACGCGCTGCAGTCATCGCGGTTGAAGCCCCTACAACCACTTTTCAACTCGATGATTTTTCAATGCCGAATATCGTTAGTGCCGCAATCTTTGGCGATGGAGCGGCCTGTTGTCTTTTGTCGTCTCATGAATCCGATTCCGGTCCTGTTATACTCGACCAAGAGATGTATCACTTTTATGACTCAGAACAAATGATGGGTTTTAAACTGACCAACGGCGGTTTACAAATGATTTTGGACATCGAAGTTCCCAACACCATTGCATTGCATTTTGACAAAATCATACACCCTTTTTTAGAAAAGAATCAAATAACGATCAAGGATATCGATTATATGATCTTTCATCCCGGTGGTAAAAAGATTGTAGCTACTGTTGAGGAGTTATTCTCTGGTTTGGGAAAAGACATCGACGACACCAAAGAGGTATTGATGCAATACGGCAATATGTCTAGTGCTACAGTGCTTTATGTGTTAGAACGCATAATCGACCGTAAACCCCAAGCGGGAGAAAGGGGGTTGATGCTGAGTTTTGGTCCAGGATTTTCGGCACAACGGGTTTTATTACAATGGTAATTTATTAAAAAAACAGATGATGAACTTAAATGATATTATAGCACAATTGCCCTATACCAAACCTTTTTTATTTGTAGATGAATTGCTTCATGCCGATGAAAATGGCGTAATAGGAACTTATACCTTTGACGAAAAGCTCGATTTTTACCAAGGCCATTTTAAAAATAATCCGGTAACTCCGGGGGTAATTTTAACCGAAACCATGGCACAAATCGGTATGGTCTGTCTGGGAATTTTCTTGCTTCATAACGAACTTAAAAAAGATACGGTTATCGCCTTTACCTCGGCAGATGTACAGTTTTTAAAACCGGTCTATCCCAATGAAAAAGTTACCGTTAGCTCACAAAAAACGTTCTTTAGGTTTGGAAAACTTAAATGTGAGGTGGTGATGAAAAACGAGGCGGGTCAGGAAGTCTGCAAAGGCACCTTATCCGGTATGATTACCGCTAGATTATGAAACGCGTAGTAATCACAGGACTGGGTGTGGTGGCCCCAAATGGGGTTGGAATTCCTATGTTTACACAGGCAATAAAGCATGGTGTTTCGGGAATTCGGCACGACATTCAGTTACAACAATTGCAATTTTCCTGTCAAATAGCTGGGCAGCCAGAGATTTCAGCAGCACTTAAATCGGAATATTTCACCGAACTCGAACTTCGCGGTTTTAACAGTACGGGAATCTTATACGGTGTTGTAGCAGGTATAGAAGCCTGGAAGAACGCTGGACTGCCTATGGATAAAAATTCCAATCCCGATTGGGATAGCGGAACTATATTTGGTGCGGGTACATCGGGTATCGATAAATTTCGTGAAAGCATTTATAAAATAGACGGATTGCAAACGCGAAGGTTGGGCAGTACTGTTGTTGCTCAAACCATGAATAGCGGTATTAGTGCATACCTGGGCGGCAAATTGGGATTGGGCAATCAAGTCACGACCAACTCTTCTGCCTGTACAACGGGAACCGAAGCCATATTAATGGCTTATGACCGCATACAATTAGGCAAAGCCAAACGCATATTAGCTGGCAGCACTGGAGACAGCGGTCCGTATATTTGGGCCGGATTCGACGCTTTACGCGTTTGCAGTTCGAAATACAATGATGCTCCCCAAGCCGGTTCCCGTCCGATGAGTGCTACGGCATCGGGATTTGTACCCGGGAGCGGCGCAGGCGCCTTAGTCATCGAAGATTTGGATAGCGCCTTAGAACGGGGTGCTACTATTTATGCTGAAATACTTGGTGGACATATAAATTCCGGCGGACAACGCGGCACAGGTAGTATGACAGCACCTAATAGTGAAGCAGTACAACGTTGTATTTCCCAAGCTCTAAAAAATACCGGTACAGAAGCATCAAGGGTTGACGCCATCAATGGTCATCTCACAGCAACGTCCAAAGATAGCTTGGAAATTGAAAACTGGACCAAGGCACTCCAACGCAGCGGTGCTGATTTCCCTTATATCAACTCCTTAAAAAGCCTGACGGGACATTGCCTAAGCGCTGCTGGTAGTATAGAAAGTGTAGCTACCGTATTACAGCTTTACCACGGATTTGTATTTGGCAACATCAATTGCGAAGACCCAAATCCGGAAATCACCTCTCTAATCGATTGTTCACAAATACCACGACAAACGCTGTATACCGATTTAAACATCATAGCCAAAGCAAGTTTTGGTTTTGGCGATGTTAATGCTTGCTTGGTCTTTAAAAAGTATAACAATTAATCTTACAATCTTAAAACATGAACAAAGAAGAACTTATCGAACAATTAAAAAATATCGTAAAACCTTATACCGATCAATTTGAGGCTCATAAAAACCTTACAGAAAAAACAGATTTTATCAAGGATCTCCAGATCAATTCAGCTAATCTAGTTGATATTGTACTCGATATTGAAAGCGCTTTTGATATCATTATAGATAATGCCGAAATGGAACGCATGCTCGATGTTAAAACCGCTATGGAAATCATACAGACCAAATTGGCTGCTAAATGATCGGCAACGACGTTATTGATTTGCAACTCTCCCGTTGTCAAAGTAATTGGCAGCGCAAGGGTTTTATACAAAAATTGTTTGTAGAAGAGGAACAGTTATATATAGCCCATAGTTCTGATCCCGAACTAGCAGTTTGGCTGTTATGGAGCATGAAAGAAGCCGCTTATAAAATTTATAACCGGCAAACCAAAATACGAGCATACATTCCCAAAAAGCTGATTTGCAACTTAGTTATACATAATAAAACCATGGCACTAGGTCAGGTTTTCTGCGAAGGAGTGTATTACTATACCCAATCATATTTATCTCCTGATTGTGTACATACTATAGCAACAGCACTGTTGTCCGATTTAAATCAGGTTGTTGAAATTGACAAAACGGAGGTTATAAAAGACCATAACGGCATTCCCAATCTGATTAACGAAGCTAAAAATAGCTTGCAGCCCGTTTCGATAAGCCATCACGGTCGCTTTGAAAAAGTGGTTGTTATCAGTTCTCCAAAACCGAATTACTTTCCCTTGTAAAAAAGGTTTTAACGAATCAGCAGGCTCCGCTTACAAATCTTAACTTCAAGACCAAAAACATTTCTTTAGAATCTATAAAAACTTAGTCACCGATTTGCATTCGCATCGTTGTGGTAAACTTTTTAAATCCCGCCTTTTCATAAGCGCGAATAGCCGCAGTATTTTCATAATACACCTCGAGTTTGATTTCGCTAACTCCCTTGTTTAAAAGCCAATTCTTTAATTGGATAAGCAACAGATTACTGATACCTTGACCTCTGTATTCTGGAGTTACAAACATAAAACCGATATAACCAAAAGCATCGTGAATCTGAAAATCCTTGGTAGACCGTAGTTGTGCATAACCACATCCAATAAGTTGATTGTTGACTTCCGCTACTAAAACTTCTGTAGTGCTGTCGTCTATCATTTTGCTGATGTCGTAATAAAATAGCTCACCTTGTTTTAAGGTCGGATCAAATGGTCGCTCGGCATCGACTAACTGTTGTAAAAAAACATTTAATTGAGGTAAATCAGCTGCAGTAGCGGTTCTAATTATTGTATTTATCGAGATATCTTCCATATTTCAAAGATAAAAAAATTTTAATCATTAAGAATTTGAGATTGTATCGTCTATTTAATATATTGCCGATTATAATTTAAAAACGCTATTACAAGTCATGATGATACCTTCTTTATGTGCGGCTGCAGTTATGTTGGTGTTACTCTTTATAAGTTGGAAATACACTCCAGCGACACCGAGTTTTTTTGGATATAAAAGCCGTTTATCTGTCAAAAATGACGAAACTTGGGTTTATGCCAATAAACTAGCTAACAAAATATTTTTGTTTAATATCATCGCCCTAATCTTATTAAGCCTAATAGCTCCTTACCTATTTGAAGAAGAAACCGCAGTAGTATTTCCTTTATTTGCATTTGCCTTTTTATCTGTACTCGTAGTTCCTATTGTTGAGGTGTTTTTAAGACGGAAATTTGATAAAAATGGTATTCGAAAAGATCAATTGTAAACCTTAAATATCTTGGTTGTAATAAAGATTTGAGTTTGATAATGAACATCATTCAACAAAACAGCATCGATCTCAATTAGCCGCTAACCAAATCTCCCAATCTCTGACTACTTTTCCCCAATTTTTCACTTGATAATTGGGAATGTTGTTTTGATCAACTGGGAAAAAATTGTGTTCGGTACCTATAACAGGTATAAAGCTAAAATTTTTCTTTCCTTGACGGATGATTTCGACGCGTAAATAATCGTTTGCAGAGGCACTCCAGTCTTTGGTTCCATAAGTGACCAAAACCGGAATTTTCAACTGTTGCAGATGGTTTATCGAAGGTTCAGAAAATTCATAAGTTGCGCGATAGGTATCTCCGTGCTCGTCGCTCAGATTCGTTTTGTCGTCAACGACATTTTGCCAATATGCCAGAGCATTTTCTGCATTGGGCTGTTCGACCGTTTCGCTAAATCGATACTCTGTAATAATAGACATAATCCGCCCAAGTGGATTGCCCCCAGAGTAGATTAAATGCGTAATTTTATCACAATCGAGAGCCATTTTTGCCGCTACAGTACTTCCTTCGGAATGTCCGGCTACCACTAGTCTTTCTGAAGAAACCCAAGCGAGGTTTTGCAGGTATTTAATCACTGCGATATTGCGGTGGGTATAATAACTCAAATAATTGCGATCTGTATATTCAACAGGTACTTTTCCAGTGCTGTCGATGTAAGTTTGGCTCTTTTTATCCAAATCTTTAATTTCCACCATTAGGGGAATATACGGTTTTCCCACAATCACTAAGTGGTATTTTTGAGCCAAACTATCCGTATTAAAGTGGAAAGTTGGATACTGACCGCGTTCGTCATATCTGATAAGCGGTTGTGGTAAACTACCTTGACATAGAAAAAAGAGCGGTTTTTTTATATTTTCCTCCCCTTTTTTGGATTTAATCAAGATATCGACTGGATCTCCATTGTAGGTATATTCTATATGTTGTAAACCAAAGTCTTCTGGTTTTTTTGCCTGTCCAAGAGCGACATAAGAAAGTAATACTAAACAAAGTAATAGTTTTATACGCATGCTTTTATTTTTTGGTGATTGAGCTAAAATATAATATAATAACAATCAACTTTCTAAAAGCATTGTTAAATGATTGCAACAATTCAACAGAAGGTACTTTTACGGTTTTAGGAGACCCTTAATAAATATTTTTGCTTCTATATGATTTCGATCGTGTGCTTTGAATTAGGCGGTTTTTGAAAATGTGCACTTCAAGTATTATTTCACCATAAATATTACGCGCTTAAAACCTATCTTTGCACCCTTGGTGTTTTTGCCAAGATTGAATTGTTTTTTATGATGACGAACGAGGAAACACCTTCTATTCAAGAGATAAGTGCCGCAGATATTGACAGATGCATTGCTTTATTAACACAACTCAACACGGATACCGATCAGATTTTTGATATACCCAAAGAGCAACGCACGGCCTTGATTAAGGCTGCAGGTCAATTTTCACGACCGGATCGCGATGAACTGGCGCGCAGAAAAAAAGACGGAAGGCTGGTTGCTAAACGCAAAAAGGAAAATAAGGACAAAACTGCTCGTAAAGTGACGGGAATTCGTCATGCTCGAGAAGCGGCTGTTTTCGTTGCACCAAAATTACTGGCTTATAACGACTTAGTTCGAAAAGAACCTTTGGAATTGGAAACACCAAGAAATTGTTATGTTTGCAAAACCCGCTTTACTACCCTACACCACTTTTACGATACTATGTGTACCGATTGTGGCGATTTTAACTATGCCAAACGCTTTCAAACAGCCGATGTCAAAGGGCAGTTAGCCGTAATCACCGGATCGCGATTAAAAATTGGTTATCACATCACTTTGATGTTATTGCGCGGTGGAGCAACGGTTGTTGCAACTACCCGTTTTCCAGTGGATTCCGCTATTCGTTTTGCCAAGGAATCCGATTTTATGGAATGGGGACATCGCTTAAAGATTCACGGATTGGATTTGAGACATATACCAAGTGTAGAAATCTTTTGCAATTATATTGAACAAAAATACGGTCGCTTGGATATACTAATCAACAATGCCGCTCAAACCGTACGTAGACCATCTGGTTTTTATGCCCATTTGATGGATAACGAGCAACGTCCCATTGAATCGCTACCCAAGGCGGTACAAGAGTTGTTACTCGATCATACAGCCTGTTTACAGGAATTAAAGTTATTGACCAGCGGTGCTTCATCGAATCAAAACATGCCGGTAACTTGGCACGGTCCCGAACCGGGAATTGGATTGCGAGCTTCTGCCCAATTATCACAGATTCCCTATTCGTTTGACAAGGCCCTCGTCGCCACAGAAGTATTCCCTGAAGGCGAATTGGATGCCGATTTACAGCAGGTAGATTTGCGCAAAACCAACAGCTGGCGTTTAAAACTCGGGCAGATTGAAACCACGGAAATGATTGAAGTGCAATTGGTCAATTCCGTAGCACCCTTTGTGTTGTGCAACCGCCTTGCAGAAGTAATGAAGAAAGATCAAACCGGTCAAAAACACATCATCAATGTCTCTGCGATGGAGGGCAAATTCTACCATGGCTATAAAGACGACCGTCATCCGCATACCAATATGGCCAAAGCAGCACTAAACATGCTTACACATACAGCAGCAGCTTCTTTAGCAAAAGAGGGAATTTATATGAATGCCGTCGATACGGGTTGGGTAACCGACGAAGATCCGGCAGAAATGGCCAAGAGAAAACAAGAAGAAGAAGATTTTCAACCACCTCTAGACATCGTAGATGGTGCCGCTAGAGTTATGGACCCCTTATTTGACGGAATCAATACAGGTAAGCACTGGTGTGGTAAGTTTTTAAAAGATTATGTTCCCATAGCGTGGTAATTCACGTAATTATCTATATACTATAAAGATGCCCAGCAAAAACTGGGCATCTTTTTTGTTCTTTACCGTAAATAGCCTAACTTTTTATTTGGATAATAGCCTTAAATATCGTATATTAACTATAGAAAAAAATAGCCTATGACGCCTGAGAAATACACCTGTGTCGATCAGTATATAAACGGTATTTCCTCAGAGTACTTCGATTGCGCTATCGAGCTACGCAACATCATTAAATCGGCCTTACCCCAAGCCGAAGAAGTAATCAGTTATAATATGCCTGCCTATAGGTATCGGAAAATATTGGTATTTTTTGCGGTCTATCCCTCCCATATCGGCTTTTACCCTACTCCCAGCGCTATAACTGCTTTTAAAGATGATTTAAGCACTTATAAATGCAGCAAGGGAACTATCAATTCTCCTATGAAAAACCGCTTCCCAAAGCGTTGATAGAGAAAATATGTCGATTTAGATTCGAAGAAGTATCCTAATTTCAAATGTTTCGCGATTTACAAAAAAGCCCCTTTAACGATGGAGTTTTAATTCGAGTATTTCTCCAGGCAATCCATCGAAATCTTCAAAGGACACGGATTCAAATCTATTATTGACTAAAATTTTTCGAGAAGGACTGTTTTTAGGATCGATTATAGCTACTAATTTTTGTAGCTGATTGCGCTGCTGTGCCTTTTCAATCAAGGTTTTAGCAATTAAACTACCAATTCCCTTTCCCCAATATTCCGGTAACAACATATAGCCCAATTCGGCCGTAACACTACCTAATTCTTCTATTTCCAATTTGGCCAATCCTATGAAGTCACCCGTATCGCGGTCAATAATTTTAAAGCTACCGTACTGCAAATCGAGTGCATTACTTTTAATCAATTTTGCAAAATCAACCTGAGCCTCGGCTAACGGCAGGGCTCTTTCCGTAATCATTTCCATGACGCTTTCGTCGCTAACCAACTCAAAGTACAACTTAAAGTCAGCTACTTTAAACTGCTCTAAAACAATATTTAATTTCATATATAGTTGCTTAAAAATAATATAGCGATACATCCTTAAACCGCTTAATGCAGATCTAAAACTAGCTATGGTAATGGCAAAGATAATTATTAAATGGATTAGTGAAGTCGCCAGTTTATTAATGAAACACTTCCCAAACTATTTTTTCAACTGTAGCTGCGGCATTCGAACCCAATACAGGAGGTTAGACGTTGCCGAAAACCTTGCTGCATCATATACTCGATTCCATCATTATTTTTTACGATAATGAACTTCCTAGTAAAAGTTTTAAAAATAAACGACATTTTTATTTTTATATTATATTTGAAAAAACAGATACCTTTTAGTACCTTAATAACCAAGTGGTTACTATTACTAAATATCAAACCTATTAATAAGATAAAAATAATTATTGAAAACCCATTTGTTCGGTAGAATATGCCAGCAATATGCGTTGGCAGAAAAAGAAATTGAACTGTTTCCATTTATCAACAATTAAAACAATAGGGTGATCGACAAATCGTAAAAATAAAAATTTTATAATTTTTCAACATGTTAAAAGTATATGCAATCTCGGATTTATTAGCGCTAGCCCCAGATTACATTCCGTATTATGTAGGGACTTTTGAAAATACTGAAGATCCTGATGTAGAATGGGCACACCGTCATTCCTTTTTTTCATTAGTCTGGTTTACTATAGGAACAGGTTCTTATGTAATCGATTTTGAGGAATATGAGATCAAACCCAATAGAGTTTTTTTTGTCAGTCCAAAACAAATTCACAATTGGGATTATTCAGATAATTGCCGGGGATTCATACTCACTATCGATCGCGTACTTGGAGAAGAATTGAATTTGAATTATCGCTTTCCCTATTTAGATATCCATGGTCGATCTAAGGACATACTCGCCAAAGTGTTTCCTGATTTAATTGAAAACTTTCAATCTCAGCGCGATATCATTATTGATATCAAATATATTTATCGACTTTGCGAAAGATTTTCCGAACTAAATCAATGTAAACAGTATTCCACCAATCCCCATATTATCGCTTTTAAAAAGTTAGTAACTGAAAAGGAAACTCAAAACCAATCCATAGAATCGTATGCCAACGCATTACAGCTCACTTTAGCCGAATTGAATGCTATTTGCAAGAAATATTTGGGAACCACTGCCAAACAGTATGTATTAGATATAAAGCTAACTGAAGCAAAAAGATTTTTATTGTACAGTGATCAGCATGTCAGTGAAATCGCTTTCCAGTTAGGTTTTGAAGACAGTTCCTATTTTTCGCGTTTCTTTAAAAAGAAAACCACGCTTAGCCCATCAGACTTTCTTAAAAAGTACCGAAAACAATAGTAAAAGTCCTATAACCCCGTTTGCTGTTCTTTTATCTTTGTTATAAAGCTCTAAAAATGAGAAATTTCACAATTATTATACTCGCACTTTTACCCATATTAAATATGTATTCACAGATGGAAAAATCAGCACGTTACCCTATTGGATGGAACAAGTTACAGCAAATCGATGGAGAAGCAGGAGAAAAAGTGATTAATGGACTACAAGACTTTTCACCAGAATTGGCTAATCTTATTATTGAATACGCTTTTGGTAGTGTTTACAGTCTCGATAAACTTCCAAATAAGTCGAAAGAGTTAGTCGCCCTATCTTCGTTGATTACACAACGAGCAATACCCGAAATGAAAGTACATTTTAATGGAGCTTTAAATACGGGAAATACCATTAATGAAGTAAAAGAAGTTATTCTTCAAATGTCGGCATATGTCGGTTTCCCCAAAAGTATTTGCGCGATGAATACCTTTCGGGAAGTACTAGAAGAACGAAAAAAACAAGGCATTGATGATATAGAGGGAAAAATGTTTCAGACCGACGATTTAACGAATCTATTGGAAAAAGGCTCTAAAGAATTAGCTTTGCTCGACAGTATGCAAGAACATAAACTGCGTGAGAATTTCGAAAGCTTTTCACCTGAGCTGGTTCAATTTATTCTTGAAACCGGATATGGTGAAATATATTCCCGCAAAAATCTCGATAAAAAATCCAGACAAACAGTTACAATTGCAGCTTTAGCAACTTTAGGAACCGCCGCTGCTCAACTCAAATTCCATATAAAAGCTGGACTAAACATAGGATTAACAGTAGAAGAGATCAAAGAAATAATGTTATTGATATCGGTGTATTCTGGTTTCCCATCCGCAATCAATGGTATGGCAATTCTCAAGGAAGTTGTAAATGATGCTAACACCCTATAAACTTTACTATTTCGACAGTGGGAACTGTGCTGTTAAAAATTACAGAACATGCCATTTACAGCGATACAATACCAAAAAAAACAAGCTTGCTTGATTTAAGAGTTTTTTTAAAGAAGAAGTTCAGCTAACAAATAAAATTAACTAAAAACTTTAACTAAACAACTGCAAAATCCACATAAACAGATTAATGCATTTTTTTAATTATAAATCCTAATTCTTTTAACTTTAGTTTTAAATCCTCATCCCAAGGCAAACCAATACTCAGTCTCATACAATTTTCAAACTGATTCTGTAAGGTAAACGCCCGTCCAGGAGCAATGCTGATTCTTTTCTTAATCGCCATATCATACAGTTTTACTGTATCTATACCTTTTGGTAATTCGACCCAAAGGGCTAATCCACCTTGTGGTCTACTGGTTTTAGTTCCCTCGGGAAAATACTCGATAATCGCTTGTACATAATTGTGATAATTTTGTTGCAGAGTGCGGCGCAATTGTTTTAAGTGATTTTCATAACGTCCCGTCTTTAAAAAATTACCAACGGCTTCCTGAATAATTGAAGTAGAAGAAAACGAATGTACCAATTTTAGTTTTAACAATTTTTCTTTGTATTTACCCGGTGCTATCCACCCTACTCGATATCCAGGTGCTAAAGTTTTTGAAACCGAGCTACAATACAAAACATTTCCGGTCCTGTCAAAGGACTTACAGCATTTTGGTCGTTGATTACCGAAATACAAATCACCGTAAATATCGTCTTCAATGAGCGGTATCTGGTTTTTTGCTAATAAGTCAACCACCATCTTTTTGTTTTCATCAGGCATACAACTTCCCAAAGGCGTATTAAAATTGGGTACCAACAAACACATATTGATTTTTGGAATTACCGCCTTTAAAACATTGATATCGATACCGCTAATTGGGTGGGTCGGCAACTCGATCACCTTGTATCCCAAACTGATCGCCAATTGAAAAACTCCAGGATAACAGGGACTTTCCATCGCCACCGTATCTCCAGGTTTACCCAAGGCCATCAAACAAAAGGATAATGCATTCATTCCTCCACTGGTCGTTATTAGATCGTCTTCATTAAAATTGCCGCCCCAGCTCTGCGATCGTTGAGCAATCATTTTTCTCAATTTAAGGTTACCTTGTAGTAATTCATATTCCGTACCTCCATCTTTTAGCTCTCGAGTAGCATAAACAATTTCCTTTTTCAACTTACTCAACGGCAACAAATTTCCCGAAGGAATACCTATCGAAAACAAGGTTAAATCGGCCTTACCCATATTGGAGAACACCTTAGTAATCAACTCCGAAGGCTCGCTATCATTAGCCATTAATGAAGGACTGCTGGGATGTGGTAGCGGTAAATCAGCTTCTAAATGAGTCGTAACAAAAAAACCAGATTGCGGTTTAGACTCAATCAAAGATCGAGCTTCCAACTCCCAATATATCCGTTTGGCCGTATTAATGCTCACGGAATGATCGCGACTTAACTCTCGAATAGAAGGTAGTTTATCTCCCCGCTTTAAAATTCCATCTTCAATTTGAAAGGCTATTTTATTCGCAATCTCGCTATACTTAAAACGTTTACTCATAAATATAAAAACATACAACTGTGTCCATGTAAATATACAAAACTGTTACTGTACTTACTGGTGGGAGTAAAGTAATTTTGTAAAGAAAAATAGTCGTAGCTCGTTTTGACTATCACGACACATTATCTAATACATTTCAAATGAATACAAAACAGCATTTAAATCCCACCCTAACCGCTGATATTACCATAGAACAAAAATCTAGTGGCTGGATTAACGGCTTTATTGCAGTCGTATTTTTTAGCGGATCGATGCCTGCGACTAAATTAGCAGTAATGGACTTTAATCCGATTTTCTTAACCGGAGCCCGTGGTACTATTGCCGGAATACTCGCTTTAGTCGCCTTATTGTGGTTTAAAGAAAAACGGCCTTCCAAATTCCAATTTAAATCATTATTGATTACTGCCTTTGGAATAGTTTTGGGGTTCCCCATACTTTCTGCTTTTGCCCTACAACACATTTCATCAGCTCATTCCTTGGTTTTCTTAGCTATGCTTCCCCTCTCAACAGCCATATTCGGAGTGATTCGCGGTGGCGAACGTCCCTCTAAAATATTTTGGTTTTTTTCTTTAATGGGTAGTCTTCTGGTTATGGGTTATGCCATATCACAAGGTATAGAAACCTCACTGCTTGGAGATATATTGATGTTGTTAGCGATCATTTTATGTGGGCTGGGTTATGCAGAAGGAGCTAAATTATCCAAAAACTTAGGCGGATGGCAGGTCATATCATGGGTATTAGTTATTTCCCTACCCCTCACCCTACCGCTGAGTTATTTCTACCTTCCATCAGACTTTGAAACCATAAATACTACTGCTTGGATTGGCTTATTATACATCGGTTTCTTTAGTATGTTTATCGGTTTTATCTTTTGGTATAAAGGATTGGCTCAAGGGGGTATTGCTAAGGTCGGCCAATTGCAACTTTTACAGCCTTTTTTTGGTTTAGGCTTATCCGCAACTTTATTACAAGAGCAGGTAAGTATGGGTATGTTATTGGTTACCGTCGGAGTTATCCTTTGTGTAGCCGGTTCTAAAAAATTTGCTAAGTAACGATTTTGTAAACTGCCTAAAAAATTTTGATCAAAATTATTAACATTTAATAGATCCATCGGTTCGAACAATTCCAGTAACTTTATTCTTTTAAGTGTGATTGTTTATATAAAAACTATTGTAATTCAGTGATCAAACGCAGCACATTGCATTATAACGCTCTTATATCCAAAGAGTAACCTAACGATATTAAACAAAATAGCACTACTTTAAAACCGAACTTGCTACTATATATAATAAAAACTTTAGCTTACTACTATTATGGAATCCATTAGCATACAAAAGGTCACTTTAAACGATCTTGAGAAACTTCAAAAAATCGGACAACAAACCTTTTTCGAAACCTTTTCTACCGGAAATAGCGATGATAATATGACCGCCTATTTAGAAGAGAGTTTTGCCATTGAAAAACTAACACGAGAATTACAAAATGTAAACTCTTCCTTCTATTTTGCTCTTTCTAATGAAGGTATTGTCGGTTATCTAAAATTGAATATCGGAAACTCCCAGACCGAAAAACAAAATGATAATGCCCTTGAAATTGAGCGTATATATGTATCAAAAGAATTTCACGGTAAACAAGTAGGGCAATCGCTGTATGATAAAGCTTTGATTGAAGCTAATAATCACGGTGTCGATTACATTTGGCTTGGCGTATGGGAAAGAAATGCCAGAGCGATCCGATTTTACGAAAAAAATGGTTTTTTTGAATTTGGACAGCACATTTTTAAATTAGGTGAGGACGAACAAATCGATATACTGATGAAAAAGTCCTTAAAAACCGTGATATCGTATTTTGATATACAACCCACCTTAGAAAATGACAAAGTTTTACTTTCCCCTTTAGTACAACAAGATTTTGAAGCCTTGTATCAGGTTGCTTCAGATCCGAAAATATGGGAGCAACACCCCAATAAAGACCGTTGGCAACGCGAGGTATTTCGCAATTTCTTTGAAGGTGCTATGCTGAGTAAAGGCGCTTTTAAAATTATCGACAAAGCAACAGCCGCTATTATTGGAAGTACACGATTCTATGATTTTAACCCATCAGAAAACAGTATTTTAATAGGATATACCTTTTATGCGGTTTCTCAATGGGGAAAGGGCATTAACCTTACCGTAAAGAATACGATGTTGGATTATGCTTTTCAATATGTAGATCAAGTTCTTTTTCATGTTGGAGCAAACAATGTGCGTTCGCAAATTGCCATTGAGCGATTAGGAGCAGTAAAAATTGCAGAAGAAGAGATTCCTTATTTTGGGGAAGAACCCAAGTTGAATTTTATATATAGCATTTCTAAAAAAGCTTGGAAGGAATAGGAATAAATATAATATGCAGTAAAGTAAGCAAAAAACCTCCGTTAGGATTTTTGCTTACGCTACATATAAGTTAATAAAAAACTGATTATAAATGATTTAAGCAAAATTATTTAAACTATTACATAACGGTTATTTTAAAAATATTTACGATTTGGATAAGGCATACTTTTACTTATATTAGCGTATATCTTTCACCTAATCTACAGTCATTGAAAACACTTATAAATCCTACGGTTGTAAAATATCTAGATTATATCATTCGCTTTTACTTGTCGTTTTCGCTACTGATTTATGCTGTTGCCAAAATAACGAATGTACAATTTAGCCAAAGTAGTGACAGCTATCTCCACTATAAAGTTGAAGATTTAAGTCCTCAAGACTTGGTTTGGGTATTCTACGGCTATGCGCCTCTTTATGAAATTATACTTGGATGTTTTCAACTCGTGGCGGTATTCCTATTGGTGTATGACAAAACCAAATTATTAGGTATATTATTCTTATGGCCTATTTTTATAAACATCTTGTTAATTGATATTTTTTATGAAGTTACGGCATTACGATCTATCATTTACTACAGTGTCTTATTGCTGATTCTAAGTTTTCTAAATCAAAAACAACTGCGTATTGCTATTGTACAACTAGTACAAATACCTGGAAGTCAAAAAGGATTTCTATTTAATTTAAAAAACCTATTTATAATTATGGTAGGATTTGCCTTATTGATTTTGTTATCTCTCACATTATAGTCATAATGTCGATATAGACAGGCAAACGACATTTTATAAACTCTTGTCTGCCCCCTATTGATTGGTGTTTAAGTATCAAAAATTGACTTGCTGCTATAGTCATAGTAGCCCTATATCAAAAGTAGTAAAAACAAGGCCTATTTTATAAAGTGATTTAATTGGATTTACATAAGGAACTAGTTTCAAAAGACTGGCGTATTTCACCTTTTTTTATACCTTTGAATAGATGTTATTCCTCAAAATTTTGATAGTTACATCTTCGTTGAAAAATCAAGATTATGGAAATAGATCAAATTTTAGATTACATATATAAGCTGCCTGAAAATTCGAGAATGATTTTAAAGGATCAGATGGAGGAATTGGTTTATCCAAAAAACCATATATTGCTTAAAGCCGATAAAATCGAACATCATATTTATTTGATTAAAAGTGGTATTGTTCGCGCTTTTGCACCACAAGAAGATCACGACATTACGTTTTGGTTTGGTCAAGAGGGTGAAACCATATTATCAATGCGCAGTTATGTTGAAAATAAAAAGAGCTATGAAAACATTGAGTTGCTTGAAGATTGTGTACTCTTTCAACTAAACATAGAGCGACTAAATCAATTGTATCAGAGCGATATTCACATCGCCAATTGGGGTAGGAAATTAGCGGAAATAGAGTTGTTAAAAATTGAGAGCAGAATGATTTCCAATGATTTGCTTTCAGCTAAAGAACGTTATGATCTATTGATGGCCGAGTCCCCAACTTTAATACAAAGAGTACCTCTAAAATATATTGCTTCTTACCTGGGGATTACGCCTGTTAGTTTGAGCCGCATTCGCAAAGAAAAATAATACCACAAGCTCCATTAATTATCATAGGATAATTTTGGTGGTTATTATTGTCTCTAATTTTGCTTTGTTTTAATAACCATTAAATAAAGCCATACAATGTCTCAATTACCACTTGTAAATTCCTTAACCCTATCTCAAATTATACCTAAGAATACCCGTATCCGCTTGGTATTGGTATGGATTATCGTACTGGGTTTTATGTTAGTTGGAAATAGGTTTTTAGGCGACTCTATAGATTCCATTACAGCGGCTATTGGTTTTTTAATTTTGTTAACTACCATTATAGGTGCCGCATTTGGCGTTGTCAAAGAAGCCGATGAACTGGCTCATAAGCTCGGTGAGCCTTATGGAACCTTAATTCTGACCTTATCCATCGTTTCCATAGAAGTTATCTTGATTTCCGCGGTGATGTTGGGCCCAGGCGAATTTCCTACCATCGGAAAAGACTCCATATTCTCTGTAATGATGATTATCATGAACTTAGTTATTGGACTTTGTATTTTGTTGGGTGGATTAAAATACGGCGAGCAAGAATACAATGCACAGGGAACGACTTCGTACTTAGGTATGATTATTATGTTAGGTGGGATTTCCATGATGTTGCCCAATTTTATAGAAGGAGCTGGTCAAGGGATGTTTTCCAATACCCAAGCCATAGTACTGTCTTCATTGGTTGTCGTTTTATACGGCTTATTTCTATTTATGCAAATGAAGGGATACCAACATTTGTATATACAACCCAAAGCGGGTTCTATGGAAATTCCATTCTCAGAACGTTATTCGTCCACAATTCCCAAAAACGAGGAAATACCCGCAGAGATACAGTCGTCAAAAAACAATAAAAACGAAATCCTCATCCGATCGCTTATACTATTGGGCATGATATTACCCATAGTTTTGCTTTCTCATAACATGGCAACCGTGGTTGACTACGGAATCAAAGCGGCTCAATTACCGCCCTTATTAGGCGGTGTATTGATAGCGATAATCGTATTTACCCCAGAATCCATGACGGCCGTTAAAGCGGCTTTAAATAACGAATTTCAACGGGCTATTAACCTTTGCCATGGCGCCTTTGTCTCCACGGTAGGACTAACAGTACCGTCCGTACTCATCGTGGGTATGTTAACAGGAAAAACCGTTCTATTTGGATTGAGTGCTACCGAAACGATCTTGTTTGTCATTACGTTGTTATTGAGTTTGATTAGCTTTTTAGGTAAACGTACTACACCGGTCATGGGAATAATGCATTTGGTGTTATTCTTTGTATTTATCATGTTGATTTTTAATCCTTAAAAAAGCTAAAACCCTTTATATTATTTTATATCATGGAACAAAAAAGAGGTCCTATCTCGCAATTTATCGAGAAAAACTATCTACACTTTAATGCAGCAACTGTGGTAGATGCTGCAAAGGGATATGAGCAACACCTGCTTGCCGGAGGCAAAATGCTCATTTCATTGGCCGGTGCCATGAGTACTGCGGAATTGGGCATTTCACTAGCAGAGATGATCCGACAAGGAAAAGTGGATATTATAAGTTGTACGGGTGCCAATTTAGAAGAAGATATTATGAATCTAGTGGCCCATTCACACTACAAAAGAATTCCAAACTACCGCGATTTAACACCGCAAGATGAATGGGATTTGTTACAAAATAAATACAATAGAGTAACAGACACCTGTATACCCGAAGAAGAAGCCTTTCGCAAAATACAGCATCATATTGAAAAGATTTGGAAAGATGCTGAACGAGATGGTGAACGCTATTTTCCTCACGAAAACATGTATAAATTACTGTTAAGTGGTGTATTGGAAGATGCCTATGAAATTGACCCTAAAAACTCCTGGATGCTCGCTGCAGCAGAACGCAATCTACCCATTGTAGTACCGGGATGGGAAGACTCGACTATGGGAAACATCTTTGCTTCTTATGTAATCAAAGGTGAACTCAAAGCTTCTACAGTAAAAAGTGGTATTGAATATATGGTTTGGTTAGCCGACTTTTATGAAAAAAATGCCGTAGATCAAGGAATTGGATTTTTTCAAATTGGCGGTGGTATAGCGGGAGATTTTGCCATGTGTGTTGCTCCCATGTTGGAACAAGATCTTGAAAAAGAAAACATTCGAAAATGGCGCTATTTCTGTCAGATTACCGACTCAACGACTTCTTTTGGCTCCTATTCCGGTTGTATTCCCAACGAAAAAATCACTTGGGGTAAATTGGATATTGATACTCCTAGTTATATGATTGAATCTGATGCTACTATAGTAGCTCCCCTAATTTTCGCTTGGGTATTGAAACAATAATTGTCGTTTTTTATTAATTTTTTTTCAACAGGGGTTTAGATTTACAATCTAAGCCTCTTTTTTATTTTAATCCGTGATATCAGATAGTTTTTAAACCTTCCCATTCGTACTCCAAATCGTCGTATTCCAATTCGGCTGTGTTAGAAAAATTCAAACGCTCTAAAAGTCCTATGGCTTTTTGATTACTTTTAGAAGTAACCGCATAAATACGGTGAAGCTTCATCGAATGCTTTCCATAATCCATCGCTAACATCATTGCTGCGGTCATATATCCATTTCCGTAATACTGTGGTACTAAAACACACCCCAACTCTCCTGCTCCAGCAGTAAATCCGCGATAATAACCGCAAGTACCCACAATTTTGTTAGTTATATTATCAAAAATCCCCCAGTGAATGGAGTTTCCATTTAAATAGTCTTCATTAATTTTATGCTGCATTTGCTCGGCTTGTTGTACGTCAACTGCCTGTACAGCATCATAATAAGAAATTTCAACAATATCTTTAATATCTTTGGTTTCAATCTGTTTCAAAGTAAGCCTGTTTGTTATTAAGCTTGGAAATATTTGATATGGAGGTAAATTCATGAATTGATTATTTTAGATAGACCATCTACTGTCTAAGCCTTGTGCTTCACAAATATATCACTGTTTATTTATTGGCTTGTCAATAGCAGTATTAAAAAACCTAAAAAACGCAAAAAAGGTCCGATTGCCATCGAACCTAAAATAAATGCATACGCATTGACGATAAAAAAGGTTATTCAGCAAATGCTGACACATATACATCCAAAAGCCTTACTTTAAAATGCTATATCTCTAATTTATCGCTGCGTTTTAAATGATAAAAAATTATTCAAAGGAGACTAAATATAATAAACTCAAAATTTATAAATATGAAATTCATGCAACAACAGTCTATCTTCATATTTAAAAAATCAAAAGGTCAGTAACAACAATTTTGAAAAAGAAAAATTAAATCGTCTCCCTGAATAATGTAAATTAAATTTGCCTTAAAGTTCCTTTTCCCTGACTGAGAAAAAGTGTACTAGGCTCAGTCTAAAACAAATACAGCAAAAGAAAGAATACCTATTCTTGTACTGTATACAATTTAACTTAAGAAGTCAATTATTTAGACATTTGGCTTTCTAACTTGCTTAAACGCAACATAACTTCTTGATTATTGCTTATTAGATTTTCAATTTGAGTATTTTTCTCGTCTATAATATAATTTTGTTGAGAAAGTTGTAACTGTAATTCTTCAATTTTTTCAGATTGTGCTATATTTTCTTGTTCTGTCGATCTCTTTTGATCAATCAGATGCAGATACAATTCTTCCGTTTTTTCCAATAGTTGAATAGATAATTCAGAAACATTAAAAGAAAATCCAGCCGTAGTCTGTTCTAAATCCCCAATCGGTGTAATTCCTGGTAAGTGTCTGTTTTTTTCAATAAAATCAGCAATTGTTTCTAAATCGCTAAATTTATAATCGCTTTTTAACTGTGAATAGCCATCAAAATAATCTTCAAAAACATAATCGGCATAATGGCTATTTACTGTAGTAATAGTACCGTTAACACGCAATTTTTCATGCGGCACGTCCGAAGGTTCTGAAAATCCGATACCCACCCATCCTTGAGTATAAATATTATCCGTATTGGAAACCGCACCTATATTCGTTAGTGTACTGTACCAAGGTTCTTGAATAATCAATGCCAAATCCAATGTATGCGTTACTTGATTTTCATCGGTATATTCCAATTTTTTATTATCAATATCCAATTCCAATTTAGTTAATGTTTGAACATCACCTACTAAATCTACTAAATTAAAGTCAGTGACTTCTGCCTTTTCATTTTTATAACTCAATACATGAGTCACTCCATCATAATTCAATTCGGTAATGGTTTCTACTCCTTTTACCAAAACCTTTAAATCAATCGGATGCGCTACCCCTTTCTCATCGGTATAGGTTAAGGTGTGCAAATCAGACATGATACCGAATTCATCTTCTTGTTGAGTAACCACATCTCTTAAACTAGTTAAAGTTTCATGTGCCTTAACCATACCCTCTATATCAATCGTCTGCGAAGTACCCGTAGAGTCAGTATAGTAGAAATTTGTACCGTCGAAAGTAACGTTGCCTTCGATAGTAGTAAAATACTCTTTAAAGATATTTTTAATGGTTTCTTCATTAATGATGTCTTCAAAGTTATTGGTTACATCAGTAATTACATCAATGGTAATTCCAGTAGCTCCTGGTAATAAGACACCACTACTATCATATGAAGCCTCGTTGTAATACGTATATTTTCCTTCACCAACTTTTACAAGCTGTGTTAAGGTTTCATTAGCCTTAACCATTTCTGTAATATTGATGGTTTGCTGTACGCCATGCTCATCATAATAGAAGAAGTTATTACCGTCGAAGGTTACATTTCCCTTAATCGTAGTAAAAAACTCATTAAAGAGATTTTTAATGGTTTCTTCATTTAGAATTTCTTCAAAGTTATTGGTAACATCTGTGATGACATCAATAGTTACTCCAGTTGCACCAGGTAGCAACACACCATGGGTATCAAAAGATGCCTCGTTGTAATACGTATATTTTCCTTCGCTTACTTTTTGCAATTGTGTTATGGTTTCATTGCCCTTAACCATTTCTGTAATATTGATTGTCTGTTCAATACCATTATCATCGTAATAGATAAAATTTGTACCATCATAGATTACGTTACCCGCTACTTTAGTAACGTATTCGTTAAATATATTTTGAACACTTTGCGTATTCAAAATTTCTTCGAAATTCTGAATAACCGACGCTGTAATATCGATGATAACTTCGATTCCGCGCTCGTTGATATAGGTGTAGGAACCATCAGCATTTTTAATGATTTTCGTTTCCGTTTCATTTAATGCTACGATATCTTGATTATTCCAAGGCATTTTAACTTGATGCTGTTCGCTATCCGTTATAATCAATTCATCATTTACCAAAGTAAGACTTACGTTCACTGTATTTTTTAAATGATTTATTTCATTGGAACCAATTAAACGAACCCATTCATCTTTAAGCCAATAATAATAACCTGTTTTAATAGTTGCATTGTCAGTTGTATTAAATACTAATAAACTATTTACATTACCGTTTTTAATGGTTGTTGAATCAAAAGTATCTGTCAAAGCCACACGAGGAATTAAAATACCTTTATTAGTGGATACTACTTCCAACTGAGTAGAAGCGTTGGGCATCTGGGTACCAATTCCAACTTGTGCATTCGCAGCGATACCAAATAAAAACAAGGTGGCTAATGGAAGTAATTTTCTTTTCATTTTAAATACGATTTTATTATTTTGAATAAATTTTTGTTTGGATTTTTTAATAAAATGTACACGGATTGCAGTAGGCTCAGCGCATTCATTTCTAATTAAATGCAAATTTTATGTTTATAATTGGCAAACTTGTGTCAGATATAAAAAAAGGGGTAAAACTAAAATTTTGACGCAAAAATTTTAAAAACACCTGTTTCAAAAAATTAGAAAAAAAACATCAAACAACACAATTACAGTCACTTAAGTAAATATTTATCAGGAAAAACTGTACGATTTTACTTTAATAAAATCTTCTTTTCTTTCTAGTTTTAAATTTTTTCTTTTTTTTAGAAAACTTGTTTACTATAAAATCTACCAAAAGGACAAATGCGAAAAAACAAATGATATTAAGTATTAAGTATTCAATAAATGACAGATTAAAAAATAGTTCTTTCATAATAAATTATAAGTAATTGTAATGATTTTGTATCAGCAGCAGACGCCTTGATTTGACCATTTGCTAAAATTGTTTGCTGTCATTTTACCGATATAAAATAAGCTGTAGGTTTTTTGCTCAAGCGTTAAGTTTGCTATCATAAGATTTAAGTAAATCTTATATAACATACCCTATATTGGCTTAAGCACTCTTGAAGAAACTAGGGAGATTTATCATAGAAAAGACTTTCTAAAATAAAATAGTAAATTACAGCTGGTGTTTTTTTATAAGTGAAATACAAATTTCAAAATTAAAACCGACAAAACTGTAGCATTAAAATTAAAGGAGTAAAACTAAAAAATTGGGACATTATTAATTCTATAGTATAAACTGTAGTATAAAAAAAGACTGTTTCATCACGCGAAGCAGTCTTTTTTTTACCTTATTTTTAATCAAAAATGGCTTGCCAAAATGTTTTAAAACAAAAAGAGGCTGTCCTTTTAGACAGCCTCTTTAAAAAGTATTTTTAAAAAAGTGAAGCAATATTAAATCGCTTTGGTTTTTAAACGCAACCAATTTTGCTCTTCTTCATTTAATTTAGAAGAGATTTTATCGAACACCCATTGATTATAGTTGTTTAACCAATCAATATGTTCCTGATGTAATAAGGCCTTTTCAACTAAGGACGTATCGATATAGCAAATTGTAAGCGTCTCAAAGTCCATAAATTCACCAAATTGATTGCTTTCAATAGTTTTGGACACCACAAGATTTTCGATACGAATACCGTGTTTTCCCTCTCGGTACAAACCGGGTTCAATAGAAGATACCATACCATCTAAGAGCGCTACATCAACTGCAGCACCGTTGAAAGTATGAGGCCCTTCGTGTACATTTAAGAAGAAACCAACACCATGTCCTGTACCGTGATTGTAGTTGCGTTTCGTTGCCCAAATAGGGCGACGTGTTATGGCATCAATTTGGTAACCGCGAGTGCCTTTGGTAAAAACAGCCATAGATCCTTCGATTGTACCTTTTAAAACAATGGTATAATCTTCTTTTTCTTCTGCTGTCATTTCTCCTAAAGAAATAACACGGGTAATATCAGTAGTTCCTGTTAGGTATTGACCTCCAGAATCAACTAATAACAAACCGCTAGATGCCAACTGATAATTGGAAACTTTATCTGCATTATAATGTGGTAATGCACCGTGATCTTTATATCCAGCAATGGTACCAAAGGAAATATCTTTAAAGCCCGGTTGTTCCGCACGTAATGCTTGTAATTTATCGGCTATAGACATCTCTGATAAATCTCCTGAAGCTACATTTTCTTCTACCCATTTAAAAAACTTCGTCATGGCTACACCATCGTTGACCATCGTTTGTCGGATAAAATTCAATTCAACCTCGTTTTTAACCGATTTTAATAGGGTTGATGGATTTAAAGATTCAATAATTCTTACTTGCTTTGGAATAGAGTCATAAACCGCATAACAACTGCGTTTAGGATCTAACAATATACTTGAAACATTCAGTGTTGGAATCAACTTATAAACGGATACATAAGCCTGAACCTCAACTCCAGAATTTTTTAAATCTAAAATAGCTGCCGCAGTGAGTTTTCCCGCTGCAATATATAAGTGTGCCTCCGTTTGTGTTAAATAGACAAAAGCTAAAACTACTGGATTACAATTTACATCAGTTCCACGAATATTTAACAACCAGGCTACATCATCTAATGAAGAAATCAAATGTGCATCGGCATGTTGCTTTTTCATTTCTGCACGAACCTCAGTCAACTTGTCTATGGTTGATTGTCCTGTACTTTCAGTAGGTAATAAATAAGCGGGATTTGTAGGTAAGCTCGGTCTATTTTCCCAAATTGGGCCCAATAAATCTACATGTCCGTTGACCTTTACTCCTAAGGGTTCTAAAAGGCTTTTAACCGAATTAGCAACCATAAGTGAAGCTAAATTACCATCAAAAGCAACTGTTTGTCCAGCAGTAAATCGTTCAGCCAACCAAGTTGCAAATTCTGGCGCATGTTGCACTTTTAGTTTAACCAACTCAAAACCCGATTCTTCTAACTGTTGGTTTGCTTGTACAAAATAACGGGAATCGGTCCATAAACCCGCGAAGTCTTTCGTTATCATTAAGGTACCTGCAGAACCTGTAAAACCGGAAATCCAAGATATACACCGGTAATGTTCTGGAAGGTATTCACTAATATGTGGATCCGATGACGGAACAATATAGGCGTCAATACTATTTTTAGCCATTAGCTCGCGAATGGCCGCTAATTTTTCTAAGTGTTTCATAAAACCAAAATTTAATAGTGCAATTTAAACATTAAAATATTTTTGAGAACGAAAAAACTATTAAAGAACACATAAAAGAAATAATCTATATTACTCCTAAATAGCCGAACTACATGATAACTTTTTTACTGAATGTCGTAGCCCCTATACTTGCAGTAATTACACAAGCAATAGAAATCCATTGCAAAACAGTAAGGTTTTCCGACAAGAAAATTAATCCGGAAAAAGCGGCAAAAGCCGGCTGCATACTGGTCAATATACTAAACGTTTTTGCGGGAAGGCTTTTTAATGCAACTAAATCCAATGAAAAAGGTAAAGCACTCGACAAGACCGCAACTCCCAAACCTTTTAGGAAAAGTATAGGTGTTAAATTAAAAACACTACCATCCCAAAGGGCAATAGGTACTATAATCAGCGCTGCTATAAGCATTCCTACAGTCACGGCATCTTTACCGGGCATTACGGAAGCTACTTTACCTCCCATAACTATATACAATGCCCAAAATAATCCAGCCAAAAATGCGAGAAACAAGCCCAATAAATCAACATCATTATTCTGCCAAGGTACTATAAATAAAATACCGGCACAGGCGAGTAAGGCCCAAACGACATCCATCCACCTACGCGATAAAGACAAGGCCAAAAATAGAGGTCCTATAAATTCAACAGTAACCCCTAAACCCAAAGGAATGCGCTGAATAGCCATATAAAAAATAAGGTTCATCGCAGCAATGGCTATACCGTACATCGCACAATACAACCATTGTTGTTTTGTAAAAGTCAAAAATTTCGGACGATTAATACAAGTCAATATGATTGCCGACAAACCAATTCTTAAAGAACTGGTCCCTACGGCTCCTACAGCCGGAAAAAGTTGCTTGGCTATCGATGCGCCTCCTTGAACGCAAACCATGGACAATAAGGCTGCAGAAACGGCACTATTAGTTTTTTTCATTGACGAAATTATTAATAAACAGTAACAAAAAGAACTCAGTTAAGTAAGTTCTTTAACGAGGGTGAAGAAAATAAAAACACGTATTTCAAAGAACAAATTTCAGTAATATAATTAGATTTAAAACGACTGAGGACTAAAGTTTCACTTTACATTATGAAAATACGCCAACTACTCACCTGCCGATTCACGCAAACGCATACATAAGTGCACAATAATGAGGAATTCTTAATTGTTTATCTTTAAAACACCGATTTTTATCGAGTTGATTCTGCTTTTAGTGCCAACTACTTGTATTACACACTTTAGTACTAAAAACAAAAATGCCTTCCAGGATAAGCGCATTTTTAATTAAAAAAAGGCACTTATTATGTTTAGGCAAAACTTATCAAAATCATTTTTACTTTGATAAGCTGATTATTTGAGTATATTTGCCTCAAGCTTTAGGGGTGTCTACAGAAATGTAGGCTGAGATTTTACCCTTTGAACCTGATCTAGATCACACTAGCGTAGGAAAAAGTGAGATGACTTCATCCGTGTATACACACGAATTGTAGCCATTCCTAAAGTGATACCTAAATCTAAAATGGAATGGAACTGCAAATCAACAATCAAACGAAAACCTATCAGGTAGCTAAGCTCAGTATTCAAGATCTTCTGGAAATTGAAAAATCTGATAATCTCACAGGAATTGCTGTCGCTGTAAATCAGCTGGTGATTCCCAAAGATCTTTGGGCTACGCATTTTCTACAGTCAGGAAGTTCAATTCTCATTATAACAGCCACTCAAGGCGGTTAAATTCCATTTTACACTTGTAATTATTCACCAATAACTTTATAAAAATGGAAAAAACTCACGAGAAAATATCTCAAACCCCTTTTCCCAATTCGAGCAAAATTTATTTAAAAGGAAATTTGTTTCCCGATATCCAAGTTGCGCTGAGAGAAATCACCCTTCACGATACCAAATTAGCCAATGGTAGTATAGAGAAAAACCCGCCCGTAGCAGTTTATGATACTTCTGGTCCTTATACCGATCCAAACATCAAGATTGATATACGAAAGGGAATACCACGTATAAGAGAGCAATGGATTATCGATCGTTCTGATGTAAATATATTGGACTCCATTACTTCGCAGTACGGGCAACAACGCTTAAATGATCAAAAATTAGATCATTTGCGCTTCGAATTCCTACACTTACCCAAAGTAGCACAACCTCATAAGAATGTTACTCAATTACATTATGCTAAAAAAGGTATCATTACTGCAGAAATGGAGTATGTAGCCATTCGCGAAAATCAGAAGATCGAACAATTGGAAGATGCTAGCAGCGCCATGCGACAACAGCATACTGGAAACAGTTTTGGTGCACGTACTCCACAACGACGTATCACCCCAGAATTTGTTAGAGAAGAAATTGCCGCCGGGCGTGCCATTATCCCGAACAACATCAATCATCCTGAAAGCGAACCCATGATTATCGGGCGAAACTTTTTGGTAAAAATCAATGCCAATATCGGCAATAGTGCCGTCAGCTCTACCATTGAAGAGGAAGTAGAAAAAGCGGTATGGGCTTGTCGCTGGGGTGCTGACACCATCATGGATTTGTCAACAGGTAAAAATATACACGAAACGCGAGAATGGATTATTCGCAATTCTCCCGTGCCTATCGGAACAGTTCCTATATACCAAGCTTTAGAAAAAGTAAACGGTGTAGCGGAAAATTTAACTTGGGAAATTTATAGAGATACCTTAATCGAACAAGCTGAACAGGGCGTCTCCTATTTTACCATTCATGCTGGAGTTTTATTGAGATATATCCACTTAACCGCCGAACGCGTCACGGGCATTGTATCCCGAGGTGGATCTATTATGGCTAAATGGTGTTTGTTTCACCATCGCGAAAACTTTTTATATACCCATTTTGAAGACATCTGTCAAATTATGAAGCAATACGATATTGCTTTTTCCTTAGGTGATGGCCTACGTCCTGGGTCTATAGCAGACGCCAACGATGCCGCGCAGTTCGCAGAATTGGAAACTTTAGGCGAACTAACCAAAATTGCCTGGAAGCACGACATTCAAGTGATGGTAGAAGGTCCGGGTCACGTACCCATGCATTTGATTAAAGAGAATATGGAAAAGCAATTACGCGATTGTGGTGAAGCACCCTTTTATACTTTGGGACCTTTAACCACCGATATTGCTCCGGGTTACGATCATATTACATCAGCTATAGGTGCTGCTATGATCGGTTGGTATGGAACTGCGATGTTGTGTTATGTAACTCCAAAAGAGCATTTGGGTTTACCCAATAAAAAAGATGTTAAGGATGGAGTTATTACTTACAAACTCGCCGCTCATGCCGCTGACCTCGCAAAAGGACATCCCGGAGCTCAATACCGCGACAATATGTTGAGTAAAGCGCGATTTGAATTTCGATGGGAAGATCAATTTAATCTATCTCTAGACCCGGATACAGCCAGAGAATTTCACGACGAAACCCTACCTGCAGATGCAGCAAAAGTGGCTCATTTTTGTTCGATGTGTGGTCCGAAATTTTGCTCGATGAAAATATCTCAAGAAATCAGAGAAGAAGCTGCTAATGGAATGCGTACTAAATCTGCCGAGTTCATTGAAGCGGGTAAAGAAATTTATAGCTAGAAATTATGATAGTCATTTCCAATCCGACGGCAATACCAAATGAAATCACACGAATCAAAGAGCTTTTCGCAGCGGGATTAAACTGTTTTCATTTGCGCAAACCGCAGTTAACCGCCAAACAATTGAGCCTATTACTCGAACAAATCGGATTGGAAAATCATTCGAAAATCGTATTACATCAACATTTTTCTTTGACCAATTACTTTAATATCCATCAAATTCATTGGAATACTGACTTGCGAAGTCAATTAGATCCATCATATTATAAATCGCTTAGTCTTTCTACTTCAACACATTCTATCGCTGAGTTTAACGGTTTAAGTAAGGATTTCAAAAAAGCGTTTATAAGTCCTATTTTTCCATCTATTTCTAAAACCAACTACCAAGTAGATACCAATTGGAAACTAGAATTAGCAAAGCGCAGCAACTACCATACAAAACTCATTGCTTTAGGAGGCATCAGTCCTTTAACCATTCCATCCCTAAACTCTTATGCTTTCGATGATTTTGCCCTATTAGGCACTATATGGAACACAGAACAGGGATATAAAAACTTTAAAACATGTCAACAATTCGTCCTATAGTAATGAGTATCGCTGGATTTGATCCCAGTGGCGGTGCGGGGGTTTTGGCAGATTGTAAAACGTTTGAATACCTCAAAACTTACGGTTTAGCCTTACTTACAGCCAATACTTTGCAAACAGCAGATACTTTTATTTCGATAAATTGGTCCCCCTTAGACAGGGTGCTTGTAAGTTTGGATTGTATGTTAGTTACTTATGATATCCAAACGATTAAAATTGGAATAACTCCCAACTACGAGTATATCTACAGTCTTGTAAAACACATTAAAACAGTGAATCCAAACATTAAAATCGTATGGGATCCCGTTTTGAAATCTACTACAAACTTTTCTTTTATAGCGTCACCAAATCCTGATATGCTCAGTCAGTTGCTCGGATATATCGATTTAATAACTCCGAATATAAACGAAATACAAACTTTGGTCGACGGCTCTAATGATCCCATTGAAAAGGCAAAAACATTGAGTCTATTTACAACAGTTTTACTTAAAGGTGGTCATCATCAAACAGCCGTAGGTCTGGATTATCTCATTGAAAATCAAAATATAGTTTACCTACCTCCTACAGTGCATAAAGTATATGAAAAACACGGTTCTGGTTGCGTTTTATCTGCCGCTATTAGTGCAGAACTTGCAAAAGGGCTGTCGATGAAGCAAGCCTGTTTTAACGGAAAATTATACGTAGAGAAATTTTTACAATCAACCCCTTCATTATTAGGCTATCATGATATCTAAATCTCATTATATTTCGGATGGAGAAACCGAAGAACGTCAACTATACAACATTAAAAGCGCCTTGGATATAGGCATTAAATGCATACAATTTCGCTTTAAAAATGCCGAAAACCAACAACGCCTTCACACGGCAGAAAAGGTAAAATTTCTCTGTGATGAATACCATTGCGACCTAATAATCAATGATCATATTGATATTGCCTTAGACCTGGATGCCAACGGAGTTCATTTGGGTTTGTCGGACACTTCGATTGCTATTGCGAGAAAGCTAATGCCGAATAAAATTATCGGTGGAACAGCCAATACTTTGCAACATTTAATACAGCGAAACCGAGAGGGCTGTGACTATATCGGTTTGGGCCCTTATCGTTTTACAGTGACTAAAAGAAAATTGCATCCCATATTGGGCATCGAGAACTATAAAATCTTACTATCCGACTGCGTTCGAATGCAATTATCAACTCCGATAATTGCAATTGGAGGCATTCAACTTGACGATATCGAAGAACTGCTCCGATTTGGAGTTTATGGTATAGCGTATTCTTCTTTAATAAATAATTCAAACGATAAAAAATTAACCGCTTTAACGATTAACAATTTACTATATGGACACATTTAAATTTCAAGACAAGATTTTCAGCTCTAGGCTGTTTTTGGGTACCGGTAAATTTGGTTCTGCCCAATTGATGGAGGAGGCGATTTTAAAATCGCAGAGTCAATTGGTAACTGTGGCACTTAAGCGTGTGGATTTAACCGCTCCAAAGGATCATTTATTACAACATTTACAACATCCTTCCCTATCTCTACTTCCCAACACATCGGGTGCGCGCAATGCAAAAGAAGCCATATTAGCTGCGCAATTAGCTAGAGAATCTATGGAAACAAATTGGTTAAAGTTAGAGATTCACCCCGATCCGAAATATCTGTTACCCGATCCTATCGAAACCTTAATTGCCACAGAAGCGCTAGCGAAACTGGGTTTTATCGTCTTGCCCTATATACATGCTGATCCCGTTTTATGCAAGCGGTTGGAAGATGTTGGAACTGCAGCCGTTATGCCTCTAGGCGCTCCAATAGGATCTAATAAAGGACTAAAAACCCTAGACTTTTTGGAGATTATCATTGAAAATAGCAAAGTACCTGTTATTGTAGATGCGGGAATCGGTTCACCTTCTGATGCTGCAAAAGCTATGGAACTCGGTGCAGATGCCGTATTGGTCAATACCGCCATTGCAACAGCTAAGGATCCTGTGGCAATGGCTAATGCCTTTCGTTTGGCCGTTATTGCCGGACGTCAAGCATTTAATGCCCAACTTGCTCCTATGACAAACCATGCTCATGCTTCGAGTCCTTTAACTTCATTTTTATTTGATTAAAATGGCTTTTACTACAATTTTAAAACAATTTGACTGGGACGATGTACAACATAAAATTTATTCCTCAACACCAGAACAAGTACAGCACAGTCTAAATAAATCTAAAAAATCTATCGATGATTTCTTGGTATTACTCTCCCCTGCGGCTCAACCTTTTTTAGAACAATTAGCACAAATCAGTCAGCAATTGACTCAAAAGCGATTCGGTAAAACCATACAAATGTTTGCCCCAATGTATTTGAGTAACGAATGCCAGAATATCTGTACCTATTGCGGTTTTAGTATGGATAATCGCATCCCTAGAAAAACCTTAAATCCACAGGAAATTATTACAGAAATAACCGAAATTAAATCACAGGGATATGATCATATTTTATTGGTCTCCGGTGAAGCAAATTATAGTGTCAACATCAATTATTTTGAAGAGGCGATTCGATTGATCAAACCGACTTTTTCAAATATTTCAATCGAAGTACAACCACTATCTTTAGACGAATACCGTCGATTACATCAACTCGGTGTTCATGCTGTTTTGGTCTATCAAGAAACCTATCATAAGGCTGTCTATAAAAAATACCATCCCAAGGGCAAAAAATCTAATTTTGAATTCCGTCTGGATACCCCCGATCGCATAGGATCGGCAAGTATACACAAAATGGGACTGGGCGTTTTACTCGGTCTGGAAGATTGGCGCACTGATAGTTTCTTTAATGCTCTGCATATCGACTATTTACAAAAAAACTATTGGCAAACAAAATACTCGGTCTCTTTTCCTCGACTTCGCCCTGCTGAAGGAACTGTAGCACCCAATTTTATCATGCACGACAAAGATCTGGTACAACTTATCTGTGCTTACAGAATTTGGAATGAGGATTTAGAAATATCCATTTCTACCCGGGAAAGCGAACTGTTGCGAAATCACATCATCGGTTTAGGAACCACCAGCATGAGTGCCGGTTCCAAAACAAATCCCGGCGGCTATGCTGTAGATCAAACATCCTTAGAGCAATTCGAAATATGTGATAATAGAACTACTCACGAAATAGCCGCCTTAATAAAAAGCCTGGGCTATGAACCCATTTGGAAAGATTGGGACCGCTCCTTTATATAATCAACATACTTTTACTGCATACTAACTATAACTCAAAATGATAAATACTTCCGATTTTTTACGTTACAACAGACAAATGGCTATGGAAGAGGTCGGTATATTGGGACAAACAAAAATCAAACAAGCCCGTGTTTTAGTCATTGGTGCTGGAGGATTAGGCTGTCCCGTCGCTCTATACCTAGCTGCTAGTGGAGTTGGAACATTGGGCATTGTTGATTTCGATACCATCGAAATTCACAACCTGCATCGCCAAATACTATACCACGAAAAAGATGTTAACCGCTACAAAACAACCGTTGCCACAGAACGACTTAAAACGGTTAATCCACATATTACTATACGTACACATAACGAAAAATTAACTGCTGAAAACATCGCATCTATTTTAATCAATTATGATTATATCGTAGATGGATCGGACAATTTTAGTACGCGATATCTCGTAAACGATAGCTGTGTTCACTTGAGTAAAACCCTAATATATGGTAGTATTTTGGGCTTTGAAGGTCAATTAGCCGTTTTTAATCATCAGGGATCAAAAGACTTAAGAGCACTTTTTCCAGCAGCCCCCGATCCAAAACTGGTACCCAACTGTAGTTTAAACGGTGTTTTAGGAACTTTTACTGGAATTATCGGTACGATGATGGCACATGAAACCCTCAAAGTAATTCTTGACTTACCGCATTTAAACAATGAACTACTGCTCATAGACACCAAGAACTGGATTTGGAGTAAATTACGGTTTTAACAGTGTTTTTACAAATACAGCAAACACCATGCTTTGTAAAAAAAATCCGCTCATATACCCTTTTGAGGGTGTAATTGACAATCGCTTAACATAAAACGTCGCAAAGGCACTTGCCCTACAAGTATTTAGAATACCAAAAAAAGCTTAGTAAATAATTAAAAACCAAAATATTAGAATAATAATCCATACTGTTTTTCGAGAATATGAAATGAAGAACTCCTTTACCATAAGATAAAGTGGCGTTTAAATTTGAATCTCAAACATAACCGGGCATTAACTTCAAGTTAACAGCACTACGGTACTTTAGCGCCATTAATAACCACAACTATTTATGATGAAAAAACTACTGTTTCTATTTTTAGCATTTTTGCTGAGTTACTTAGCACAAGCTCAAAAAACGGGTATTATATCGGGTAAAATCACCGACGCCCAAGACAATATTTCCTTGCCCGGAGCCACCGTACAGTTACTCGACTCGGGAAACAAATACACCATATCAAACCAAATTGGAGATTATGAATTTTTAAATGTTCCATCCGGAACGTATCAACTGCAAGTTTTATATATTGGGTACCAATCCCATATTCAAGAGGTGGTAGTGGTAGCAGGTAAAAATACCCTAACTCATATTGCGCTTGGTGGGGATACTAATAGCCTAGAAGAAATTGTAATTGGAGCTTCCTTAAAAGGCCAATCCAGAGCCTTAAATCAACAAAAGAACAATCGAAATATTACCAATATTATTTCCTCTGATCAAGTAGGCCGTTTTCCGGACTCCAATATAGGCGATGCTTTAAAACGCGTGCCCGGTATCACTATGCAAAACGATCAAGGTGAAGCGCGTAACATCATCATTAGAGGATTGGCACCTTCTTTAAATTCTGTAACCTTAAACGGAGACCGTATTCCGTCAGCGGAAGGAGATAACCGAAATGTGCAAATGGATTTAATTCCTTCAGATATGATTGCGACTATAGAGGTAAACAAAACCCTTACTCCAGATATGGATGCCGACGCCATTGGTGGTTCCGTGAATCTTATAACTCGTGCAACTCCAAACGGAGAGCGTATTTCAGCTACTTTAGCTGGAGGTTATGCTCCTATTCGTGAAAAGGCCAATTATACCGCCGGTTTGGTTTATGGAAATCGTTATTTGCAAGATAAATTAGGTATGGTAATCAGTGCCTCCTATAACAATAATGACTACGGTTCTGACAATATAGAAAACGTATGGACCAAAGACAAAATGGGCAATACCTATCTTGAAAAGGCAGAAATACGCCAATATGATGTTCAGCGAATCAGACGTAGCGGAGCTGTTGCCCTCGATTATAAATTTAATGACAACAATACCATCTATGCCAATGCGATTTACAATTGGAGAGACGATAGAGAAAATCGTTTTAGAACAACTTATGATAAAATAGAACCTACTTATAATGGGCAATCGATCACGGGTTATACCGGAAGAGTTAAACGGGAAACCAAAGGAGGAATAGACAACAACCGAAATAAAAACAGAAGACTGGAAGAACAACGCGTACAAAACTACTCGTTAAAGGGAGAACATCTTTTAAATTCCAAATTGGATTTAGATTGGTCGGTTAACTATGCCAAAGCAAGGGAATACCGACCTAACGAACGTTACATTGGTTTTGAACAAAAAGGTGTCGCCATGGAAGAAAATCTAAACGATCTTCGTAAACCTTTAATCATTACGTCTGGCGAAAATTCCAAATCTTTTAAACAAGCTGCATTGTCTGAAAACACCAACAATACGGAAGAAAGTGAATTGGGAGCCAAAATCAACATCCGCTTTCCTTTCTCTGTTATTGACGGACAAAAAGGTCGCTTGAGAACCGGTTTGCGAATTCGCTTAAAAGACAAAGAACGCGATAATGATTTTTACAGTTATACCCCTATTAATAAAATTACACTTGCTGATGTACCTAGCAGTTATTTTGACGGGAATGGATTTAACCCAGGTAGCCAATATATTGCAGGACAATTTGCATCGGCTTCTTATTTAGGAGGACTTGATCTTAACAATACAGCCTTATACAAAGGCGAACAAGATCCCGCTGAATTTCTTGCAGTTAACTACAAAGCAAAAGAAAACATTTATGCCGCCTATATCAGATGGGATCAAGATTTAAGCAACGAATTGTCCATGATTGTTGGTGCGCGTATCGAAAATACACATATCGACTATACAGGAAATAGAGTTTTGGACGAAGAAGAATTAGAAGGTGAAATCAATACTACCAATTCCTACACCAACATACTTCCTAGCATTTCCTTTAAATATGATGTTACCAAAGACTTTATACTGAGAACAGCATTTACAACAGCCTTAGCTCGTCCAAATTATTATGCACTGGCGCCTTATGTTAACAATATCGCTTCAGATTCCCAAATACAAGCAGGAAATCCAGAATTAGATGCCACTTACTCGTATAACTTTGACTTTATGGCTGAAAATTATTTTGAATCCATCGGTTTAGTTTCTGGAGGTTTCTTCTATAAAAATTTAAAAGATTTTATCTATACGTATAGTAACAATCAATATAGCACTGCTGATTTCGCTAAGGATTTTCCTACACAAAACAATCCTATCCCAGCTGGAGAGGATTGGACTTTTGTCCAAGCTAGAAATGGAAAACAGGTTAATGTTTTCGGATTTGAGGTTGCCTTTCAACGACAATTGGATTTTCTACCGGGAGATTTCCTAAAAAAATTCGGTATCTATGCAAACTATACGTACACCAAATCCAAAGCTCAAGGAATTGCCGACGAAGAAGGAAACGAAAGAAGTAATATTACGTTACCGGGAACAGCCCCTCATATGTTTAACGGGTCTTTATCTTGGGAAAACAGTAAATTCTCCGCTAGAGCATCGGCTAATTTTGCTTCGAGTTATTTGGATGAATTGGGTGCCGACGAATTCCACGATAGCTATTACGACAAACAGTTCTTTTTGGATTTGAATGCTTCTTATAAGATTACAAAAAGCATCCGAATATTTGCTGAAGCCAATAATCTTACCAACCAAGCCTTGAGATATTATCAAGGTGTTTCGTCAAATACCAAACAATTGGAGTATTACCAACCGCGTTATAACTTAGGTCTTAAATTTGACTTTTAATCCAAAAATTCTGGTAGTCTAAACACTGCCAGAATTTTATTTATTTATATCATGACAAAAAAAATTCTATTACTTTTATTTGTACTCTATTGTTTTAGTGCTTTTTCACAAGATTTTCTCGCAGAAGAAAAATCGGGTTATAGAGAAGGTTTTATTTCTGAATTAAAAACGGAACCCAAAAGTTTAAATTTTTTACTGATGGGCGATTTCGGAAGATTTGGACAGTACTATCAAAAAGAGGTTGCCGAACAAATGGGTAAGGCAGCCATGACTATAGATGCTGATTTCACTATCAGTGTAGGCGATAATTTTTATCCAAACGGGGTACAAAGTGTTACCGATTATCAATGGATATCCTCCTTTGAAAGCATTTATAAAAACATTAGTCTGCACCACAATTGGTATGTTGCCTTAGGAAATCACGATTACAGAGGTAATATACAGGCCCAAATTGACTACTCCAAAATTAGCAGACGTTGGCAAATGCCGGAGAAATATTACAGCAAGACTTTTGAATTAAAAAACGGAGAAAAAGTATTGATGTTATTTATGGACACCAATCCCTATATCAAGAGTTATTACAAACCGGGGAGCGATATGTATGATAATATTATTGCTCAAGATACTGCTGCACAAACCTTATGGCTTAAAAACCATTTACAAAATGCGGATTCGTCCATAAAATGGAAAGTAGTTGTGGGTCATCATCCTTTATATAGCGGCGGAAAACGAAAAACCAGTCCCGATACCATAGCCTTCGCAGCGCAATTTGCCGATATCTTTGATCAGTATCAAGTTGATGCCTACTTATGTGGTCACGAACATGATTTACAGATTATCAAACCAAACGGTCGCTACACTACACAATTTTTATCAGGTGCAGCTAGCGAAGTTCGACCAACAGGAAATACGGAAGGCACATTATTCTCAAAAGCAGAAGCTGGTTTTATGGCTTTTTCGATAACTCCTACTAAAATGTTAATCCAAACTGTAAATGCTTCGGGAAAAATTATAAACACCTCAGAAATTAAAAAATAAAATCATGAAAAGATCTATATACCCTATTCTATATACCCTATTACTTTCAGGCATACTAACAAGTTGTAAAAACGATCAATTGGCGCCAGTTAGAGCAGACGCCATAAAACCCGTTGTAATCACTGAACCGACCCCACACGATACCGACGACCCCGCCATTTGGATACATCCTACTGACCCGGCTAAAAGTCTTGTTATGGGTACAGACAAGGATAGCGACGGTGGTTTATTTTTGTATGACTTAAACGGAAAAATCGTAAAGAAAAGCATCCCTTTACAAAGACCGAATAACGTAGATATTGCTTATGGACTAAGTGTAAATGGTAAAAAAGTAGATATTGCTGTCACTACGGAACGCGAAACCAACAAAATTAGAATTTTCTCCCTACCCGATTTAGAACCGATAGACAACGGTGGGATATCAGTATTTGAAGGGGAAACAGAACGCGGACCAATGGGCTTGTCGTTATATACAAGACCAAGCGATCAAACTATCTTTGCCGTAGTGGGACGAAAGTCTGGTCCCTCTGGTACTTATTTATGGCAATACCAATTATCTGATAAAAACGGGGCAGTTGATGCCAAAGTAGTCCGAAAATTCGGCAGTTTTAGTGGTAAAAAAGAAATCGAAGCTATTGCTGTCGACAATGAATTAGGTTATATTTATTATAGCGATGAACAAGCGGGCATCAAAAAATACTTAGCAGACCCTGCTGCAAATGACAATACGGAATTGGCCTTTTTTGGAAAAGACGACTTTAAATCTGATCACGAAGGTATCGCCATCTATAAAAAGACGCCGACAACTGGATATATACTAGTATCCAACCAACAAGCCAATACCTTTATGGTATACCCAAGAGAAGGAGCAAACGGAAACCCCAACGAATATCCACTACTTGCTGAAATCCCCACTTCAACCATAGAATGTGATGGAGCCGATGTTACGCATATCAATCTAGGTCCTAAATTTCCAAATGGTATGTTTGTCGCGATGAGTAACGGAATGACTTTCCATCTGTATGATTGGAACATCATCGAAGAACTGATTAAAAAAGCGAAATAAAACTGGATTGAATGAAAAAGCTTTCACCTTATCCAATACATCTCAATCCTAGATAATTAACCCTATACAAAAAGTTTGCATCTTTTTAATATAAAAGATGCAAACTAAATTAAGCTTCTTTAGACTTCTCATCGTTTGTTTTTTTGCCTTTATCCGACCCCATCAATAAGAATATGGCAGCCACTATGGCAATACATACCACGGCAAAAACACCAATCATTATAAAAGCCCCATTACTAAAAGAATACAAAGCAGTTGTAATTGTAGTCATAGTTTATGTATTTATTTAAAAATAAAAATAACAGTAATAAATCATAAAAAAAATGACAATTATCATATTCATCTAAGATAAATCAAAATAATTATTCGTTTTTAACAGGAATTAAAACAAAATAAAAAACGACAAAACTCCTACAAAATAACATTTGTAAGGGTTTTGTCGCTAATTTATAAAGAGAATATTTTTAAACCAATCCTGGAATCTGTACCATCTCATCAACCTCAACATCATAGTCAACTCCAGCAACTTTAAATCCAAAAAGATTAAAGAAATCTTGTTGATATCCAGCTAAATCACCTAATTCAGGCAGGTTTTCGGTGGTTACTTCTTTCCACAATTCTATAACTTTTTGCTGAACATCCTTGCGCATTTCCCAATCGTCGATACGGATTCTTCCCTTTTCATCGGTTGGAATGGCTTTAGAAGTATATAAACGTTCTTGAAAAAGTCGTTGGATTTGTTCGATACAACCTTCGTGTAAATTTTCCTCTTTCATCACTTTGTACAATAAAGACATATACAACGGAATGACAGGGATAGCCGAACTCGCTTGAGTTACTAAGGCTTTATTAACCGATACATAACCTTTTCCGTTGATGGATTTTAGAGAATCTGTAATTTCGAAAGCCGTAGCTTCCAAATGATCTTTTGCGCGACCTATGGTCCCTTTTCTGTAAATCGCTTCTGTCAATTCTGGGCCTACATAAGAGTATGCCACTGTAACAGCGTTTTCAGCTAATAAGTCTGCTTGTTTTAGCGCTTCAATCCACATGGCCCAATCTTCACCACCCATGACAGCGATAGTATTTTCTATATCGCTATCGGCCGTTACCGGTTCAATAGTAATGTCAGAAATATCACCCGTATGGAAATTTACTGTTTTACTTGAGAATTTTTGACCGATAGGTTTTAATACAGAATTAAAAACCTCTCCAGTATTGGGATGTGTACGTCTAGGCGAAGCCAAACTATAAATAACCAAATCAATTTGTCCCAAATCGGTTTTAATCAAATCTAATACTTGGTCTTTTATTTCGTTGGAAAAAGCATCTCCATTAAAACTTTTTGCATACAAACCTGCTTGCTGCGCTTGGGTTTCAAAGGCAGCTGTATTATACCATCCTGGTGAAGCGGGTTTACCTTCTGCAGGGGGTTTTTCGAAATATACCCCTATAGTTGCCGCATTCGATCCAAAGGCACTAGTGATTCTCGATGCCAATCCAAAACCAGTAGAAGATCCAATAACCAATACCCGTTTAGGTCCGTCAATAGCTCCTTTAGATTTTACATAATTAATTTGATTAATCACATTTTGCTCACATCCTTTTGGATGTGCAGTAAGACAAATAAAGCCACGTACTTTAGGTTCTATAATCATAATTTTTTTATCTTTTTATATGCTGGTAAAGCAACTATTTTATCCTTTATATATACTCTAAGTACAAAAATAACTAAAGTATATTACATCTACTAAATCTATAGAAAAATAACTAAAACAAAAACAGTAACAAGGATGACTCATTACTGTTTTTCAATATTTTTTTAATAACGCTGTATACGTTTATCTCAACTATGTTAACATTCCTCCATCCACATTCATAACTTGCCCCGTTACATAAGCCGATAAATCAGAAGCTAGAAAAACACAGGCATTGGCAACATCTTCTGGTGTACCTCCTCTTTTTAACGGAATCGCATCTGTCCATCCCTTAACCACATCTTGCGGTAATTTTCCCGTCATTTCCGTTTCAATAAAGCCCGGTGCAATGACGTTACAACGAATATTTCTAGAACCCAATTCCAAAGCTACTGACTTAGAAAAACCAATCACACCGGCTTTTGAGGCAGCATAATTCGTTTGTCCAGCATTTCCTTTGACACCAACCACAGAACTCATATTAATAATAGATCCTTTTCTGTTTTTCAACATAATGCGCTGAACGGCTTTGGTCATATTAAAAACCGATTTCAAATTGACCTCAATAACGCTATCGAAATCAGCTTCTGACATACGCATCAATAAATTATCCTTGGTGATACCAGCATTGTTTATCAAAATATCGATATTTCCAAAATCCTCTAAAACCGTATCAACCAGTTTTTGAGCTGCCTCAAAGTCAGCTGCATCGGATTGATAGCCCTTTGCGCGTACTCCTAAAGCGATCAATTCATTTTCTAATACTTGAGCTGCTTCTGCAGATGAACTGTATGTAAAAGCGACATTGGCTCCTTGTTTTGCAAAAACCTCGGCTATTCCTCTACCAATTCCTCTACTGGCTCCTGTGATAATTGCTGTTTTTCCTTCTAGTAATTTCATGTAAATACGTAATTAATATGTTGCAATGAGTGGCAAATATAAACATTTTAGAATACTATAAAATATTCTCTGCTTCTACTCCCTTTTTTTTATTGTTGCTCATAGTGATACTTACTGCTGTTATAATCAAAAGGAAGTATAAATAGTAGGCGTTTTTAACCAAATCCAGATAATCTAACTTTCCAGCTGTAAAACTCAATAGAATCAAAACCTGGGCTCCATAAGGCAATAACCCTTGCACCACACAAGCAAAGATATCTAATACTGAGGCTGCTTTGGGTTTGGAAATCTGATATCGGCTGGCGATATCCTTTACTAAATTACCCGATATTAAAATGGCTACTGTATTATTGGCTACGGCCATATTAACACTACTCACCAAAAAACCGATACCCCACAATGCCGATTTTTTATTGCGAATTACCGTTTGCATTTTTGTTAATAAATATTGAATTCCCCCTTGTTTTTCTACCATACTCGCTAAACCACCCGTAAACATAGACAATAAAAAAATCTCAATCATCGAAAGAAAACCGCTATAGACCAAATTGGAAAATACGATTACATCCATAGACTGTCCCAACGCTCCTATAACTCCAGCCACAACAATACTGAGGGTTAATACGATAAAAACATGTAATCCTAAAACCGATAATAGAATCACCAATACATAGGGCAACAAAACACTCCAATGCAGATTTACTGTTTTAGTTAAAACAACTGAAGGCTCCACCACCGTATCCATACTTAAGAAATACAAAAGGAAGCAACATAAAATAGCCGCCGGTATAGCCAATAACGAATTGGCCTTAAACTTATCTTTCATCTCACAACCAATGGTTTGAGTTGCCGCTATAGTAGTATCTGAAATTAAAGACAAATTATCACCAAACATAGAACCTGCCAAAAGAGAGCCACATACCAAACCCAAAGAAATCCCGCTTTGATCGGCTAAACCGATTACAATGGGCCCTAATGCCACTATAGCACCTACAGAAGTACCAATAGATAAGGACAAAAAACACGCAATAAGGAATATTCCTAAGGGCAAATATTGTATGGGGATATAGGACAAGCCCCAATGAACCATCAAATCTACGCCACCTATAGCTTTGGTCACTGTTGCAAAGGCTCCTGCTAGTAGATAAATCACACACATGGTGATGATTTTACTGTCTCCGCAACCAGCAATAAAGTGATTTATCTTTTCCGTTAGCGGTATGCGAAACATTATAAAAGCCATCACTACTCCTGCAATTACTGCAACAGGTGAAGGCAATTTATAAAAATCGTCCAAGTAAATACCTGCACCTAAAAATACAGAGATAAAAACTAAAAAGGGAAATAAACTGTAAGCTTTGTTTGTTATTTTCATATCAAATTATCGTTTTAAAAAAGTTTATTAAAAGCGTTGATATAAAATCGAATATAGAAATCAACATTTTTTCCAATTGCTTGGCTTATCCTTGGCAGCACCTTGCTTGTTGAGGCAGGTTGCTATTTCACTGAAATGAAATTCTTAATAATGGCACAAATATAGGATATATATTTAAAAAGACATCAGAACAAAGAATAATATGACTCTCTTAACAACTGAAAAACTTGTTTTTAATTGATTTATTTTGTAAATTATAGAAAGAATTATTCTCTTTTATAAATAAATAAAGATACTAATACTAGGTATATTCCCATTAGTTGCTAATTCTATTAAAAGTTTGATAAACACCGTGAAATCCGTTACTTTTGGTATAAAATAAATGACAATGAAAAAAGTAATTTTAACCGCAATTTTAGGTTTTACAACTGTGCTTTCAATTCAAGCGCAAGAGATTTCAAAAAACGCACTAGGTCTGCGTTTTAGCGACAACGATGGTTTTGGAACAGAGATTTCATACCAAAGAGCACTTCAAAAAAACAACCGTTTAGAGTTTGACTTAGGATGGCGTAGTAACCACGATTTCAAGGCTTTCAAAGTAGTAGGTCTTTACGAATGGGTTTGGAACATCGAAGGAGGTTTTAATTGGTATGCTGGTGTAGGTGCTGGTATTGGAAGCTGGAAATACAAAGGTAAATATCACAAAAATTTAGATAGTGGTTCTTTCGGTTTAGTAACCGGTACCGTTGGTATTGAATATAATTTCGACATACCGTTGCAAATCTCTCTAGACTTCCGTCCCGAGATGTACTTTAATGACGATTATAGAGACGGTATTCAATCCGATTTCGGATTGGCTATCCGCTATAAATTCTAAGCGCATAACATTTCGAAAAACCGCTGTGCATTACTATGTTCAGCGGTTTTTTTATGACTATAATTTAAAACATCACCCATTCTCTTATGCTTTCAGGTCGATATCCAAAACTTTTGGACTCATAATAGGAATTGAGTTTGTCATGTATCAATCGATTGGCAAAAGGAGCGTAAATTCTCTGGTTTGCAAGTCTAATCGTCTTACTGCCTATATCCAAAAGTCTTGTTGGAAAATGTTTGTCAAAATACTGCCAGCTATGATTATTTCCAGCTGCGCCTACCGCATTTTTATAAATCCGATTTAGGAATAAATCAGTATTACTTGGTTCAGAATGGATACTTCTAGTAAGGATACCGTTAACAGCCTTATAATTGACCGCATCATTAAAGGCATAATTATACGCATTAAAATCTCCGCTTAAAAAGCCCAATGGATTTTCTGTGGTCCACTTTCCCATATCCGCCCAATAATCCCTCCTGCCAAAACGCAGCAAATCCGTTCGATAATCGTAACGCCCACCTGCATATCCAAAAGGCGTATAACCCGGGTTTGTGTCTATTAATAGCTTTCCAAAAGCATCATAACTCAACAATTGGTTTATATCCCCATTAACAGCATCTACAACCAAACGTAAAGACCCTCTTATATCCGTAACCAAATAATGATTCTGATTACCCAAACGCATCAGCAAAGGAATATCATTTTCCGTATAGAAATACGTACTTTCAATACGATCTTCTTTATTTAACTTAGCCAAGGGTAAGTCATTGTGACCATACAACCATTTTTCAACGAGATCACCGTTTACATAAGTGGCTATTCGACGTTCAACTGCATCGTACTCATAAACGACATGCCGTTCCTTCTCACTCATCGCATTTAGTTTTCCGAATACATCATATTCCAATTTTTTATTATTTATTACAGTATTACCCGACTTGGTGAGCACTGATGTCAACTGTCCAGCCTTATTGTAGTACAGTTGTCCGCTTTGGTCAGTGCCTATAAGTTCCCAAGCCGTAATTTGATTCCGTACACTGTTGGAAACAATAAGAGCTTCTTCATCTCTATGGACACTGCTTCTATTGCCAAAATCATCGTAATTATAGTATTCAGATGTAATCCCGTCTTTGAGAAGCTGCTTTAACTGACCTTGCTTATTGTAGTTGTACTGATATACAGCAGCTACTCCATTAATCCGCTCATTAACCGCTGTAATTCGCTGCATACCGTCATAGTGATAGTTAGCGTTAAAGATTTCCTTTTCCTTGTATCTCACCTCCTGTTTAACCAATAGCCCCCATTGGTTGTAATTCCTATTCTCTACTAGATTCCCCAGTTTTATCGTCTCGATTTCTCCGGAATAGGGTTTTCGAATTAACTGTAGATCCCCAGCCTTTATCACTCGTCCATAAGCATCAAATAGATATTGATTACTGCTCATTCTTCCCCTGCCGTTACGCACCGCTTTAGAATACATATTAATGGATAACAATTGTTGCTTCTCTGAAATTTGTTGGTTGAAATATTGCACAGTAGCCGAAACCGTACCCTTAGATTCTATAGTATACTTATTGAGTTGAGCTAACTGTATATCCAACTGATTTCCTGTACTTGTATTGGCCAACAACCTAGAATTACGATGATTATAATTTATATAAAAATCTGCCGAATACAACTTGCTTAGATTCCTATGGGAATCGTAATCCCATTGTAACATTCTGCCTTCGGCATCGATAAGCGCTTTAGGAAACGACCATTCATTCCAAATGGTCTGCAAATGGTCCGGTTGATTTGGAATATGGTATACCTGCTTCGACTCCTGCCCTAGTGGATAGGTCCAAGAATACTCCCCCTGTCCCGCATTTACTGTATGAACTTTGTTGCCGTTAAAAGATATTGAAGCCTTAAAAATCGGCGTTTCGATTCCGACTCTTCTATCGTTATCATAGGTGTTGACATAGCTATAGTTTAAACTATCTGATGATCGAAATTGGGAGGCTTCTACTTGGCCTGTGGCATTGTATTGATAGTTGATTAAAAACTGCCCATCAAAATAGTCTTCCATTTTTGTAATCAGACTATTGTTCTCGTTATAAGTTAAATTTATTCCCTTTAGATAAGCAGTATACAAATGACCATTCTTTTTAAAATACGGATCATATAAAGCAGGGCAAGCTCTTGCTACCCGTTGTTTTAAATACACATACTCATCGGCTGTAAGGGCAATGGGATGATAAACTAACGGAATATACCTGTTCGATGAATTTAAGTAAGTTAACAAATCGTTATAATAGTTTTCTTCCCTACCCGTATTCCAGATTTGTTCAAAATTGTCCACATATTGTCCTACGGTTATCGGAGCTATATCCCGATTAAATACCAATAAGTTTTCCATGCAATTGGTTTCCGAATTATAAGAATAGTTATAGCTGCCAATAGACACTACTTTATCGTCAAAAATCGCGTATTTGTTGTGCATCGTTTTGGATGTACTGTAGTGCCATTTGTAGGAATATACCTTAAATCGAACAGCGATATTTGCAGCGGTCAACGCAGCACTATATTGAAAATTCTTTTCCCAGCAATCGCGTATTTTTGTAGGCGTATTCGCTCTAGACAGACAGGAATCTCGTTGTTTTATTTGATATTCGTGATAGCTTTGACTTATATATTCGTTTTGATCGGTAAATACCCTAATTTCCATTTCTGGATTTTGCTGCTTCTTGAATATTAAGGCTTCACATATCGAACGGGATCGTAAGTAATTCGCAGCAATTTTAATTGATTTTTCTGCCTCGTTGATGAGTTGTACTATTTTGTCAGATAAAATTTGTCGATTTTCATATTTTGAAAAAGTGGGACCGTGAATTGTTGAATTAGAAATTCTATAGTTTGAACTGGTAAACAAAACATCTACATCACTAGAATCACTTAACAAACGGAGTAAACTATCTGAATTTATCAATGGATACTCATAGGCTTTACCAAATTCTCTTGAATGGTTCCACAGCAATTCAAAATTGGCTCTATAGCTCAAAACCGCATCCGCCTCAGTGATAAAAACACTGCTGTCGTTATAATTCCAATTGCCCTTGGCATTCCAATTTCCACTAGAAGTTAGCACTTTTTGATTATCTCGAATAGCATATTTATTGTGGTTGGTTTTGTTGACATACTTAACATCTATACCCATATCCTCTATATAATGAGATAGGGTACCCGAAGTTTTACTTCGATCATTTAGTGCGCCCTCATACAACATCCGTATCTGAACTTGCCGTTTTTGGGCTCTTTCCAAGGCAAGTAACACATCCTCGTTGGAAATACTATAAATAGACACTTCTAATTTTTCTACGGCTTGATCTATAAAATCAATCAACTCTTCTAAATAACCCGACAGCTCTTGCTGTGGGCTAAAAACAACCCGGAAAAACGGATCGAAAAGCTCAACATCATCACTTTCACTATATATTTCAACACTAAAAGTGTTACTATTCAACCAATCGGTACATTTTACACACTTTACTTGATGTATATAGCGGTAAATTCCCAGCTCCTGCTCTTCGGGAATGATATAGATAAAATCGTTAGCGTCGGCTATTATTTGATTGTTTTCCAACCATTGATAAACGATATCATCACCTTGACTAGCCTGTTCTACTATTGGTATCACATAGGGTAAATCACTTTTTTTAATCCTAATATCTTGAGCATATATACCAAAGGGAATTATGAATAACAGAACTAAAACAACCAGATATTTACTTACTGTTTTCATCCTTTTAGATTTTTATAACTTTTCTGGTTACGCTAGTTTGATTATCAAGCTGTGCCCGAAGCACATAAAAACCTTTAGGCAGCTCCGTCAAATCAATAACCCGCTGTTTAATACGATCTGTGTAGGACAAATGAAATAGCTGATTTCCCTTCAAATCATAGAGTGAAACCCCTATTATAGGGTACAAAGTAGATACTATAGTGGTTTTGCTTTGAATTGGATTTGGAAATAGAACAAGATCTTGGATGTCGGTATTTTTAATTACTGTAATGGTAACCATATCATAAACATCGGGGCAACCCATTAAAAACGATTTTACGGTATAGGACGTGGTTTCGGTTGGAGCTACCCTCGTGTTTTCAATTTTTTTACCTTTGCTATACCAAGTGAGTTCTCCACTGTTTTTTATGGTATATAGTTTTAAGTGCTCTCCACTTTTGATGGCCACATCGTCCATAACAACAACCTGATTGTTATGAGCAGTTGTAATTTGTTCATTGACTTCGGTTCCGATGATAGCCGTTTTAATACAAGGACATTGGGAATGAGTACGCATACTCATCAAAAAAAGTAACAACATGATTTTCATGATATTTAATTTTAAAGTGAATAATAATCTTCTAAGATGATCTCAGTGATCAAATTCCCTTTAAAAGTCTCATGATATCAGAAAACGCAACAGGCGATTCCACCGACCGGCATTAATAATTTTTTGTCCGAATGCTCCTTTGTAGCGACTATTAAAAGGATATAATATTTAAAAATCTTTAGTCTAAGTAACTTAACTGTGTAAATCCTCCTGCTTTCCTGAAACTATTTAGACTACAGAATCTCAATGGATATAAATATATAAATCAAAACAAAACCATTGAAAATCAAACTGTTAAAATTGTTTTTTTTAACAGTTCCTCTGTGAGTTTACGTCTATTTACTCCCAACCTTTTTGGGCATTGGGAAAGAAAGGGCTATAAAAAATCAAGGGGTTTTGCATTGATGCAAAACCCCTTATTTAAGACTTGTTTATTATGCGCTGCGCACTATCTGAAGCACATATTAAACCGGCAACCATCATGATTACATCTTTTAAAACCAATCTACCCGCTCCTGATAAATAGGGGAAACCGAAATATTCGGTGGGAAAATCGCCCCCTAAATTGGGAACATAAACCTCTGGAGTACTAATTAAAAAAGACAAGGTTACCAACGACATTCCGAAAGTGAGTAGCCCCCCTAAAACGCCTATTTTAGGAAAGAATATTCCCATAAAGAGAAGTAGTCCTATCGTTACTATTACCGCACCTAAAGCATAAGAAAAGACATAGGTACCGTTTGCCACATGCCATGCTTTATTAACCGCAACCTCTTTGCCTTCTGGGTTTTTATACTGTTGGTATTCCGGTGCCGGTTTGTTATAGAAAAACCCCATTAACGGACTGTTCGCTACAAAGGGAACTATACCATCAGCCTCGTATGGAAAAACTTTAAGTCCGCCAATCCAAAGCATTACCAGAAATATGGAAATTCGAAGTAAATCGATAAAACGCTTTTGAAATTGAGTCAATTGAATAAGTAAGAAACGCAGCATATCTAAAAAAATTAGTGATACTGCAAAGTTAGAATGGATTCCACGGTCACGAAATGGACAAATGTGACCTTTACTTAGACAAATAAGCTATTTCAGATATACCTCCTCTTTTTCTAAACATTTGAGGGGAAACACGGGTGTGCCTTTTAAAGAATCGGCTAAAATAATACGCATCAGAAAATTGCATTTGAAAAGCTATTTCTTTTATACTATAATTCGTCAAGTGCAACTTCTTTTTGGCCTCTAGAATCAAGCGTTCTTGTATTAATTGCGACGGTGTTTTACCAAAATACTTAAGCGATTTTTTACTCAATAAATTGGTTGAAATATGCAACAATTCGGCGTAATCCATAGGTTTGTGTAACTGTAAAAAATGTTGATCTAGCAATTTTCGAAATTGCTCCATAGATTCATCTTTTACCCGAACATTGGCTTCCAACTCTAACAACTGCAATTTGATATCACTCGATTTCGCCAAAATCAATTGCAAAAAAGAACGCATTACCATTTCGGAATAAACAGCATCGAATTCATTTTGTAATTGTTGTATCCATTGATCAAACAACTGCCAGGTTGTTTCGTCCAAAGCAATCCATGGACGTATATAAATATTGTTAAACAACAAACCGTTGCACCCCACTTCCTCTCGATGTGTTTCAATACAGTAAAAATCGGAATGAAACTTAAGCATGCTATATGACAAACACCCTTGATGATCTAATTGTAAGGTTTGCAGAGGCGTGGCAAACAACAATGCTGGACCCGAAAATTTAAAAGCAACCTCATCAATGCAAAACTCGCCCGTTCCAGCCTCTATCAATAGCAAAGTATATTCCGAGAACCGAATCGGAGAAATCAAGGGATTTTCATCACTTTTTTCTAGTGACAGGAGATGATTGCCCCATTTCGTTTTTTTTTGCATCCTTATACGCTGTACTTACTTTTAAAACTATCTTGTACTATTGTCCTCTTTCGACTTCAAATTTAATGGATTTTTAATTGGTAGTCAATACAAATAATTAAGTAACACCAATTATAAGTTGCCTTTAGCCTACTAATCGAAAGTAGCGGTTCCTACATTGATAACATAAACCTTTATTGATTACTGTGTTTAAGTTACTCTATAACTATCATTTTAAAGTATAATCACAAAGCGGTTGCGGTTCTTACTGTGCTTTTATCTGAGTTAAGGGGCTCACTTTTTATTGGCTGGCTTACGCATTAATGATGCGAAACCCAGCCTTTTTAATTTACTACTTCGTGCGCTGTAAAACTTCCCTCACTTCGATTTTACCGCCCACTTTAAAGATGGGATTGCTTTTAGCTATGGTCACAGCCTCATCCATACTTTGAGCCTGTATAACAAGATAACCACTGATAAAAAAAGAATCAGTATCCTCAACTCGTTCGTCAGCTACGACAGTAGTAGAATATATGGTTTTTGCCGGTATAGGTGCTAAGATATTACCCCGATTTATCACTGTATTGCTATGCATCATAGCTGTCAACCATGCCAAGCGCTCTGCCAATTGTTCTGGACTTGGAACAGCAGCGCTATTTAATCTAAAAATAAGTGTAAATTCTTTCATCTTTAATAAAATTTAAATATTTCAATAAAGACAATCGGAACCTTTGATTAGGGACAATGCTAAAGATTGTTCAATATGGATTAAAATTGTTTGCTAACCGTTCTTTTTAACTATTTTTTTTAATCGTTTTTGAAATTCTGACCGGCAATTTTAAAATGGCTTCAAAACTGATTAAATGTTCGTACTCCACTTTCTGATTGGATCCCAAATGATAAAAACTAGGACGATAGGTCAATCCAAAACTAAAAAATTTGTTTAACTGAAAGGAAGTCGGAAAAACAAGACCCAAGGCATAACTAGTTTTAGTAATTGAAATATGATCTGGTGAATCTACCTTTATATCATAGCCAGAGTTATCAAATTTCCACATATTATGCGAATAGGAAAACCCATACCCCACATTCCATCGATTCCATTTATGATTGTTTGATAGACTCCAATACGCAGACTTTATATTTTCAAAATCATCAAAAGGAGGAGGTATTTTACTAGCTACATAAGTCCCTGAAGTACTTAAATATTGATTGGTTTTATAGTAATAATCAAAACCTAAAGAAATACCAAAAATTCCTGTTTTGTGCTTGATCGGTTCCTGACTCGGTTTCATTACAAACGAATTTAAAGCTGGAATCGATATTCTAAAATAAATATCTCCTTTGTTTTTACGAAATTCTTTACCGAAATATCGACGGTATTTTAAAACGAAAGGTCGTTCGAAAGTCCTTATCGAATCTTCCGAATTTAAATGTACCTCATTACCATAATAAAACCTTTTAGGGTTCGTTAAATCTACTATGTAATTTATTGGTGCTGCAACCTGCCCAACAAGATTAAAATATATAAACTTGGGAGTTAAACGTGATTTTAGTGTATAATCTATATTTAGACTGTCTCCGATAAGCAACATACTCAAATCTTTGCTCGATCTCGTGATTTCAACTTCCGCTGGCAAAGAATAAACTTGATCGTAGACTTTGACCTGGGCCGGAGCCACATTACTTGTCACTTTCATAGTGTATGTTTCTTTGTCTAACATTGTTGCGCAAGACGTAGACAAAGCACATCCTATTAGTAACAAAACTATCTTTTTCATTGTTATGGCTATTATTGTAAACCGAGATTATTATTTTCTAGCGTTTGCTCAATCGATGGTTATCTTCTTCTAATAATTTTATGAGGCGTTCCTTATCTGTCAAACTTGCTTGCAGTAAAAGGTTCATTTCTTTGAGTAATTGCATTTCATTGTTCAACGCTATGCTACCCGTTTTTACCGTTTCATCCGCAAATTCATCATGGCTATAATCTACAAGCATCTCCCCTTTTCCCGTCAGTAACCATATCGGATTAATTTCGGGATAATTAGACAATATACTTTCTAATTTATCCGACCCTAACGATTTAGTATTGTTGATGAGACTGTGAGAAACACCAATTATCTCTGCGAATTTTCTTAAGCTTATTTTCTTAAACTTAATGAAAAATTTAACACGTTCCACTGTACTGTCTAGTATATTATCCAAAACCTATAATGTCTGTTTATCTAATTAATGCAGTTAAAAATAAATAGTGAAAAAAACTGTCATTTTTTTCCCAAAAACTGCTCATTTACCACCCTAAATCAATCAAAATAAAATTTTAACACTCAAAAATGTAATAATAATTATCCAAAAATTTGGATAATGTAAAATATATTATACATTTGGATAGTATAATATCTTATACCCTTGTTTTGAAAATCGAAGCAGTTTGAACAATGCGCAAATATATGCAAATGATTTAACATTAAAAATTGATAATAATGAAAACAACACGAAGAAAATACAACACTTTGGTAATAAATGAAATTTTCATCAAATACGGTTATACAAAAATGTTTATTAGGCAATGTATAAAAGGAGAACGCAACAGTATAACGGCATTAAAGATCGCTGAAGAGTACGAATTACTCAACAAGAAAATACAAGGTGTATTAACCAAATCAAAGAAAATGGACTGAATAAAACAAGTACTATGAAATACAAAAAAAACTTTTTATCTCTATTATGCTTATTGTTTAGCATGACACTTTTTAGTCAAGAAAAAACCATAACGGGTACCGTTAGTGAAAACGGCCAACCCCTTCCTGGAGTTTTGATAACGCTAAAGAGAACGAATCAAGGATCCTTTACGGACTTAGACGGTACTTACAGTATTAAAGCTCAAGAAGGAGATGTTTTAGAGTTTTCTTTTATGGGTATGCAAACTCAAACAGCCATAGTTACCGCTCATAACACCATCAACATGCAACTGAATTATGATGCTTCTGTTTTGGATGATGTAGTCATTATTGCCTATAGTACAGCAAAGAAGAGTTCTTATACTGGATCACTGACACAAATAAATGCTGAAAAATTTGAAAAAAGGGCCTTAACACATGTCTTATCGGCCTTGGAGGGAGCCTCACCTGGCGTTCAAATTTCATCGAGTTCTGGGCAACCTGGTGATGCCCCGAATTTTAGAATTCGCGGAATTAGCTCAGTAAACGGAACTAATGCCCCCTTATATGTTGTTGATGGAGTTCCCTTTTCGGGAACTTTACAAAGTCTTGCCAGTTTGGATATTGAGAGCTTGACCATTCTAAAAGACGCTTCTTCTACAGCTATATATGGTTCGCGTGGTGCCAATGGCGTTGTTATGATAACGACTAAAACCGGAAAAACACCCAAAGAGGAGTTCACATTAAATGCAAGCCAAGGAGTGATAAGTCGCTCTATTCCCGAATACAAAAGAGTTAACGCCAAACAGTATTATCCTTTAATGTGGGAAGCCTATCGCAACAGCTTATCCATGTCTGGGACTACGCCTTTAAACACCGCAAATGAGATGGCTTCTCAAAACATTTACGAATTACTGGGTTACAATCCTTTTAATGTTCCTAATGATCAAATTGTTGGGCAAGATGGAAGGCTAAATCCCAAAGCCTCTCTTTTATACGAAGACGATTTGAATTGGGAAGATGCACTTTCCCGCACGGGAATACGTCAAAATATCGATTTTTCCTATCAAGGAAAATCTACTAGATCAAATTATTATGCTTCATTGAGTTACCTAAAAGAGGATGCCTATATACAAAATTCCGATTTCGAACGAATTACAGCTAGAGTAAATATCAATACCCAATTTAAAGAATGGTTAAAAACCGGAATTAATTTATCTGGATACCAGTCCGATTCCAATCAAGCTGTTGACGGTGTTGCCAACTCAAATGCATATGTAAATCCCTTTAGCTTCATTAGAAATATGGGGCCTATTTATCCGATATATTTACACAATCCAGAAACTGGAGCCTATATACTAGATGCAGATGGAGAGCGGATTTTCGATTCTGGTAATAGGGATGAGATTCGTCCTGCAGGTGCTTCAAGCGGCCGTCATGTAATTCAAGAAACCTTATTAAACAAAGATCGGCAACGAGATTTGTCTATTAGTGCACGAACCTATGCCGAATTTAAGTTTCTCGACTACTTTACTTTTACCGCCAATTTAGCATTAGATAAAACCCATCGAAACATACAGGGTTACACTAATTCCGTTATTGGTGATGCCGTTGGAGCTGGTCGTGCAGAGCGTAATAGTACCTTATATACCGGTGTGACTTACAATCAATTATTAAACTATAGTCACCAAATCAAGCGCCATCAAATCAATGCTTTATTGGGGCATGAAAACTTTGATTATAGCTTTGATCGGGTACGAGGAACAAAAACGGGACAAATTGTTGAAAACAATTTCGAGTTAATCAATTTTGTATCGACTAACCGATTTTATTCGCTGTTGCGAAACTACAGTTCAGAATCCTACTTTTCTAGATTAGAATACAATTTCGATAATAAGTATTTTTTTTCCTCTTCCTATAGACGCGACGGTTCCTCCAAATTCTCTAAGGAAAACCGTTGGGGTAATTTTTGGTCGCTAGGCGCTTCGTGGAGATTGGATCAAGAAAACTTTATTAAAAACGTGGAATGGATTAGTGCGTTAAAACTGCGATCTTCTTATGGAGAAGTAGGAAATGATTCTTTTACCAATCATAGTGATTTGAGTTTCTATTCCTATCAAGCTCTATTTGAATTGGGAATTAACAATGGAAATGAAGCGGGAATTCTAGCCGAAACTATAGAAGCTCCTAAGTTAAAATGGGAAGTCAATACTCAAAAAGACATAGCAGTAGAATTTTCATTATTTAAACACCGTATTAAGGCCACTGTCGAATATTATCACCGCCAGACCGATGAGTTGATTTTTGAAGTACCCAATCCATTAACGGTAGGTTTGGATACGAGAATAGAAAACATTGGCTCCATGTACAATCGCGGCTTTGAATTTTCACTGGATACAGAATTGATTAAAACCCCGAAATTCACTTGGAATTTTATAGTAAATGCGGCTACTATTAAAAATCAATTTACAAAACTGCCCCAAGACGAAATTATATCAGGTAGCAAAAAATTTGTCGTTGGAGGTTCCATATATGATTATTGGTTGAGAGAATGGTATGGAGTTGATCCCGCCGATGGCGCTGGGCTCTTTATCGCAAGCGATGAAAGTGTTGAAGTCGGAGCTACCGATTTACGTACTATCAACGGCATCACTGTGACTACGAATCCCAACAATGCCAAATACAATTTTGTAGGTAATGCGCTACCCAAACTCTATGGTAGTTTTGGCAGTAATTTTAAATACAAAGGCATCCAATTGGATTTTCTATTCACTTATCAATTAGGTGGAAAAACATATGATTCGAATTACGCCAGTTTAATGCATGGAGGAAACTATGGAAATGCTTCCAGTACTGATATTGAAAACCGTTGGCAACAGCCGGGTGACAACACCTCTGTTCCCCGATTGGATAGTGCCCAACGAACACTGTATGGATCATCCAGTAGTCGCTGGTTAATCGATTCCAGTTATTTAAGCTTAAAACAAATGACCTTATCCTATGATTTCGATACTGATTTGACTAAAAAACTAGGTGTAGAACAAGTGAGATTATACGCCAATGGAGAAAACTTATTCGTAACCTCTAAAAGAAAAGGGTTGGATGTAGGACAAAACTTTAATGGTACAACACAAAATAGATTTTTGCCTGCAAGAATCGTATCTGTGGGATTTAATTTAAAATTTTAAAAGACACTTATTATGAAATATGCTCATTTTATTACCGCAGTATTAATCGGAATTCTTTTTTCCTGTTCTAGTGATTATTTAGATCATGTTCCAACCGAGTCCATTGATGAAAAAGATGCCATATCGACTACAGAAAATTTATATGTGGCTCTAAATGGTATTCATCGTTCCCTATATCTCCGATACGAGTCGCAAGGCGAAGGAGGAATTGGCGGTGTAATGATTCAGTCAGATGCTCTAGGCGAAGATGTTGTTATGACGAGTTCTGGAAACGGCTGGTACAATCGGGATTATCAATGGTTAGCACATACAGATGCCAATACGGGAGCAAATTTATTTCCTTATAGGCTATTCTATCGAATTAATAGAAATGCCAACATTATTATCAATAATGTCGATGCAGCAATTGGTCCTGTGGAAGACAAAAACGTATTAAAGGGACAAGCTTTAATATATCGTGCTTACTGCCATTTTCAGCTGGTTCAGCTCTATGCCAAACGATATCAACCGAATACGACCAACCATCAATTAGGTATTCCGATTGTACTTACCAAAGAGTTAAGTACCCCTACTAGAGCGAGTGTCGAAGCTGTGTACACACAAATAAATCTCGATCTAGACGAAGCGATTACTCTTTTAGAAGAGTACCGTCGCAGCAATAAATCACATCTTAACAAACAAATAGCTCAAGGTTTAAAAGCTCGTGTGGCTTTGGTTCAAGGCAATTGGAATACGGCAGCAAATATGGCCCGTGAAGCACGCCAAGGTTTTACTTTGATGAGTCGCAATATGTATCGATCGGGATTTAACGATTATCAAAATCCGGAATGGATGTGGGGAAGTCATATTATTATTGATCAGACCATATACTTTGCCAATTTTGGGGCTTTTATGTCTCGAAATTATAGCTCGGCAAACATTAGAAGCAATCCAAAAGCTATCAACAGCACTTTATACGATCAAATAGCTAGTACCGATGTACGTGCTACTTTGTTTGACCCTACTGGACAACATCTTGATATGCCAGACGGATATGTTTTACTACCGGCCTTTAGTAAAAGACCTTACACCAGTCAGAAATTCTTGGCAGTGAGTAGTTCCGATAGCCGTATGGATGTACCGTATATGCGCGCGGCAGAAATGTATTTAATAGAAGCAGAAGCCAAAGCGAGATTGAATGAAGCCGATGCCAATCAAGTCTTATTCGACTTGGTAACCATCCGAGATCCAGAATATAAGTTGTCTGTAAAAACAGGACTAGAATTAATTGATGAAATACACTTACATAGGCGTATTGAGCTATGGGGCGAAGGCTTTCGATTTTTTGATTTAAAACGAACAGATGCTCCACTAGATAGAACCAATTCCAATCACTCCAACACCCTTACCAGTGGCTTGTTGTCGGTTCCGGCGGGTGATAATCGCTGGCAATGGTTAATACCACAAAAAGAAATAAATGCCAATCCATTAATAGAACAAAATCCCATTTAAAATAAATGTATTTTCCATAATTGTTTTTAGTTGGTTTTTTTAGTGGTTTCTTCCTTAGACCACTAAAAAGTGTAATTGGATTGTCTCGAGGTGTTTTACAACAACTTTGAGCAATCCAATTACCATTTTATCGCCTATAAGATTCGTTTTATTAATGTCAAATCAGCACTCCTAAAAAATTTAATATTTCATAACTTTTCGTGTGGTAACTGCTCCATTTTCCCACTGAATATTCAAGAAATATATTCCTGAAGAAAAAGAAGTTAAATCGATGATACCGGCTTTGGTTTCTGTAATCTTCTTACCAGATAAATCCACGATTACCACAGTAGAAATGGTTTGATCCGAAACCACATTGATATGATTATGAGTTGGATTCGGATATATAGATAAATCGGGTTGGTATAAATCGTCTATACTTGCTGTATAGGGTTTTGTATGGGCTTGCAAATAAAGAGAAATGGGTATTTTCCCATCATTCCCAACAAATTCAGCTTGTGGTACGTCTAAAGCAAAAGTATGTGTCCCTGCTGCAACGGTTCCCAAATCAATAATTCGTATTGGAATTATATTGCCGGGACACCAATTGTTCCATGAAGTCCAAGAAGCCTCGCTTTTAGGTGTAGGTCCATAAATTCCATTAGCTTGCGTATTATAGATTCTAAAAGGTTCACAAGAAATCCCTCCCGGTTTGTATTGCAATTTTAAACTTTCATCAAAATAGGCATAATGTTCTCTTCGCACATATTCTTCACCTCCTTCTCCAGCCCCGTGATTGGATGTAATCAAATACAGCTTGGCATTGTAAATAGTGTTTTCTACGTTGAAACTGATTGTTTTTTTGCTTTGCCCCACAACGTCGCTTGCCCCTTCTTGATAATTGTTTAAATCGTGTTTTAGGAAAAGCTGTTTTAAATACAAATCATCTACTACCTCTGCTGCGTCGGAAGGCTGATTAGAAATAATATCAACTGTACCGTAAAACACGTCTATCCGTCCTGAACAGCCCGCTACTTGTGTCTGCGCAGCATAAGGCACCCCAAACACTTCAAGTTCCATCCAAATATCGTAGTTAGCATTGGTCTCATTATCCTTAAAAATTCTGCTAATATTACTTAAATCATAATTATATGGTACGGTATTGGGCGTTTTATTTTTATTCATAAAAGGCGTGATATATCTCGCTATTTCTATGCGTTTTACGCCTGCTCCATTTAGCTCATATGTAGTTTGTCCCTTCGGCACTAAAGCCAAGTTGACATTTCCAATACGATCGTAATTATCACAGGCGGCTTTAATCTTAACCTCTAAGGTGATTTCCGTTCCAAAAGCCGCCAATTGTGCGGCTGATATTTTGGTGGCATACAAATCATTTCGGTGTCGAATAACGCCCGCTGCTACCGGTTCAGTTACTGTTGCCGCATAACCGTCATAAAACAGAACTTCATTAAAAATCCGAGTTGTCGTTTGCTGCGAATAACCACTAATACCCGCTGTTACTAGAAAAAATAGTGATAGTAATTTTATTTTCATACTGTTCATTTAAGAGTTAATTGTATTTAACATAAATGCGCTAATAAGCACATCATCAAATATATAAAAATACCAACAAAAACAAAATTACAACTTATTATATTTAATAAAAACCGTTAATTAAACCATTTTTACTAAATAAACAGCTCCTTATTTATCTCAAAAGCAATAAAATTTCCAAGTTTATCAGGAGTACAATAGATTTTAAATGCGCTTAGCAATTGGCAAAAAAACAAAGATTTACTGAAATATAAAAAAGCTTAAATGTCGCTTACTAAAATTTCGGTAAAATAAGGATTTAAGTCGGAAATTATTTTAAATAAAAACCAGCAAATTTAGTAAGGGTAGGTTTGAAAAAATATAAAAGTAGTAAATTTACCCTTTACTATTATTTACCATTATACAACTACCATGGCTCTGATTAAGGATATCTATAATGAGGTTTTTTTTAAACAGCTTACGGCTGTATTAAACGAAGTCATCCCAGATTTTAAGGAATCTCTTTTTATCGAAAAAATATACGCAAATCAATTTTTAGAAAAAGAATGGAAAGACCGCATGCTGCACGTTACTGAGGTTTTGCATGTATTTATGCCCGCAGACTTTAATCGAGCCGCTCCTTTACTCATGGACCTAATTACTGTATTGCAGCAGCAAAACAATCAAGAAGAAAAGCTTGCGTATATATTCTTGGCAGAATACATTTCCAAATACGGTATCCACGATATGAAAACCGCCATTCCCCTTTTAGAGCACACCACTCAATTTATCAGTTGTGAATTTGCGGTAAGACCATTTATACTAAAATACCCCGAACCCATGTTGCTTCAGCTGTACTTATGGTCGCAACACGAAAATTACAAGGTACGTCGCTTTGCTAGTGAAGGATCTCGCCCTAAACTCCCCTGGTCTATGGCATTACCTTTGTTGCAAAAAGACCCTACTTTGTCTTTTAAGATATTGGAAAACTTAATAGATGATGTACATCCATGGGTTAGAAAAAGTGTTGCGAATCACTTAAATGACATCTCTAAAGACAATCCTGAAAAAGCGCTAATATTTGCAAAAAAATGGAAGAATAACAGTATCGAAAGCGCAGCCATCATCAAACACGGTATGCGAACCTTATTAAAACAAGGCCAGCCCGATGTACTTGCTTTGTACGACTTAGATGCTGTTGGAATAGAAGTTAGTAAATTCAAAATAAACACGCCATCAGTAACTATCGGAACTGTTTTAGACTTTGAATTTCAAATCGAAAACCATAATCTATTGGACAAAATCATTCGTTTGGAATATGCCGTTTACTATCAAAAGGCCAATGGACAATTAAATAAAAAAGTCTTTAAAATCAGTGAACGTTCTTTTAAACCCTTAGAAAAAAGCATGGTTAAACGCAAACAGTCCTTTAAAATAATCACTACTCGTGTTTTTTATACCGGTTTGCATCAATTAACACTGATTATTAATGGTCAAGAATCAGAAAAACTCGACTTTCAATTGATTTAATACTGTTTTACAAATGTAAAACCAGCATTCCTATAGGAATTTTCTAATTACCCACTTAAGGCATTCGCTTTAAGTGGTTGTCCCTTCTCAAGCCATTGTTTTTAATAGGTTTTGCATGTATATTTTTACGACTTGACTTAGAGTTACAACTTTTTCGCTTATATAAAAAACTAATAATTGGTTGCTAAAGTCATTTAATTCGTTGATAATATACTGCGAACTGTATTTTTTTACAACATACCACTTAATCTATTTGATGCTTATACAATTCTAAAAATCGTTGTGAATATATTTCCAAAAAAAAGCAATGCATTCCGATAAAGCAATTGCAAATTTTAGTTTTAGAGTAGCTTGCATTTGGAACCAATAAAAAATTTATAGTGTTCTTTTACAATTAACAAAAATTCACTTTTAGAAAAAAAATTAAAAACTCCTACTCTATTTAAAATTTAAGCGGAACAAAGCACGAAATGGAAAATAAAGTTTCTTTCATTATTTGCTTTTACATTAAAAAAATGGGTTGTATTTTTAATTTTATAAACATTGACAAACTGATTTACAAAGTTTTCCTAAAATATAAACGCTGAAATCTTCTAAATCAAAAAAAAGTAAATTATATAAATGACAATAAAAATTCTAAAACCTCTAAAGATAAATACCTTATTATAATTATTGCGTAAAATGACTAAATTATAATATTAATTAATTTGGAATTTTATATAATTTATAATATTAAGTTTAAAAATATTATTGTTAAAACTGTAATATTTAAATATAAAGCAAGTCTATACAAGTATAGACGGTCTCCTATGCAAATAAAACTTTATAGTAAGAGCCTATAGTAAAAGCCTAAGAAATTAATAACTCAAAAAAATTCAATTGGAAACCATAAACCATCATAAAATTGATTCTTTGATTGCATTGTGTAAAGTCGGTGATGCTAAAGCTCAGTATGAAATTTACAATCGATTTTATAAAGCTATGTACGCTATTGCTTATAAAATGGTTAATGATCGAAGCTTGACAGAAGACATACTACAGGAATCTTTTTTAAATGCGTTTTTAAGTATGGATCAATTTAAAAATGAAGCCACTTTTGGAACATGGTTAAGAAAAATTGTGGTTAATAAGTGTATTGATGCTTTAAATAAAAAGCGTAAAATCATATTAGAGGATATCAGTACGGTACTAAATACACTGATCGATGAGAACAGTAAAGAAGATGCCTCTGATTACGAACAATTTCGAACCGATCAAATTGTAGATATCATCTATTCCTTAAAAGGGAAAAGTAAAATTATTATAATACTTTACTATATCAAGGGATATGGTAAAAGAGAAATCTGTGATGTTATGAATATTAAATTGACCAATTTTCATACTATTATGTTTAGAGCAAAAAAAGATTTAAAAAGAAAAATGTACGTAGAACGAAATCAAATTTTTTATAGTGATATAGCACAAGAACGAAGATAATTATTTTCCATCTGGAATGGTTAATAACAAAAATAATCGTTTACTCACACGACCACTTGTTTTTTTTTACACACCTAGCATTCAATAAATTGGATAACAATTGTATGCTTTTAAGAATCCGAAAAATTTAAGTGTTTTTATAAACCAATTGTTATTAAGACACCCTAAATTAAGTAGGGTTTTTATGATTGGGCAGTCGGGGGGACTGCCCAATCTCTTTAGTTTATAAAGGGTTTTTAATTGTCAGTATGACTGGTTTCTATTACAAACTCATCTGTTGATTTTGACCTTAGAAACACTAGAAAAATCCCTACTAGTATAAAAGGAATACTGAGTAATTGTCCCATGTTAAATAGCATATCATTCTCAAATAACTCCTGATTTTCTTTAAAAAATTCTATTATAAAACGAGCACTAAACATTAGAATTAGAAAATATCCAAATAACACTCCCTTTACACTTTTGTCTCTTTTAGCGTATAAAAACCATAAAATAACCGATATTAGTAAATAGGAAAAGGCCTCATAAAGCTGGGTCGGATGACGCGCAATTAAATCATCTTGTGCAAATACCACTCCCCAATTACCTTGGGTTGGCTTTCCATATATTTCGGAATTCATAAAATTACCAAAGCGAATAAAAGCCCCGGCTATAGGAATGCCAATAGCAACACAATCCAATAACCACAACATGTTCATCTTGTTTTTTCTACAAAATAAATAAATGGCAATCAATACCCCGACCGCACCCCCATGACTCGCTAATCCCGTAAAACCCGTAAAGGTGAATTTGCCCGATTCCATCGTAAAAGGCAATAAAATCTCTAAAGGATGCTGGGAAAAATATTCGAAATCATAAAACAAGCAATGCCCCAATCGCGCTCCTAATAAGGTTCCTACAAAGATGTATATCAATAAACGATCCAAATATTGCAACGGAATTCCCTCCCGTTTAAATATAATGCTGACCAACTTATATCCCAATAATATACCCAAACCAAACAACAACCCATAATAGCGAACGGTTAATGCTCCTACATTTATCATCTCAGGATTTACATCCCATATTAGCACTCCATCATTCATTTTTTTTCTTTTTTTAGTATGCGTGTTTAACTATTTGAAAAACGATTGTTTTCAAAAGAATCGTTTTTAAATCTCAAGGGCTCAAAGCTACTATAAAATACAAACGCATCTCCATTTTATACAAACTAAAATTCAAGCTTATTTTACGTATTATTCGTCTTTTTTACTAGCCACTGTAAATTATCAATTAGCGCTTTCCCTTTGGTGTTGTTGATGCTAAAAACATCCATAACAATCTTTATTTAAACACAGTCTTTCGATGGTAATAGGTAATGCAACAGTCTTGCAAAGTCACAACAAAAAATATTGGATGTAGAATATTTTAACTAAAATAGCTTACTTTTGTTTCAATGAAAAATGGAAGACAAATAATAATTGTTGCAATATCAGTACTTATGTTAGTACTGGCACTACTTCCATGCGCTGACCGCAACAGTTTAATTTCCGCTAATAGTCCCTTAACTCATGTTGCTGCTGTACCCGATCAACATAGTGGAATGGATATGTGTAGTCCATTTTGTGTTTGCAATTGTTGTACTTCACCTATTTTGATTAAGAATGTCTTTTTGTTTGAAGCGGTTTCCCTTCCAAAAATATCATTAAAAACTTTTGATTATTACCAATCTTTTATAACTACAGTACTTCATTTTATCTGGAAACCTCCACGTATAGTATATTTTAATTAAATACTTATAGAGTCGAATAGACTTTACTTCCATTAATTTTAATATACTATTATGTTAGATAGAATCATACATTTTAGTATCCATAATAAATTTATCATTGGACTATTTACACTGGCTTTAATTCTAGTGGGAAGTTATTCGTTGATGAATTTACCTATGGATACACAGCCTGATATTACTAATAATCAGGTACAAATCATAACCAGTTCTCCGACACTTGCCACTCAGGAGGTTGAGAAATTTATTACTTATCCGATTGAACAAGCGGTCAAAAGTATTCCCAAGATTGTGGAATTACGTTCCATAAGCCGTTTTGGTTTAAGCGTAGTTACTGTCGTTTTTAAAGAAGAAGTTGATATTTATTGGGCGCGAAATCAAGTTTCCCTGCACTTAAAATCAGCAGAGGAAGTGATTCCAAAAAACGTAGGGAGTCCAGAATTAGCTCCGGTTAGTACGGGTTTGGGCGAAATTTACCAATACATTGTTTATCCCGAAACGGGATATGAGGATGAGTTTAGTCCGATGGAACTCAGAACCATACAGGACTGGATTATCAAACCTCAATTGATCGGTATTCCCGGTGTTGCAGAAATCAATACTTTAGGAGGCGAACTCAAGCAATATGAAATTTCCGTTCAGCCAGACCGCTTAAAAAGCATGAATACCAATATTGCCGAAATATTTGATGCTTTAGAACGCAATAATGAAAATACAGGCGGTGCCTATATCGACAAAAAGCCTTACGCCTATTTTATACGCAGTATCGGAATGATCAGTTCTATGGAAGATATAGAAAAGATTGTGGTGAAAACCACTAACGGCATTCCCGTTTTAATCCGCGATGTGGCTACAGTACAAATCGGTAGTGGTATTCGCTATGGTGCTGTGACTAAAGATGGTAAAGGTGAAGAAGTCAGCGGTATGGTTATGATGCTCAAAGGCGGAAACAGTAAAGTGGTTGTCAATTTGGTTAAAGAAAAGATGGACCAAATCCGCAAGTCATTGCCAAAAGGTGTTCTGATTGAACCGTTTATAGACCGAACGACTCTAGTAGACAAAACCATTAACACCATTCAAACCAACTTGATTGAAGGAGCTTTAATTGTGGTTTTTGTACTGGTGATGTTGTTGGGTAATTGGCGTGCGGGTATAGTAGTAGCATCGGTAATTCCGCTGTCTATGTTATTTGCCATCAGTTTGATGAAGGCCTTTGGTGTTAGCGGTAACTTAATGAGTTTGGGGGCTATTGATTTTGGGCTTATAGTCGATGGGGCCGTGATTGTCGTTGAGGCCATTTTACATCGTTTGCAAATAGGCAAAAAAACCAAGCTCACCAAACAGCAGATGAATACGATGGTTTATGAAGCCTCGTCCAAAATACGAACCAGTGCTTCCTTTGGTGAAATCATTATTTTAATTGTCTATCTACCGATACTGGCTTTGGTTGGTATAGAAGGTAAAATGTTTGGCCCAATGGCGCAAACGGTATCCTTTGCCATACTCGGCGCATTTATATTGTCGTTAACCTATGTGCCGATGATGACCTCATTAGTGCTTAAAAAGGAAAGTGGCAAGGATAAACCGAACTTTAGCGACCGCATTATCCAAGCTATTTATAATGTATATGAGCCTATATTACACAAGGCGATGAAGCTAAAAAAAACACTTTTACTCTTGGCATTCTCCGCGTTGGCTGTAGCTTTATTAGTCTTTAATCAACTCGGAGGTGAATTTATTCCCACCTTAGATGAAGGCGATTTAGCAACGCATGTCATTATATCGTCGGGCAGTTCCTTGTCACAGGAAATTGAAACAACCACTAAGGCTGAAAAAATCCTAAAGGATCGTTTTCCCGAAGTAAAGATGATTGTTACCAAGATTGGAAGTGCCGAAATCCCAACGGATCCAATGCCAATGGAAGCCGGAGATATGATCATTGTTTTAAAGGATAAAAGCGAATGGACCTCTGCCAAAACTAAGGAGGAACTCATGCACTTAATGGAAGACGCTTTACAGGAAATTCCAGGTATTACTACGGAATTTTCCCAGCCAATTCAAATGCGTTTTAACGAATTAATGACTGGCGTTCGAAGCGATGTAGCCATTAAAATATTTGGTGAAGATTTGGAAAAACTCGTAAGCAAAGGAGAGGAAATACAGGGCTTAATTCAAAATATACCCGGTGTAACAGATCCTAAACTTGAGCGTGTTGCCGGCTTGCCTCAAATTGCCATACGTTACAACAAAGACAAACTTGCTTTATACGGATTGAATATCGGTGATATCAACAAAATAGTACGAACGGGTTTTGCAGGTGAAATTGCAGGTACGGTCTATGAAGGCGAAAAACGCTTTGATTTAGTGGTACGAATGGCTGAAAACAACCGTCAAGATATCACTAATATTAAATCTTTATTTATTACCCTTCCATCCGGCCATCAAATTCCGTTAGAACAAGTTGCTGATATTGATTATGAGGACGGGCCTATGCAAATCAGTCGAGAAGATGGACGTCGTAGAATTGTTTTAGGTTTCAATGTTAGAGGTACGGATGTGCAGACCGTGGTGGAACAAATTCAGAATAAACTAGATGCACAATTGGTCTTACCCGAAGGCTATTATTTGACTTATGGTGGTCAATTTGAAAACCTGGTACAAGCCAACCAACGCTTATCTATAGCAATACCTATAGCGTTGTCGCTCATTTTTGTTTTGCTGTTTTTCACTTTTAAGTCTGTAGCACAAAGTTTGATGGTTTTCACTGCCATTCCCCTTTCTGCCATCGGAGGAATTGCCGCATTGTGGTTACGCGACATGCCTTTTAGCATTTCTGCAGGTGTAGGATTTATTGCGCTATTTGGTGTGGCTGTATTAAATGGAATTGTTTTAATCGGTCAATTCAACAGCCTTAAGAAAGAAGGAATTACTTCCATAGAGGAACGCATATTTCAAGGCACTAAAATTCGTTTAAGACCGGTAATTTTAACCGCTGCTGTAGCCTCTTTAGGTTTCTTACCTATGGCCCTGAGCACGGGTGCTGGTGCTGAAGTTCAAAAACCGTTAGCGACCGTTGTAATTGGCGGACTGCTCACAGCAACTCTATTGACTTTGATTATTTTGCCGATATTATACTACTATGTAGAACGTGGATTTTCATTTAAATTCCCTAAAAAAGCTGCAGTTGTCTTATTTTTCATTGGACTGCCATTGCTGTCTTTCGCTCAAGAGCAACCGAAGAAAAACTTAAATCAACTGATAGAAATGGCCTTGGAAAACAATTTAAACCTCAAGGCCAATCACTTGGAAACTCAAGTACAAAAGCAATTGCAAAAAACGGCTTTTGACTTACCTAAAACCGAGTTGACTTCAAATTTCGGGCAACTGAATTCTACCGAGGAGCGCGATGTCGATTTTGGTATTTCGCAAAGCTTTAATCCCTTTGTAATACATAGTCGTAAACAACTTTTAAAGCAAAATTTTGAAGCTAGTGAATTGCAATATACCGCTGCGGAAAGGCAATTGGTACGTCAAATCAAAGAATCGTGGTACAACCAATGCTTTTACTTGGAAAAAGAAAAATTACTAAACGAACAAAACAACTTGTTACTACAATTTAGTAATTCGGCAATATGGCGTTATAAAACCGGCGAAACAAATGTTATGGAAAGCCAGGTGGCACAACTTAAACAACAAGAACTCGAAATTCAAATAAAGCAAAACAAAGCGGTACTGGCCAATTTAAGAAGAACGATGAAAACCCTGCTTAATACCACTATGGATTTTGATCTGGAAGCGCCAACTTTAGAAATTACTAATCTCAATTTTTTGGAAACAGCAGCTGTTTCCAACAGTACTTTGATACGTCAAGCCGACAAAAAAATTGAGATGGTAACCGCAGAAAAGAACGTCAACAGAGCCGCCTTAATGCCCGATCTTAGTCTTGGATATGGCATAGCATCCTTAGCGGGTATGGAACAAACTAATGGAGTACCCAAATCTTATGGTAGTCAACCGCGTTTGTCATCATTTACTGTTGGAATTGCGATACCCATTTTTTCTGGTAGCCAACGAGCAACTGTCAAAGCGGGTACTTATGAGATTGAAAAAGCGACTCTTGAAAAGCGTTATTTGGAACAGGAAATCACTCAATCGGTTGCACAACAGCAAGAGTGGATTACAACCCAACAAACCCTAATCGAGTACTACCAAAAATCGGCCTTACCACAGTCCGAAACCCTGAGTAGTCACGCTTTAAAAACATATCAAAGCGGAGGCATATCCTATGTAGAATATCTACAAGCTGTCGAAACTTCGCTGTCGGTGAAATTGAATTATAAGGAGGCCTTATTGCAATTACAACTTGCACACGCTAATTTAGAGTACTTACTAAAATAATGTAGTTCTAATAGAATCGGCAGGAGACCCCTAACCTATTAAGGAGTTGACCTACTGATTCTATTAGTTTACTAAATAATAAATATTTAAATATGAAAAAATATTTTCCAATACCGTTAATTGCTATAGTCTTACTATTAATGAGCTGTAACAAAACCGCTGAAAATGCTGCTATAGATAAAACAGCAGATCATGATCATGCAATGGAAAACACTACTGCTGTAACCAAAGAAGTAGCCTTAAATGCGGCTCAATTTGCTGGTGCGGGCATTCAATTGGGTACTACTTCACTAAAAAACCTAAATGAGGTCATCAAAGTAAACGGTTATACCAAGCTTCCACCACAAAATCAAGCTGATGTTAGCACCTTTGTACCGGGTATTATTACGCGTATTTTAGTTAATGAAGGACAATATGTTAAAAAGGGACAAACCTTGGCAGTGGCAGAAAGTACTGAATTCACCAAATTGCAAGAGGAGTATGCTATTAGTAAAAGCAACATCAACATACTGCAATTGGAGTATGAGCGTCAATCTAAATTAAGAGAAGAAAACGTCAATTCAGAAAAAACCTTTCAAAAAACGAAGTCTGATCTTGAGATTGAAAAAGCCAAATACCGCTCGTTAAAAAAGCAGTTAGAAATGATGAATGTATCTCAAAACAAAGACATCCAATCCTTGTCAATTATAGCGCCTATCTCCGGTTATATCGCTACAATAAATATCAAAATTGGTTCACAAACCAGTCAGCAAACCCCGTTGTTTACCATTATAGACAATTCCAAATTGCATTTGGACTTAATGGTATATGAGAAAGATTTGCCGCAAATTAAAATCGGACAGCGCGTCGTGTTTAATTTAACCAACAGAGATAATACCGAAATCCAAGGAAAAATATTTAGCATTGGTAAATCGTTTGAAAACGAAACCAAAACCATAGCCGTACATGCAGATATTGAGAATCAGCATGAAAATCTAATACCGGGTATGTATGTGAATGCGCTAATTCAAAGCGGGAAGCAACAATTAAATGCTTTGCCCAAAGCTGCTTTTGTACGTGCGGATGGACGCGAATTTGTGTTTGTATTAGAAGCAGATGAAAACCAAGATAAAGCCGAGACTCCAAAAGAATATCACTTTCAACGTATAGAGGTTAAAACCGGGGTATCTGAATTGGATTATACTCAAGTAAGCTTTTTACAAGAAATACCGAAAAATGCTAAAATTGTAACAGCCGGTGCTTATTATTTACAGAGTCATTTAATTAAAAATGAAGGCGGTGGCGGACATGATCACTAATCGCTAATTTGAAAATAAAATGTAAAAAAGGCATTTCAAAATAAAATTTGGAATGCCTTTTTTATGTATAATTCAGAACTGTTATTAGTTATTAAGATTTAAACGAAGCCATATCGATTACAAATCGGTACTTCACATCGCTTTTTAACATGCGTTCGTAGGCTGTATTGATATTTTGCATTTCAATCAATTCAATATCGGATACGATATTGTGTTTACCACAGAAATCAAGCATCTCTTGTGTTTCTTCAATACCGCCAATCAAGGAACCCGCAACAGCCTTTCTTCCTAAAACTAATGGCACGGTATTTAACGCTGGTGTTAATTCTCCTAAATATCCCACTAGAACTAATGTACTACTCGTTTTTAATGTCGTTATATAAGGATTGACATCATGAACATAAGGAACGGTATCAATGATAAAATCAAAGCTATTCGCTACGGCTTTCATCTGTTCGCTATCCGTAGAAATAACCACATGATCGGCACCCAATTTAAATGCATCTTCAGTTTTTCCTGGAGTTCTAGAGAAAAGAGTCACTTCTGCTCCCAATCCCTTGGCTAGCTTGATAGCCATATGACCTAAACCGCCTAAGCCCACTACAGCAACTTTACTACCCTCTTTTACATTCCAATAACGTAAAGGCGACCAAGTGGTGATACCCGCACACAACAACGGAGCAACAGCGGCCAAATCTAAATTCGCTGGTATTTTCAACGCAAAGGTTTCTTTCACTACAATTTTTTCAGAGTAGCCTCCAAAAGTATGAGCCCCTAAATGCGCATCAGCACCGTTATAAGTACCGGTATAACCCGTAGTACAATATTGTTCTTCCCGACAATTTGGACAACTACAGTCCACCATACAACCGACACCAGCAAAATCTCCAACCTTAAATTTCGTAACTGCCGAACCTACTGCCGTGATTTTTCCAACTATTTCATGACCGGGAATTGCCGGATATTTGGTCCCTCCCCAATCGTTTCTTGCCGTGTGTAAATCCGAATGACAAACACCGCAATAAAGAATGTCTATTTCAACATCGTCTGCTAAAACTTCGCGACGTTGAATCTCCATCTGTTTTAAATCTGCATCTGCTGCTTCCGTCCCGTAGGCCTTTACTTTAAATGTTTCCATATTGAATAAAATACTGTTATTAATTATTTTTGTTTAAATGAATTAAAGCCTTCTCACCCACTATTTCTCTTTGATAGATGGCAATCAAAACGCTTTATGATTACTTCTGAAATCATCAGAATTAGTTATTGAAAAAGACAAAATCAAAAAGCAACCGTATAAATTTACAACTTAATGACCAATGTTTTAATGCTACTACAAATTTCTAAAGATATAATCGCGTATTGCTTATACTAATTACTGCTTTATATACCACTATTACTGATTGCGATTATTACATACCAATTACAATACAGTAATGTTTAAATTTGTAAAAGTAAAATCATTCAATCATGAGCGAAATAATAAAAATAGATAGTATTGATGCCTATAATAAAATGCGTGGTATAACGACCTTGCATCCTTTGATTACTGTAATTGATTTATTTACATCGGGACAAATGCCAACGCAAACCTTTAATTTTGGTTTTTATGCAATTTATCTCAAAGAACTGATCTGTGGTGAAATTAAATACGGCCGCAATACTTACGACTTCCAAGAAGGTACTTTAGTATTTACAGCCCCGGGTCAGATTATGAGTGTACAACCCTCCCTAGACAGTCCAGTTCCAAAAGGATGGGCAGTGCTGTTTCACCCAGATTTAGTCAAGGGAACCGCTTTGGGAAAACACTTACACGATTTCACCTTCTTTTCCTATGAAGTACATGAAGCGCTGCATCTCTCTGATAAGGAAAAACAATTGATCGTCGATTGTATTCATAAAATTCAATACGAAATGGAACAATCCATTGACAAACACAGTAAAACACTCATCGTGTCTAATATTGAACTCTTATTGAATTACTGCACGCGATTTTATGACCGTCAATTTATTACTAGAGATAACCAACACAGAGACATATTAGATCGATTTGAACAGCTTCTAAACGGCTATTACAATTCGGATAAACCACAACATATAGGATTACCAACGGTTGCATATTGTGCGGAAAATTTAAACCTATCTGCAAACTATTTTGGCGATTTAATCAAAAAAGAAACGGGAATTTCTCCTCAGGAATACATTCAAACCAATATAATCAATAGAGCCAAAGTATTTATTTTAAACAAAGAGCAATCCATCAGTGAAATTGCATATCAGTTGGGCTTTAAGTACCCGCAACATTTTAGTCGTTTATTCAAACTAAAAGTGGGTTTGTCCCCTAATGACTATAGAAATAATAATTAAAAAAGTACAGCTGTTTTAACTTATGCTTCGATTGCAGCAAAAATCTTACTTAAACAAAAACCTTAACAAGTCTTTCGTTTAAAAAAACATAGCAAATCACATATAATAAATTATAATTCCGCTTCTTTCTGACTGATTAAGAAACGGTGTTCGGCTCCCCATACATCGAGCATATCCCAAATCGGGATCAGTTTTACAGCTATTTCCGACAGCTGATACTCCACTCGTGGTGGCACTTCCGCATATACCGTTCGCTTGACCAACAAATCCTTTTCCAACTCTCTGAGTTGCAAGGTCAACATGCGTTCCGTGATATGAGGTATGCATTTTTTTAATTCGCCAAAACGCAATTTTCCGCTTTTGAGTTCACACAATATCATCATCTTCCACCGCCCTCCTATTTTACAAATAGAGTAGATGGAATCACAGTAATTCATGATGGTTTCTTCATTGAATTTATTGGTCGAATTTACTTTTCTAACTGCCATTACTTACAAAAATGTTAGTACCATACATTGGGTTGTACAGCATACAAAAATAAGGGTTTTAGGATAATTTTGCCCTTTAATAAAAAAAATCACATGAAAAAATTTGCTTATATCGGTTGTTTGGGATTTATAGGTGTCATCACAACCGAATTTGGTGTTATTGGTATATTGCCTCAAATAGCCAAACATTATGATATTACTATTGATATTGCAGGATATTTACTGGGTGCGTTCGCTTTAATTATTGCCTTAACTGGCCCGTTTATGACCTTATTGATGTCTGGATACGACAAACGAAAAATGATGTTAATTGCCATCTCTTTATTTGTCTTTACCGGATTGGTTTCCTCGTTTTCGCCTCCTTTTTGGTTGTTGATGTTGGTTCGTATTTTACCAGCCTTTCTCCAACCGGTATATATAGCTACAGCCTTATCAGTTGCAGTTTCTAAGGCAGATAAAAAGCAGGAAAATGAATTGATGGGAATCGTATTTAGTGGTGTAGCTATTGCTATGGTAACCACTGTACCACTTGCGACTTATTTATCGAGTATTTGGTCATGGGAGGTATCATTTATGATTCAGACCCTAGTAAGTATCATTGCTTGGTTGGGTATTTATGTTGTTTTGCCTCCTATGCCTATTAAAGAAAAGAAAACCTACGGAAGTCAATTACAAATACTTAAAAAAAACACTTTCCTTGTTAGCACTGCGATGAATTTTTTTATGATCACCGCCTGGTTCTCTACTTACAGCTATTTTGCCGATTACTTAAACAAAGCAAAAAACATGGATAATACCACGATGAGTACGATGCTACTATTGTTTGGAATTGTAGGGATAATCGCGATGCGAATAGCTGGTAAAATGCTGAATAATAGCATTCCAAAAACCACTGCTTTTTTCCTCTCTGGAACTATTATTATCCCAATATTACTTTATATAGCCGGTACAAACCTCTGGGCAAATATAGGGGTTATTGCCCTTTGGGGATTCTTATATGCTCCCAGCTTTTTAAATGCCTCTTCCTATATGATTTCTTCGGCCTCTGGAAATCTAGAATTTGCCAACAGCCTGGCTACCTCATTTGGAAACCTCGGAGTTTTTCTTGGAACCACTCTTGGAGGATGGGTAATTGTGGCACATGGTGTGTCTTATACTCCTATAATAAGCATTGTATTTGGTTCTCTAGCCTTGTTAATGATGTTATTACGTCATTTTCTAGAAAAAAGGACGACACCAATACATGAAGCAAGTGGCAAAACAAAAGAAATTTGTTGTTAAACAAATCTATTTGTAGCAATCTCAAAAAGAGAGCTTCTTTTTGTTTTGTAGCAAATTCCCCATCCTAGGAAGATTACTCATAGGGTGGGGATTTTTGTCGGATATCATCAAGTCCCTCGTTACGTTACTAAGAAAAGACAATCGCCTTCGCTACGTATTTTCACAATGCTTTATATAATATCCCAAAAAAAAGAGTAAAAACAAAGCACTTCCTTAATTTAATTTACAATTTTACCTTTGGCGCAACTATTGCTAAAGAAAAGCATCCAAAAGTTATAATTACATAATCAAAAACCATTTCTATGACATATTAAATAGGAAAATTTTATTTTTTTTTTTGATTTCACACTTCATTAATTTGTTTATATTTGTTTTTTAGACTTCGCAAATAATGAAATATATATATTGTAGCTTACTAGCAACAACCCTACTTTTGGCTTCTTGTAATAAAAATAAAGATTTAGCCGAACGACTTCCGAATACTTCGGAACTCCACAATACAGAGAGCCCTTATGCTGTTCAATTTAACGAATTAGACCCGGAATACATCTTAAAACAGAATCATATAGTAGAAGAATTTTATCATAAAAACATCAATAAAAACGACTACTCAGGCGGTTTTCTAGTAGCTAAAAACGGCAAGATTCTCTTCGAAGAATATTCAGGCTATTCCAACCGTTCTAAAAATGAAAAAATAGGCGAAAATACACCTATGCACGTAGCTTCTGTAGGTAAAGTAGTTACCTCGATAGCTACCTTGCGTTTGGTCAACCAGGGATTATTAGACCTAGACCAAAGCGTTGCCAGTGTATTGCCCAGCTTTCCCTATGCTGAAACAACCATTAGAATGTTGTTAAATCATCGTAGTGGATTAAAGTATTATGGGTATTTTACTGCAGAAAAGAACCTATGGAATATGGCAAACACCATTACCAATCAAGATGTTTTAGATATCATAAGCAGTGGTAAAGTGGCCTTAGAATTTAGACCGAATACCAAATTTACTTATTCGAATACCAATTATGTAATTCTAGCGCTTATCGTTGAAAAAATTAGTGGTAAACCGTATAAAAAAGCTTTGCGAGATTTGGTTTTAGACCCCTTAGAGATGACGCATACTTTTGTGTTTGACGATATTTCTAAAAAGGATGAGGTTTGTCAATCCTACGACGGTAATTATCGTTTAATGCGTTTTGATTATCTAGACGGTACTTATGGAGATAAAAATATTTATACAACTCCTAGAGATTTATTAAAATTGGATAAAGCCATGTACTCTGATGTGTTTTTAAACAAGGATTTAAAAGAGCAAATGTACAAAGGGTACAGTTACGAGAAAAAAGGCAAAAACAATTACGGTTTAGGCATGCGCTTGATCGAGATGAATAACGGTAAAAACTATACCTTTCACAACGGTTGGTGGCGCGGTAATACCTCGTCTTACATTCGTTTGCAACAAGATACCGTTTCGATTATATTGCTTTCTAACAAATACACCAAGCTTACATATAAAACCATCGATTTAGCGCACCATTTTGGTGACTATAGTGTTGGGAATTTAGGTAACTAAAAAAAAACCTCTGAATAATTTCAGAGGTTTTTTTTATATTGTCATCGAGTTTATCCTATTTTCAGAGAGGTCATTGTCAAAGAACCAGCTACATACTTATCGTTAAATAGCTCCACTTCTTCATTGGCCAATTGCAGTGCTAAAATATACATTAACGGATAATAATGATCTGGTGTCGGAATCGCCAATTGAACGGCTGCTCCCAAAAGCTGATAATTCATTAAATCGTTATGTGATTTCGACAGGATTTTAGACTTCAATATTTCATTGCTTTCCTTTGCCCAATCAAAGCCATAATTAGCAGTATTGATTTGACTCCAGTCCATAATTCTCAAATTATGAACCATATTTCCACTACCGATAATCAAAACTCCTCTACGTCTTAATTCCATCAATTCACCGGCTAACTTATAGTGATACGCACTGGGTTTAGCGTAATCAATACTCAATTGAATCACGGGAATATTCGCTTCGGGATACATGTGTTTAACCACGCTCCAAGTGCCGTGATCCATACCCCAATCATGATCGAGCTCTACGGCTGTACCCTTGATTATTTTTTGAGTTTCCATCGCCAACTCCGGACTACCCAAGGCCGGATATTGCACATCAAATAGCGCTTGTGGAAAACCTCCAAAATCGTGAATGGTTTTGGGTGCCGACATAGCCGTTACCTTTGTAGTTCCGCGAGTTAACCAATGCGCAGAAATAACGAGTACAGCAGTTGGAGTATCAATACTTCGACCCAATTGATTCCAATAGTCGGTAAATTCGTTATTTTCAATCGCATTCATAGGCGAACCATGTCCTATAAATAATACCGGCATCCGTTTTTCCCGTATCGGAAAATGTAACATTTCAGCAATAGATGGATTCGGTAAAGAACCGCGAGTGTTGTTTGTTTTCATAATTTAAACCGTATGTCAATTCGAATTCAATCAAGTATTACCTATTTAATCAAACGCTACTACAAGTTACAAAAAAACTCCCAATTAGGGAGTTTAAATTATGTTTACTATTATGGGTCTATTCAAAAGATACATCACTTTCTTCAACCAAATAGATTCCATCTTCTTTAATTTCAATTTTCTTTTCCTTATACAGGGTTCCAATGGCTTTCTTAAAGGTCTTTTTACTCATATTTAAGACGGTCTTTATGTCTTCAGGATGACTGGAGTCACTAAGTCCTAGAAAACCTCTATTCGAACGCAATTCGTCTAAAATCATATCGGCACTACTCACTACACCATCAAAACCCAATTTAGTCCGAGACACATCGATTTTACCGTCGGGGCGTACGTTTTTAATATAACCAATTACACGATCACCGGTTCTTAAATCTTCAAACAATTCGTTTTTATAGATTAAGCCTTTAAATTTTTCATTGATAATCACGTTGATTCCCAAATCGGTAATATGAGAAACGATTAGATCCACCTCTTCTCCGGTTTCTAAAGTAACCTCTTCTAAATCCAAAAACTGATTTAAACGACTTGATCCCACCAAACGATTGGTTTGCTCGTCTAAATACATATAAATGATATAACGATTACCTTCTTGCATAGGACGGGCTTGTTCTTTAAACGGAACAAATAAATCTTTTTCCAAGCCGATATCCATATAGGCTCCAAAATCATTCATATAGTTAACCTTTAACAAGGCAAACTCATTGAGGTATATATAAGGCTCTAAAGTAGTAGCCACCGGTCTTTCTTCATGGTCTAAATACACGAAAACCACGATTTCATCGTCAATTTCGTATTCATTAGGTACATATTTATTAGGCAATAAAATATCATTCTCTCCATCGGTCAAAAACAAACCAACTTTAGTTGTTCTGGCGATTCTCAACGTATTATCTACACCAATATTTATCATAACTGTCGTTCTTTATGCTACAAAGGTACAAAGTAAAATCTTTACTCCACGTATAATCCTCTGCGGAATCTATAAAATCATTTAACTAGTAGTTAACAGACATAATGAGCTATTTTGTTGTAGATTTACTAAGAACCCCATTAAAAAAACAAAATATTATGGAAAAGATGTTTCATTATGCTTCGGCAAGTATCGCGATAGAAGAATTAAAAAAGAAAGGTTTTGATATTGACTACAATATTGAAGAAGACGTCATTATTCAGAATCCGGACAACTTCCAAATCGTTCATCTCTATCGCTATGAAGGTTTTAGCAATCCCGACGATGAATCAACGGTTTATGGAATACAGACCAAAGACAATACGAAAAAGGGAATTTTCGTAGCGGGTCAATTGGGTAACGATGAAAATAATGCAGCCAAGGTCTTGTTGGACTTATCGATACGCGATAACCAAGCAGCCAATCAAAATCGTCGAGAAGGTTTTGAAAAGCAGTAAAACTTTTAAGCTAAAAATCAGGTTTAAATATCAAAAACGGGAGTATACTTCCACAAGAATTACATTTTAGTAATATCGAGTTCAAACGTGCGAACCAACATTTCCAAAGCGGGATTGATTTGGTTCAAATGTTTGTATTTATCTTCTGGTGTAAAGGCTCTCTTAATGGTGATTTGCTCATTTACCGTAATGTGTATTTCTAAATCGTAATTATTTAAACGCTTACGCAAAAAATTGACCAAGTCGTATTTATTTTCGTCAAAGCTCAATTTAGACCCCTCATTGGGCAACTCTATAGCTACGGCAACACCCTCTAATTTAGGCTGACACATACCCATTAAGGAACACATCAACATCAAACCGGATTGATTTAGGCGATTCGCATAGTAATTCCAATGCTCCATCATTTGATCCATCGTAAAATCGTCCGTAGGTAAATCTTCTAAGTTAATAACCTTTTTTTGCAAAGCAGCTTCTAATTCTTTTTTAGAACGGATACTCGACAATGACATGGCCGAAACTTTTTTGATCGGTGTGGGTTTAGTGGTGTTTTCAACAGCAGCTGTTGCCGTCTCAGTTATTACAACAACCTCCGGCTCCTCGACGTTTTTCTCCTCGGCAACGGCCTTGGGATTTTCGTCTAACTTTTGTGGAGCAATACTATCAATTAGTTCTGTTGCCAAAACCTTTTCTCCAGCTAAAGCCGCTTTTAAAAACTGTGGGGGAATTATGTAGTACTTACTTTTTTTTTTTCGCCTTCAAAAGTAATTGACGCCAATTGCATCAAACACAATTCAACCAACAAACGTTGATTTTGGCTCGTTTTGTATTTTAAATCACAATTGTTAGCAATTTCTATACCTTGAAGTAAAAAAGCCATAGATGTTTTCTGGGATTGCTCACCAAACAATTGCTTACCGTGTTCCCCTATTTCGAGTAAACTCAGCGTTGCAGGTGTTTTACAAACCATCAAATCTCTAAAATGAGAAGCCATACCGGCTACAAAATGATGTCCGTCAAAACCCTTGGCCAAAATGTCGTCAAAAGCCAATAACAAACTCGGAATATCGTTTTGTAAAATCATATCAGTAATTCGAATATAATATTCAAAATCCAATACATTTAAGTTTTCTGCAACAGCCTGTCTAGTTAAATGATTTCCACAATACGACACTACCCTATCAAAAATTGACAAAGCATCACGCATGGCACCATCTGCCTTTTGAGCAATAATATGCAAAGCATCGTCTTCAAAAGTAATTTGCTGACTTGTAGCTACTTCTGCCAAATGATTTTTAGCATCGGCTATGGTGATTCTCTTAAAGTCAAAAATCTGACAGCGCGATAAAATCGTTGGAATTATTTTATGTTTTTCCGTGGTTGCCAAGATAAAAATAGCATGGCGGGGTGGTTCTTCAAGGGTTTTCAAAAAAGCGTTAAACGCCGCAGAAGACAACATATGAACCTCATCAATAATATACACTTTATACTTACCCGTTTGTGGCGGTATGCGTACTTGATCAATCAAATTTCGAATATCGTCTACCGAGTTATTAGACGCGGCATCCAATTCAAAAACATTGAATGCAAAATCCTCTTCTGGATCGTCGTAGCCCTCTTGATTGATATTTCGCGCAAGTATTCGCGCACAAGTTGTTTTACCTACTCCACGAGGACCAGTAAAAAGCAAAGCTTGTGCTAAGTGATTGTTTTCTATAGCATTAACCAAAGTATTCGTAATCGCTTGTTGCCCCACAACATCTTTAAAAGTTTGGGGTCTGTATTTACGAGCTGATACGATAAACTGTTCCATAGAAATAATATTACTGCAAATATAATCTATTTTTAAGAAGATAAAAACCCTAAAGTTCTAAAATGGTCTATTCTTTTAGCTCCGCGGGATAAGCAACTGTGTTTCCGATTTGAGCCTCCCATTTTTTTCTCAAAGCATTAAAATCAATGGGGGGTTTTGCTTGTTGATTCGTTAATCTATAACTGTAAAAAAGAAAATTTAATTGGGTTTCTATATAAAAATCCTCCAAATCTACATCGGGATGGTATTCTGATTTTAAATTTAAATCAAACAACTTTGCTGTATTGTTTGACCAAAAGGCAGACCAACCGCTTTTAAATTCCTTGATCAAACTAAAAGTAGTATTTCCGGTTTGTCGGTGAATTAACTTAATCAATATCCGCCCATCTTTTCTAGATAATTTTTTTAACCGTTCCTTAAACTCTGTTTCCAAATATTTTTGGGAACGACTGATATAGGCGTTTTTTTGTCTTCGGGTTTCCATCTTTTCTAAATTGGCATTCATGATGGTTAGGTTTTCCGCTGTTGCTTTAGCATACGGATATACCCTCAAAATCCGATTGCGCAATACATTCATATCACGTAAGTATTTTTCTTCCCTTTCATTAACACCGATAAAAATCTCTGGCATGGTATAAAACTCCGCAATACTATCGTTCTCGCTCTGGCTTAAAGCCGGAGGATCGGGTATTTGCGGAACTGGTTTTAATGGCTCTTGTGCCTGTGCTACAAGTACAAAAGACAAAGAAATCAAAAGAAATAACGTTTTTTTCATGCTTGTTAATTATTCTCAAAAATATACAAATAATTCGATTTGTATCAGCTCTAATCGGTATTTTAGCAAAAAAAAATGAAATGAAAAGTAAAACAGTTTTAAACGAAAAATCGCTCGATTTTTTAGAGCGTTATTTAAATAATGCTTCCCCTACAGGATTTGAAACCGAAGGACAAAAAATGTGGATGGATTATTTAAAACCCTATGTAGACACCTTCATTACAGATACTTACGGGACAGCTGTAGGAGTAATCAATCCAGAAGCGCCTTTTAAAGTAGTTATTGAAGGTCATGCCGACGAAATCTCGTGGTATGTTAATTTTATTTCTGAAGACGGATTTATCTATGTTATCCGCAATGGCGGTAGTGATCATCAAATTGCTCCTTCCAAACGCGTAAACATACACACCAAAAACGGACTGGTTACAGGAGTATTTGGATGGCCTGCTATACACACGCGTAACCGAGCAAAAGAAGAAGCTCCTACTATGGACAATATCTTTATCGACTGCGGCTGTGATTCCAAAGCAGAAGTAGAAGCACTTGGAGTCCATGTAGGCTGTGTGATTACTTATCCCGACACTTTCCGTATTTTAAATGCTAATAAATTTATTGGAAGAGCTTTGGATAACCGCGTAGGTGGTTTTATGATTGCTGAAGTAGCCAGATTACTAAAAGAAAATGGCAACAGCCTACCCTTTGGCTTGTATATAACCAATTCGGTACAAGAAGAAGTGGGACTACGCGGAGCTGAAATGATTTCAAAAACCATCCAACCGCACATAGCCATAGTGACCGACGTATGTCATGATTCCACTACGCCAATGATTGATAAAAAGATTGAGGGAGACATTAAAATTGGACGTGGCCCGGTGATTACCTATGCTCCACCAGTGCAAAATAAGTTGAGAGAATTGATTATCGATACAGCTATAAATCAGCAGATACCGTTCCAACGTCTAGCTTCTTCAAGAGTTACAGGAACGGATACCGATGCCTTCGCTTACAGCAACGGAGGGGTTTCTACAGCTCTAATCTCGCTACCCTTGCGCTATATGCACACCACGGTAGAAATGATACATAAAGAGGATGTTGAAAACGTAATTCAATTGATTTATCAAACCCTACTAAAAATTGAGAACGGAGAAGATTTTTCTTATTTCAAATAAAACCATATAGAAAAAGCTCTTGGTTGTTTAACCAAGAGCCTTTTTAGCTTGACTTTCTAATTCTGTACAATTTTACACCTTAAATATAGTAGTTTTTTTTACAATAACCTAGCTAATTCGAATAATTCTTCCCTATTATCTTCTATTCCTTCAATTTGATTGACCAACATTTGTGCTGCTATCATACTAAAGGTAATTCCGTTTCCGCCATATCCTAAGGCGAATAACATCTTGTCGTTACCAGGCCATTTCCCTATAATCGGCAAACCGTCTTTGGTACTGCTAAAAGTGCCACACCAGGTCATGTCTGGAACAAAATCTATTTGGGGAAACAAAGCTTTAAATTGTTTGACCAGCTTGTCCTTTTTTGTTCGAATAAGTTGATCTCGTTTTATAGGGTCCTTAAAGGGAACATCCTCTCCTCCAATGATGATTCGATTATCCTTAGTTGTACGCATATAAAAATAAGGATTAGCCGTATTCCAAATCAAACAACGTTCCTTCCAGATTGCAGCATCTTCGACTGGTTGTGAGATAACCGCATAAGTAGATTCGAGCTTCATCAAAGGTTTGGGTAAAAACCGCCCCGCTTCAAATCCAGCGGCAATAATAACATACTTACACCTAATAAAATGCCCTTCGGTCGTTATTAAATCGTAGCCCGTTTCCCTTTTTTTATAGTCGATAATCTCCGTATGAGTAAACAATTCTAGCTGATTCTTTTTTCTGCGGTATTCCAACAGTTGGGTGGCTGCTTTGTATGAATCCATTTGGGCAGAAGTATCGTTGTACAAACCTCCACGTGCGACTATATTAAATTCGCTTTTGAGTTCTTTATCATCTATAAATCGAACGGGTAAACCGTGTTTATCACGCGCCTTGTATTCGGCCTTAATCAACTGAGCCCCCTTTCTAGAATCGGCTAAAAACAAGGTTGGAACCCGCTTAAAATCAGGGTCAATTCCCAACTTTTCAAAAGTTTGCTCCAAATCCGTAATCGATTGTAAACTTGCCTTATAAGCTGCAACCGCTTTTTCTTCACCTATATCCTTTATCAATTGACTTAAGGGCACATCAATCTCATATTGCAACTGAGCAGTGCTCGCTATAGTACTACCCGTTGCTGGTGTACGCCGATCAAAAACCGTACAACTAATCCCACGGTCACACAATTCATTAGCAACCAAAGCTCCAGTAATTCCAGAACCGATGATAGCAATAGATACTTGTATATCTCTCTTTAACGGATTGTAATAATCATACAAAGCATTCTTTGCAATCCAAAAAGGTAAACCCGAATGTAAATCCATACTTTCTAATTTATTTATAGGATGAGCAATACTAGATTTCAGATACTAGTGTTGTTTACTATAAAAATACGTTAAAAAACACGATAATTCATGTTTTAAAATATAAATAACATTAAATACTGCTGTACAGCATTTCAGTAACCGGATGTGATTTATAAAAAATACTTCGTAGAGAAACTAAACAGCTTTTCCAATGAAACTACAAGACAAAACACTATATACAACCACAGCCACAGGGAAGATTAATATCGAAAGATTATCAATTATACTTGTATAAAGAGTTTTTTTTGCTTTAAATTTGAAGTCATTTATTACAAAAACGAATAACATCATATTCTCTTAAACGCTAAGATTTGAAAAAAACAACTTTATCTGAGATCCTTGAAAAAGCAGGTCATGACGCAAAATATCGAGAAGAATTCTACCGTCGTTTTCTTGAAGAATCTGTTTATGTATTGACACAGAAAGAATCCGATGGAAAAAAAACAGGCTCCATATCCGATTTAAAAAAACTGCCAATCGTCGTTTTTCCAAATCAAGTCATTCCTGTATTTACGGAATTGGACCGGATATATGAACAAGAGTCTATTAGAAATGAAGTAACTGCAGTAGCTGTAAATGGAAGAGAATTTTTAACTATGGCGGCAAATTCCGCTGTAGTTGTTAATCCTTTTTCTGCTATATATAAAGAATTAATCCCCTTAGAGATTTCCGAAATGCTTAGCGGTTCTATGTTTGACAAAAAATCCAATATTTTAAAAACCAAACAAAGTATGGCCGTACAGATTGGTCAACCCAAAATATATCCCGAAGAGCTGGTAGCTTGCTTGACCGAATTATTTAAAACACAACCCGAAGTAAAAGCCGCCCATATCGGATGGATATACAATCCAGTAGTAGGTGATCCACCTCACTATATATTTGCTTTAGAATGTGCTACAAAAGACATGAAACGAATCACGGATCAGGCAGCATTAGCCACTAGACCGTTTGTAAAAGCCGAACAATTTGTAGATTTTATGCAATTGGACAAAGACGGTGATATTAGCCGTTATTTTTATCAGCAAACAAAGCCGTTTTATACAAGTAATTAGGAAAGTCCTAGGATACTGAACGGCATTTATCAGCTATTTCAGCTCGATTGAGAATAATTTAGCGCAGTACGATTTTAGTTTTAAACCGTTTTAATATCAAAACCGTACTGCGCTTTTATGTTTACTACTCCTTGTATTGACCTTTCACAACACTATAGGCACAAGTCTTTTTGCCTTGTTAATTAATTGACCAACTCAAAACCCCAAGTTTTTCCCTTTAACACTGCAGGAACTCCCGTATCCATCCAAACCGGCATCGGTGCTCCTTTAAGATAATGATCAAAAAATTGCTGCTCTCGGATTTGAATATCCTTACGGTTTTGTCTTTTCATCAAATTGTGTTCGTCTCCATTATAATTCAACATCCAAACCGGTTTATCTAATCTTCTCAATGCGGTAAACATTTCAATTCCTTGATACCAAGGCACTGCACCATCGTTGTCGTTATGCATAATTACTACAGGCGTTTGTACGTTATCCATAAAGAACAAAGGCGAATTTTCTATATATAAATCTCGAGCTTCCCAAAGAGTACTCCCTATTCTACTTTGGGTTTTTTCATATTGAAATTGTCGATTCATCCCTGTGCCCCAGCGTATTCCTCCATAGGCAGAAGTCATATTGACAACAGGAGCTCCTGCCCATGCTGCCGCATACATATGGGTTCTGGTAATCAAATGTGCTACTTGATATCCGCCCCAACTTTGACCTTGAATTCCGATTTTATCACCATCTACCCAAGGATTGTTTTTTAAGTAATTAACTCCTGAGTTGATATAAATTTCCGCAGAACGACCTGGATATCCCTTTTCATAACTGATATCTGGCGTAAAAACCAAATAACCATTACTTACAAAATAAGTGATATTCAAACGAGATGCCGTTGGAGCAGGAGCTTCATATCGATTTAAATTGTCCGTTAATTTTTCGTAGAAATAAACAATCATTGGGTATTTTTTAGTACTGTCAAAATTCTCAGGTTTATACAATATACCCGAAGCTGCTTTACCTGTATCTGTAGTCCATTGAATCAATGAAGCAGTTCCCCAATTGTATGCTGATTGTTGTGGATTGCTATTTAAAATACAACTATTGGTTTTAAAATCTCTAGTAATAAACAAACTTGGCGCCTGTGTAAAAGATTCTTGTGCATACATATAAATATCAGCTTCTTTTGCTTTAATCAGGGCGCTATTTGTAAACACTGGCTGCATTTGTAGCTTTTGAGGTGTTTGATTTGAACTTACCACTGTGCTATAAAAACCAGCCTCTTTTGTAGTTTCGTTAAAAGCACTTAAGATTAAGGATTGTTTTCTTGAGATACTGCGCAACTCCCGATCAAATTTGTTTATATCAAATCGAATGCGATGATCTCTTCCATAGTGATTTGTAACGCTTTTTGCCGGTTTTGATCCATTAAGTGTAAATTCCCAAATATCATATCGATCCTTAATCAAAACACTTTCATCTTTGTCGGTCCACTCCGCAATTCCATAAGCATTTGGCAAATCGGGCATATCAAATTCCTCATCTGCAAAAGCTGTTGTAATACCGCTATTTAACTGTAAGTGTTTTTTAGTTTGGTTGTTATAACTATACCAATTTCCGTTGTCGCGATTAAAGTAAACTATATATTTACCCAATGGAGAACTATAGGCATAACCATTTAAACCGGCTATAATTAAATCACTTTTGCCGTTGCGCAAATCTACCGTATAATAGTCGCGTACCGCAAACCCATTCCATTGGGTGGCCACTCGCCCTTTTCTATCGGAATATCCCAAAACATAATCTGCATTTCCTTCGTTTACCAAAGTAAGTTCCGGCAAATTAGCATCGGATAACGGAATCAAAAAATCGGGTTTATCCATATGAATTACCGCCATATAGGTTCTTTTTAATTCTTTATCGAGGTTTTTAAGTTGTACACTTTGCAAATATTCATCCTTATAATGCCAAACATCCAATACGGCATGATCATCGGCAATAAACGTAGTGTCCTTAGGCTGCTTTAAGGCCGCTATACCCACAAATACTTTTTTGCCGTTTTTACTAAAAACCGGCTTACTGTTTTCAGAAACTCCCCATTTTTCAGGCATACCCTTGGTTTCGTCCTGTGCCAATACTCGAGCAACTCCTCGTTTAAAACTGCTGTATAAACGATAGGTTTTAACTTCTTTCTTCTTTTCATCTGTAGTACCGATAAACGCTAAACGATTGGCTGTTTCGTCAAAAACAAACTGACTAAACTCCCCTTTCGCCTCCAATATAGCCTTTTGTAAGTGGGTTTCCGTATCGACTAAGTACACTCCAAAAGGATGCTTTTCAGCTATAGTATCCTTAAGTAAAACTGCTGCTTCTTCTGTTTTTTCTTCTGTTTTTTCTTCTTTCTTAGCATCCTTTTTCGTCGGCTCTTGAGTCGCTAATGCCAAATACCTACCGTTTTTACTAAACTCGTATTCCACCACATTTTCAAAAACCATTTGCTTTCCTGTAGGTAAGTCTAACAAAACCAATTGTAGGGGTTCTGCGTTTTTGTCTTTGGTTTTTACCGCTATTTGAGCGCTTGGTTTTTCCTTTTTCAAACTATCTACGGTTTTTAACGCCTTATCATTTTCTAATAAATATGCTAATTTAGATCCGCCTTTTTCTGGAATTTTAAAAGACTTAATCAACGGAATTTTGACGATTTCCAAATTCGATAAATTCATAATAGCCAAGGAATCTTTAGGTAATTCATCGTCTTTTTTCTTTTTTATCTTTCCTTCACGTAGGTCTTTATAAAAAGGCTTAATCAGTGCAATTGCGTATTTGGAGTCGGAAGTTATCACGGGATTTTCACCTCTAGCTAATTGTATTTTCCGGTTCGAATCTACTGATCGTATATACAAAAGCTTATCTCCCTCTTGTGGAACTACTTGATATAAAGCGGTTTTCCCATCCGCAGACCATAATTTTACACCGAGACTTTGCCAACTATCGTATACACTGTGGTCAATAGGCTTTTTCTGAGCTTGTGTATTCTGAAAAAAACATAGAAAAGCGACTATTAAAATGGAGTTTTGAACTGTTTTAAAATCAAACCTAAGCGGTGATTTAGCGTTACTAAAATTCATTATATATATCTTTAAAAAAATGATTACTCAAATTAAAGCATTATAGACATTAACTACAAGAAGACGCGTTGATATCGCATAAATTTAACAGCGGAATCAAGCTAAAAAGGCATAGCTTTTTAAAGTTCAAAGGAAAATCTACCCCACTATAAACTGCAGTTAACATGATCAAAAAAGCTTTTAGACCTGATATCCGAGGCAGATATATAAAATACAAAATCAACATAAGAGAACGGAATACTTTGGATTTTTTAATTTTTTATAAAAAAAATTTATTATATTGTATAAAATAGCACTTCAAGCAAATAAAAAGTCATAAACCATCCTTTTATATCAGGTCGTTTAATGAAGTCTTTTTCAGTAACCATAGTAATCTATTTTATGAAACAAAAAGCTGTACTTATTACCGGAGCGAGTCGAGGAATCGGTTTGGCAATTGCCAAAAAATTAGCCGCCCAAAACTGTTTTGCAGTGGGTATGGCTCGCAACACTATGGGTATAGATTTTCCTGGAGAATTGTATTCTTGTGATTTACTCGATTTTGATAAAACCGCGTTGGTATTAAAGGAAATCGGGAACAAATACGATATTTATGCTATTGTCAACAATGTAGGAGTATCACTCCCCCAGCCTCTTGAGGAATTAGACTTTATTAGTTTACAAAATGTATGGTCCTTAAATGTACGGTCATCTATACAAGTTACACAGTTTTTTCTACCAAATATGAAGCAATTGAATTACGGTAGAATTGTCAATATATGCAGTAGAGCCATACACGGCAACGTGAATAGAACAGCTTATTCTGCAGCTAAAAGCGCCCTTATAGGGTGCACCAAAACATGGGCTTTGGAATTTGCCAAATACGGTATTACATCTAATGCTGTGGCACCAGGTCCTATAGAAACCCTTTTATTTCGCACATCGCGTCCCATTGGCAGTATGGCTGAAAAACAAACAATCAATTCGGTACCTATGAAACGAATCGGACAACCTCAAGAAGTAGCGGCTGCGGTTTGTTTTTTCTTGTCTGAAGAAGCCGGTTATATAACTGGGCAAGTATTGGGAGTAGATGGAGGTTCCAGTATAGCCGGTAAAGAGATTTGAGCCTCCTTACCTGCCATCTTACACTATTTAATTATATATCTTTTTTAAGAATCTCTGCTACAAACTCGTTAAGATCTGAATCAAAAGTTGGTTGTTGTAACAGCTCCATTGCTCTGGTTTTTAAGGTAATAAAATCTTCTTGAGTAAAACCTCCCCCAAAATTTTCTGCATAAAAATTACCAACAATCCCAAAAACACCATTAATCTCCTCCTCCTTAACCTCTTTCACAACCTGATAACGACCTCGTAATACACCAGCTGCGACATACGCACCTATAGCAATTAGATTTTCTATTTGCAATTCCGCTTTATTGGATTGCGCTTTGATTAACCCGTCTAGGTTTTGAATAATCAAGTCTTGAATATGCATGATTTAAATTGTTTATTACGGGGCAAATTTAAACAATTTATACCATAGCTTTCATTAATTATAAACCGACTTGTTGCATTGCTTACAATTCTTCCAAAGCTTCCTCTATAGCGTGATAAATATAATCCAATTCAGAATCTTCTATGCAATAAGGAGGCAAGATATATAGGATGTTTCCCAATGGACGCAACAAAATTCCTTTCTCTAGAAAATAAACATATAGTTTTTCTTTTAACGAACTGAAATAAGAGCTCGAATCCGTATTCCATTCCATAGCCAAAATTGTTCCCAATTGTCTGATTGCTTTAATTTTGGGATGTTGAGAAATCGATTTGGAAAATACCTTGTGTTTTTGAACTATGCGTCCAATATTTTGCTGTGTACTGGCTAACAACAACAGTTCTAAACTCGCTAAAGCCGCAGTACATGCCAACGGATTTGCTGTAAAAGAATGCCCATGAAACAGTGCCTGATGTTGATTGTCAGAGTAAAAAGCATTATAGATTGGCGCTGTACAAGTGGTGATTCCCATCGGCAAGGTACCTCCTGTTAAGCCTTTGGAAAAACACATCAAGTCCGGTACAGCAGTTAAGTGGTCTGTGGCAAATAACTTACCCGTACGTCCAAAACCCGTAAAAACCTCGTCTTGAATTAGCCAAATTTTATGACTGCGACAATAATTCATTAAAGTGCTCAATGATTCCGCATCATACATCAGCATACCTGCCGACCCTTGAACCAGCGGTTCATATATAAAACAGCATACCTCTGTAGCGATTTCATCTATTTGACTCTTTAAAGCAGCTAGGTTGTCTGCATTGGGTAAATCGATAAAAACCACATCAAAAAGCAATTCTTCAAAAGGATGTGTCCAGACACTACGTCCACTGACCGACATGGCTCCAAAAGTATCACCGTGATAAGCATTTTTAAACGCGAGGATTTTTCGTTTGGGCTGTTTTTGGTTAGTCCAATATTGCAAGCACATTTTTAAGGCTACTTCAACAGCGGTTGAACCGTTGTCCGTATAAAACACTTTTTGCTGATTGCTCGGTAATAGTTTTAGTAAATTCTCCGCGAGTTGTATTGCCGGCTCGTGTGTGAAACCGGCAAAAATGACTTGTTCTAAGGTGTTTAATTGTTCTGAAACACGTTGGGCTATATATGGATGTGCATGCCCATGTAGCGTTACCCACCACGAAGAAACCGCATCGATATACCGTTTTCCGTTTTCATCATATAAAAACACGCCTTGCCCCTTGACAATCGCAATAGGAGCGGCGGCTGTTTTCATCTGAGTATAGGGATGCCAATTGACTAACTGATCTCTTTCTTGTAAACTTTTCATTATACCATTACTTTTTCAACAACCATTGGCGTTAATCCGAGATTAGCGAACATTCTTTTATCTTCCGTCAAACCGGGATTGGGTGTTACCAAGAGTGTTTCTCGATCACCTGAAAAAATGGAGTTGGCACCAGCCATAAAACACCATCCTTGCTCTTCTTCCGTCATTTCAACACGGCCTGCACTAAGCCTCACCATCGATTTAGGCATTAAAATTCGAGCAGTGGCTATCATGCGAACCATGTCCCAGGTTTGTACTTTGGGCTGATTCTCTAAAGGTGTTCCCGGAACCCGAGCTAAAGCATTGACTGGTACCGATTCTGGATGCTGTGCTAAGGTTGCTAAAGTCAGCAACATCGACATCCGGTCTTGGTGCGTTTCACCCAAACCGATAATTCCACCCGAACAAACCGTAATTCCCGCCTTGCGAACGTGGTTAATGGTATTCAATCGGTCATCAAATTTTCGAGTACTGATGATTTCTTCATAATAATTTTCAGACGAATCCAAATTGTGGTTATAGGCATGTAGTCCTGCATCCTGTAATCGGACTGCCTGCTCCTCGGAAAGCATACCCAAGGTACAACAGACCTCTAAACCCAGCTCATTGACCCCTTTAACCATATCGATTATTCGGTCAAAATCACGGTTATTGCGCACCTCTCTCCAAGCTGCAGCCATACAAAATCGCGAAGAACCCGAGTCTTTTGCTTTTTGAGCATGGGCAATCACTTCGGCTGTAGGCAACAAAGCTTGAACTTTAATATCGGTATGATAGCGTGCCGCTTGACCACAATAAGAACAATCTTCTGGACAACCTCCTGTTTTAACGGACAATAAGGTACAAACCTGAATTTCTGTTGCTTTGTGCCATTGTCTATGTACTGTTGCCGCTTGGTAAATCAATTCCATCAACGGTTGATTGTATATTTCATATACTTCTTCTTTACTCCAATCAGTTCTAATTTCTAATGCTTTTTTCATTTTTATGCTAGTTTACAGTTTATTATTTCGTTCTTTTCTAGGGTTTTAAATTCCATAAGACGTATAATTTGGGTATTTATTCCGATCTGTTTTAAAAGGATCCTTGCAGTATCTTCATCCATATCGCCGTTGAGCACCAAGTAAGCAATCGGAATTTTTTGTTGCTTTAAAAATTCTATGGCCAATAAAGTATGATTGATACACCCGAGGTAATCGCGAACGACCAATACTACTTCTGCCTTAAACTGATGTATCAAATCAACCATAAAAAATTCATCCGAAATCGGCACCAATATTCCTCCTGCTCCTTCGATTATCAATCGATTGGAGGTGATTGGAAGTTCAAAATCGCTGCTTTTTATTACAATTCCCTCCTTAGCCGCTGACTTATGTGGCGAAGCAGCGAGTTTTAATCGGTGGCGCTCGGGGTGAAATTGTTTTCCTTGTTGATCTACTAATTTTTTAACCATATCGGTATCGCTATTATCTAAATCTCCCGATTGGATCGGCTTCCAATAATCGGCCTTTAGCTGCTGTACTAAAACAGCGGAAACAACGGTTTTTCCAACGCCAGTACCAATTCCGCTTATAAATAAATTCTTTTCTTTATTCATGTTTTTTACTTATTTAAGTGATGTATTAATTGAGCTATTTCATCTTTAGAATTAAAGCTGTGTATACAAATTCTCAAACGTTCTTGTCCAATAGCTACTGTAGGACTAACAATTGGATAAACCGTAAAACCATGACTCACCAACTGTTGAGCCTTTTCTTTTACAGCGCGGTTTCCCGGAATGACGACCGATTGTATGGGACTTAATAGTTCCGTCACCACTTGGGATTGTTGTTCCTTATAAAAACGCAAGTTATCTTCTAATAGAATTGGTAAATCACGGTGTTTATCCAAAAAGTCATACCCTTTGTCTATGGCAATCCACTGTACCATACTTGCCGAAGTACTGTATATAAAGGGACTGCCAAAATTGATGATCAATTGCTGTAATAAATCACTACCCAATACAGCAGCACCATGGCATCCCATGGCCTTTCCATAGGTTACTACTGTAGCAAAAACCTTAGCTTGCAACTGATAATGGGCTACTAATCCCCAACCATAGACTCCAAAAGCATGCGCCTCATCGACCACTAATAAGGCCTTATGTTTTTCGCATAAAGCAACCATTTCTTTTAGGGGTGCAAAGCTGCCATCCATGGAATACAAACTCTCTATAACCACATAACAATTGCCTTTTGCTCTCATTAACAATTGTTCTAAATCGTGCAAATCGTTATGTTTAAACTTCCATTTTAGAGCCTGATTTAACCGACAACCGTCGTGTACAGAGCGGTGAATATGCTCATCGATTAAAACGGTTTCTCCACGCTGAGGAATACAAGACAACAGACACAAATTGGCTAAATAACCCGATGAAAATAAGCTTGCCTTTTCCACCTGATGCAACCTACTGATTTTCTTTTCTATCCATTCTACATAGACCGAGTTACCAGTGAGCAAGCGCGATCCCGTACTTCCAACTAAGCTGGCTTTGTTGGCCTGAACCGCTTCAAAAACCATTTCATGATATGCGCTGTTACGCGCCAATCCCAGATAATCATTAGATGCAAAGTCAATTTGCTGTACTGGTTTACCCAAACTGCGAAACAAGCCGTTATCCCTACGCGCATTTAAGCGTTTATTTATACTATCATCAAACGCTTTCACGATAGTTGATTTCTTGTATTAAAGCGCTAAACCATTCGTCGTGCAATTCATTTTCTAGCGCAATAATAATATCCGCTACCGTCTTCCAATCTTGTGAAAACAAATCTAACTGCGCAATCATCTCTTCTAAATGTCCTGCTTCCTCTAGTATAATTGACTTAACCATTACCCGACTCTGCAAACGAGTCAAGACTTCTTGGTATATAGGATATAAAGCATCTGCGCGTACTTCAATAGCGTAGGTTACAAACAAATAAGCCGCATGCTTTAGTTGACTGCTCGTCAATTGATAATGCTTTTTTAGAAAACGACAAGCCTTACTATCCAATTGGTTTAAATATTGTTTGGTCGAAACTGCAGCTAACAAGTCTGAAGATTGATAAGTCAAACACCAATTGTTGTTAAGCTTGAGTATTTGTTTCTTTAAATAATAGGCATGCCGGTGTTCTTCTGCGGCGTGCTTTAATTGCAATAAGGTGACTGTTATAGGATCTTCACAGTGCGATATTTTTCGCGCACCTGCGTTTTCCATAAACGACAAAGTATTCAGGAATTGAGCATGACTACGGTCATTTTTAACTATATGTTCCAATAAATTATTCCAATCCATAGTTAGTATTTTCAGCAAAAGTAATACCTTGCCCGGACAAACAAACCTACCAGTTTTTAGATTATGAATAGTCCGGTTGATGTTCCCTTTAAGAGTTTTATAGTCATTGATCGCCAATCAAGCACTGCTGTTTACCTACAAATTGCCACCCAAATTATCAATGCCATTCAGCGCGGTTATTTGGTGGCGGGTACCGCATTACCAGGCAGTAGAAGTTTAGCTAAAACCCTTGAAGTTCACAGGAATACTATAGTTTCAAGCTTTGACGAACTAAACGCTCAAGGTTGGATAGACATCGTGCCAAATAAAGGCACTTTTGTAGCGGGAAAAAAAAGTCAAAAACCTCAAAAAATAAATTCATTTCTACAAACCGATCTGGCACATTACCCCACACGTACCGGTTTTGTTTTTAAAAAAAATAACATACTCGACCATCCGGTTGATCAGTCTAAAAGTACCTGGACTTTTACCGATGGTATTCCCGATATACGCTTATCACAAATAGCGCAACTTTCAAAATGGTACAGTGCCCATTTGCAGCGTAAAAGCAGTCAAAAACACTTGGGCTACCATCAACATGAAGGCAATGAATACTTTAAAGAAAATCTAGCCAATTTTCTAAATCTCTCTCGAGGACTACACATTTCTAAAAGTAACATCATGATTACACGCGGTATTGAAATGGGTATTTATATTGCTACAGAAATGTTGATAGAACCTATGGATGTAGTATTGGTAGGAGAACTGAGTTATTACGCGACCAATATGATTTTTCAAAAAGCGGGTGCCACCCTACTTTCAGTCCCCATGGATGAAGAAGGTATCGATGTAGACGCTGTAAAAAGGCTTTGCGAAACCACTAAAATTAGGATGCTTTATCTAACGCCGCATCATCATTATCCCACTACAGTAACCTTAAGTGTCGAACGCCGAATTGAATTGCTTCGTTTGTCTGCCCAATACGGCTTTATCATCCTAGAGGATGATTACGATTACGACTTTCACTATAACAGCAGTCCCATTTTACCCCTAGCTAGCGCCGATAGCCAAGGTATGGTTGTATATATAGGTTCTTTTTGTAAATCATTGGCTCCCGGGTTTAGAACGGGTTTTATAGTAGCACCGGAAGAATTAATACGCGAACTTCACAAATTCTTAAATATCATTGATCAACAAGGTGATGTTTTAATGGAAGGGGTACTCGGAGAAATGATTGTGGAAGGAGAAATCAACCGTCACCTCAAAAAGGTCTCTAAAATATACCAACAGCGACGCGATGATTTTGCCGATTTACTTCAAAGTCAATTGAATCCCTATATCGATTTCACCATACCTACCGGCGGACTTGCTATATGGACACAATGGGATACCGGACTTAATTTAATGCGCATAAGTAAAGAATGTTTAAAACAAGATTTATACCTACCAACTCCCTTATTATATCAATCTAAAAACATCACAGCAATGCGATTGGGATTTGGGAATTTTAATCAAAATGAAATGGAATTAGTTGTAGATAAATTATATATTGCTGTTAAAAAATCTATGTAAATACACATATATAGCTAAAATATCTACTATAAACTGATGTATTGAAGTGCTTTTATCATCTTGTAAAACTTAGGTATTGCTGTCGTTTAAATATTAATTGGTATCTTTGCCGCAAACAAAAATCATTCTAATGAAAAAATTAATTTATATGTCAACTTTAGTGTTGGCTGCTTTAACTATCAACAGCTGTAGCAGTAGTGATGACAATAATATTCCTAATCCGATTGACCCGGAACCGTCAAACAAGTTGATTGGAAAATGGGAAGCAACAAATTTAACTTATACCTATCCAGCAGGAACCAATACACATCCTTTTGCTACCATTAAAGAAGGTTGTGCTGTAGATATTATTGAATTGCTTCCACTCAAAGTGGGTACAGTAAAAGTAGAAAATAAAGTAGGACAAAATTGTGAAGGTTCAACTGACGTTGTAGCTTGGAACGATGAAACAATTAGCGTAGTTGGAGAAGAAACCAAACGTACGATTATTTCAGTAAACGATACGGAATTGGTATTAAAATATAAAATGAATTACCCAAAATTTGGAACTACAGATGTGACGGTAAGTTATACTCGCAAATAATTCAAAATTGTGAAGTAATCAACAAAAAGTGGTCGAATTATCGACCACTTTTTGTTTTATATAAAATCTATATTATGCCTTTGGATTTCATTTTTTCTGCCTTTATTGCTATAATTCCATTATTTATGCGATATGCTGTAGGAGTTATTCCCGTTATTTTTTTAAAGAATCGCGTAAAATAAGATGCTGAATGAAAATTTAGAGCATAGGCTATTTCTGCAATATCTTTGGTTGCATCTTGCAATAAAATCTGACTCCTACGTATAAAAATCTCATTAATCCACTGTTTGGTTGACATACCCATGACTCTTTTTACGCATTTATTTAAATAGTTTTCAGAAACAGCTAACAAATCCGCATAGAAAGCTACCGGTTGATGTTCCATATAATGATCCTTAACCAGCTCTTTAAATTTATATAATATTTGCACATCGCGCAGATTCCACGATACATCTTCAGCGTGATAAGAAAGCCGCGATAAGATAGAAAAAAATAAATTTAAATAAATGTCTGCACGATTTTGAGGTTGCTTTAACTCTTCATCTAAAATGATAAAACTGGCCAACATTGCTTTCATTTCATACAAATCCAATGGAAAGAAAGGCGCATAATTATAATAAAACGGCTTGGCATTATGCCAAAGAAAATGCGTTAAAACCTCTTCTTCATAAATAGCTATAAAGCCCTCAACATCTTCGGATACTTCAATGGTTTTAGTGCGAATTCCCCTATTTACATTTAAACATTGTCCCTGTAAAACAGGATATTGTAAATCTTCATATTGTTGTATAACATGTCCATGAGTAACGAAAATCAAAAAATTAAAGGTGGTTTTATAAACTTCATTAGTATGCAAAATTCCCTTGAAATAGTCCTGAATACTATACAATTGCAGGCTATTTCTATTAAATAAAATATGGGGAGATGCCGCAGGTAGAAAGAGTTTTTTAAACTCTTCATTCGTTATGAATTTAGATGGTATTTCCACGATTTAAAAGAAATTTGCTATAGGTAAAGATACGCAAAAAGCAGCTTATTTACAACGGTAAATAAGTTGAAAAAGTACTAGCATAGTCCTGATTTGTATTATTAGTAGCTTGATTATAGTGCTACTTTTGCCATCTAATAAATCGAGATTATGTATTTAACAAAGCAAGAAAATGAAAAGTTATTATTGTTATTTGCCGCAGAAATAGCAGGGAGAAGGAAGCAAAAAGGCCTCGCCTTAAATTATCCGGAAACCATCTCTTATTTTTGTGGACACATTATTGAAGGTGCTCGAGAAGGCAAAACAGTAAATCAACTAATTGAAGAATGTAATCATCTGCTAACGGCAGATCAAGTTATGCCTGGGGTTGCGAATTTACTAGTTGATATGCAAGTTGAAGCTACCTTTCCTGATGGAACAAAATTAGTTTCCTTACAACGACCAATTCCTATAAACGAAAACGATGTGGCTCCTGGAGCCTACGAATTCGCAGATGAAGATATTGAATTATTACCAAATCGTGAACGCATGACTATTAAAGTAGTCAACAGCGCCGATCGTCCCGTACAAGTAGGATCACATTACCACTTTTATGAAACCAATCCCGCCTTAATCTTTGACCGCCAACCTACTTTAGGCTACCGTCTTGATATAGCATCCGGATTATCTACTCGTTTCTTACCAGGTGAAGAGCAAATAGTCAACCTAGTAAAATATGGGGGAACTCAAGAAATATACGGATTCACAGGAAAAGTAAACGCTGCTTTATAGTGTCTAAATGGTTTAAAAAACAATCCTCTTAGAACATATCATAAAGAATCACTCAAAAGTAAACAGGAAAAATTGCCTTAAACGACTGTTTTGATACAACCAAAACAAAATGCAGAAGTAGCGATTGTTTAAACACTTTTGACAAACAAATATTAAAGGACACATGAAAAAAATAAATAGAAAAGAATACGCCAGTTATTATGGCCCTACAACTGGAGACAAGGTTAGACTCGCAGATACATCTTTGTGGATTGAAATTGAAAAGGATTTCACCACTTATGGAGATGAATGTTTATTTGGCGGGGGAAAAGTAATCCGCGACGGTATGGGACAACACCCAACAGCCACCCGTGCAGATGGAGTACTAGATACCGTAATCATCAATGCTGTAATCGTAGATCATTGGGGAATTGTAAAAGCAGATATCGGTATTAAGGACGGTATCATTGTAGGAATCGGAAAAGCTGGTAACCCTAATGTTATGGATGGTGTAACGCCAAACATGACCATCGGTGTTGGTACGGAGGTTATTGCTGCAGAAAATTTAATCGTTACTGCCGGAACCATTGATACCCACGTACACTATATTTGTCCACAACAATTTGATGTGGCCTTACAAGCCGGTACCACGACTGTAGTTGGTGGCGGTACCGGACCAGCTGCAGGAAGTTTGGCGACGAACTGTATGTCTGGTGTTTGGAATCTAAGAAAAATGCTATTGGCAACAGATACTATTCCCATTAATTTCGTATTTCTTGCAAAGGGGAATAGTTCTAGTGCCGAGGCGTTAAACGAAGTAATAACCGCAGGTGCAGGTGGCATGAAAATTCACGAAGATTGGGGAAGTACTCCTTATGTACTGAATAACTGTTTGGAAGTAGCAGACGAAGCAGATATTCAAGTTTGTATTCATACAGACACCTTAAACGAAGCTGGTTTTGTAGAGGATTCCTTGAAATCATTTAACCATCGCACCATACACACTTATCATACTGAAGGTGCTGGAGGTGGACATGCTCCAGATTTATTAAAAGTAGCTTCCTACGCCAATATTTTACCCTCTTCTACTACACCAACCAATCCATTTACCATCAATACGGTAGATGAACATTTGGACATGATGATGATCTGTCATCATTTGGATAAAAACATTCCAGAAGATCTCGCTTTTGCGAAATCGCGTATTCGTGTACAAACCATTGGTGCTGAAGGCGTCTTACAAGATTTAGGAGCTATCAGTATGATGAGTTCAGACTCACAAGCTATGGGAAGAATTGGAGAAGTAGTTAGCAGAACCTGGCAAATTGCCGATAAAATGAAAAAAGATAGAGGTTCTTTGGGAATTGACGTAAAAAACGACAATTTCAGAGCGAAACGTTATATAGCCAAATATACCATTAATCCAGCTATAGCACATGGAATATCTGAGCATGTAGGCTCCATAGAAGTTGGAAAAATGGCAGATATCGTTTTTTATAAACCATCAGCTTTTGGTGTAAAACCAGAAATGGTACTTAAAGGAGGTATTATTGCTTACGCAGGTATGGGAGACCCAAATGCTTCTATATCAACACCACAGCCCTATATGTATCGACCGATGTTTGGTTGCCATGGGGATGTTGTTGGACAAATTTCTGCCTTGTTTGTAGCTCAACAAGCTATAGACAACGGCCAGATTAAGGAACTAGGCGTTACCAAAATGCTTAAACTCGTATCTAATTGTAGAACGGTCAAAAAAACAGCGATGATTCATAACGATGCATTACCAGAAATTACTATGGACCACAGCACTTATGACATCAGAATTGATGGTGAATTAGTTCAAGCAACTCCATCTAGTAGCTTGCCATTAACACAATTGTACTTTCTAGCCTAATACAACAAGCATACACTTAAAACAAACTCAAAACCGAAAAACGGGGCAAATATAATGTTTATATTTAGCCCCTTTTTCACGTATAAATATTTAGAATTTTGCTGAAATAACGATTCTTTTAAATGCGTAAAAAGCAGGGCTTTTTGGGAATTTCTGTGCTATTCTTCTCTTAAATTCCATAGTAAATTCCACCTGAATCGATTCACTCATACGTTCAAAATAAGGTACTAAGGCTGAACCTGAGATAAAATCATAGAGTTCAGAAGCTTCATTAACTACAATCGGATAAATCTTTTCATATACCGTAATATCTTTCGCATTTTGCTCAAATAATATTCGTGCATATTCGTCTATACCCAAAACGGGAGATTCTCTTTTCCAGTCTATAATCATGTCACCCCTACGGGGTTATACGAAAATGATATATTATTATTATAAACAACATTCCCGTGTGACGTCTCATTTTCTATAATCATGTCACCCCTACGGGGTTATACGATAATGATATATTATTATTATAAACAACATTCCCGTGTGACGCATCATTTTCTATAATCATGTCACCCCTACGGGGTTCTACGAAAATGATATATTATTATTATAAACAACAATCCCGTGTTACGCATCATTTTCTATAATCATTTCACCTCTACGGGGTTCTACGAAAATGATATATTATTATTATAAACAACAATCCCGTGTTACGCATCATTTTTTATAATCATGTCACCCCTACGGGGTTCTACGAAAATGATATATTATTATTATAAACAACAATCCCGTGTTACGCATCATTTTCTATAATCATTTCACCCCTACGGGGTTCTAGGAAAACGATACATTAATATTGTTACAAAAATGAAATTTTATGTATTAGCAAAATCCCTATCGTTTCGTCTGCGACAAAACGATAGGGATTTTGTGCCGTGGCGCTGCGCTTTTATGTATAATTCCTTAGAATAAAACCCCGGAGGGGTGACATGATTCTAAGGGCGGATACGCCTATGGGCCTATTCGCTTATGAGCAGAGAATCCCGTAGGGGTGAAAGAATGCTAGACAATAAAATGTTGGTTATGGAAAACCCCGTAGGGGTGACATGATTCTAAGGGCGGATACGCCTATGGGCCTATTCGCTTATAGGCAGAGAACCCCGTAGGGGTGAAATAATGCTAGACAATAAAATGTTGGTTATGGAAAACCCCGTAGGGGTGAAATGATTATAAAAGCGGATACGCCGATGTGCCTATTCGCTTATAGGCAGAGAACCCCGGAGGGGTGACATGATTCTAAGGGCGGATACGCCTATGTGCTTATTCGCTTATAGGCAGAGAACCCCGTAGGGGTGAAATGATTATAAACAAAAAACCCCTAGTCTGTGAAGACTAGGGGTTCTCTAAAGAAAGGCGACGACATACTCTCCCACATAAATGCAGTACCATCTGCGCTAACGGGCTTAACTTCTCTGTTCGAAATGGGAAGAGGTGAGCCCCGCTGCAATAACCACCTTAAATCGGTTGTTATCCAAAACTCTGGAATAACGAATATCGTAACATACGAAGATATTTAAATACTTGTATTTTTGTAGAAAGTCATCCTGTCCCGTTTAATAAACGGGACAGTACACATAAGCTTACGGGTTATTAGTACTACTCGACTATGACATTACTGCCTTTACATCTATAGCCTATCAACGTGGTCATCTCCCACGACCCTTTAAAG